>NZ_FNCN01000002.1:12090-387787 GCF_900100605.1 Sinosporangium album | reverse complement strand
AACGCCACGGCGACATCGACCGTCAAGCTGCATACGCCAAGGCCATCGACACGCTCAACGACACGGTCGCTTGACAGCGATCACCCGCATAAGCGTGCGCTTTTCCCACGATCTCCAGGGCTGCTTTGGCCTGTGCCAGTTCTTTGGCGAGTCTGTCGCGTTCTTTGCGGAGTTTCTCGTTCTCGATCTCGGTTGCGGTTCTGGCGGGTTTGCGGGTTCTGGGTTCGAGTGCTTGCAGGGCGCCGCCGTCGCGGGCTCGGCGCCATTCGGAGATGTGGGAGGTGAGCAGTTTCTCCCTGCGTAGCATGGCGCCGCGGCCCTGTGCGTCGGCGTGTTCGTATTCCTCCAGGATCGCGAGTTTGTATTCGGCGGTGAAGGTACGCCGCCGGGCCCGGCCGCCGGGCCCGGGGGGATTGGAAGGTGTGCTGCCCACCTGGCCATCATGCCTGGCCGGGGTGGTCAGGTCGGTCATGCTCAAGGTCACTGTTGCGGAGATCCCGTTCTCGCCCTGTTCGTGTCGCTAGAGACTCGTTTGTCCTGTGTGTCACGCCAGTCTGGCAGGGAGGGCCAAGGATCGGCCCGCCCCGATCCCAGGCCGGCGCAACCAGGAGTTCCGCAAGCACGGCATGCATGCGCTGCGGCACCACTTCGCCAGCACCTTGCTCCACGCTGGCGAGTCCATCAAGGCGCTGGCCGAGTACCTCGGGCACCAAGACCCGGGCTACACGTTGCGCACGTACACGCACCTGATGGCAGGCAGCGAGGACCGGACTCGGAAAGCCATCGACATGGCGTTCGGTGAGGTCGATAAGCCTCACGCCAATGGCTTCAGGCGTGTACTTTTCACCTGGTCCAGGCGTCAGAAGGCGGTGGGGGACGAGCAGCACTGCAGGCTCACCTCGGCGTCAGCGCGGCGGGAGAGTCCCCGTCTTGGCACGGTAAGCGGGAGACCGAACAGCGACCGAACAGGGCACTGAAGGATCAAGGAATCGCCTGGTCAATTGCGTGAATATGTCAGTTCTACGACGTGTGACGACCGCCCTTTCCGACCTTGGCAATCTTCCCTGAATCGGGCGCCGAGCTGGGAAACCCCAGTGGTTGCTTGTCGTTGTTTGTGATCGCATAGCAGCGTCGGCAGGAACAGAACGGCCCGGCACCCTGATGGGTGTCAGGCCGTTTTGCGTTAGAGCGTCGGACCTACGAATCAGCCCCGGCAGCCCCCTGCTCGGCATCACCCCCCCTCCCTGCCAGACTGGCGTGACACACAGGACAAACGAGTCTCTAACGACATGAACAGGGCGAGAACGGGATTCCCGCTCTGAACTAACGACTGGCAGCAAAAAAGTCCCGAACAACACCAACATCCTGGTGCTCGTCCAAGAGTTCCATCAGCTCGGCCAGTCTCTGGTTGAGACGCTTCGATCGCAGACCTGCCGCAGAGTTGCGCACTTCTGTTGCGGTCTCGCAAGCACCGTCCAGCTCGCCAGAGCGTGCCAAAACGCTGGCCTGAAGTACCTGATGCAGGGCTCGAGTACGAACGTTGCCACTCGGCGCCGCCAACGCGTCAGAAGCCCGCTGCTGGGCTTCAGCCACCCGACCAAGATCACGTAGGGCGTGCATGGCGCCGCCGGCGTGATGGGCTTCAGTCCACGGAGCCAACCACTCTGGATCAGCTTCTGGCTGCGCACGTGTCATCGCCTCATCTGCCTCGCGAAGTAGGCGCATGGTCTCGTAGGCGTCGCCAGTGAGAGCGTGCGCGCGAGCCTCTGTGGTGGCGATCTGCGCGATGAGCGCTGCGGGCAGAGATGTGCTGCTGTCGAGTGCTGCCCGCGTGAGCCGAATAGCGGTCTGTGTTTGCCCCAGGAACAGCGCCTGCGTCGCCAGGTTTCCCGAGGCGCAGGCGGCGAACGCGTCAGCGCCGGCATGCTTGGCCAATGCGATGGCCTGGGTGTAGTGGCGTTGACCGAGTCCATGCTGACCGGCATCCATGGCCATCCACCCAGCAACGTTGGACAAGGTAGCCGCCGCAAGGAAAAGGTTCCGGCCGATCTTGTCCCTGTAGCGCCCCTGAAGAAGCGGCGCGACCTCCTGGTGCAGGTACTGCTGAAGCCATCCAAGAGCGTGGCCACCGCCGTGAGCGTGGTCGAGATCGGCGAACTCGACACGTGCTCGACGAAGCCGCTCCACATCACCCTCGTGGACGGTCACGGTCCCTGCGGCTTGGGCCGGGGCTGCTGAGGGAGGAGAGAACCGCCAGTCGATCACTGCTTCCAGCGCAGCGACTCCAGTGAACGCCGCTTGGGCGAGAAATTTCCGGCGGTCCACGACGGCGGCCCTCCATAACTCGACAACGGTCTCCACGCTAGTGCTCGGAGAAATCGGCAGAAGGAGAGATCGCCTGACCGAGGCTGCGGAGTTGAACCCGAGTTGTTCGCACCCGATGGGCCGGCCGAGGGCTCGGGTGAAGATAGTGGCGATCAAAGCCGGAGTGGGAGCCTCGGGGACAGCCCCGACTAGCCAGCGCCGAACCGCACGGTAGTCGTAGCGTAGATCTAGACCATGCTCTCGTTGGCCGAGAAGCTTGATCTGCCGAGCGAGCGCGGCATGTGAGTAGCCCGCCTCTGTGAGCAGGACCTCTAATTCGGAATTACGCTGCGTCATGGCACCGTCCTGGACGGCAAGATTGGCAGGCTAACCGTACGCGGCCCATCCCCCGCCGCCAACCCTGCGAGAGCGAACGCACCCGGGGGTTGCCCCCCATAGTCCGCCCATAACCCGTGACCCCCTGCCCTCACCCCTCCCCCATCGCCACCCAAGCGCAGACAGTGGGGTCGAAACACCTCGGAGATCTCTTGATCTCACAAGAGTGGCCCGGAAGGCTAGGGTTGCCCTGGTCACCTTTGGTCACACACCAGACAACGGAGGGCACAGTGCGGCTGAGTTTCGTAGGTATCACCCCCGTCACCCCTGTGAACGAGTGCCCGGCGGTCTTCGTGGACGAGGAAACCGGCGAGTTCTGGTTCCAAGGCGAGACGGTGACAGATCCTGAAGCACTGGCCAAGGTCGCGGCACACAGCCCCACGCGGTGTCCGAGGTCGTACGCCGCACCCGGGGAGGTGCGTGCCTGGCGGGTCACCCGGTCATCGTGACGCCGCCGCACATCCGACACGCCCAAGACCGCAGACCTCCGACGCGCGGACCGGACAGGTCAGGGCACACTCGGGCCTTGGCGGCCCTCCCGCTCCCGATTCCCCCGCCGCCCGAAGGCGACGGTCCCCTCGGGAGAATCTGATGGAACTCGACGACCTTGGTCTGCGCATGTGGATGGGAAAGCTCATCTGACACAGGCGGCCGGCGATCTCGCCAGAGCGCAGCGCTGCGCTCGGCGGGGCGGGGGAGGGTCGAGGTGTCGACGCTGACGGGCTCCGCCGGGTAGCTCGGAAGGGTGGGTCACGGGCTGGGGCACGTGCGCCGGCGGGGCGGGGTGACGGAGAATGCCGCATGCCACAACGTGTGAAGGTCGAAGGGGATCTCTACCACGGCCATGTGCCCGAAGGGGCGGTCTATGTGGGCCGGGGCGCGCCCGGGATGAAGCAGAGCCCGTTCCACAATCCATTCCATGTGGGGCGGGAGGCCAAGGACCGCGCGGAGTCGGTGGAGATGTACCGCGGTTATCTGGCCGGGCGGCCCGATCTGGTCGTGCGGGCCCGTGAGGAGCTCGCGGGGCGGGATCTTGCGTGCTGGTGTCATCTTGATCAACCGTGTCACGGTGATGTGCTGCTCGCCGTGGCCGCCGGGGAGGAGCCGTAGGAGGCCGCCGGCGTCCGGGGAGGGCGGGTGTGCGGGGACATCGCGTGTGCGGGGACGTCACGTGTGCGGGCGGCGGAATGTTGTGTGGTTTATGGGGATGCGGCATGAAAATCGGGCGCTGTCGGGGGCGGCTGAAATCTAGGGGACCATTCACACATCACCAGTATCTGCATGTATCCGCGTGTCCATTATGGGGATGAGTGCCCCTAAAAGCTCTAGCTTTCACGGGGCTTACAGCGGAAAGATCCACCTCATCTTCTCCGTTCACCGCCTTGCGCTACAGATTTGACCTTTCCTTCGCCACTCTATGCATTTACTCTGTTACTGAACGTGCAATAGGGTCTCGGACTTCGGAGCACCCCCCAACAACATCCTTCTGTTCCGGAAAGGCTCGATCATGCGACGCTCAACCAGAATCGCCGCCCTCGCCCTCACCACCGGCGCGGCCCTCGCCGCCTTCGCCGCCCCCGCGCTGGCGGGACACGGGCCCACGGACATCAGCAACGCCCTCCTCCACCGCACCCACGTCACCGTGCCGGTCAGCGCCAACGTACCCGTCAACGCGTCAGCACCCGTGTGCGGCACCTCCGTCGGCGTACTCGGCCTGGGAGCCGGCAGCGGTAGATGCATCTCCACCGCTGCCCAGTAGAACGGCCGCGGTCCCAGGCTCCGCGTGAAGGATGACCTTTCATAGCCGGGCCCGACCGTCAGCTCGTCCAGGCGCCCCGCTCAGGCGGGGCGCCTTCGTATTTCCGGGGCCACGCCGTTCAGGGCCGCGCCGTTCAGGGCCGCGCCGTTCAGGGCCGCGCCGTCCGGAACCGCGCCGCCGGGTGCTGCCTGGTACGGCGGGGCCGGGGTGCCGTTCTCCGGGCACCGGACGTGGAAATGGTGTTGTCGCGGGCTAAAAGGGTATTGCCCGGCTCGCGGGGTATTTCGGCCATGAGGGGAATCGCATTGTTTGCGGACCATTGTTTGCGGACCATGGCTGTAAGCGGCGGCCGCCGTACGGGGATTAAAGCAAAAGCGAGGAATGATGAGGAAAAAAGCTGACAAGGTGGAACGTGCTCTGGGCTGGGCCGGCCTGACACTGGGAGCGGCGCAGCTCGTCGCGCCGCGGGCCATGGCCAGGCTCCGGGGGGCCAACGGGGCTCGCGCCATATCGGCGGCGATGGGCGCACGCGAGCTGATGCACGCGGCCACGCTTCTGAACGGGGCGACCCCCACGCGCTGGGCGTGGAGCCGGGTCGCCGGCGACGCGGTGGACCTGGTGCTGTTGAGCAGGGCGATGACCGGCCGAACACGCAAGCGGCGCCGAACGCGCATGCTGGACCGGACACCCATGCTGGGGCGACTACGCAGAGAGATCCCCACACGCAACGGAGACCTGACCACCGCGGCGGCGACGGCCGTGGTGGCGGGCATCACCGCCGTCGACCTGGTCACGGCGCTGCGTGCCACACGCCACCGCAGCCTGATGTCGCTCCACGCCTCGGTCACGATCAACCGGCCCCGCGAAGAGGTCTACCGGTACTGGCGCGACGTCGAGAACCTGCCCAACTTCATGATCCATGTGGAGTCGGTGCGGGCGATCGACGAGTACCACTCGCGCTGGAAGGCGAAGGCCCCCTTCACCGAGATCGAATGGACGGCCGAGGTCATCGACGAACGGCCCAACGAGCTGATCGCCTGGCACTCCGTGCGGGGCTCGCGGGTGATCACCAAGGGATCGGTGATCTTCACCGATGAGCCCGCCGGTCGCGGCACCGTCGTGACTGTCGCCATGAAGTACGCCGTCCCCGGCGGCACTCTCGGTACGGCGATCGCCAGGATGCTGGGCGAGCACCCCGAGCAGCAGGTCCGCGACGACCTGCGCCGCCTCAAGCAGGTGCTGGAGACCGGCGAGGTGCTCCGCTCCGACGGCAGCCCCGAGGGCGTGCGCGCGCTGCGCCAGGCCAGGCAGCGCCCCGCGCAGCCGGTGGGAGGCCGGTCATGAAGGCCAACTGCTGGATGGGACGCGGCCACGTGGAGGTCATGGACGTCCCCGATCCTGAGATCATGAACGCGCGCGACGCGATCGTCCGCGTCACCTCGACCGCGATCTGCGGCTCCGACCTGCACCTGGTCGACGGGTACATCCCGACCGTGAAGAAGGGCGACGTCCTCGGCCACGAGTTCATGGGCGAGGTGGTGGAGGTCGGTCCCGACGTGGCGAACCTGCGGGTCGGGGACCGTGTGGTCGTGCCGTTCCCCATCGCCTGCGGCGGGTGCTACTCCTGCAAGGAGGGGTGGTTCTCGGTGTGCGAGAACTCCAACCCCAACGCGGGGCTGGCCGAGAAGTTCCTGGGCCACTCCCCTTCCGGCGTCTTCGGCTACTCGCACATGCTGGGCGGCTTCGCGGGCGGCCAGGCGGAGTATGTGCGGGTGCCGTACGCGGACGTCGGGCCGATCACGATCGAAGACGACCTGCCCGACGACAAGGTGCTGTTCCTGTCGGACATTCTGCCGACGGGATACATGGGCGCGGAGATGTGCGACATCAAACCGGGGCACACCATCGCGGTCTGGGGCGCCGGCCCCGTCGGCCTGTTCGCCGTCGCCAGCGCCTACATGCTGGGCGCGGACCGGGTGATCTGCATCGACCGGTTCGACTACCGCCTGCGGAAGGCGGAGCGCCTCGGCGCCTTCCCGCTCAACTATGAACATGCCGATGTCCTTGAGATGCTGCGTGAGATGACCGGCGGGCGCGGGCCCGACGCCTGCATCGACGCGGTCGGCATGGAGGCGCACCACCCCGCCATGGCGACCTACACCTACGATCGCGTCAAACAGGCCACCCGACTCGAAACCGACCGCCCGTTCGCGCTCCGCGAGGCCATTCTGGCCTGCCGCAACGGCGGCGTGGTGTCGGTCGTCGGCGTCTACGGTGGCCTGCTCGACAGGTTCCCGATGGGGTCGCTCATGAACAGGTCGCTGACGCTGCGCGGCGGCCAGTGCCACGTTCAGCGCTACCTCCAGCCTCTGCTGCAGCGGATTCGCGAAGGCCAGATCGATCCCAGCTTCGTGATCTCGCACCACCTTCCCCTGCGGGAGGCGCCGCGAGGTTTCGAGCTGTTCAAGAACAAGAAGGACGACTGCACCAAGGTCGTTCTCACGCCGTAGAGATCCACCCGTTGAGGAGGTCTCTGACCTCGGGGCACCGCAAGCAGTGTGCCGCGAACAGTGCATCGCCCGGTGAAAGTCGAACCGGGCGATGCACAGCGGGTCGGCCCGCTCCACGACTTCCCGGTGAAGCGCTGCGAACTCCCCCTTCGTCCCGCATGATGCCGACAGAATCGAACACGCCGAGACGGCTTGGCGCAGCGGGAACGGGACAGGACAGATGACCGAGACACCGACGTGGTTACGTCAGATGGCCGCCTCCGGTGAGGTGGACGCCGAGTGGGCGGCGATCTTCCGCAGGCTCCCCAGGCATCTTTTCCTGCCCGACCGGATGTGGCCTTTCACCGGCTATCCCGCCCGTTCGGCGGTGGTGGACCGGGGGGTGGACCCGGTGATGTGGCGCAGGTGGGCCGACTCCGACACCGCGATGGTGACGCAGTGGGACGACGGGCGGCACCGGGGGCGGGAGGCGGGGAGGTTTCCGACGTCGTCGGGGTCGAGGCCGTCGCTGGTGGCGCGGATGCTGGCGGCGTTGGACGTACGGCCGGGGCACCGGGTGCTGGACGTCGGGGCGGGGACGGGGTGGACGGCGGCGCTACTGGCGCTGCGGGCGGGAGCCGAGGGTGTCGTCGCGGTGGAGGTCGATCCCGGGGTGGCGGAGGCGGCGCGGGCGCGGCTGCGGGCGGTGGGGCTGAAGCCGCCGGTGGTGACGGGCGACGGGGACGCGGGGTGGCCGGCGGGGGCACCGTACGACAGGGTGCAGGCGGGCTTCGCCGTACTGCGGGTGCCTGGCGCGTGGATCCGGCAGACGCGGCCGGGAGGGCTGATCGTGCTTCCCTGGTGCACGGGGTTCACGGTCGGCGGCGGGCTGGTGCTCCTGCGGGTCGGCGACGGGGGGACGGCGACGGGAAGGTTCTTCCACCCGGTGGGCTTCATGGTGTCGCGGTCGCAGCGCTGCGCGGCGCCGCCGGGCGGCGAGCCGCTCCCGCCGCCGGGTGCGGCGGAGTCGACGACGCGGGTGCCCCACGGCGATCTGCTGGGGGGCCGGTACGGCACCGCCGCGTTCGTTGTCGGGACGCTGGTGCCGGAGGCGGTGCACACGGCGTCGGAGTGGTCGGACGGCCTGCTGCGGGTGTGCTTCCACTCGCTGCGGTGCGGTTCGCGGGCTGTGGTGTTCTTCTGCCCGCTCGGCGGCTGCGACGGCTGCGAGCAGCGGGTGGTCCAGTGGGGCGACCGGCGGGTGTGGGACGAGGTGGAACGGGCCTACACCTGGTGGACGGGCCGGGGCAGGCCGGAGCTGACCCGGTTCGGGCTCAGCGCCTCGGCCGATGGCCGGGGCCAGTCGGTGTGGCTGGACCGGCCGGACCGCCCGGTCGCGCTTTAGGCGCGCGCCCCGGCGAGGCGCAGGGCGAAGGCGGCGTAGGAGTCGGCGATGTCCTCGGGGGTGTACGGCGTGGCGGAGCCGTACCAGTTGGCGACCCTGATGCCCATGCCGGCGATGGCGGTGAGGGCGAGGAAGGGGTCGGGGACGTCGAAGACGCCGGCGTCGAGGCCGAGGTTGATCGTGTCGAGCATCATCTGCCGGGAGTCGGCCCGCAGGAGCAGCGAGGGGGCGGCGAGCCCTGGTGAGAGGGCGTGCAGCTCGCTGTTGGCGATCGAGGCGAGCAGCGGATACCGCGCGCAGCCGAGGACGTGGGCCCTGACGAGGGCGGCGAGCCGTTCGGCCGAGCCCGGGGCGGTGCCGGGGAGCGCGGCGGCGAGTGCGGTGTGGTGTGCTTCGTGGCCGAGGCGTATGAGTTCGGCGAGCACGTGCTCTTTGGAGGGGTAGTGCGTGTAGAGCGTGGCGGAGCGGATGCCGCTGGCTTTGGCGAGGTCTCTGATGGAGGTGTCGTGGAATCCGTATTCCGCGAAGAGCCGGAGGGCTTCGACGAGGATCCGTCCTGATCTGCCGTCGGGGAGGAGCCCGGGCGGGAGCCGTACCTCGTCAGCGGCGATTCTTCGCTGTTCGGCGGGAATGGTCACTTGTCCTACCGATTGATCGTTCTCGGTCCATCCATGGTGGTGGACATTTCTCTCAGAGGTCAATGAACCATCCACATAGTGGTCGCATCACCCCGCGCGTGGACCCTACCCCACGGTGATCCCCTCAGCCCCACCGGGATAACGTTGGTCGGCGACGCCCCGATGGAGTGGTGTGTCACGAGGGTCCTCAAGCTGACAGGATGAGGAGTCGACGGACCGACCATGAGACGCCACCCTGGTGAGGGAGAGGTGAGCGGCGTGCCCCGGATGCAGTCGACCGCGGGTCGACTGGCCCGGCTGGGATTCGCCGACGGTGCCCGCGCCGAGCGCATGCTGGCAGAGCTCGGCCCCGAGGCGGGCGACGATCCCGGGCTGCTCGACGCGCTCGTGTCCGCGGCCGAGCCGGATCTCGCGCTTTCGTCGCTCGTCCGCCTGGCCGACCGCGACCCCGGCGTGCTCGCCGCGCTGCGGACCGCCCCGCAGGCCCGTGCCCGGCTGCTGGAGGTGTTCGGGGTGAGCGCGGCGCTCGCCGAGCACGTGGTGCGCCACCCCGGCCACTGGAGGGTCCTGCGCGACCCGGTGGAGCGTCCCTCCACCGCCGGGCTGAGAGCCGACCTGCTCACGGCGGTCGGGGCCTCCCCCGCCGACGCCGAGCCCGTGGCGACGATCCCCAAGGCGGCGGCGCTCGCCGCGCTGCGGGTCGCCTACCGCGACAGGCTGCTCCATCTCGCCGCCCGCGACCTGGCGGGGGAGGCGCCGCTGAACGAGGTGACGGCCGAGCTGTCCGACCTCGCGGCGGCGGCGCTTTCGGCCGGGCTCGCCCTGGCCCGCGCGGAGGTGCCCGAGTTCGCGAGCGTGAGCCTGGCCGTGATCGGCATGGGCAAGTGCGGGGCGCGGGAGCTCAACTACGTCAGCGACGTGGACGCCGTCTTCGTGGCCGAGCCGCGCGGGGACGTCGACGAGACCACGGCGCTGCAGATCGCCACCAGGCTGGCGCAGGGCATGATGCAGGCGTGCTCCGCCTCGACGCCGGAGGGGTCGCTCTGGGAGGTCGACGCGAACCTGCGCCCCGAGGGCAAGAACGGCCCGCTGGTGCGCACGCTGGCCAGCCACATGTCCTACTACCGGCGGTGGGCCAAGACCTGGGAGTTCCAGGCGCTGCTCAAGGCGAGGCCCGTGGCCGGCGACCTCGAACTCGGCGGACGCTACGCCGAATCGGTCAACGAGCTCGTGTGGCAGGCCGCGACCAGGGACAACTTCGTCGAGGACGTGCAGGCAATGCGGCGGCGCGTCGAGGCGCACGTGCGCGTCGAGGAGGCCGAACGCCAGATCAAACTGGGGCCGGGCGGGCTGCGCGACATCGAGTTCGCCGTCCAACTCCTGCAGCTCGTGCACGGCCGCCACGACCCGCTGCTGCGCCGCCGCGCCACGCTGGCGGCGCTCGCCGCGCTGTCGCGGGGAGGATACGTCGGCCGGGACGACGCCAAGGCGCTGGCGGAGGCGTACACGTTCCTGCGGTCGGTCGAGCATCTCGTCCAGTTGCATCGGCTGCGCCGTACGCATGTGGTGCCCGAGGACCCGGCGGACCTGCGGCGCATCGGGCGGGCGCTCGGCATCGGCGTCGACCCGGTGGGCGAGTTCACAAGCCGCTGGCGCAGGCACGCGATGGAGGCGCGCAGGCTCCACGAGAAATTGTTCTACCGGCCGCTCCTGCAGGCTGTGGCGCGCCTCCCCGAGCAGGAGGAACGGCTGTCGCAGGCGGCGGCCAAGGCGCGGCTCGAAGCGCTCGGCTACACCGATCCGGAGGGGGCGCTGCGGCACATCGCCGCGCTCACCAGCGGGGTGTCGCGGCGGGCGGCGATCCAGCGCACACTGCTGCCGGTGATGCTGGGGTGGTTCGCCGACGCGCCCGACCCCGACGCCGGGCTGCTGGGGTTCCGCCAGGTGAGCGACAAGCTGGGCACCACTCCGTGGTATCTCCGGCTGCTGCGCGACGAGACCTCCGCGGCCAAGGCCATGGCGCTCCTGCTCGGCACGAGCCGCTACGCGACGGGCCTGCTGCTGCACGCCCCCGAGGCGGTCATGATGCTCGGCGACGGCTCCGAGCTCGCCGTCCGCCCGAAGGAGACGCTGCTCACCGAGGTCAAGGCGGGGGTGCAGCGCCACGGCGACAACGCCGAGTCGGCCGTGGTCGGCGTGCGGGCGCTGCGGCGCCGCGAGTTGTTCCGTACGGCTGTCGCCGACCTTGTGGGCCGCGTCGACATCGAGCAGGTGGGCCGGGCGCTCTCCGAGCTGAACGACGTCACGATCCAGGCGGCGCTCGACGCGGCGACCGCCAAGGTGGCGATGGAGCGGCGGGGCGAGCCGCCGACGAGGTTCGCGGTGATCGCGATGGGCCGCCTCGGCGGGTTCGAGTGCTCTTACGGCAGCGATGCCGACGTGATGTTCGTCCACGCGCCGCACGAGGGCGCGTCCGAGCGTGAGGCGTCGGAGGCCGCGCACGCGATGGCCAACGAGCTACGCCGCCTGCTCGCGCTCCCCGCGCCAGATCCGCCGCTGCTGATCGACCCGGATCTGCGCCCGGAGGGGCGGCAGGGGCCGCTGGTGCGGTCGCTGGCGTCCTACGCGGCCTACTATCGGCGCTGGTCGTCGCCGTGGGAGTCGCAGGCGCTGCTGCGGGCCCGCTACTCGGCGGGCGACGCCGAGCTCGCCGCGGAGTTCACCACGCTGATCGGCCCGCTGCGCTATCCGGCCGGCGGTGTCGGCGACGACGCGGTGCGTGAGATCCGCACGCTCAAGGCGAGGATGGAGGCCGAACGGCTGCCGCGCGGCGCGGACCCGGCCCTGCACACCAAGCTCGGCCGGGGCGGCCTGTCGGACGTCGAGTGGGTGGCTCAGCTCGTCCAGTTGCGCCATGCCGGGGCCGTGCCGGAGCTGCGCACGACCCGCACGCTGGAGGCGCTGCGCGCCGCGGCGGGCGCGGAGCTGCTCGACGAGGCGGATGTGGCCGTGCTGTCGGAGGCGTGGCTGTTCGCCTCGCGGATCCGGGACGCCATCATGCTGGTGCGGGGCCGGGCGGCCGACAGCATCCCGACGGCGGCGCGCGACCGGGCGCTGATCGCACGGGCGCTGGGCTACCCGCCGGGCGGGTCGGAGGACTTCGTGGAGGACTACCGCAGGGCCACGAGGCGGGCCCGCCGGGTCATGGAGCGCGTCTTCTACTGACCGCGCGGGGCTCCTGAGGCCACCCCTCCGTTGCGTCGCCTGTGACGTGGGTGTATCAACGTTGCGGGTGATCGAATTTGCTCTCTACTTACCTTGATTTAGCCATCGGCCTTATTGTCGCGTTCCTTCTCCTCTCCTTGCTGGTCAGCGGCCTCAACGAAGGCATCGTGAGGCTGCTGTCCATCCGCAGCAAGTTCCTCTGGGCCTACCTCCGCGACACCATGGACGGCCCCGACCGGCGCGGCAGGTCGTTCCTCCCCTCCGGAATCAGGGACGTCTTCACCTCCCTGCCGTTCCTCCGCGACCCGCGCCCCCAGCACAACTCCCTACCCGCCCCGGCGGTCATGTCGCCCCTTCCCGAGCAGGAGGCATCCGCCGAGAACGAACTGACCGAACGCCTCTACGAGCGTGTCCGCGAGATCGACCATCCCAAGGGCAGCCGCACCAGCATCGCCACCCTGCCGCCCGCCCGGTTCGCCCTGGCCGTCATGGAACTCGCCTCGGCCGAGCCGAACGGCGTCGAAGGGCTGCTGGACAAGCTCAAACTCGCCCGCAGCCCCCTGCACGGCCATCTCCAGGGCATCTGGGAAAGCGTCCAGGCCGACGCCAACCGCTTCCGGCAGGAGGTCGAGGTGTGGTTCGACGCCGAGATGGGCCGCCTCACCCTCCTCTACCGGCGTTATGTGCGCTGGGTCGTCGCCGCGCTCGGCCTCATCCTCACGCTGCTGTTCAGCATGGACTCCCTGGAGTACGGCAAGACGATGCTGCGCGACCACGCCTTCAGGGAGGGCGTCGCGGCCATCGCCGGAGGCGGCGACCAAGGGCTCGACGCGCTCAAGGACAGGTGTACGGCGAACGCCGACACGGCCGACCCCTACACCTGTGTGACGGAGACCCTCAGCTCCCCCGCCCTCGTCAAGATCTTCGACAACGCCGTCGCCGGCGTCGCCGTACCGCAGGACGGGGACCCGCACATCACGTGGAACGTCGGGCCGTGGTGGGATCGGCTCACGACGCCGGGGCACTGGCCGGGGTTCCTCGTCACCTTTGTGGCGCTGCTGTTCGGTGCGTCGTTCTGGTGGGACATTCTGCGCAGGCTTACCGGGATCCGGGCGCGCTCGGGGAGAGGGTGAAAGTCATGCGCATGCCGTACGCGTGGCCTGGGTAGGGTGATCGCCGTCCCCCCGCCAAGATCCAAAGCACGAGGGGGACCCATGAGAACGACCTTCACCAACGTCGCCGGACTCGTCCTGCTCAGCGGCTGCACCGCGTTCGGCCTGGCCGCCACCGGGCCGGTCGCCGGTGCCGCCGCCTCCACGCCCGCGCCGATCGCCCCCGCCCCGATCAAGCCGGCTCGGGACACGACCGCCGCGCCCGCGACCGGCGGCCCCGTGCCCGCCTCCGCCGTCTCGGGCGGGGCCTCGGGCGGCTCGGGCGCCTCGGGCTCGGCGCCTGGTGCGGCGGGGGGCGCGTCGGGTGCGGCGGCGTCGGGTGCGGCGGCGGGCGGGGCCCAGCAGGGGACGGCCGCCCCTGGCAAGGTCGGTACGGCGGGCAAGGCCGCCAAGTCGAGCAGGAGGTCCGTCATTCGCGACCTTCCCGCTCAGGTGGGCATGGAGCTGGGCAACGCCAGGTCCGGGCTCCGCCGTGCGGGATACACGCGGATCAAGACCCACGACGCCAGTGGTCGAGGGCGTCTCGTGTTCAACGAGCGCAACTGGCGTGTATGCGCCCAGAACCCCACGCCGGGCCGTGTCTCGCGCGAGGCCGTGATCGACCTCGCCGTCGTCAAGACCCGGGAAGTCTGCCCCATCGGCGGCGACACCCCGCCCATCGTCACCCAGCCCGGCGTCATGCCCAACGTCATCGGCAGGAGCGTGCGCGTGGCCAGGGCCGCCCTGCCGCGCGGCACCGACATGGAGATCAAGGACGCTTCCGGGGCCAACCGCATCCCGTTCCGGGACACCGGCTGGCAGGTCTGCTCGCAGAGCCCCGCGCCGGGGCAGAGCCTCACCGCGGCGAAGATCACCTTCAACGCGGTGAAGTACGGCGAGGACTGCGCCGGTGCCGGGACGGTCGCGAGGACGATCGCCACGGGCAGCGGCATCACGGCCAAGCGTCCCTCCTGACCTGGGCTTGGGAGCTCGGGAGCTCGGGAGCTCGGAAAGTGAGGAGCTGAGGAGCCGAGGACTTGTGCCGACTCCCGACCCGGACTGACCGGACGCCGACGGATCGACGGTCGGACGCGCTGCCGTCCGACCGCCGATCGGGCAGGGTTCCCGTCCCCGGCCGCGCCGGCCGTGCCGTACCCCCTGTCCCCCCATCGCTCCCCCCGCTCGCGGAAGCGTGTTCCCCGGCCGGTCCGGCCGCACCCCCCGCTCGCCCCCGCGACCGCGCGCCCGAACCTGTCCCCCGCCCCCGCCCGTATCCAGGGCATCTCCACCCCGGCCCAAGCCGAGAGCGGCGCTGTCATCCATCTCCCCAGCCACCGCGCGATGTCCTTCTTAGCCCAAATGACTGTCAAGCTTCTGTCAAGAAGGTTTACGTCATGGTTTAGTGGGATGTTTCAGGTGGGCAAGCCGGGACGGATGTCAGGCTTTATGCATGGGTTTTGTCCGCCGAGGCCGTGCCGTACGAACGACCGGGACAGGAAGGGCCGAAGGCCCTTGACCGTGACCGCGTCCTGACGCACGGTGTCAGAGAATGGAGCCGGGGCCGTCGTGGGTTCGGCGCGAAGGCATGGGAGGGTGATCGGTGAAACCGGTGTTCCTGGGCAAGGAGTCGACCGGGGGCGAATCGCCGACGCTGTATGCGACGGACCGGGATTCCTATGTCATCCAGGGGTGGATGGTGGCGGATCTGGAGATCCTCGCGCTGATCGAGGTGCCGGACGACGAGACGCTGGTGGAGATCACACCCAAGTTGATGACGCACCTGGCCAAGGACGGCCTGCTCGGCACGATCACGAGGTTCACGCATCCGATCGTGCACGTGAAGCCCAACGGGAACTTCATTGTGCAGGGGGCCAGGGTGACGGACGCTGAGGCACTGGCGCAGATGGACATCCCAGACCACGAGACGTGTGTGGAGGTGTCGAAGGCGTCGGTGGTGTCGCTGCTTTCGGGGGGCGGTTCCTGGAACTGACCGCGGTCACGGCATGAGCACGACTTTCCCGGCGGTGGCGCGTCCTTCGAGGGCCCGGTGGGCCTCGGCGGCCTTTTCCAAAGGGAAGCGGGTGGTGAGGGGTGTCAGTTCTCCGGCGGCGGCCTTGGCCAGAGCGCGGGTTTCGAGGTCGCGCATGGCTCCGGGGCGGCGCATGAGGCGGGGGCGCAGCGCCCAGGTGGCGCTGAGGCCGCGTTCGGCGAGGTCTTCGGAGGTGAAGGGCGTGATCGCCCCGGAGCTGTAGCCGAACAGCACGAGCCGGCCGCCGACGTCGAGCTGCTCCATGGCGGTACGGCCGAGGGCCCCGCCCACACCGTCCATGACGACGGTGATGCCGCGCCCGTCGAGCGCCTCGGTGACCTTTCCCGGCCAGTCGGAGGCGAGGTAGTCGACGGCGGCGTCGGCGCCGAGCCGCTGGACACGTTCGACCTTGTCGGCTCCTCCGGCCACGCCGACGACGGTGGCGCCCACGGCCTTGGCGGCTTGGACGAACAGGTTGCCGAGCCCTCCGGCGGCGGCGGTGACGAGGACGGTGTCCTGCGAGGTGAGCGCCGTGACGTCGAGGATGGCGACAGCCGTACGGCCGGTGCCGATCATGGCGACGGCCGCGGCGGCGTCGAGATGCGCGGGGATCTCGTGCAGGGAGGTGGCGGCGGCGAGGGCCTGTTCGGCGTAGCCGCCGCTGGCGGGGCCGAGGTGGGCGACGGCCCGCCGGCCGATCCACCCGCTGTCCACGTCGGAGCCGACGGCGTCGACCGTGCCCGCCACCTCCCGGCCCGGGGTCATGGGCAGGTCGGACACGGGCAGGGGGCCGGCCGCGAAGCCTTTTCTCAGGGTGGTGTCGAGGAGGTGCACTCCGCTGGCCTCGACCCGGATCCGCACTGCGCCTTGTCCGGGCACCGGGTCGGGAACCTCCTGGTATGTGAGGTTTTCGGCCGGGCCGAAGGTGTGCAGTCGGATGGCGCGCATCGTGACCTCCGTGACTAGGGGACGCGGTGTGCCCTCGCCTCGCGAGAGGGACACACCACGGACCCTAGGAACTCAAGTTAGCTTGAGGTCAAGTGCGAACACGTCTCGACACGTCAGGCTTTGGGAACGATCCAGGTCGCACGAGCCGCGGCGACGAGAGTGCCGTCCCCTTCGTAGATGGCGCTCTCACCGAAGAGTTTGCGCCCCTCCCGCCCGGTTGCGCGGGCCACGACGGAGTAGGTCCCGCCGGGGAACACGCGGCGGTGCGTCTGGGCGGTGAGGCGGCCGAGGAGGGCCGACTCACCGGGCTGGAAGTGAGCCCAGCCGGTGACGCAGTCGAGCGCGGCCCACACGATCGAGGCGGGCACGTTGCCGTCGTCGTCGGACACCGTGAACGGCACCCGCCAGCCAGCGGCGAACAGCCCGCTGCCGTCGACCTTGCCGGGGAAGATGCGCAGGCCGTCACCGGGCTCGCGCAGACCGCAGGCAAAGCAGCCGGCGATCGCGTGGTCGACGAGGCCGGGGAACCCCGCCTCCGCCTTCGCGGCATCGTTGAACGGCACGAAGTCCGGCCCGCTGAGGCGCTCGGCCACGGGGATGGCCTCGACGAGGAGGCGTTCACCGTCGGACACCGTGACCGTGTTGGCCACCTGATCGAGACTGAGCTCGGTTTCGAGCGGCGTAGGGGCATGAAGTGTGACCTCGACTGCGGATTCGCAGCCGCCCTCTGTCAACGCCTCCGCGACCGTTCCCGCGATCCAGCCGCCGTTCGCCGACCCCTCTGGGCCGCGGAAGCGCGCCGGAACGGTCAATACGGTCTGCAGCCCTGCAGCCGTCGTCATACTCGACCTCCCACTATCGCCGCACATGGCGATATGTCGCAGTCTCTATTGAGATAGGCGCCGATTTTACCCGAGGGCATCGCGTCCGCCGTGCTCGCATGGCACTTCAGCCCTGCGAGTCTCACGTAGCGTCACGAGCATCAGCGCAGATGTCACGATAGGGGGCCTCGGGCACGTGGCGCTGCCAATCAGCCTCACTGAACCCGCCTCCGGCCCGTTCGCACACCGCCCGGGCCGCCCGCGCCGGGTCGACGATGTGGGAGGTGAGCGCTCCCCCAGCACTGAGAACATGCAGCGCTCCGGCGTCCGCCGCGATCGTGTTGTCCTGCTCCGGCAGCGGAATGGTCGCCAAGGTGCGGCCGGTGTCCACATCCCACAGCTGGGCCTTGTTCCCCATGGCCACCGCCAGAGTGCGCCCGTCGTCCAGGAACACCGCCGACTCGACCTCGTGGTCACCGGGCCTCGTCACCCTACGGCCCTGCGGTTTCCACGAGGCCGTGTCCCACAGGTCGACGGTCTTGCGGTCGGGCAGCACGACGACCTTGCCGTCCCCGCGGAACGCCAGCGGCCCCATCCCCCTGGTGAGAGGCGCATGCCCACCAGGCCACGGCATGACCCGAGCGGACCGGGTGTCGACCATGACGGCGTGGGGGTCCAGCGGGGTGAGCAGCCGGCTCCCGTCGGGGCTGAAGGCCAGTTCGGAGCCTCCGGCATCCTTCACCGACCTGCCTTGACGCGTGCGGGTGTTCCACAGCTCCACGGTGGTGGGCGCGGCTCCGTCCCCCACCATCATCTCGGACACGGCCAGAGTGACTCCGTCCGAGGCGAACGCCATGCCCGCGACACCCTCCATATCCCGCTTCAGCAGCGGGAACGCCCCTGTGACCCTCCCGGCGGCCGTATCGATCAAGACCACTTCGGGCCTGCCCCTCGTGCGGAATCCCCCTACCGCGAGCACCCGTCCATCCGGGCTCAAAGCCATGGCGTTGACACCGTTGGCCATTCTGGTCACCCGTACGGCGGGGCCCGCCGGTCTGCCCGCGGCGGTGAGGAACGTCGACACCGTGCCCTTGTACTCCAGCGCCACCGCGCCGCCGCCCGCGGCCATCGCGACGCTGCCCGGTGTACCTCGCGGGGAGAGCATCGCGGCGGCCCGCGGAATCCGCAGCGACACGACGCTGCCCCCCAGGCGCGACACGTGGACGAGCCGTCCGTCGTCGCTGAACCTGGGACGGGCGATATCGTCGGCGTCGACCGGCTGCCGCAGCACCTCCATGCCGTCGGAAGTGCGCATCACAGTGATCTCCGTGGCCGACGCGAGCGCGAGGAGCGTCCCGTCGTGGCTGAGCGCGATGTTACTGCCGGGCTCGACGGAGATCTCCTCCAGTTCGGTCCGCTTGGACATGTCCCACAGCCGTACGGTGTCGTCACGCTGTTCGTCGTATTCCTCCAGCACCGCGTAGACCCGGCCGTCGCCGCTGAACACCGCCTGAGAGCTCAGGAGCTTCGGCAATGAGCCCGGCACGGCGGCCCCCGTCGTGGTGTCCCACCAGCGGGTGGCATCCCCCGACGACGCGAGCGCGAGCCGTCCGTCAGGACTGACGGCCATCGTGGTCAGACCGCCCGGCGCCACCAGTTCCCTGCGGTCGGAGACCCGCCACACAGGCCCCGACTGTCTTTGCTCGGACAGGATCAGGTATCTCCCGGACGCGTCAAACTCGATCGGCTCGAAATACACCGGGTTCGCCCCCGGCCCGAACCTCTTCCCCATCGGGCGGCCCTCGACCACGTCCCACAGCCGGACCCCCGTGGTGTGGTGCAGCGCCAGCACCGCCCCCTTCGGGGACAGCGCCGCCGCCATGACGTCGGAGCCGACGTCCCTCAGCACCGCGCGCTCACGGCCGCTCGCCACGTCCCACACGCGGGCCGTGCCGTCGGCGACGCCCACCATGGCGGTGCCGTCCGTGCTCAGCGCCTGCACCGCCGCGGGTGTCCCGGGCGCGGTGAACACCGAGGCGACCGGCTGGGCGAGAGAGCCGTACAACGCGCCGCGGATCTCCGGCTGCGACGCGTCCGGCGCGATCGCCCACGCCGCCGCGCTCAACCGCATCGCGACCACGGGGGCGTCGTCACGCATCGTCTCCGCGCGCAGCGCCAGCGACCGCGCCACCGCGAGGTCGCGCTGCGCCGCCGACTCCCGCCGCTGCACCTCGACCAGCCCCCCGGCCGCCATCGCCACCACCAGCAGCCCGGCCAGCACCGCCGTCACCAGCCTCCGTTTACGCGCCCGCCCGCGTACGGCGGAAGCCCCCGCGGACAGGAACCGGGTCTCCAGCGCGTTCAGGTTCACGTGCCGCCGGCCCGTCGCGGCCCACTCCGTGGCCTGCTCCAACGCCGTCCCCTGGTAGAGGTCACCCAGTTTGCGGCCGTGCTCGTCCCACAGGCCCGCCGCCTCGGTCAGCCTGCGGTGGATCGGCAGCCCGTCCCGCTCGGCCTCCACCCACTCCGCGAGCCGAGGCCAGGCCCGCAGCAGCGCCACCCCCGTCGGCCGTACCCCGTCCTCCTCGTGGACGAGCAGCCCCGCCCGCGTGAACGCGTCGACCACCCCGCTGATCGACATGGGGTCGGCCGTGCTCAACTCCGCGATCCCCGTACGGCGGATGCCGTCCGCGCCCGCGTCCCCCGGCGCCACCATCCGCAGCATGACATCGGGCACGACCGCCTGCTCCGCGGGCGCCAGCCCCGCGTACACACTCTCGGCGACCTCCCCCAGCTCGGGGGTGCGCGCCCCCGACAGTTCCGGCAGCGGCAACGCCGCCGCCGCGGCCGCGCCCTCCCGGAGCAGATGCCCCGGCTCGGCCTTCCCGCCGGCACCGCCGCCCGAGAGCAGGCCGAACAGCACCTGAGCCGCCGTGGGACGCCGCGCCGCGTCCTTGGCGAGCGCTGCGGCGGCGAGAGCGGCGAGCGGCTCGGGAAGCACCGACACGTCCGGCTCCACGGCGAGCACCTTGTGCAGCACCGCCCCCACACTGGAGGCGTCGAACGGGCTGCTGCCCGTCGCCGCGAACACCACCACCGCGCCCCACGCGAACACGTCGGCGGGCTGCCCGACCTCCGCGTCCGTCAACGCCTCCGGCGACAGATACGCGGGAGTGCCCGCCACCTGGGCGGGGAGCGTGAGCGACATCTCCTTCGTGCGGGCGATACCGAAGTCGATGACCCGCGGCCCATCCGGCCCCAGCAGCACATTGTCCGGCTTGAGGTCTCGGTGCACGACCCCCGCCTCGTGAATCGCCGTCAACGCCGTCGCCATCGCCGTGGCCAGCCGGATCAACCGGTCCCCGGAGAAGACCCCGCCTTCCTCCACCGCCCGAGCCAGGCTCGGGCCGTCGACATACTCGCTCACGATGAACGGCCGCTCACCGGCCACATCGGCCGCGATCAGCCGTGCCGTACAGAACGACGCCACCCGCCCCGCCGCCGTCACCTCCCGCTTCACCCGCGACGCCACCTCCGGGTGCAGCACCTTCAACGCGACCCGGCGCCCCGCCTCGTCGTACGCCTCATAAACAACCCCCTGCCCGCCCTCCCCCACACGAGAGGCCAGCACATAGCCGCCCAACCGTTCAGGATCACCAGGTGCCAGTGCGCCGCGAACCACAAGACTCTCCCGGGAACATCACTCAATGCCGTGACTCCCTTCGACGCCTGAACCCCCCGGAAAGTTCAAAGCAACTCCCGAGTAAAGCAAGAGCGCCCACCGGTTGCCCTGTGCCTGGTCGTCCGGGATCCGGCCGCGGCGGCAGACGTCGCGACGAACGTGTGCGACGGCATGATGACCGTGGTCCATGCATTGGCGACCTTCGCCGGTCTTCTCCGCTGACCTTTGTCGTGGAAGCGGGGCGGCCCCTGCGCAAGGTGGGCCGCCCCTCGATTCTCTCCGCAGCCCGCGGTTACAGGACCGGGAGGTAGCGGCCGAGTTCGAACTCGGTGACCTGGCGGCGGTATTCGCCCCATTCGGTGCGCTTGTTGCGGAGGAAGTAGTCGAAGACGTGCTCGCCGAGGGTTTCGGCGACGAGTTCGCTGCGTTCCATGGCGCTGATGGCCTCGTCGAGGCTCTGGGGCAGGGGTTTGATGCCGAGGGCGCGGCGTTCGGCGCTGGTGAGGGCCCAGACGTCGTCTTCGGCGCCGGGCGGCATCTCGTAGCCTTCCTCGATGCCTTTGAGGCCGGCGGCGAGGATGACGGCGAAGGCGAGGTAGGGGTTGCAGGCGGAGTCGAGCGAGCGGAACTCGATGCGGGTGGAGTTGCCCTTGTGGGGTTTGTACATGGGGACGCGGACGAGGGCGGAGCGGTTGTTGTGGCCCCAGGAGATGTAGCTGGGGGCTTCGCCGCCGGCGCCGGCTATGGCCTCGGAGCCACCCCACAGGCGCTTGTAGGAGTTGACCCACTGGTTGCAGACGGCGGTGATCTCGGCGGCGTGCTTGAGGAGGCCGCCGATGAAGGAGCGGCCGATCTTGGAGAGCTGGTAGTCGGCGCCGGGCTCGTAGAAGGCGTTGCGGTCGCCTTCGAACAGGGACATGTGGGTGTGCATGCCGGAGCCGGGGTGCTGGGTGAAGGGCTTGGGCATGAAGGAGGCCCAGATGCCCTGTTCGAGGGCGACTTCCTTCATGACGAGCCGGAAGGTCATGATGTTGTCGGCCGTGGTGAGGGCGTCGGCGTAGCGGAGGTCGATCTCCTGCTGGCCCGGGGCGCCCTCATGGTGGCTGAATTCGACGGAGATACCCATGGCTTCGAGCATCATGATGGCGTTGCGCCGGAAGTCGTGCCCGGAGCTGTGCGGGGTGTGGTCGAAGTAGCCGCCGGGGTCGATGGGCTCGGGCCGCTCGCTGCCGTTGGGGCGGTTCTTGAGGAGGAAGAACTCGATCTCGGGGTGGGTGTAGAAGGTGAACCCCATGTCGGCGGCCCTGGCGAGGGTGCGCTTGAGCACCCAGCGCGGGTCGGCGTGGGAGGGCGATCCGTCGGGCATGAGGATGTCGCAGAAGATGCGCGCCGCGCCCGGCGTCTCGCTGCGCCACGGCAGCACCTGGAAGGTCGATGGATCGGGTTTGGCCAGCATGTCCGACTCGTAGACGCGGGCGAACCCTTCGATCGCCGAGCCGTCGAAGCCGATGCCCTCGGCGAATGCGCCTTCCAGCTCAGCAGGGGCGATGGCCACCGATTTCAGGAATCCGAGGACATCGGTGAACCACAGTCGGATGAACCGGATGTCGCGCTCTTCGAGCGTGCGCAGCACGAACTCCTGCTGGCGGTCCAAGGCAACTCCTTCACTTACTGCCGCGTCATGATCGACGCCTTTGTCGCCCTCGGCCTGCGGCAGACATATCTGGCCAGATTCCAGTCTGCCCGAACCTTGTTTCGCTCACGTTACGGCCGGTTGAGCAGGAGCGACGGTCAAGCGCACGTAGATTCGCTGAAAAATGCGGATGCATGCACGTCGGGTAGGTGTGCTTATGCGTTACGTGTCCCCTGACCGGAACCGGTCACGACGCGCACACGAGGGCGTCGCCCACCGGGGTACGCCGGTAGACGACCTCGCGGCCGATCCTGCGCCTGGCAACGAGGCCGCCGTCGGCGAGGACACCGAGGTGCTGGCTGATCGCGCTCGGGGTGAGGGAGAACCTGCGGGCGAGCGCGGTCGTCGAGGCCGGTTCGGCGAGGGCGGTGAGGACGCGCGCCCGGGTACGGCCGAGCAAGGCGGCGAGGGCCTCCGGGGCGGGCGGGGGCTCGTCGAACCAGAGGGTGCCGATGCCGCGCGCCGGATAGGCCAGCATGGGCTGGTACGGATGGACCACGGCGGCCACCTCCGGCCACCGGAAGGCGGTGGGCACCAGCAGCAGGCCCTTGCCGGCGAGGTCGCCGGTGTGGTTCCAGCGCCGCACGACGCGCAGCCGGTCGCCGCGCCAGGTGACGTCGGGGTTGAGGTCGGCGAACAGCTCGCGGGCGCCCCCGCTGGCGAGCCGCCGCGAACGCCACAGCACGTCGGCCTCCAGCAGCCCGTAGACGCGCGGCCAGTGGTCGGCGAAGATCTCGTCCCAGTAGGTCCGCAACCCGGCGACGACCCTTTCGATGCTGCCCCGCGGGTCGGTGCGGAACCGTTCGGTGACGGGCGAGCCGGGCCCGGTGGCCTCGGCGACCTCCTCGGCGACGAGGTCGGGGGGCGCGTGCCGTACGAGGTCGAGGTCGGTCTCGAAGTCGGGCACGGGGGTGATGGGAGGCGGGGTGATGAAGTCGGGCACGTAGCCTTCGACCGGGATGAGGTGCAGCAGCTCCCCCAGGCCGAGGGCGGCGACGCGCGGGCGTACGGCGCGCACGAAGGGCAGGTGGACGGAGTGCCTGGCCGGGTCCCGCAGGGCGCGGAGGCTGAAGACCGCTTCCCAGAGCGGGGAGAACGCGAAGCGGATGCGCGCCACATCCTCGGTGCCGAAAACCCACTCGACGGTCACACTCACCCCCACTACGGGGCTATTTAGCCACATCACCTGGAACCAGCCATCACCCGGGTCGTATCACCTCTCACCAGCCCCGATAGGGAACATTTAGCCCTGCCTAAACGGTTCGCACTCCTCCGGCCTTGTGAAGGAATCTGGGCGTGTGTCCCAGACGATCACCTCGAAACCCTCCTTCCTCGCGTCCAGAGTCGGCGGCCTGCCCAGGACCTTCTGGGTTCTGTGGAGCGGCAGCCTGCTGAACCGCCTCGGCACCATGGTCGAGCCGTTCATCGGCGTCTACTTGACGCAGGCCCGGGGCTACTCCCTGGCCGTCGCGGGCATGGTGATGGCGGTGTTCGGCGCGGGCGCGCTGCTGTCGCAGCCCATCGGCGGCTGGCTGGCCGACCGGGTCGGGCGCAGGGCGACGCTGACGGGCGGCATGCTGGCCTCGGCCGCCGGCATGCTGGCGCTCGGCTACAGCACCTCGCTGCCGGGGATCGTGGCGGCGATGTTCGTGGTGGGTCTCGCCCTGGACGCCTACCGGCCCGCGTCGCAGGCGCTGGTGGCCGACATCGTGTCGTCGGCCGACCGGCCCAGGGCGTACGGCCTGCTGTTCTGGGCCATCAACATGGGATTCGCGGTGTCGATGACGGCGGGCGGCTTCCTCGCCCAGAGCGGCATCCTCTGGCTGTTCTGGATCAATGCCGTCGCCTCCACCGCCTTCGGGGTGCTGGTGTGGCTCGCGGTCCCCGAGACCCGGACGACTGCGGCAACGCAGCGCGGCGGTTTCGGTCATGTGCTGCGCGATCGGCTGATGGTGGTGTTCGTCCTGCTCTCGCTGGGTTACACCATGCTCTACAGCCAGGCGTTCAGCACCTTGCCGCTCGCCATGCTGGGCTCGGGCCTCACCACCGCGCAGTACGGCGTGGCCATGGCGATCAACGGACTGCTCATCGTGATCGTGCAGCCGATCATCAACCCCTGGCTGGCGCGGCGCGACCCCAGCCTCGTGCTGGCCACCGGCATGGCCGTGGTCGGGGTGGGCTTCGCGCTCCACGCATTCATGTCCACCATGACGGGATATCTCATCGCGATCGTCATCTGGACGGCCGGCGAGGTCGTCACGGCGGGCATCGCGGGCGCCATCGTCGCCACGCTGGCCCCGCCGCATCTGCGCGGCCGTTACATGGGCCTGTACGGCTTCGCCTGGTCGGGTTCCGCCCTCATCGCGCCGCTGCTCGGCACGTGGCTGCTGTCGATCGGCCCGGTGGTGCTGTGGCTCACGATGGGCTCGCTGGGCGTGCTGGCCGCCGCGGGCCAGCTCGCCATCGCACCCGCCGTACGGCGACGCGCCGGGCCGGCCCTGGCCGATCCCGCTGACCGGCACACCGGGGTGGAGCCGATCACCCAGGCGCGGACACCCGGCGGAGCCGGACTAGGGTGAATGCCGTGGCTCAACTGCGCATCGCCCTCGCCCAGACCAACCCGGCCGTCGGCGACCTGGCGGGCAACGCCGCCAAGCTCGCCGACTGGACCCGCCGCGCCGCCGACCGGGGCGCGCACCTCGTCGTGTTCACCGAGATGTTCCTCACCGGCTACCCGGTGGAGGATCTCGTGCTGCGCACCTCGTTCGTGGACGCCTCGATCGCGGCACTCGACGACGTCGCTGCGCGCCTCGCCGCCGAAGGGCTCGGCGAGCTGCCGGTCGTGGTGGGATACGTCGACCGGGCCGGCCTCGCGCCGCGCGTCGGGCAGCCGAAGGGCGCCCCGCTCGACGCAGCCGCCGTGCTGCACGGGGGCCGGGTCGTGATGCGCACCGCCAAGCACCACCTGCCCAACTACGGCGTGTTCGATGAATACCGCTACTTCGTGCGCGGTGACCGGCTGCCGGTGTTCCGCCTGCACGGCGTCGATGTGGCCGTCGCGGTCTGCGAAGACCTGTGGCAGGACGGCGGCCCGGTGGCGGTCGCCCGGCGGGCGGGCGCCGGCCTGCTCGTGGTACCGAACGCCTCGCCGTACGAGCGGGAGAAGGACGACGTACGGCTGGCGCTCGTGACCCGCAGGGCCGCCGAGGCGGGCTGCGCCCTGGCCTACGCCAACCAGGTCGGCGGCCAGGACGAGCTGGTGTTCGACGGCGACTCGATCGTGGCGGGCGCCGACGGCGCGCTGATCGCGCGGGCCGCGCAGTTCGGCGAGGAGCTGCTCGTCGCCGACCTGGAGCTGCCGCTCGCCGACGCGGCGCCGCGGCCGGCCGAGGAGTCGTTCGACGCGGGCGACGGCACGACGATCACCGTGGAGAGGCTGACGCTGTCCGAGGAGCCGGTGCCCGCCTACGCGCCCGAGCCGAGCCCGGTCGCGCCGCGGCTGTCCGATCCGGCGGAGGTCTACTCGGCGCTGGTGCTCGGGGTTCGCGACTACGTGGGCAAGAACGGCTTCAGCTCGGTCATCCTCGGCCTGTCCGGCGGAATCGACTCGGCGCTGACGGCCACCATCGCCTCCGACGCGATCGGCCCGGAGCGGGTCTACGGGATTCTCATGCCGTCGACGCACTCGTCGGAGCACTCGGTCGACGACGCCAAGGAGCTGGTGGACCGGCAGGGCATCAATGCGCGGACCGTCCCGATCGAGGGGATGGTCACGGCGTTCGAGAAGGAGATCGCCCTGTCGGGCCTGGCCGCGGAGAACCTCCAGGCGCGCGTGCGCGGCATGATCTTGATGAGTCTGTCCAACGAGCACGGCCACCTGGTGCTGACCACGGGCAACAAGAGCGAGGTGGCCACCGGCTATTCGACGCTCTACGGCGACTCGGCAGGCGGATACGCCCCGATCAAGGACGTTCCGAAGACGATGGTCTGGGAGCTCTCCCGGTGGCGCAACGCCCAGGTGGGCACGGTGTCGGAGTTCCTCTGCGACTTCGACCGGCCGCCGGTGCCGGAGAATTCCATCACCAAGGAGCCGAGTGCGGAGCTGCGTCCCGACCAGCGTGACACCGACTCGCTGCCGCCGTACGACGTGCTGGACCGGCTGCTCGACGACTACGTCGAACAGGACATGGGCAAGGGCGAGCTGATCGCCGCCGGCCACGACCCGGCGCTGGTGACGCGGGTCATCCGCCTGGTGGACGGCGCCGAGTACAAGCGCCGCCAGTATCCCCCGGGGCCGAAGATCACCCCGAAGAACTTCGGGCGGGACCGGCGGCTGCCGATCACCAACCGGTGGCGGGAGAGCTGACCCCTCCCGCCCGGTCGTCAAGGATCGCCAAGCATCGCGTCAGGCGTCTTCGGGCCTCTTCAGGGACGTCGAGGCGGCACCGAGGGGGCGGATGCCGTCGAGCACCATGTCGACGATGCGGGCGGGCAGCTCCTCCCGCTCCACGTAATGCCGGTGGATCCACCGGGTCTGCCACATCATGGTGCCGCTGAACATCGCCATGGCGAGATCGACGTCGCAGTCGGGGCGGATCACCCCGGTCGCGATGCCGCGCTCGAACACCGCCCGCATGGCCGCGCGCCTGGGCTCGATGGCCGCCTGCTGGAAGCGCATGGCGATCTCGGGGTTGCGCTCGGCCTCGCTCAGCGCGATGTTCATGATGCAGCGGGCGCGCGTCTGCTTGCCCTCCTCCATGATCACTGTCAGATAGGTGATCAGGTCGTCGCGGACCGAGACGCCCTCGATCGGCGGCATCGGCGCCTTCAACGTGGTGAGCGCGTCGACGATGAGGTCCTCCTTGCGCGCCCACCGGCGGTAGATCGTGGTCTTGCCGACGCCTGCCCGCGCGGCCACGGCCTCCATGGACAGGGCGGAGACGCCGAGACCCTCGCCGATCAGGTCGAGGGTGGCCTCGATGATCGCCTGTTCGGCCTTCGCACTGCGCGGGCGGCCCGCGGGGCGCGCGGCTCCGGCCGGGGGCTCCGCCTGGGCTGTCGTCGTCTGCGTGCTTCTCATGAGGGACTCACACTTTAGCCGGTTTCTTGTCCAGGGCGGCTCCGGAACGCGGTGCCGCAGCGGCCTTACCGGGCATCCACTTCGCCACGACCAAGGTTCCGACCAGCGCCACGCCGCCCGCTATGAGCGCGGCGACGTGCATGCCCTGGATGAACGCGGCGTCGGCCGCCTCCACCAGCGCCGCGCCCTGGGCGCCGAGGCCCTCGGCCACGCCGTGCGTGGCGGTGATCGACTCGCCCGCGGCGTGACGGAGGTGCTCGGGGACGGCGGTCAGCGACGGCGCGATCTGGTCGCGGTAGACGGCGGACAGCACCGAGCCGAGTACGGCGACGCCCAGGGCCCCGCCGATCTGCCGGACGGTGTTGCTCATGGCCGACCCCACCCCGGCCTTCTCCCTGGGGATCGACTGCATGATCGTCGTGGTGGCCGGGGGCATGATGTTCGCCATCGCGGCGCCCTGCACGAACGACAGGACCAGGACCATCCACACCGGTGTGTCGAGCTGGATGAGGGCGTGGGCCGCCAGGGTGAGGCTCACGACGAACAGGCTGACGGTGGCCACGATCTTGCCGCCGAAGCGCTCCACCATGCGGGCCGACAGCGGCCCCAGGACGACCTGCGCCACCGCGAACGGCAGCACCAGCGCCCCGGCTTCCAGCGCGCTGAAGCCCCTGGCCATCTGCCAGTAGAAGGCCAGGAAGAACATCACGCCCATCATCGCGAAGAAGACCAGCGCCGTGGTGCTGACCGCGGTGGCGAAGGCGGGGACGCGGAAGTAGCGCACGTCGAAGGCGGGGTGGTCGCTGCGCCGCTCGTGCAGCACGAACAGGACGAGCACCACGACGCCCACCAGGGTCGGCAGCCACACCTCCAGGTGGGTGAAGCTCGCCAGTTCGCCGCCGCGGATAATGCCGTAGACCAGGGCCACCAGTCCGATGATCGACAGCAGGACGCCCACCGGGTCGAGCTTGAGTGAGGCGGACTCCTTGGACTCCGGCACCAGGAAAGCGATCAGAAGAACGCCGATCACGACGACCGGCACGTTGACCAGGAAGACCGAACCCCACCAGAAGTACTCAAGCAGGACCCCGCCGGTGATCGGGCCGATCGCCATGGCCAGGCCGACGCCACCCGCCCAGATGCCGATGGCCTTACCGCGCTCACGCGGCGGAAAGACGTTGGAGATGATCGCCAGGGTGGCCGGCATGATGGCCGCGCCGCCGATGCCCATGATCGCGCGAGCCACGATGAGCTGCATCGGGTCCTGGGCGTAGGCGCTGGCCAGCGAGGACAGGCCGAACACCACCAGACCGATCAGCAGCATGCGCTTGCGGCCGTGTCTGTCGCCCAGCAGGCCGAAGGTGAACAGCAGGCCCGCGAAGACCAGTGTGTAGGAGTTGATGGCCCACTCGAGCTCGCTCTGCGTCGTGCCCAATCCCTCGACCGGGTCGGCGATCGTCTTCAGCGCGACGTTGAGGATCGTGTTGTCGAGGACCACGGCGAGCAGGCTGAAGACCAGCACGGCCAGGATGGCCCATCGGCGGGGGTGACCGTCGACCTCGGCCGCGGCGGCGGGGGACGACGGGGCGTCACTGGGTGGCAAGGGAGCCTGCTCTCTCATGGGGCCTAGATTACGATACGCAACAGTACCGTTTCGATATCCGCCAACGGTACACCGGGGTGCCGATTCAGGGCGCGAAAGCCGTACGGCACCGCCAAGGCGGCCGGAATGAGAGCGCGGGCGCGGGGTGTTCTCCTGAACGGCAACATGCCATCATCGGAAACGTCCGGGGACGCCACAGGGGCGCCTCGAGGCTTGGAGGGATCCACGATGACCTCTGCGTTTTCCGCTGCCGTCTCAACCCCGCCGTCGACGCTGTACGGGGGACAAGGCGGGCGGCGGGTCACCGTACGCGATGTGTCGGCTGCCAAGGCGCGCGGCGAGAAGTGGCCCATGGTCACCGCCTACGACGCCATGACGGCCAAGGTCTTCGACGAGGCCGGCATCCCCGTGCTGCTCGTCGGCGACTCCGCGGCCATGGTCGTGTACGGCTACGACTCCACGCTGCCCGTCTCCGTCGACGACCTCATCCCCCTCACCGCCGCCGTCGTGCGCGGATCCACCCGCGCGATGGTCGTCGCCGACCTCCCGTTCGCCTCCTACCAGGCGTCCCCCGAGCAGGCCCTCGCCTCCGCGGCCCGCTTCATGAAGGAGGCCGGGGCGCACGCCGTCAAACTGGAAGGCGGCAGGCGCATCCTCCCGCAGGTCGAGACCCTCGTCTCAGCAGGCGTCCCCGTCATGGCCCACCTCGGGCTCACCCCGCAGTCCGTCAACGTCTTCGGCGGCTACCGCGTGCAGGGCCGCGGCCAGTCGGGCGACGAGCTCATGGCCGACGCCAAAGCCCTCGAACACGCCGGCGCCTTCGCCGTCGTCCTCGAATGCGTCCCCGCCGACCTCGCCGAACGCATCACCGCGTCCCTGTCCATCCCCACCGTCGGCATCGGCGCCGGCCCCTCCTGCGACGCCCAAGTGCTCGTCTGGCAGGACCTCATGGGGCTCAATCCCAGGCCCGCCAAGTTCGTCAAGCGATACTCCGACCTGGCCGGCGAGATGACCCACGCCGTCCAGAGCTTCGCCGCCGAAGTCGCCAACGGCGCCTTCCCGGCACCGGAACACACCTACCAGTAACCCCGGCCCAGCAACCCCGGCCACGCCTTACGCGAGCGGTGCGCGGGCCCACCCGCGCACCGCTCGCCGTCTGCGCCGATCAGAAGAACTTCGAGGTGAGATCGGCCGTCGGCCAGGTGGTGACCGCCGCGGCGGCGTCGTAGAGCAGCGGGTCGATCACGTCGAAGTCGGGGGTGCCCTCCTCCTCGCGGCGGTTGAAGATCGCGCAGTAGCTGACCCCGGCGCTCGTCCTCCCGGCGAAGCTGAACGTGCCGGGTATCGAGCCGCTGTGCCACGTGTTGAAGCCGCTCCCGCTCTTACGCACCCACCAGCCTCCGCCGTACCACGATCCGCTGCTCGTCGTCCCGGTCTCGGGCACGGCCAGCAGCCGGTTGATCGAGGTACCGTTGAGCACCGGCCCCGCCTTGTCGAAGATCATATCGAACTTCACCACGTCGACGGCGGAAGCCAGCCAGCCGCCGGTCGAGTCGTAGTTAGGCAGGTTGAACCCGCCGTAGGGATACGGCACCACCGCACCTGACGCGTCGACCACACTCTTGGCCGTATAGCGCGAGTGGTAGTCGACCTCGGTGGGCGCGGCCTGGCTCTTCAGGCTCTTACCAATGCGCATGCGGGTGATGCGCACCGGGGCGAAAAGCTTCTGCTTGACGTAGGACTCGTAGCTCATGCCGGAGACCTTCTCGATGATGCGCCCCAGCAGCAGGTAGCCGTAGTTGCTGTAGACCATCTTGGACCCCGGCGTGAAATCCAGCCGCCGAGCCGTCATATAACGCATGATCTGCGCATGGCCGATGGGCAGCGCCACCCCCAGCGACGACGCGATCGCGTGGTCGATCCAGAGGGGGTCCTTCGACACCCCCAAGTCCCAACCGCCCAGGTGCTGCATCAACCGCAGCACCGTCACCTGCTTCAACCGCGCATCCGCCGAAGCCGACAGCCCCAGCAGCGTCGTCACCGGAGCCGACAGCGAAAGCCTGCCCTCCTGCACCAACCGCATGATCGCCGCCGCCGTCACATGCTTGCTCAGACTCGCGATCCGGAACAGCGACGTCGGCTCCACCACCGCCTGCTGTTTCCCGTCCGCCCCCGTGGTGTAGGTGCCGTAGCTCCTCACCATGAGGATCTTGCCCTTACGCGCCACCGCGAGCTGCGCACCGCCGATCGAGCGTTCCCTCATGAACGTCCGCATCATGGTGTCGAAACCCTTGAGACCGGCCGGCACGGTCCCTCTCGACACCGGCATCGCCCTCGTGCCCGCGGGTGCCGGGCGATCCGCTAACGCTAACGCCGGAACGACCCCGGCCCCCACCTGCAGAACACGCCGACGTGTAATCCCCGTCTGACCGAACACCACAGCAACCCCCGTTGCCTCAAACGACACATGGAGTTACGTATCTTAGGGATCGCCGCGCTTCTGTGGGTATTTCCTGACTTCACCAACTTCGCCGGAGCCCCGAACCCCCTCGCCATGAGGCCCCCGGCTGTGGTCCGCGTGGCAGGCGGCGCACCGGCGGTGTGGAGGTCTCAGACCGGGTCACCCAAGGCCGAGGTGCAGCGGTGCCCTCGCAAGTGCTACCGCAGTTGTCGCTGGTGCTGCGCAGCAGACCGGCCACAGGCTGCGCGGCCTCGACCACACGCACGTCGAGGATGAACTCCTCTTCGAGCGCCCCAATGCCCGCTTGGCGTTGAGCCGTTGCCATGTGGATCACTCCTTCTCGATGAGGTAGTGCACAACGCCCTGACCTGCCGCCGCATGTGCGGAGGACCAGAGATGACGACCCGAACATGCCGTTTGGACACCACGCGTCCTTCCGGCAGGTGTTCATCGGCGGTGCTGGCCGGGTAGGCGGTGATACGCGGCCCCGGCCCTTCGCGATGGTCGCGGTTCCACACGCGAACCTCTTCAGCCAGTCATGCGAAGGCCTTGGCGTTCCACGCGGGTGCGATAGCGTGTGGCTGCTCGCAACATATCGCCGCAGCGGGGAGCACGGGTGTGGTCGAACCAGCCGAGACCTTTCGACCTCATGTGGGTGTGCACCTGACCCTCATCCAGGACGGCAAGGTTCTGCTGCTGTTGCGCGCGAACACCGGGTTCGCCGATGGTTCCTGGTCGGTGCCAGGTGGATGCGTTGACGCCGGCGAAACCCTCCCTGAGGGCGCGGCCCGCGAGGCTCGCGAAGAACTCGGCGCGTGGCAAGGGCCCATCCAACGGCCGTGTCTTCAGAGGAGATCTGTCTGACCAGGGTGGCAGCAGAGAGTCGATCAGGTCCGCTGAGTTCGCTGCCGTCACGCGGGGAGCGCACGAAGCTTGGGGCCGAGATGCCTAAGCCCCGTGCGCTCCTTTGTGGTCAGAAGTATTGCGGGGTGAGGTCGGTGGTGGGCCAGGTGGTTATCGAGCTCGCGGCCTGGCCGAGTGCGGCGTCGATCGCGCCGAAATCGGGGGCTGCGCCTTCCTGGCGGCGGTTGAAGATGGCGCAGTAGCTGATGCCGTTGTGGAGGCGGGCGATGAAGCTGTAGGTGCCGGGCATCGAGCCGTCGTGCCACGTGTTGCGGCCGGAGCCTTGGGGGCGGATGAACCAGCCTCCGCCATACCACCAGCCGCCGCTGGTGACGCCGGTTTCGGGGACGGCGAAGATGCGGTTGAGGGAGGTCTGGTCGAGGACGGGGCCGGGAGCGTCGAAGACGGTGGCGAATTTGATGAGGTCGACGGCTGAGCCGAGCCAGCCGCCGTTGGCGTCCTGGTTGGGCATGTTGAAGCCGCCGTAGGGGTACGGCACGACCGCGCCGGAGGCGTTGGCGACGCTGGTGTTGGTGTAGGTCGAGTCGTATTCGACTTCGGTGGCGGCGGCCTCGGTTTTGAGGCTGCGACCGAGCCGCATGCGGGAGACGCTGACGGGGGTCAGGAGGTTCTGCTGGACGTAAGCCTCGTAGCTGAGGCCGGAGACCTGCTCGATGATGCGCCCCAGCAGCATGTAGCCGTAGTTGCTGTAGACCATTTTCGACCCGGGGGTGAAGTCGAGGGGACGGTCGGTCGTGTAGCTGATGATGTCGGCGTGGTCGATGGGCAGGGGCACTCCAAGGTTCGCGGCGATGGTGTGGTCGTACCACAGGGGGTCGTAGGTGAGGTCTCTGTCCCAGCCGCCGAGGTGATGCATGAGGCGCATTACGGTGACCTGCGCGAGCCTGGGGTCTGCGGGGGTGGAGAGGCCGAGTGCGGTGGTGACGGGGGTATGAAGGTCGAGGTGGCCGTCTTGGACCAGGCGCATGACGGCTGCGGCGGTGATGTGCTTTCCCGCGCTCGCGATGCGGAACAGCGAGGTCGGCTGGACGAGGGTGGAAACGGCATAGGAGCCGTATCCGCGTGCGAGGAGGATTGTGCCGTGGCGCGCGACGGCGAGCTGTGCGCATCCGATGTTGCGTGGGGCGATGTAGTTTTTCATCGCGTCGTCGAATGCCTGGAGTTCGGGTGGCACGGTTCCGGTGACGGGTGGGGTTGACTGCGCCTGCGCGGGACGCACCCCGAGGGCCAGAGCGGGAATGGCTCCCACTCCTACTTGGAGCAGTCGACGGCGTGTAAGGCCGGGCGTACCGATTGCCACGAGCGCCCCCTAAAAGACTAATGGCGGAAGATCTGCATCTTACGGATCTTCCGCCCGACTACGCCGACTCTCGCGGGCGGGCTCTGATCGATTGGGACCTGTACCTGCCCGAAGACCCCTGGATCGCCGACGGGGAGCGGTGCGCGGCGGCGGAGATCCACTCCGGGGCGGGGTTCCGCACCAAGCCGCAACTGCTTCAGGCGATGATCGAACGCGCGATCGCCGCCGGTGTGCCGTTCGCGTGGGTCACCGCCGATGAGGCCTACGGCGATAACGGGCCATTGCTCCGTTTCTTGGAACAAACAGCTCGGCTACGCAAGGGGTTCGGACTACGCGGCCCTGCCGGACGGTGCCCACCGCATGCTCGGGCAAGGGCCACCGGCATGCCGGCAGCCTTCAGGCACTGTCGGCACCCGGCGGGCTCCCCTGTGGGTCGCCGACGTCGAGCCGGGCTCGGTCCACGACCTGGCGGGCATCTGCGTGCACACACCGATAAAGCAACCCGTGGGAAACCAGCCCCTCAGCCCGGACAACCGCACTTACAACCAATTCCTGCGCGGCCTGCGCAGTCTCGGCGAACGCGGGTTCTCCCTGCTCAAAGGCCATTGGAGGATCTTTCAGCACATCACGGCGAGTCCAAGCGCAATCGGCGACATCGCCGGCGCGGCTCTGGGCCTGACCCCATTTCGAGACAGCCGGCTACCAGAAACTCGCCGAGATCACCTCACTGTATCAATTCCATCCTGGGGGTACCGGTCCCTGTAGCACCGTAATGATTTGTTGGCGGATGCGATGAATGTTCACTCCTAGGCTCGTCAAGATATGTACTGCAGCGCTTTGACCTTCTCGGAGGAGGCCAAGTAGGAGGTGTTCGGTACCGACATAGCGGTGGCTAAGTTCGAATGCCTCGCGGCGTGATAGATGTAGTACATGCCTGGCGCTAGGCGTAAACATGATAACGCCTGTTGGCAAGCATTCGCCGTAGTCGATCTGCTGCTCCAATTGATTGGAGACGTCCTGCGACTGTACACCTAATGTGGCAAGTGCATGCAGAGCAACGCCTGCGTTCAATTGAGTCATACCCAGTAAAATATGCTCCGCAGAGGCGGAGTTATGGCGATGTGCCGCCGCCTCTTCTTTCGCTAGGCTGAGAACCTGGGTTGCGCGCTCGGTGAGTAGGCGCTCCAAGGGCTGGCGCAGGACTTTCTTTCTCCGCATGATGCAGCTCCCTGCAGACAGTACTCGACTGCTATCTGAATAGTAAGCCACTACACTTCATATGCGTATAATTCATATGAGGCCGAGCTGGTTTGGGCGCCGACGATATGCGCCGAAGAGGCATTGACGTGGGTAATTCCTGCGAGGCATTTCCGCATTGACCTAACCGACCACGGCGACGCCTCGATGGTCTGCCCATCGCATGGCCGCCTCGGACATCTCGACCAGCCACTCCGCACCGGGCCTGCGGTCGGCGGCACGCCGGTACATGCGCGCTGTGGCGACCGCGAATGCATCGACCGCTTTGCGGTCTGCCTTCTCCCAGGACGCGCAGCCGGCCGCCCATGATTCGGCCGATCGCGCGTTGTGCCCGGCGGCCACCAACTGCACAACGAGACAGGCCGGGTCGATCCACGCCGCCCCTCGGGTCGGCCACGACCAATCCACTGCCCACGCGTCCCGCCTTCCGATCAGCAGGTTGCCGGGATTGATATCGGTGTAAAGCAGCGCCCGCCCCTGGAACAGAGCGGCGGCCCCCAGGTCGGCGAAGCGGTCCCAGCGGGTCTCCGGCCAGCCCTCGACAACCTCAGGCAGGGGCAGGGCGCCAATCCGGTTGAGGATGCCGACGACCGCAGGCAGGTCCGGTGAGTCCGGTGCGAAGTCCGCCGGCCGCCCCTCAACGGCCTCGAACCCCAGCGCGATCCATGCGTTGTCCTCGACCTGCCACCGCACAGCCGGAGATAGAGGCACGGCGAATGGGTTGATCAGCGCCTCCCGGATCAGGGAGTCACGGCGCCCACCGGGCCGGTTCGGCACCGCCTTGACGAAAAACTGCCCCTTGTCGCACTCGACCAGGACCGTGGTTGCCGAGTTGTAGCCGCCAGCGGCGGGCCGCACATCGGTCACGTCCCCGGTGTGCGGGCGGATCAGCTCCATGAACTCCGGCACGCGAACGTCGTCCACAGGTCCCTCTCTTTACCTTCTGGGGCTGCATCCGCTGCCGGGGAAACCCGGACTGCACTCGTCGTCGTCGCCGTCCGACTCGTCCTCATCCGGCCCGCACGCGACCTGGATCGCCGAGTTTGCGCGGGCCATCTCGGCGCTGTGCAGGATATCGGCCAGCGAGGTGTCGCGGACGTCACCCACACGCATCCAGGTCGAGAACACGCACGGGGACACCTTGCCGTCCGGGCCGACCGAAGCCGCACCGGTACCGCATCGGCCGCACAGACGGGCGGCATCCGGGGACTGGCCCCCAGCAGCTCGCCCGAAGGGCCGCACCCGGCTGACATGGACGGCGGTTACACCAAGGGCCTCCATCTCCCGCCGCGCACTGCCTGTGCGCTGCCCCTCATGGACCGCCACGATTGCAACCCGAAGGACGATCCCAAGCTTTACGGCCTTGCCGATGTTCGCAAGCGTCCTCGCATGGCTGCGGCGACCTGTGATCGCGTCATGCTCGGCGGCATCGTCGGAGTAATAGGAGGTGGCGACGGAGACCCCGTCGCGTTGGAACAGCTCCCACCAGCCTGCGGCGACGTGGACCAGGTTGCTGAAGATCTCAGTCTGAAGCCCGAGGTCGAGCGCGTGGCTGACCAGTTCGGCGGCATCCGGGTGCATGGTCACCTCGCCTCCGATGAATCGGACCTCACCGACGCCGGAGGCCTTGGCCTGATCCAGGACACTGATCCAGTTCTGTCGGCTCATCGTGCCGTGGGTGCCCTCAGCCTTTGAATCGTTCAGGCAGTGGACGCAGTTGAGCTGGCACTTTCGGGTCAGGTCCACCCACAGGAGGCGCAGGGCGGTGTGTTCGGCCGGTTCGAGAACTGCGGTCACGACAACCTCCATTGAGCGGTTCTGTCCGGAAAGGACGTTGAGGGGCAGGGCCCGGCACCACGAGCAGCACACTAGTAATCGAGCTTCACTTCTGATCCAGAACTCGTCAAGGCCTCTAGTCAGGAGGTAGTCCAGCTATGGGCGAAGCAGATGTTCTGGAGACGTCGACGCTGTCGATGATGCGTACCCGCTGGGGGGTGACAAGGGGCGCACGGGATGGCACACATCGGAAGCGCTGTCGGCGACGACACTTCCAGTCGCAAAGCCCGGGCCTCCTACCCGAGGTCGAACTCGCCCTTCTTCACTCCGCCCACAAACGCTTTCCACTCGTCGGGGGAGAAAACCAGGACCGCTCCGCCGGGATTCTTGCTGTCACGGACAGCGACAACGCCGGAGATATTGCGGGCCACCTCGACACAGTTGCCACCGTTGTCTCCGCTGCGCGAGCTCTTCTGCCACTGGGCGCCAGAGAGATCCATATTCATCAGCTTCCGCCCTTCCATCGGCCCCGCGCTTCCTTGATCATCTTGACAGTCTCGCCTGGTCGGAGCGCCTCTGCCCGGATTTTGTCATACCTGGCCCAGATCTGCGAGACAAAGTCATGATCCGCAGATACTTCACCCTTTCCCGCAGAGTCCACAGAAACCGTTGTCGGCGAGTCCGGAATCTCGGCAATCACGAAGTTCGATACAAGACCGGCTGTGCATGGCGCATCGTGAGGCACGACCTGTACGTGAATGGTCGGACGTTCCACCAGGGAGAGGAGTTGTTGCATCTGGTCATGCATGACAGCACGCCCACCGACCGGCCTGCGCAGCACCCATTCGTCGATGAGCACCCACAGTGTGGGAGGCTTTTCACCGTCAAGGATGACCTGGCGTCTCAGTCTGGCGCTGACACCGTCCTCGACCTCTTTCGGAGACGAGCCCGCCAGGCCGTTCCTGAAGACGGCGCGAGCGTAGGGCTCGGTCTGCAGCAGGCCGGGGACGAGTAGCGGATCCCAGCTTCGCAGTATTCGTGAGTAGGGCTCGACCTCCTCAACCCACCGGATATACCAACTCGGGCCAGACGGAGCCGTGAGGCTGCGGCACAGGCGTTCGAGAAGACCCCCGGTCTTCAGCAGAGTGTCGCATCGAGGCGCGAGGTCGATCCTCAGACTCCGGCTTCCCGACTCGACATGGCTGATCAGGGACGGAGAAACTCCCAGGTGCCTGCCCAGCCGGGCTTGGGAAAGACCTGCCGCTTTTCGGGCGCGTGCCAGCTCTCGACCGATGCGCTGCTCAGGAGTCAAGCGCTTCCCCTCGCCGTCACCTGGCATTTCCAGCCCCTTACCTGCATTCGCGGGGCGGGAAGGTCACGGTGACGCTGGACCTGAACCGCGAGCGCGGCCGGGTGAGGCTGGATGTGATCGACCACGGCCCCACGGTGACCCTGGTGGTCGGCGACGGCGACATCGAGAGCGAGGGCGGCAGGGGACTGCTGCTGGTGGACAGGCTGTCGGACCGGTGGGGCTGGAACCGGCTTGAGCACGGCACGGGGGTGTGATTCGAGCTCGCCGGCGGAGCCGGGTGCGCGAGGCGGGCGGTGGGCGATGAGCGCGGGTGAGGGGAGGACGCTCACTGCGGACGCCGGGGCGGCCCCGGTGTTCAAGGACAGCAAGGGAAAGGCGTTCATCCCTCCGACCGGCATGGACGATCCCCGGCTGCTTCTCGCCGCCTACCGTCTCATGCCCGACGGGATGGTGTGGCGGCGGCTGTTCCCCAGTCGGGCGGACCAGGCGCGGCAGGCGCGGGAGCTGGTGCGCCCGCGACACGGTCCGGGCGGCCATCAACCTCCTCCGGGACAGTCGGCTTGTCCACACGCTGCCGAGGAGAGGGACGTTCGTCGCCGACTGACCCGGCAGGCACGAAGTCAGGCGGGCGGATGCTTGTGCAGGTGCTCTCGGAGGGCCTCTAGGCCTTCGTCGAAGCTGATCAGGGGGCTGTAGCCGAGGTCGCGGCGGGCGGCGGCGATGGTGAACCAGTGGGCGGTGGTGAATTGTTCGACGAGGAAACGGTTGAAGGGCGGGGCCGCGTGGGGGCCGCGGAGGCGGTAGGCGGCCTCGACGGCGGGGGCGAGGAGCCGGGCGAGGGAGACGGGTATGTGGCGGACGGTGGGCCGGACGCCTGCCGCTCCGAGCAGGTGTTTGATGGTCTCGCCGATGGGGCGCGGTTCGCCCTGGGTGATGAAGTAGGCCCGCCCGGCGATGGCGGAGCCGGGTTCGAGGCGTTCCAGGGCGAGCAGGTGGGCGTGGGCGGCGTTGTCGATGTAGACGTTGTCGATGAGCCAGGTTCCCGCGCCGAGCATGTTGAGGCGTCCGCCTTTGGCCATGGCGAGGAGGGCGGGGATGAAGTGGGGGTCGCCGGGTCCCCAGATGATGTGGGGGCGGAGGGCGACGGTGGCGAGGTCGTCGCCGTCGGCGGCGAGGACGAGCCGTTCGGCCTGGGCTTTGGTCTTGGGGTAGGCGGCGGTCCACCGGGTGGCGTAGGGGGCGGTCTCGTCGGCGCCCTCCAGGTGGCCGCCGTCGTGGACGACGGCGGGGCTTGAGGTGTGCACGAGGCGCGTTATGCCGGCGGCGCGGCAGGCGGCGAGGACGTTGAGGGTGCCGAGCACGTTGACGTCGTGGTATTCCGCGGCCGGGCCGTACGCTCCGGCTCTGCCGGCGCAGTGGACGACGGCGTCGTGGCCGCGTACGGCGGCGGTGACGTGGTCGCGGTTTCTGATGTCGCCGACCCGCTGGTCGACGTCCCAGGTGTCGAGCACGGCGTAATGCCGCCGGTTGACGGTGCTGACCTGGTGTCCGGCTTCGGCGAGCAGCCTGGTGACGGCCTGGCCGAGGAAGCCTCCGCCTCCGGTGACCAGCACTTTCATAGGGACTCCCGGTGGGTGGACAGGACGGGGACGGGGCGGGAGGAGCGTCGGGCGCGCAGGAAGCGCCCGGTTCGCCGGGCGGTGCCGTACCCGGGGGTGAATTCGCCGTCGCGGTAGACGAGTTCGCCGCCGACGAAGACGGCGGGCACGGCGGCGTCGTTGCGGTTGACCATGCGCCGCAGTCCGCCGAATTCCTCCATGGGCGCTTCGCGGTAGGCGGCGAGGGAGTCGTCGAGCCCGGCGGGGTCGACGATGAGGAGGTCGGCGCGGTCGCCTTCGCGGAGTTTGCCGGCGGCGAGGCCGAACCAGTCGGCCAGTTCGCCGGTGACGCGGTGGACGGCTCTCTCCATGCTGAGGAACGGCCTGCCGGCGAGGTGGGCGTCGTAGGCGCGTTTGATGAACCGCAGCGAGGCGTTGTAGAAGGCCATGTTGCGCAGGTGGGCGCCGGAGTCGGCGAAGCCCATGTGGACGCCGGGGTCGGCGGCGAGCATGTCCAGGACGGCGGGGCGGTGGTTGGCGATGGTGGTGCGCCATCGGATGGCGGTGCCGTACTCGACGATGAGGTCGAGGAAGGCGTCGACGGGGTGGACGCGCCGCCGGTCGGCGATGTGGCCGAAGGTCTGCCCGACGAGGGAGGGGTCGGGGCACTCGACGATCTCGGCGTCGTGGAGGTCGCGGTGCCAGCCTTTGGGCGGCAGGCGCCTGCGGTATTCGCGTTTGAACCAGCGGCGGTATTCGTCTTTCGACAGTAGCCGCACCCGGTCGGCCTGGTCCCTGAGGTGGAGTGCGGCGGCGGTGGCTCCGAACTCTTCGAAGATGACGAGTTCGATGCCGTCGGAGTAGACCTCGAACGGCACGGGCAGGTGCTGCCAGCGCAGGTCGCTGCCGAGCAGCCGGTTGGACAGCGTGGCGGCGCGGCCGATGGCCTTGGCCAGGGGCGGCGCGGATTTGGGGTCGATGGCGGTGAGCAGGGTGGTTTTGAGGGCCCGCCGCGTTCCCAGGCCGGCGCTGGCGAGGAAGAACAGCGCCATGTTGAGCGGCATGGCGGTGTTGGGGGCGCTCTGCAGGATGGCTCCCCTTCGTCTGAGCACGTGGTTCAGCACGCGGTATTCGCGCCAGGGCGCGAAGGTCGAGGGGAGCCTGGCGGAGCGGAAGCGTTCGCCGTCGAGGCGGGAGAAGGGGCTGGTCATGGTGGACAGGCCGAGGAGTCCGTGGTCGAGCGCGTCGGCGAGGAGCGCCGCCATGCGGCGGAGTTCGGCGTCGGTGGGGGCCTCCGTGGTGCTGACGGCCCGGCCGAGGCCCATGACGTGGGCGCGGAGGTCGGAGTGGCCGAGGAAGGCCGCGATGTTGGGCCCGAGGGCCCGGCTGCCCAGTTCGCTGACGTATTCCCTGGCGCCGGTCCACCCGCGGTGCTTCTCCAGTGCGGCGAGCACGTTCGCGTACGGCAGCGCCTCCACTCTGCTGAACAGGTCGGCGCAGTCCTCCGGCCCGGAGTAGACCGTGGACAGGGAGCAGTTGCCCATGACGACGGTGGTCACTCCGTGCCGGACGGACTCCGGCAGTCCGGGGTTGAGCAGGATCTCGGCGTCGTAGTGGGTGTGGATGTCGATGAAGCCGGGCAGCACCCACCGGTCCGACGCGTCGAGCACGGTCGGGCAGCCCTCCTCGGGCAGGGGAGCCGCCGAGACCGTCGCGACGCGGCCGTCTCGGATGCCCACATTGCGTACGGCCGAGGCGGCACCTGTGCCGTCGAACCAGCGGCCGTTCCGGATGATCACGTCGAGCACGGTACGTCTCTCCTTGGCTCGGGTTCGGGTTCGGGTTCGGGTTCGTCGAAAACCGGTCAGGGCTGTCGAAGAACCGATCAGGTCTTGGGGGTGCCGCCCCTGCCGAGCACGTTGTTGACGAGGAAGCGGCGGGCGGGCCGCAGCCGTACGGGCAGCGGGCGGAAGGTGAAGCGGTGGAGGGTGAGCCATCCTTCGGTGAACGCCTGGACGGCGGTGCCCATGCAGCGTTCGAAGGCCATGGCCTTCTTCCTGCCGATGAGTTCGGCGGCGTGTTCGCGGTCGTCGCGCAGGCGGTCCACCCACATCTGCGCGGTGCGCGCGTAGTGGTCGCGGTCGTTGCGGAGTTCCAGCACGTCGAACAGGCCGTCGCAGGCGTGCATGATCTCGGTGGCGAACGGCGGGTTACACTCGGGGTAGATGCTGGTGGCGAGGTACAGGTCGCTGAGGATCTGGATGTTGAGGGGGAACCTGTGCCCCCAGGTGATCGTCTGGACGGTCATCCTGCCGTCGGGCCGCAGCATGCGGTGGCACCGTTCGAAGAAGGTGCGGTAGCTGCGGATCTTGCTGCGTCCCGACAGTCCGGGCCGGGCGAAGTGCTCCATCGCCTCGACCGAGATGATCGCGTCGTACGGCGTGCGCGGCCGGTGGTCGACGTAGTTCTCCAGACGCACCTCGCACCGGGGCAGGTCCTGCTTGTGCAGGTAGTCGACGCCGGCCTCGCTGAGGGTGATGCCGACGGCCTCGGCGACCTGGTATTTCTCGACGAGGGTGCGCAGTTCGTAGCCGTAGCCGCAGCCGACGTCGAGCACGCGGGAGCCGGGCCGGACGTTCGCCTGCTCGATGAGGTAGGCGGTCTTCCTGGCCTGGGCGGCTTCGAGCGTGTCGTCGCCGTCCTCCCACATGGCGGCGGCGTAGTTCAGGTCGGGCCCCTGCCATATGCGGAAGAAGTCATCGGACACGTCGTAGTGCCGCTGGGCGGCGGCCTGCGACACGCCCTTGTAGCCCGCCGTCGCACGGGTTTTAGACATGCGTGGTCCTTTCCTCGGCTGGGATGCTCTCTGTCTCCCGCGCCCAGTTCGCGGCGGGCAGCAGACGGTTCAGGAAGTCGGGGATCCACCAGTTGGCTCTCTTGGCGATGCCCATGGCCGCCGGCACGAGCAGCATGCGCACGATGGTCGCGTCGATGACGACCGCGACGGCGAGCCCGAAGGCGAACTGCTTGAGTTCGAGGACGTCGGCGAGGAGCAGACTGCCGAAGACGGCGGCCATGATCGCCGCCGCGGCCGTGATCTGGCGGGCGGTGTGGCTGAGGGCGACGACGACGGCGCGGTCGTTGTCGCCGCTCCGTTCGTACTCTTCCTGGATACGGCTCACGAGGAACACCTCGTAGTCCATGGACAGCCCGAACAGCAGCGCGAACAGCGCCACGGGGAGATACGCCTGCAGTGTGCCCACGCTGGTAAAGCCGAGCAGCCAGTCGCCGTGGGAGAACTGGAACACGAAGACGGTCAGCCCCAGGGCGGCGGTGGTGGCGAGGATGTTGAGCACGACCGCCTTGAGCGGGATCAGCACGCTGCGGAAGACCAGCAGGAGGTAGACGAACGACAGCCCGAGCACGATCGCGATGACGAGCGGCAGCTTGGACGACGTCTCGTCGGACAGGTCGACGTATTGCGCGGTGAGCCCTCCGACGTGGACCTCGGCCCCGGTGCCGCGGAAGGCGTCCGGGGCGTGCTGGTCGCGCAGGTCGCGCACGAGGGCGCTGGCTTCGGGCGAGTCGACGGCCTGGTTGAGGATGATGCTGAGATAGGTGCACCGCCCGCCCCTGTCGAGGTCGACGATGCGGTTCAGCTCCCGCCTCGCCTCCGGTACGGCGGCGGCCCGGCGCAGGTGCGCCTCGGTGTGGCCGCCGAAGGCGCGGTCGAGCTCGGAGGTCACCGAGGTGACCGACTCCACGTGGGGGTGCCTTGCGAGCGTCGCGGTGAGGCTCGCCACCCTGTCGAGTTCGGGGGCGGCGATCGGGCGTGGTTTGCACGTGGTGACCTGCACCGGGCCGACGGCGCCGGCAGTGAACGACTGGGTGACGATCTGCTGGCCTTTGCCGGACCTGGTCTCGCTCAGCGCGGCGAGACCCCAGTCGATGCCCAGTTTGATGGAGGTGAGGGGCAGGGAGGCCAGGATGAGCAGGGCGAGCGCCGGCAGGCCGGTCAGCACGGGATGGCGCAGGACGAAGGCCGCCCACCTGCCCCAGAGGCCCACCGCGGCGGTGCCGTTCCCCGAGATGTCGGGGGGCCGCATGCGCCGGGGCAGCGCGCCGAAGTTCACCCGGTCGCCGAGCACGGCGAGCATCGCCGGCAGCAGCACCAGGGAGGTCAGCAGGCAGCAGGCCACGACGAGGCTGGTGGCGAGGGCGATCTCCATGAAGATGTGGCCGTTGATGACCAGCATCGAGCCGAGCGCCACGATCACGATCAGACCCGAGGTGATCACGGTCCGGCCCGAGGTGCGCAGGGCGAGGCCGATCGAGGTGTCGATGGCCTCCCGGCTCGCCCTCTTCCCGAACGGTGTGCGGGCGGCGAGCTCCTCGCGGAACCGGCTGACGACGAACAGCGCGTAGTCGATGCCGACGCCAATGCCGATGACGGTCGCCACCACCGTGACGAACCGGTCGAGATGCAGCGGGAAGGCCAGTGGCACCAGCAGCGCCGAACACAGCAGCACGGAGCTGAGGGCGACGAGGATGGGCAGCAGGGCCGCGGCGAGGGCGCCGAGGGCGAACAGCAGCACGACCAGGGCGAGCGGAATGCCGATGTTCTCGGCGGTCCGCTGGTCGCGCAGCTCGATGTCGGACAGATCGTTGGTGAGCGGCGACGGGCCCGTGAGGTACGCCTCGACCCCGGTGCCGGCGCTCTGGCGTTCGATGCGGTCCTGGAGGCGGGCGGCGACGAAGGCGCGCTGGGCCTCCGTGCCGCGCATCCCCAGGACGGCGAGGGCCACCCGGCGGTCGGCCGAGATCTGTTCGCCCCGGCCGTCGGCGTAGGGGCTTTCGACCTCGGTGACGCCCGAGCCGTTCTTGACGGTCTCGATGATCCGCTCGACGACTCTGCGGTATTCGGGTGAGGCCACGGTGTGGGTCGCCGAGCGGAAGACGACCACGTCCTGCTCGGCGCCGAGATCCCAGAAATGTTCGGTCAGCAGGCTCTGTGTCTTCGCCGACTCGGAGTTCCTGACGGTGTAGTCGGGGGCGCCGAGCCGCGACTCAAGGACGGGATACAGGATCCCGGCCACTGCCAGAACAGCCGCCCACAGCGCCAGGACCAGGTAGCGGCGTCGCGCCACCACCTGGCCCCAGCGTCCGAGGAGTGAAATAGAAGGTGGATGCTTCAACGAGGGTCAACTCTCTCCGGCGGCTCCGAGCTCGATCACACCGCTCAGCGGCATGGCCTGCTGCGACAGCAGCCGCCTGGTCTCCTGATATCGCTTCTTTCCGCTGGTCGTCCGGGGGATGACCCGTTTGCGGGCGAACAGCAGTTCGTCCAGGGGCACCTCCAGCGCGCGCAGCGCGGCGGCCTGCTCCGCGCTCACGCCCGCCTCTCCCCGGTGGTTCTCCACGAGCACGGCGACGGCGCCTGTGGGATCGTGGATGTCCCGCTCGAAGACGAGGGTCTCGTGGGCGGGATGGCCGAGAACCGCCGCGACGCGGTCCTCCAAGAGCGAGGCGAGGTAGTTCTGCCCGTTGCGGATGATCACGTTCTTGGTCCGCTCCAGGATGAACAGCTCACCGCGGTGGACGAAGCCGAGGTCCCCCGTCCGGTAACGCCCCTCCTCGAACGGCGCCGGCTCGCCCGTCGCGCCGTCCAGATAGCCCAGGCACACGCTGGGCCCGTGTAACTCGACCTCCCCGAGCACACCCTCCCCGTGTACGGCGGAGCCGTCCGACACGAGCCGCATCCCGATCCCCGACAGCGGACCGCCGCACGAGAACACCGCCACCCCCCGCTCCGGCGCGGGCGCGCCCGGCCCGGCGCGCCCCTCCCCGAGCAGGCGCACGGGCGAACCCGGCGAGGTGGACGCCGGGTCCACCAGGGCGTAGCGCGGCACGCTTCCCGGGGCCGCCATGGTGGTGGCGAGCGTCGACTCGGCCATGCCGTAGCTGCATGTCAGGGCGTCGTCGCGCAAGCCGTACTTGCCGAACCTGTCGTGGAAGCCCTGCACGGTGGCGAACCTGATGGGCTCGGCGCCGATGACGGCGCTGCGCAGGGACGACAGGTCGCAGCCGGCCAGGTCGCGTTCGGCGACCATGCGGGCGCTGTAGTCGTAGCCGAAGTTCGGCGCGGCGGTGATAGTGCACCGGAAGCGGCTGATGGCGTCGAGCCAGCGGAACGGCCGCATGACGAACTCCGACGGCTTCATGAGCGACAGCGGCCAGCCGTGGAAGAAGCTCAGCAGCACCGTGCCGACCAGCCCCATGTCGTGGTACAGCGGCAGCCACGTGGCCATCCGGTCGTCGCGGCCGGCGCCGAGGGCGGACCGCAGGGCCGTCAGGTTGGCGCAGGCGTTCGCGTGGGAGATCGCGACCACCTTCGCGTCGCCGGTCGACGCGCTGGTCATCTGGTAGAAGGCGACGTCGCCGCCGCCAGCGTCGCCGGGGGGCGGTGCCTCGGCGAGGGCGCCGTAGGCGTCGGGGGCGGCGGGCAGCGGCAGGACCGGCGCGTCCGGCAGGTCGAGATCCAGGGCCAGGAGCGCCTCCTCGACCGCGAGCACGCAGCGCCCGGGGAACCGGGCGGCCACCTGCCGCACCCGGTCCACCAGCGGCCCCGGGCCGCCCGCGGCCTTCAACCCGGGCAGCACGACCGGCCGGTCGCCCGCCCACAGCGCGGCGAAGAAGGCGAGCAGGGTGGGCATGGGGTCGTTCGCGATGATGATCAACGTGCGCGGGCGGCCGTCCGGGTCGCGGGGGACGCGCCGACCGAGCCAGGCGCTCATGTGGAGGAATCTCCGGTAGGAGATCACCACGTCGGGGGCGCCGAAACCGAGGAAGCGCACACCGGCGCGGGGGCCGGCCCCGGTCGCGGCGGCGTGGAAGGCGGCGGGCAGGCTCTGCGGGCCGGACGCGCTCACGCCGCCGCCGCGGTCTTGCGTTCGACGAGCTCGACCAGGGCCAGCGCGGAATCCGCCAGCATCACCTCAGTGTCGTTGATCGTGATGCCGTAGTCGTCTTCGAGCCGGGCGGCGACCTGGAGGACGGTGAGGGAGGTGACCCCGTGGTCCTTGAGCGGAGCGCCGTCCAGGGTGATGGCCGAGCCGTCGAGCTTGTCGTCGATCGCGCAGGCGGTCTCGACGATGGTGGCGAGGATCCGTTTCCTGTCCATGCTTCTTCCCCCAGTCAGGTTTTGAACGTGAATCTGGCCAGCGCCGTCGTCACCCCGGACGAGGCCATCAGCACCATCACCCCGTCGCCGTCCGCGAGGTCCCCGCTCGCCAGCGCGTCGGACATGGCCAGCGGGACGGAGGCCGAGACGGTGTTGCCGTACTTGTGGTGGGTGAAGCGGTAGCGCCCCGGGTCGATACCGCAGGAGTCCACGACGTAGCGGCTGGCCGCGTCGCTGGCCGAATGGCCGAAGACGATGTCGGGTTCGAACTTCTCGAACTCCGGTCTCTCCCGGTAGTGGTCGATGAGTTTGCGCGTGCCGAACTCCATGAGGCGCAGGCCGTACGACACGAACCGCATGGGCTCCCAGTCGTGTACGGCGGCGCGTTCGCGGCCCGCGTATCCCTCGAAGGTGGCCAGCGGCACGAAACACAGGTCCCACTTGCCGCCGAAGCTGCGGAAATCCGCGGCGAAATCATCGAAGCCGTCGCCTCCGGCGGAGACGATGGTGACGGTCGCCGCCTCCCCCACGGTGACCGTCGGGTGCCAGTGCGCGAACTCCTCCAGCGATCTCAGTTCGTAGCGGTAGCTGTCGCGGCCGGCGCATTCGGCGTTGAGGATCATGACGTTGCGGTAGTGCCCGTGCGCGACGGACATGTGGGCGAGTTGAAGCGCGCGCAGCCAGCTCGCGCAGGCGTCCATCACGTCGAACGAGGTCGCCCGGTGGAGCCCGAGCCGCTCCTGGTGCATGGCCGCGGTGGCGGGTTCGACGACCCCGCGGGCCACCCCCGCGTAGATCAGCAGGTCGATGTCCCCGGGGTCCAGGCCCGCCGACGCCAGGGCCCTCTCCCCCGCGTCGGCGGCGAGTTCCACCGCCGTCTCGCCCTCGTCGCGCACATAGCGCACGGTGGTGCCGGAGGAGGTGAAGCAGTCGCGGGTGAGCCGTTCGAGCCCGCCCAGCTCCTCGCGCGTGAGGTGCCGGGCGCTGGCCCGCAGCAGGTTGTCGATCACCTCATCGTTGGTGACCGGTCTGGACGGCAGACGATGCTCGATCGCTCGGAATCTCATATCAGTTCCTCAGGAGGTGAAGAAACCACTGGAGGCCATTTCGGCGACGCTGTTCCGGAAAGCCTGGGAAATGCATTTGAGGTCGGCGTCGGAATGAGCGTCGCTGAGCATCATCGTGTGGAGTTCCGGCATGTGGACCCCGTGTGCCCTCATGTAATAGGCGAGTGCGATGTTCGCCTCGATGCGTGTGCCTGCGAGCCGGTCGCGCACCAGCCTGGGAACCGCGTGGTCGAAGGTGATCGAGAATATCGAGTCACGTCCTTTGACCACGCACGGCACGCCCAGGTCGGCGGTGTGCGTCCTGAGTTCGTCGATCAGCCACGCGGTTTTGCGGCGTAGTCCGTCATAGATCTGGGGATTGTCGCGGAGGTGGGTGAGTACGGCGGTGCCCGCCGCCGCGGTGACCGAGTTCCCGCTCATCGTGCCGCCGACAAAAGCCCTGGTGTCGATGTCCAGGAACGGATCGCCGGTGGTCCTGGCGGTATCGACGACCTCCGCCCGCCCGACCACCGCCCCGCAGGGCAGACCACCTCCGATGATCTTGCCCAGGCAGGTGAGGTCGGGTTCGACACCCGCCAGATGCCGCACTCCCCCGTAGTGGACGCGAAAACCCGTCACGACCTCGTCGTGGACGACGAGGATTCCCTTTTCCGCGCACACCTCATGGAGCCGGCTGAGGAAATCGGCGTCGAAATCGGCCAGGGCCGCCGGCATCGGCTCCACGATGACGCAGGCGAGAGTGGACGCGTTGTCGAGCAGCCGGTCGAATGAGGCGCGTTCGCCGTACTGAAGGAGAAGGGTGTCGTCGACGACGGCGTCGTGGAAACCGGCGGAATTCGCGACCGGCTCGGGCGCCAGGCGGTCGCCGCGGTAACGGAACCACGAGCTGACCATGCCCTGGTCGGAGAATCCGTGGAAATGCCCTTCGAACTTGGCGACGCGCTGCCGCCCGGTGTGGGCGCGGGCGATGCGCAGCGCCATCTGCACGGCCTCGGTGCCGGAGTTGGACAGCACGACCTTGGCCCCGGGGCCGAACGCCTCGGCGATCAGCCTCGCCAGCGACAGCTCGCTCGGGCTGCCGATCGCGTTGACCGCGCCGTCCGTCACGGCCCCGCGCACCGCCTCCACCACGTCGGGGTGGGCATAGCCCAGGATGTGCGGGCCGTATCCGAGGGACAGGTCGATGTAGTCGTTTCCGTCGACGTCGCGGACCTTCGAGCCCGACGCCTGCGCCACGATCAGCGGGAAGGCACTCGGCATGGCGAAACGGTCGAGGTGCGTGGGCGCCACCAGGTAGCCGGCGGCCTCCCGCCGGGCGGCACGGGAGCCGGGCATGCGGGCGCCCAGTTCGCGTTCGAAGCGCTCACGCAGGTCGTCGCCGAGATACGGGGAGAAGCGGTCGGTGAAGCGCCGCGCGTTGCGCCAGATGTCGATGCCGGGGTCCACCATGGTCAGGTAGCCCTCGCCGGTGAGGAGCGACAGGGCGAGCAGGGTGAACCTGGTCGACATGCGGGTGCCGTACCGGTGCATCAGCCTGATGGTGTCGGTCAGGAAGCCCATCGTGGACCAGTTCGCCGACACCTCCTGGAAATGGCGCTGGAGGACGGCCGTGAAATCCCGCTCGTAGTCGGCGCGGCGGGCCGCCACCCGTTCGGGGTGCACGACGAAGGTGCGGGTGAAGCGCTCGGTGGCGAGGTCCCACTGGTGGCGTATGCACGCGTAGTAGAAGGCCGACAGCCCCCAGCGGTCCTCCTCGGTGAGCCGCCCGACCAGCCCGAAGTCGACCAGGATGATCTGGCCGTCGTCGCCGACCATGATGTTGCCCGGGTGGGGGTCGACGTGGAACAGCCCGTGGAAGTAGACCATGCAGTAGAAGACGTCCTGGAGCCTGGCCGCCAGGTCGGTCCGCGGGAAGGCGACCTGCTCCACGTTCTCGCCCCGGGTCGCCTCGACGTATTCCATGACGAGGACGTCGCGCGTGGACAGCTCTTCGTAGACCCGCGGCACCCGCAGGAACGGATGGTTGCGGAAGTTGCGCGCCACCTCGCTCTGCCGACTCGCCTCCTTGTGCATGTCGCACTGCTCCAGCAGGGCCGGCCGCAGCTCCTCCACGTGCCCGGGAAGCTCGTACTTCCGCAGCGGCGGCACCAGCGCGTGTACGGCTACCGCCAGCCGTGCCAGCACCCAGGACGCGGCGGCGAGCCGTTCCTGGACTCCGTCTTTCACGACCTTGACGGCGAGCCGCTCACCCTCGTGGGAGACGGCCGAGTGGATCTGCGCGACCGAGCCGACCGCGAACGGGACGCGGTCGAAATCGGCGAACACCTCCGTGACGGGCGCGGGGAGGCCCCTGCGCAGGACCGTCTCCAGCGCGGCGGGCCCCATCGGGGGCAGGTCCGAGAAGAAGTGGCGGAACTCCTCAGACGCCTGACCGGGCAGGATGCCGGACTGGGTGCCGAGCACCTGCCCGGCCTTGACATACATCGGCCCCATGCGCAGCAGGTAGCGGCGCAGCACGCCGGACAGCCGCGCGCGCCGGTCACCTCGGCCTCCCGCCGCGTAGACGGCGGCGTAGAAGGAGGTCCACCCGATGATGCGCACGCCCTCCCAGGCGGCCCGGCACGCCAGACGCACGCCGTAGAACATCACGCTCCCGTTCTGATCTGAACAAAGGAATGCGTTTTCCACGCGTTGACCGCTCCCCTCCGCGTCTCCACGGAGTCGTCTCCACGGAGTCGTCTCCACGGAGACGCGGGGGAGAAACGGTTTCGGCGCCTACAGGGAAATCCACGCCTTCGCCCCAGGGCGAGAAGCTCCGGGGGCGAAGGCGTGGATCACTCTGCTTTCAGTGGATCACTTGCTTTCAACCGCCGATTACTCGAAGTCGATCCCCGAGATGTCGAGCGAGGAGGACGAGGAGGAGGAGCTGCAGCCCTCTTCGACGCCGATGCTCTCCAGGCTGGCGACCTTCTCATCGACGATGGCGAATGTGACGTCCATGTCCACTCCTTTCGTGACTTGCGTTCCACCCCCATGAAGGGAAATCAGGGGGCCGTCCCACGAGCGGGGGACCCGAAAGCCCCTCCGGCCCCGGGGACTCACCGCCCCGGCTTCCCATGCCCCAGGTGAAATCGCGAGGACAACGATGCGAGAGTAGATTGGGCCGCATTTCGCCGACGACACGGATAACCGTAGTAAATCCTGGGAATTACTCAACGGCCGAGGCAGATGAGCGTTTTGTTCGGCCAAAGGCCAGGAGCACCACGGCCATCACCAGCGCGAAACCGGCCCCTGTCGCCGCAGCCCCGCCGAATCCGAAGGCGTCCATCGTCGCGCCCGCCGCGAGGGGCGCCACGGCGAGCCCCCCGGTGTAGGCCAGCGTGTAGAGCGCGTAGACCGCGCCGTAGTTGGGCGGCCTGCGCTGCTCGGCGAGGTCGGCCATGAGGGTCAGTGTGGGCGTGAGCACCAGGGACGCGCCCACGGTGACGACCGCGAGAGCGACCGTCGGCAGCACCACCCCGTCGAGCCGCGGCAGGACGAACAGGGCGCCGGCCGCGAGCACGCATCCGGCGAAGGCCATCGCACTGGCCGGGATGAAGCGCAGCGCGGATCCGGCGAGCCACGGCACCATCGAGGCGACCAGGGCCGCCACGCCGAACACCAGGCCCACCGCGCCCGGCCCCGCGTCCGCGGTGCTGAACAGGTGGAGCGGGAGGATCGGCTCCAGGAAGGCGATCAGAGCCGCGCCCACTATAGTGAGTGTGCCGACCAGCACCAGACCGCGCCTGTCGCGCAGCGGCACCCGCTCCTCCGGCGCGGCGACCGCGTGCTCCTTGGGGATGAACCTCCAGCGCACCAGGCCGTCGACCGCGGCCAGCACGAAGGCCAGGATGAAGGGGGCGCGCGGGTCGAACCAGTCGGTGAGCAGCCCGCCCACGGGCGGGCCCAGCAGGGTGCCGACGCCGAAGCACGACAGGGCGATGCCCATGGCCTTGCCCCGCTCGGCGGGCTCGTGGGTGGTCGCGATCAGGGCCAGCGCCGCGGTCCAGCCGAGGCCGGCGGACGCGCCCTGCAGGGCCCTGGCCGCGATCAGCAGGCCGGGATCCCGGAGGAACGCGAACAGTAGTGTCGAGGCCGCCAGGCCGAGCATGCCGATGATCATGGGCGCCCGGTTCCCCCGGCGGTCGATCCAGGCCCCGGCCAGCGGGGTGACCAGCACCAGCGCACCGGCGTAGACGGCGAACATCACGCCGACCCCCAGCGGCTGGGTGCCGTGTTCCACGGCGATCTTCGGTAGCACGGGGACGGCGATGCCGTAGACCATCGCGTCCGTCGCGAGCGCCACGCACGCAACAGTGAGCGCCAGACTCCGGGTATCCGTGCGTTGCTTGCTTCCCATAGTAGATTTATCTACCATAGTGAATATGAAGAAGCAACAAGCCCCCTCACGGCCGACCCGCGCCATGGGCGACCGCATGCGGGAGGCCCGCGAGACGCTCGACCTCTCCCTGCAGGCCGCGGCCGAGCGGGCGGACATATCTCCCGGCTACCTGTTCAAGCTGGAAAGCGGCTATGTCGGCACACCGTCACCGCGGATCCTGCACCGCCTCGCCGGTGTGCTCGATGTCGGCTACTGGGAGCTCATGAGCCTGGCCGACTATGTGGTGCCCGAGGGTGAGGAGCACCAACGCCGCCCGGAGGCCACTCCGCCCGCGCAGTCGAACCGTTCGCCGGACCGTTCGCCGGACCGTTCACTAGAGAGAGTGATCTATCTTCTGGAGGAAGTGGTGAGCGAGCTGCGGAGAATGCGCTCGCCCTGAGCCGCCCCACTCCCCCACCTCCAGTTCTCGGTCTGTTTCGCAGTCTGTGCAGTCTGTGCGGGAATCGGCGAGCCGGGCCGATCCCGCCTCAGGCGAGCCCCAGGGCCGTGGCGCGCTCCACGACCTCCAGACGGCTGCGCGCGCTGAACTTCGAGAGCAGATGCCGCATGTGGTATTCGACGGTGTTCACCGTCACATGCATGACATCGGCGATCTCCTTGTTTCTGAGCCCCTTTCTCAGAAGCTCCAGCACCTCTCTCTCACGTCTGGTGAGATGCGGCGCGGGGCCGGCGACCCGGTCGCACAGCATCCTGGAGAAGACGTGATCCATCACGTTGATGTCGAGCGTCTGGGCCGCCTTGATCGCCGCGATGGCCCTCGGCACGTCGATCGTGTGCTCCAGGTAGACGCGACACCCCCGCTTCAGCCAGCGTTCGCAGCGGCGCCAGTCGTGGCGCGGCCCGAGCAGGACCAGCCCCACGTCCTCGCGCATCGCCTTGGCCGCCATCACCACCCGCTGGATGTCGCTGTCGTCGTAGTCGTAGCCGACCATGATCCAGTTGGCCCTGCTGCAGTGGACCGCGGCGGCCAAGTCGCCCAGCCCGCGACAGCGGTGGATCATCACGTCGGCGTCATCGACGACCTGATCGGTTTGCATTGCCCGCCAGTGGCCGAGCACGACAACGCGATACTCCTTCATCTCGTAGATCGATTCCTCGTGCGAACGGTGCCCGAACCGCAGACCTCCCCGCGATAAGCCGGAGGCAGGTGTGGTTCCAGCAAGAATCCCTATCATTGCGCCGGACCTCTTTTTCAATGTCCAGGACCAGGTGACACCGTGCTCAGCGAGGCACCACGCCGGTTTCGGCGCTGCCCCCGCAGTGCCGACTCACAACCCCTTGGAGCGGTCCTTCTGTGATGCCGATAGCGTTCACGACATACGAAAGCCGCTTATAGGTGAAGGGACGATGAACTTCATGCGTCTGAACGCATCCACCCTTCTCCCCGTCAACGCCATGAGCCGTATCTCGCCCTCATTACTATCACATGGACATCAACCTCCGCTTTCCGGGCACTCGGGGCATTAATCATGATTTCGACCACGCCGATATCTCTCGCAACTATCACACCTACCCAATAATTCGGACATCGGACCCCAGAAATCGCGATGCGGCCTCCACGACCTGGGCGGCATGGACGCGCTCCAACCGTTCCGGATAATCGAGTATCCGACCTGCGGAAATACCGGCGATCTCGTAGCCGCACATCCGCTCGGTGAATCCACGCGCCGATTGCACGGCCTGCATCTGCCGAATGATCAGGCGTTCTTTGGCGGAATCCACCATCGCCGCAGTAGGTCCCGCGGAAGCGAGCCACTCCAGCGTCTCCTCGACGCGCTCGGTGACCACTTCCAGCGCATCGGCGCGGCATGCGCCATAGATCAGGCCATAGCCCCCCTCGGCGAACTCTCTGCTGAAGGCCGCCAGCGAATACGTGAGGGCGTCCTCATGGCGAAGCCGGCGATCAAGCTCGCCTTCCCGCCCACCCAGCACGGCCCAAGCGATGTGCAGCGCGAATTTCTCCTCATCTCCCAGGGCCACCCCTTTCGCGCCCACCAGATAGTGCCCTCGTGACGACGGGCCTGCCGCCGTCGAATCCGGTCCCTCGACGATGGGACCGGCCAGGGACGAGACGGAAGGTCCCTCCGAAAGCAGAGCGGAGGGCGGGACGGAAACCCCCTCCGAGGACAGGGCGGAACCCCCCTCGGAGGGCGGGACGGAAGGCCGGGTGGCGATGGCCGCGGAGAGCGCGGCGGCGCACTCGGCCGCCGTCCGCCCGTCCGCCGCCGACATCGCGAGCACCGGAGGGGCCGCCGCCAACTCCCCCATCGCGCGGAGGAGATCGCCGGTGCCGCAGGCACGCAGATAAGCGATCCGCTCGGCATGGCCGACGCCGTACCGGTGCCCGCCGAACAGGGCGGCGCGTATGCGGTCGGACCAGCGGCCCTCGTCCCTCTCGGCACGTTCCAGCGCCGTACGGCGTGCCCGGGTGACGGCGTCACCGGCGGGCAGGGCGGTGGGCAGGGCGGTGGGCGAGAACCAGTACGGCAGGCCGTGGACGTCCGCCCACCGCGCTCTGACCGCCTCCACCGTGACGCCGGCGAAATCCACCGCCGCGACCGGCGACACCGCCACCTCGGCTCCGGCCCGCATGGCGGCCTCGGCCACCGTGGCCGCCCAGAGGTCGGCCACCAGAGGCGCGGCCAGGACCGTCGACCGGCTGAGGCCGCGCAGCGGCACGACCAGGGTGGCGGCCACCACGGCCGTGGGCAGGTCCTCCGGGTCCAACGCCGCGACCACGACCCCGCTGGGAGCGCGTTCCCTGCTCATCATCCCGAAACCCCTCATCCCGAAACCCCCGATGGCGCCCCTGAAGCCCCCGAAACCCGCGATAGCTCCCCCGTCGCCCCCGACGCCCCCGAGGGCGCCGTCGCCGTCGCCGGCTCCGCCAGGCGCTCCGACCACGCCCCGATCAGGCGGGCGAGCGCCGACGTGTCGGGCGGTGCCGTACTCTGCTCCGGGAACGCGCCGAGGGCGGCGCTCACCGCGACGTCGTCCCTGCGCCGCAGCTCCGGGATCACGACCCGGGACCGCAGCCATTCCAGGCCGTCACCGGCGAGCAGCCTGTCCCGGGCGGCGAGACAGGCGGCGGTGACGGCCCGGTGGGCCGCCCGGGCGTCCCGCGCCCTCACCATCACCCACGTGCACACGTGGCCGCGCAGGTCGAGCCGGTGGACCTCAAGGCCGGTGGCCGCCCGTACGGCACGGCACGCCGCCGCGTGGTGCTCCCCCGCCTCCGCGGTCTCCTCGGCGAACGCAAAGCCCACCCACTCCCCCGCCTCGGACGCGCACACACCGCCCGGCGCCGGGGCGGGGAGCCCCTCGCCGACCGGGTTTCCGCACGAGACGGCGTCACCGCACGAGACGGCGTCACCGCACGAGACGGCGTCACCGCACGAGACGGCGTCACCGCACGAGACGGCGTCACCGCGCGCGGGGATGTCCAGACCGTCGCCAGCGACGGTGAGGTGAGCCAGATCGGGGCGGTAGCGGCGGGCGTGGAACTCGCTGACCTCGCCCGGGGTAAGGGCGGCCAGGGCCGAGGGGTCCCCGAGCACGGGATGAGCGTACGGCGTGCCGTGCCAGAGCGCGGCGAACAGCGCCTGCTGGAGCCGCCACGCCACGCTGCTCTCCCGGTGGGCGCGTTCTTCGGAGACGGCCGCCAGCTCGGCCGCGAGCACCGCTTCGCTTACGGCCAGGGGCTCGAAGGCCAGGGTGAGCACGTTGAGCGCCTCGGCGACGTCGCGCGGCCGTACAACGACCGTGTAAGCGGTGTGCTCCTTGCCGGTGGCGGCCCCCACCAAGGCTCCTCCGCCGCCCCCGCCGCCGACCCTGCCGCCGACCCTGCCGCCGCCCATCGCGCACCTGACGACGAGGTGTTCGAGCAGGTGCGCCATCCCACGCTCGGCGGGGCTCTCGTCCGCGCTCCCGACGCGCACGCACAGCCGCAGCGCGGCCAGTCGCGCACCTGGGTGCCGGACCCGGCGCACCTGCAACCCGGGAGGCGTCATCGTGGCCGGATGACGATGAGGGACTGGGCCAGGAACCGCTCCTGGTCGTCGACGGCGATGACCACCCACTCCCCCGGCGCGAGTCCGGCGTTGGCGTCGAGGGGGATGACCCGGTGGACCTCCGGTTCCTCCGGGGTGCAGACGAACTCCGTGCGGTCGATGATCCCGGTCGCCTGCAGGGCGATGACGATCTTCTCGGGTTCCTTCAGGTCGGAAAGACCCACGGTGAAACGCAGCATCTTGCGTCCGTCGTCGCTCTGGATCTCGTGCAGCTCCGCGCGGCCGAGGGTGAGGGGGGACACGTACTGCGAGGTGAACGGGTAGGCGCGGACCTTGCCCTCGTGGTTGAACACCACGGACTCCACGGCGAGCAGCCGTTCCTCCGCGTCGTAGACGGAGGCGTGGCAGTAGTCCCGGTCGGTGCCGTCGAGAAGGACCAGCACCTCCGACGTCGCGGACGGGTTCTCCGGGGTGATCCGGTGCACGCTGATGCGCGTCTCCTCCCTGTCGACGAAGACGAGCCGGTGCGTCACGGCGGCGGCGGAGTCGAGGCCGTCGATGTGACTGCTGAAGCGCAGTTTGACGCCCGTGCCGCAGGGCTCGGCGTCGATCGTGCAGCGCACGGGCCGGGTCCGGGCGGGCAGCAGGGAGCTGACGATGTGCTTGGCGAACGCCTCAGAGATCAGCGCGGTGTCGTCGAAATCTTCTTTGCGGACCATGGAGACGGCGTGGTGGACGGTGAAGCTGGGAGCCATCGGATCTCCAAGCAGTCGGGGAAGCAGTCGGGGAAGCGATCAGGGGAGCGGGTGCGGAAAGGGATTGTTGGGGACGGTGTCGTGTCCGAGGCCGGCGGCGACGGTGTGCAGGCGAGGGGTGCCGAGCATGCGGTAGCGATGCATACCCGACAGGTGCTGGAGGCCGGGGACCAGCACCCGCACGACGCGCACGCCGAGCTGCATCACATCGGGCGTCGTGACGTCCACGACGTAGACCGGGTATCCGGCGGCGTCGAGCTCCCGCACGAGGCCGTCGAGGTCGTCGAGGTCGTCGAGGTCGACGGGTTTCCCGGGGTCCTCGGGCCGGACGCGTTCGGACCGCCAGCGCTCCGGCTCCCCCGAAGGGTGCACCAGGTAGCCGGCGGCCTCCCGCAGGTGCGGATGCCTGGTGTAGAGGATGGCGTGCTTGTTGAACTCGTCCACGGTGTCGAAGTCCCCGCCCATGTCCCAGTCCTGGTATTGGCGGAGCAGCCGGCGCACATAGGTCAGGCCTTGGGTGGCTTCGAGGAACGCCTTCTCCAAGGCGGCCGTCGCCGTGACCCTGCAAGCGCTGCCGAAGGACATGACGTGGTCGCCGCCGCCGCGGTGGTCGATGACCGCGGCGACCACCACCGGGCTGTGCTCCAGCGACAGGTCGTAGAAGCGCACCCGGCAGTTTCCCGCCTTCCGCAGGTGGTAGGCGACCTCGGAGGACTCCTCGATCCGCTCCTGTGGCACCGGCCTGGGCGGCAGGCGATGCAGCCACGAGACGGCCAGGGCGTCCCGTTCGAGCACTTCGAGCAGCCCGCTCAGGACCGCCGCCCGGAAAGTCGGCGCGGCGGCGAGACCGGTGGAGATCGACGGGCCGATGACGGCCTCGCCGCGCGTCCGCCGGTAGTGCATGTACACCTGGGAGGCCGGCACCCACACCTGGGCTCCGTCGCTCCACCGCACGGCGCGGGTCCACCGTACGGGAGTGTCCGGGGTGAACGCCGTGAAGGCGAACCCTTCCGAGCGGTACTGCTCATCGCTGAACAGGCCGAACGCGTCCGGCGGCACCGCCTCCTCGGCCAGGTCCGCCCAGGTGGACAGGACGAGGTCCTCCTTGCGGTAGAGGGCCGCCGCGTAGCGTTCCAGGGACTCGCCGATGGTCGCGTTGACCGCGTCCTTCTTGCCGAACGCCGCACCGCCGTTCTTCGTCACCCTCATGGGCTGCTTGATCAGCGACAGGTCGGCCGAGGTGCTGCCGCTCAGGTAGATGGGCGGCCCGCTGTCGGCCTTGCGCACGCTCGCCGCGTGCACGATGCCGACCCGCTCGTCCTCGGCGTCCTTCAACTCGGCGATCGGCTCGCACGGGCGCTGGCTCGCCCGGCACACGCCGCAGGTGGGCACAGGGAACAGGTGCCGTCCGGCGGCCTTGCGGTAGTCCTCCTCCAGCCAGTCCAGCCGGTCCGCCGCGTCGCCCGCGGGGTCGGCCGCCCAGCCGGCCAACCGCTCCCCCACCACGCCGCTCAGCCCCGCCGCCGCCCACGCCGGCATCTCGTGAGGTACGGCACGGGCCTGCGTCTCCGCGAGGAAGTCGGTGTAGGAGCGGAACGTCTGCCCTTGGGGCAGGTTGGAGAAGACGCGGGTCCGCAGGCACTCGTAGCACGGGCCGACCCGGTCGGGGGTCCACAGCGGCCCGGCGAACGCGGTGCCCTTCCGCACCACGCCGAAGAACAGGCACGGCCTGCCGTTCTCGACGAACAGCCGGTTGACCCGGTTGGCCCAGGGGTCGAACAGCGAGGCCGTCGCCACCGCGGCGAGCGCGGCCGGCGACTCGACCAGGTCTTCGACCCGGTCGGGTTCGCCCACGTAGTGCGCGCTGACGGCCTCGGTGCGTTCCAGCGCCTTCACCAGGTGCCGGGCCAGGTGCTCGTCCCCGCACACCGCGACCCGCGCCGGCGGCGGGACCCCGGGAGCGGGGGCGGGCGTGTCGACGAGCAGCCCCTGGGAGCCGAGTCCCGCGAGCAGCTCGCGCGCGTCGGTCTCGGGCATGGCGCAGGCCAGCTCGGCGAGCAGCTCGCGCCCTCGCAGGGAGCCGTCGAGCCTGGGCAGCACGATGTCCTGGAGCACGCGCAGTCGGGTGCCGCGCAGCCGTACGACCGAGTCGGGCGTCTCCATGAAGCCGTTCTCGTCATCCACCACGTGGATGCGCACGCCGGGCGCCAGCCGTACGATCCCTTCCTCCGTGATCACGGCCTCTCCTTCGCCCTGCCGAGCAGAGTCAGATAGAGCACGGCGTCGTCGACGCCGTCCACGCCGACGAGCCGATTGAAGTAGTCGTCGGCGAAGGCCACCATCGGATGGGCCACCAGCCCCGACGCGTTGGCGGTGAGCACCACGCTGTGGGCGAGGTGCCCGCAGTCCAGCAGCACGGTGCGATAGCCGCGTTCCCAGTACTTCCACTGGTTGCGGCGGAACGACGCCACATACAGCACAATGGCGGCGGCCTGCCCCACCCTCGCCGCGTAACCGGAGTGGGCGAGCACGTCCTCAAGGTCGTAGTCCGTGGTCACCAGTTGGAGTTCCATACGCGACGGGTGGAAGTAGTACAGGCCTGGTTCGACCCCGTCGACACGGGTGACCAGGACGAACAGGTCGATCGGGTAAAGCCCGCCGGCCGAGGGCGTCGCCCGCAGGGGCACGGTGCTCGTGGGGCCGAGCCGCCCCGACCCGGTGGTGCCGTACGCCATGCGCAGCACACCGGCGAGTTCGGGCAGGCCGAGGGGCGTCGCCCCGATGGGCGCCCACGATCTTCTGCGGCTCACCGTCTCCTCCAGCGGCGCGAGCACGGGCCGTTCGAGGTCGGCGAGCCCGTAGACGCGCCGGGCGTGGGGGAAGTCGCGGTGCGCCCGCGCGAGGAGGCCCTGCACGGGGGCACCGGCCCGCGCGAGGTCCACTTTCGGCAGCGTGCCGTACCCGGCGCGGAGCTTCGAGTTCTCGTGGAAGGCACGCGACACCTCCACCCGGTCGCGCTCACAGGGCAGCGAAAGCTGGGCCGGGGCTACTGTGCCGCCGTGTCCCGGGCGCGGCGCGTCCCACAGCCCGGGCCCGCCGGGCAGCTGCTCGGCGGGCGGCGGCTCGGCGGAGATCTTGGCCCGCACCAGTACGGCCCCCGCCTCCTCGGCCAACCTCTGGGTACTCACCGGCATCGCGTGGCGTCGCAGCACGTCCCGCAGGTGGCCGATGCCGCCGGTGCGCTCCGATCCGTCGTCCAGCTCGGCCAGGCGCACCTGGTCCTTCTCCGCGAACTCCGCGAAGTCCGCGCCGGTCGGCCGCCCCGCCTCCAGCACGTGGCCGCGCAGCACGCCGTACACGGCCTTGTCCACGGCCCGGGTCACACTGAGGTCGCACGCCAGAACCCTGACCTCGGACGGCGATCCGGCCAGCCTCAGGACCGCCCCCACGCATGGGACGCCGGCCACCGGCTCCAGCAGGTGGCAGGCCAGCTCGCCGCCGATGTCGCGCGGGCTGCGCCACGGGTGCCGCACCGCGCTCTCCCAGCCCACGATGCGCCGGCCCTCGTCGCCGCCGCTTCCCGCCCGCACCCGCGCCAGCAGGTCGTACACCGCCGCGGCGGTGGCCTCGGCCTCGCAGGATCCCGCGCCCACGGTCTCCCACACCGACCCGCCGACGCCGCGCGCCTCAAGCCTGAGCGCCGCGGCGCCCGCGAGCAGGCGCCACAGCGCCGCCGCCCGGTCCGCGCCCGCCGCCACATCCAGCACCTCGACGGGGGCACCCGTCAGGTCGAGCCGCTCCCCCGCCGCCTCCTCCCGCAGCAGCGCCAGACACCACCCGTTCAGGTAGAGCGGCAGCGGCATGTCCCGTACGGCGAAGCCGAGCCCGGCCACCAGCTCCGCGGCGGCCTCCGCCCCGCTCACAACGCCGCCCACGTCAACGTGACGGGCGCCTCCTCGGCGCAGTCCCGGCAGTACGGGTCCCGCCACGCCCGCCGCGAAACCTGCTCGCACCGCGCTGCGTCCAGTGTCGTGACCCGCCCCCACGGATGCTCCCCGCCCATCGGCACGAAAGCCCGCAGAACCGTATAGGCGATCAATCCGCCCGCCCACGCCGCACACGCCGGTTGGTAGGTCAGCCAGCTCGACGGTACGGCTCCCGCCTCCGCCCGGCCTTCGGCCGCCGGGACCGCGCAGCAATAGCACGCGGATTCGCCGGGCATGGTCCACGGGCCGATGCGAATTCTGTCCGGGGTGAAAAGCACCGGCAGCCATGAGCGTTTCTGCGCGCAGAATCGGCGGTTGGCGAAAGTGAGCATGTCCTCGTCGGCCGCGGCCACGATCGTGAGCCCTGTCCGCCGGGCGTCGCCGCTTTCCCCGGGGGCGAACACGCCGAGGTCGGCCTGTCCGTGGTCGACAGCGGACAGCCCCTGCGCCGCGAGTGCCGACGTCCACGCCGCCGTCACCTCGGGCGGGCCCACCACCTGCACCCGCCTGGCCTTGACCGCGGCGAACATCTCGTCGGCACGGTCGGTCCTGCGGCTGATAAAGGTGAAGAGGCGGAGATCGGCGTCGCTGCCGACGGTGCCCGGCGTCGGGCACAGGAGCAGCCGCAGGGACATGAGCTGGTTCAGAAACGGCCGCAGAGCGACGATCTCCTTCTCGGAGATCTGCTCATGCAGCGGAACACTCCGGCGCAGCTTGGGCAGCGTCTCGGTAAGAACTCTGGACAATGCGCGGGTCCGGTCTCCGGGGACGGTGACGACATATCTGTGCGGGCCCGCGCACAGTTCCAGCTTGTCTTCCGCGATCGTCCTGAATTCCAGATCAGTGGCACCAACGAAAATCGGTGATGATGTATTTGTTTCAGCCACGTTCAGGACGATAGTCAGCGCGTCTCGACCGGACGACACCGAAAACACTAGTCCGGACCTAGGGTAATCGGTAGGTCGCGGGCGGCCCGCCGGCCGCCCGGCCGCTGAGCCGGGCTTTCAGACCGCATTTACCCGACGAATTCCAACCTCATACTGAACCGCTAAAGCCCGGCGGCTCCCCGGTTCAGCACTTCTCCAGGGCCGCGGCGAAGTCCGCCCACAGGTCCTCAATGTGCTCGATGCCGGTCGAGACGCGTATGGTGCCCGCGGCGACGCCGATACGGCGGAGCTCCTCGTCCGAGCCGAAGGCCCACACCCGGCGGTACACGTCGTCGTCGGCGAACACGGCGATCCCGCCCGTGGCCGGGAACAGACCAACTGCCCAGCTGGCCTGTTCCCGGATCTTTCAGGGTTAGACGTCGGTGATGCGGAGGCCCGCATGGGCCTTGTAGCGCCGGTTGATCGAGATCAGGTTCGCGGTCAGCGCCTCCACCTGGTGGGCGTTGCGCAGGCGACCGCCGTACACCCCCCGCGCACCCGGAATCCGGGCCGCGAGCGCCCGCACGATGTCGGTCGCCTCCCGGTCGTCACCGAGCACCAGCACGTCCAGCTCGATCCTGTCCACCCCGGGGTCGAGGAGCAGCACCGCCGACACGTGGTGGAAGGCCGCCACGACCCTGCTCTCACCGAGTACGGCAGCGGCCTGCTGAGCCGCGCTCCCCTCCTCGACCGGCAAGGCGTAGGCGCCCTGCTTGTCGAAGCCGAGAGGGTTCACACAGTCGACCACGATCTTGCCCGCGAGATCGCCCGCGAGCGACTCCAGCGTCGCCTTGTGCCCATCCCACGGCACCGCGACGATCACCACGTCGGCGTCCCTCGCCACCTGGGCGTTCTCCCCGCCGCGCACGGTCGGCGCCAAGGAGGCCGCGGCCTCCTGCGCCCTGCCGACGCTGCGGGAGCCGATCAGCACCTCATGCCCGGCCAACGCGAACCGCCGGGCGAGCCCCTTGCCCTGGTCACCGGTGCCGCCGAGGATTCCGATCGACAGGCCGCTGACGTCTGGAAGATCAGGCTGCGTCATCGCACAGTACTCCTACTGGATAAGGCGAGGCTCACTGTGCCCCGATGATGCCAGGTCGTCGTTCTAAGGACAGTACCGGGGGTACTGAGGCACGATAGATCACATGGACGCGGCGTCGGTGGATTTCCTGCGTGAGGTACTTGAATCGACTGGTCTGGTGGAACGCACCCGAGAACTCGGACTCGCCCTGCGCACCACACGCTCCCCCGGCGGACTCCTCGTGGTCGGCACACCCGACGACGAACCCTGGCATCTCACCGCCCACCTGACCGACGAGGCCCGCATGTCGGGCCTCCAGCAGCTCGTCCCCACCCTGGTGCGCTGGTCTCCTCCGCCGGACGCCCCCGCCCACCTGCGTGTCGGACTGACCCGAATCGAAGAGGCCAGACGGGGCGAGACCCTGTTCGTGGTGGCCGAGGCCAAGGCGCCCGAGCCGCTGCTCGAACGGCTCGACGACGCCCGGCGCACCGGCACCACGATCCTCGCGCTCGACGGGGGCGACCCCGAGCTGACCGGGCTCGCCCACGACTCGCTGGTCCTGCCGCCGGACGGCCTGCTGTCCTTCGACGGCGCCCAGCACCTCGTCAGCAGCGCCGCCGGCGAACTGCCGGGCCGCCACGGCCTGCGCGACCGCCTCGCGCGCCTCCTCGACCTCGTCAGCGGGCCGCGCGTCGCGGACTGAGGCCCGGCCCCCTCGCGCCGTGCCGTACGGCCACCGCCACGAACCCCCGGCGGCCCACATGGGCGCGGCTCACGTAGGCGCGGGCCCCGGGGGCGAGGGAGGTGACGGCGGAGGCGACGGCGGTGGCGGCGTCAGCGGCGGGCCGGGGCTCTGCGGGACGGCGATCGCGTGGGTCACCACCGGCGCGCCCTCGGCGAACGACCACGCCTGGTCCTGCCACGCCTGATCGGCCGCCGTCATGCGCACATTGTGCTGCGCCATGTGCTCCGACCACGACCTGACCTGGAACACCTCGATATACCTGCTCGGGTCGGCCCCGTCGACGAACAGGCCCCACGCATACGCGCCCGTGCGCCGCCGCGACTTCTCCACGTGGCGCATCGCCGCCATGAACTCCGGACCGTTGCCCTCCGGCACCCGGTATTCCAACGTCACCAGCACCGGCCGGTCCGTCGGCGGCTCCAGCACCAGATGCGGCTGAGGCCACGCGGTCGACACCGTCCGGTCGTACTCGTGCCCCGGCAGCGGCCACCGCTGCACCGACAGCGCGCCCACCAGCAGGAGTACGGCGGAGCCCGCCAGCGCGAGCGGCACACCCCACGCATCGGCCGCCAGCCCCCACAGCGGCGCGGAGACGGCCGAACCGCCCTGGAAGACGACCAGGTAGACCGCGAGCCCACGCGAGCGCACCCACGACGGCAGCAGCATCTGCAGCGCCGCGTTGAGCGTTGAGAGCACGGCTATCCAGGCCATGCCGTACAGAAGAAGCCCCACCATGACCAGGACCGGTTGCCTGACCGCGGCCGTCACCAGCACCCCCGCGGCGGCGGCCACGCCGCCGGCCGCCAGCAGGCCGCTGCGGCCGATCCACCCCCGCGCCTTCGGCAGGGTGAACGCTCCCACCACCGCGCCGACGCCGATCGCGCCGAGCAGGACGCCGTAGCCGTTCGCCCCCATCCCCAGATACCGCCCGGCGACGATCGGCAGCAGCGCCATCAGCGCCGTCGCCGCGGGGATGAACAGCACGACCCGCAGCAGAATGCGGATGACGCCCGGGGCATGCCGTACATATCTGGTCCCGGCGTGGAAAGCGGCGATGGCCCGCTCCCGCTCGGACTCGTCCGGCCGCTCGTCGGCGGGCCGATCCCACCGGACCAGCGCCAGCGTCACGGCGAGGAACGACAGCGCGTTGAGCGCGAACACCCAGCCCGGCCCCGCCCACGCCACCAGCAGCCCGCCCACCGCCGGGCCGATCGCGCGGGCGGAGTTCATGTTGACGCCGCCGAGCGCCGCCGCCGAGGACAGCTGGTCTCGCGGCACCAGCTCGGGCTGGATCGCCTGCCAGGCCGGGCCCATGACGGCGCTGCCGCAGCCGATCAGGAACGTCAGCGCCAGCAGCAGCGGCGGGTTCATCAGCCCGGCCAGCGTGAGCCCCGCCAGCACCGTCGCCACCACCAGCAGGGCCACCTGCGTCGCGATCAGCAGTCTTCTGCGGTCCGAAAGGTCGGCGAGCACCCCCGCGGGCAGCGCCAGCAGCATGACCGGCAGCATCGTCGCCGTCTGCACCAGCGACAGCACCGTCGGCCCCGCGTCGACGAGCAGCCACTGCGCGCCGACCATCTGCATCCAACTGCCGAGGTTCGAGACGAGCTGGGCGATCCACAGCGCCCGGAAGACCGGCAGCTTCAACGGCGCCCAGGCGGACTCGTGGACGGCCATCAGGCGGGACTCCCATCCGGACGCACTCGCACCATCTCCGGCATGCTCTCGCCCGCGACAGCAGCCGACACGGCCGTGATCGTGTTCACGCTATCACCGGGCCGCGCGCCGCCCCGGCCACGCCCCGCGCCCTCACATGCGGCGTCCCACCTGCTCGGCCACGCCGTCGGCGGCGGCCCGCAGCGCGTCGATCACCACCGCCTGCACCGGGTCGGGCTCCCCCGAGCGCGTACGGCTGACGCGCGTCACCGCGGCGAGCCGCCTCGCCCCCACCCCGGTGATCCCGGTGACCGTCACCTCGCCCGGCGGGACATGCAGCAAGGCGAGCGTCGGCACGATCGCCACCCCGTGGCCCGCCGACACCAGGTCCAGTACGGCGGGGAACTCCTCGATGACGTGAACCCTCCGGGGGGTGAAGCCGTGTGCCGCCGCCAGCCGTTCCAGCGCCTGACCGCACGCCTGGTCCGGCAGCCCCGCCACCCACGGCGCCGCCGCCAGCGCCGCCACGTCGCGCGGCGGGTCCGGCCGGTCCGGAGGTGTGACGATGCGGTATTCGTCGAGGTACAGCGGGTGTGTCGTCATGCTCTGCTGAGGGATGACGGGTCGGCTCATGTCCTGCTCGGTGAGCATCACGTCCACCCCGCCGAGCCGCAGCTCGCGCTGCGCCGCCGTGCCGTACAGCTCCCGGATGGACGGGACGATCTTCGGGTGGCGCTCGGCGAGGATCCGCAGCGCCGGCACCAGGAGATGGCGGATCACCGTGGGGAACGCCGCGATCGTCACCGGCCCGGCCAGGCGCTCGGTGAACCCCGTCAGCTCCTGTTTCGCCTCCGCCAGCTCCGCCTCCACCCGCTCGGCGTAGCCGGCGAGCACCCGGCCCGCCGGGGTGAGCGACACCCGGCGCTGCGACCGGTCGATCAGCGCCAGCCCCACCTCGCGCTCAAGCTGGGCGAGCTGCTGGGACACCGCCGACGCCGTCAGGTGCAGCGCCTCGGCCGCGCGCATCACCCCGCCCCGGCGCGCGACCTCATGGAGCACACGCAGTCGCCGGGGGTCGATATCCATGTAGCAGAGCTTACTAAGACCTTCAGAGATCCTTAATTGTGCTCAAGTGATGTGATTCTGAATCATGGGATCTATGCATTTGTCCCACCTGGAAGCCCGAGGCCGATGAACCTGCTGATCAACATCGTCGGATGGGGCGGCGCGGCCCTCATGCTCACCGCCTACGGGCTGGTGTCCGCGTCCAAACTGCCCGGCGACGGCCTCACCTACCAGACAATGAACCTCGTCGGTGCCATCGCCCTGATGATCAATACCGCTTACCTGTCGGCCTGGCCGTCCGCCATCCTCAACCTCGTCTGGATGGGCATCGGCATCGCCACCGTCAGCAGACTCGTCGGCGCACGCAAGAGACCGGAGCACATTTGAGCAGGCATCTGGTGGAGCTGAGCCACCCCATCGTCGAAGGCATGACCACCTACCCCGGCATCCCCGGGCCCGTCCTCAGCGTGCACCTCAGCCGCGAGGAGTCCCGCGAGCACTACGCCCCCGGCACCGAGTTCCACATCGGCACGATCACCCTCGCCGCCAACACCGGCACCTACCTCGACAGCCCCTACCACCGCTACCCCGACGGGGCCGACCTGTCCGGCCTGCCCCTGGAACGCCTCGCCGACCTCCCCGGACTCGTCGTCCGGGCGGGGGACTCCCCCGTCGTCGACCTCGGCCACATCGAGGGACGGGATGTCCGAGGCCGTGCCGTACTCCTCCACACCGGATGGGACCGCCACTTCGGAACCGACCGGTACTTCAGCGGGCACCCCTACCTCGCCCCCGACGCCGCCACCTGGCTCGTCGACCACGGCGCGGCGCTCGTCGGCATCGACTCCCTCAACATCGACGCCACCCCGCCCATGGGCGACCGCCCCGCCCACAGCGTCCTCCTCGCCGCGGGCATCCCGATCGTCGAACACCTCACCGGCCTCGGCGCTCTCCCCGAGACCGGCTTCCGCTTCCACGCCGCCCCGCCCCTCATCACCGGCCTCGGCACCTTCCCCGTCCGGGCCTACGCCGTCGTAGCCCCCTGACCAATGAGGGCCCCGCAAGGTGGCCCTCTCAGTCGCCCATTCGGCGGGCCGTACGGCAGGAGCCCGCCGTCAGTCGCGCGTCAGTCGTCGTCGTTCCAGTCCCGGTCGGCCTTCTCCCACTCGCGGTTGCGCTCAGCGGACCGCTTGAGGGCCCCGCGGGCCTCGTCCGCGGAGGTGTAGGGACCCATACGGTCCTTATTGGGGCAGCCTTTCTCGGGCTCGACCCGCATGTGCTTGAGACAGAACCACCATTCATCAGTCATATCGGGAATCTTGCCCAGTGACCCACGCAACTAGACTGGCGACATGACGACACTGCTCCAGCCCGGGCGGATCTCGCCCATGCGCAAGGTTCCCAGCCGCATCGAGCGGCCGGAGTACGTCGGGAAGAAAACGCCGCGCACAGGCGAGTCCGACGTCAAGAGCCCTGAGATCATCGAGCGCATGCGGGTGGCCGGGCGCATCGCCGCGCAGGCGCTGGTGGAGGTCGCCAAGCACATCGCCCCGGGCGTCACGACCGACGAACTCGACCGGATCGGGCACGAGTTCCTGATCGACCACGGGGCCTACCCGAGCACACTCGGCTACCGGGGTTACCCGAAGTCGCTGTGCACCTCGATCAACGAGGTCATCTGCCACGGCATCCCCGATGACACGGTGCTCCGCGACGGCGACATCGTGAACGTGGACATCACCGCCTACATCGGCGGCGTGCACGGCGACACGGACGCGACATACCTGGTCGGCGAGGTGGACGAGGAGTCGCGCCTGCTGGTGGACCGCACCCGGGAGGCGCTCGACCGGGCCATCAAGGCGGTGGCCCCGGGGCGGCAGCTCAACGTGGTGGGCCGGGTGATCGAGGCGTACGCGAAGCGCTTCGGCTACGGCGTGGTGCGCGACTTCACCGGCCACGGGATCGGGACGACGTTCCACTCCGGTCTGATGGTGCCGCACTACGACGACCCGTCGTTGTCGGTGCTGCTGGTGCCGGGCATGACGTTCACGATCGAGCCGATGCTGACGCTCGGCACGATCGACTACGAGATCTGGCCGGACAAGTGGACCGCCGTGACCAAGGACCGCAAGCGCACGGCCCAGTTCGAACACACCATCCTGGTCACCGAGACCGGCAGCGAGACCCTGACCCTTCCCTAGCTGAAGGCGACGAGGGCCGAGCGGCGGTCAGCGGCGGGGGGCGGAGGCGCTGATGGTGGTGCCTTCGCCGGGCACGCTGTTGACGGTGAGGGAGCCGCCGAGGTCGGTGAAGCGGCGCCTCATGCCGAGAACGCCGGGGCCCGGGAGGGTGGCGTCGAAGCCGATGCCGTTGTCGCTGATGGTGAGGCGCAGACCGCGGTCGCCGTAGGTCACGGCGACGGAGACGATGAGGGCGTGGCTGTGCCGTTCGACGTTGGCGAGGGCCTCGTCGAAGACGGCGAGCACGGCGTCGGCGAGGGGCGACGGCACGGGGCGGTCGGGCAGCGCCCAGGTCTCGACGCTGATCCCCGTGCTGCCCGACCACTCGGTCAGTCGGTCGTCCAGAGCCTCGGCGAGGCTCGCGTCCCAGCGCATGCGTATGTCCTCGAACACATCCCGGCCTTCCAGGTGCCCTTGTGTGGGCGCGTGCCGCTCCGCGATCGCAGGCGGGGACCCGGACGCTGTGAGAACGTCTCGGGAGGCGTGCGATGGGAGGTCCGCGCCCGATGTTCCCCTTGTTCCAGGCTAGCGATGTGTTTGCCGAGGCGGCTGGAGGATGCGAGAACCTATCCCAGCAGCGAATGCTCCCTTGACCAGATATTTGCTAAACGGGGCATTTAGTCCTTGGCCTGCTGTTTGTTCAACCGGTTGAGGTAATCGTTGTAGGCGTCGAGCTCGGCGTCCCCCGTGCCGCCGGTGCGGGCGGCGGCCGCGTCGGCGCGGCGGTCGGCCCGGCGGGCCTTGCGCTCGTCGTCCTGCCACCACTGGATGGCGAGGGCGATCAGCACGATCAGCGTGGGGATCTCGCCGAAGCCCCAGGCGATGGCCCCGCCGGCCTGCTGGTCGACGATGGAGGAGTCACCCCAGGTGCGGCCGAGCTGGTCATACCAGTCCGGGGCGAGGGCGGTGCCCATCGACATCAGGGCGATGCCGAAGAAGGCGTGGAACGGCATGGTGACGAACAGGACGAGCAGCCTGCCGATGTAGGGAAGCTTGTAAGGCGCCGGGTCGATGCCGATGACCACCCAGAAGAACAGGCAGCCGCTGGCCAGGAAGTGGATCGTCATGGCGATGTGCCCGAGATGCTCTTCCATGGCGGCGGCGAACAGCGGTGTGAAGTACAGGGCGTAGGTCGAGACGATGAAGATCGCGGTCGCGACGAGCGGGTGGCCGAGGAACTTGACCACCCGGCTGTGCAGGATGACCGTGAGCCATTCGCGCGGGCCCCGGTCACCGCGCCTTTTGGCGGGTTTGAGCGACCGCAGGGCCAGAGTGACGGGCCCGCCGAGCACGAGGAAGATCGGCACGAGCATCGACAGGGTCATGTGCTCGACCATGTGCACGCTGAACAGCACCTGGGCGTAGCGCGCCACGCCGCTCTGGGTGGCCAGCACGAGGATGCCCACGCCCGTGAACCACGCGAGGATGCGTCCGAGCGGCCAGGTGTCCCCTCTACGGCGCAACCTGATCACGCCTGCGGCGTACAGGCCGCCGAGAAGGGCGGCGACGAGCGCGAAGAACAGGTCGAACCGCCACAGGGTGGCGAGGCTCGCCAGCGTCATCGGCGGAGGCATCGGGTAGCCGAGCAGCTCGAAGGCCCGGTCGGGCGGGAGGGACACCGGTGGCGGCTCGGTGCGCGCGAGGGCCACGGCCAGGCCGACGGCCGCCAGCATGATCATGACCTCGCCGACGGCGAGACGCAGGAACCCTCCGGGTCGCCCCTGCTCGACCATGGGAACCGTGCGTTTGCGGTGCCACCAGCCGATCGCGCCGAGCCCGGCGAAGAGTACGGCTTTCGCCACCATGAGCAGGCCGTACGACGACGTGAAGACATCACCGATCGACGTCAACCGGGCCAGCGCCGCGAACAGCCCGGACAGCCCGAGGGCGATGAAGCACCACAGCGCCATGTCCGAGAACCGCGCGACGGCGGCCTCGATCTGCGGCTGCTTCCGCATCACGTGAACGGTGAGTACGGCAAGGCCGCCCACCCACAGCGCCATCGAGATCACGTGGATGGCGACGCTGCTGGTGGCGAGGTCGTGGTTCGGCGAGGAACTGGTGTGGCCGGTGAGGGCGGGCGGCAGCAGAGTGACGAGGCCGAGCAGCAGCAGGCCGCCCGACGCGCCCGCGGTGATGGCTCCGCGCGAGAACAGCGCGATCGCCACGGCGAACAGGACCACCAGGGTCAGACCGACGCCTCGGGAGTCCTGGCTCGCGTAGCTCGTGAGCTCGTTGCCGCCGAAGATCTCGACCACCGGCATGCCGAGCGTCTCCGACAGGGAGAAGACCATGGTCGAGGCCGCCGCGCCGGCCCAGATCAGCGCCGCCCAGGACGCCGCCTGCACGTAGCGGAGGGCGGTCTTGCCGAGAAGGCCCTTGTCCCCGGGGAGGAACGCGGTCGCGGTCAGCAGGAGTCCGACCGTGACCAGGCCCGCGGTGTCCATCGCCAGTTTGGACAGCGGCAGCGCCCACCGCGTGAGGGCGCCTTCGTCGGGCAGCCCGGGGATGATGCGCGGGAACGCGGCCCCTCCGGCGATCATGGCGATCACCAGGGCCAGGACGGCCGCCACCGCTCCCGCGAGCGCGAAACGCGCGGCTCTCGTCACTTCTTCTTGTTCCGCATGCTGAACAGCAGACCGATGCCGATGCCCGCGAGGCCGCCCACGACGATCCACGACCATGCGGGGATGCCCCCGGTGTCGCCGTCGGCCGCGGCGGGCGACGGCGCGACCGAGGCCGCCGGGGTCTCCGGCGCCGGCGCGGCCACCGCGGACTCGGAGGCCTGCGGCGTGGCGGCGGCCTCCGGGGCGGCGGCGGCCGGGCCGGGCTCGCCCTTCACCTTGAACGGGATCTCACCCTCGATGGGGTGACCGTCGGAGGAGACCACGCGGAAGGCGATCGTGTAGTCGCCGGGCGGCAGCGCGCCGTTGAGCCCCTGCACCACCGTGTCGCCGTCGGCCTTGGGCTTCCCCTGCTGGTATGCGGTGCCGTCGGCGGCGCGTACGATGACGACCTGGTGCGACGTCGTCGCGGTGAACTCAAGCGTGACCTTCTCCACACCCGACACCACGGAATCCTTGGCGGGATCGCTGCTCTTGAGCCGATCGTGGGCGAGCGCGGGCTGGGCGAGGGCCGCGACGAGGAGGAAGGCGGCGAGAAGCGCGGCGGCGAACGCGCGCGGGGAAGTCTTCATGGCTCTCCCAGGCTACCGACGTCAACACGCGGTCCTGACTTCGCTGCCGCCGTCCTTACGGTTCGGATCCCCCGCCCGTCCGAGCGGATCTTCCGAGCCCCTCCCGCGCTTCGATCTTCCAGCGGTTCGATCTTCCAGCGCTTCGGCCTTCCAGCGGTTCGGCCTTCCGTCCGGCGAGGCCGCGAACCGGCCGGCGACACCCGCGAAGGTGCCGCCGAACCGGCATGCGATGCCGTACGGCTAGAGCCCCGCGCAGGCCAGCGCCCGCCGGTAGGCGTCGACGCTGCCCTCATGATCGCCGAACGACTCCATGGTCTCCGCCGCGGCATACCACGTCTGGGCCGTCCTGCGGGACAGCGGAAGCTGCGTCAGCAGATCCCGCACCCCGCGCAGCTCGCCCGCCGCCTCGTCGCCCCGGCCCAGCGCGCTGTAGGCCCGGCCGAGCAGCAGGTGCGAGTCGGCCCCGAGGCTGCGATTCGCCTCGGTCAGCATGTGCTGCGCCGACTTCGCGTAGTCCGCCGCCCGGTCCGCCTGCCCGAGCCGCAGCTCCACCGAGGCCAGCTCAAGGGCGCACCGGGCCCGGTCGACCGTGCTGGCCGACGTCTGCGCCAGCTCGCGCTCGGCGCGAAGCATCAGACCGCGCACATCCTCCACGTTCTGCGAGGGGATGCGGGCCTGGAGCGAGGCGAAGGCGAGGCGCATCCGCGCGAGGTTGCGCGGCTCGCCGTTCTCGGACTGTACGGCAAGAGCCCGCTCGGCCAGCGCCAGCGAGTCCTCGGCCCGTCCCACGGCCTCGGCCACCAGGGCGGAGTTCCAGCTCGCCGCCACGACGGCCCGCGGGCTGCCCAGGGTCTCGGCGGCGGAGAGCAGCTCGGCGGAGAACTGCCGGGCGCGCAGCAGATCGCCGCGGGCGAGGTAGACCGACAGCAGGGTGGCGCCGAGCTCGACCAGTTCGTCGGTCCACGAGGGGCGCACCGCCCCGGTGAGGATGCGCTCACCCACCTCGACCGCCGCGGCCAGATCGCCCCGGTCTCGGTGGCAGCGGGAGAGGGCGATGGCCACGCCCACGTGGCGCTCCGGCGGCAGGTCGTCGGCCCGGAGCCGCTCCAGCACCGCGATGGACCCGGCCTGGTCGCCGCACGCCTCGATCGCAAGGGCCAGACCGTATTCCGCGTCCTGGCGGAGCCTCGCCAGCCCGGCGAGCGCCCCGCCGGAAAGGAGCTCGGCGAACCTGTTGCGGGCCTCGACGACCTCGCCGTTCTCCAGCGCGAGCCGGGCATAACCGAGGCCGAGCTCGATCTCCTGCATCTGCTCCGCGGTGACGCCGTTCACCAGGTAGGTGAGGGAGCAGTCGAGTTTCTGCGCGAGCAGTTCGAGAACCGCGGGGGTGGGGGTCCGCTTGCCGCTTTCGATGAGCGAGACATAACTGTCCGACAGTTCGGGGTGGGCTAGTTGGGCCTGGGAGAGCCCACGCTGGCGGCGGATCGCCTTGATTCGCTGGCCCACAAGTTCTTGACCGGTCACCGGCACCCCTCGAAGATGTAGTCCGACAATCGATCCAGCGATGGGAGTTCCCAATGCGCCGACGTCTTGCCCTGTCTGCACTGGCCTTCTTGTTCGCGGCCTCTGTGACCGCAGGAAGCAATGCTACGACCGTGGGAGCCGGTTCGTCTCCCTTTAAGAAGCTCGACATCATCGCGTGCTGCTGATTCTCGCCCCGCGCGAGAATACGACCGACTCGGTTATCGCCGACGCCTGGTTCCGGTCCGCCGAATACCGCTCGCTCGGCGGACGCGATACGGGACCCCGTCACAACAGGCAGGCATTCGTTCGGCCCACGTGTTCCACGACCGCGCCACGGTCGGGGTGGGCGTAGAGCGGACTGCGCAAGGTCAGACCGGCGCACATGCCGGCACCGAGCAGCAGCGGTGAAACGAGCCGCGTGCGGATCGGTCGGCGCACCTGCAAAGGCGCCGCCGAACCCGTAGCGCGCTCGTCGACTCTCCCATCGGTCACCACCCCGTCGTTTCGCGCCTCGTCGAGGCGCCAGTCGTGACCGACACCCTCTGTATCCCTCTGGGGTGGCAGACGTCTTCGTGAGCCTCGTCCCCTTGACGGACGCCAAAGCTCACGCGCGCCCGCCGCCGGCGCCGCCGCTTTCCCGGCGGCGACCGGCGGCGCGGCCCGTGCCGCTTCTGCCCCCCACCCACGGGGCGCCGCGCGCCGTAACGTTAGGGCCGTGCGTTAGGTCCGTGCGTTAGGGGTTCGTCAGCGTGACTCGGACGGCTCGCAGACCACGCCGTCGCCGTCGACGTCCCTGTAGAACTGGTATTCGGGGTGGACGCCCTTGTGATACGGCCCGTACCCGGCGGCGATCGCCTCCTTGCACGACCCGAACCGTTTGTCGGGCGCACGCCCGCGGCCGGCCCCCCGCGTGGTGGGCACGGTTCGGGGAGTCCTCGCCCCGGGGGTGCTCCCCGTACCGGTGCCGCCTCCCGCGCCATCGGCCGTACCGGTGCCGGTTCCCGCTCCTGAAGGCGAGTTCGACTGACCGGGCGCGGGTTGCCCGGGCGCGGGCTGGTCAGGCGCGGGTTGCCCGGGCGCAGGCTGACCAGGCGCAGGCTGACCAGGCGCAGGCTGACCAGACGCAGGCTGACCAGGCGCGGGTTGCCCGGGCGCAGGCTGACCCGGGGCGGCCGGTTGCTGTCCGGCCGGCGCGGGCTCGCCTTTCAGCTTGGCGACCAGGGCGTCGGCCTGCTCCTTGGTGAAGGAGCCGTCGATGGTCAGGCTGTCCTCGGTGATCGCCTGGGTGACCTTGGGCGCGGAGATGACCTTCTGGGCGACGACGATCACGATCTGCTGGTCCATCGTGTCCCGGGTCAGGTCGGCGAGCCGACTGCGGGAGGTGGGGCCGACCGCGATCCGGACCGCGTAGGTGCCGTCCTTTTCGGCCACTGCCTCGATGCGGTGAACGGCGGTGACGTCCACCCCCTTTTCGATCAGATAGCAGTTCTGGCCCGCCTCGTCGAGTACGGCCTGCGCCCCCGGGCAGGGTGCGCGCTGCACGGCGGTCACGGGGGCGAAGTGGATGGGGAGCGCGAGAGGGGCAGGCGGTCTCCCCCCGAGCGGCAGATCGGGGTTGCGCGTCATGAGGACCGCGATGGTGCCGAGAACTCCGGCGCTCACGACGACGAGAACCAGAGCGACGATCAGGATGACCGTGGTGGCCCGGCTGGCGCGGGGCACAGAGGGCTCTGAGGGCGCAGGGGGCACAGAGGACTCGCGGCCCGGCTGTCCCTGCTGCCCGGCTCCGGCGGCTCCAGCGGCTTCCCCGGCTCCTTTGGCCGGGCCGCCGCCCTTCTCAGCCCGCTTCCCCGCCCGCTTCCCCGCCCGCTCGTCCGTGCGTTCGGCTCGTCTTCCACGTTTCGCAGGCGTGCTCCCCTCGGCGACCGTTGAGGCGGCCTTGCCGGGAAGTGGCCCCGGCGACTCGGCCGGACCGGAATTCTTCTCCATCTCGTGACCCCAATATCACCGACGTCGCTCGCGCGAGCTTACCGAGGGCGTGGGACGGCCCGGGAGAACATCCACCGGCACCCCCCATCGCATCCGGTCGGGAAGCGGATCGCTCAAGCCGACCACATAAGAAAGGCCCGGTAAAGACCTTGTCGGGTCCGACCGGCCGCCGACCGTGCACACCAAATCGTCAGGAACGCTCTCCGATCTCTTACAGATTGCCCATAGCGTGCCGCCGCGGCGCGGCCAACAGTGGAGACGAGCCTTTTTCTCCGTCCGGTGCCCCCATACCGAGCCGCACCAGCGTCGCGCCTCGCGTCTCGGAGCAGCATAAAGAGCCGCCCGCGTTCACAAGGCGAAGAAGCCGTGAAGAACCCGCCACTGTGACGATCGCCATTCCGCCGACGCGGCTTCGGCAGGATGGAGGCACTGGAGAAGCGGCCTGATGCTCAAGCTCAAGGAGGAGCCGTGAGAATCGGAGTGCCCCGAGAAGTCAAAACCCATGAATACCGGGTGGCCCTCACACCCGCCGGCGCCCACGAGCTGGTCCGCCTCGGCCATCATGTCGTGGTCGAGCACGGAGCCGGTGCCGGATCGGCCATCCCCGACTCCTATTTCGAGGCGGCGGGCGCGGAAATCCTTCCCACCGCGGACGACGTCTGGGCCGAGGCCGACCTGATCCTCAAGGTCAAGGAGCCGGTGCCCGAGGAATACCACCGGATGCGCAAGGGCCAGGTCCTCTTCACCTACCTCCATTTGGCGGCTTCCGGCGACTGCACCCACGCCATGCTCCAGTCCGGCATCACCGGCATCGCCTATGAGACAGTGCAGTCGCCCTCTGGAGCGCTCCCCCTGCTGGCCCCCATGTCGGAGGTCGCGGGGCGGTTGGCCCCCCAGGTCGGGGCCTACCACCTGATGCGCCAGGGCGGAGGCCGAGGCGTGCTGATGGGCGGCGTGTCCGGAGTCCACGCGGCCAAGACCGTGGTGATCGGGGCGGGCGTGTCGGGCATGAACGCCGCGGCGATCGCTCTGGGCATGCAGGCCGAAGTGCTGCTTCTCGACAGGAACATCGACCGGTTGCGCCAGGCCGACCTCATCTACCAGGGGCACTGCCAGACCATCGCCTCCAACGCGCTGGAGATCGAGCTGGCGGTTCTCCAAGCCGATCTCGTCATCGGCGCGGTGCTGGTGCCGGGGGCAAGAGCCCCCAAGCTGGTGAGCAACGAGCTGGTGTCCCGGATGAAACCGGGGTCGGTGCTGGTCGACATCTCGATCGACCAGGGCGGCTGCTTCGAAGACTCGCGTCCGACCACGCACGCCGACCCGACCTATCAGGTGCACGACTCGCTCTTCTACTGCGTGGCCAATATGCCCGGTGCCGTACCTCACACCTCGACCTACGCGCTGACCAACGTCACGCTCCCCTATGTGATCGCGATCGCCGGTCGCGGATGGCGGGAGGCGTTGGGCGAGGATCCCTCGCTGGCGCTGGGACTTAACACCCATGAGGGACATTTGACGAACGAGGCCGTGGCCGAGGCACATGGCCTGACGGCGACGGCCGTGGCACGCATCTTGCGGGATTGACCGACCGCGCCCGCCGTACGCGCGAAACAGGGGCAGGACGTCGTCCTGCCCCTGTCACCCAGCCGCTGTCTCACAGACCCTGGCGGGTCCTCTCGGGTCGTCGCCGGTCAGGAGACGGGCGTGCCCACACCCTGCGAGCAGAGCGCACCCGGCTCAGGCGTGTCCGGCCCGTTCTTGTACTTCGCGATGAACCTCGGCAGGCGCGCGTCGTCGGCGCCATCAAGCTTGAGCTGGTTGCCCCACGTCGATGCCACCACCTTGGCCGGGAGGCCCTCGTAGGGGCTGAGCAGCATGTAGTCGCCCTGCGCCTTCACAATGCCGCGCAGTTTATCCACCTCGGCGGCCGGCAGGTTCGGCTGGTAGGTGATCCACACCGCACCGTGCTCAAGTGAATGCACGGCGTTCTCGTTGCCGATGGGCTTGTCGTAGATACCGCAGTTCTGCCACTCGCCTGGCGGACGGTGCGGGCCGCCGACCGGCGGGTTCTCCTTATAAGTGACCTTTTCGGAGGTGTGGTCGGCTCCGAGGTACTTGAACTTCTGCACCGCGTCCAGAGAGGAAGCGGAGCGTTCGACGACGAGGTAGTACCCCACAAGTCCGACCACGACGGCGATGACGAGACCGCCGACTCCCCACATGAGGAGGGCGCCCCGGCGGTCCTTGCGCTTTTGCTCGGCCCGCAGCCGGGCGAGCTGCTCACGCCTCGCCTGGGTCTTCTCCTTCGTCATCATTCCTCCATCAGCGCCGCAATCTCGGCTAACCCTATGCCCTCCCCCCCTATGCCGAGAATAAGGAACTGAAGCCGCACTCTGTCCCCGAGCATGACGATCACGGGTACTCTGGACCAACGATGGAAACCCCCGTTACAGGCGCACGAACCACATTTCGCCGCCTGACACCGGCACTCATCTTCGCTGCCGTGGCAGTCGCCTTCGCCGTCCTTTGGATCACCGGCAGGGTCGGCGCCCCGTCCGATTCGTCGGCCGAGGCGGGCTTCGCACGCGACATGGCGACCCACCATGCGCAGGCGGTGGAAATGTCGTTCACCGTACGCGACGCCACCACGGCCGAAGACGTCAGAGACCTCGCCGGCGACATCCTCACAGGTCAGGCGACCCAGCGCGGCATGTTCATGGGCTGGCTCCAGCAGTGGGGGCTCGATCAGGGCTCGATCCAACCCCGTATGGCGTGGATGGCCGGACACGGCCACGGGCAGCAGACCACCTCACCGGGCACCGCCGAGGCCTCCGGGCAGACGTTGATGCCCGGCATGCTCTCCGACGCGGATATGAAGCGGCTGGCGGACGCCAAAGCCAAGGACGCGGAGATCCTCTATCTGCAGCTCATGATCCGCCACCATGAGGGCGGCGTCGAGATGGCCGAAGCGGCCCTCAAACTCTCCGACGACACCCAGGTCACCGGCACGGCCCGCCACATCGTCAACAGTCAGACCGGCGAAATCAAGCTGATGACTGACATGTTGGCGAAACGCGGGGCGCAACCCCTGCCGACCGGCTCCTGAACCAGGTGAGAACGCGTCCGGTTTGGCCCGTTGGACAGGTGAGCGGCAGCATGGGAGAAGCAGCCTGACCAGAGGGGGAAACCGTGAACGACTCGCCGGAGAGCCGGCTTGAGCTGAGCATCTCCGCGGAAGTAGAAGCTGGGCAATACGCGAACTTCGCTTCTGTGTGGCATACCGAGGATGGGTTCGTTCTGGACTTCGCGGTGATCACCCGCCCGCCGCAACTCGCCAGCGACCCGGCGTCGGGCCAGAACTTCGTCAGCGTGCCCACCCGCATCGTCAGCCGCATCCGGCTCCCCCCCAACCAGGTGTTCGAACTGATGAAAGCGCTGGAACAGCAGCTCACCGCCTACGAGAAAGAGACCGGCCGCAAGGTCTGACCCCTTTCCCACGCCATGCCGTACGGCACCGCCCCCCGCGCGCGACGAGCCCGGCCATCCGGCCGGGCTCTTCCCTTATCGACTTCCTTATCGACGCCTACCTCACTCCTCCCCCGGCGGCCGGAAGAACACCCGATCGTCGAGGTAGCAGTCACACTGTCCACACCCTGGAAGCATCGCGCCCTCCCACGTCACGGTCATGGCTACGACCGTACGCCGCCCCTTCATCCCCTTTCCTCCCCCATATGGCCAGACTCACGTTCACTCTCCACCCGCCGCCTGTGTCGGGGCTGTGTCGGGGACCGTCCGACCGCCCGCGACGGGCATCCGCACGGCGACTTCGTCCGCGCTCTCTCCGTCCGCCTCACACCGGTCGCGTCGAGAATGCGGTAGAGAAGGGAACTTGTCCGCCCCCAAGGTCACGGTGAGGATGGTCGGCCCGCCGACAGGGCTGTTCAGCGTGAACAACCCGTCGTGCGCCTCGACCCGCCGGCGGATGCCGACGAGCCCGGAGCCGCTCTCGTTCGCCCCGCCCCGTCCGTCGTCCACCACCCGAAGCCACAGCCGGTCGTCCATGTGGCGGACGCTGACGACGGCGTACCGGGCCCGGCTGTGCTTGGCGATGTTGGCGAGCGCCTCGGCCACCACGAAGTAGGCGGTGGCCTCGACGGAGGCGGCGGCCCTGGCCGGAGGGCCGGCGTCTACGGTGCAGGGCACCGGGCAGGCCGCGGCCAGGTCGGCGAGCGCGTCGGCGAGGCTTTTGTCGGTCAGGACGGGCGGCAGGATGGCGCGCACCACGTCCCGGAGCTCACCGAGCGCCTGCTCGGCAGTGGTCTGTGCCCGTTCAAGTGACGCCATGGCGGTGGCCGGATCGCGCTCCAGCGCCCGCAGCGCCGCCTCGACCAGCATGTCGACGGCGACGAGCCGGTTCTGCGTCCCATCGTGCAGTGACCGCTCGATCCGGCGCAGTTCGGCGACGTGCGCGTCGAGTGCGGCAGCGCGGGTCGCGGTGAGCTGCGCTACGCGCAGGCTCAGGTCGACGTCGGGACCGGGCCGCAGGAGACGCCGGCCGAACCATGCCTGCAGCCGGGCCATGCGGGGTGTGAGGATCATGGTGAGTGCGATCTCGATCGGGACCAGCCCGGCGACAGCGACCGCACTGGGGAAGTCCTTGACCTCCCACATCCCGTAGGTCGCGGACGTGGCCTCCTCCGGAGGCAACAGCCACCACCACAACGCGAAGGTCGCGTCCTGGAGCACGTGAACCGGGAGGGTGAGGGCGAGCAGGCCCAGGAGAAGGCCGACGGATGCGTGCACGACCGCCCAGGCCAGCTCGCGCCACACCGTCGTATCGGCGAGGGCGGCGCGCAGCGCGGTCGGCGGCGGGGGCGCGGCGATGATCTCCTGTGTGCCCCAGCGTGAGAGCCGGGTCCGCTCCCGGTTGGCCACCGCGCGTAGCCCGCGCAGCGCGACCGGCACCAGCGACAACCCCGCACCGATCAGGCACGCCAGGGCGGTGACGGTCATCGAGAGGAGCGCGACCAGCGCCAGGATTCCCGTGCCCATGCCGCTGACGAGGTGTTCGAGCGCGTCCAGAGTGACACGGCCACGGGCGAACAAGTCCCACCGTCCCGGCCGCCACCGCAGGCGCGGCTGCCGCAGGGTCCGGCTCTCACCGACCGCCATGGAACGTACCTCCTCGGCCACTCACAAGCCGTTCGATGATCAGCACCGGAGGTACAGCAGGCTATGGCCGACCTATCACCGTGTCGGAGTTATTGTCATAAGGGACATTTCAAGCCCATGCCAGAGGCCATCGCCGTGCGCGGCCGGGCCGTACCGCTGACCAGGCGCGGTGGCGGAGAAGCTCAGGTTTCCTCTGTGATCAGAGGAATCACGCCGCCGGCGTCACGGCCCGCAGGGCAGGCTCACGGTCAGAACGGTGGGTCCGCCACGAGGGCTGTCCAGGGCGAACGTCCCGACGTGCGCTTCGACTCGGCTGCGGATACCGCGAAGCCCGGAGCCGTTGTGTTCGTCCGCCCCGCCCCGGCCATCGTCGACGATCTGGACATGAAGCCGGTCACCGACGCAGCGGACCTTGATGGCGATGTGCCGCGCATGGCCGTGCTTGGCGATATTGGTGAGTGCCTCGGCCACCAGGAAGTACACGGCGGCCTCGACGGACGCGGCAGCCTTGGCCGGAATATCCGCATCCATGGTGCAGGGCACCGGGCTGGTCGCGGCAAGGCCGCTCAGCGCGTCGGCGAGGCTCAGGTCGCTCAGTACGGGCGGCAGGATGCTTCGTACGACTTTCCGAAGCTCGGCGTGCGCCTGCTCGACGGCGTACTGTGCCCGCATGAGGGGCTCCCTGACGGTGGAAGGATCGCGTTCCAGCGCACGACGGGCCGCCCCGAGCAGCATGTTGACCGCGACGAGCCGATTCTGCGTCCCGTCGTGCAGCGACCGCTCGATCCGCCGCAACTCGGTGGCGTGCGCGTCGAGGGCCGCGGCTCGGATCGCGGTCGGGTCCGCCGCCCGCAAGGCCAGATCCACGTCGATGTCGGGGCCGATGCCGGGGTCTGGGTCGTGGCGCAGCAGCCGCAGCCCGGGCCACGCCTGCAGTCGTGCCAGGACGGGTGCGATGATCACGGTGATGGCGATCCACACCAAGATCAGCAGGGTGATGCCGAGAGCGCTGGGCACGTCCTCCATGGCCCACAGTCCCAAGGCCTTGGTCGCGGCCTCTTCCTCCAGCAGCCACCACCCCAGCGAGAAAGCGGCGCTGGTCAGGGCCTCAACGGGCAGCACGAGGGCGAGCGCTCCGAGCAGGGCCGTGGACCCGGCGTGGATCACCAGCCAGCCCAGCTCGCGGCGGACCGCGCGGTCGGCGACCGCGTCGCGCAGCCGGGACGGGGTCGTGCCCGGGCCGACGAGCCCCGGGCCCCAGCGCGAGAGCCGGGCGCGTTCGCGGTCGGCGACCGCCCGCAGCTCGCGCAGTGCGGCGGGTACCAGCAGCAGGCCTACGCCTATCAGGCACAGCAGCGCGGTGGCGGCCAGCAGCAGAAGCGCGATCATGGCGACGATCCCCGTACCGCACCCGCCGACGAGGCGTTCGAGCGCGTCAAGCGTGGCGCGGCCACGGGCGTAGACGTCCGAGCGCACGGCCGGGCGCCGACGGGTCCCGCGATCGTCGACCGCCATACACACTCCACGACTGAGAACCGGACGCCCCACGGTTGGAGCATGCGGCGCGCAACGGTATAGCAGGCTATATCTCGACTTGATCTTTTATCAGGGAATCGTATGAGGTTGAGAGGGTCGGCTGGGTTTCGTAGCCCGCCACGCGCGGGTCAGAGGGCGGGGAGGACATTGCGGGTTAACAGGCCGTGAAAGGCCACACGGTCAATCGCCTTTCACCACGGGAGCCCGGTCGACAAGTGAGACCTTCACAAGCGCGTTGGAGGTCAGGACACTTCCCACCGGTGCTTCGGCGAGCCTGGCGTCAACGACGGTCCTCCGGTTGCCGAGGAAACCGTAGGTCTTGCTGTCGAAGATGTACTCCTCGCGGACGCCGAGCCACGGATCGACCCTCGCCGCCGCGATGCCGGTGCGGCCCGCCGCGTCGACGGCCTTCCCAACGCCGACCACTCCGGGGATGGCCGCCGCCGCGCGGAACAGCGCGGCCCGCTGCGCCGCGGGAAGATAGGCACCGGCGAGCAGGCCACCGACCCGGTTCCAGGCTTCGAGGTCGGCTTCGGGGCCGGGCTTCAAACCCGTGTAGAGGTGCTGATACATCTTCGCGGGATCGGTGGGGAGGCGGCTCACGTAGGCGTAGTCGGTGCGCAGATACTCGGCCCTTTGATCGAAGTCGGCCGCCTTCTCAGGTCCGGTCCGCACGCCGACCCCTTCCCAGGCCCCTGGCGGGATGGGCCAGCCCGGGTACGGCCGGGGCTTCAAGGTCACTCCCTCACTGAACCCGTGAGTCGAGTCGCCTTCGAAAGGCATCCACACCTTGCTCCGCCCACGCACCAGGTAGCGGTGGTGGCCGTCGGCGTCGTTCGCTTCGACGGGCTCCATGGTCTGTGATTCGAAAACCAGGTATTGGCCGGGCCTAGGGCGCAACTCCGGGAACTCGTCCGCCTTCTCGGCGGCTCGGGTGAGGGTCTTCTCCGCGTTCATGGGCATGGTGTGGATGACCGCGGCGGGCTTCTGCTCGGCGTCGAGCAGGAACACCACGCCGCCTGCGGTCAGCGCGGCGGCGGCCAGACCGGCGGCGAGGCCGACGCGCAGGTGGACGGCGAAGCGGCGACGCGGGCGACCGTTCCCCTCGGGAAGGGGCGCCTCGGCCGCGATGGCCGACAGCAACCGCTCCTCCTGGCCGCGCAGAGCGTCCGAGTCGGGACGCGGAACCTCCTCGCGGAACCGCTCAAGCCTGATCATCTCACTCATGGACGGGCTCCTCTCCTACGGTGGCCATCGGATTGATCTCGCCGAGTTCCCGGCGGAGTTTGCGGCGGGCACGGTTGACGCGCGAACGTACGGTGCCGAGGCGCACGCCCAGCGCCTCCGCGACCTCGGGATAGCTCAGCCCCGCCCACGCCACCAGCAGCAGCGCGTCGCGGTGCCCCGCGGGAAGCGCCGCGAGCGCGCCGGCGAGGCGGCGGCGGGCGGCCTCGGCGCTGAGCCGTTCGTCGCTGCGTTCGGTGAACGGCTCGGTCACGGGGTCGACGCCCGTACGCTCGACGGCACGCAGGTGCCGCACCTCGGTGCGCACGTGCCGGCTCATCAGGTGGGTGGCGATGCCGTACAGCCATGGCCGGGCGTTGGGCCGCGCCGCGTCGTAGCCGCCACGCTGCCGGAACGCCGCGAGGAACGTCTCGGCCACGACATCGTCGGCCGCGTCCTGCCCCAGTTTGCGGGTGACGTAGCGGGTGAGGTCGGGGGCGTGGCGCCGGAAGAGCTCGGCGAATGCCTCCGGATCGCGCTTTGACCGTGCGATGACGGACGCATCATCGGCTCCGCTCATAATGTGGCCTCTCGGCTTCGAATCATCACACCTGTTGTTGCCACGTCGGCGGCGAGCGGTTCCCACGTTCGGGAAACTTCGGGAAAGAAAAAGGGCGGCCCGCCGTGGAAGGCGGGCCGCCCTGGCGCAGGCCGGGGTCAGCCGACGGCCATCTCCTCGGCGACGGCGGCGGCGAAGGCGTCGACGTCGGCCTCGGTGGTGTCGAAGGCGCACATCCAGCGCACCTCGCCGGTGGCCTCGTTCCACGTGTAGAACCGGAACCGCTTCTGCAGCCGGGCGGTGACCCCCTTGGGGAGTACGGCGAAGACCGCGTTGGCCTGGACCGGCCGGGGGATCTCGACGCCGGGGACGGCGCGGACGCGCTCGGCGAGCAGCGCTGCCATGCGGTTGGCCTGGCGGGCGTTGCGCAGCCACAGGTCGCCGCCGAGGAGGGCTTCGAACTGGGCGGAGACGAACCTCATCTTGGAGGACAGCTGCATGGAGGTCTTGCGGATGTACTCGACGCCGCGGACGGCGGTGGGGTTGAGGGCGACGACGGCTTCGCCGTACAGCAGGCCGGCCTTGGTGCCGCCGAAGGACAGCACGTCGACGCCGGCGTCGGTGGTGAGGGCGGCGAGGGGGACGCCGAGGGCGGCGGCGGCGTTGGTGATGCGCGCGCCGTCCATGTGGACGAGGAGGCCCAGGTCGTGGGCGTGGGCGCAGAGGGCGGCGACCTCGTCGACGGTGTAGAGCGTTCCAAGCTCGGTGGTGTTGGAGATCGACACCACCCGGGGCTGGGCCCGGTGCGGGTCGCCGAAGCCCCACGCCTGGCGGTCGATCAGGTCGGGGGTGAGCTTGCCGTCGGGGGTGGCGACGGTGTGGAGCTTGAGGCCTCCCGTGACCTCGGGGGCGCCGCCCTCGTCCACGTTGATGTGGGCGGTCTCCGGGCAGATCACCGCCTCCCAGGACGCGCACATGGAGCGCAGGGACACGACGTTGGCGCCGGTGCCGTTGAACACCGGCCACACCTGGGCGGACGGCCCGAAGTGCCGCGCGAAGATCTCGCGCAGCGCCTCGGTGTAGACGTCGTCGCCGTAGGCGACCTGGTGCCCCTCGTTGGCGAGGACGATCGCCTCAAGGATCTCCGGGTGGACTCCCGCGTAGTTGTCGCTGGCGAAGCCTTTGAGCGCGGGGTCGTGCCGGCGGAGGGCGTCGGTCACTGGGTGAGGTCCAATCTCTGTCCGTTGATGTCGTCGGCGGGCCGGTTGAACAGGCTCGCATACGCTTCTGCCAGCGTATGCACGTCGGTGAAGCCGGCGAACTTCGCCTCGGGCTTCTCGGCGCGCATCGCCTCGTGCACCAGGGCTTTGACGACCAGGATGGCGGCGGCCGAGCCGCTGCCCTTGAGGGCGTCGGCGAAGGACAGGGTCCAGGCCTCGGCGGCGGCCTTGGCCGCGCCGTACGCCGCGTTGCCCTGCGTGGGCGACTCCGCGGCCTTGGCGGAGACGATGGCGAAACGCCCGCTGCCGGAGGCCCGCAGGGCGGGCTCGAAGGCCAGGGTGACGTGCTGGAGGGTGCGGATCAGCAGGTCGGACAGGAGTCTCCAGTCGTCGAGGGAGGTCTCGGCGAAGGTCTTGGACCCGCGCCAACCGCCGACGACGTGGAAGACGCCGTCGACCCTGCCGTGTTCCGCCTGGATTCCGACGGCGAGATCGCGTACGGCCTCCTGGTCGAGCAGGTCGACGACCCGCCCGCCGGGGATGGGCCGGTTGTCCAGGGCGATCACCGTGTCGCCGCGCTTGGTGAAGTGCTCCACGGCCGCCTGGCCCGCCGGGCCGCCCGCTCCCGCAACAACGATGATCATGCGCGAATCCCCTTCGTCGAGTCGATCACGTCGGTGAGCTTACGACGGAGCGCCTCGAAGAACATGCTCAGGGGGAACTCGTCGGGCAGGACGGCGTCCACGACGGCCTTCGGGAAGCCTTCCACGGGAAGCGCCCCGATGCCCTGCCTCCACACGGACGCGGGGTGCGGCTCGACGTAAGCGGCGACCAGCTCGTGGGCAGCGAGCCAGTGGGCCAGCTTGGAACGGTCGATGCCGTCGCGGTAGAGCTTCTCGACCTCGGCACGCAGGTCGGCGACGCCGCCGGCGAGCCGCGACCAGTCGACCGACAGCCGGTTGTCGGTCCAGCGGACGATGTCGACCTTGTGCAGGTAGGCGAAGAGCAGCTGACCACCGAGGCCGTCGTAGTTGCGCACCCGGTCACCCGTGATCGGGAAGCGGAACATCCGATCGAACAGCACCGCGATCTGCACATAGCGCGCGTGCGGCACGCCTTCGGCCTCCAGCTTCACCGCTTCGCCGAACGCCGTCAGGTCGCAGCGCAGCTCCTCCAGCGAGTACAGCCAGTACGGCATGCGCTGCTTGATCATGAACGGGTCGAAGGGCAGGTCGCCGTGGCTGTGGGTGCGGTCGTGGATCAGATCCCACAGGACGAAGGTGTCCTGGGCGAGCTCCTGGCTCGCGAGCAGGCGCGCCGCATCCGGCGGCAGGTCGAGCTTGAGCGTGTCGGCCGCGGCCCGGCTCACGGCGCGGAAACGCGCGGCCTCGCGGTCGGCGAAGATCCCGCCCCAGGAGAACCTGGCCGGGGTCTGCCGTACGGCGACCGTCTCGGGGAAGAGCACGGCGGAGTTGGTGTCGTAGCCGGCGGTGAAGTCCTCGAAGGCGATCGGCACGAACATCGGGTTGTCGTAGCGGGAACGTTCCAGCTCGGCCAGCCAGTCCGGCCAGATCACCCGGATCCACACCGCCTCGATGTGGCGGTCGGGGTTGCCGTTCTGCGTGTACATCGGGAAGACGACCAGGTGCTCCAGGCCGTCCTCCCGCCGCTCGTCGGGGTGGAACGCGTTGAGGGAGTCCAGGAAGTCGGGCACGCCGAGGCCCTGCTCGACCCACTTGCTGAGGTCCGCGATCACGGCCGCGTGGTAGTCGGCGTCCTGCGGGAAGTACGGCGCCAGCCGTACGAGGTGTTCCACGATCGCGGAGATCAGACCGACCGCGCGGTCGCGGTCGCCGATGATGGAGCCGTCCTTGGCCTGCAGCGGGCGCAGCTCCTCGACCACGCTCTTCAGGCTCGCGAACAGGTCGCGCGCCTCCGGGGCGCGCTCCGCGCCGCCCGCGCCGGCCTGCGGCAGGCGGGCCGCCCAGGTGACGACGTTGCCCCACAGGCGCCGGTGGTCGAGATCGTCGAGGGAGTCATCGCCGAACAGGTCGGAGTCGGCGAAGACGACGACCCTGCCGAGGCCGTGCCGTACGGCGACCGCCAGCGGCCGGCCCGCCGGGTCGGCGGTGGGCGAGGTGGAGAACAGCACCGATGCGCCGTCCGGCGCGGTGAGGGTGCCGGCGCGGTAGAAGCAGGCGCGGGCGGCCCCCGTCAGGACGCCCTCGTCTTCCCCAGGCACGCCGAGCACCCACGTCGCCACCTCGCGGTAGGCGTTGCGCGGGTCCTGCACCGTGGTGTGCTCGACGCCGATGCCGAAGCGGGCGAGGAGCTCATCCAGGTTGCTGCCGTACTTCTCCTGCTCACACTCGGCGAGCACGATCAGCCCGCCGCCGTCGGCTACGTAGGACTCGATCGCGTCGAGCTCCTCCACGGGGAAGACGGGGCTGCCGAAACCGGTGGTGCGCTCCCACCGCTCGGCCGAGGGATGCGCGACGACGAACACGTCGTGGCCGTGCAGCACCGCCGGCGTGATCGGGCCCTCCACGTGCGCCGTGGCGGTGTGCCCCAGCCCGCGCAGCAGCCCGGCCGCCCGCGCGTAGCTGTTGTCGTCGGGGTGCGCCGGGTTCATCGTCTCGGCGAGCTCCCGCCGGATGGTCCACGACTCGCTGTGGGCCTCGTCAAACAGGACCCTCGGAAATGCCCGCACGAAAGATCTCCCGTCTCCAGTGTGGATTACAGGAAAATATTCACATATGACCAGGCTGTACGGCAACACGTAGCACCAGGCAGGCTCTCGGCCACGCAAAGAACCCGCCACCACGGGGGTGACGGGCTAGCGTTGAGAACGCTCTAGGAGGATCGCCGCGCGATCAGGACGGCCGGATCGAACTCCATCTCGAACGGGGCGAAGAACTTGGCCGGCTCACCCGCCTTGTGGGTCTGGGTGCGCACGTAGTCGCCCTCGACCAGTTCGTAGACGTGGATGCTCGGCCCCTCAGAAGGCTCGACGCGCCAGTAGACCGGGATGCCCGCGTCGGCGTAGGCGATGCGCTTCCAACAGCGGTCCTGGCTCCGGGTGTGGGGGCCCACCACTTCCACGATCAGGTGTATGTCACTCGGGTCGAACATCAACTCGGTGCGGACGACGGCCTCCGCTGCGACCAGCACCACATCCGGGATGAAGAACTCGTCCTCGTCGACCTTGAGGTTCACCCTCCCCAGCGGTTCCAGCCCCGCAGGCGCCACCGCGTCCAGCACCTGCTGCAGGCGGAAGAGCACAACTTGGTGCCGGGGTGTCGGAGAGGGACTCACCACGAGGCATCCGTTGGAGAGCTCGTAGCGGTTCCCGTCATCAGGGAACCTGAGGAGGTCGGCAACGGTGAAGGGCGCCCTGCCGGGAAGCGGTGTCCGTCTCATTGGCAGCCCCGCCGGAGCCTCGCAGGCGGCGGTCGCCGGGTTGCTCGTCGCCTTCGCCGTCACCCGACCAGTGTCCGCATTCGCCTTCTCGTCCGCGCGGCACTTCCCGGGAAAGACCACACTACGTGTCCGGCTGAGTACGGATTGCCCAGGCGTGGGCGCCGTGCCGTACGGCGGTGTGGACAGCGCGGGCGAGGCGGGCGCCCCAGGGAGAGCGGGGGCCACCGAAGAGTTCTTCGGGGCCGCCGGCGGGGGCGGCGACGCAGACGGCGTCGGAGGCCGTGCCGGTGCAGGGGAAGCCGGCTTCGAGCAGGGCCTGGGTCTTGGCCTCGGTGACGGTCATGACGGCGTTGACGAGGGCGGCGTCGGTCATGGCGACGGGGACGGCGGCGACGATGTTGATGGTGCCGGGCGTGGAAGCGGTGCCGGGCGTGGAAGCGGCGGGGGCGAGCCGCATGGGGGCGAGTTCGGGGTCGGGACGGCCTTCAGGCGCGGCGGCCCAGGTGGGCACGCGCAGGCCCACGGTGGCGACAGCGTGGACGCCGCCGTCCTCGCCGGTGGCGTAGCGCGCGACGGAGGCGGCGGTCAGCATACCGACGCCCGGGGGTTCGCCGGCGGGCCCGGCCCCCAGGCCGGCGGCCAGTTCGTGGAGGTGGTCGACGGGGTCCATACGGCTGTAGCCGCCGACGACCTGGGCGTTGAGCACCCATTCCCGGGGGCCGATCCCGCCCCCCAGCATGGCCGACGAGATCATGCGCCATCCGGGCCCGAACCGCCAGAAGAGCGAGGCCAGGCGGGCGCCGTCCTCGGTGCGGTGGCTGAGGCTCAGGTCGAGGGGGACGTCCTTCACCGGTCTCCTCCGGAGGGGCGGAGCAGTGTGACGACGGGCCTGCCGCCGCCGTCGGTGGTGACGGCGACGCGGGCGTGGAAATGGGTGCCGATGTGGGCCTCTGTCAGCACCTCGGCGGGAGTGCCGGAGGCGACGGCGCGGCCGGCCGACAGCAGGAGCATGGCGTCGGCGTAGCTCGCGGCGACGGTGAGGTCGTGCAGGGTGGTGACGACGGTGAGGCCGTCGGCGAGGCGGAGCCGGTCGACGAGTTCGAGCACCTGCTGCTGGTGGCCGAGGTCGAGCGCGGTGGTGGGCTCGTCGAGCAGCAGCACGCGCGCCCGCTGGACGAGGGCTCGCGCGAGGACGACGCGCTGCCGCTCCCCGCCGGAGAGGCGGCCGAGGGAGCGGCCCGCGAACGACGCGAGGTCCAGCCGTTCCAGCACCGACCCGGTGATGTCCCGGTCTCGCCTGCTCTCCCGCCCGAGGTACGGGATGTACGGCGTGCGCCCCAGCAGCGTGTAGTCGAACACGCTCATCTCGGCCGGGAGGGCGGGGTTCTGCGGAGCGTAGGCCATGAGGCGGGCGCGGCGGCGCGGCTGCATGTGCCGTACGGCGGTGCCGCCGACGGCGATCTCGCCGTCGTGGGGCAGGAGGCCGGCGAGGGCTCTGAGCAGGGTGGATTTGCCTGCGCCGTTGGGGCCGACGACGGCGAGCCATCTGCCGGCGGGCACGGCGAGGTCGACGCCGGTGAGGACGGGGGCGCGGTCAAGGGCGACGGAGAGGTCCTTGGCGGTGAGGTTCGCGGCAGTGAGGTCTGCGGCGGTGAGGTTCGCGGCGGTGAGGTCTGCGGCAGTGAGGTTCGCGGCGGTGAGGTCTGTGGGGGTGAGGGGGCTCATGTCTCGCTTCTCCGGGTGAGGCGCAGCACCACGATGAAGAACGGTGCCCCGACGAACGCGGTGACGACCCCGATGGGGAGTTCGGCGGGGGCCATGACGGTGCGGGCGGCGAGGTCGGCCAGCACGAGGAAGGCCCCTCCGCCGATGAGGGACAAGGGCAGGACCGAACGGTAGGACCCGCCGGCCAGCCGCCGTACGACGTGCGGCACGACGATGCCCACGAACCCGATGAGCCCGCTGACCGCCACCGCCGAGGCGGTGGCGAGAGAGGCGGCGAAAAGTACGGCGAAGCGCACCCGGACGGCGTTGACGCCGAGGCTGACGGCTTCGTCGTCGCCGACGGCGAGCACGTCGAGCAGCCTGCCGTACGCGAGCAGGAACCCCATGGACACCGCCGCATAAGGGGCGATCAGCAGGACCTGGCTCCAGCCTCCGCCGACGTCGCCGAGGATCCAGCCGTAGATGCGGCGCAGTTCCTCGACCTCAAGCTGCTGCAGGAAGGTCTGGACCGCCGCGAGGAACGAGGAGACCGCGACCCCGGCGAGCACCAGAGGCGCGATGCCGCCGGCGCGGCCCGCCACGCTGCCGAGCAGGTAGGCGAGCAGGACTCCGCCGACGGCCCCGGCGAAAGCGGCGACGGGGATGGCGATGGCGTCGGCGTCGCCCGCGAGAACGATGACCGCGGTGGCGCCGAGCCCTGCCCCCGCCGCGGCGCCGAGGAGGTAGGGGTCGGCCAGCGGGTTGCGGAACACCCCTTGGTATCCCGCGCCCGCGGCGGCGAGCAGGCCGCCGACGAGGGCGGCGAGCACGACTCTCGGAAGCCGGAGCTCCAGCAGGAGCCCCTGTTCGACGGGGGTCAGCCCGGAGTCGGCGGTGACGAGGGGCAGCTTGTCGGCGAGTTCGGCGAGTATCGCCCCGACGGGGATGCCCGCCGCACCGCTGAGCAGCGCGGCGAGCATGCTGACGGCGAGGATGACGAGGGAGAGCAGCAGCGGGATCGGCCGCAAGCCGGTGCGCCGCCGCCCCGCCTCCTTGATCGTGCTCAGCTGCCGGCCTTCGCCCCGGCCTTGTCGGCGTTCTTGTCGAGCGCCGCTTCGCGCGCCGCCGCGAGCGTCTTGGCGAGGTCGACGATGCGCGGGCCCCAGCGTGAGGCGATGTCGTCGTCGAGCGCGATGACGCTGTCGTTCTTCACGGCCGTGAGGTCACCCCAGCCCGGCCGCTTGGCGACGGTCTCGGCGGACTGGCCGCAGCACTTGACGTCGGCCAGGAAGATCAGGTCGGGGTCGGCGTCCGCGATGAACTCGGCGGACAGTTTGGGGTAGCCGCCGGAGGCGTCAGGCGCCTTGTCGGCGATGTTCTCCAGGCCGAACAGGGTGTAGATCTGGCCGATAAAGGTGTTGGAGGTCGTGGAGAAGAGGGACTTGTCGACCTCGTGGTAGAAGGTCAGCTTCTTCGTGCTCGCGGGGGCCGCAGCGGCAAGCCGTTCGATCTCGCCCTTGACGTCGGCGGCGAGCTTCCCCGCGGCGGCGGTGTTGCCGGTGGCGGCGCCGAGGTCGGTGATCTGGTCGTAGGCGTCGTCGAGTTTCAGCGCCGAGCCCTCCAGCAGCACCGGCACCTTGACCTTGGTCAGCTCCGCGACGATGTTGTCCATGTCATCGGAGAGCACCACGAGGTCGGGGCGCTGGGCGATGATCGCCTCGGCGTTGGGTTTGAAGCCCGACAGGTCGGTCTTCGGTGCCTGCGGCGGGTGGTTCGACTGGTCGTCGACCGCCACGACCTGCGGTCCGGCGCCGATGGCGAACAGGGTTTCGGTCGCCGTCGGCGACAGCGACACGACGCGTTCCGGCCTCTTGGGGATGGTGACGGCGCCGTTGCCTGCCGACACGGTGACGGGGAAGGTCCCTGCGGAGGCCGTCGGAGAGGGGGAGGCGGCACGGGCGCCGGTATCACCGTCGGCACCGCAGCCGGTGAGGAGGAGAGCGCCGAACAGCACACCGGCGAAGGCTTTGCGTAGAGGTCTCACGCGTGTCCTTTCTGTGCATGGGGGGTCGGGAACCGAGAGACCACTGACGGACCACCCTTTTCCACGAGGGATGAAGCGCCGCGCGGCGAACGGTCGACCTGGCTTCGGCCCCTACGGGGCCGTCACAGTTGCGGGACAGCGCCGGATTCACACCGGACTTCGCGCGCACGCCGCGCACACCCTGAGACGGTACCAATCAGCCTCAAGCGCGCACGGTCAGGGTCCGGAATGCGGCGGGCGGCACGGGGCATGATGCGGGGCATGGATGAGTTGATATTGCTTCGTCACGGTGAGACCGAGTGGAGCCGCGCGGGGCGGCACACGGGCCGCACCGACGTCCCTCTCACCGAACGAGGTGAGGAGGAGGCATTGGGCCTCGCTCCCCTGCTCAAGCGTCGCGATCTGGCCCTCGTCGTGGTGAGTCCGGCGCTTCGCGCACGCCGTACGGCGGAGCTGGCCGGGTTGACCGACTACGAGACCACGCCGGACCTGTGGGAATGGGATTACGGCGGCTACGAGGGCCGGACCACCCCGGAGATCCGCGAGGCGCGGCCGGGCTGGTATCTGTGGCGTGACGGCGTGCCCCCCGGGGACGCCGACCATCCGGGGGAAAGCGTCGAGGAGGTCGGCCGCCGCGTCGAACGGGTCGTCGCCCGGGTCAAAGGCGCGGCGGGCGACGTCGTCCTGGTCGCCCACGGCCATGTGCTGCGTGTGCTCACGGCCCGCTGGCTGGGGTTGCCGGCCGCCGACGGGCGGCTGTTCAGCCTCTACACCGGGACGTACAGCGTGCTCGGTTTCGAGCACGAGGAACAGGTGATCCGCCGCTGGAACGCCCCGGTCTAGCCCGGCTCCGGCTCCGCTCGGCTCCCGTTCAGCCCCGGTCCCGCTCCCGTTCGGCCCCGCTGCGGCCCCGGTCTACCGGGGGGCGGGCCTCAGGGTGATCTCGGTGACGTGGGCGTCGGGCGGTGCCATGATCGCCTGGCGCACCGCGCCCGCGACCGAATCGGCGTGCAGATAGAGGTCGGGCTTGTAGCCTCCGCCTTCCTGAGCGCGGATGGTGCGCTGCATGGGGGTGTCGACACGGCCGGGGTAGACGCTTGTCACGCGCACACCGTGCTCGTCCTCCTCCAGGCGGAGCGCGTCGGCGAAGGCGCGCAAGGCGAACTTGCTCGCGGCATACGCCGCCCACTCGGGGTTGGCGCGCAGCCCCGCACCCGAGTTGATCAGCACGACGTGCCCCTGGGCGGCGCGCAGCGCGGGGAGCAGAAGCCGGGTGAGCTCGGCCACGGCCACGACGTTGACCTCGTAGGTCTCGCGCCAGACGGAGGCGGCCAGGCCCTCGATCGCGCCGAGTCTGGCGATGCCCGCGCTGTGCACGAGCACGTCGAGGCGGTCGATGCCGGCGACGTCGCGCGCGCCGACCTCGGTCAGCTCGACCGGCCAGGGACGCGCCCCGGGCAGTTCGACGCCGAGGGCCGACAGGGCATCGGCGTCACGTCCGCCGAGGATCAGATCGTGCGTCGGCGCGAGTGCGCGCGCGATGGCCTCGCCCACGCCACTGGACGCTCCGGTGATCAACGCTAGGGGTCGCCCGTTCATGGGCCACCACACTAGTGGTGGGAAGGACGGGACCGGCGCAGGTCAGGCGCGGGTCGGACGCAGGTCGGACGTGGGTCAGGCCGCAGGCGCGCACGCCGGTTGGGGGCCTCGGCCGGTGAGCCACTCCAGGACCCGCCGGTGGCCGGTTCGGGCGTCCTCGTAGCCGACCCAGCGCCAGTAGCGGGGGTGGTCGCGGACCCCTGTCACCCACGTACGGTAGGTAACGCCGTTTTCGTGTGCCACGCCGTACGTGCGGATCACCACGCGGCCGCCCGGCGCGAGCAGCACGTCGTCCGCGACGGGATAGAGCATCATCTGGTCGAGCACGGTCATGGCGGTTGCCCCCTCACACAGATTCGGTGACGGATCCGACTCTGCACGAGCACGGGACCTGCCTGGTTACGCGCGCGGCCCGTACCTGTTAAGGCAGGTCGCCGCCGGTAAAAACAGTGTTACACGAACCAGGCGCTGCTTTCTCCGCATATCGCGTACTTGGGCCCCCAGGCGCCGGTACGGCTGCGCCACGCCGTGAAGCGGGCCCCGGGGGCATCCGGCGCACCGCCGTACCACGGGTGCGCCGGATGGTGACACGGCTAGACGAGCAGGCCGTCGAACTCGCCGTCCTTGACGCCAAGGACCAGCGCCCGCATCTCATCGCGGGTGTAGATCAGCGCGGGACCGTTCGGAAACCGAGAGTTCCGTACGGCGACGCCGCCGTCAGGCAGTTCGGCGAGTTCGACGCAGTTGCCCTGTGAGTTGCTGCGCCTGCTCTTACGCCACGCCACGTTGGTGAGTTCGTTGGCGGGCATGCCGTTATAGGTGTGCTCCATCTAAGTTCTCTCTGAGAAGTCCGCCGATGAGCTCCGCTGTGCCTCCTGGCGTGGTGCTTTCCACACATAGCTGTTCCATCGCCGTGAGATATGGATCAACATCCTCACGTTTATCCAGGTAGAGGGCACCCCAGAGCTGCTCGACATAAACGACGTCCGATAAATCGGACTCAGGAAACCGCAAAATGCTGAACGCGCCCCCCTCCGCGGCATGCATACCGAATCGGAAGGGCATCACCTGGATGGTGATGTTGGGGAGGGTCGCGACCTCCAGCAAGTGCTCCAACTGCTCGCGCACGATCTCTCGCCCTCCAATGGGACGGCGCAGTGCCGCCTCATCGATGACCGCCCACAATCGGGGACCGTCCTTGCGGGTGAAACGTTCCTGACGCTGCATGCGCATATGCACGCGGCGCTCGACCTCTTCACTGGGCGAGTCGGGATATCCGAGCCGGAAAACCGTCCGCGCATAGGCGGCGGTCTGCAGCAGGCCCGGGATGAACTGCACCTCGTAGGTGCGGATCATCTGGGCGGCCTCCTCAAGCCCCACATAGGTGGTGAACCATGAGGGGAGGAAGTCACCGAATTTGTGCCACCACCCGGGGGTGTTGGCCTCCCTGACCATCTCCAGCAGGCCACGACGTTCGGCGTCGTCGTGCACTCCGTAGAGCGTGAGCAGATCTTCGACATCACGCGTCTTGAAACCGACCCGTCCCAGCTCCATGCGGCTGATCTTGGACTCCGAGGCCCGGATGTGAAATCCAGCCACCTCACGGGTGAGTCCTCTATCCTCACGCAGACGGCGCAGACTGGCGCCGAGCATGATGCGCCGAACTGTGGAACCTGTCCCAGGCGGATCCATGGACACGTGCTGCTCCTTGGTCGTTGACTGATCGACAGTCTGTCATTCCGCGCCTAGAAATACCTCGCGCGGACAAGATCCCCTTTCGTCTAAGTTTGCCCCGATGGGGGGTAACCGTAGCGCCTGCATGAAGCGAATGCACGTGCATCCGCCCTTGCACCTGCACGCGAGTTTGCATCATCATGATCTAGTGCACTCTGCCTGTAGCACCACCCCCCTCGCCCGCGGTCCCAAACCCCACGCGCACGCCCACCCCTCGCCGACGCGCTCCCACACGCGACGAGGCGCGCACGACTGGTGGCCGCCCGCCGGCTGGTGGCCCGACCCGGCCCGCGATCTGCTCGGCACCGCGTCACACGTGTCCAGCGCGACATTCGTCCTACCTCCGCAGGCCGACGCCGTACACTCCTCCCGCAACGTCACGACCACCACCCTCGCCGGCTGGGGCATGGCGGAGCTGGCGGAAAGCATGGAGCTGGTCGTCTCCGAACTATCGACCAACGCCCTCCGGCACGGCCTCAACCACGACCCCGGCGACGGGCGCGCACCAAGCCGCCCCGCACACCGCACAAGCCCGGCGGCCGACACGGCCCCCTGCATCCGCCTGTCCCTCGTACGGCGCGGCCCCCTCGTCACCTGCGCCCTCATCGACCCCGGCCCCGGCTCCCCCGTGATGCGCTTCCCCGACGAACTCTCCCCCGGCGGCCTCGGACTCCACATCGTCGAGTCGCTCAGCCTCCGGTGGGGTTGGTCCCCGCTCACGCCATACGGCAAGATCGTGTGGGCCGTGCTCGCCGCTTAAGGCGACCGGTTTCACATGCTTTCTTCCAGGGGCGCCGCCTTTCCCCTCCCGGGCGCCCGGGCGGGCCCTTCCGGTCGTCCCTCCCCCCGGACACCGCGCGGGGCCCGCCCCCTTTGGTCGCTCAGACCACACGCACATCAGCTGATCACAGGCGTACCTCGCGGCGGCGCAAAGCGTTCCGCCTTTTGGCGAAGGTCTCCAACCAGGCGGTGTGATCTGCATTACGGTGGATGCTCACGGCTCACGGCTCACGGCGAGTGCCGCGCAACCCCTTGAGAGAGCTGAGATGGACGATCATCTGCTCGGCTGGCTGAACACACTCGACGAGGAGAGGCTCGCCCGCGTCCTCGCCCACCGACCCGACGCCCTCGCGCCTCCGTGGCCGCGGCGCATGAACACGTTGGCGCAGCGGCTCGGAAACGGCTTCGCCGTGTCGCGGGCGATGTTCGCGCTGCCGCTGCCGTGTCTGGAGATCGTCGAGGCGCGGCTCGTGGTGGGCGATCGGGCGACCCCGGCCGACCTTGCCGAGTTCCTCGGCACCGATGCGGAGCAGGTGTCCCGCTGGCTGGATGTGCTCTACGATCACGCGCTCGCCTGGCCGGACGACGAGGGGCGCGTCCGGCTCGCCGACGGCATGGCCCGTTCGTGGCCGACGCCCTGCGGGCTCGGGGAGCCGCTGTCGCGCTACCTCGATTCGTGGACGATGAGCGCCGACGCGCTCAAGCAGCTGGCGCTGCGGCTCGGACTGTCGCCTCGGGGGCCGAAACGGATGGCGGTGGCGCGGGTCGCCGCGGCGCTGGCCGACCCCGAGAGGGTGGCGAGGCTGCTCGACCACGGCCCCGAGGGCACGACGACGCTGGCGCGGCGTTTCGCCTGGGAGGGTCCCGCGCGTGAGGTGGAGGGCGGGCTTTTCGTCACGCCCGGCACCCCGGAGAAGTGGGCCGCCGACCACGGGCTGCTGTTCCGGCCGAGCTGGGACGTGGCGGAGATGCCGCGGGAGGTGGCTCTCGCCGTACGCGGGGCCGGTTACCGCGCGCCGTTCACGCCGGCCGCGCCCGAGGTGGCGGCGATTCCCGTCGACCCGGAGACGGTCGACCATCTGATGACGCTCGCCGCGCCGCACGCCGTCGAACGCGCCGCGGCGCTGCTGGACAATACGGCGAAGTCACCGCTGCCGCTGCTGAAGACCGGCGGGGTCGGGGTGCGTGAAATACGGAGGGTGGCCCGGGAGACCGGGTGCGACGAGGACGAGAGCCGGGTGTCGCTGGAGATCTGCGCCGTCGCGAGGCTGCTGGCCTTCGACCAGGAGGCCGGCGGGCTCGTCCCCACCGAGCGGTTCGACCGGTGGCGTCTGTCGGACGCCGCGACCAGGCTGCGGGTGCTGCTCGCCGCGTGGTGGCGCATGTCCCGCTCGTCGCTGCGCCGCGTCGACGGGCGCTACGTCACGGTGCTCGGCGACGACCCCGACGGCGCGACGCTCGCCCGGGCGCGCCACGCGCTGTTCGACGTGCTCGCCACACTCCCGGTCGGTACGGCTGTCGCCGACCGCGCGTCGCTCGTCCACTCCACCCGCTGGCGGGCGCCGCTGCTCGACCACGCGCTGCTGGCCGACTGCGCCCCGGCCGTGATGGAGGAGGCGCGGCTGCTCGGCCTGATCGCCCAGGACACGCTCACCGACCTCGGCCGCGCCCTCGCCGGCCTCGGCGAGCAGGCGGGCGACGAGCAGGACGAGTCGGTGCCCGACGTCGAACTCGACCCCGCGCTCGTCGAATGCTCGTCGCGGGCGCTGGCGAGCGTGCGCCGGAGCGCGCTGTTCGGGGCCGACCTCACCGCCGTCGTCACCGGGCCGCCCGCCCCCGAACTCGCCGAACTCCTCGACCGGGTGGCCGATCGCGAGTCGCGCGGCTCGGCCTCGGTGTGGCGTTTCTCCCACGCGAGCGTGCGCCGCGCCCTCGACGCCGGGCACACGGCCGAAGACCTGCTGTCCGACCTGTCGGAGGTCGGCACGGTGCCGCAGCCGCTCGACTACCTCGTGCGCGACGTGGCGCGGCGGCACGGCGAGGTCACGGTCACGAGCGTCGCGTGCATCGTGCAGGCCGCCGACCCGGTGCTGCTCGCCGAGATCGCCGCTCACCGGCGCCTCGCCGGGCTCGGCCTGCGCCTGCTGGCCCCCACCGTGCTCGCGAGCGCCGCCCCGGCCGACCGCACCCTGGCCGCTCTCCGTGAGAACGGCTACGCGCCGATGCCCGTCGAGGACACCGGGCAGATCCAGATCCGCCGGGCGCAGGTGGAGGCGCGGCGCGGCGGCACGCTGATCCTGCTGCCCGGCGGGCAGGTCGCCGAGCTTCCGGCTCCGCCGTACTCGATGGTCGAGCCGACGCCGGACCCGCGCGAACACGCGCGCCGCCTCGTCACCGCCCGCGACGGCGAGGCCCGCCCCACCGGGCGCACGTGGGCCGTCATCGGCCGCATGGCCACCCGGCTGCCCACCGCGCAGCAGTCTCTGCTCGGTTTCGTCGTCGACCGCGGTGTGCGCGCCGCCATCACGCTGGCCGACGGTGTCACCGCCACCGTCAGCCACGGCGAACTCACCGGCGCCGTGCTCGACGCGTGGTGCGAGGAGGCGGGCGACTACCTCGAATTCCCCCTGGCCGAGATCGTCGAGGTCCGCGGCTCCCCCGCCTGAGGGCCGCCTCGGGCGTCAGCCGGGAGTGACGTTCGCGGTCAGGTGGGCGGCCCACAGGTCGGCGAGGGACGTCGACAGGTCCAGGGACGGCTTCCAGCCGAGCGTATGGGCGGCGGCGGTCACGTCGGCGCACTGCCAGGTGACGGCTGCCGACTTGGCGTCGGGTTCGCCGTCGGCCACGACGCGGGTGTCGGGGGCCGCGATCGCGACCAGGCTCTCCACCAGGTCGCGTACGGCTGTCGCCCGGCCGCTGCCGATGTTGAGCACGGGGGGCAGTCCGCCGCGGACGGTGGCGGCGGCCACGACGGCGTCGGCCACGTCGCGGACGTCGACGAAGTCGCGGGAGTGGTGGAGTCCGGCGATGCGAACGTCGCCGCCTTCGCTCAGCCTGGCGACCAGCCGTCCGGCGAGGGTGCCGAGCGTGGCGCCGGGGCCGACGGGGTTGAAGACGCGCAGCGACACGGCGTCCATGCCGTCGCCCGCGGCGGCTCTGACCAGCTCGGTGCCCGCCAGCTTGGTCATGCCGTAGTGGCTGACCGGGTGGCATTCCACGGTCTCGTCGATGGGGAGCCCCTCGGGCACGGCGCCGTATTCGGCGGCGGAGCCGAGGTGCACGACGCGGGAGCGGGGCGCGGCTCTGGCGACAGCGGTCAGGAGGCGTCCCACGGCCACGACGTTGGCCTGGGTCATGGTCAGCGGGTCGCCCGTGGTCGCGCCGACGCAGTTGACGATGGCGGCGGGGGCCGTCTCGTAGAGCAGGTCGGTCAGCTGGCGCTGGCCCGCCGACGAGAGGTCCATGGTACGGCTCATCGTCTCCCGTGACACCACGACGACCTCGGCATCCCGGATCGCCGTCAGGCCGGCGCGCACGTGTTCACCGATGAACCCCGTGCCCCCGAAGAGCAGGTACCGCGACATCCCTATCCCCTTTGGCATCTGGATAATCCGCGTGCGGGTCCCGGCTCCCTACCCGCGGGTAAACTCCGAGAAATCTTCGCGAACACCGGGGAAATATACAGCGCCCCTGTCGATGACGTGTCGACTGTGACGGAATTGACAGGCCGCATTGCCGCGATCAGAAACGCCCACCTGGACTACCGGTCAGTAAGCCCTCCGCATTTCCCTGCCCTCTACCCGTCCCCCCATCCGGGCCCCACCTAGCCCGGACCAAACACCGCGAACCCATCCTAAGACGTGGCTCACACCACCACCAAAATGACCAAAAAGAATATTTCGTTAGCCCGAATGCATAGCCCAGCGAGACCCGAGAACGCCATGCGAGGACGGCAGCGGACGCTGCACGGATACGGCACGGACGCTGCACGGACGCTGCACGGACGCTGCACGGACGCGGCATCACCGCGGCACCGACGCGGCGCGCGGGGTGCCGGGGAGCGCTTCAGGGCAGCTTCAGAGCGGCTTCAAAACGTTTTCACAACGTCTTGAGAACGCTTCCCGAGCATGTTTCAGAGCACGCGTGACACCGGAACGGCGTCAGAGATAGAGCCCCGTGCCGTGGTCGGTGTGGGTCGTCGCGATCGCGTGCAGATCCCGCTCGCGCATGACGAGATAGATCTGCCCCTGCACGTCGACCTCGTATTGCTCCTCGGGGTTGAACAGCACCTTGTCGCCGACTTTGACGCTGCGCGCGCTGGCGCCGACCCCGCAGACCTCACCCCACACCAGGCGGTTGGCCAGCTTGACCGTCGCCGGGATGACGATGCCCGCCGTGCTGCGCCGCTCCTCGGTATCCTGCTCCGCACGGACCATGACGCGGTCATGCAGCATCTGGATCTCGAACTTCACGTCTGCCACATGGGCAGTCTAGGTCGAAACCAAGAGATGTTCGGCCCGCGGGAGGGCATCAGGGCCCATCCCGCGGGGACGAACCCACCTATTTGCGGGTAAAGCTCAGGTAGACCTTGTCCGTGCGGTAGGCGGAGGAGGAGATCTCGGCGAGCACCCGCACCGTCCTGCCCCGCAGGTCGCCGACCACCGCCTGGTAGCCGCCGTCCTTCGGCACCACGGCGATCACGTGGGACTCGTCCCACCAGCCCCAGAGCGATTCGGCCTTGGTGGGCACCCGGTTCTTGATCTGCCCGGTGGCGCGGTCGATCACGCACACCTTCTCCGCGTATCGGATCGGGCACCACGTCGTGAGCAGCCGACCCGACGGCGACAGCGCCTCTTCGCCGCCCGCGGGCGGCCCCACCTTGGCGATGTGGCGGACGACCCGCCCGTCGCCGGCGCGGTGGAAGCGCACGCCGTCCTTGTGCTCGACGATCAGATGCGTGCTGTCGGCGGCCCACCGGAACGTCCCCGCCGGGTCCACATCGGGCACGGGGATGTAGCGGCTGACACGGGCGGCGACGTCGACCACCGCGTAGCCCACGGTGCGCCACTTGCCGCCGGACTTCCGCTCGGCGGTCAAGGCGATCTTGCTTCCATCGCGCGACCAGAAGGCATAGGACGCGGTCAGCGGTTTGCGCACCGTGTTGATCATCATGCTCTTGCCGGTGCCACGTTCGAGGAGCACGAGCGTGTCGAATCCGGCGGAGGTGTAAGACGTCGACACCCCGGCCGCGCGCCCACCTCCCGGCGACACGGTGTATTCGGAGTAGTTGGCCTTCCTGGCGAAGGAGTCCCGGCTTCTGTCCCGGAGATATGTCCTGTTCCGCGAAAGGTTGTAGGACGTCACATGCAGACGGTCCGCGGAGTTCTCGAACAGCGTCACTCCGGTGCCGGGAAGGCTGATCTCCACCGGCTCGGCGGAGACCGCCGAAGCCGCCGGAACGGCTGGGGCGATGGCCAAGGCCGCGGCGAAAGAGACGACGCCGGCGGCCACGCGTGCGCGGAGGGAAAAGATCACCATGGAAGCCTAAAGCGAACCGGCCCGGTCACGGAGCGCTATAGCGGATCGGCATATAGATCATGGCTCACACTCCCCGCGGCGCCCGGCACGCCGGCCGGGCGCCTACAGGAACAGCCCCGGTTCGAGCGGCTGCGGGTTCGCCGCCCGGCTGAGGAAGGCGGCCACCGCGGGCGGGTCGACGGGGTCGGTGAACGGCGGGAGCCCGGGCAGGTCGCGCAGGACCGGCGGGTCGACCAGCAGCCTCGGCCCGTCGCCGTCCGCGAGCACCCGGGCGAGCAGGAGGTCCCCGGCCCGTACGGCATGAGCCAGTCCGCGCTTCCTCAGCCGCACCGGCCCCCCGCCGCCGGCGGGCGCGCCGTCCGGCGAGGCGCCCGGGGCGGGCGGGGCGCCGAGAAGGGCCCGCAGCAGCACCGTGCCGTGGGCCTGGTCGACCTCGGCCACCTCCCACAGGCGCAGCGGCTCCGGCAGCCACGACTCCACCAGCGCGGCCTCGTCGGCCTTCAGCAGTCCGCGGTATTCGGCCAGGAAGTCGGCGGCCATGCCGTACTCGAACACGGCCGTCTCGGCGAGGAAGGTCGCCGAGGCGGCGGGACCCGGCGCCACGGCGGCCTCGACGGCGGCCCGGTTGGCGGGCGCGGAGCCGTACTCGAGGATGAGCAGGTGGAGCAGCGGTGCCCGCCGCGGCAGGCCGTGCGCCTCGGCGGCCTGGTGGCACGCCTTGTATTTGCGGCCCGAGCCGCACGGGCAGGGCTGGTTGCGGGATGTCTGCCCGGCGGGGGCGCTCAGCAGGGGACGCAGGGCGGGCCTCAGCCCCTCGTCGGACTGCACGCCGCCGCGCCGCAGCAGATCGTCGGCCTTGGCGTAGTCGCCCCGGCAGGCGGCGTAGAACCCCGCGTCGCGCAGGGCGGAGGCGAGCCCGGGGGCGAGTTCGAGCACATGCTCGACGAGCGTGGCGGCCTCGGTGGGCTCACCGGCCTGCCGTGCGGCGAGGAAGGCGACGGCGGCCTCCTGTCGGGCGTCAGCCGCGGCCCGGAGAAGGGCTGCGAGCATGTCGGCGGGGAGCGGGCGGCGTGCGACGTCGTCGGCGAGGTGGCCGATCACGGCGTCGGAGACCGCGATGTGGCGCAGGGTGCCCGTGAGGTCGCTGTCGGGAGAGAGGATGGACAGGGCGTGGCGCACTTTGACGAGCCTGATGACGTCGTCCTCGCTCAGGCCCTGCACGTCGGCGGCGCGTTCGGGGGCTCCGCGCATGTGCGCGTGCCCGTCTCCGAGCACGAGCCCGCCTTCGGGGAGGAGCTCCGTCAGCGGCGGGTGCGGGAGGTCGAACGTGCCGGGGTAGTTGTGCAGGATGTCGGCGATCACGCCGTCGAGCGGCGCGACGGGCCGCACGCCGGGGTCGGTGTCGCGGAAGTGGGCGTAGACGGCGACGGCCAGCATCGCCTGGCCCACGCTCTCCTCGACGACCCTCGCCATCGCGCCGGGGCGGGCCGTCGCGCCGCCGGGGCGCAGCGGCGCCACCTCGAAGAGCCCGTGGGAGAGCCTGAGCCCGAGGACGTCGCCGTCGGAGAAGCCCGACAGCCAGCCGTCCGGGCCGCGCAGGCCGCCCCGGACGTCGGCCGTGAGCATGCCGCCGACGGCGAGCGGCCAGCCGCTCCCCACCGCGAAGCGCAGCCACAGCGAGAGGTCGTCGGCCCCGTCGAGCCTGTTCTCCGCGATCTCCCGCGCCGTGACCTGGTGGGTGAGGACCGCACCCTCGGCGAGATGGCGCAGGTGGACCCATCCGTCCTCGGTCTCGTGGAACAGCGGGCTGTCGGCCAGCTCGCCCTCCACGCTCTCGGCGTCGATGCCGAGTTCCTTGGCGAGGTCTTCCACCATCAGCGCGCCCGGCTGGTCGAAGGCGGCGAGAAGGTGCCCCCACCAGGGAGGCGGCATGGGCTGGTCTGCGTTCACCAATCCATTCTTACGGCATCGCCACCCGGTTGGCCGCGGCAGCGGCGACGGCACGCCGCAGGATTGTCGTGGAGCCTCCCGGAGTGCGCTATCCCCAATTGTGGGGAAGGCAGGGGAATGGGGGTGATGCGAGCATACGTAGGAGAATTCACGCGCCTAGTCCGACATATCAAGCTCTCTTGCCCACTTAAGGACGATGGCGCGCGGGCGAAGGTCACAATCAGGATGGAGGGCGACGTACTTCCGCTTGATCGACTCCATGTGGTCGGAGACCGTGTCGGTACTGATGTGGAGTACCTCCCCGATCCGGCGGGCGCTGAGGTCATCGCGGGCGATCAGCCGTACGATCTGCAGCTCGCGGGGGGACAGCCGGTACTTCCTCCGCCGCCGGCAGGCCGCCGTGAAGATCAGCCGCAGCCTGTCGAGGTAGGCGTCGCGGGTGAGACCGAGCGCGGCGACGGCCTCCTCCGAGGTCTTCCCGTCCGCGATCGTGCGGAGCAGCAGCCGCTCGGGCCGGCCGATCTCGTCCGCGTCGAGCGGTCTTCGCCCGGCGTCGGCCAGCAGGAAGCCCGCCAGCAGCGGCGACAGATAGCAGCCGTCGGCGAGTACGGCGGCGACCGCGCGAGCGTAGTCCTCGACCTCCTGGTTCTTGTTGATGAACCCGCAGGCGCCCGCCCCGACAGCGTCGAGCACCGCCTCGGTCTTGGCGACCCCGGAGGCCGACAGCACCCGGTATTCGCGGCGGATGAGGTATTCGACCGCCGCCGTGCCCGACCTGCCGTTGGGCAGGGAGTGGTCGCAGATGACGAGGTCGACTTCCTGCCCCGGGTCGAGCCGCTCCACGTTGGCGACGACGGCGGCGATCGTGTGGCCGGCCCGGGTGAGCTCGCGCATGAGCCAATCCCTGGCCAGGGGGTGGTCGTCCACGATGGCTATGCGGCCGTTCACGTGTCCGCACCCGCCGCGCCCGCCGCGCCGTCCCCGATGCCGCCGATGCCGCCGATGTCACGGACAGGCCGGGGCTCCCAGTGCAGAGTCACCGAGGTGCCCTCGCCGGGGGACGCGGTGATGAAGCATTCACCGCCGAGGGCGCGCACCTCCGCGTAGACGCCGGTGAACCCGAGCCCGGGCGCGACTTGCTCGGGGTCGAAGCCGTACCCGTCGTCGATGACGGTGATGTCCAGCCAGTCGGGGCCGGAGTCGGCCTGGACCTCCACGAGGACGGCCGGGCCGGCGTGGCGGCGGGCGTTGTTGAGGGCCTCGCCGACCGCTGTGGCGAACACCTCGGCGATCTCCGGCGGCGGATCGGCGGCGAGGAGAAAGCGTGTCCTGACGGTGAGGCCGAGCGCGGCGACGCCCTCCACGGCGTCCTTCAGCGTGGCCTCGAACGTGGGCGGCGGTCCGTGCCTGCGGTCGCCGAGGAACGCCCTGCCCAGGATCGCCGCCTTGCGTGCAGCTTTGGAGACGTTCTCACCGAGCTCGCCCCCTTGGGCGACACGTTCGATGATGGGCAGGAGCTTGTTGTGGATGGCACGTTCCGCCAGCATTTTCTGGCTGCGTTCGGCGCGGGCGGTGGCGATGTCGGCCTGGCGCGCGAGGTTCAGCATTTCGCGGCCGATGAGAAACGCCACGAGATACCACATGACAAATCCCAGCAGGTCAGAACCAAGCTTCTGCCCGTAGTCCGGATACAGCGAGATGACCCAGGTTGCCATCAGACCCGCGACCGCGAGGACCGGCGCCATGCTGCGCCGCGCGCTGAATCCCAGCACCGCCGACGTCACCAGGCTGTACGGCACCAGCGGCGTCATGAGCAGATTCCTCGCGAGGTCGGGGGCGGCGCGCGAACCGACCAGCATGAACACGACGGCCACGGCCACGTCGCTCCAGACGAGCACCGGGTCGCTCGGGGTCTTCACCCGCCGCGACCACCAGACGAACCACGCCGAGTGCAGGCTGGCGGCGATCGCCACCGCGAGGGCGAGCCAGGGGAGCGCCAGCCTGTTCCAACTGATCAACGGGACATAGACGAAACCCGCCGTTCCGGCCCGCACGAACGCGAGCATGCGCACCATGCGCAGCTCGGTTGCGGCCACGACGCCGCCGGACCCCACGGCGGGGTCACTCGCGAGCCATGACGGGGCGAGCGACCACCGGCTCAACACGCCTCCCTCTGAAGAAGCCGCAGGTCGGCTTCCCAGACGGGATTATCACAGCGCTTCCCTTGACTCAAGAGAAATCTATTGAATCGGGATACGTCGGTTATAGAGCTGGAAGTTCATGCCCTTGATGTGTGTTTTGGGGTGTCAAATCACGGTGTATCACACACATCGCAGTTATCCCTTGGGTGACCCCCTATCCCACGATCTGCTTGAGGGTCGCGATGTACTTGTCCGCCTGCTCCGACGTCAGCTCCGGCGAAAGACGGACGACAACGGTGCCCCACGAGAACACGTATTCCTTGCCCGTTATCTTGGCCACCTTCAAGAGCCGGTCGAGACGGGCACCCGCGGCGTCCTCGTTGGGGAAGACCTCCACATGTCCCCCCGCCACCACGTCACCCTGCTTCGACCCGAGCGCCTTCCGCGCAGCGCGCTCATCCGCGAAAGCCACCTTGCTCTCGTAACCACCGGACTGCCCCAGCAGCTTCTCGGGGTCGGTCTCAGCCGTGAAGGTGACCGTCGCCGTGGCCGGCAGCCCCTTCTTGGAGAACCCCTCCACGACGGCGGCGCCGTCGAGCGAGTCGGCTCCACAGGCCACCAAGCCGAACACCGCACCCACGGCGACCACAGCGACCACGGCCGAGCGCAGACCTCTCACGGGGGCTCCCATCCTTTTCTCTATTCCGGCCCGGGACACCCGGCAGGCTTGTCCGACGGCCTTTCCACGGCCTTTCTACGAATCGGCACGTTCCACCTGCACCGGCCCCATGCCGACACTGATGGCCCGCAGCCTAGCGGCAACCCCGCACGGTCTCCGGCCGGATAACGAGAAACAATTCCCTGGACTGCGGAAGTGGCCCTCCACCTCAAGAACGAGGGCTGCCGGCGTTCATCTGGAATTCCCCGACATAACCGCAGGCGAGAGCCACCGAACCCCTCCCCTGCCTGGGGGTTCGGCCGTAGGAACACCGAATCGCCGCAGCCCAGAAGGCATGCCCGGCGGTGTTGCGGGGTGTCGGCCACCGGGCGCCGGAGCCTGCGCCGAAAACCCCGCGGACGTCTTGCCCAACGGGAAACCACCATCTAATGTCAAGCGCACGATGGTTAAAAAAAGGAAGTCCGAAACAGTCATTGAGTTTCTGGGCACCCTCGAACCAGGACAGGTTCGTCAAGGGGTTGTGACCTCCATCGAGCGGTTCGGCGTGTTCGTGGACCTCGGCGGCGCCGACGGCCTGGTGAACGCGGCCGAGCTGACATGGCGCCATTTCGACGACTGGTCGGAAATCGTCGAAGTCGGCCAGGAAGTCGTCGTCATGGTCCTCGACGTCGACCTCGACCGTGAACGGTTGTCCCTGTCGCTGAAAGCTCTGCAGGCCGACCCGTTGGTGGAGATCGCGCGCACCCGTCTCGGCGATGTCGTGACCGGGCCCGTCACGAGGGTCGTTCCGTTCGGCGCCTTCGTGGCGGTGGCGGAAGGCGTCGAGGGGTTGATACACGTCTCCCATTTCCCCATGGGACGGCTGCCCGCCGAAGGCCGGAGCCTCACGTTCCGCATCCGCGAGATCAATCTCATCCACCGACGCGTCAGACTCGACCTCGTCCAGGTGAACGGCCAGAGGCACTGACCGGGCGCCGCCGCCCGGCCGTCAGCGGCCGGAACCCGGTGTGGGGACGTGCAAAGGCGGAAGATCCGGCGCGGTGGGGGTGGAAAAAGCGTCCGACAGCATCACCGACACCGTGTACAGGTGCCAGAAGGCGTCCATCCGCGACTCCGAGAGCCGCGCCACGCCGACCGCGATGCTCGACGCCGAGCGCCTCCGCGACCCGCCCGGCGAGCACCACGTCAGGGTCGTTGTCGTGCCCCGAGGTCGCCGCCACGAAGAGGATGCCGGCTTTGTTCAGCAGCGCGGCGAGCAGACGGCTGTCGCGGCCTCCGGTGAGCGACAGCCGTACCGGCTGGCCCCGCCACCCGGCCACCGCCCGAGCACAGCATCGGCAACCCGTGCCCCTCCGACTCATTGGACCAGGACAACAACGCCCTATCCCCCGCCGCCGACCGCTACTCCCCCGCCGTCACTCTCGGCCGACACCGGAAACGCCCGCCCGATCGCCTCCCGCGCCGCCTCGAACACCACCCCCCGCACCGGCACCCCTGCCCGCTTCGCCGCGACCACCAGATGAACGCGCAACCCGACCCCCCGCAAACCGATCCACCCGGCACATGACCCCAACCCCCGAGGTCTGGACGACAGGTGCCCCTTCAATGGCTGACACCCTTACTCTCCCGATGCCGCCATTTGCCTTCACGGGCTCGGCCGCCCGTCGGCACTCCTGCTGCCCCCAGGCCCAGAGCAGGAGATGCCACCACCTGCGAACTCGTCACGCCCACGGGCCGGTCGCCGCGAAGCCGTGGCCGCGGATCTGAAGGATCTTGTGGAAATCCCGCTGCCGACGGGAGAGCCCGTGGACCAGCATGACCTGGCGGGCGCCGACCTCGTCGGCGATCTCCAGCAGGCCTCGTTTGTCGGCGTGAGCGGACAGCCGCATCATGTCGATGCGCGCGTTAAGCGGGATGTTCCGTTCGATGCCGTGATCGTTCACGGTCAGGTGGGATGCCTGCTCTTTGACCAGGCGCAGGAGTTTCGCGCCCGCCGACTCCTCGTCCTGGTATCCCGACAGGAAGAGAGCGCTGTGCGGCTCCGGCAGGATTTCCGCCGCCCACTGGATCACCGGGCCTCCCGTGAGCATGCCGGATGTGGTGATCACCACCCCGGAGGTGAACGGCATCGGCTTGCGCATGTCCTGAGCGCGACTGACGTTTCCGCCGAAGATGCGTAGAGGTGACGGGTGCTGTGCGGTGATCCGCTCGAATGACGAGGCGATCGTGGCGGCCATGCCGTCGACCAGCACGGGGATGTGCGGCAGGTGCGTACGCATGATGAGGGCCAGTTCCTGGGCACGGCCCAGGGCGAAGGCCGGGATGAGCACTCTCCCGCCGCCCGCGTAGACCTCCTCCACCGCTCGGACCAGGTCGTTGACCCGTGTCTCCCTCGGGGCGTGGTCTTCGGCGCAGCAGGTGGACTCCATCACGAGGAGATCGGCCTCTCGGGCCGAGCGCGGGATGGCGTAGCCGTCCACGGTCTCCTGACGGAATCCCGAAATGTCGCCCGTCACAACGATCCGCTGACTGCCCGCACGGACCACCACGCCGGCAGCGCCGAGAATGTGGCCGGCGGGGAACAGCTCCACCGTGACATCGCCGATCAGGCACTCCACACCGTAGGGAAGTTCCTCGCACCGACGCGCGGCGGCCTCGACCGAGCCGCGCCGGTAGAGCGCTTCGCCGTACGAACCCCACTGGCGGTGGAGGCGTTCCCGCTCGCCCATGAGCTTCGCCGAGTCTGTCCACATCTGCGGCATCAGCAGCGCGGTCTCCGACGTGGCGATGACGCGTAACTCCGGATAGCGGTCGACCAGCGCAGGGACGTATCCGCAGTGATCGGTATGCGCGTGTGTCACCACCACGGCATGTATCGGTCCGGACAGCGCCTCGTCGATATCACGCGGAGGGAGTGCCGGGTCTCCGGGCCGCAGTCCCGCGTCGACGAGAAGACGGGTCCCGCCCGCCTCGACAAGCAGGCAGGAACCACCGATCTCACTGGCACCGCCCAGCGGGTGAACGCGCAGGCGCCGCTCCTGGACGACCGTCACCCGGGGCCGGGTGGGCCTGGGCGTGATGAGCGTCTGAAGCGCGGTGAGGAAACGCTCGGGGTCGATGCCGGCGGCATGTGCGGCGAGTGCGGCCAAAGGCGCGGGCCGGTCCTGCTGGCCGTGATTGCGCGGGTCCCTTGTCTCCGGACCCTCGTCGTGTTCCTGCGACGGCTGCTGGAGCAGTCCGAGCAGATTGGCGGCCAGGACCCGCGGATCGCGGAGCCGGTCCTGGAGTGCCGAGACCTGCGTGTCGAGCTCATCGACCCGCTTTTCCAACTCCGTGACCGCGTGGCGCGCGGTCTCCAGTGCCGCGGCGGCGTGCTGGTGGCGGCCTTTGGCCGTCTCCAGCCTGCTCTGCAGCTCGTGGACCTTGTTCTGGTACCGCTTGCGCAGAGTGTGCTGCGCGAGGCGCTCCCTGTCGAGTTGCTCGGCAAGCCGCAGGGCCGCACGAACGGTGGCATCGTCGGTTGAGAGGATCAGCGTGGCCAGGGCCTCCACATCCGACCGGTTTCGGGGTGTATGCAGGCGTTCCCGGATCCTGTCGCGCAGCGCGGGGAGCGTGGCCACCGCATCCAGGATCATCTGGCGCCGGTCCGAGACGAACCGGTCCCTGTCGTGCTCCTCCCCCGCCAGCGCCGGACGAGAGAGGAACACCTCCGCCGCTGCCTGGAGGATCGGGAGGAGCGGGTCAGTCATCGGCGAGCGGGCCCATCATCTGGGTGGCCTTCATGAGCACGGGCTCCGGCTGGAGTCTTCCGTCGCTCCGCACGCGCAGCGCCCCGAGGATCCGCAGCACTTCCACCAGGTCGGAGGTCGAGGTGTAGCCCTCCTCGTGGAGTCCGCTCTGCGACAGCGGGTGCGTTTCATCACCCGCGGCGGCCAGGTTCAACCACTCGGCAAGCCCCTCCGGCGTGTCGGATTCGTCGGTCTCGACCAGCGTGCGCCACGCCGTACGGATCACCGTGTCAGTGAGCACCCCGGTCGAGCGGACGAATTCCTCCGGCGCTTGGTCCACGTGCGCCTGGCACGCCTCAAGCGCGTGATCCCGGTCGGCGTTGCCGCCTCTGAGCGCGTGGATCACCTTGCTGATCAGCAGCGGCCACCCACCGGTGATGCGCAGCAGGGCCTCCTGGCTTGGTTCGTCCTGGAACCCGAGCTCCTCCTCGTGCATCCACTGCCGGACGGCCGCCTTGTTGAACGGCTGCAGCTCGATCAGTTCCGCCGTGCTGGTCCAATCTCCGACCTCTCCGGCATCCACGCGCCGACCGGTGGCGAGCCACTCGGACGCATGCTGGGGAGAGGCGATCAGCGTGACCGATAGCGTGCCCTTGGTCTGCATGGAGATGGCCTTCGCGGCGGCCCTGGCCATCATGGTGGCCTTCTTGTACGGCTGCCCGGCCAGGTCGATGATCAGGACATCGTGCTTGGAGCTCTGAACCGCCCGTTGCACCGCGCCTTCCATGGTGAGGCCGCCCGCGCCGACCCGGAGTGTCTGCGCCTGCTTGTGCTGCTCGGCCGCGTCTTCCAGAGCGGTGGCGACCCGATCGATCTGCAGAGCATACGAGCCGGCGACCAGATGCAGCGCGTTGCGCGGGCTGAGAAGCCGCGTGACCTGGCTGCCGGTGAGCGGGGAGCGTTCACCGTGGGTCTTGTAGGCGTAACGATAGGACTGGGCGTCGAAAGAGTCGGGTAGTTCGAAGGAGTCCGCCTGGTCCAGCATGGTCTGAACCTCCTCGGCCCCACCTAGAAGGTTGAGGATGTGGGGCGTGCGCAGGCGGTAGCGCTCACCGTCGGCCGCCAGCACTCCGAGGTTCACACACTCGTCGAGCAGGCTGCGGAAACCGTCGCTTGTGGAGTCGCCGAACCCCCGGGGCCACCACTCCTGGCATTCGCTGCGCAACTCTTTGGCCGTCAGGGTGACATCGGTTCCCATGTCGAGTGCGTGGAAGGCCACCGTGTAGGCGATGACCTTGTAACGCTTGTCCAGGTTCAGGGTCCACTCGAACCGGTCGCGGAACCCGCGGGCCAGCTTGTTGTCGCGCCACACGGCGTCCACGTCTTGGCGCGTGATCTCATAGGGAAGCTTCGCATGCGGCGTGGAGATCCTGCGCAGGCGCGTGAGCAGCGCCGCGGCGAACAACTGGATGAGGGCCGGCGCGTTGTTCGCCTCCGCGATGACCCGGGAGGCCACACGGGCGGGGAACCGGAACCCCAGCGCGGCCAAGGGCTCGGTGAGCAGGTCGTAGGCGTCCTGAGGGTCGAGCGGGCCTACGGCGATCGGCGTGCCCAGGTGGGCCAGCGGCTGGTTGGACAGGCTTTCGAACCGTACGGTCTGGTGCAGGCCGGCGAAGACGACCTTGACGCGATTGTTCGTCTCATTCATGAGGTTGCGCATGGTGATGACGTTGGCGAATGCCTCGTCCCGTGCGTCACGGTTGAGGAATTCGTCGGCCTCGTCGAGCAGGATCAGGAGCTGGCGAGCCGGGTCTCCGTCGATCCAGTCCCGGACCTCGCGGCAGATGTCCGCCGGATCCGATAGGGAGACCACGCTCGTAGGCAGCACACCCGCCTCGACAAGCCTCCCCGCCAGCATCGGCCACAACGCTGTGACCTTGGCGACTTTGCCGATGTTCTGAATGATCTCCGAGATCACCGTGCGGTGGGAATCCGTCTCCCGGACCTTCCGCTCGGCCTTGCGCAGCAATGCGGACTTGCCGAGCTGCCGCCCGCCGTACACGAACGACGACCCGGTGGGGCTGGTGACCTCGCGCAACTGGTCCTGCCGCCCGTAGAACATCTCCTCGGGGACCTCGCCGATCGGCGTATACGGGTTCGCCGCGGTGAACGGCGCCAGCAGCCTCTGCGTCGTCACCCAGTTGGCGTCCGGCACGCAGGCCAAGTACGTGATCGCGGCGTCGTCGAGCACCGCCGCGACCGGTGTCGGCCGTCTGCGGGCGAGCGCGGCCAGCTGGCGGCGCTGCTCGGCGGACAGCACTCCGAAGTAGAAGACGATGACGGTCTGGTCCTCCGGCTGGTCTTTCAGCCACTCCATGACCTGCTGCGGACCGGGCGGCTTCCACACCAGCAGCAACCGGAGCCGGTCACCCGCCGGGCTCATGCGGGAACCGAAGGCGGGCAGGATGGAGTCGCCGATTCTCTGCACCTGGTTCAGCGCGATCCACTGGCGCATCTGTTCGGGGTTGGCGGGCTCCTGGACCCCCTCCAGTCCGATCATTTGCAGGACCGCGGTGAGAGCACTCTTGAGATTCCCCGCGGCCTTCGGCCCCTGCGCCATGCTCTTCCAGTTGCGCAGACCATGCGAGGCCACCCCCCGACGGCCGCGCGGGATCTCGGAAACCGACAGCCCCGCCCCGAGCAGTAGCTCTCTGAGTGCGGGATCCGACACCTCGTTTCCGGTGTGGAGGGCGTCCTTCAGCTTCTGCAGCCACTCGTCGCCTTCGCGTCCGCGCTGACCTCCCTTCCACACGGCCGACATGTCTTCGAAAGCCTGGGGGAAGGCGGGAAAGAACCGTTCCAGGTGATCGACGGTGTCGGAGAGTTCCGGGAGTTCCTTGCCCGCCTTCGCCTGGGCCATGAATTCACGTGCTGTGGTCAGATCGCCGGCCTCGATATAGACCTTGATCCGCTCCTGGACGGCGGCGACGTTCGCATTCTCGGCGCTCAACGTGGTCAGCAGACCAAGCTCCGACGTCATTTCACCGTCGCGAACCTTCAGAGCCTCCCTCTCCAATCCCGCCAGACCATCCGCGATGACATCGAAATCATCCCGGTCGTCGCTGTCGAGCGCCTGGAGCCGGGTGACGAAGCGGGTGGCCATGACCTCCGGCAGCACGCCGTCCCTGCGCCATTCGGCGATGCGGTCATGGAGGTCTTCGACGCGGTCGCTGCGCTCGTGCCTGGCCGCGTCCACCAGTTTGTCGCGGCGGAGCCGCAGGTCCGAGGCCAGCGCGGAATCCTCATACGTCAGCACGGAGAGCAGAGCCCGAGTGCCTTCATGGTCCCCCAGTACGGCCCTCGCTTCGAAGGCGTCCCGCCAGTTCCTGCCGTCCGGCCTGCACAGCGGAGCCAGGTCGTCCAGCGAGGGCTTCACTGCGGGGATGAGAGTGTCGACCGTGAGCCGGACCACCGAAGACAGCAGAAGGTCGCCGTTGAGCACATGTGCGCTAGGCGACTCCGCCCGCTGCGGCCGTCCGCCCTCCAGGAGACGCAGCGTGTCGCCGATCAAAGCCGCCGCGGACGCGGCGGCTGCCGCGACGAGCGGATCGGTGGAGCCGGCCAGCCTCGCGAGCTCGTCATCGCTCCGGCGCCGATTCTGGTTGACGGTCGCACGCAGGTCGGTCAGATGTCTGACCACCCACGCGACGCCTGAGTCATCGACACGGGACGATTCCAGCTCGCGAACGGCCGACACCCACGCGGCGACGACATCCAGCGTCTTGTCGATCTTCGCGATCAACCTCGCCCTGGCCCCGGAGTGGATCCGGCTGCCTCCCCGCCTGGACGCACGTGCCTTGGCCTCCTCGTCGACCAGGCGGTCGATCACGCTCCCCGCCCGAAGTCTGTCCAGCTCCTGCCGTACGTCGTGGACGCGGGAGCCGTCGTCGGCGGCGGCAACGGCCAACAGCCGGCCCGGACCGGAGGAGTCGTTCTGCAGCAGGTTCTTCCACACATCGGTCGCCGGCGCGTATTTGATCGTCTGTGCGGGGCCTTCGCTGAGGACCCTGGAGGCGGCCTCCGACGCCTCGCGGCGCCTGTTCTCCGCCTTCGACGTGTCGTACATCCGGCCGGACAACCCAGGCATCAGATAGGCCCCCGCCTTGGCCAGTTTGCCGAAGCCGTCCCCGTACGCCGCCAATCCGGGATACGAAGAGAAGAACGGCGACAGCTCATCGAGCAATTGGGCCGCCTCAGACGTCGGGTGGACCAAGCACGCACGCAGCGCGGCCGCCCAGGCCAGTAGCTGCCCGGCCGTGTCGTCGCCCAGTGCCCTCATCGACAGGCCGGTGGCCGATTCCGCGAACGCCGCCGACAGCCGACCGGCGAATTCGCTCATCTCAGCGGCGATGGCCGCGCATCTCCGGGCGTTCACTTCGGCGGCCGAACCGCCGGCGGCGTCGCGCACCCAGGCCGCGAGCCCGAAGCGGCTGCTCCGAAGGGCGAAAGCCTCGGCTTCAAGAGCTCCCACAGTGTCGCCGCCGGTGTCGCCGCCGGTGTCGGTGGCAGTGTCGCCAGCGGTGTCGGGGGAAGATTCGGGAGCCGGCGGGGAGACCGGGACCGGGTCGTCTTCTTCGTCTTCCGGAAGGCCCCTTACCACAGGGGTGGGCTCTTCCGGGCGAGCGTGCTTCGCCGTCGGCGGCTCTTCAACGGCCGGTGCTGTGTTCTGCCCCTGCGTGGGCTGCGGGTGCAGTCTCCGCTCGATGAAAGAGTCAAGGTCTGCCAGCCCGTCGTCCAGCTTCGGGGAAGGCGCCGGCTCTGGTGGCCTGTTCACCGACGAGGAGGGCTCGACGGGGTCGTCGGCTGGGGCAGGAACGGTTACCGCGGCCATCGTGGGTTCAGCCGTACTCGGCTCGCGCACCGGCACCGGCACATCTTCGCCATCGATCACGATCAGCCGCCGATGCGCGGCGGTCGCCAACGGCAGCCACCTCTGCGGTGCCAGTTCGCGGAAGCGCTGCTCGGCCTCGTAAATCTGCAGGAAACCATCGGGATCGTCGGCCAATTCGATGAGATCCGCCAACGGTTCCAAGGAGGGTGACTCGGTGAGCGCGGCTTCACGGACTTCCTGGAGAAGCGCTTCAATGAAGGCAGGTCCGCTGATGCGCGCCAACGACCGGATCTTCCGGCGCCGGGAGTCGGCGAAGTCAAGCCGGTCGATAGCCCGCTGGAAGGCATCCACCGTCACGGCCGTCACCGTCACCGTATCCACAGCCACGGCATCCACAGCCACCGCATCCACAACCACGGTGTCCACTGCCACGTCGGAAATCGACTGCCGAGATTCCAGCCGGCCCCGCAGATCGTCGAAATCCCGGATTCCACACAACACGGTTTCGACATCCTGGTCGAGTGGTCGCTCACCGTCTTTCAGCGCCTGCCGGATGCGTCCGGCCGCCTCCGCCGCCGCCGGCAGCGTCGCACGTAACCGGTCGAGGTCCTCGCGCAGTTTCTCGATGGAAAGACGGCCGGTGCCGGTATCGGCTCCGCCGGCGTTCACCGCGGGTTCGTCATTCACGATGTCGTCGTCCGGTGCGGAAGGGGGCGACAATACGGCATCGCGCAACTCCTGCAGCGTGACCGGCAGCTCGGGAAGGCCCGGATACAGGTCGCGCAGTTCCCTCCAGCCCTCCCGCACAGCCGCTCCGGCCTCCGGGCCCATGCGTTCCGCGGACCCGACGAGCAGGGCGAGCGCCAGCGGAGAAAGAGCCAGGTCATGCTGGTAGATGTCGGCCAGTATGAGGTCGATGAAAGCCTCGTCGACATGAGCGGTGGCCACCAGCAACTGCGCCAGGAGATGCGTTCGAGGCAGCATGCCGGGGGCCTTGTCGCGGTGGAACAGCTTGATGCACTCTTCCGTGGACAGCCCATCGTGGTTTTCGAAGGCGGGCTTGAAGTACGAGCTCAGCGCGCAGATGAGCGAGGCCCTGCGCTTGCTGTCGTTCCCTTTGAGCACCCGTGCCAGTGCGGTCGCCGCTGAGCCGCTCACGGAGCGCGGGTTGGAAAGCCCGATATGACTCCAGATCACCTTGCGCAGCTCAGAGGGATATGTACGGACCGTAATGAGGTCGGCATCGGTCATTCTGGATATCGCATCCGATACGATCAGGGCCGCCTTCTGGAACGAGCCGAGACTGCGGACACGCCCCAGCGGCCCAGAACGCCCAGATTCACCCTTTTCCACGCGACGATGCGCCATTTGTCCACCCAGCCTTTCGCTCGCTGCCGCAGACAATAAGCCCCGAAAGCCTTGACTTCAGGGAAACACCCAATTGTTATCTACCTTCCAGCCTATTACCTGGAACGACGATGGACAATTAGCAATGAACGACCACACACGCATCAGAAGTGCCTTACAAACCCGCCCGGGGCAACCCATCCCCCTCCGGCGCGCCGACCGTCCTCAACGCCCCCGATAGGGCCGTCGTTTTCCAACGCGCCAGATCGATAAGGTACGCCGATGTGAAACGGCGTGGACGTGGATTAGAGACGTCCGCAATCGATGTCCTGGCGGTGACCCTCCCCGACAGAGAGCGCGTCCAGCCAGGAGTGACGGCCATCAGAGCCGCGGCCGACGCGACGACGACGCCCACCGACGGCGCGACCTGCGGCCAGGACGAGCCCGGCAGGCTGCCCAGCAGCCAGAACAGCACCGACTGCGTCGCATTCAGGTCGTCGGTGAAGAACACCAGGAAACTCGACACCGAGGGGAGACGCCGACACCTCGGCGTCGTCTTCCTGAGGCGGCGATACGATCCGGGTCACGCCAGGATCCGCAGTGGATGTTCGAGCAGCCCGGCGAGGGTGGCGAGGAACTGCGCGGCCAGGGCGCCATCGATGATCCGATGGTCGGCGTTGATCGTGTATCGCTCGAAGCGCTGCGCCGCCTGGGGCTCGATGGCGACGTGGCATCGAGTTGAGGTGCGGCCCCACCTCACGCGGCGAAGGCGGCCGTCGCGTTGATCCCACGGGCGTCCCGCGATGCATGAGTGAACCGAATGGTCTGCCAATGGTCTGCCATGACCTTGAAATCGGACGACTCGGCCATGGACGACCTGCTCGACGATCAAGGGATCGCCTGGTCTAACAGGGTAGGGCGGGTGGGACTTGAACCCACGACCGACGGATTATGAGTCCGCTGCTCTGACCGGCTGAGCTACCGCCCCTGGGGGTGTGCCTGGGCCACGGCTGTGTCACCGTGCATGACGGGAGCATAGTCGCCGTGAGGCGTGTCCCGCGCGTAGACGACAGGATAGATCACTTGAACGTGGCAGCCGACAGCCCGGCGGGTGCCGGGCGTGGATGGGCGCCGCCGCCCCGATGAAGGGCGGCGGCGCCGGGATGGGCTGGCCGTGGGGGGCTTACGGCCGGTTGATGCCCAGGGTGTAGGTGCCGGAGCCGCTGTAGGCGTGGACGCGGTAGCGGTATGTGCCGGGTGCGCCGTTGTAGCTGATGGTCTCGTCAGGGTTGGGGCTGTTGCTGGTGGCGACGGTGGTCCAAGTGTTGCCGTTGAGCCTCTGGAGGTAGAGGTCGAAGTCGACGCCGGCGGGACCGTCGAGGCAGGCGGCGTGGGTGCCGGAGACGGTGGTGGTATAGGAGCCGCCGGTCGGCTGGTAGACGTTCTGGTTGGCCGTCAGGGAGCCGTTGTACTGGTTCTGGTAGTTCGCGCAGCCCTGGGGCGGCGGGTTGCCGGTGTTGGTCACCAGGGTGAGGCCGTACACGCTGAGGATCTCGTTGACCGGCTGGAAGTAGGTGGTGCCGCCGACGGAGCAGTTGCCGGATCCGCCGGAGGTGACGCCCTGAGCCTGGTTGCCAGAGATGTAGGAGCCGCCGGAGTCGCCGCCTTCGGCGCAGGCGCTGGTGCGGGTGACGCCGGTGATGGTGCCTTCGGGGTAGGTCACGCTGGTGTTGCGCTGCTGGATGGTGCCGCAGCGCCACTGGGTGGTCGATCCGGACCGGCAGACGGAGGCGCCTTCGATCTGCTCCTGCGATCCGGCGACGGCGATCTCTCCGGCGCTGTAGCCGTTCACGACGCCGCGCGGGGTCCACTGCGAGTTGACGGAGACCCAGGCGTAGTCGTTGCCGGGGAAGGACGACCCTTCGAAGGTGCCCTGGGCGACCCGGTTGAAGCCTTGGGTGGTGTTGCCGACGTCGCCGCAGTGGCCGGCGGTCACGAAGCCGGGCGTGCTGCCGCGGGTGACGGAGAAGCCGACGGAGCAGCGGTAGGGGCCGATGTAGTAGGCGTCCCCGCCTCGGACGTCGTTGTACGCCTTCGGCTGCTCGTCGGACTTCACGACGCGTACGGCTGACGTGTCGACGCCGCTCGCCGCGACGAACGCGTCGCCCGCGGCGGTGTCTTGGGCGAGGACGACGACGCTGTTGCTCTGGACGTCGACGTACCACACGGGCGCCTCGACGCTGGCGTGTTCGGCCGCGGCGTCGAGACCTTCCTTGACCTTGGTGAGGTCGCGGAGGCTCCGCTGGACGACCTTGGCCTGCGCACCGGCCTTGGTGATGGTGGCGGTGTCGGCGGGGTCGACGGTGGCCACGACGAGGGTGCCGGTCTTGCCGGTCAGCCATGATCCGGCGAAGTCGCCTTTGATCTTCTTGCGGAGCGTGGGCTCGGTACGGCTTGCGCGTCCTTCGTTGAGCAGTCGCGTGGCGGCCTGCTCGGCGTTGAGGCCGAGGTCGCGCTGCATGGCGCTGATCACGCCGGGTGGGGGCTTGGCCGCGGCCGCCTGGGCGAGGGAGTCCGCCTGGGCGGCCGGGTCGGCCGGTGCGGCGGCGGCGGGGGTGGCCGCCAGGGCGAGGGCGGCGATCGCGGTGGTGATTCCCGCAACCATGGCGCGTCTGCGGAGCATGCTGTCTCCTCGCTATCGGGGGGTGCCGTCACCGTAACGGCGGCCCCCCGACGCGCGGAGCTATCATTTCGCCCCTATCGTCGCGTTATGGTGCTGTCCCAAATTCAGGATTACGGACAAGCCAATCCAGGTACCGGGGACTTCGCTGTACCGCGTCGTGGTGGGCGGCCTTGGCGTGTTCGGCGATCAGAGGAGCAGCGAGCGCTGCGCGCCCCTCCGGGTGGTAACCGAGGAGGTGGCGCCAGTGCAGCGGCGCTCCCACGAGCGGCAGCATGACGAGGCCGGGTGTGAGGGCGAAGGGCGCCTGGCAGAGTACGGCGGCGCGCCCGACCTGGGCGAGGTGAACACATGTCGCGACATCCGTCTCGTAGATGGTCTGCGGTGTGAAACCGGCCCGGGCGCAGGCCGCGGCGAAGCAGTCGGCGAAGCAGCCGTCCCCCGGTGTGAGGGCCCACTGCTCGTCCGCCAACTCCGACAGATCCACTTCCTTTCTCTCGGCCAGCGGATGCTCCTCCCCGAGCAGGACGAACACCGGGTCCACCGCGACGTTCATCCAGTTCACCGGGTCCCCCGCCGGCGGTCTGCTGTCGCCGCACGAGCCGACGAGCACGAAGTCGAGCCTGCCCGTGGCGACCATGGAGGTGAGGTCGACCGCGGACCATGACGTGTGGGTGCGCACCGGGGTGGCGGGGTGTGTATTGGCCAGGCGGTCGACGACGCCGCCCAGGATCGGGCCGTTGGTGGCCCCGAGTCTGTAGCTCGGCATGTCACCGACGGTGTTGGCGAATCGTACGGCTTCCTCCTGGAGTTCCCGCGCCGCGGGCAGCAGCACCCGCGCGCGGGTCAGGACAAGTTCTCCCAAAGGTGTGGGCCGCGCCCCGTTGCGGTCCCGTTCGAACAAGGAGCCCCCGAGTGTGCGCTCGATGCGCTTGAGCTGAGCGGTCAGCGCCGGTTGCGCAAGTCCGAGCAGGGTCGCCGCCTTACTGACGCTTCCGGCGTCGGCGACCGCGCTCACGATCTTGAGGTGGCGGAACTCCAGATCCATAAATGGACCGTAGGGTTCGCGTTGAGAGAGCCGCAATCCACTTGAGTCAGGAAATATAACGAGTACGGTTAGATCGTTCCTAGGTGCGGGTTTGGTCAACATCGATTGACCGCTTTGGGTCATCTGGGCATTAGAGTCGACCGTGTGCCGCAGACCAATGAGTTGACCGTCGGCGAACTCGCCGCCCGCAGCGGCGTGGCCGTGTCAGCCTTGCACTTCTACGAGGCCAAAGGCCTGATCAGCAGCCGCCGTACGGCGGGCAACCAGCGCCGCTACGCCCGGGACACCCTGCGCCGCGTCGCCTTCATCCGCGTGTCCCAGCGGGTGGGCATCCCCCTCAAAGCCATCGAAGCGGCCCTGGCCACCTTGCCCGAGGGCCGTACGCCCACCCGCAAAGACTGGGCCGTCCTCTCCGCCTCCTGGCGCACCGAGCTCGACGAACGCATCGACCAACTGCTCAGACTCCGCGACGACCTGGAAGACTGCATCGGCTGCGGCTGCCTCTCCCTCAGCCGCTGCGCCCTCGCCAACCCGCAGGACGTCTTGTCCACCGAAGGCCCCGGCCCCCGCCGCATCCTCACCCCCGCCGCCCGCGAATCCTCCTCCTGCCGCGGCGACTGCGACGCCTGACGAACGCGGGAACAAGGGAGCACGATAGGGCCTTCGCCATGGCCCTATCGTTCAAGGTGAACGGCAGGACCACGGACGGGAGCCGACGATGTACATCGCCGAGATCAAGATCTCGGGCGTACGCGGCTTTTACGGCGGACGCAGTGTGGATCTCCAGCTGACCCGACCGGAGGGCACCCAGGCCGGCTGGACAGTTCTCGCCGGTCGCAACGGGTCAGGCAAAAGCACGCTCCTCCGCGCCGCCGCATTGGCGGCGGCAGGGCCTTCCGTCGCCCGGAGCCTGGTGCCCGCGTTCGACGGCTGGCTCTCCCACGGCAGACAGCAAGGTTTCGTCGAAGCGGCCGTCGTGCCGGACAGGAAGTGGGACGAGTTCACCGGCCGCGGCCGCGTGTCGAAGGACAAGGCGTTCCCCGCTCGTCTGACGTGGACTCGCGAGCGTTTTGAAGACTCGGGAAGACACGCCCCTCATCCGAGCCTGCACAGTGAAGGGACCACCGCCGCCCGGGGCCCCTGGGCGGACAATCCGCAGGGGTGGTTCTTCGCGGGATACGGACCGTTCAGAAGATTGGTGGGCGGCTCCAGCGATGCCCAGCGCCTCATGCTGGCCGGCGGGCCCGTATCCCGCCTGGCCGGCCTGTTCCACGAGGACGCCTCCCTCGCCGAAAGCGTCACGTGGCTGATAGATCTGCACCTTCGGCGACTCGAAGGGAGGCCGGGAGCCGCCGAACTCCTGAGCTTCGTCATCGACCTTCTCAACGACGGCCTGCTTCCTGACGGTTTCCAGATCGAATGCGTTGACCGCGACGGCCTATGGGTCACTCGTGACGGGCAGACGATTTCCCTTCGCGAGATGAGCGACGGCTACCGCACCGTGACAGCTCTCGTCCTGGATCTGGTCCGGCAGCTCAACGAGACCTACACCTCCGTCTTCGGAGACTGGCCCACCGAAGGCAAGGCCCGGGTCTTCGCCCCGGGTGTGGTTCTGATCGATGAGATCGACGCTCATCTCCACGTGAGCTGGCAGAAGAAGATCGGAGGATGGCTCAAGGAGCACTTCCCCGCCATCCAGTTCATCGTGAGCTCCCACAGTCCTTATATCTGCCAGAGCGCCGATCCGGGCGGCCTGATCAGGCTGCCCGGCGTCGATGAGGAAACCCCACCCCGCGTCGTCGACGAGGACCTTTACGAGAGGGTCGTGTACGGAAGCGGTGACGACGCCTTGCTCAGCGATCTGTTCGGCGTGGATTCTCCGTACTCCGACCGCGCGGAAGATCTCCGCCGCCGACTCACGCGCCTAGAGCGCGCCGTCCTTCGAGGCCAGGCGACCGCCGAAGAACTGGCGGATTACAAGGGACTCCGTGACAAGCTCACAAGCTCCCTCTCCGCGCGGGTTGACGAAGTGACGGCGCGGATCGCCGATATCCCGTGATCCGCCTCAGCCGACCCGTGCTCCCCGAAGGACTTGGCCGACGACTCGGTGTCCACACCGACAGACTCCGCACCGCCCTGAGTGGATGTCCTGCGGACGGAACCGCCAAGGCACGTACCTCGTGGAAATCCGCGAAATCCACTCGCAAGGAACTGACCGGCGTTCTCTCCGGCATGGCCGCAGGCATCAGCCGCTGTATGTACTGCGGCGACAACCTCGGCACAGACATCGACCACTTCGAACCTCTCATAGAGGTTCCCCTCCGACTGGCCTAACCACCTGCTGGCAGGTTCGCACTGCAACAGCAACCACAAGCGAGAGCGGTTTCCTCGGGACCCGAACGGCCTTCCGCTGCTCATCGACCCCTCGGCCGAGGATCCCTACGATCACCTTGAACTTGTTCTGAGCACCGGGATCTACGAGCATCTCACCGCGAGAGGTGAGTGCACCATCGCGGTGTTCGGCCTCAACCGTTCGACCCTTGTACGCGGGCGGGCCCTTGCCTTTGTTCGCACGGTTTCCGTGCTCCGGGACTGGCGTCGTCTCGTGGAGTCCGGTGACGCCGCCCAAGCCGGAGAAGTCGCCCTAGCCCTCGCCGAACAGCCTTTCACGGACGTGCTTTCCGCCATGCGGCGCTACCGTGATCTTCCCAACGCGAGCGTGATCATGCGCGGTGCAGAGGTCGTCGAGGCCTTGGCCGACCCTCGGCTCGGATCCGGGTCGCGGACCAGGGTCACTGGGCGGAGGTGAGCCAGGCCAGGGGGTTGGTGTGGGTGATGGCGCGGACGGCGGCGTCGTCGGCGCCGGCGCGGCGGAGTGCGGGGAGGAGGTCGCGCAGGCAGTGGCCGTAGCCGGGGCCGTCGTATTTGCGGAGCTGGGCCACTCGGGAGAGGCCGGTGCTGACGAGCAGGCGGTCGGTGTGGCCTTCGTCCATGAGGGTGCAGGCGATGCGTACGGCGTGGTCCAGGGGAAGGTCGAGCGTGTTGAGGGTGATGTAGGCGCCGGTTCCGGCGATCTTGCGGAGGACGGCGGGGTCGGGGCCGGTCACGGCGACCGCGATGCGCCGGCCGGGGAGGTCTTCGCCGAGGAGGATTTCGAGGACGGTGAAGCCGCCGCCGCCACATGCGGAGACGGGCAGGCCGGTGGTGCGGGAGGCACGGGCCGCGGCGATGAGGGCGCGTTCTTCGGCGGGGGTGGGTTCGGCGCCCCAGGTGCCGACTTTGCCGATGACACCAGGGATGACGTTGGTGCCGTCGAGGCCGGAGAAGATCTCCGTGAGAAGGTGGTCGGTCAGGGCTCCGATGTCGGAGGTCTTGCACATCTCGCCGGTGAACGGCTCGGTGAACAGGCCGGTGGCGGCGACGACGGCGACGTGGGAGGCCGCGGCGACGCGGGTGAGGGAGATGGCGTCGCGTCCCATGCCGAGGCAGGTCTGTTCGACGACCAGGCCGAGGTTCTGGGTGTCGCGGAGCGTGCGGAGCTCGTCGGTGACGGCCTGTTCTTCGTCGAGCCACCGCGCGGGGTCGGACTCGACGCGCACTCCCCAGCGGAGGTCGACCCGCAGGTGCTCGTGCGGGAGGACGGTGCCGTTGATCCCGGAGGCGGGGACGGGACCGGCGACCGTGCGGATAAGGGGCTCACGCATGAACGGACATTAGCCGAGAATTACTGTGAAAGTGACACTAGAGCTTAAAATTTTGCCTTGTTAATACGCTGTGTCACCTTGCCGAGCCGGAATCGATGGCGTACGCAAAGACACCCCCGACGCCTTCGGTCGAGCGTCGATCGCGGCCCGGCCGCCTATCCTGGAAACCACATCGACAGCCAGGGGGACGCTTGTGTCCATTTCCAAGGGCGCACACGGCCCGGGGCGCCGCGACGAGGTCAGCGGCCGAAACACGCAGAGCGACGACGGCGCCGCCCTTGACGCGGGGAGCACCGCCGAGAGTGCGGACGGCGTGAGCCCGCCGGGCGAGCGCCCCGGCCAGAAGCCCGATCGCGAGCCCGCGCGGCAGGGCGTGACGTTCACGACCGGAGACGTCAAGGATCTCAAACACGAGGGCGTGCGGCGCACCGGCCTGCACGGGTGGCTCGACGGCATCCGCGCCACCCGCACGGGGCGGCTCACGCTCAAGATCGCGATCGGCACGATCGGCGCGATCCTCGTGATCGGCGGCCTGATCCTCGTCCCCTTCCCGGGTCCCGGGTGGCTGATCGTCTTCGCCGGGCTCGCCGTGCTGGCGACCGAGTTCCACTGGGCGCACAAGCTGCTCGACTTCGGCAAGAGGACCCTCGCCGCCTGGACGGAATGGCTCAAGCGGCAGGGCTGGGCGGTGCGCATCCTCGTGGTCGGGGTGACCCTGCTGGCGATGGGCGTCATCATCTGGACCGCGATCAAGCTAAGCACCGGCATCGACCTGCTGGTCGAGGGACGCAAGCTGCTGTTCGATTAGCGGGGCCCGAGCCGGAAATCAGCCGGGGATCAACTGGGGAAGGGCGCCCCGGTGACGACCGCGGCGATGCGGGTGCCCGGGCTGAAACGCCCCTCCCGCACCATGGCGAAGATCCCGGCCAGCATCTTGGCGACGTAGATCCGCTCGACCGGCACGCCGTGGCGCGCCTCGAAGTCCGCGGCGAACCCCTCAAGCTCGGCGGGACATCGGGCATACCCCCCGAAGTGGTAGTCGAGCTCGATCGTCCAGTCGTCCTTCACGCGGCCGATCGCCTCCCGCTGCAGGCGGGCCACCTCGTCCCGCAGGAAGGCGCCCCCCTTGAGTACGGCGAAGCCGACCGCGCGCCGCGCTCCCGTCAACCCGGCGGAGATGCCCGCGAGCGTGCCCCCGGTGCCGACGGGACAGCAGATGACGTCGGCCAGGTCGCCGATCTCCTCGGCGATCGCGGCGCAGCCGACGACGGCGGCGGCGTTGCCGGCGCCTTCGGGAAGCAGGTGGAAGGGCCCCCAGCGGGCCCGGAGGGCGTCGATCACCGGCTGGGTGTGCTTGAGGCGATACGTCGTCCGATCGAGATATGTCAGCCGCATCCCGCACGCCACGGCGTGAGCCAGGGTGGGGTTCAGCGGACGGTGCTCCTCCCCGCGGATCACGCCGATCGTCTCGAACCCCAGCAGGTGCCCCGCGGAGGCGACGGCGCGGATCAGGTTGGAGTGCGCCCCGCCGAAGGCCAGGACGCGTTCGTGCCCCAGGTTGCCGCTGAGCTTGCGCCACTTGTTGCCGGTCACCTGGGCGTGGATGAGGTCGTCCCGCTTCAGGAGCAGCCTCACGCCCGGAAGACGCCGGTCCTCGATCTCCATCAGGGGTGACGGCAGTCGGGGTTCCACTCCGGCAGGCTAACCTACCTGCGACCCAAGGAGTTCCGATGAGCATTGGCGAGGTCTTCCTCGCGACCTACGGTCGCGCCCACGAGCTGGCGTGGCGTGCCCCGGGCCGGGCCAACCTGATCGGCGAGCACACCGACCACAGCGGCGGCCTGGCGTTGCCGTTCGCGCTGCCCTGGGGCGTCACCGTGGCCGCGGCGCGCAACGCCGTCGGCACGGTGCGGCTGCGTTCGCTGCAGCGGGACGTCCCGACCGGCCCGCGCACACTGCGGGCCGACGACCAGGGCAGCGGCTGGGAGCGCTACGTCACGGGGGTGTTCTGGGCGCTGCGCGCGGCGGGCCACGAGGTGGGCGGAGCCGATCTGCTGATCGACGGCGATGTGCCCGCGGGCGCCGGGCTGGGGTCCAGCGCGGCCCTGGAGGTGGCCGTGGCGTGCGCCCTCAACGAGCTGTACGGCTTGGGCCTGGCCGATCGCGACCTGGTCGAGGTGGCCCGCGCCGCCGAGAACGAGGTGGCCGGGGTGCCGTGCGGGATGCTCGACCAGGCGGCCTCGACGCTCTGCCGCGAGGGCCACGCCCTGTTCCTCGACTGCGCGAGCGGCGGGGGCAGAAACGTTCCGCTGCGCCCCTCCGACCACGGCCTCACCCTGCTGATCATCGACACGGGGGTCCGCCGCGAGCTGAGCGACGGCCGTTACGCGCGGCGCAGGGCCGAGTGCGAGGACGCCGCCCGGCTGCTCGGCGTGGAGTCGCTGCGCGAGGTGGAGGACCTGGCGGGGTCTCTGGCGACGTTGAACGCGACCCTGGCGGCCCGCGTGCGCCACGTGGTGACGGAGAACCACCGGGTGGAGGCCGCTGTGGGCCTGCTGCGGGCGGGCGCGGTGGCCGATCTGGGGGCGCTGCTGAACGCCACGCACCTGTCGCTGCGCGACCAGTTCGAGGTGTCCTGCCCGGAGCTGGATGCCGCAGTGGAGGCCGCGGTCCGGGGCGGGGCGCGCGGGGCCCGCATGCTGGGCGGCGGCTTCGGCGGGTCGGCCTTGGCGCTGGTTCCGGACGACCGGGTGGCGACCGTACGGCAGGCCGTCGGCGCCGCGTTCGACGAACGCGGGTGGGGCACGCCGCGTTTCCTTCCGGCGGTGCCCTCGGCGGGCGCCCGCAAGGTGGACTAGCAGGGCGTGGAGTGAGCACGTGGTGCCCGCCCCACACGGAGGGCGGGCACCACGGCGGGATGCTCGGCCGGATCGCCTCCTCGCACCACCTCCTTTCTCCTCTCTTCGCGGCCGTCTCCTTGAGGGAGCCGGGGCGGTGCCCCCTCAAGGAGACGGGTTCATCTCGGGGAGAGCACGGGGGGCGCCGCGGCCAGCAGGGCCTCGGTGCGCCGGTGCCGGGGCAGGAAGAAAACGTCGTCCACGTCCCCCTCCTCGACGACGCGACCGCCGTCCATGACGAGCACGCGGTCGCTGACGTGGTGGACGACCCCCAGATCGTGGGAGATGAACATCAGCGCGGTCCCGTCGGCCGCCTGCGTCTCGGCGAGCAGGTCGAGGATCTCCGCCTTGCCCGAGGTGGGAAGCGCCGCCACCGGGTCATCGCAGACGATGAGGTCGGGTCGCGGTGCCAGGGCGCGGGCCACGGCGACGCGCTGCCGTTCACCTCGCGACAGCGCGCGCGGGCGCAGGCCCGCGACGGAGGCCGGCAGGCCGACACGGTCGAGCAGGTCGGCGACCCGCGCCCGCCGCGCGTAGCCGGGCAGCGCGCTCAAGGACTCACCGATGAGGCGTTCGACGGTGTGCCGGGGGCCTACGGATTCGAGAGGCTCCTGCGGGATCAACTGGATCATGGAGCGCCACGGCCGCCTGCTCCGCTCAGGCAGCCATGACCACGGCCTGCCGTGCAGATAGACCTCGCCGGCCGCGGGCCGCGTGCGGGCGGCCAGCAGCCTGCCGAGGGTCGACTTGCCCGCCCCCGACTCCCCGATGACGCCGAGCGTCTCCCCCCTGTGGATCCGGAAGGAGACGTCGGTCACGATCTCACCGGCCCTGCCGCGCGCGGTGAGGTGGACGGCGTCCACGACGACCGACCGGATGTCGATCCTCCGCGGAGGCAGCGCCGGGCGGAGCGCGACCCCGTCCCGGGTGACGGCGGCGAGGCGGGTGCCGCGTGACGCGCCGGACGCCGTGGCGGCGAGCAGCCTCCGCGTGCGGGGGTGGCGCGGGTCCGCGGTGACCGTCTGGGCCGGGCCCTCCTCCACGATGACGCCGTCGTGCATGACCAGCACCCGGTCGGCGACGGAGGCGAGCGCGGCGAGGTCGTGGCCGGTGACGAGCACCGCCGTCCCCGCGTCGCGGCGTTCGGCGAGCAGGCGCAGATGGCGGGTGCGGGCGACGGGGTCGAGGGTGGACAGGGGGTCGTCCAGAACGATCAACTCGGGGTGGGTGTCCAGCGCGGTGGCGATCTCGTCGCCGATCGCGCGCGGCCTGCCGTACGCCATGGGCGCGTCCGCCGTCACCAGACCGGTCAGCCGCTCGCGCAACCGCCGGAAATCGCGGGTGCGGAACGCGCGGGCGTCATGGCCGCCGATCTGAAGGCGGGAGGCGCGCACCGAGGCGCCGGCGCCGGCCAGTCCGACCAGGGAGCGCAGGGCGACGCTCTTTCCCGCACCCGACTCCCCCACGATGGCCACGCACTCGCCGCGGGACACGGTGAACGAGATCCCGCGCACGACCTCCGCCCGGCGAAACGCCACCCGCAGGTCGCGTACCCGGATGAGCGGCGGCGCCGCGGCGGACCCGCGTTCCCGCGGGTCCTCCTCGCTGCGGGGGACGGCCACCGGTTGCTCCCCTCTGGTGAATGTCCGGCTGTACGGCGAGCGCCGGGCGTGGCCACCCGGCGGCGGCCAGCCTCCGCCGCCGGGTGGCCGCCATCTGGACCGCACCGACCGCCTCGCGGACCTCACCATCCGCTAAGGACGATCACTGGGGTTCCCGTGCCCCGGCGGCCGTGCGTCGATCCAGACGTTCTGCGCTTCCCGATGCGCTAACCCATTTAAAAAGTAGGAAATACATGAATCTCTGTCAAGAGTACGCCCACACCTGAACAAAGAAGCTTCCGCCGTACCTCCGCGACAGCGGTACGGCGGAAGCCCTCTTCGTCACTTCACGCGATCAGCCGAGCCCAGCCGATCAGGAGCCGATCAGCCCAGCCGATCAGTTCACGAGCCGCCCGAGCCCCCGCTCGACCGCCTCCGGGTGCTGCACGAACGCCGGGGAGAGCTCCGCCTCGTCGTAGTAGCGGTGGAAGACCGGCGTGGCCGAGCCCGACATGGGTGGCACGATCCACGTCCAGTCCGCGGGGCAGACCCGCCCGGCCTTCTCCTCGCGCTCCACATGCTGGAGGAACCGACGCGACTCGGTGTGGTGGTCGCTAATGGTCACTCCCGCGGCCTCGAACGAGTGCAGCACTGCCACGTTCAACTCGACCAGGGCGTGATCGCGCCAGAGGGTCCGCTCGTGGCCGGTGTCCAGGCCGAGCCGTACGGCGACCGCCTCCAGCAGGTTGTACCGATCGGCGTCGCCCAGGTTGCGCGCCCCGATCTCGGTGCCCATGTACCACCCGTTGAACGGCGCGGCCGGGTAGCAGATCCCGCCGATCTCCAGGCACATGTTGGAGATCGCGGGTATGGCGTGCCAGCGCAGTCCGAACTCGGCGAACCACGGGTACGACGGGTGGACGAGGTCCACCTCCACCACGGCGTCCTCGGGCACCTCGAACATCTTCGGCGTGCCCTGCCCGGCGGAGATCACCAACGGGAGCACGTCGAAGGGCGTGCCCGCTCCCCCGCGCCACCCCCAACGGCGCACCATTTCCGTGAAATCCACGTATCGGGGGTCGCCGAGCACGGACCCGTCGGCCTCCCGGTAGCCCGCGTAGCGGATGAGCTGCTCATTCCATATCTTCGGTCCGGGCCTTCCCGGGCGGTCCGGCGCGAACACCGTGATCGTCGGCCGGATCCGCCCGCTCTGCTCGGCCTCGCGCAGGTGGCCGACGCACTCGTCCGCGACCTGCTCGGCCGTCTCCACATGGCGCCGGTCTCGCACCCGCATGGAACGCCAGTAGAGCCGGCCGATGCACCGTGCACTGTTGCGCCAGGCGACGCGGGCCCCGAAGGTCAACTCCTCGGAGGTATGGGTGTACGTCCCCGTCATGGATATCTCGGACATGACCTCCCGCAGCCGGTGCTCCACAGGACCGGCCGACGGATTCTCCGCGTGGAAGAGCCGGATGAACTCCTCGGCGGCCCCCTCGTCGGCGGCGAACTCCCGGGGAGGGGGGAAAGGGGCTTGCGCAGTACGCGGAGGATAGGAGTTGATCACCGGAAGTTGGGCACCATCGACTGACTCCAGCGCCTGGCGCTGGGACCTTCTCCAGGTCAGCACGTGTTAACCGCCACACTCTGCTCACGGGTGCCTTCGCCGTTCCGGGCGGCTCCGGTGCCCTTGGTGCAGTGGCCCTTCCCCACTGCAATCACGAATGGTCCGCGGCGCCTACGCCCCGCGGTTACCGGCAGTGAGCACGGCGATGCGGGACGCAGCAAGGATCATTTTCTGCGATTGACCGTGATTTGTCCCCCGATCTCGCACATGTCCTTGGAACTCGAAGGAGTCACGCCCGCGAGGCGACCTCGAGGGCGGGGACGGGCACCGGCGATCGCCGGGAACGGGAAGGAGAACCACAACGAAGAAGCCCCAGAAGGCTGGCCTTCTGGGGCTCAGTCGATGGCTCCCGCGATAGGACTCGAACCTATAACCTGCCGGTTAACAGCCGGACGCTCTGCCGATTGAGCTACGCGGGATCGACCTCGCGCCGTGAGCTCCAGGACCTTTCGGGCCTGTCCCTCCGGCGCGGAACTAGATTAGCGCACTCTGAGGGGTGCGTGTCGCATGCAATGGTGTGGGGTAGGTCGAAAACAAGCGGCCTACCCTACGTACGGGAGCGCGGGCGGAGCGACGGCCCCCCGGAGAAGCAAGGCGGAGGTGCAACGATGCGTTACCGGATCACGTTCGCGGCAGGCTTGGCGGTGGGTTACGTGCTGGGCAGCAAGGCGGGCCGCGAGCGCTACGAGCAGATCAAACGCACCGCGCAGCGCGTGGCGGACAACCCCTCCGTGCAGGAGGCCGCCGGACTGGTCGGGGCACAGGCGTCGCGCGTCGCGAGCCTCGCCAAGGCCAAGGTGGGCGACGCCGCGGGCCGACTGCCGTTCCTGCGTCAGGAGGAATACGAGAAGGACACCGGCACCGGCTGGCCCTACGAGGAGCAGGAGCCGACCAGGCACACGCCGACGCACCACTGAGAAGCCGCAACGCGCGCCTGCCGCGTCCCCCCAGTACCCCCTGTCCTCCGGGTCCTCCGGGTCCCCTCTTGCGTCCCCGGGTCACCCGCGTCCCCGTGTCACACGCCCATCGTGCGGCGCATGCCTTCCAGTGCCTGCTCGGCCAGCGCGCGCAGCCCGGGATCGTCGGGATCCATGCCGGGGTCGAAGGCGAACTCCCAGAGCAGTTCGCTCGTCCCCGGCCGGCGCCGGGCCACGATGCGCACCCCGCCGCCGCGCTCCTCCAAGGTGACGTATTTGCTCACCACGATGGAATGCATCACACGTTCGCGCACGACCTCGGGGAGTCGTCCCGGCTCCGCCGCCGGCACGCGGTGCGACGCCCCGCGCGTGGGCACGATGGTCAGCCCCTCCTCGTCCCAGGACGCCTTGTCGACCAGGTGCCACGGCAGGCGGGTGCCGTCGGGGAGGAACAGCGCCTGGTCGGTCGCCACCACATAGCCGTCCTCCCCCGACCGCGCGTGGGTCAGGACGCGTTCGCCCGGTTCGGTGGCGAGTGCCGTACGAACCGAGGCGGGCAGGCGCTGGGAACGAAACGAGAACCTCATGCCGGACACGCTATCCGCCCCGTGTCACCGGCACCGTCCGGCTCCCCCGTCCAGCACGCCGCCGTCGGCCAGCAGGTCCAGCGTCAGCGCCGCCGACCACGAGAAGTCCCGGCATCCCCGGCCGCTGCCGTCGAACGGGTCGTAGCACTCCCGGAATCCCGCCTGGCGCACCAGCCGCAGCGTGTCCGCGGCGAGCCCCTCCGCGAGGTCCCACAGGCCGTGTACGGCACAGGCCCGGCACAGCAGCCAGTTCATGTTGATCCACGACGGGCCGCGCCAGTAGCGCGCCCGGTCGAACTGCTCGGCGCGGACGTCGCAGCTCGGCACCGGATAGCCCGAGGCTCCCATGAAGCGCGCCGACGACAGCGTGCGCACCATGTCCTCCACGCGGTCGCCGGGCATGCCCGGGTCGAGCAGCGGCCCGAACCCGCCCACGGTGGCGAGGCGGAGCAGTCGTCCGGTGCGGAGGTCCCTGGCGTGGAAGCCGCCGTCCCACAGCCGGTCGAGCAGGGCCCGGCGGATGCGGGCGGCACGCTCCGCGTGGGGGCGGGAGTCGGCTCCGGCGACGGGGGCGAGCTCGGCGAGCGCCTCGCAGGCCGCCAGCCACATGCCGTTGAACATCGGGTCCTCGACCGCGAACGGGTGCTCCTGCCCGAGGTATTCCGGCCGGTAGCCCGAGTCGCGATAGCGCGTCGCCAGCCACACGAAATGGTCGGTGTAGCCGGCGGGGCCGGCGCCGTTCGGCGGCGCCCCGGGGAGGGCGGCCAGCGGCCGGTCCCAGGCGGGGCTGTCCTCCATGCCCGACTCCCAGGGGTGGACGATCGCCGCGAGCCCCGACCCGCCGAGGTCGCGGGTCGCGGCGAGGTAGTCGTGGTGGGCGGCGAGCCGGGGATAGGCCTCGCGCACGAACCCGACCGCCCGGTCGCCGTGGTGGCGCCAGATCCACCAGGCCGCGAGCGCGTGGAGCGGCGGGGCCGTCAGCCCTGAGGTGGGGAGGTCGGCCGGGGCGTCCTCGTGGTCCTGCGACCGCCAGACCGCGGGCCCGGGGAAGTACGCCTCCGCTGTGCGGAAGATCATATGGGGCACCATGCCGTCGCGCCACTGTCCGGCGAGGGCTCCCCGCAGCTCCGCCATGGCCCGCGACGGGTGCGATCGGGCCAGACCGATCGCCACGAAGGCGGAGTCCCAGCTCCACTGGTGCGGGTAGAGCCCGGGCGCCGGCATCGTCGCGCGGCCGGTCCAGTTGGCGTCGAGCACGGACAGCGCCTCGCGTGCCAGCGCGTCGTCGTCGACCGCAGGCCGGGACTCCATTGGTTCAGTGTCCACCCACCGGACGGTCCGGTCCATCGCATTACGGAACCCAGGCGCAAATTAAATGCCGATATTTACGGACATTGACCATGGCTCGTATCCCGGCGTAAGGTCGCGTTGATCAATGGATCATCTGCTCCGGGGAATCTCGGCGAGCGGCGCACGGGGACACGATTGCGCGCTGCCGAAACCGGCTCCGGATGAGTCCTGATGTTTCATGGCCGCACCTCCTGACCTCGTGCGGCTTCTTTCCACGGGCGGGGCACCCGTTGGACTTCGCCTCGCCTTGAGTCACTCAGCTCGGTCGAACACCAAGGGCCGCGGCGGCCTTCGCCGTGCCCGCATTCACCGAAGGGGACGCATGAAACGCACAGCAGGTCTCACGGCTTTAGCCCTGGCCTTCTCGGTCGGCGGCCTCAGCACCCAGGCCGCCGCACAGACCGGCCCGGCGAGCCCCGCTCCGAAGCCCTCCGCCAACCACCGTTCCGGGACGGTCACCCTCATCACCGGTGACAAGGTCACGCTGAGGTATGACCAGGCGGGCAAGCCGGTGGCGCGGATCGAACCGGCGGGGAACCGCGCAGTGCAGTTCTCCACGGTCCTGCACAAGGGCGCCCTCACGGTGATCCCTTCCGACGCCGAACCGCTGATCGCGAGCGGTCTGCTGGACAAGCGGCTGTTCGACGTCACCCAACTGCTGGCCTTCGGGTACGGCGACGCCGAACGAGGCGACATCCCCGTCATCACCGAATCCGCCAAGGGCGCGACTCCCACGCTCAAAGCGGCTCAGCAGGCCGAACCGATCCCCGCCCTCGGCTTCACCAGCTCGCGAGTACCGAAGAACAAGGCCGCCGAACTCTGGAAAGACCTCGCCGGGACCGGTGCGCAGGCGAAAACCATGGCGGGCGGCGTCGAAAAACTCTGGCTCGACGGCAAACGCCAGTTCAACCTCGACAAGAGCGTCGAACAGATCAAAGCCACCACCGCCTGGACCCAGGGACTCACCGGCAAAGGCATCACCGTCGCCGTCCTGGACAGCGGCTACGACGCCAACCACCCCGACCTGAAAGGCGTCGTCACCCAGGCACGCAACTTCTCCGACCAGACCACCGACACCCGCGACAACATCGGCCACGGCACCCACGTCGCCACCACCATCGCAGGATCAGGAGCCGCCTCCACCGGCAAATACAAAGGCGTCGCCCCCGACGCCAAACTCGCCATCGGAAAAATCGGCGACTTCTTCATCACCGACTCCGCCATCCTCGCCGGACTCGACTGGGCCGCCAACCACGTCAAAGCCAAAGTTGTCAACATGAGCTTCGGCGGCCCCGACACCCCCGACATCGACCCCATCGAACAAGCCGTCAACACCCTCAGCACCACCACCGGCACCCTGTTCGTCGTCGCAGCCGGCAACAGCGGCCCCCAGAGCATCGGCTCACCCGGCAGCGCCGACGAAGCCCTCACCGTCGGCGCCGTCGACAAGAACAACACCCTGGCCGGCTTCTCCAGCACCGGCCCCCGCGACCACGACAAGGGCCTCAAACCCGACGTCACCGCCCCCGGCGTCGGCATCACCGCCGCCGCAGCCGAAGGCACCGCCACCAGCCCCTACACAGCCATGAGCGGCACCTCCATGGCCACCCCCCACGTCGTCGGCGCAGCCGCCATCCTCGCCCAGCGCCACCCCACCTGGACCGGCAGGCAACTCAAAGCCGCCCTCACCGGCAGCGCCGTCAAACAAGGCACCAACACCCCCTTCGAACAAGGCGCAGGACGCATCGACGTCTCCCGCGCCATCACGCAAAGCGTCACCGCGGACCCCGGCACCCTCTCCGCCGAACTCCCCTGGCCCCACAGCGACACCCAGCAGACCACCAAAACCCTCACCTACACCAACCACGGCACCGCACCCGCCACCCTCGACCTCGCCGTCGAGAACAGCGGCGGAGCACTCCCCGCCGGACTCATCACCCTGTCCACCCCACAGGTCCAAGTGCCCGCGGGCGGAACCGCACCCGTCACCGTGACCATCGCCGCCAAGGGCGCCGCCACCGGCGCCTACAGCGCCGTCATCACCGCCACCGCCGGCGACACCACCGTCCGCACCCCCATCGGCGCACACATCGCACCCGAAACACACGAAGTGACCGTCAAGGTCATCGGCCGTGACGGGCAGGCCCCCGCCGAAAGGGTGTCGGCCTATGCCTACAACGTTGCCTCGGGCAAGTTCACCGACATTCCGGTAACCGCGGGAACGGGCACGGTGCGCCTGCCCCTCGGCGACTGGTTCGTCCGTGCCCTCATTCCTTCTCAGCAGGCGAGTACACTGGCTCACGCCCCCTTGAAGGTGGCGGCGGGCGCGGAACCGGTGGTGCTGGACGCGCGGCAGGGCAACCCCATCCGTTTCAGCCTCGACCGGCCCGACGCGACTCCCGACCAGGTGCTCTCGCAGATCGTGGTGCATCGGCAGGGACAGGCCTCGTTCGAGTTCGGGAACGTCGTGTTCGACGCCGACCCCAACGCGTCGGGCTACGTGATCCCCTCCCGCCTCCCCGGCGTGGACTACCTGGCCTCCACCGTCTGGCACAAGCAAGGTGCGCCGATCAGCCCCTACCGCTACGACCTGGCCCTGCACCACACAGGCGGCCTTCCCGACAATCCGGCCTACCACGGCAAGACAGCCGCCCTCGTGAAGGTCACGTCCAAGTACCACGCGCCCGGGGTCGCCGGCGAAGCCCAACTCCTCGTCGGGGCCGCCCCCGGTGACGGGGCGATGCTGTTCGGCGGCACGCGCGTTTCGCTACCGAGCACCCTGACGCAGTACCGGACCCCCTCACGTGCCCTCACGTGGTACTCCAGGGTGATCCACGGCAATGAATACGAGGTGTTCGACAGCGGGACGGTCCTCAAGGGGCGGACTCACCGCGAAACCTGGGGTGCCGCCGTGGCCGGCCCCGCGGCCGACCGGTACGGCAGCATGCGATACCAGAATGAGATGTGGGTGTCGGCCTCGTCCCTGTTCACCGACCCGGTGGCCGGCCGTACCAGCTTCGATTTGAAGACGAGCGGCACCATCAGCCTCTCCCTGGACGGCCGGGAACTCGGCAGGCAGGACTTCCCCCACTGCGAGGGTCCCGCCCCCTGCGAGCTGGCCGTCACCGTGCCCGAGTCCGCAGGCACGTACACCGCCACCGCGACGGTCAAACGCGACGTCCCCCGCACCGCCCTGTCCACCGCGGTCGAAAGCACCTGGACCTTCCCCTCGGCCCGCACGGCGGACTTCACAACGCTGCCCCTCCTTTCGGTCCGCTACGCCCCCAAGGGCCTGAACAACTTCAACCAGGCCAAGGCCGGCACCGCCGTACGCATCCCCCTCCAGGTCGAAACCCCCGCAGGCACCCCCAAGCCCAACGTCCAGGCCATCACCGTCGAGGCCTCCACCGACGACGGCACCACCTGGACCAAGGTCGAACTCCACCGCACCCACAAGGGCTGGAAAGTCCACATCCCCGCCACCCTCACCGGCAACTTCGTCTCCCTGCGCGCCACCGTCGACGCAGGAGACACCAAGGTCACCCAGACCATCAAACGGGCCTACGCCCTGATCCCGTAAGACCCGTAAGACCCGTGAGAACGGAAACGCCGCCCCCGGCCCGCCTGGCCGGGGGCGGCAGGCCCGTCAGTCCCGCCGGGTGAAGCGGAGTCCAACGGCCCGGGGATCCTTCACGGTGATGTCCGGCCCGCTGTGTTCAAGGACAAGAAGTCCCGACACATAGAACCCTTCGCCCGTCGGCGTCAGCTCCTCCGGCTCACGCCAGCCGCGGCGCAGCCGTACACCGCGCTCGTCGACCGTGATCCTGTAGACCGCGTCCAACTCGTCGCTGTAGTACGTGCCCGCCAATCCCGGGTCCGGTACGGCGGAGCCCTCGACCTGCCTCAGCGTGGCGTCGAGCATGTGGTGGACCTCCACGTGCAACGACCCGTCGGCCCGCACGGTCAGCGCCGCGTCCAGCCCGAAGCCGCCTATCCCGAACCGCTGCTGCCCGTCCTTGGGGCTCCCGGCCGGCTCCAGCGGAAGCACGTCGCCGAGCAGCCGGACGCCCGGCCCCTCGTCGGACACCAGCAGTTCGAGGAATGTCGTGCCTTCGGCGTCGCGATACCAGCCGACCTTGTCGGCGAGGTCCGGCGCCTCGGGCCGCTCCGCACGGCCGCCCGCCCCGCCGGAACCCGGCCCCGACAGGCCCAGCACACGCTCGGCCACGCCGTGCGCCACCGCGTTCGGATCGGTGGACGGGCAGTTCGCCAGCACGATCACCGTGAGCCGGTCGTCGGGGAACCGGAGGAACTGCGAACGGAACCCGCCCCACGACCCGCCGTGGTGCACCGTACGGCGACCGCCCCGCTCGTCGAGCATCAACCCGTAGGCGTAGCCCAGTTCGGTGCCGTCATTGAGCCGACCCCTGACCAGCAGCCGCCGGATCAGGTCGTCGCCGTCCGGCAGTGTGCTCCCGTAGAACTGCCGGTCCCACAGCGCCAGGTCGCCCACCGTCGTCTGTACGGCACCGTCCCCGACGACGTCGATCCACGGATTGTCGACGACCATTCCGCCGTCCGGCCCCGGCGTGTAGCCCGTGGCCCGGCGGTGAACGACCTCGCGGTAGTCGTCCCGAGCGAACGTGGAGTCCATCCCGAGCGGCCCGAAGATACGCGCGTGCAGGAACTCCCGGAAGGTGACCCCGCTCACCAGCCTGACCAGGCGGGCCATCAGCAGGTAGCCGGAGTTGCTGTAGCTGAAACGGCTGCCCGGCTCGAAGTCCAGGCCGCGCTGCCTGGCCAGCAGCTCGACCACCTCGTCCTCGGGGGACAGGTTCTCGATGTAGCGCCCGGCCATGCCCGCCAGCGCGATGTAGTCGCGGACGCCGCTCGTGTGGTGCACCAACTGCCCGACCGTGATCTTCGGGTAGTGCCTCGCGAGCTCCGGCATGTAGTCGCGGATGTCGTCGCCCGCCGACAGCTTGCCGTCCTGCTCAAGCAGCGCGATGCCCGCCGCCGTGAACTGCTTGCTGGTCGAGGCGATGTCGAACCGCGTCTCCGGCGTGATCGGCACGCCGAACTCCAGACTGGCCAGGCCGTACCCCTCGGCGAACACCACCTCGCCGTCCCTGATCACCGCGATCGCGAACCCGGGCCCGTCCGGCTTGATGTACGGCGCGCATACGTCCTTGACGATGCTCCCGATGCTCCCGCTGCTCCCCATGCTGTCAGCACTCATGAGGCCACTCTCGCCAGCTCCCCGGTGCCTGGCATTGGCCGCCCGGCTCAAACCGGCCGCCGAACTGTGGCCTGCGGAACAACCGCTGGAGAGGCGCCTGGGACTCTCAGTCGAGATAGTCCTTCAGCATTTGCGCTCGGGTGGGGTGGCGGAGTTTGGCGAGGGTCTTGGATTCGATCTGGCGGATGCGTTCGCGGGTGACGCCGAACTCGCGGCCGACCTCCTCCAAGGTGCGGGGGTGGCCGTCGGACAGGCCGAAGCGGAGCTGGATGATGCGCTGCTCGCGTTCGGAGAGGGTGGCGAGGATGTCGTCGAGCTGGTCTTGGAGCATGATGAACGCCGCTGCCTCCATGGGGACGACGGCGTCGGCGTCCTCGATGAAGTCACCGAGGTCGGAGTCCTCCTCGCCGATGGGCGACTGGAGGGAGACAGGCTCCTGTGCGATGCGCTGGATCTCGACCACCCGGTCCACCGGGAGGTCCATTTCGAGGGCGATCTCCTCAGGCACGGGTTCGCGCCCGAGATCCTGGTGCAACTGGCGCTGGACGCGCACGAGTTTGTTGATGGTCTCGACCATGTGGACGGGAATTCTTATCGTGCGCGCCTGATCGGCTATAGCCCGGGTGATGGCCTGGCGAATCCACCAGGTGGCGTACGTCGAGAACTTGTAGCCTTTGGTGTAGTCGAATTTCTCGACCGCTCTGATCAGACCGAGGTTGCCTTCCTGGATGAGATCGAGGAAGAGCATTCCCCGGCCCACATATCGCTTGGCGATGGAGACGACGAGCCTCAGGTTCGCCTCGATGAGGCGCTGCTTCGCCTGGTTGCCCTCCCAGACGAGTTCGTGGAGTTCGGGCAGGGTCAGACGCGCGACATCGCTGGTCAACTTGTCCTCGGCGAACAGGCCGGCCTCGATGGACTTGGCGAGCTCGACCTCCTCCTCGGCGGTGAGCAGCGGCACCCGCCCGATCTCTCTGAGGTAGATGCGGACCAGGTCGCTCGTCGGGGCCCGCTTGCCGAGGTCCTCGTCGTCGGTTCTGCCGGACTCGTCGTCGCCCACGGGCTCCAGCACTTCGACTCCGTGCTCGGCCAGCATCCGCACCACGCGTTCGAGCGCGTCCGTCGGGAGTTCCGACCGGTCGAGCGCGGCGGCCACGTCATCGACGGTGACGCTTCCTCGCTCTCTTCCCCTCGCGACGAGATCGGCCACCTGATCAACCGACGGTGGTCCGCTTGGCAGCACCGATGCACCCACAAAACATAGTCTGCTGGATTGGGTGCTGAAAATGGCAGACCTATTTTTGTCACCGAAGGTAAGGCGGCAACCATTACCGAATTGAGATCTATATAGGGTTTGGTCGAAGGATGATCAGGAAAGGTAAAGCGAATTAACCGGTCAACTTCCCGCTGCCCGGTCACGAAGCGTGCGCCGCTGCTGTTCGAGCGCCACAAGCTCCCCGAACAACCGGTTGTAGTCTTGCTGCTGCTCAACCGGGTTGAGTCGCTGCATCCGCCCCTTGACCTGCGCGATCGCCCGATCGACCGAGATCGCCTCCAGCGCGGCGAGCATCGCCGCCGCGTATCTCTCCTCGCTGTCCGACTCGGCGCGCAGGGCTTCGACGGCGAACCGCGTCACCGTCGAGCGGAGGATGTCGTCGGTCGCGGCCTCGATGAGCCGCTCCGTCCACTCCCTGCCGCCGTGACCCGCCGCCCCCATACCCCCGGCCGCCAGGACGAGGCCGTAGAAGGCCGCGTGCTCGGGACGGCTGAAACTCTCGTCGCCCAGGGCGTCGAAGCCCGGCCCGAGCAGCGCCGGCCGCTGCACGGCCAGCTTGAGCACCTCGACCTCGACCCGGACGTGCGGGCTCTCGGGCTCCTGCGGGCGCTCCTGCTGCCTGCCTCTACCGGAGCCGGGCGGGCCGGCGGCGGTGCGCCGAGCGACCTCCGCGACCCTCTCGATCACGAACTGCTCGTCGAGAATGCCGAGCCAGCGGTCCAGGTCGACGGCGTACATCCTGCGGAGAGCGCTGTCCTTGATGCCGGCCACGATCGGGGCCGCGGCGTCGAGCGCGGCGAGCCGCCCCTCGTTGGCCCGCAGGTCATAGCGGTTGATCACGCTGCGGATGGCGAAGGCGAACAGCGGCTCGCGACCGGCCACGAGATCGCGCACCGCCGCGTCCCCCTCCTTGACCCGCAGGTCGCAGGGGTCGAGACCGTCGGGCTGCACGGCGACGAAGGTCTGCGTCACGAACTTCTGGTCGTCGGCGAACGCGCGCAGCGCGGCCTTCTGACCTGCGGAGTCGCCGTCGAAGGTGAAGATGACCTCACCGCGGAACTCCGCCTGGTCGAGCATGAAACGACGGAGGATCTTGATGTGCTCCTCGCCGAACGAGGTGCCGCAGGTCGCCACGGCGGTCGGCACCCCGGCGAGGTGGCAGGCCATCACGTCGGTGTATCCCTCGACGATCACCGCCTGGGAACGCTTGGAGATCTCACGCTTCGCCAGATCAATGCCGTAAAGAACCGAGCTCTTCTTATAAATAGGACTTTCAGGAGTGTTCAAGTATTTTGGGCCGTCGTCGGTCTCAAGCAGCTTTCGCGCTCCGAATCCGATGACGTCTCCGGTCGCATCGCGAATCGGCCAGATCAGCCGCCCTCGGAAGCGATCGATCGGACCGCGGCGCCCCTCCTTGGCCAGCCCGCCCTTCACCAGCTCGGCGGTCGTGAAGCCGCGCCCCAGCAGATGGCGCGCCAGCGCCTCCCACTCGTTGGGCCCGTAGCCCACCCCGAAACGCTCGGCGTCGGCCCGCTCGAACCCCCGCTCGGCGAGGAAGCGCCTGCCCGGCGCCGCATCCGGCGCGGCGAGGCGCTCGGCGTAGAACTCGGCGGCGACCCGGTGGGCCTCGATCAGCCTGGCCCGCTCCCCCTGCTCGCGCTTCGGCACATAGCCGCCCTGCTCATAGCGGAGCTGGATGCCCGCCCTGACCGCGAGGCGTTCGACCGCCTCGCCGAAGGTCAGGTGCTCGATCATCTCGATGAACTTGATGACGTCGCCGCCCACGGCGCAGCCGAAACAGTAGAACAGCCCTCGATCAGGCGTCACATTGAACGAGGGGCCCTTCTCCTCATGGAAGGGGCACAACCCCTTCAGGTTGCCTCCGCCCGCGTTGCGCAACTGCACGTGCTCGCCCACCACGTCAGCGATCGGAGAGCGCTCACGCACGAGCGCGATGTCCTCATCACGGATCCGCCCTGCCACGTCGAGAGTCTACGGCGAGCCACCGACACTTCGCGCCCCCGCCTGGAGTGGGCTCCGCCGTACGGCACATGGCATCCTAGGTCGGACTTTCCCGAACATGCCATGACGGATGTGGGGGTCGGTTACAAATGTAGGCGAATATCCCGTTCAGACGACACACACAGGTGGGGATCATGCGATCGGGCCCTCTCTTGCGACTGGCGGCCATCAGTGGGGCGGCCGTGATGACGGGGGCGTGCGCCGGAGCGCCGGAAAGCCCGCCGACGCTGAAGGCCGCGCCCGTCAACGCGGTCTCGACGCCTTCGCCCGTCGTCACCGCCACGATCCCCGAGAAGCCTCCTTCGGGCGACAGCCCCGCCGTACCCAGGCCCATGGCGGACGAACCAGTACGGGTGCCCCCGCCGAAGGTGTCCAAGTACACATATACGTTTCCGGTCAAGGGCTGCCGCACGACCTATGCCCGCGAGCTACTGATGGTGGCGAAGAGCACGATCTGGGCGGATCGCGGATGCGCGTTCGTCTCGCCGGTCGACGGCGTGGTCGACGAGGTCCAGACCGTGAACCGCTGGAGCTCCTCCACCGACCGCGGACCGGACCGCGAGGGGCTCTTCGTGACCGTCATCGGCGCGGACGGCGTGCGCTACCTCGGCGGACACCTGGAGTCCGTGGCGCCGGGCATCCGGCCCGGCACCAAGGTGAAGGCAGGCCGGCAGCTCGGCCGCATCGGCAACTCGGGCAATGCGCAGTCCACGGCGAGCAACCTCTACTTCGCGATCTCCTGGAAGACCTCGCCGCACTACTGGTGGATACGGCGGGGCATGGTGAAACCCTGGGACTACCTGGACGCCTGGCGCTCGGGCAACCCCACGCTGTCGCCCCGGGAGGAGACCATGGCGCTGCGCAAGAGCGTCGGGGCCACGCTGCCGTGCTCGACGCTGTGCGGAAGGCAGCAGCAGCCGCCCGCCCCGACCCCGCCGAAGAAGAAGAGCAAGAAGCGCACCCCCGCGACGCCGCTGCCGCTGGACCTCGGCGCCGCCTCCCACGGCAGGCACTGACCTCAAGTCGGCTCACGCCGTACGGCGACACGCCCCGGACGCGGTCTCCCACCACGCGTCCGGGGCCGCCGCCGGCCCGAGCCCGGGACCGGGGCGTGCTGTGTCAGCGCTGTGTCAGCCCGCCAGGCCGTCGAGAGGACGGGACGGGTCGGCCAGCGCGTCGGGGTCGACCGGCCGGCCGGACCGGATGAGCGCCTGGATCGGCCCGGTCACATCCCAGATGTTGACGTTCATCCCGGCGAGGACATGGTTGTCACGCAGCCAGAAGGCGATGAACGACAGCTCCTCCACCGACCCCCGATAGACGACACGGTCATATCCCTGGATGTCCCCAGAGAACTCCATGCCGAGTTCGAACTGGTCGGTGTAGAAGTACGGCACGCGGTCATAGACGACCTCCTGCCCGAGCATCGCCCGGGCCGCGGCGGGGCCGCCGTTGAGCGCGTTGGCCCAGTGCTCGACCCGGATGTGGCGTCCGAGAAGCGGATTGAACGCCTCGGCCACGTCGCCCGCCGCGTAGACGTGCGGGTCTGAGGAGCGCAGGGAGGCGTCCACCACGATGCCGTCGTTGACGTCGAGCCCGGCCTCGACGGCGAGGCCGACGTTGGGGGCGGCGCCGATGCCCACGACCACGAGGTCGGCGGGGAGCCGCTCGCCTTCGGCCGTCACGACCTCGCGCACACGGTCGCCGCCGCCGATCTCGGCCACGCCGGTGCCGAAACGGAACTCGACGCCGTTCCGGCGGTGGACGCCCGCGTAGACCTCACCGAGCTCGCGCCCGAGGACACGGTGGAGCGGGGTGGGTTCGGGCTCGACGACCGTCACCTCGCACCCGGCGGCGCGAGCCGCCGCGGCGGTCTCCAGACCGATCCACCCCGCCCCGGCGATCACGACTCTGCCGCCCTTGGCGAACGCCTCGCGCAGCGCCTCGCTGTCGGGGATGGTGCGCAGGGTGCGCACGCCGGCGAGGTCGGCTCCGGGCACCTTCAGAGCCCGCGGCGTGGCCCCGGTGGCGATCAGCGCCTTGTCGTAGGCCACGGTCCCGCCACCGTCCAGCTCGACAACGCGGCGGTCGCGGTCGAGCGCCACGGCGGTCGCCCCCTGCCGGAGGTCCACCGAGTGCTCGGCATACCACTCGGGCGTGTGGACGAACACCTTCTCGCGCTCGGACCTGCCCTGCAGGTAGCCCTTGGACAGCGGCGGGCGCTCATAGGGGCGCTCGCTCTCCGCCCCGAGGAGCACGACGTCGCCGTCGAACCCTTCGTCTCTCAGCGTCTGCGCCGCCTTGGCTCCCGCAAGCCCGGCACCGATGATCACAAAGGTCGTCACGCGTTTGGCCTCTCTGCCGTCAATGAATCCGTTCCGGCGAACCGAGCCGGCCCGCCGGGCCGGGACACCCGCAGTATTTCGCGGTCACTGGGCGCAAGCGCGCCACTACCGCCGAACAATTCCCCGGAAAACGCGCGGCAGGTGAGGTCAGCGTGATCTGCGGGACAGGTGACGGTGCCAGGCGACGGCGGACGTGTCGGTCAAGGAGGCGATCTGGTCGATGACGACCCTGGTCCTCGCCGCGTCGCCGCCGGCCTGCTCGAACGCCGGGCGGAACGCGGGTTCGAGGGTGCCCGGCGCGCCGCGGGTGATGAGCGCGCCGAGCTCGGCGATGAGGTCGCGCTGCCTCGCCTGGTTGGCGTGATGCTCGTCGCGCGACATCACATAATGCGCGATGACGCCTTTGAGAAGGGCGCATTCGAGCCGGGTCGTCCTCGGCACGACGAGATCGGCGGACCTGCGGTCGGGGCGCGAGCCGTACGCCTCCCGGGTGGCGGTCTCGGCGGCGCGGCAGAAGCGGCCGATGAGGGTGCTGGTGAGCCCTTTGAGCCCGGCGACGTCGGCGAGGCCGCCGTCGAAGTGCCGCGGCCAGAGGGGTTCGGCGACGAAGCGGTCGAGGAGTTCGGCGAGCTCGGCCGGGTCGGCGTCGAGGCAGTCCCACTCGATGGCGCGTTTGACGATCTCGCGGCGCTGGCCGCGGTCGCGCAGGGCGTCGAGCGTGACGTGGCCGGAGTGCAGGGCGTCTTCGAGGTCGTGCACGGAGTAGGCGACGTCGTCGGCCCAGTCCATGATCTGGGCTTCGAAGGAGACCCTGCCGGGGGCGGTGCCCTCCCGGATCCACGTGAAGACCGGCGCGTCGTCAGGGTAGACGCCGTATTTCGGCCCGGCGTGAGCCGGCCTCGCCTGGCGGGTCCACGGGTATTTCAGTGCCGCGTTGAGCGAGGCCCGGGTGAGGTTGAGCCCCGCGCCCCGCCCGTCCTCGTGCAGCACCTTGGCCTCAAGCCGGGTGAGCAGCCGCAGGCTCTGAGCGTTGCCCTCGAAACCGCCGCAGCCTCCGGCGAGGGCGTCGAGCGCCACCTCGCCGTTGTGCCCGAACGGCGGATGCCCGAGATCGTGGGCGAGGCAGGCGGTCTCGACCAGGTCGGGGTCGACGCCGAGCGTCTCGCCCATCTCCCTGCCGACCTGCGCGCACTCCAGCGAGTGGGTCAGCCTGGTGCGGGGGATGTGCTGGCCGAGATCGTAGGTCTCGCCCGGCCCCACCACCTGGGTCTTGGCCGCGAGCCTGCGCAGAGCGGCACTGTGGAGCACCCTGGCGCGGTCGCGCTCGAAGGAGCCGCGCTCGGGATTGCCGGGTGGTTCAGGCACCCAGCGGGCTTGGTCATGCTGGTCGTAGTGCGCCATAAGAGCAGTGAGCATAGTCGCTCGACGGCAGCGGGGTACGGCATGCGCCTGCCGTACCCTGCTGCCGTGGTCACTCCGGTGTCACCGCGTGTCGGAGCCGTCCGAGGTCAGGGCCGCGCGGCCGGCCTCAAGGCGGGCCACGGGGATGCGGAACGGCGAGCAGGACACGTAGTCGAGCCCGGCCTCGTGGCAGAAGTGGACCGACTCGGGGTCGCCGCCGTGCTCGCCGCAGATGCCGAGCTTGAGGTCGGGCCTGGTCTTCCTGCCCTCCTCCACGGCGATGCGTACGAGGCGGCCGACACCGTCGCGGTCAAGGCTCTCGAACGGCGAAACCCCGAAGATACCGAGGTCCAGGTACTGCGAGAAGAAGGAGGCCTCGACGTCGTCGCGGGAGAAGCCCCACGTCATCTGGGTCAGGTCGTTGGTGCCGAACGAGAAGAACTGCGCGGCCTCGGCGATCTGCCCGGCGGTGAGCGCGGCGCGCGGCACCTCGATCATGGTGCCGATGAGCGCGTCGACCCCGATCTCGGCGAGGATGCCCTCGGCCTCCTCGCGGACGAGCTCCAGCTCCTGCACCGCGCCGACGAGCGGGATCATGATCTCGGCCCGGGCGTCGCCGCCCGCCTCGGCGCGTGCCCGCGCCGCCTCGGCGATGGCACGCACCTGCATGGCGAACAGGCCGGGCACGACCAGCCCGAGCCGCACACCGCGCAGACCGAGCATGGGGTTCTGCTCGTGCAGCCGCTTGACGCACTCCAGCAGAGTGCGGTCCTTGGCGGTGGCGGCGTCGCCGGCCAGGGCGACCTTGACCGACAGTTCGGTCAGGTCGGGCAGGAACTCGTGGAGCGGCGGGTCGATGAGCCGGATCGTGACGGGCAGGCCGTCCATCGCCTCGAAGATCTCGGCGTAGTCGGCGCGCTGCAGCGGTTCGAGCTTGGAGAGCGCGGCCTCGCGCTCCTCGTCGCCGGTCGCCAGGATAAGGTCCTCGACGAGCTGCCTGCGGTCCCCGAGGAACATGTGCTCCGTACGGCACAGCCCGATGCCCTCGGCCCCGAACCTGCGTGCCCTGGCCGCGTCCTCGGCGTTGTCGGCGTTGGCGCGTACGGCGAGGCGGCGGGAGGCGTCGGCGTGGACCATGAGGCGGTGCACGGCCCGTACGAGCTCGTCGTCGAGGTCGCCCTCGCCCTCGAAGTACTCGACCACCGGCGAGGGCACCACGGGCACCTCGCCAAGGTAGACCGCGCCGCTCGACCCGTCGATGGAGATGACGTCGCCCTCTTCGACCACGACGCCGCCGGGGGCGGTGAAGCGGCGCTCCTTGGTGGACACCTCAAGCTCCTCGGCGCCGCAGACACAGGTCTTGCCCATGCCGCGGGCGACGACGGCCGCGTGGGAGGTCTTGCCGCCGCGCGAGGTCAGCACGCCCCTGGCCGCGATCATGCCGCCCAGGTCGTCGGGGTTGGTCTCGCGCCGCACGAGGATGACAGCCTCGCCGCGGGCGGCGAGCTCCTCGGCGCGGTCGGAGGAGAACACCGCGCGCCCGACGGCGGCCCCGGGCGAGGCGTTCATGCCCTTGGTGATGAGCGTGGCGTCGGTGGCCTTGTCGAACCTGGGGAACATGAGCTGGGCGAGCTGGTCGCCGCTGACGCGGGTGACCGCCTCGTCGAGGTTGATGAGGCCCTGGTCGACGAGCTGGGTGGCGATGCGGAAGGCGGCGGCGGCCGTACGCTTGCCGACGCGAGTCTGGAGCATCCAGAGCTTGCCGCGCTCGATGGTGAATTCGATGTCGCAGAGGTCGCGGTAGTGGTTCTCCAGCTTCTCCATGATCTGCATGAGCTCGTCGTAGGACGCCTTGTCGATGCGTTCGAGCTCCTGGAGCGGCATGGTGTTGCGGATGCCGGCGACGACGTCCTCGCCCTGGGCGTTCTGCAGGTAGTCGCCGTAGACGCCCTGCTGGCCGCTGCCGGGGTCCCTGGTGAAGGCGACGCCGGTGCCGGACTCCATGCCGAGGTTGCCGAAGACCATGGCGACGATGTTGACGGCGGTGCCGAGGTCGGCGGGGATGCGCTCCTGGCGCCGGTAGAGCACGGCCCTCGGAGCGTTCCACGAGTGGAAGACGGCGAGTACGGCGAGGCGCATCTGCTCGCGCGGGTCGCTCGGGAACTCCTGCCCGGTCTGCTCGCGCACGATGTCCTTGAAGGTGCCGACGAGGGTGCGGAAGTCGGCGGCGGTGAGGTCGAGGTCGCCCTTGGCGCCGCACTCGGCCTTCAGCTCGTCCAGCGCCTCCTCGAAGTGCTCGCCGTCGATGCCGAGCACGGTCTTGCCGAACATCTGGATGAGGCGGCGGTAGGAGTCCCAGGCGAAGCGGTCGTTGCCGCCGGCCTGCTTGGCGAGACCCTGCACGGATTCGTCGTTGAGGCCGATGTTGAGAACGGTCTCCATCATGCCGGGCATGGAGAACTTGGCGCCGGACCGCACGCTGACGAGCAGCGGGTCGTCGCTCTGGCCAAGGCTGCGCCCCATCGCGTGCTCAAGGTCGCGGAGGTGCTGGTCGATCTCGTCCTCAAGTCCGGATGGGAACGCTCCCGCGGTGAGGTAGTGGCGGCACGCCTCGGTCGTGATCGTGAAGCCGGGAGGGACGGGGAGTCCGAGATTGGTCATCTCGGCGAGGTTGGCTCCCTTGCCTCCGAGCAGGTCCTTGAGATCTCTGTTGCCCTCGGTGAAGCCGTAAACAAATTTGGGCACGACAGCTCCTTCATGACCTCTAACGTGCAATCTGCCTCTCTTGCGGACTCTACAGATAGAAATCGGGAAGAAACGTCACCCTATGGCGCATGCGACATCTGTGCAGGTAGATACCCCAAGACAGGTCTAATCCAATTCAAGATCCGGCAAATTTCCGATCTCCTGTACTGGTATATACCAATTGGTGTAAACCAGTCCTCCAACCCATTTCCGCCATTCCCCGGCGTCCTCGAAACGCGAAAAGGGCCCGCGCCGGGCGTGGCGCGGGCCCCTCCGAAGCCGGGTCCGATCGGAGTCTCCGTCGTTACGGTCGTCCCAGTGTTTCGGTCAGTCTCAGTCGTTTCGGTCAGTCTCAGTCGTTGAGGTGCGACCGGAGGTAGGACTCGACCTGGTCGAGCGAGATCCGCTCCTGAGACATCGTGTCGCGCTCGCGCACCGTCACGGCGTGGTCGGTGAGGGAGTCGAAGTCGATCGTGACGCAGAACGGCGTGCCGATCTCGTCCTGGCGGCGGTAGCGGCGGCCGATCGCCCCCGCGTCGTCGAACTCGACATTCCACCGGCGGCGGAGCTGCGTGGCGAGGTCACGCGCCTTGGGCGACAGGTCGGCGTTGCGCGACAGCGGCAGCACCGCCACCTTGACCGGGGCGAGCCTGTGGTCGAGGCGCATCACCTTGCGGGTCTCCATGACGCCCTTGGCGTTGGGCGCCTCGTCCTCGGCATAGGCGTCGATCATGAAGGTCAGCGTGCATCGATCCACGCCGGCCGCGGGCTCGATGACGTAAGGCACGTAGCGCTCGCCGCTGTCCTGCTCGAAGAAGGACAGGTCCGCACCGGAGTGCTTGGAGTGCGTCGTCAGGTCGAAGTCGGTGCGGTTGGCGATGCCCTCGAGCTCGCCCCACTCCGACCCGGTGAAGTTGAAGCGGTACTCGATGTCGACGGTGCGCTTGCTGTAGTGCGACAGCTTCTCCTGCGGGTGCTCGTAGAGCCGGAGGTTGTCGCGGGTGATGCCCAGATCGACATACCACCCCAGGCGCTGGTCGATCCAGTATTGGTGCCACTCCTCATCCGTGCCGGGCTTGACGAAGAACTCCATCTCCATCTGCTCGAACTCGCGGGTGCGGAAGATGAAGTTGCCCGGAGTGATCTCGTTGCGGAACGACTTGCCGACCTGGCCGATGCCGAACGGGATCTTCCTGCGGGAGGACTGCTGGACGTTGAGATAGTTGATGAAGATGCCCTGCGCGGTCTCGGGCCGCAGGTAGGCGAGGCCCGACTCGTCCTCCACGGGGCCGAGGAAGGTCTTGAGCAGGCCGTTGAACATCTTGGGCTCGGTGAAGACGCCCTTGTTGCCGCAGTTGGGGCAGGTCAGGTCGGCCAGCCCGTGCTCGGGAGCCTTGCCGTGCTTCTCCTCGTATGCCTCGACGAGGTGGTCGGCGCGGTAGCGCTTGTGACACGACTGGCACTCGGTCAGCGGGTCCACGAACTCCTGGACGTGGCCGCTCGCCTCCCACACCTCGCGGGCGAGGATCACACACGAGTCGAGGCCGACGACGTCCTCACGGGCCTGGACGACGGCCTTCCACCACTCCCGCTTGACGTTGTTCTTCAGCTCGACACCGAGGGGCCCGTAGTCCCAGGAAGCCCGCAGCCCTCCGTAGATCTCGCTCGACGGGTAGACAAGACCGCGGCGCTTGGCGAGGCTGACAATGGTCTCCATGACGTCGTTGCGACGTGCCATGTGTGGAACTCCGTCCGGCTGGGTGTCGGCGTTGGTGACAAGAGAGATCGAGTGGGGGCTTCACCTGCTCGATTTCACCCAAGCTTAGGGGACGCACCGTCCCGCTCGCTCCGATAACAGGGCTCGAAGGCGCTCGGCTCGTTGATCATGAGCGTCATGAGTGGATACATCACCAGTCGTGCGGCCGACAGGGCGCGGCGGTAGAACCCCGCCCCCTCCCATTCGGTCACCAGCACCCACAACTCCTCCTCGTCGACCGAACGGGAGAGCTGGCCGGTCAGGAACCCCGGCTGGGCGGCGAACGTGTCCAGGATCTCGCGCGCCTGCCCCGCGAACTCCTCGCTCTGCGGGCCGGGCACGGAATAGCGGATGACTGCGAGCATCCGACCAGCATGGCACCCCCGAGGCCCGCCCCGGACGCCGAGGCCGCCTTCACGACGCGGACGCCGCTCTCCGCCGCACCCCAACCGGCAGGGTCAACCCGCGGGTCCCCCAGCGGCTGTTCTTCGACGCAGAACAACGGCCGACCAGTGTCTCCGCACACGCACAGCGCCCGCACAGCACACACGGCCGAAACCGCGAGCCCGTACGGCTTCCGCCATCGGGGACGGCGGAGCACACCCGTCAGTCCACTTGGAAGACCGGCCTGTCGATCTCACACAGTGAGCCGCGCTGAAAGTAAAGCCGGTCGGCCTCAAGCCAATGCGTGTCGTCGTCTGCGGGGGAAGGGATTCTCATGAGCGGAAGATCAAGCCTTCTCCGCCGACCCTGCGGGCCCACCCACTGAGTCGTAGGGATTCCAAGCGTCCTCGTCGGTATCGCCCTCGAACAGATCGTTGTCCTCTTCCACCGCCAGCGCCACGTTGACCCCGTCAACGACGGGGTCAACATCTGGAACCTGGACGATCGCACGGTGAAGCAGGTCCAGACGACGCCTGGTCATCAACTCAACAGGCGTCACTCCGCCGATGGGTGTGTTCAGCCACACCTTCGCCGCCGGAAGCCCCAGCTTTCGCACCAAGTCGGTTATCAGGGTGTGCAGATAGTTGAGCTGGCCGTGACGGAGGTCGCTGATCGCATGTCCGCTGATCCATCGAGAGTATTGCTCGCGGCTCACGCCAAGCGTCTCTCCCAGGACGCGAGCACCAAGACCTGTGCATTCACGCAACTCTCGGGCGAGCCGGGAGTGGACCTGCTCCACGGGCCGCGTGCTGTCTGAGCGCTCAGACCGAATCTCCTCCGGTTGGGCACCCCCCCGCGAGATCTCCTCGATCTCAAACACATGCCCCACCGAGGCCAGCCGCAAATTCGCGAGCTGCCCCAGAACCCGTGCCCACCTCGTGAGCGCGGCCGTGTCGCCCGCGGGGTGGAGGGTGATGCTCCGCAAGACATCCAGGATGCGCGCCAGGTCTTCAGGGTTGGCCGCCTCAGCACTTCCCCGGACAACGAGGGTGATGTCTTGACCGGCAGGCTCCCCCGTGCCTGTGCCGCTGAGCAGGCCGGTTGAGAACCGCTGCGCGAAACGATCGATGTCGTAGCCGGTGCCCGTCATGAGTGATGCACCGGGGTCGAACGATTCTCCAGACACCGTGCCTCCCAGTCAGTCGGGCCTCAACCGCCGTCACCCGTGGTCAACTGCTTCCGATGTGCTTCTGGAACACACCAGCAAAAGCAGCGATAACCGACGTCGTTCAACCGGTCGAAGTAACTCATGGTATCCGACATGGAGAATCCGACAGGCGCACTGTCGACGGAGTCGATGTCAATGAAAAAACCTACTCGACCATGAGACTGCTCATCGGCAAGCCCATAGCGGAGGAGCAACTGGGCCGTACCGTCCGTGGCCACGACCTGGCTGATCATCGTATCCACGCCCTGCTTCCACGCGGGTTCGGACGCAGGCCCCAGGAGCTCAGGTCTAATGCGATCCGTAAGCATCCCGTTCGCGTCGGATGCAACGTGGTTTACATAGCGAAGCCCGATCCGTTCACGGATGCGCAACTTCGTGATACTGCCCACGGCGGCCAGCGCCGCTTCGAGGCGCTCCCTTAGTACAGTCCACGATGAATATGCGTTCGTCTCCAATGTCACATGTTCAGAGCCCATGACCACTGACCATGATTGCTCTAGGTCGGTGAGGCGGAACTGTGGATGTGTCACTGTCGACACCCCGCCGGCAGAGGTCATGGTGAAAACCTGCTGCTGCTCGGTCAGCATGCGTGGATAGTCGTCGACAAGAACCTCATGGACACGTGCTGCCCCCTGATGCGTGCCAAGAGCGCTCTGACTCTCAAAGCGGACCTGGGCAATGACCTGCCGAAGAGGAGCCCGACGCAAGACCATGACCTCTGCAGCAGGGAGGAAATCAAACATCAGACACTCTCCAAAGAGGACTCACATCACAGGCTACATCACACTACCGAGGTCCCACCCAGGACCAGCGGGCAGGATCGGCAAAGACGTACCTCGAGATTCACATGAGGAGTGCTCGCCTCAATCGGATGCCGCTCCACGAGCGAGTATCCGTCTCAGGGCATCGATCAGCCCTTACGGCTCCTACCACCGTAAGGGCCGTCTTGGAGGTGGAGGCGTCAGTCGGCCAGGGCCGTACGGAGGGCCGCCACGGCGGCGGTCTCGGCCTCGTGGATCGCGGCCAGCCCCCTGCCGAGCGCAGCGCAGTGCTCCTCTTGGTCGAACGGCGGCGGCGCGGCGTCGGCGGCGCCGCGCAGCCGCCACAGCTCCGCCGCGGCGTCCAGGTCGATGGCGCCCTCGGTGAGTACGGCAAGGCGCACCGAAGCGGTCAACTCGCGCATGCGCGCGTAGTCCGGTATGTCCGCCGGGAAGGCGGCGTCGGCGAGCTCGCCCCACATATCGTGAATCTCACGGAAACCCGCTGCCAACCGCTCCAGCCTGGGCCGATCGAGCAGCGCCGCCGCCTCGGCAAGGCCGTCGGCGAACAGGTCGCGCAGGTCGCCGCCGTCCATGCCGTCGGGCCCCGCGGCCTCCCAGATCGACAGCAGCGCCCCCGCGAGCCCCCGGCCTCCCGCGAAGACCTTCGGCCAGCCCTTGGCGTTCCGCCGGTCGCCCGTCATCCTCGCCCACTTGCGCCAGGCGGGCAGGGCGAACGAGTCCGAGGACCCCGACAGGTGCTCCGCGCAGTCCCGCAACCCGTCGAGCACGGCGGCGGCCAGGCGTTCCTCCCCGATGGGGACGGGTTCGAGAACATGCGAGATGTTCTTGTAGGAGCCGACGCGGGCGCGGGCCGCGTCCATCCGCTCCTGCGGCACGTGGACGGGCACAAGACCCCGGTCGTCGACGAACACCCCGCTCGCGTCGCGCCGGTAGGCGACGACCGGATGCCCGCCGTGGCCGTCGAGATGCGCGGGAAGGCCCCAATATCCGATCTGGTAGCGGTCGGGCAGCACCACGCACGGGTGCCCGCCGTCCAGCTCGGCCGCGAGCACCGCCGCCGCCGACTTCGCCCCTCCGGTGCGGTGGGTGCGGCTCGGGACGCCGAGCCTGCCCAGCGCCTTGTCGAGGAACGAGTCGTGATACTGCCATCGGTTGCGGAAGCCGAGGACCAGATGCCGGCTGTCGTGCTCTTTGAACTCCCACAGGATGTAACCCGCCCCAATGCCCCCGCCCGCCAGGAACACGGCCGCCTCACTCACCTGAACCCCCGCGTTCACCAGGACCGAGGTGACCGAGGCGCTGTGGGAGTGGCGCCCGCCCAGGAAGCGCCAGCCGTGGTCGGCGAGGAGCTCGGCCGCAGAACCGCGGGCGGTCCCGGCCGTCTCGGAGACCGTCTCGGAGACCGTCTCGGAGGGCTCGGGGCGCGGGTCGTGGAGGGCCTCGGGATGCCGGACGAAATGCCGGAGGGCCACGGTGTAGCTCTCACCGGTCTTCGCCATGCGCTGCCTGACGCGGGCCTTGAACTGCTTTCTGCTGGTCATCACGGTGTGCTCCATCGCGGCGCGCACGGGGCAGCGGCCCACGCCCGCGGATCCGGCCGCCGCTCAATGGTCTTTCGCGCGTGACCCAACCGCGCTCTCAAGGCACATGTGTCCCCTTTGCCGTCCTGGACGGCGGGCAGCGTGGGTGCCCGCTGAAGACGGTTCGGCGCGAGAGCTCGCCACGGCCAAGTGTAGGTACGGCACCCGCCCCGCGCCACCAGCCCCCGCGCCATCAGCCCCCGCGCCACCCGCCGCGCGCACCCTGCCGCGCGCCACCTGCCGCGCGCGACCGCGTCCCCTGCCCCCGCGGGCGTGCCCGGCTTCGCCGTACGGGCCGACTCCCGCGGGCCCCGCGTCCTCGTGGCCGATCGGCCTTCGCGCGGCTAGGCTCAGCCCGTGGCCAGCAACGCGAAGCCAGGTGACAGCGGCGGAGCCGGTCGGCACCCGATGGCCAGGCGGCCGTCGGGCCGGCCGGGAGGGCGAGGGCGACCGGGCGCGGGCGGGCCCCGCCCGCGGCAGCGCCCCCTGCCCCGAGGCGAGCACTTCTTCACGCCGGGGGCCACCGGCCTTCGCGCGGCCGTCGAGAGACGGAGCGCCGCCCCTCTGGTCTTCCTGTTCCAGCTTCCCCGCTGGATCCTGCCCGTGGCCCTGGTCGCGCTCCTCCTGGTCGGCTTCGCCGTACCGTCCTTGTGGGGCGGCCTGGCGGTCCTTCCGGTGCTCTTGTTCGTGGGGTGGCTGGCCTATCTGTCCTGGCCGTCGCTGCGCCTCTGGGGAAGATTGATGAGGGTCGTGCTGTTGACGTTCCTGGTTCTGGTGGTCGCTGACCGTTTTGTTGCCTTTACCAGACTCCTTGGATGGTTTTGACAACCATTTTCAATCTGCCCATACTTAACTGTATGAAGTTCCACCCTCTCCGCACAGCCGGCCTGGTGACCGGTGCCGCACTGCTGACCGTCACCGGCGCCGCCTGCGGCGCGGGTTCGACCGGCAACGCCGCGAGCGGCGGCAAGCCGGAAATCCTCGCGGCCTTCTATCCGCTTCAGTGGCTGACCGAGCGGGTCGGCGGCACGGCCGCCCAGGTCACGGGGCTCACGAACCCCGGCGTCGAACCCCACGACGTGGAGCTGACACCGAAGCAGATCGCCGCGCTCACCGAGGCCAGGCTCACGGTCTACGTCAAGGGCATCCAGCCCGCCGTGGACGAGGCGGTGGAGCAGCACGCGAACGGCCGGGGGTTCGACGCGACCACCGCCGTCACCACGCTCCCGGCGACCTCCGGCGAGGTGGAGCCGCACGGGGACGACGCCCACCCCGAGGAAGGGCACTCCGAAGGCGACGGGCACGACCACTCCGCGGACGGCGAGCAGGGCCACGACCCGCACATCTGGCTCGACCCCAGCCGCCTCGCCACGGTCGCGGTCAAACTCGGCGACAAGCTCGCCGAGGTCGACCCTGCGGGCGCGCAGGGCTACCGCGAGCGGGCCGGCGCGGCCGCCAAGGAGCTGACCACACTGGACCAGGAGTTCACCAAGGGCCTCGCCACCTGCGGCAAGCGCACCATCGTCACCGCGCACGCGGCCTTCGCCTACCTCGCCGACCGCTACAAGTTCGAGCAGGTCGGCATCAGCGGCATCGACCCGGACTCCGAGCCCTCCCCCGCCCGCCTCGCCCAGGTGGCCGAGGTCGCCAAGCGCGAGAAGATCAACACCATCTTCACCGAGGCCCTCGTCAGCCCCAAGGTCGCCGACGTGCTCGCCCGCGAGGTCGGCGCCAAGACGGGCGTGCTCGATCCCGTGGAGAGCAAACCCGCTTCGGGCGACTATCTTTCAGCGATGCGGCAGAACCTCGCCGCTCTCCGCACCGCCATGGAGTGCACATGAAGTCTGAGACCGCGTTCGCGATGACCGGCGGCCACGTCGTCCTCGACGGGCGGCCGGTTCTGCGCGGCGTGGACGTGACGATCGCTCAGGGCGAGGTCGTCGCGATTCTCGGCACCAACGGATCGGGCAAGTCCACGCTCATCCGTGCGCTCCTCGGCCTGCTTCCCCTGTCCGCCGGCAGCACGCTGATCTACGGCGCGCCGCCGTCCCGGTTCCGCGAGTGGTGGCGCGTCGGATACGTGCCGCAGCGGCTCCAGGTCGGAGGCGGCGTGCCCGCCACGGTCAAGGAGGTCGTGTCGTCGGGGCGGGTGGCGCGCAGGCGGCGGCTGAGCCGCACGAGCTCGGCCGACCGGGTGGCGATCGACGCCGCCCTTTCGGCCGTCGGGATGAGCCACCGGGCGGGCGACCCCGTGAGCACCCTGTCGGGCGGGCAGCAGCAGCGGGTGCTCATCGCGCGGGCCCTCGCGGGCGAACCCGACCTGTTCGTCATGGACGAGCCCACCGCCGGCGTCGACGCCGAAAGCCAGCACGCCCTCGCCGGCACGCTCGCCGCGCAGGCGGCCCTGGGCAAGACGATCGTACTGGTGACCCACGAACTCGGCGCGGTGGAGTCGATCATCACCCGCAGCATCGTCGTCAAGAACGGCGTCATCGTCCACGACGGCGACTTGAGCGTACGGCCGGGCGGACGCCACGAATACGCGGGGGCCGACCTCGACAGGTCCGGCCTCGACCACGCCGGGCTCGGCGGCATCGGCCTCGGCACCGGCCCCCTCGGAACAGGGACCTGATGGAGCTCCTCAACTACGACTTCATGCAGCGGGCCATGATCGCCGCGCTGCTCGTCGGCCTGACCGCCCCCGCGGTCGGCACGTTCATCGTTCAGCGCCGACTGGCGCTGCTCGGCGACGGCATCGGCCATGTCGCCCTCACCGGCGTCGCGCTCGGCTTCCTCACCGGCACCACCCCCGTGGTCACCGCGGTGATCGTGTCGGTGCTCGGCGCGGTGGCCATCGAACTCGTCAGGGCCAGGGGGCGCACCAGCGGCGACGTCGCCCTCGCGCTGCTGTTCTACGGCGGCATCGCCGGCGGCGTCATGCTCATCGGCCTGTCGCCCGGCGGAAGCAACGCCACCCTCATGTCCGCGCTGTTCGGTTCGATCAGCAGCGTGACGGAGGAGGATGTGTGGATCACGGCGGCGCTGGCGGTCGCCGTTCTCGGCGTGGTCGTCTACTTCGGCCGCGAGCTCTTCCTGCTCTGCCAGGACGAGGACGTCGCGCGCACCAGCGGGCTGCCCGTGCGGTTCCTCAGCCTGCTGATCGCCGTCACCGCGGCGGTGACCGTGGTGATCGCCATGCGCGTGGTCGGTCTGCTGATGGTGAGCGCCTTGATGGTGGTGCCGGTGGCCACGAGCCAGCAGCTTTCCCGCAGTTTTCTCGCCACCATGCTGCTCGCCATGGGGTTCGGCGTGGTCGCCACCGTGGGCGGCCTGAGTTCGGCGTTCTACGCGGGGGTCGCGCCCGGGGCCACGATCGTCCTTCTGTCCCTCGCCGGGTTCGTGTTGGCCCTCGGGATCGGTAGATTCGTACGGCGAAGCCGAGCCCAGGAGTCCACCCCATGAGCAACCGCCGTGAGGCCGTCTACGACATCCTCCGCCACAGCGGAAGTTTCCGCAGCGCCCAGGATATTTACGCTGAGATGCGGGCGGAGGGCGCGAAGATCGGCTTGACCACCGTTTACCGTGCCCTGCAGGCACTCGCCGACGCCGGGCATGTCGACGTGCTGCGCACCGACGAAGGCGAGGCCGCCTACCGCGCCTGCGCGAGCAGCCAGCACCACCACCACCTCGTCTGCCGCCGTTGCGGCCGCACCATCGAGGTCGCCGGTCCCACCGTCGAACGCTGGGCCGAGGCCGTCGGCGCCGAGCACGGGTTCACCGACATCACGCACACCGTCGAGGTCTTCGGCACCTGCCCCGCCTGCGCGGCCACGTCCCGCTGAGCCCGGCGCGAGCCGTACGCCGGGCCGGGCGCCGCTGCCGCGGCCCCCGGCCCGCCGCCGGTGGCGGCGGCCGTGTAATGCCGGACGAGCTGATCCAGTCCGAAGCACGCCGCGGCGCCCCAGGCGGCCACTAGACTCCTAAAGCGGCATCGGCGTCGGCCTTCGCCGCTCAGGCCACGCCACTTGCAGCATCGGCCCCAGCGCGCATCCGCGTCGGAACGACGCGGATGTGTCCGGGGCCTCCTCCGCTTGGCGGACCGGCGGCGCCGAGGTCGCGATGACCGGCGTCCCCGCCTCGGAGACCGGCACGGTGCACAACGATCACGGGACCCACCGGGACACCCGTGGGAAGATACGCGTCCGAATGCTCAAACCAGGTCGCATCAGGAGGCAACATGCCATTCGGTCATGACATGGTGCACTCGCTCGGCACCGTCGTGGATCTGCTCAACACCTCCGCGGAAAGCGGCGGTGAGGAGACCCTGCGCGACCTGACCGACCTCGCCGAGTTCATACGGCACCGCCAGATCAGCGGCATCGACCACCTGGACACCGACGAACTCCGCCAGATCCGCACCTTGCGCGATGACTTCCACCAGATCCTCACGGCCCCCGACCAGCCCACCGCCGTCGTGCTTCTCAACGCGCTGCTGAGCGAGACCCGCATCACCCCGAGACTCACCGAGCACGACGGGCACCCACTCCACGTCCACTACTTCGCCCCCGGCAGCTCCCTCGCCGAGCACCTGGCCGCCGACTGCGGCGTCGCCCTCGCCCAACTCCTCATCACCGGCGAACGCGAACGCCTCCGCACCTGCTCCGCGCCCGGCTGCTCCCGCGTCTTCTTCGACGAGTCCCGCAACCGCTCCCGCGTCTACTGCGACAGCCGTACATGCGGCAACCGCATGCACGTCGCCGCCTACCGCGCCCGCCGCCGCGCCTGACCCCTCAGGCCCTCCGGGCTCACATCGCGGGCTTGCGCCGGCGGTGGCTCCGGGCCCACAGCAGCCCCGCCCCCGCGACGGTGACAAGTGCCGCGACGGCGAGGGCCAGTGCCGTGGGCGAATGGGTGTACGGCACCGCCCCGTGGGGCCGGCGTCAGACCTTGAGCTCATTCGGGATGGCTCCGCCGTACCGCCTGTCGCGTTTGGCGTAGAGCTCGCAGGCCTCCCAGAAGTCGCGCCTGTCGAAGTCCGGCCAGAGGCGGTCGAGGAAGACCATCTCTGCATAGGCCGACTGCCACAGGAGGAAGTTCGAGATGCGCTGCTCGCCGGAGGAGCGGACGAAGAGGTCGACGTCGGGGATCTCGGGCTCGTCTAGGTAGCGGGAGAAGAGCTTTTCGTTGACCTTGCCGGGCTTCACGCGCCCCGCGGCGATGTCGTCGGCGAGTTTGAGGGCGGCGTCGACGATCTCCGAACGTCCGCCGTAGTTGACGCAGAACTGGAGGGTCAGCCCCCGGTTGTGCTTGGTCATCTCCTCGGCGTCTTGGAGCTCGGAGATGACGCTCTTCCACAGCCGTCCCGGCCGCCCTGCCCAGCGGACCCGCACTCCCATGGCGTGCAGCTCGTCGCGGCGGCGCCGGATGACGTCGCGGTTGAATCCCATGAGGAAGCGCACTTCGTCAGGCGAGCGCTTCCAGTTCTCGGTGGAGAACGCGTAGGCGGAGAGGTACGGCACGCCGAGCTCGATGGCGCCCTCTATGACATCGAAGAGCGAAGACTCGCCCATCTTGTGGCCTTCGACACGCGGCAGGCCGCGGGACTTGGCCCACCTGCCGTTGCCGTCCATCACGATCGCCACGTGGCGCGGAATCAGATCACGCGGGATGGGGGGCGGTGTCGCTCCCGACGGATGCGGTGACGGGGGACGGACGTTCACCTTGAACCTGCTCCCTTTCGACATGTTTGAGGGACCGGATGCCGTGCTCCAGGTGCCACTGGAGGTAGGCGGCCACAAGGCCGCTGCACTCGGAACGGTGACGTGACTCCGAAGCGTCGGCCGTCGGCCAGTCGCCGCGCATGAGCGCGGTCATCAGTGCGATGGTCTCACCCGCTGGGACCGCGGCGCCCGGCGGCCGACAGGCCCCGCAGACCACGCCGCCCTCCACGATCGCGAACGCGCGTACGGCAGGAGCCCGACATTTAGCGCACGCCTCCAAGGCCGGGGCGTAGCCCGCGACGGCGAGAGAGCGCAGGAAGTAGGCGTCGAGCACAAGGCGTGCCTCGTGGCCCCTCTCCACGAGCGTGCGGAGGCCCCCGACCAGCAGCAGGAACTGCCGCAGCGCGGGCTCCTTCTCCGCGACCGTGAGCCGGTCGGCGGTCTCCAGCATGGCGCTGCCCGCGGTGTAGCGGGGGTAGTCGGCGACGAGGCTCTCGCCGTACGGCCTGATGGTCTCGGCCTGCGTGATCACATCGAGGGTGCGACCGGTGTGGAACTGCACGTCGACGTGGGTGAAGGGTTCGAGCCTCGCGCCGAACTTGGAGGTCGTGCGACGCACCCCTTTCGCCACCCCGCGCACCTTGCCAGTGCGTTTGGTGAGGATGGTGATGATGCGATCGGCCTCACCCAGCTTGTGGGTGCGAAGGACGATGCCCTCGTCCCGGTACAGACTCACTCGACCATTTTAGGGATGCTGGTCGCAGAAGAATCACAGGTAAAGCCGCAGTGCTCTTGCTTGACCGTAAGCTCATTAGACTTTGGACCTCTGGCGACCTCTGCCGCGCCACTGGTTTACCCGCCCCCTCATACGCCCCGAAACGCCTCGAAAGGGTGACATGACCCGCGTGGTCCTGCTGGGCTCATCGCCCGGCCCCCACTCATCCCCCACCGGCATCAAGCTGGCTTCGCTGCCCGGCTCGCCCACGGTGACCGAGCGCCTCCACAGCCAGCTCGCGTCGCTGGACCCGGACCCGATCACGATCACGCGCTCCGCCGCGGGCCACCCCGGCACCGTGGTCCAGACCCGTGATCTCGCCGGTGACCTCCGCGCCGTGGCCGACGCCGTGGAGCACAGCACTGAGAACCTTTTCATCATTCCCACCAACGCGCTGATCCACGACGAGCTGATCTACCAGATCAGCAAGTCCAAGCGCGGAGCGCAGGCCCTCATCGTGAAGATGCCGCGCCCCGACGAGGACAGCGTCGAGGAGGTGCCGGACCACATCCCGATCGGGGAGGCCGAGCCGGAGATCGGCGAGCAGGTCCTGGAGTCGCTGAAGGTGCGCGCCCGCGCCGGACGCTCCCGCATCGTGTCGGTCGGCACCGCGTCCCACAGGGTGACCCGCCCCAACGCCGTGCTGCTCGGCCCGCTGCACCTGCACCAGAAGCACGCCGTGACCCTCGCCGAGGTGGCGCGGGAGATGGCCGACATGGCCCACCTCTTCGGCCCCGACGACGACCTCGTGCAGCTTCTGGTCTTCGGGCTCGTACGGCGCGGCGTGTCCGTCGGCGTGCGCGGCCGGCGCGACCTGTTCTACGCCCGGCTCCACTCGCAGTCGGAGGCCGACGAGGCGGTCACCGCCATGCTGGAGATCAATGAGGACCGCGCCCGGCTCAACAACGCGGTCAAGGGCGCCGACGGCTTCTTCACGACCTACTTCGTGAGCACCTACTCACGCTTCATCGCCCGGTGGGCGGCGAGACGCGGCCTGACACCCAACCAGGTCACCCTGATCTCCATCGCGCTCGGCGTGGCGGCGGCCGTCTGCTTCGCGACCGGCACGCGGGGCGGCGCGATCGCCGGTGCGATCCTGATCTACTTCGCCTTCGTCTTCGACTGCGTGGACGGCCAGGTCGCCCGCTACGCCCGCAAGTTCGGCGTGCTCGGGGCCTGGTTGGACGCGACGTTCGACCGGTTCAAGGAATACGTGGTCATGGCGGGGCTGGCCGTGGGGTCCGTCGTCGCCGGCTACGGCGACGTGTGGACGCTCGCGCTCATCGCCCTCGGCGTGCAGTCCATCCGTCACCTGCTCGACTTCTCCTTCGGCGCGGCGAACCGCCGCAAGCCGCCGTCCCCCCTGCCGACGCTGCCCCTGACGGCGGAGTCCGACACGCCGCTGCGCCGGGCCCTTGAGGACCGCAGAGCGACCCGCAACACCGGCATCCGCGCGTTCCTGAAGATGTGGACGAAGGCCGGCCGCTTCCGCCTGGTCCACTGGGCCCGCAAGATGATCGTCTTCCCGATCGGCGAGCGCTTCGCCGCCATCGCGATCACCTCGGCCTTCTTCGAGCCCAGGGTGACCTTCCTCACGCTGGTGATCTGGGGTGGCATCGCGGCCGTCTACTCCCTGACGGGCCGGCTCATGAGGTCGCTCGCGTGAGAGCCGCTCGTCAGGCGCCGTGCCGTACATCACGCGTGTTCCTTTGCATATTTCATGACATGGTGGGCATTGCACCCGCCTTGCAGGTCTCCCACTCGCTCTCCGGTCGCCCCCAGAGGTCGTACGCATGATCACTCAGCCCCAGGCCGTCTCCGGTCAGATCCCCGACCCGGCCGAGGAGCGCCTACGCATCCAGACCGCGCGCCTGGTCGCCTACCGCGACGACGGCCCGCTGGCCACGCTGCTCAACGGCGCGCTGGGACGGGGACTCCCCCCGGTGCCCGCCACCATGGCGGCCCTCCTGGCGATCGTCGCGGTGGCCGTCGGCGGCCTGCTCGAACCCGGACCCACCCTGCTCATCCCCGTGCTGATCATGGTGGTGCTGGTGCTGCCCACAGCGCCGCGCAGCCACCTCGGCCGCTTCGACTGGCTGACGCCGCCGCTGATCAGGGCCACGGAGTTCACTGTCATCCTGCTCGTGGGCCTGACCGCGGACGCCCCCAAGTGGCTCCTGTTCGTGCTGATCTACGTGGTGGGCTACCACACGTACGACACGGTCTACCGGACCAGACAGAGCATCTGGCCGCCCGCGTGGGTGTTCCATGCCGGCCTCGGGTGGGAGGTACGGCTGCTCGTGATCGGCGTGGGCGCCGCACTCGACATGCTGACCCCCGTGCTGGTCGTGCTCACCGCCTACCTGTTGGTCCTGTTCGCCGTAGAAAGCGTGACAAGCTGGGTCCGGCTGGACAAGGCGTCGGCCCAGGCCGCCGCCGACCAGGACCTGGAGCAGTCGCCCGAGGAGGCCCTGGAGCAGGCCACGGGCGAGGCCGAGAGGGCCTGACGTACGGCACCGCCGTACACACCCATCGCTCGCACACGGCAGCCGAACACGGCAGCCTTATGCGGCAGTCGTACACCGTGGCACACGGTCGTCGCGAGGGGCCGCGCCTTGGGACGCGGCCCCTCAGCCCTTTTCAGCGCGGATGGCTGTATACAGGTCACCGTGGAGCTCGACCGGTTGGACCGTGACATCATCGGGGCACTCATCGCGGATGCCCGCACGACATATGCAGTGATTGGGCAACAGGTGGGTCTGTCGGCGTCCGCCGTGAAACGGCGGGTCGACCGGCTCCGGGAAGCCGGAGCGATCACCGGGTTCACCGCCCGGGTCGAACCCGCGGCCCTCGGATGGACCACTGAGGCATATGTCGAGCTGTACTGCCGGGGCAAAACCTCACCGGTCGAGATCGGTCGGGCCGTGGCGCGGCACCCAGAGATCGTCTCCGCCTGCACGGTCACCGGCGAGGCCGACGCCCTGCTCCACATCAGGGCGACCGACATGCGCCATGTGGAGCAGGTCATCGAGCGCATCGCCTCGGAGGCGTTCGTGGTGCGTACGAAGAGTTCTATCGTGCTTTCGCGCCTGCTCGACACCCCCCTCGTGATGGAGCGCAACGGATCACCGCGGATCGCCTGAAACACGCAACCGATCGACGGAGATACGCAATACCGCACTCTTGGCCTGCGGAAACATGGTTCTTAGGCTTCTGCTGTCCCCCCAATGACCCTGCTTCTTTTCGCATGGAGTGACACGTGACGCAGCAGAGGCACTACCTGATGTGCCGGCCCGAGTACTTCGCGGTGGAATACGCGATCAACCCCTGGATGGACCCCGGGGCCGGCGCCGACCGTGACCTCGCGGTCAGCCAGTGGGAGAGCCTCAAGACCGCCTACGAGCAGCTCGGCCACAAGGTGAGCCTGATCGACCCGATCGAGGGGCTGCCCGACATGGTGTTCGCCGCGAACGGCGCCCTCGTCGTGGGCGGGCGCGTGTACGGGGCCAAGTTCGCCCACAAGGAGCGCGCCGCCGAAGGCCCGGCGTACCTCGCGTGGTTCGAGGCCAACGGCTACCAGAAGCGCATGGCACCCACGTTCACCAACGAGGGCGAAGGCGATTTCCTCACCCTGGACGACTTCATCCTCGCCGGCACCGGGTTCCGCACCGACCCGACCGCCCACGCCGAGGCCCAGGAGTTCCTCGGCCGCCCGGTCATCACGCTCAAGCTGACCGACCCGCGCTTCTACCACCTCGACACCGCGCTGTTCCCCCTCGACGGGCGGAATATCGCCTACTACCCGGGAGCGTTCTCCCAAGGGAGCCAGGAGGTCCTGCGGCACCTGTTCCCCGACGCGGTGATCGCCACCGTGCAGGACGCCGAGGTGCTGGGCCTGAACGCGGTGAGCGACGGGACCAACGTGGTGGTCTCGGCACAGGCGGCCGACCTGTCGCTGGAGCTGAAGCGGAGGGGTTACGAGGTCGTTCCGGTGGATCTGTCCGAACTGCTCAAGGCCGGTGGCGGACCGAAGTGCTGCACCCTGGAGATCCGTGAATAATCCCCAGGTGGCTCCCAGCATGGGGCCATTCGGGCACGACACGACAGCGAATGGGGAACACGAGAGATGAGCACGACCGACAAGCTGATCGAACTCAGTGAGCGCCGCAGCGCCCACAACTATCACCCGCTTCCGGTCGTGATCCGAACAGCCCGCGGCGCCTGGGTCACCGACGTCGAGGGCAAGCGTTATCTCGACTGCCTCGCCGGATACTCCTCCCTGAACTTCGGCCACGGCAACGAGGAGATCCTCGCCGCGGCCAGGGAGCAGCTCGACCGGCTCACCCTCACCAGCCGGGCGTTCTTCCACGACCAGTTCGCCGAGTTCTGCGCGGGTCTTGCAGATCTCACCGGGAAAGACATGATCCTTCCCATGAACACGGGCGCCGAGGCAGTCGAGACCGCGATCAAGGTCGCCCGTAAGTGGGGCTACGAGGTCAAGGGGGTCGCACCCGACCAGGCCAACATCATCGTGATGGAGGACAACTTCCACGGGCGCACCACCACGATCATCAGCTTCTCCACCGACCCGGTCGCCCACGACAACTTCGGCCCCTACACGCCGGGCTTCCGTGTCGTGAAGTACGGCTCGGCCGACGCCATCGCACAGGCCATCGACGAGAACACCGTCGCCGTCCTCTTGGAGCCCATCCAGGGTGAGGCAGGCGTACTGCTGCCGCCGGACGGCTACCTGCGCCAGGTGCGGCAGCTGTGCAGCGAGCGCAACGTGCTGTTCATCGCCGACGAGATCCAATCCGGCCTCGGCCGGACCGGTGAAACCTTCGCCACCGACCACGAAGGCGTCGTCCCGGACATGTACATCCTGGGCAAGGCCCTCGGCGGCGGCGTCGTCCCCGTGTCGGCCGTCGCCGCCGACACCGACGTGCTCGGCGTCATCCAGCCCGGCCAGCACGGCTCCACATTCGGCGGCAACCCGCTCGCCTGCGCCGTCGGCAGCGCCGTCGTCAAGATGCTCGGCACCGGCGAATACCAGGCGCGGGCCAAGAGCCTCGGCGAAACGCTGCGCCGGCGGCTCACCGAACTCGTCGGCCACGGCGTCATCGCCGTACGCTGCCGCGGCCTGTGGGCCGGCATCGACATCGACCCGTCGATCGCCAACGGCCGCCAGGTCTGCGAGGCGCTCATGAGACGAGGTGTCCTCGCCAAGGACACCCACGGCTCCACGATCCGCCTCGCACCGCCGATCGTCATCAGCGAGGACGACCTCAACTGGGCCGTCGACCAGCTCGCCGAGGCCCTGCGGGAACTGTCCGCCTGACCCGACTCCTCCCGTTCACCCCAGGGTGTACGGCACAGCCCACCCAGGCTTGTGCCGTACACCCTTTTCCATGGGCACGCGACCACGCAGACGACTTCCGGAACTGACCGGCCATGAGATTGACCACTGAACTCCTCCTGCCCTGTGGCGCGATCGGCCCGGTGCTCTTCGTGGCCGTGTACTTCGTCGCCGGGGCAGCCCGTCCCGGCTCCCCCTAGCAGTCGGATCTTCAGGCTGAAAAGCGGCGACGGCCGGGCCAATGATCACGATGTCTCCCTCCCTCAGTGCCGCCCGGTGCGGTCGTGTTCGGCGGGCAGACCGCACAGTTCGGCCGCCGTGCGCCAGAGCTCGTTCTCGCGGTCGCGGTCGAAGGACTCGGCGGAAGAGTCGACCCTCGTGCTGCGGCTGATGTAGGTGCCGCTCTCGCCGGGGCGCGAGCCGCCGGCCGCGCGGGCGAGCCAGGTTCCGGCCGCCGACGGGGAGTGCGCGAGCGGGGTCAGAGCCAAGCCGCGCAGAACGGTGCGCGACAGGAGCCGGGCCACCGGGCCCGCGTCCCTCAAGAGGCCGGTGTCGGGCACGAAACCGGGAGCGAACGTATACACGTCCGTCCCGGTGGGCAGCCGCCGGGCCAATTCGTGGACCAGGTAGATGACCGCGAGCTTGCTGGTGGAGTAGGCCGTCCGGCCGACGGCGGTCGTCCGTGCCGCGTCGTCGTAGCGGGGGGCTGCGAGCAGGCGGGGGTCTTCCCAGTGCGGCGCGGGTATCACCCTGTTGTGGCGGCGGTCCCCGAAGTGCGTGTCGCTGCCGGTCAGCACGATCCGCGCGGGAGCGGTGAACTGGTCCCACAGCAGGCGCACGAGCAGGTAGTTCGCCAGGACGTTCACCGCGAAGGTCAGCTCGATGCCGTCGGCACTGACGTGGGTGCGACTGACCATCTGCAGCCCCGCGTTGCCGACGAAGCCGCGCAGTGGAGGCAGCGCGCCCGACTGCAGACTCTCCACGACCTCCCCGGCCGCCGCCCTGATCGAGGCCAGGGAAGCGAGGTCGCATGGGATCGCGGAGACGTTGGCATTCCCCGTGGCCCGGGCCAGTTCCGCGACCAGCTCATGTCCCCCCGCGCCGCGCACCATCAGCACGAGGTGCAGCTCTGGACGACTGTTCAGGATCTTCTCGGCCGCGATCCGGCCGATGCCCCTGCTCGCCCCGGTCATCAGCAGACTCCCTGTCGATCGCATCTCACACCTCTGACACTCGAAACCATGTGGTACTCAGTACCATAAGGGACCTAGTTCATAAACGCTACAATGGCGGGATGGACCAGGAAGCCCCGCTGCGCGAGCGGAAAAGACGGCGCGCGCAGGAAGCGATCATCGACGCGGCGTTCACCCTGTTCACCGAGCGCGGCTTCGCCGATGTGACGGTGGCGGAGATCGCGGATCGCGCCGAGGTGGGACGCACCACGTTCTTCCGCTACTTCAGAGACAAGCAGGAAGTGGTTTTCGCGAGGGAACAGCACCTCATAGAACAGCTGCGCGCCCTCGGCGCCGAACGCTCCGAACGCCCGCAGAAGGCGCCCACGTTCCGCGAGGCATTGGACCATACGCGTCGCGCCGTGGAGACGATAATCGCCGCAGTGACCGCCGACCTGGACCGGTACCGGTTACACGAGCGGCTCATCGCTGACAACGCGGAGCTGTACGACCGCAAGGAGCGCAAGCTGACACGCCTGACCGAGGTGGTAAGCGATGCGTTGCAGGCACAGGGCACGCCGCCGCTGGAGGCGGCGCTTGCGGCCCATATGGGCCTGGCCTGTTATCGCGCTGCCCGGGCCGCGGCAGGCCCGGACCCGGACAAGCTCAAGCCCGCGATCGACGCGGCATTCGATCTTCTTCTTCACAAGACCTGACGGACCTCCGGGACCTCGACTTCGGCCCCCTCCCCCCGCACGACAGCCACCATGACCTAGATCCCCTTTCTCCTTCCGGCTGGTGCCCTTCACTTCCCCAAGGCCACTCGATGCAGGGCCACAAGGCCGCTCGACTCCCCTTCCCCCGGCCCCTCCCACGTCACCACGGGTCGTCCCCGCAGATCGATCACGGCCACCGAGTTGTGGAACCACGGCCCATGGTCGATCCTCCACCGGTACGGCGGGCGCGGCACACGGGCGAGCCGCGCGAGCGACCAACCACCGACCGTGGCGAGACCGAATCCCGCCACGATGTTCGCCAGGCGCAGCACCCGGCCGAGGGGGTTGCGAATCGGCGAGCAGACGAGCTGGTAGACCGAGCCTGCCCGGAGCCGCGCCAGATAGGAGTAGTGGACATCGCCCGACAGCAGGAGCACTCTGGTGCCGCAGCGGGCGAGCATCCGGGTCAGTTCGTCGAAGGAGCGGCGGAATCCCGCCCAGTGCTCCAGGTCGAACGCCTGTCTGAACCTCTCCGACAACCGGGCCGCGGCCGCACCCCACGCGCCATCGCATAGCGCCTCGTTCCAGCTCTCGACGTGGTGGATGCCCTCGGGCAGCAGCACGGGGATCGAGGAGCCGATCAGCAGGTTCTCCATCGACCTGGCTCCGGCGACCTGCTCGGCGAACCATTCCCACTCCCCCGCGTCGACCATGCGCCGGTCGCCGGGTGTCAGGCTGCGGGCCGCCCGCGTGTCCAGCATGATCAACCGATGAGGTCCGAGGTCTCTGGCGTAGCTCCACCGCATGGACGATGGCTCTTCGTCGGCCCGCTTGGCGAATTCGTCGAGCAGAGCCGCCCCGTCCCCGGGCTCGGCCGTGAGTGCCGCATAAAGCTGGTCCTTCGCACGTTCGGCGGGAGCGAGGTTGCCGAGGTGCTGATAGATCCAGTACGCGCCGAGCCCGGCCACCACTCGGCGCGGCCACCAGGGCACCTTGGCCATCTCAGCGCGCCAGGTGGCGGAGGTGTTCCAATCGTCCCGCAGGTCGTGATCGTCGAAGATCATGGAGCTGGGCACGGTCGACAGAAACCAGCGAACGTCCGGATCAGTCCACGCCTGCCGATAGATCTCCGCATACTCCTCGAAGTCGGCGACCTCGTCCACCGGTTCCTCGCCAGGCCGTCGGCGCGACCGGATGAACTCCAGCACACCCGCCGTCGGCTCGTCGGCATACACCTGGTCGCCGAGCAGCAGAAGCAGATCCGGCCATTCCTCGACAGGCTGGTCCGCCATGCGCCTGCCGTAGGCCCGCAGCATGTCGATGCCGTGCGTCGCCGTGTGCGCCTCGTCGTGCGGCACGCTCGTACGGCATGAGCCGAACACCACCCGCCGCGGCCCCGCCTCCGGCATCGTGCGGATCACACCGGCCCGCCCGCCCGGCGGCGGCCACACCTCCTGCCCGTTCAGCGTCACCGTGTACGGCACCGCCCCCGCCGGCAGATCATGCAGATCGACCACGGCATAGTGATGGCCGTGCACAGTGAACGTCTCGGCCTCACCGCGCGTCCCGCCCGCATGCACATCGACGCGGGACGGCTCACTGGTCTCCACCCAGATCGACGCGCTGGCCGAGTCCACGTAGCGCAGCATCGGCCCTACAACCAGCTCAGACATCCGACACCCCATATCCATCCCATGCGCGCCCCAACCTGGGTCACGCCCGCGTCAACACCCTGATCACACCACGGTCCAGCAGGCCACCAACCGGTTTGCCGAAACGTCACTCTGGGTAACCGCCACCGTGGCCATTGTGATCAAGGGGGGCGTGTGTACAGGGCAATAGCAGTGACGACAGCCATGGCCTCCCTGATCGCAGCGAATCCTGCTCGGGCAACAGTCCCCCCGCAGACAATCGCCGACTTGAAGACAACATCCATCCCGACCCCCGACCCTTTCAGCCCGGCCGCTCATACGGCCACGCATGCCGGCCCTGACCACCCAGTGCTTCTCCCTACCGAGTTCGGTGGCGCCGTGAGGCACACCGTCACCGGCGACGAACGTTCGAACCTCTTCGAGATCTCCGCCCGCCTCGCCAAACACACCGATGCCCCCCAGGTGCCCACCGGCCCGGCTACGCTCTCCCTCCCCAAAGTGATCGGGCACCCCAACGCCCAGAACTCCGTTCTCCAACCACCCCACGGTCCAGAGCGGGCCACGGACTCCATCGGGGCGACACCCCCCCGAATGATCGGGAACCCGAACGCTCAGAATCCCGACATCCAACCACCCAATGCTCCAGAGCCCGCCGCGAACCCCATCGGGACGGCAACGCCCCCCATCGCCCCTACCAGCGTCGCCCGCGTAGCGGCCCACTCCTCTCCCGGGTTTGGGGCCTCAAGCCCAGCCACCCCCGCCGTCGCGTTCCGGCTCGATCCGTCGGCCTCCGCCCTACGAACGATCCCCTCTGCCAAAGTGCTCACCCCCGGTGGTGACCGCTACGGCTACGCCCCTGTTTCCCGTCCCTACACCCGCGCCGGCGCACAGCGCCTGACAGGGCTGCTCGTCAGCCATGACCCCACAACGGGTGAAGATCTCACCTGCGGAGCCGCCGTCATTCGATCTCGACGCAAGAACCTTGTCGCCACCGCCGCCCACTGCGTCTTCGCCAACCGAGACAATCAGCGGCATTGGCTCAAGCGCGTTGCCTTCATCCCCGCTTACAACAGCGCCGGTGACGGCACAGCCCCGCTGGGCATCTGGCCCGCCGTCCGCCTCTGGGTCCCCAAACGCTGGCGCACCCAGCCGTACTCCTTCGGACTCCTCCCGTATGACATCGCAGTTGTCGAAGTAGGCAAGGAGGGCAAACTTCTCGAAGAGGTCACAGGCCCCGGCCTCATACCTCGCACAAAACAGCGCTGGAAGGGCACCGCCGAAGTCGATATCTACGGCTACCCTGCCGACCTCCACTACTCCGGCGGCGACATGTACCGCTGCCATGCTCAAGCAACCAACTCCGGCACCCCCAGCGAAGGTCTCCTACTCACCACCAACTGCCAAATCGTCAACGGCGGCAGCGGCGGCCCCGTCGTCACCAGCAGCACCCTGGTAGGTATCGCTTCATCCTCTGGGCCCTACCGCGACCCTGTGGGGTTCTCCCTCATCACGACAACCGCCCACACCCCCTTTCGCAGCCTCCTCGCCTTGGCCGAACGCGCCGCTCCCACTCGCCGCCCCAACCGCTGACCATCCCCGCCAAGTGTGGAATCCAGCCGCCAACCCCGCGCCCGCGAACCTCGGCTGTCCACGCCGAACCCGAACCGCCCAGGAGTCATGCGCCCACGAGCCTCCACACGCCCCGGCCGTACAGCCTCAGCCCACTGAGCCATGCACTGGAACAGCTCCCACGGCTCTTCGAGGGCCGGGCGCGGAAGGAACGCATCGACAGGCCATCTAACGATTTACTCTCGAATCAGCAAGGACGGCTGTCACATTTCCCAAAAGGGGAACCTTACGCCCCATCTCCACAAGCCCCGCATGCAGTAATCCCTACGGGAAGCCGAGCCCGCCAGGACCACTCAGACTCATCCATGCCTCGCGACTTCTCTGAAGATATCCTCGCAAACCTTATGCGTGATCAATGCATCCTCGGCGTCCAGCAGACGCCCTTCCCGGATCTCGTTAATGAAGGCTCGACACGCGCCCTCGACACCCCGTTGCCTGGCCACCGAGGTCCAGTCCCCTCGGCGTGCCACCTTTTCCGAACCAGAATAATCAACGACTTCTGCGAGGTTTACCACTCGGCGCTTCAGACCGCCACCCGAAACCTCACAACTCTCTTCCGAGAGCCCACTATTTCGATTCATCATTCCGACGGCAACAAATCCGTCACCGGAGAGCTCGAGCACAAGGTGTTCAACGAGCCCGCCAGCTATTCTAGCGTGAATTCTCTGCCCGACGACCTGCCCGGGAGCCAGGAAGCGCAGGGTATCGACAACGTGGATAAAGTCATCGAATATCACCCGACGCGCACTGTCCGGATGCCTCTCACGATTCTTCTGCATCAAGATAAGGGGACGCGGCAGATCCTGCAACCCCGCGTATCCGGGAGCATATCTCCGATTGAATCCGACCATCAGGCTTAATCCGGCCGCCTGCGCACGCCGCACCAATCGCTCGGCGTCCCGAAAGTTATCGGCAAGCGGTTTATCTACATAAACATGCACACCAGCCGACAGAAGCTTCTCCACGATCTGCACGTGAGCCTCCGTCGCCGCGTGGACGAAGGCCGCGCGAATCCCCGATTGCACGACGTCGTCCACCGAGGTGTATCGCCCTCCGATGCGGTAGGCGTCTCCAAGGCGATCCAACGTCGCCCTGTCCCGTGTACACAGTCGGATGTCCAATCCAGGCGTGGCAGCCAGAACAGGGAGGTATGCCTTCGATGCGATGTCGCCAAGCCCGATAAGGGCCAGTGCCAGTTCACTCATACCGTGAGCGTACGTCTAAACGCCCAGGTGGCACTTTCCAGATGCCCGCATGAAGGAACCCCAGAAGTGGCCGTCTCCCCCATCTCTATCAAAGGGGTCTGATCGACCCCTCCGAGCGGGTGCTGCTACTCAAGAACGACGAGCGGGAAGAGTGGGAACTACCTGGTGGGAGACTCGAACGAAGCGAGACGCCCGAAGCCCCACGGCCGTGCGCGGGCTCGCAGAAGGAACCGGCTGGAAGGTCTCAGGTGGCCCACTCCTGGACACGTGGTGTACGAGGCCAACCCCGACAGACACGTGTTTATCGTGACGTACGGGTGTTCCCTGCTGGAGTCCCCCACGAACCCCGGCTCAGCGTCGAGCACACGGGGTCGGCCTGTTCAGCGAGGAGTAGGTGCCGGGCCTGGTCATGCCCGAGGGCTCCAAGAAGTCCATTGCCCCCTGGTATGAGAGGCGGCGACAGATGTGAGGGCCGCGGCCTGAGCCGCGGCCCTCACATCGTCAGTGCCCAGGCTGACGGCTTGCCCGGTTGACCGCCGAGATGATGGCCTTCAGCGAAGCGGTCGTGGTGTTGGCGTCGATGCCGACACCCCACAGCGTCTGCCCCTGTACATCGCATTCCACGTAGGAAGCGGCCTTCGCGTCGCTACCGGCGCTCAAAGCGTGCTCGGTGTAGTCGAGGACCCGCACCTGGATGCCGAGACGGCTGAGAGCATCGCAGAACGCCGAGATCGGCCCGGTGCCCACACCGGCGATCGCGCGGATCTCACCGTCCACCCGGATATCGGCGTTGATCTGATCGCGCTCGTCGACGGTGGATTCGCTGCGGTGCGCCAGCAGACCGAGACGCCCCCACGGGCTGGACGGATTGGGGAGATATTCGTCGGTGAACACATCCCACATCTCCGCCGCGGTCACCTCGCCCCCCTGTTCGTCCGTGCGGGCCTGGACGACACGTGAGAACTCGATCTGCAGGCGGCGCGGCAGATCGAGGCTGTGGTCGGCCTTCATGATGTAGGCGACGCCGCCCTTGCCGGACTGACTGTTGACCCGGATGACCGCCTCGTACGTGCGCCCAACGTCCTTCGGGTCGATGGGGAGGTAAGGCACCTCCCACGTGAAGTCATCGACAACGCGCCCGGCCGCAGCAGCATCGATGGCGAGGTGCTCGAAGCCCTTCTTGATCGCGTCCTGGTGGGATCCCGAGAACGCCGTATAAACGAGCTCGCCGCCGTAAGGGTGGCGCGGATGCACCGGCAATTGGTTGCAGTATTCGACAACCCTGCGAATCTCGTCGATCTCACTGAAGTCGATCTCTGGGTCAACGCCCTGCGAGAAAAGGTTCATGCCCAGCGTGACCAGGCATACGTTGCCCGTGCGCTCGCCGTTGCCGAACAGGCAGCCCTCGATGCGGTCTGCACCGGCCATATAGCCGAGCTCCGCGGCCGCCACCGCCGACCCCCGGTCGTTGTGCGGGTGCAGCGACAACACCACCGAGTCGCGGTAGGCGAGGTTTCGGTGCATCCACTCGATCTGGTCCGCGTAGACGTTGGGGGTGGACATCTCCACTGTCGCCGGGAGGTTGACAATGACCTTCCGGTCCGGGGTCGGCTGCCAGACGTCGTTGACGGCGTTGCACACCTCGACCGCGTATTCCAGCTCAGTGCCGGTGAAGGACTCCGGGGAATACTGGAAATAGATCTCCGTGTCCCCCATGTCGTCGGCGAGCTTCTTACACAGCTTCGCCCCCTCCACCGCGATCGCCGTGATGCCCTCGCGGTCCTGACCGAACACCACTCGCCGCTGCAGCGTCGAGGTGGAGTTGTAGAGATGGACGATCACTTGGGCCGCCCCGCGCACCGCCTCAAACGTCCGCTCGATCAGCTCGGGCCTGGCCTGAGTCAGAACCTGGATCACCACGTCGCTGGGGATGCGCCCCTCTTCGATGATCTGCCGTACGAAGTCATAATCAGTCTGCGACGCCGCAGGGAAACCGACTTCGATCTCCTTGTATCCCATGGAAACCAGGAGCTCGAACATCTTCAGCTTGCGGTCCGAGTCCATAGGGTCGATCAGCGCTTGATTACCGTCTCTCAGGTCCACCGCACACCATCGGGGCGCCTTCGCGATCACCTGGTCCGGCCACGTGCGGTCAGGCAGAGAGACAGGCGTAAAGGGGCGATAGCGGTGGAACGGCATCGGGCTGGGCTGCTGAGATTTGCCGGTAAACGTCTTGCTCATGAGATCTTGCTGCTCCTCGTCGGTTCCGAACCAGCGGCCGACGCGCATGACTCGCTCCGCGGCGAGGGAGCCGGCCTAGAGGCCCCCGCCGCGGCAGCTAAGGAGCAGCACACGCAGCATGCCAAGCACACTAGCAGACGCTCCCGAATGCATGAGACCACTCCGTTCACACTGTGAGATCACGAACGCTGTGCCGTACGACGGGGCCCACCCCCGGGTGATGGCTCCCCGTATCTCAACTCTGGTCCGCGGGATCCAGGCACGAGTGGACGACGGCAGCATTCAACGAGTAGAGGAAGACCTCGTCACCACGCCTGTGCACAATCTCCAGTGCCCGACTGCAGCGACAGCCCTGTCTCGGCGGACGCCCTACATCTCAAGACGAATCCACGGCCGTAAGACGAATCCATGGCCGTCAGGCAGCGTCAAGCACGGACGGACTCCTGGCTGCCGCCTTCGGGCAAACTCTCGCCGCCGGACAGATCACGGAGGACACCACCGTGGGACAGGCCGGTGCGGGCAATGCGGCCATCGCGGGAGCACACTTCGCCCGCCCACTCGGATTGCACTTCCTCGCGGTGGCGCCAGCCAGAACATGGCAGGCAGACCTTAGACGCAACTTTAGCGTTTCCCACTCACCGTCGATCACAGCGTAGAAATCCACTGATGTCAGCCGCGTGAGAGATTTATCAGTTCAAGCAGGTAGGCGACTTGGTCAGCTATCGCTGTTCGAGCCGCGCCGAGGTAAACACGAGGATCAACCTTGGCCGGCCTCTGTCTGATGTTCTCCGTTAACGCCTCGGTGAATACCTTGTTCAGATGGGTGGCAATATTAATCTTGGTCATCCCATGGCGTACCGCACTTTCCAGTCCTTCGTCTGGAACCCCGGACGACCCGTGCAGCACCAGAGGGACCTGCAGGGCGGCACGAAGTCGTGCGATGAGTTCGAAGTCGAGAGCGGCGTCGCGTGTGAGCATCGCGTGAGAGGAGCCGACAGCCACAGCGAGGGCGTCGACGCCGGTTGCCGCGACGTAAACCAACGCCTCCTCCGGATCGGTGCGTGCACCTGGTGCGTGAACGCCGTCCTTGCCTCGGACCTCACCAAGCTCAGCCTCCACAAACACCCCCTGACCCCGCGCTCGGGCCGCCACCTCGGCGGTCAGGGTCACGTTTTCCTCGTACGGCAGGGCGGAGGCGTCGAACATCACCGATCCGAACCCCAATGCCACCGATTCGTCCACCAGATCAGGATTCGTCGCGTGATCCAAATGAACGGCGACAGGTATGCGCGCCCTCTTGGCGATCTCCAAGGTTGCCGTGGCGATCGGAGACAATGCCCCGTGGTAGGCAACGGTGTTCTCGCTGATTTGAACGATCACTGGAAGTTGCGCCTTCTCAGCACCTGCGACAATGCCCTCCGCATGTTCGATCTGGATCACGTTGAAGGCACCCACCCCACGCCCCGCCTTCCAGGCTGCGGTGAGGAGATCACCCGTCGGTATCAGCGCCATAGCGCCAGCCTCCTTTCTTCAGTTCCAGTTCCTGGCATGTTGTCCTTCTGTGAAGATCCCGGCCATCAGCAAGCTCAGTCGCCCGTCCGGGTATCGACGACGTCCCCATCGCCCTGTATCAGCTTCATTTCGTTTCGAGGACCTCGTTCTGCCTGCGGGGGAAACTCCTCCAGGCGCATCTCGCGCCGAGTCGGTCGGGTGCCCCGGGAGGATGCTTATTCGTCCTTGCCCAGGGGGTGAGTTGGCGTCGGCGTGACAACGACCTGAGCGAGGTTGGCGCGATAGACCGCCGGGTCGACCTCTCCTGCGAGCGGTGCATGCACGGCGGCTGCCGATAATGCGGCGGCATGGGTCAGCATGTGCGGCCAGTTCCATGAGGACAGGTCGACCACCTGGCCTGCAGGGCTGCTGTGGTCCCAGACCCGTGCCAGGCCGAGAGCCAGCGCTGCGGCCACCGCGTCGCCGGCGCCGGTCGGGTTCCCAGACGGAACGTGCGGCGGGACGGCATGCCATTGGCCGCGTGGAGTGTCGGCCCACAATCCACGGGGTCCGTCGGAGGCGATGACAACGCCGGCCCCGGCGGTGCGGAGCTGAAAAGCAGCCGTTTGAAGCCAGCCGTTCTCGTTTCGATCAGCTAGATCTCTCTTTCGTTTAACTCCACTCTTTTCTTCCGTTTCGCTCCTATCGAGGGCAAGAACGCTTGGCCCTACCACGGAAGCGAGCTCTGCGGCGTTGGGTTTCACCAGGTCAGGACGCTCTTTCAGAGCTCTGCGCAGGGCCTCGCCACCCGCATCGACCACCACTGGAACCCCGAATCCGCGCGCAAGGCGCACGAGCACCGCGTAAGCGCCAGACGGGACCCCTGGTGGAAGACTGCCTGACAGCACAAGAACTGTTGCCCGAGGCATCAGTGCGCGCACCCGGTCACGCATCTCCCCCCACTCGTGCTCGTTGATCACGGGACCTGGTTCACTGAGTGACGTCACCGTTCCGTTCGCTGGGTCGACGAGTGCGAGGGTGCGTCGGGTCTCGCCCCGAGTCGTCACCAGATCGTGGGCAATCCCTCGGCGGCGAAGCATCTCTGTGAACAGTTCTCCCTGGTGTCCCCCCGCGAATGCCAGCACGGTCACCTCAGGCGCGTCGATGCCGTCCGCCAGCAGAGAATTGATAACGCCGGCGACGTTCACTCCTTTGCCACCCGGCCGCATGGCAACGGCACGCACCCTGTTCGTGGCATCGACGGCGAGACCGGGGACTGTGTAGGTGACATCGAGTGCGGGATTGAGCGTGACCGTGATAATCACCCTTACCTCCTCTCCGATAAACGCTTAAGTCAGCTCGACGGCGATGTTCCTGCTCGTCAACGTGCGGCGAACTCCTGAACGCCTTGTCCGCCAAGACCAACGCACTGCATCTCAGTTTTTGCATTGTGGATGGCAACGGACGGCGACGCCGTACGCCTTGCAGACGAGCAGGCCCGGCTCGGCTTCCCGCGTGGACGAGAAACGAGGCAAGAAGCCGCATGCCTATTGAGCTCCTTCCGAGGGGCCATGAGCGAAGGGATGCTTACGACGGGACTATCGGATATCAAGCCGCTCATATGCGGGGGATGACACCCACAGCATCTCTCTCGTAGAGAACCATTCCTGTGCCTGTGAAATCCCAACCGCGGAACCATGGCTGTGCGAGCATGTGTGAACGGTAAGTCCGTGTGTAGTTCACTGCTGTGTCCCCGACGGGGTATGGGACCTCATTCGACAATGACGGATCTGGACAGGTGTGCCGGTGTGTCGCAGTCGAGACCGCGAGCGCGAGCATGGGCGATGGCGAACTGATGCACTCGAACGAGTTCAGCCTGGGCGTCGGTGGAAGCGACACGTAAAGCCGCGCCGGTAGCTTCAACCGCCTCTATGACAGCGGGAGGAAGGGGAGCGAACGACCAGATGAGGCTGCGGGGTCCGGCACAGGCGATCGGGCCGTGAAGATATTCAAGCGCGGCATAGGACTCCGTCCATAGTCGGGCTGACTCCCGGCACTTGAGAGCCGCCTCACCTGCGAGCCCCAAGGTCCAACCGGTGCCGAGGAAGACCACATGGTCGTGGTCGGCGGGATCGGCGACCACGGGCTCCGCGAGAGCCGCACGCGCGGCGTCGGGCAGCCTCCCGACATCGTCGCCGACCGAGGCTCGAAGCAGCGTCAGCGCGGAGGTGGCGAACCTCGTCTGCACGACGGAACGCTCGTCGGCGAAGTCAAGAAGCACATGGCGATCCGTGGCGTTGGTGAGCGGTGAACCAGGGGTGCCCGTGATCGCGACTCTCTCCAAGCCGCCGACCAGACCGCCGGCTAGGCGGACCATGTCCGTGGTGGTGCCGGACCTGGACAGCATCACGGCCACGTCATAGGGGCCTCCATCGTGGAGATCTGATGGAAGAAGTTCTGTGGCGATTGCCGCGTGCGTGTGCCCCTGGCCGAGACTCTGCCTGAGGCGGGCATAGGAGTCGGCGATGTAGAAGGACGTGCCGCAGCCAAGCGCCAGCACACGTGTGCCCGGCTTGGGCATGAGCCCCATCACGTCCTGAGTCAGACCCAAGACTCTCTCCCAGACCTCTGGCTGACTTCTCACCTCTTTCTCGGTCTCGCGGCCAAGACCCCCCGAGGACGAATCTTCGCTGGATGGGTTCGCGACGGAGCCAGATGTGTGCGCCATGTGGTTCGACCTCCCGAGAACGCTCGATCAGAATCAATCAAAAACTCTCAGAACTTTCAGATCCGACCATAGAACGGCGGCACACCTCTGTCAATCCATGGCACAGACGCACACGAATGGGACAAATAGCAACAAACACGCTTTGACGAATGACAGAACTTGATGTTTTCTGAGTGCCCACGGAGATGAGATCCTCGTAGCCTTGGAGACAGGAGGGACGGCGTCCGATGCTGAGCGAGAAGCGCAGAAGCACACTGCTAAGCCATGTGCGTACCAACGGATCGGTCAGCGTTGACGATCTCGCCGACCTGCTCGGAGTGAGCGTCTCGACAGTTCGCCGGGATCTTGACGAGATGGATGAGCGTGGCCTCCTGCGCCGAGTGCACGGTGGCGCGATCGCACTGCCGAACGCCGAATCCTCCGAGGTCTCGCTCGTTGAACGGGCCATCCGCAACCTCAGTGAGAAGAGCCGGATCGCCGCCCGCGCGGTAGACCAGATCAAGCCTCACAGCACAGTGCTGCTCACCGGGGGGTCGACGTGCGCCCAAATGGTGCCTCATCTGGGACGGGTGCGAGACCTCACGGTGGTCACCAACTCCGTGGCGATCGCGCACGCGATCGGCACCTCCGGCGATCAGGTACAGGTGTTGGTGCTCGGCGGCCTGATGCGCAACACCGAGCTGTCACTGCTTGGACATCTGACCACTCAAGCGCTGGCCGATATCCACATCGACACCGCGTTCTTCAGCGCCTTCGGGCTAGACCCTGAGTACGGCATGCTCGGCGCCCACCTCGCGGAGGCCGAGACAGATCGCAACATGATCACGGTGGCCCGCGATCTCGTCGTGCTCGCCGACCACACCAAGTTCAGTCAGAGCAGTGCAGTTCGCATCGCGCCGGTGTCCCGCATCGGCACAGTGATCACGGACGACGCGACCTCAGATGGTGCGGTCAACCGATTGCGCGCCCAAGACGTCACTGTGATCATCGCCTGACCCGCTATGACGGTCGACCTCCTGCGAGATCTTGCCCGCTCCCCGACAACCACCCCCAAGCCCCAGCGGGCCAGGAAGCCCGACCAGTCCACCCAGGCCTCCCCCAGGGAACGCCCGAGAGCCGCAGTTCGGCGGATATGGTCGAACTAGCGACTGAGCCACAGGAGGCATCATGCGCGACCACGAGATTCTGGGCCGGATCAGTGACCTCGTCGCAGAAGAGCGCGAACTACGGCGTCGGCTCGCTCTGGGCGAAGTGACCTCGGAGGAAGAGAACCAGCGCATCAGATCTTTGGAGATGGCGCTCGACCAATGCTGGGACCTGCTACGGCAGCGTCGTGCCCAGCGCGAGTTCGGCGAAGATCCCGATTACGTGAATCCCCGTCCTGCGGACGAGATCGAGACTTACCAGCAATGAGAGGGCGAGGGGCCCACACTCGGCCACCAGGATTCCCACCTCCACAACTGCACTCGAGCCCGGCTCTGTAGGCTCCGGTGCCCCTCCACCCCCACAGCGACGATCGTGCCCTACGAGCGCTTCCAGCCCAGCAGGTCACGGTAGCCGTGGACGGTGGCCGGGAGCTCCCGGTCGGCCAGGTGCTGTCCGACCGTGTCGATCACCTGCGGTGTGGGTCAGGCCGCGAGTGTCGACTCGCCGGTGATCTGCGGGCTGTCGTGCGTCATGTCCGTCGTCGCGAGTCCGTTCCGGGGGCGGCAGCGCCGGTCAGGGGGTGGGCGGACGAGACCATGGCGGGGCTTCTGGACCGAGCTCCTATGAGGTCGCGAGCGCCTGTCCGGCCGCGTGCGTGGTGACACCCGGATTCCCCCGTCGCCTGAAGGCGACGGTCCCCTCGGGAGAATCTGATGGGGCAGGCCCACCTGCGGTGTCACCACGGACATCATCACTGTCAGTCGTAGAAGCCCAGGCGGCGGAGTTGTTTGGGGTCTCGCTGCCAGTCCTTGGCGACCTTGATGCGCAGGTCTAGGTAGACACGGGTGCCGAGGAGGGCTTCGATCTGGTGGCGGGCCCGGGTGCCGACTTCGCGAAGCCGTTCGCCCTTGCGGCCGATCACGATGGCTTTCTGGGATGGCCGTTCGACGTACATGAAGGCGTAGATGTCGAGGAGGTCGTCCCGCCCTTCGCGCAGGCCCATCTCCTCGACGACGACGGCGATGGAGTGCGGGAGCTCATCGCGTACGCCCTCTAGGGTGGCCTCTCTGATGAGTTCGGCGACGAGGACCTGTTCGGGCTCGTCTGTGAGTTCGCCGCCTTCGTAGAGCGGGGGGCTTTCGGGGAGCCGGTCGATGAGGAGGTCGGAGAGGATGCCGAGCTGGTCGCCGGATTTCGCGGAGACGGGAATGATCTCCGCGAAGGTGCCCAGGTTGGAGACGGCGAGGAGCTGTTCGGCGACTCGCTCGCGCCCGACGAGGTCGCACTTGGTGACGATCGCCAGGATGGGGGTGCGTTTGACAGCGGCGAGTTTGTCGGCGATGAACCGGTCGCCCTTGCCGATGGGTTCGTCGGCGGGGATGCAGAACCCGATGGCGTCGACTTCGCTCAGGGTGGACAGGACGAGGCTGTCCAGGCGCTCGCCGAGCAGAGTGCGGGGGCGGTGGAGGCCGGGGGTGTCGACGATCACCAGTTGGGCGTCGGGCCGATGGACGATGCCGCGGATCGCTCTGCGTGTGGTCTGGGGCTTGGACGAGGTGATGGCGACCTTGGTGCCCACGAGCGCGTTCATCAGCGTGGACTTGCCGACGTTGGGTCGGCCCACGAAGCAGGCGAAGCCTGCCTTGAATTCGTCGCTCATCGGCTCTGCCGTATGGTTCCGTCGGGGCCGGCGGTGATCAGGACCGGGGTGCCGAGGTCGGCGACAACGGCGCGGTCGGCGTCGCCGGGCTCGTCGGCGTCGGTGACCAGGGCCGCCGCTTCGAGTGATCGCGCTCCGCTCGACACCGCCATCGCCACCGCGACCTGGAGCGCCGTCAGCGTCAGCGAGGGCAGCGCCACGTCGGTCGCGACATAGGTGCGGCCGGTCTCGTCGCGCACGGCGGCGCCTTGAGCCGTGCCGTTGCGCGCTCTGGCCGACCGGGCCAGCACAATGATCTTATTGTCCTCGGGGTCGAGAGTCGTGTCAGTCACCCGACAAGGCTACTCAAAGCGCGGGTCAGGCCGATGCCACGCGGTCGGCCACGGCTCTGGCGAGCAGATGGGTGCGCGTGGGGTCGAGATCGGCGAACCCGGTGTGGATCACGCAGATCAGGGTCTCCCCGATGCGTACGAAGACGAGGTGGAGGCTGTACGGATATCCGTTGAGCCGTCCGGTCACCTTCGCGGTCAGCGCCTTGTGGCCGACGTCGGCAATGGAGAGCTCCCGCATCGTGAGTTTGGTGCTGTTGCCCGGATTCTTGGCGGTCAGCAGCTTCTGCGGCTTGGCCAGGCACCGGGCGAGAGCCGTACTCAGGTGGTCGAGGTGCCGTTGGGCGCCTCCAGGTGAGTAGCCGGCGAGGGCGACTCCGGCGACTTCGCCGACACCGTTGCCGGCGTAGGCCGCTTTGGCCTGGGCACGGAGGGAGCCGCTCGGCGGGCGGCCGGCGGCGGCGTCGAGTACGGCCCGGCAGTCGCGGCCGCGTGCCCGGAACGGGGAGATCCATCCGTCCAACGGCCTCGGCGAGAACCCGTCGGGGAGCCCACGTTGATCGTTGAGGACTCCTTGCATGCGGGTGAGTTCGGCGTGGTCCCGCACCTCAGGGGGGCGCTCTGTGCGTTTCGACCCGCACCCGCCGAGGGCTGCGGCGATCAGTCCGAGCGCCACCAGTATGGCGGCGACCACCCAGAACACCCGCATCCCCCGCGTCATGCCTTCTCCCGTTGTTCCCCGGTCACCCCGACGCTGATGTTCCCGCCGAGTAACTAGAACAATCTCCGAGAGTCCCCAATAGACGCTTAAGGGTGCTCTCACCGGCATATGCCAGGCAAGAGCACCCTTTAACGAGCGGCGTCCACGGCCGGCTAGCTGGCCGGGACGCGCTCACCCCCCGGAAAGCCCTTGCGCCGAACCCCTCCGAGCGGTCGGGCTTTCCCGTGTGGCCCCTGCAGCACCAGGCGCCACGAGAAAACTATGGCTCGCCCCGCTTGCAGATGACTTGTAGGGGACTTGCATAGAATCCGTAGCTTTGCCCGGAAAGGCTGCTATCGCCGTCCCGCTAGGCCGTCACAAAGTCCTGCTCGGACGGCAGCAGCCTCCTGACCAGCACCGTCCCGATGCGATTGCGGCGACCGGCGAGGCTTTCCGCGGTCAACCGCAACCCCTCGACCTCGACCTCGGACCCGGCGATCGGCACCCGGCCGAGTGCATGGGCGAGCAGCCCGCCGACGGTCTCGACCTCGTCGACCGCGATCTGAACGCTGAACAACTCGGCCAGTTCATCCACCGGAAGGCGGGCGGTCACCCTGACCGAACCGTCCTCCAAGGCTTCGACTCTGGGAAGTTCCTGGTCGTATTCGTCGGCGATCTCACCGACGATCTCCTCAAGCACGTCCTCGATCGTGACCAGGCCGGCCGTACCGCCGTATTCGTCGATGACGATGGCCAGATGGCTCTGACGGGCCTGCATCTCACGCATGAGTTCGTCGATCGGCTTGCTCTCCGGCACGTAGGTCGCCGGGCGCATCACGGCGTCCACCTTGACGCTGTGTCCGTTGTCCCCGGCCTCGTGCACGTGGCGCACGACGTCCTTGAGGTAGACGATGCCGATGACGTCGTCCTCGTTCTCGCCGACCACGGGAATGCGGGAGAACCCGCTGCGCAGGGCGAGGGACAGGGCCTGGTTGAGGGTCTTGCCGCGCTCGATGAACAACATGTCGGTGCGCGGCACCATGACCTCGCGCACCAAGGTGTCACCGAGCTCGAAGACCGAGTGGATCATCTCCCGCTCGTCGGGTTCGATGACCCTGCGCTCCTCCGCCAGGTCGACCAGGTCGCGCAGTTCGGCCTCAGAGGTGAACGGCCCGTCCCGGAAGCCCTTGCCGGGCGTCACCGCGTTGCCGAGAAGGATCAGGAGCTTGGGCAGCGGGCCGAAGATCCGGGTCAGACCGTAGACCACGGGCGCGGCGGCCAGGGCGATCGGCTCGGCGTGCTGGCGCCCCAGCGTGCGCGGGGACACTCCGACGATCACGTAGCTGACCACGATCATGACGGCCGCGGCGACGGCGTACGCCCAGCCCTGGTCTCCCAGAACGTCAATGAAGATCAATGTGGCTATCACCGTGGAGACGAGCTCGCAGCTCAACCTGAGCAGCAGGAGCAGGTTAAGGTAGCGCGGCGGGTCGGCCACGATGGCTCGCAGCCGTTCCGCGCCCCTGCGCCCCTCTCGCGTGAACTCGTCCGCGCGCACCCGTGAGATGCGCGTAAGAGCCGTCTCCGCGCTTGCGATCAGGCCGCCGACCACGACGAGTACGACGACCGTCACCAACCACCCGTTCGCGGCGTTCACCGCTGGGTGCGCACCTCCCGCCACGCCGTGAGAAGTTCGGCCTGCAAGCCGAACATCTCCTTGTGTTCCTCGGGCTCGGCGTGGTCGTAGCCCAGCAGGTGGAGGATGCCGTGCGTGCACAGCAGCTCCAACTCATCCTGGGCGGAGTGCCCGGCCTCGACGGCCTGCTTGGCCGCGACCTGCGGGCACAGCACCACGTCACCGAGGAGCGCCGGATCGGCGGGCCCCTCGTTGCCCTGCCGAGCGCCGGTCTGGCCCGGCCTCAGCTCGTCCATGGGAAAGGCCAGCACGTCCGTCGGACCTGGCTCTCCCATCCACTGCTCGTGCAATCCGGCCATCACATCCTCGTCCACGACAAGGATGGACAGCTCGGCCAGCGGGTTGACCTTCATGTGATCGAGCACATGCCCCGCCAGGGCCACGAGCGCCGTCTCGTCGACCTCGACACCGGACTCGTTGGCGACTTCGATGCTCATCGGCCTATCTCCTGCCCCGCTGCTTGATCTGCTTGGGCTCGACCAGCGTGGCGTCATATCGACCGTAGGCGTCGACGATGTCGCTGACAAGCCGGTGCCTGACCACGTCCGCGCTGCTCAGGCGGCAGAAGTAGATGTCCGGGATGCCGTCCAGGATCTCCTGCACGACCTTGAGCCCGCTCTGTGTTCCTCCGGGCAGGTCGATCTGGGTGACGTCGCCCGTCACCACGATCTTGGAGTTGAATCCGAGCCTGGTGAGGAACATCTTCATCTGCTCGGGCGAGGTGTTCTGGGCCTCGTCCAAGATGATGAAGGCGTCGTTGAGCGTACGGCCGCGCATGTAGGCCAGCGGGGCGACCTCGATCGTGCCCGCCGCCATCAGCCTGGGGATGGAGTCGGGGTCGACCATGTCGTGCAGCGCGTCGTACAGCGGGCGCAGATACGGGTCGATCTTCTCGTAGAGCGTGCCCGGCAGGAAGCCCAGCCGCTCCCCCGCCTCGACCGCGGGCCGGGTCAGGATGATGCGGTTGACCTCTTTGGCCTGCAGGGCCTTCACGGCCTTCGCCATGGCCAGGTAGGTCTTGCCCGTGCCGGCGGGTCCGATGCCGAAGACGACCGTGTGCTTGTCGATCGAGTCGACATAGCGCTTCTGGTTGACCGTCTTCGGGCGGATCGTGCGTCCGCGCGAGGACAGGATGTCGAGGGAGAGCACCTCGGCGGGGCGCCCTGCGGACATGCGCAGCATCGCGATGCTGCGCTCGACGGCATCCGTGGTGAGCTGCGTTCCGCCGCGCAGCAGCTCGACCAGCTCCTCGAAGAGGCGCACGACCGCGCCGCTCTCCTCGGGACTGCCGGTGACTGTGATCTCATTGCCCCGGACATGGATGTCGGCGCGGAACGCGCCTTCGATGACCCGCAGCAGCTCGTCTCCTGAGCCCAGCAGGCCGACCATGAGCTGGTCGTCCGGGATCACCACCTTCGCCTGGGTCCGGGTTGGACCGCTCGGTGGCGACTTACGGGAATCGTTTGGCTCGGACATGGGCAGGCCGACGGCCTGATCGCCTCCCGGATAGATACAACAGGACTGTCCACATGCTATCCGTGTCGGCCGTGGTCCGCTCCGCCCCGTGACCGGCCTCTCCGCCCTCGTGGCCAGGCCGTACGGCGGGAGCCCGGCCCCGGGCCGTACGGCGGGAGCCCGCCCTCGGCGGGCCGCGGGCCCCCGGTCAGCCGGGCGGCCAGGTGAGGCCGCGCCCGCCGAGCAGGTGGCCGTGCACGTGGAACACGGTCTGGCCGGCCCCCGGGCCGGTGTTGAACACGAGCCGGTAGCCGGTGTCGGCGATGCCTTCGGCGACGGCGATGGCGTGCGCGGTCTTGAAGACCTCGTCGGCGAGGCCGTCGTCGGCGAGGGCGAGTTCGGCCGCGTTGGCGAAGTGTCCCTTGGGGATCACCAGCACGTGGGTGGGGGCCTGCGGATTGATGTCGCGGAAAGCGAGCGTGCGCTCCGACTCTTGGACGATCTCCGCCGGGATCTCACCCTTGACAATCTTGCAGAACAAGCAGTCGATCACCAGGGCACTTTACCGGCTCCTGCCGTTGCCAATCGGTAACCCGGGCTCGGGTGCGCGGAAAGATCCCCGCAGATAGGGTGTGTGTGCCACACTTCAGTGAAATTCAGAACAACTCAGGGTCGGGCGAGGCCACCTGGCGAGGACACGACTGGGTCATGCCCCCTAATGAACCGGAAGAGCGTAAACCCTCTGGGAAGGCCGCGCGTCCCACTGATGTGACCACCGAGACCCTCGTGGCCGATAGGTCGCTCGGGGCGGTGCCTGTGGGATGGGACGCCGACACGGCCGTGACCGCGCTCTACAGCGCGCACTACCGGTCGCTCGTGCGTCTCGCCGTACTCCTGGTCCGCGACATCGCGACCGCGGAGGAGGTCGTCCAAGACGCGTTCGTGGCCATCCACGGCGCGTGGCGGCGACTTCGGGACCCCGACAAGGCGCTCGCCTACCTGCGGCAGTCGGTCGTCAACCGATCCCGGTCCGTGCTACGCCATCGCGCGGTCGTAGAGAAATACGCGCCCAAGGGTCTGCCCGACGCACCCAGCGCGGAATACGGCGCCATTGGCGAGCTGGAGCGAGGCGCGGTAATCGAAGCGCTGAGAAATCTTCCGACGCGCCAGCGCGAAGCACTCGTTCTGCGCTATTACGGTGATCTGTCGGAAGCAGAGATCGCTCACGCCATGGGCATCAGCAAGGGTGCGGTGAAGAGCCACACCGCCCGTGGCATGGCCGCCTTACGCAACGTCCTGGAGCAGTCGTCATGACCCAAGCCCCCGACGAGCACGGCGATTTCCTCCGCCGTGTCCTCCGCGCGGAGGCGGACACGGTTGTGCCCTCCCCCGACGCCCTGGAGATCATCCGTACGCGCATCGAGCGGCGCGGCATCCGGGGCCTGTTCTGGTGGCGCGCCGGTGCGTCGATCGCCGGGGCGGTGCTCGTGGCGGCGGCCGTCGTCATGGTCGTCCCGAGCCTGCGGCAGCAGGTGACGCAGGAGGACCGGCAGATCACCGAGGTCAAGCACGGCAGCAGGGAGCCGGAGGCCTCGGGCACGTCCCGTCCGGTCCCCCCGGGGACACCGCCGCCACCGCCCCAGCACGATCCGGCGGCTGTGGTGCCGCCGCCACCGGCGCGGCCCCCGGCCGCGACGCCGTCCGGCACGCCGTCGTCCCGCCAGACGAGCCAGACGAGCCCGACTCCCCGCAAGCCCTCGTCGTGCCCGTCGCAGCCCAATGAGGCGGACGCCGCCGGAAGGTGCCCCACGATCAAACCCAGCCCGTCGCCGTCGCCGAAGCCCTCGGCCACCGACAGCGAGGCGCCCTGCGCGGCCGAGGAGTGCCCGCCGACCGAGCCTGAGCCCACGACACCGGACCTGAGCACGCCGCCCGGCTGAGGGAGGTCTACCAGCGGCCGGTGCGCGTCTGCAGCACGGCCACCGCCGCGACGCCCGCGGTCGACGTGCGCAGCACGGTGGGCCCGAGAAGCGAGGGTACGGCTCCCGCCTCCCTGAACCTGTCGAGCTCGTCGTCGCTGACTCCGCCCTCCGGGCCGACCACGACCACCACGTCCCCGCTGTCGGGCAGCTCAAGCCCGGACAGCGGCACGGCGGCCTCCTCGTGTAGGACGACGGCACGCGCCGCGCCGGCCAGCATCGCCGCCACGTCGGCCGTGGTGGCCTGTTCCGCGACCTCCGGCATCCAGAAGCCGCGGGACTGCTTGGCGGCCTCCCTGGCAGCCGACCTCCACCGGGCGAGCCCCTTCGCCGCCCGATCGCCCTGCCACTTGGCGACGCACCGGGACGCCGCCCACGGCACGATCACGTCGACTCCGGCCTCGGTCATCATCTCGACGGCGAGTTCGCCCCGGTCGCCCTTCGGCAGCCCCTGGACCACGATCAGGCGCGGCTGCGGCGCGGGCACCTCGTAGCGGCGCAGCACCTCCACCGTGAGGGAGTCCTTGGCGACCGCGCCCACCGTGCATTCGGCGACAGCGCCCCGACCGTCGGTGAGGTCGAGGCGCTCCCCCACCCGGAGCCGCCGCACGGCGGCGGCGTGGCGTCCTTCGGGGCCGCCCAGCACGAAGGAGTTCTTGGCGAACTCGTCGCGCCCGGCCAGGAAGACCGGAGCGGTCATCGGCCGTTGAAGGCGTCGCGCAGCCTGGAGAAGAAGCCCTGCTGGCCGGGGGCGAACTTGCCGGGCGGGCGCTCCTCACCCCGCAGCTTGGCGAGCTCGCGCAGGAGCTCCTCCTGCGGCGGGTCGAGCTTGGCGGGGGTCTCGACGTTGACGTGGATCAGCAGGTCGCCCCGGCCGTTCTCGTTGAGGCGCTGCACGCCCCTGCCGTACAGCGGGATGACCTGGCCGGACTGCGTGGCGGGCCGTACGTCGATCTCCTCGTTGCCGTCGAGTGTCTCCACCGTGAGGATGGTGCCGAGCGCCGCGGCCGTCATCGGGATCTGGACGGTGCAGTGCAGGTCGTCACCGCGCCGTTCGAAGATCTCGTGCGGCTTCTCGGCGATCTCCAGGAACAGGTCGCCGGGCGGGCCGCCGCCGGGGCCGACCTCGCCCTCGCCGGCGAGCTGGATGTGCGTGCCGTCCTCCACGCCGGCCGGGATGCGCACCTTGATCGTGCGGCGGGTGCGCACGCGCCCGTCGCCCGAGCACTCCTGGCAGGGGTGACGGATGATCGTGCCGTAGCCGCCGCACTGGGGGCAGGGCCGCGACGTCATGACGTTGCCGAGGAACGAGCGGGTCACCTGGGAGACCTCGCCGCGACCGTGGCAGATGTCACAGGTGTCGGGGTGGGTGCCCGGGGCGCCGCCGGATCCGTGGCAGACCTCGCACAGCACGGCCGTGTCGACGACCAGCTCGCGGGTCGCGCCGAACGCCGACTCCTTGAGGTCGAGTTCGACCCGGATGGTGGCGTTGCGCCCACGCCGGGCACGCGACCTCGGGCCGCGGGTGGCCCCGGCGGAGCCGAAGAAGGCGTCCATGATGTCGCTGAACGGGAAGCCCGCGCCGAATCCGCCCGCGGCGGCGGCGGCGCCGCCGAAGGGGTCGCCTCCGAGGTCGTACATCTGGCGCTTGTTCGGATCGGACAGGACCTCGTAGGCCTGCGTGATCTCCTTGAAGCGCTCCTGCGTCTCGGGATCGGGATTCACATCCGGATGCAGCTCACGGGCCAGACGGCGATAAGCCTTCTTGATCTCTTCCGGAGTCGCGTCACGGCGCACCCCGAGGGTGCCGTAGTAATCGCTCTTAGCCACCTATAGCCCTCTTATGAAGCAGCCAGGATCTGGCTGACGTAGCGTGCCACTGCCCGCACCGCTCCCATCGTGACCGGATAGTCCATGCGCGTCGGCCCGAGAACGCCGAGGCGCGCGAGGGGTTTGTCGCCTGACCCGTATCCCGCGGCCACGATGGACGTGCCCTGCAGGTAAGGGTTCTCCGAGCCGATCCGCACGGTGATGGCAGCCATGTCCGAGGCGTCTCCCAGCAGGCGCATCAGGACCACCTGCTCCTCAAGCGCCTCCAGGACATCACGCAGACCGACCGTGAAATCGGGCGCCGCCAGGTTGGCGGCCCCGGCAAAGACAATCTTCTCATCATGTCTGTCGACGAGCGTCTCCAGCAAGACGGACAGAATGGTAGCCGCGGCCGGGCGGTCCTCCTCGGGGAGGCGCTCGGGCAGGTCCGCGACCATCTCGGGCACCCGGTTGAGGCCGCAACCGTCGAGGGCGGCGTTCAGCACGGCCCGGATGTGCGCCACACGGGCCTCGTCGACCACGTGCGGCAGCTCGATGACCCGCTGGTCCACCCGTCCGGTGTTGGTGATGAGCACCAGCATCACGCGGTGCTCGGAGAGCGGAACGATCTCGACGTGACGCACCGTCGAGCTGCTCATGGTGGGATATTGCACGACCGCGACCTGTCGGGTGAGCTGGGCGAGCAGCCGCACCGTGCGCATGACCACGTCGTCGAGGTCGACCGCACCCGCCAGGAACGTCTCGATCGCGCGGCGCTCGGCGCCCGACATCGGCTTGATCTGCGACAGCTTGTCAACGAACAGCCGATATCCCTTGTCGGTCGGCACACGCCCCGCACTGGTGTGCGGTTGCGTGATGTAACCCTGTTCCTCTAGCACGGCCATGTCGTTTCGGATGGTCGCGGGCGACACACCGAGATTGTGGCGGTCGACCAATGCCTTCGAACCCACCGGCTCGCCGGCGGAGACGTAGTCCTCGACAATGGCCCTGAGCACGGCCAGCTTGCGGTCGTCGACCAACGTGCTCACCTCCTTGCCTCGCGCCACACCGGGAAACGCGCTGCCTGGCACTCGGTGTTCCCGAGTGCCAAGTGTACGGCTCTCGCCCGCGGCGTGCGATAACACGTCGCTGAGTGGCCCCACTCAAGGGTGTGTCAGTCGCGCCGCTACCCGAGGGCGACGCCAAGGCGTCAGACTGCCGGACATGACAGACAGGAATGAGCCCGCGGACGAAGACACCACACGGGTGTCGCGGCCGGCTCCTCCAAGCCGACCCTACGACCCGGTGGGGCAAGCCCCCGCCTCGCCCTCCCCGTTCGTCTCTCCGTCCTCTTCGCCGTCCTCTTCTCCGTCTTCCTCTCCTTCAGCCTCAACAGGCCCGCCGCCCTCGGCGCCCTCTCAGGGGCCGTTCCCCGGCCCCGGGCCGCAGGGCGGCCATCCTCAAGGCCCTCCCATGGGTCCGCCGACCGGCCCACCGACCGGCCCGCCGACCGGCCCGCCGATGGGCCCGCCGTACGGCCCGCCGCCGCAGGGCGGCCACCCGTTCGGGGCTCCGCCGGGGCCGGGCTTCGCGGGCGGGCCGCCGCACGGCGGCGGCTTCGGGGCTCCGCCGTACGGCATGCCGGGTTACGGGCCGGGCTATGGCGGGCCTGTGCCGTACGACCGCAAGCTGATCCGGCCGAAGCGGCGCTGGATCGCGGTGGGCTGGATCTTCTTCCTGGTGACCGTGGTGGTCGGCCTGGTCACGTTCGCCTCCCGCGTTGAGACCGACTTCAGCGACATTCTGCCGACGACGCAGTTCCAGTCCGGGGAGACGCGCACGGTGACGCTGGATCCCGACCGGGGGCCGGCGATCTATGTGAGCGGCCCGCAGGGCGCCAGGTTCGACTGCGACATCAGCGGGGGGCCCGGGCCGGAGAAGCCGGCGCTGTTCAAGCCGACCGTGCCGCAGGCGTATCCCGACTGGGAGCTCGTCCTGGAGATCGGGGTGAAGCAGCCCGGGGACTACCAGATCAACTGCCGGTCGGACCAGGCCGCGAGCACGGTCTTCGGTGTGGGACGCACCATCACGACCCCGGGGGCGACCCAGAGCCTGGTGGAGGGCGGGCTGCTGCTGATCGGCCTTCCCAGCTTGGGGTTCATCGCGGCGGTCATCGTCACCATCGTCATCCTCGTACGGCGCAGCTTGTTCAAGAAGAGGCTGGCGGCAGGCTGGCATCCGGGTGGTTGATCGCTGCTTTTGCTAGCGTGCCGGGATATGTACGGGCGAGATGTCCTGTCAGGCGATTGGCGGCGGCCTAAGAAGGTCGCGATTCCCGAGGTTGCCGCCGACCCCGGCCTGGTGGTGGAAGACGCGGACGGCGGTTTCTGCGGCGCGGTGGTCGCCTGCGACAAGGAGGCCGTCACGTTGGAGGACCGCTTCGGGCGGCGGCGGCTGTTTCCCCTCGTACCCGCGGGTTTCCTGCTTGAGGGGAAGGCCGTGACTCTGGTGCGTCCCGCCGCGGTCCCGAAGGCCGCGGCGCGGCGCAGCGCCTCGGGGTCGATCGCCGTCCAGGGGCTACGTGCCCGTGTGGCCAAGGAGAGCCGCATTTATGTGGAAGGCGTGCACGATGCGGCCTTGGTGGAGAAGATCTGGGGTCACGACCTCCGCGTCGAGGGCGTGGTCGTGGAATACCTCGCGGGTGTGGACGATCTACCCGACGTCGTCGCCGAGTTCGAACCGGGCCCCGGTCGCAGGCTGGGTGTGCTGGTCGATCACCTGGTGCCCGGCTCCAAGGAGAGCCGTCTCGCCGCGCAGGTGGCGGCCTCCCCTCATGTGCTGATCGTCGGACATCCCTTCGTGGACATCTGGCAGGCCGTGAAGCCGTCCGTTCTGGGCTTTCCCGAATGGCCACACGTGCATAAAGGGATTCCCTGGAAGGAAGGGGTGATCCGGGCCCTCGGCTGGGGGATAGACCCAGCAGATGCCTGGCGTCGCATCCTCGGCTCGGTCTCGACCTACGCCGACCTGGAACCGACGCTTCTGGGCAGGGTCGAAGAGCTGATCGACTTCGTGACCGCCGGGGACGCCGGGGACATGGAGCGATAGCCCGCCACACAGGGGGACATCATGAGCCACTATCCACGGGAAGCCGGCAGCCCGCCTCCGCTTGGGGACTATCCGCGCGCCGCCCATCCTCCGCCGCCCAAAGCGGGGCGATACTCCGGCTACGGCCCTGCATACGGCTATGGAACGCCGGGGTACGGCATGCCGGTCGAACGCTACGCGCCGGGGCGTTATGGGCCCAGGCCCCGCAGCGACGACTCCACGATGGCGGTGTTGGCGCACCTCAGCGGCCTCGCCAACCTGATCCTGTGGCCGTTCGGCTTTGTCGGGGCACTCATCATCTACGTCACCAAGCGGGAGCACGCGCCCTATGCCAGAGACCAGGCCGCCGAATCCCTGAATTTCTGGATCACCATGTCGGTGCTCATCGTGGCGTCGATGTTCTTCGCCGTCACCATGCTTCTGATGGCCCTGTCGTGGACCCCATTCCTCCTCCCAGTGGTCCTCTGGATCTACGCGCTGGTGGTCGGCATCGTCGGTGCCGTGTCGGCGAGCAAGGGGCAGAATTTCCGCTACCCTCTCACCCTCCGCCTGGTCAGGTGAGTTCCTCCGCCGGAGGCCGCACTCCCGGAGGCCGCACTCCCGGAGGCCGCACTCCCGGAGGCCGCACTCCCGGAGGCCGCACTTTCGAAAGGCCGCGCCGCCGCAGGGGCGGCGCGGTGTCTTGCGCGATCGGCGGATCAGGTCAGGTCCCGGATCACGGCATCGGCCAGCAGTCGGCCCCGCAAGGTCAGCACTGCCAGGCCCTCGCCGTACGGCACGGGCTCCAGCAGCCCTTCCGCGAGCGCCCGGTCGGCCTCCGCGGGCCTGGCGACCTCCGCGAGCGGGAAACCCGAGGACAGCCGTAGTTCGAGCATGAGCCGCTCGATGGCGCGGTCGTCGGCGGACAGAACCTCCCTGGCGTGGGCCGGCGACGCCCCCTCGGCGAGACGTGCGGCGTAGGCCGCGGGATGTTTCACATTCCACCAACGGGTGCCGCCGACGTGACTGTGGGCACCTGGGCCGGCCCCCCACCAGTCGCCCCCGTGCCAGTAGAGCAGGTTGTGGCGGCAGCGCGCCTGCTCGCCCGTCGCCCAGTTGGAGATCTCGTACCAGGAGAAACCCGCCTTCTCCAGCAGTTCCTCGGCCATGAGGTAGCGGTCGGCCGCCACGTCGTCGTCGGGCATGGGCAGCTCGCCCCGGCGGATGCGGCTGGCGAGGCGGGTGCCCTCCTCCACGATCAGTGAATAGGCCGACACGTGGTCCGGCCCCGCTTCGACCGCCGTCTCCAGGGATGACCGCCAGTCGTCATCCGACTCCCCCGGCGTGCCGTAGATCAGATCCAGGTTGACGTGCCGAAACCCCGCGCGGCGGGCCTCGGCCACCGCCGCGACGGCCCTTCCGGGCGTGTGCTGCCGGTCGAGCAGCGCGAGCACGTGCGAGCGGGCGCTCTGCATGCCGAAGCTCATCCTGGTGAACCCGCCCTCCGCCAGCGCGGCGAGGTACGCCTCGTCGACGGACTCGGGGTTGGCCTCCGTGGTGACCTCGGCGCCGGGGGCCAGGCCGAACTCGGTGTCGATCACCTTGAGGATCGCGGCCAGGTCCGCTGCCGGGAGCAGAGTTGGGGTGCCTCCACCGAAGAACACCGTGTCGACCGGGAGGTCGGCGTCGCCGAGAACGCGCCGCGCCAGCCGTACCTCCCGCGCCACAGTGCTCGCGTAGTCGCGGTGGGAGGCGCCCGGTCCCAGCTCGGAGGCGGTGTAGGTGTTGAAGTCGCAGTAGCCGCAGCGGGTCACGCAGAACGGCACGTGGACATAGAAGCCGAAGGGACGCGCGCCGAGCGCCTCGGTCGCTTCTGCGGGCAGGGCGCCTGATGGGGGCACGGGGTCACCGTCGGGGAGTCTGGATGGCACGTATCAAGTCTGCACCTTTGCGGTGGATGCCATTGACGGGCCGATCACACCGCTCTACGATCCGGGGAAACTTAAAGGAAACTTTCCTATAAGTTAACTGCATTCGTGTGGTTTGGAGAGGCCCGTGAAGAGAGTTCTCCTGGCCGTTGCTCTCATGGTGGGATTAGTCGCGTCCGCGGCTCCCGCCCAGGCCCAGACATTCGACCGCGACGATGACGAGCGTTTCCGAAGAGTCGCCTACTTCATCAACTGGGGCGTCTACGGACGCAACTTCAATGTGAAGAACATGGACACCTCCGGTGCCGCCGCGAAGCTCACGCACATCAACTACGCCTTCAGCTTCGTCGACCAGGCCGGCAAGTGCTATGCGACCGACCCCTGGGCCGACTGGCAGCGGCCCATCCCAGCGGAGCTGTCCGTCGACGGCGTCGCCGACGGCGACACCGGGCTCCGGGGCAACCTCAACCAGCTCAAAAAGCTCAAGGCCAAGCATCCCGGCCTGAAGACCCTCATCTCCCTCGGCGGCTGGACCGGCTCCAAGTACTTCTCCGACGCGGTGCTCACCGCCGAGAGCCGCGCCGCCCTCGCCTCCTCCTGCATCGACCTGTGGATCAAGGGCAACGTCGACGGCCTTCCCCCCGGCGCCGCCGCGGGCGTCTTCGACGGCATCGACCTCGACTGGGAATGGCCCGGCTCCGACGGTGAGGTCGGCAACATCATCCGTCCCGAGGACAAGCGGAACTTCACGCTGTTCGTCGCCGAACTGCGCCGCCAGCTCGACGCCATCGACGACGACCTGCTGATCAGCGCCTACCTGCCGGCCGCGGCGGCCAAGATCGACGCGGGCTTCGAGGTACGCAAGGTCTTCTCACTGATGGACTACGCCACCATCCAGGGATACGACCTGCACGTCTCGGGTGAACGGCGAACCGGGCACAACGGCAACCTCTACACCGACCCCCGCGATCCCAACCCCATCCGCTACAGCGTCGACCAGACCGTCCGCGACTATCTGCGGCGCGGCGCCCCCGCCGAGAAGATCGTGGTCGGCATTCCGGCCTACGGCCAGGGCTGGACCGGCCTGTCCGGCGGCGGCGACGGCCTCTACAACACCGCCACCGAGCCCGCCCCCGCCACCTGGAGTCCCGGTAGCGACGACTACAAGAACCTCATCAAGCTGCCCGGCAAGCGCTTCCGCGACCACCGCACCGGCGCCCACTGGCTCTATGACGGCAGGGTGTTCTGGTCCTACGACGACGCGTCCACCGTACGGCAGAAGGCCCACTACATCAGGGACCGGAAGCTCGGCGGATACATGATGTGGTCGATCGATCAGGACGATGACCAGGCCACCCTCACCTCGACGCTTTACCGCGTCTTGAGGTAATCGACCGGGGCGGGAAGGTGGGTGTACTGGGTCGATACCCAGCTTTCCGCTCCGGCCACGGGCCCCTCCTGCCGGGGCCATGAGAAAAGCGGGGCCGGCCTCATCGGGGAAGCCGGCCCCGCTTCGTCATGCGGGCGTGCTGAGATCTTCTGGGCTTTCGGCATCACGGCGTCAGGACTCTTTGGGCAACCCGATCCCACCTGGAGGCGTGTCCGGGAAAGGCAAGAAGCTTGCGCAGGAGGTCTTTGTCCCCGTGATAGGCGAGGAAGGACTCCCGGATCGTCACACTGTCTGAAGGGACGGACAGGACCTTGATCTCGTCGCCCACGCCGAGGTCGCCCTCATCTACCACCTTGAAATACGCCCCCGTACGCCTCGCCTGCGTGAACCGCTTGACCCACGCCCGCTCGTCGAGCCAGTTGCGGAAGACGGCACACGGCACGCGCGGCCCGGTCGCCTCAAGGACCACAGAGCCGACACGCCAACACTCACCTAGCGTGACCGCGTTGAGGTCGACGCCGGAGGTGGTGAGGTTCTCCCCGAATCTTCCGTCGCGCAGCTCACGATCGAGCTCGCGCTCCCACCAGTCGTAATCCTCACGAGCGTAGGCATAGACCGCTTGATCGGGCGAGCCGTGTCTCTTCTGATCCGCCCGTTCGTCGCCCTCAAGGCCGTTCTCGCCCACGCAGACCCGGCCGAGCACCGCGGTCTTGTCGATGGCCGTCCGCTTGAGCTCGCCCGCCCAGTCCGCGTCGACCGCCTTCCCCACGTTCACGGAGCGTATATACATACCGACGACGCTAGCCCACCCATGACCGGTTTCACGCGCCGATATCCACCTTCCGACCAGAGTTCGACCAGGGCCGGGGCCGCCTCCGTGTACGGCACAGGCCCGCACCCCGGCCGCTCACCGATCTGGCGGAGCGGGCGGAGCCGGGCCTGTGCCGTACAGGGCGTTGAAGGGCGGTGCGGGGCTACTTCTTGGGCTTGTCGACGCTGGAGGTCTCGGTGGACAGCGCCGCCACGAACGCCTCCTGCGGCACCTCGACCCGACCGACCATCTTCATGCGCTTCTTGCCCTCCTTCTGCTTCTCCAGCAGCTTGCGCTTACGGCTGATGTCGCCGCCGTAGCACTTGGCGAGCACGTCCTTGCGGATGGCGCGGATGTTCTCACGGGCGATCACACGCGAGCCGATCGCGGCCTGGATCGGGACCTCGAACTGCTGCCTCGGGATCAGCTCCTTGAGCTTCTTGGCCATCTCGACGCCGTAGGAGTATGCCTTGTCCTTGTGGACGATCGCCGAGAAGGCGTCCACCGCGTCGCCGTGAAGGAGGATGTCCACCTTGACCAGGTCGGACTCCTGCTCTCCTGAGGGCTCGTAGTCCAGCGAGGCGTAACCGCGGGTGCGGGACTTCAACTGGTCGAAGAAGTCGAAGATGATCTCGCCGAGCGGGAGCGTGTAGCGGATCTCGACCCGGTCCTCCGACAGGTAGTCCATACCGAGAAGCGCGCCGCGCCGCCCCTGGCAGAGCTCCATGATCGCGCCGATGTGCTCGGAGGGCGAGAGCAACGTCGCCCTGACCACCGGCTCGAACACCGTGGCGATCTTGCCCGTGGGGAACTCCGAGGGGTTCGTCACCGTGTGCTCGGTGCCGTCCTCCATGATCACCCGGTAGATGACGTTGGGGGAGGTCGAGATCAGCGCGAGGTTGAACTCGCGCTCCAGACGCTCACGGACGATCTCCATGTGCAGGAGCCCGAGGAACCCGCAGCGGAAGCCGAACCCCAGCGCCGCCGACGTCTCCGGCTCGTAGACCAGGGCGGCGTCGTTGAGGCGAAGCTTGTCCAGCGCCTCCCTCAGCTCCGGATAGTCGTCGCCGTCGATCGGGTAGAGGCCGGAGTAGACCATCGGCTTGGGGTGCTCGTATCCGCTCAGCGGCTTCACGGCGGGCTTGACCGCCGAGGTCACCGTGTCACCGACACGCGACTGGCGGACGTCCTTGACCCCGGTGATCAGGTAGCCCACCTCGCCGACGCCGAGCCCGCGGTCGGCGGGCTTGGGCTCGGGGGAGATCACTCCGATCTCCAGGGTCTCGTGCTGGGCACCGGTCGACATCATCAGAAGCCGCTCGCGCTTGCCCATATGTCCGTCGATAACGCGGACATAGGTGACCACGCCCCGGTATGTGTCGTATACCGAGTCGAAGATCAGAGCACGGGCCGGCGCCGACGCGTCGCCCACCGGCGGGGGGACCTCCGCGACCACGTGGTCGAGCAGCTCGCGTACCCCCACCCCGGTCTTGCCGGAGACGCGCAGCACGTCCGACGGGTCGCAGCCGATCAGGCCCGCGAGCTCCTCGGCGTATTTCTCCGGTTGCGCCGCCGGAAGGTCGATCTTGTTGAGGACCGGGATGATGTGCAGGTCGGCGCTCATCGCCATATAGAGGTTCGCCAGCGTCTGCGCCTCGATCCCCTGCGCCGCGTCGACCAGCAGCACGGCGCCCTCACACGCCTCCAGCGAACGGGACACCTCATAGGAGAAGTCCACGTGGCCGGGAGTGTCGATCATGTTCAGCACGTGGTCGGTGTCGCCGACCCGCCACGGCAGCCGGACCGCCTGGGACTTGATCGTGATGCCGCGCTCACGCTCGATGTCCATGCGGTCGAGATACTGCGCGCGCATCGACCGGTCGTCGACCACCCCGGTGAGCTGAAGCATGCGGTCGGCAAGTGTGGACTTGCCGTGGTCGATATGCGCGATGATGCAGAAGTTGCGGATCACCGCGGGGTCGGTCTGGCCAGGCTGAGTGGGCACCGGGATCCGTTTCGGCTGAATTGTCGACAACAGGGCTGGGTGTAGCCAGCCTCTTCCATGGTGGCATGCCCGGATGCGTGCCCGGACATGAGCGTGGCGCGGCTCACACCACAGTGCCGCCGCGACCGCGACCGCCGAGTGTCCTGCCCGTGTGCGGGCGAGGCGGCCGCTGCTTTCCGCCGACAGTTTAGCGGTGTGTCGCCTCGGAAACCCATGTAGTCCGCGTGGACTACCCACCGTGCCGCCTCGTACCAGCTACACTGATCGAAGCGGCCGTGCGTCCCGTTCACGATTTGAGTGCGGAGCCGGCCAGTTGATAGCCTGTTCAACTGCGTGTGGCGTGCCCTCTCATCTTGCCCGCGCGCCCCATCCGCACCGACATTCATACCGAGGCTTCTTCGTGGCGAACATCAAGTCCCAGATCAAGCGTAACAAGCAGAACGAGAAGGCTCGCCTGCGCAACAAGGCCGTCAAGTCCTCTCTGAAGACCGCGGTCCGCAAGTTCCGCGAGGCTGCTGACCAGGGCAACCTCGACGAGGCCCTCGTGGCCCTGCGCTCCGCCTCCCGTCAGCTCGACAAGGCCGCGAGCAAGGGCGTGATCCACAAGAACCAGGCCGCCAACCGCAAGTCGGCGATCGCTCAGCGTCTCGCCGCCCTGCAGAACGCCGGCTGAGTTCAGCCCCATCGAAACGCCGCACCCAATGGGGTCGCGGCGTTTCTGCATGCCCGTACCCCGCTCATCATCGCGTGTAAGGCTCTTCATCACACGTGAGAGGCGGCACCCCGGCACGAGAACAGACCGGTCCCGGGAATCAGACCCGACTCGGGGCACAGGCCAGTCTGCGGTCCTGGGGAGACAGGTGCGTCAGCGGCCCGTACGGCTGGCGACGATCACCTGGACCGTGTGCTCCAACGCGTAAGCCGGATCCGCGCCGCCGCCCTTGACCTGCTCGTCGGCGGCGGCCACCGCCTGAAGAGCGAAGGAGAGGCCCTCAGGGCCCCAGCCGCCCAACTGGCGCTTGACCCGGTCGACCTTCCACGGAGGCATGCCCAGGTGGGAGGCGAGCTGGCCGCCCCGCAGGTTCCGCGGCGCGTCACCCACCTTCGCCAGCGAACGCAGGCCGCCGGCCAGCGCGCTGACGAGCAGCACCGGAGCCACGCCCGTGTTCAGCGCCCAACGCAGCTGCTCAAGGGCGTCCCGCAGCCGTCCCTCGATGGCCGCGTCCGCCACCGTGAACCCGCTGACCTCGGCCCTGCCCCGGTGGTAGCGGGCGACAGCGGCCTCGTCGATCGTCTTCTTGTCCGTCGGGGTGTCAAAGACGAGCTGGCTGCACGCCGCCGCGAGCTCCCGCAGATCCGTGCCGACGGCGTCGAGCAGCGCCTGCGCAGCCGCCGGTGCGATGGCGCGGCCCCCGCGCTTGACCTCAGTTTTGATGAAGTCGAGGCGTTCCCCTGCCTTGGTGAGCTTGGAGACGGTGACGACCTGGGCTTTCGCCTTCTTCACCCCCTCGACCAGCGCCTTGCCCTTCACCCCACCGGGATGCACCAGCACGAGCACGACATCGTCTGCGGGGTGGGCCGCATAGGAGACGATCTCGGCGATGACCTCCTTGGCGAGGTCCTGAGCCGACCGCACGACCACGATCGACTTATCCCCGAACAGCGAGGGCGACGTGAGCCGGGTGAGCTCACCCGTCTCCACTTTGGAGCCGACCAGCTCATGCACCTCCGCCGCGGAGTCACTCTCACGCGCGGCGGTCACGACCGAGCCGACCGCCCGGTCCACGAGCAACTCCTCGTCGCCGACCACCAAGGTGACACCCGCTGGATCCGCCATGCCATGCAGCATGCCACGCCCGGCATGTGATCACGAATCCTCCGTGGACCGGGTGCGCCGACGCGGGTTCCCCTGGTGTCAGGCGGCAGCGGGCCGCTCGGCGCCGCGCCGGGCCGTAGTCGGGCCGCAGTCGGGCCGGGCGGCTCCTACGGCGGGGTGCGGCCTCGGGTGACGACGGCGAGGCCGCCGTTGTGTTCGACGATGGCCAGGTCGCCGGAGAGATCCGTACGGAAAGTGCGGATGCCCAGCCAGTTGAGACGGGCGAGGGTCGCGGGGGCGGGGTGACCGTAGTCGTTGTCGGCCCCCGCGCTGATCAGCGCCGTGCGCGCCTTGAAGGCCGCCAGGAACGCGAAGTCCTGTGAGGCGGAGCCGTGGTGGGGCACCTTGAGGACGTCGGCTTGCGGTAAACCGGCGCGGAGCAGGTCGGCCTGGGCCTCGGTCTCGATGTCGCCGCTGAGGATCGCGGAGCCGGCCCGCCAGCGGACGTGGAGGACGACGCTCGTGTTGTTGACGGCGGTGCCGTCGCGGGGGCCGACGACGGGGGCGTCGTTCAGGGGGCCGAGGACCGTGAACTCCGAGGGGCCGGAGGTCCAGCGTGTGCCGGGCAGGGCGCTCCAGCGCCGCGTGGTGCGCAGGGCGGGGTCCTGAGACGGGCCCCGGTCCTCGGCGGGATCGTGCGACGGGCTGGTGAGCAGGCCGCCGACGCGGCGTCCTCGCGAAACGCCCGTCCATCCGCCGACGTGGTCGAGGTGCGGGTGGGTGAACACCACCAGGGGCACGTCATGAACTCCCAGCCTGCGCAGGCAGCGCGACACCGCGACCGGTTCGGGGCCGGTGTCGACGACGACCGCTCTTCCGGGGCCCGCCGCCACGGCCAGGGCATCTCCCTGGCCGACGTCGCAGGCCACGAGCAGCCACCGCCCGGGAGGCCACGGCGCGACGAGCGGTCTGATGGCGACGACGGCGATGAGAATCCCTGCCGTGGCCGCGACGGCTGCGCGTCTCAGCGCGGTGTGACGCAGGACGGCGACCGCCAGAGGAACACCGGCGAGAAGCAGCAGGACTCCGGGGAGCCCACCCGGCCAGGGCAGTGTGCCGAGGGGAAGGGCGGCGGCGTGATGCGCGACCGTGATGATCCAGCCGGTGGCGAGCCCGGCCGGCCATACGAGCCACCGGGCCACCTCCATCTGCAGCGGGGCGACCAACGCGGCGGCGAAGCCGAGAATCGTGGCCACGGGCACAGCCGGACCGGCGAGCAGATTGGCCGGGACCGCCACGGGGTTCAGGCCGCCGGCCATCAACACCAGGACCGGTGTCACCGCGAGTTGCGCCGCCGCGGGCACGGCTATCGCCTCGGCCGGCCACTGCGGCATGCGGGTGGCGAGCCGGCGCCGCCACGGCGGGGCGAACACGAGGATCCCTGCTGTCGCCGTGACCGAGAGGGCGAAGCCGTACGAGCGTGCGAGGGACGGCTCGAAAAGGATCAGCCCGAGTACGGCGACCGCCAACGCGGTCAAGCCGTGGCGCGGTCGGCCGGTGCCGAGCGCCGTCGCGGCGACGACCCCCATGACGAGGGCGCGCAGCACACTGGGGGAAGGCCGCGCCACGACGGCGAAGGCCACCATGGCGAGCACCGCGAAGGCGGCCCGCGGTGCGAGGGGCAGCCCCACCAGGCGGCTCAGGGCCAGCGCGGCTCCGGCGACATAGGCGAGGTTCGCCCCGGAGACGGCGGTGAGATGGCTGAGCCCCGCGTCGTCGAAGTCCTGCTCGACCTGCGCGTCCATGCGGGAGGTGTCTCCCACGACGAGCCCGGGCAGCAGGCCCCTCTGGTCGGAGGGCAGCACGTCCGACGCCTCTCTCAGCCCTGCTCGGAGCGCGCCGGCCGCCTGCTGCAGCGGGGACGCACCACCGACCACCTGGGGGCTTCCCCGGGCGAGCACGAGAGCGGCCAGGAGTTCTCCGCGATCGGCCGGGACAAGTCTTCCCTCAAGGCGGACGCGCTGGCTGGGCAGCAGGCCGTTCCATGCCCCTCCCGTGGCCAGCACGACCACCGGGACACGGACATGCGACCAGGCCCCCGCGTAGTGCAGGGTCTCGATCCTCCCATCGACGGCGAACCGCTCACGTTCGACCGGTCCGCCGGATGTCGGGAGCCTGCGGGGGTCGCCGGTGAGCACCAGCTCGATCTCGACCTCCGCGCGCATGCGGGCGGCCTCCGCCACCGGCCCCTCCGCTATCGCATGGCTCCTGAACGCCACGACGACGGACACCGCGCAGACCCCCACGGCCGCGGCGAGCCCGACCGTGGACCACGACGGGCGGCTGATCGCGTTTCCGCGCCGACGCACGCGAAACGCCAGCCCCAGACACGCCGCCGCGCTGACCGCGGCCATCCACACGCTGGTGGCCGCCGAGCAGCCGAGCAGGACAAGAGCCGTGACCCACACCGCGAGCGCGGGGACGCCGAGGTGGATGGCGTGGCCGTGGACCGCCGCGCCGCCGGGGCCCTCCTCGGAGACCGCTTGTTTCCGAGTGAGGCGCGCCCAGCGACGCGAGACTCCGTCGACCACGGCCTTCCCGTATCTCGAAGCCAGGGACCGGTGAGGCGGCGGACCGGGATCACTCGTCGTCGGTCTCATGCTCACACCCGGACCTTGTCCTTGAGGTCGGCGAACTTGGCTGGGCCGATGCCGGTGACCTCCTTGAGCTGATCGACGCTGCGAAATCCTCCTCGCGTATCGCGGAATTCGGCGATGCGCCCCGCCAGCACCTCTCCGACGCCGGGCAGTTGCTCCAGTTGATCGGTGGTGGCGGTGTTCAGATCCATGAGTTGGTCAGGGGCGAGGGGCGACGCCGACGATGAGGATGACGACGAGGACGACATCACGGCGCCCGGCGGCGCTGCGACGCCGACGAGGATCTGCTCTCCGTCCACAAGCCTGCGGGCCAGGTTGAGCGTCCCCGTGGCCGAGCCGCCTCGGGCACCGCCGGCCGCTTTCACGGCGTCGGCGACTCGGGCTCCGCCCGGCAGGGTGAACACGCCCGGGTCTCTGACCTTGCCCGCGACATGGACCATCACCTGCGGCGAGGGGGCACCGGCCGACGGACGCGGCGGTTGCATGCTCATCGCCACCGGAGGCTCGGGCAGCGGCTGGGCTTCGGGCTGCGACCGCCATGCGAAGACCCCGGCGGCCACCGCGGCCAGCACCCCCACCGGGACCAGCACCCGTAGCACCGAACGACCGGGATCGAGGTCCCCCGTCGGCGTCAGCAGCGACGAACGCAGTGCCTCCAGCCGGGGCGGCAGCGGCGGAACCGGCCCCTGAGCACGCGCCTCCGCCGGGTCCGCTCCCGGACCACGCTCCCCCACCGGAGCCGGCCGCGGGTCGAGCGAGCCCCCCGGGGATGCTCTCCGGCGGTGCTCAGCGGCACGGTGGAAGCTCTCCCATCCCTGCGGCACGGAAGGCCATGTCTCATGGCCTTCGAACCCGCTGCCCTGCCGGTCGAGCCAGTCGTCGTGAAGGCGAATGCCCCCTTCACCTTGGGTCTTTCCAGCGAGATCGGCGTCGGAGGACTCTGGCCGAACCCGGTCGACCTCATGGCCCCGGGCGTCGTCCGCCTCCGGTGGGCGCCGACCGACCTGAGTGGACCGTCCGGCCATCGGTCCACGCCCTTCGCCGGGAGCCGGGACGACAGGGCGGCCCGCAGTCCCCCGCGCTTCCCCGGTGGGCTGCCGCGCTGCGGGTCCGGGATGGACGATCGCATGCGGGGGCCACGGCCGGTCGAGGGCGTAGGGGGCCTTTCCCGTCGTGCCACTCGGTCGGCGGCTGCGGCTGGAGGACACGGCCGTGGCCGGGTCCCGGCTGCCCGGCCGACCGTCTCCCGCAGCGGGAGCACCGTCCACGATCCGAGCCGGCGCAGCGGCGACGGCGGCCGGGCGCGGATCGGACGGTGGAGTGGCATGGGGGGGCGTGCGGCCGAGCGTGCCTCCTGTGAGTGCCTGGAGGCGGGCTTGGGCCGCAGCCTGTTGGAGTTTTCGTTCGGTGCCGCGCACGCGGACCACGGTAGGGACGCAGCGCAGCCCTCATGCCGCCGAACGGCGTTCTGGGGATATCCGGGGAAACCCATGTTCCCTGTGGACGACCGCATCACCGGGGCACGGCCGGCACCCCGGACCACGGCGGGCACGCAGCCTGCAAGGATCACACCGGTGGTGTACGGCGGGGGCCGAGCGGGCTGTGCCGTACACCATGCGCGGCCTGCGAAGCAGGCCGGTCGCGGACCGGTGGAGCTCGGCGGCGAGAACCCTGTGCGGGGCGCCGGGGGTTACTGGACGGGGACGCCGCCGCGCCAGACGCGGCGGGGTTTGAGGCCGAAGGCCCAGGCGAAGGCGCCTTCGTGGTCGGCGTCCCATTGGACGATGTCGGCCAGGCGGCCGGGCGCGAGGACGCCGCGGTCGGGGGCTCCAAGGACGGTGGCGCCGCCGAGGGTGGCGGCGCGGAGGGCGTCGCCGACGCTCATGCCGAAGGCGGAGACGGCGAGGCTGATGACAAGTGACATCGAGGTGATGCCGCAGTGGCCTGGGTTGTGGTCGCTGCCGAGGGCGACGGTGACGCCTTGGGCGATCATGCGTCTGACGGGTGGGAGGTTTCCGCGCTGCATGGCGGTGGCGGGGCAGACGACGGCGGGGACGCCGTATCTCGCCATGACGGCCAGGTCTTCGTCGGAGGTGTAGTGGAGGAGGTCGGCGGACGCGCAGCCGAGTTCGGCGGCGAGTTGGACGGCTCCCCTGCGGCTGTAGGCGCCGGCGTGGATGCGGGGCAGGAGGCCGACGTTGCGGCCGGAGGCGAGCACCCAGCGGGCCTCATCTGTGGTGAAGTGGCCTTCGTCGCAGTAGACGTCGACGCTGTCGGCTCCGGCCGCGGCGGCGTCGGCGCACCAGGCCCCGACGGCTTCGATGTATTCGCGTTGGCGGCCGAAGTACTCGGGTGGCACGACGTGCGCGGCGAGGAAGGTGACGTGCACCCGGGGCATCATGGGCTCTTTCTCCAGTTCGCGGAGAAGGCGCACGTCGGCCAGCTCGCCGTCGCGGGTGAGGTGGTAGCCGGTTTTGGCCTCGACGGTGGTGGTGCCGCTGAGGAGCCAGCCGCGTAGGCGTTCGCGCACGCCATTGCACAGGGTCCACGGGTCGGTGCCGCGGGTGACGGTGACGGTGGAGCCGATGCCGCCGCCTGCGGCGGTGATGGCGGAGGGGGTCGATCCGCCGGAGCGCATGGCCATTTCGGCGTAGCGGTTGCCGGCGTAGACGGGGTGGGTGTGGGCGTCGATGAGGCCGGGGGTGACGAGTGCGCCGCCGAGGTTCTCGACGTGGTCGACGTCGACGATGTCGTCGACGACGCCGGGGACGCCTTGCGGCAGTTCGGCGGCCCGACCAACCCAGGCAATGCGGTCATTGTGCACCAAAATAGCCGCATTGCTACAGACATCGTTGCCTGTCCACAACCGGCCAATGTTGGTGAGTAGGCGAACTGTCATCGCATCACCGCCTCCACAGAAGGCAGCCCCCAGCCCGCGCCGGGCGCCACGCCCGCGAGGTCCGCTCCGAGTTCGGACGACATTGGGGGGTCTCCTGCTCTCATCCGCGAATACGTCGTGCGGTGACCGTATCGTCGGGATCAACGCCCGGCGATTTCAGTTCAGTTACGTTATTTCACAGGTCGGTCCGCTGTACAGGGCTATTGGGAAGAACGCTACCTGCTGCTGCCGCCACGTCGCGGAGCAGGGGCCGAGCCCTCCGCCTCGCACCTGAGCCGCCGCCGCAGGCCCTCGTCACATCCCCGGCCGCGGCTCTCGCTCGCACCAGCACTCACAGCAGCAACCATGTCGAAACCCGCGAAAGATTGTCTGGTTAGGATCGGCTTATCCTAGCAATCTCCACACGATACGACCACTGTCGCTTTTGCCCTAAATATGTCACGTCACTTGGCATCCTTTGGGCCCAGCCCGGATAGATGCGACCCGCTCCCGCCCCTCCCCGGGGGGAAGGGTACGGCAGGCGTGAGCACCCCTCACCATCAGCGGAAACCCGCGATGCCGACGCCGGCGGAACGGGTTCCCGCTCCCCCGCCGATGTCCGGACATATCGTTCTATCTGCGGGGCGACCCATCCATACCCACCGGGCGACCAATTCTTCATTCTTCATGCATGAAATACGTAGTTATTGAGTATTTCATCCGGAGCACATACGTCGGCGCCGAGCCCGATCCGGACCCGGCGCCGACGGCGGAACAGCCCCTAAACCGTTTCGACGGGCTTGCCCACCCGCTCCAGCTCGTGGTGAAGGCTGGGCAGCACCCGCGCGTGCAGGATGGTGCCCTCCTCGGTGTGCTCCACCGACATCACCTCGCCCTCCTGGTGGGCGCGGGAGACGAGATCGCCCCTGCCGTACGGCACGAGCATCCTCACCTCGTGATCGAGCCTGGGCAGCTCACGCTCGATGAGCGCGAGCAGCTCCGGGATGCCGACGCCCGTGCGGGCCGAGACGACGACGCAGTGCCGCTCACGCGCGGTCAACCTGGCCAGCGTCACCGGGTCGGCGGCGTCGGCCTTGTTGACGACCACGATCTCGGGGACGTCGGTCGCCTCGATGTCCGCCAGCACCTCGCGCACGGCGATGAGCTGGGACTCGGGGTCGGGGTGGGAGCCGTCGACCACATGGAGGATGAGGTCGGCGTCGGCCACCTCCTCCAGGGTGGAACGGAAGGCCTCGATGAGCTGGTGGGGCAGGTGGCGCACGAACCCGACGGTGTCGGCGATCGTGAACAGCCTGCCCTCCTGCGTGCGGGCCTTGCGGACGGTCGGGTCGAGGGTCGCGAACAGCGCATCCTCGACGAGCACACCCGCACCGGTGACGCGGTTGAGCAGCGAGGACTTGCCGGCGTTGGTGTAACCGGCGATGGCCACGGCGGGCACGCCGTAGCCTCGGCGCTGCGCGCGCATCGTGTCACGCGAGGTGGACATGCCGGAGATCTGGCGGCGGAGCTTGGCCATGCGCTCGCGGATGCGGCGCCGGTCCAGCTCGATCTTGGTCTCGCCGGGGCCTCGGCCTCCGATGCCGACGCCGCCGGCGGCACGGCCGCCGACCTGGCGCGACAGGTTGCCACCCCAGCCTCGAAGCCTCGGCAGCAGGTATTGCAGCTGCGCGAGCTCCACCTGAGCCTTGCCTTCGCGGCTCTTGGCGTGCTGGGCGAAGATGTCGAGGATCAGGGCCGTACGGTCGATGACCTTGACCTTGACGATCTCCTCAAGCTGCCTGAGCTGGCCGGGGGTGAGCTCACCGTCACAGATCACGGTGTCGGCGCCCTCGGCCTCGACGATGTCGCGCAGCTCGTTGGCCTTGCCGGACCCGATGTAGGTCGCGGGGTCGGGGCGCTGGCGGCGCTGGATCAGCCCGTCGAGCACCTCGGACCCGGCCGTCTCCGCCAGGGCCTTGAGTTCCATGAGCGAGATCTCGGCGTCCGTCACCGTGCCGGATGTCCAGACGCCGACGAGGACGACCCGCTCCAGCCTGAGCCGGCGGTACTCGACCTCGGTGACGTCTTGGAGCTCCGTGGACAGACCCGCCACGCGCCGCAGCGCCTGGCGGTCTTCGAGGTCGAGCTCACCGGGCATCGGCGCCTCGTCCAGATCTAGGTCATCCCACTGCCGCGCCGAGTCACGGGTGAATCGAGTACGAGAGTCGTTATGCATACCTGTCATCTCTGTGTGAACAACGTCCGAACACCTCAGTGTCTTCCCCGATGGTGACACGACACTCGGCACGCCCACACCTGCTTATCGCCCTCGCGCGGCATTCGCCGACCTCCGCGGCGGTGCTCAGGACTTCAACACCTTGACGTCGCCCACGCCGGAGCTGACCTTGATCTTGCGCGGGGAGCTTGGGTCCTTGTCGACCTTGACGGTCACGTCGCCGACTCCGGCGCCGGCTTCGACGTCGTAGGGGCCGCCGGGAACCTTGACCTCGACCTCGCCGGCGCCCGTGGTGGCCTCGACGCTGTCGGGTGGAGCCACGAACGCGAGTTCGACGGTACCCGCGCCCGTATCGGCCTTCAGGCGCTTGACGGCGAGGCCGACCGTACGGATGTCACCGGCGCCGGTGGCGACCTCGAGCTCGCCCGAGAGCTGCCGCAGCGTGATCACGCCCGCTCCTCCGTCGATCTTGACCCGGAGCCCCTTCGGGATCTCGACCTTGTAGTTGACGTTGCAGTGGGAGAGCGGGCCCTTTCCGCACATGTAGCGGAGGACGAGGGCCTTGCCCTCCACCGACCTCTCGGTCTCGGGCTTGGAGCTGCGCCATTGCAGGGTCTCGGTCACTTTCACACCGCTGCGGTCGGACTCGTTCACGATGACGTCGCCGGCGCCGATGTTCACCTGGAGCTCGGTCAGCGCGTCCGCGATCTCGTAGGTCTTGACGTCCTCGTGCCGCGACCCGAGGTCCATGTCCAGACCGCAGGCGGTGAGCAGCATCCCCACACCGACGGTGAGGGCCGCCGGCGCCATGCGCTTCATGAGATTCGACTCCGTTCGTCCGGGGGGTGGCGGATGGAGCCGACCCTCCCGGGCCGCCGGTCACGCTCCGCAACGCTGTTCGTCACATAGAGTGCCCGCCCTGCGCTTTCACGGCAATCGGGAGTCGCCCCGATGCATCCCGGAGGTAAGCCCTGAGTGCCACCCCGGGTAGCCGCGGACAACGCGGTCGAGTACGCTCGATTCCACAATTCAGAAGGAGTTTTCCGTATAGTGGAAAACTATGGAAAGGATGCGCATGGACGGCGTTGAGATCACCGGCCCTCTTCTTGATCGATTCGACGAGATCCTCACGCCCGAGGCGGTCGCGTTCGTGGCCGCGCTCCAGCGCGAGTTCGGCGCCCGCCGCCTTTCGCTCCTTGAGGCCAGGAAGGCCAAGCAGGAGGAGCTGTCCGCCGGAGGCACCCTCGATTTCCTCACCGAGACCAAGCACATCCGCGAGGACGACTCCTGGCGCGTCGCCGAGCCCGCTCCCGGGCTGGTGGACCGCCGGGTGGAGATCACCGGACCGGTCGACCGCAAAATGACCATCAACGCCCTCAATTCCGGTGCGAAGGTGTGGCTGGCCGACTTCGAGGACGCGAACTCCCCGCTGTGGGAGAACTGCGTCGCCGGGCAGCTCAACCTGAGGGACGCCCTTGACCGGACGATCGACTTCGAGGCATCCGGGAAGACCTATGCGCTGCGCCCCGACGGGGAACTGGCGACGGTGGTCGTGCGACCCCGGGGATGGCACCTGCCGGAGAAGCACCTGCTGGTGGACGGCGAGCCGGTGTCGGCGTCCTTGTTCGACTTCGGCCTCTATTTCTTCCACTGCGCGAAGCGGCAGCTCGCCAAGGGCAAGGGGCCGTACTTCTACCTGCCCAAGCTGGAGTCCCACCTTGAGGCCCGGCTCTGGAACGACGTGTTCGTCCGGGCGCAGGAGTCGCTCGGCCTTCCGCGAGGGACGATCCGGGCGACCGTACTGATCGAGACGTATCCCGCGGCCTTCGAGATGGAGGAGATCCTCTACGAGCTGCGCGAGCACTCGGCGGGGCTCAACGCCGGGCGGTGGGACTACCTGTTCAGCGTGATCAAGAAGTTCCGCACCCGGGGCGGCGAGTTCCTGCTGCCCGAGCGCAACGCGGTGACCATGACCGCGCCGTTCATGCGCGCCTATACCGAGCTGCTCGTCCGGACCTGCCACAAGCGCGGAGCACACGCCATCGGAGGTATGGCGGCGTTCATCCCGAGCCGCAGGGACCCGGCCGTCAACGAGATCGCGCTGGCGAAGGTGCGTGCCGACAAGACCAGGGAGTCCGGGGACGGATTCGACGGGTCGTGGGTCGCCCACCCCGACCTGGTGCCGGTCTGCCGCGAGGTCTTCGACGGCGTTCTCGGCGAGCGGCCCAACCAGCTCGACCGGACCCGCGAGGACGTCGAGGTCTCGGCCGCCGACCTGCTCGATGTGTCGAGCACCCCGGGAGAGATCACCGAAACCGGGCTGCGCAACAACGTGGAGGTGGCGCTGCGCTACCTGGCTGCCTGGATGGGTGGCAGCGGTGCCGTCGCCATCCACAACCTGATGGAGGACGCGGCCACGGCCGAGATCTCCAGGTCGCAGATCTGGCAGTGGGTCAACAACGACATCAGGCTCTCCGACACCGGCAAGCCTGTGACGCGCGAGCTGGTGGAGCAGATCATCGCCGAGGAGCTCGCCGCGATCCGGGAGGAGCCCGGCTACGACGACACGCTCTTCACACAGGCGTCCGCGCTGTTCGCGGAGGTCGCTCTGGACGAGGACTTCGCCGACTTCCTCACCCTGCCGGCCTACGCCCGTATGCCTTGAAATCCTGAAATGCACTGAAATCCTGAAGAAATGACGACAGCGCCCCTGAAGAAGTGACAACAGTGCCTAAGCCGCCAACGTCGCCTACACCGCCACCAGAGCCCACAAGGCCCGGCGACACGCTCTCCCACCTGGCGGCCCGCCTGCGCGGACCGCTGGGAGAGCCGTGGGTGATCACCGATCCGGTACGCCTGCGCACCTACGAGTGCGACGGCCTCACCTATCACCGGGCGACCCCGGGCCTGGTCGTGCTCCCGGAGACGGCCGAGCAGGTGGCGACCGTCGTCCGGGAATGCGCGCGGGCCGGGGTGCCGTTCGTGGCGCGCGGGGCGGGCACCGGACTGTCCGGCGGCGCGCTGCCCCGCACCGACGGGGTGCTGATCGTGACCTCGCGCATGCGCCGCATCCTGTCGATCGACCTGCCCAACCGGCTCGCCGTCGTCGAGCCGGGGGTCACGAACCTCGCCGTCACCGAGGCCGTGCGCGGCCACGGCTTCTACTACGCGCCCGACCCCTCAAGCCAGCAGGTCTGCTCGATCGGCGGCAACGTCGCCGAGAACTCCGGCGGCGCGCACTGCCTGAAATACGGTTTCACCGTCAACCACGTGCTGGCCTTGGAGATCGTCACGCCCGACGGTGAGATCGTGGAGCTGTCCACGCTCGACCCCGGCTACGACCTGCTCGGGGCGTTCGTCGGCTCCGAGGGCACGCTGGGGATCACGACCAAGATCACGGTACGGCTGACGCGAGCGCCCGAGACGGTCATCACCATGCTCGCCGCGTTCGACCGCGTGGAGAACGGAGGACGGGCCGTGTCGTCGATCATCGGCTCGGGCATAGTGCCCGCGGCGATCGAGATGATGGACGCGCTGGCGATCGAGGCGGCCGAGGCCGCTGTCGCGTGCGCCTACCCCGAGGGGGCCGGTGCCGTACTGATCGTGGAGCTCGACGGGCCGCGGGCCGAGGTGGCCGGGCATTTCGACCTGGTGACGGAGATCTGCCGGGAGGCGGGGGCGTTCGAGGTGCGTACGGCCGACGGGCCCGCCGAGCGGGCCGCGATCTGGAAAGGGCGCAAGTCGGCGTTCGCGGCGGTGGGGCGCATCAGCCCCGCGTACATCGTGCAGGACGGCGTCGTGCCCCGCACCGCGCTGCCCGAGGTGCTGGCCCGCATCGAGGAGCTGTCGGCGGAATACGGCATCCGCGTCGCCAACGTCTTCCACGCCGGCGACGGCAACCTGCACCCGCTGGTGCTGTTCGACGACGCCGAACCGGGCGCGGGCGAACGGGCCGAGATCGTGTCGGGCAGGATCCTCGACCTGTGCGTGGAGCACGGCGGATCGATCACCGGCGAGCACGGCGTCGGGGTGGACAAGGCGAAGCACATGCCGAAGATGTTCACCGAGCAGGACCTCGACACCATGCACCTGGTCCGCTGCGCGTTCGACCCGCGCGGGCTGTCCAATCCCGGCAAGGTGTTCCCCACGCCGCGCCTGTGCGGCGAGGTCCCAGGGGTGCGCAAAGGCGTCCATCCGCTGGTGGAGTCAGGGAAGGCGGAACAGTTCTGATGTCGGCGACCTCCCCCGATGACATTCTGCGGGCGACCGGGGTGCCCGTCAGGAAGGCCGGTGACGGTGACGGCGTCGCCGGTGTCGCGCCGCGCTGGGTCGCCATGCCGTCCGACGTGCGCGAGACCGCGGTCGTCATGCGCGCCGCCGCCTCGCTGGGCCTCGCGGTGGTGCCGCTGGGCGGGCGCACCAAGGCCCGCTGGGGGCACCCGCCCACCCGATGCGACCTGGTCGTCGACACGCGCGGCATGGACAGGGTGCTCGAACACGAGGCCGGAGACCTGGTCGTGCGCGTCGAAGCCGGAACCACCATGGACAAGCTGGCCGCCGCGCTCGCCGCCGCACACCAGGAGCTCGCCCTCGACGTCCCGCTGGACGGCGCCACCGTCGGCGGCACCCTCGCCACCGCCACCGCCGGCCCGCGCGCCCTCCGCTACGGCACAGCCCGCGACCTGCTCATCGGCGTCACCGTGGTGCTGGCCGACGGCACCATCGCCAAGTCGGGCGGCAAGGTGGTGAAGAACGTCGCGGGCTACGACCTCGGCAAACTGTTCACCGGTTCGTACGGCACGCTGGGGATCATCGCGGAGGCCGCGTTCCGGCTCCACCCGATCGCCTCCGAGCGGGTTTTCGTCACCTCGTCGCACCTCGTGCGCGACGACCTCGGCGCGCTGCTCCAGCGGATCACGGCGGCTCCGGAGGAGGTCTGCGCGGTCGAGGTCGACTGGCCCGACCCGCGCGAGGCGTTCACGCTCACCTGCATGATCGAGGGGGTGGGGGCGGTCGAGCGGGCTCATGCCGTACGGCGCCTGCTGGGGCGGGAGGCGCACGTCGGCGAGGAGCCGCCGAGCGGGTGGGGCCGCATGCCGGGCGACGAGTTCGTGGTCGAGGTGCGGGTGCGCCCCGACGACCTCTACGACGCCATGCTGGCGGTCGAGGGCACGATGCGTCTCACCGGCGTCGAAGCCGCCGTCCGAGGATGGGCCGCCCCCGTGGCGACGCTGCGCGTCGCGCTGCGGACCGATGGGGACTTCGCGCCCGGCGAGGCGGCGGGCGCGGCGTTCGTCACCTCGCTGCGCAGCGTTGTCGAACCCGCCGGCCGGGTCGTCGTCGTCACCGCGCCCGAGGAGATCGCGCGCCGCGTCGACCGCTTCGGGGCCACGGGGGCGCTGGCACTCATGCGGCGGGTCAAGGAGAGGTTCGACCCGGATCACCGCCTGTCGCCGGGCCGCTTCGTCGGAGGACTCTCATGGACCGCGAACTGATCAACGACTGCGTCCACTGCGGCTTCTGCCTGCCCACATGCCCGACATATGTGCTGTGGGGTGAGGAGATGGACTCCCCGCGTGGACGTATCCACCTGATGGGCCAGCACGTCGAGGGCGAGCCGCTGTCCCCCGCCATGGTGGAACACTTCGACGCCTGCCTCGGCTGCATGGCGTGCGTGACCGCGTGCCCCTCCGGCGTACAGTACGACCGGCTCATCGAGCAGACCCGCGCCGAGGTCGAACGCGCCCACCCCCGCACGGTCGCCCAACGCGGAATACGCGCCCTGGTGTTCGGCCTGTTCCCCTACCCGCGCAGACTGCGTGCCCTGCGGCTCCCCCTGCGCCTCGCCGCCCCACTCCGGGAACGCGCCGCACCCATGCTTCGCGCGCTCAACCCCTCGCTCGCCGCCATGGCCGAACTCGCGCCGCCCGTGCCCGCGCGCCGACCCCGGCTGCCGTCCCTCGTGCGCGCAGTCGGCCCCCACCGGGCCACCGTGGGTCTGCTCGCCGGATGCGTGCAAGGCGAGTTCTTCCCCGAGGTCAACGCGGCGACCGCCCGCGTGCTCGCCCTGGAGGGGTGCGACGTGGTCATCCCGCGCGGCCAGGGCTGCTGCGGCGCGCTGTCCCTGCACGCCGGGCGCGACCAAGAGGCCCGGCGCTTCGCCAAACGCACCGTCGCCGCCTTCGAACGTGCCGGGGTGGACACCATCGTCGTCAACGCCGCCGGGTGCGGCTCCACCATGAAGGAATACGCCGACGTGCTCGCCGACGAGCCCGCGTGGGCGGAGCGGGCGACCGCACTGCGGGTCCTCGACGTCACCGAGTTCCTCGTACGGCTCGGCCCGCGTGCCCGGCGCCACCCGCTCCCCCTCGCCGTCGCCTACCACGACGCCTGCCACCTCGCCCACGCCCAAGGCATCCGCGGCGAGCCCCGCGAACTGCTGCGCTCCATCCCCGGCCTCACGCTCAAAGAGGTCCCCGAACCTGAGATCTGCTGCGGCTCCGCCGGAACGTATAACCTTTTCCAGCCCGAAGCCGCCGCCGACCTGGGTGCGCGCAAAGCCGCCCACGTCCTGACCACCCAGCCCGACCTCCTCGTCTCCGCCAACCCCGGTTGCACCATGCAGATCACCGCCGCCCTACGCCGCCAAGGCCACGCCGGGCTCCCCCTCGCCCACACCGTCCAAGTGCTCGACGCCTCCCTGCGTGCCCTTTCCCCTACCTCCCTCACCGCCGGAGCCCCCTGATGCCCGCCCCAACCCCTCACCAGGTCAACAGCCCCCTCGCCGCGACACGCCGCCAGCTTGATGGGCCAACCTCCAGGTCCTCGGCCACCCCGGGAACGCGAGGGGGCGCCGGTGTCTGGACTGAGGAACGCAGGGAGCGAAGCGACCGGAGTGACGAGGGAAGACACCGGGTCAAGAGCCCCCTCGCCGCGACGCGAAGCGTCGCAATCAAACAGGCGCGACCATGAGCACGGTCCAGGCGGTCGACCGGGCGCTGGATGTGCTGGAGGCGCTTGCCGCGCACGGGGGTGAGGCCGGGCTTTCGGAGATCGCGGCCCGCACGGGCCTGCCGTACGGCACGATCCACCGCCTGCTGCGCACGCTGCTCGCACGCGGATATGTACGGCAGGAGTCCGACAAGCGTTACGCGTTGGGCAGCGCGCTGGTGCGGCTTGGCGGTACGGCGGAGCGCATGGTCGCGGTGTGGGCGCAGCCGTACCTCGCGCGCATGGTGGAGATGTCCGGAGAGACAGCGAACTTCGCGGTGCTTGAGGGGGATTTCGTGGTCTACGTCGCTCAGGTGCCTTCGCCGCGGCGGCTGCGCATGTTCGCCGAGGTGGGCCGCAGGGTACTGCCGCATTGCACCGCCGTGGGCAAGGTGCTGCTCGCGGACCGCACCGACGCCGAGGTCACAGCGCTGGTGGGGCGGACCGGCATGCCGCGCCGTACGGCCAACACCCTCACCGACCTGCCTGCTGTCCTGGCCGAGCTCACGGCCGTGCGAGGGCGGGGGTACGCGTTGGACCTCGGCGAGGAGGAGATCGGGGTGCACTGCATGGCGGTGCCGGTGCGCGACGGCGCGCGGGTCATCGGCGCGATGTCGGTGTCGGGTCCGGCTGAGCGTATCGATGTGCTGGACCGGGCGGATCTGGCCGAGAGCATGCGGGGCATCGCGGAGGAGTTCGGCAAGGAGCTCATGCCGAAGGCGTGAACCCGGTCAAGGCTTGAGGCGGGGCGTGCTCAGGCGGGAGGGTCGAGGCGCACCCCGGCGGGAAGGGCGAGGTCGCGTCGGCCGTGCCGGGTGAAGTCGAGCACGGCGGGGGCGGAGTGCGCGGTCAGCGCGGCCTCGAACCTGTGGAGCAGCCCGGTGCCGTCCACCCAGTAGCGGGTGCGCTGCTCGCCCGGTGCGACTGTGCGGGTGGCGGTGCGGACGGCGGGGCCGCGGTAGACCGCGACGCGCACCCCGCGCAGGGTGTCGTCGCGCAGGTGCGCGGCCTGGTTGCGCTGGAGGAGCTGGGGGTTGTCCGGCCGGGTGCCCGCGACGTCGAGCGCGGCGATGAGGACGCGGTCGAGGGGCTGCCGTGCGGGGTCGTAGGCGCGTGAGAGCCAGGAGCCCTCGGGTGTCTTGAGCGCGACCCCGTGCCGGGTCCAGGCGATGTCGGCCCCGCCGGGGGCCTGGTCGAACGACAGTCGGCCGCGGCCTGTGAAGCTGCGCCAGTCGACCTCGCCGTCGACCCTCGCCGTGCCGGCGGCGCCCGGAACGCCGACCCCGGAATCAGCCGCTCCCGAGTCGACCGCCCCCGGCGCGGCTTCCGGGCCGACGGCTCCTGGCTCGGCTCTCGACTCGGCTCCGGACGCGGCTCCTAACGCGGCTCCCGGGACGGCCCCTGGCGCGGCTCCCGGGCCGACGGCTCCCTGCACGGCACCTGACGCGGCTCCCGGAACGGTGAACGGCGCGGACGCCTCGACGTGCGCGCCGCCGACCTCGTAGGCCCGCACCCGCACCCCGGCGAGGGTCTCGGCCTGCGCCATCGTCACGACCTGTGGCCCCTCCCCCGCTCCGGCGCCGCAGCCCGCGGCCCAGCCGCCCGCCACCCAGACGAGCGCGCACCCCGCGAGGGCCGCGCGTCTGCGCGCGGTCATCGCTTGCCGTCCGCGGGAAGCCGCATGAGGCGCTCGTCGACCGTGGGCGGCTCCCCCTTCGGCGGGAGCACCGGCGCGGATGCCCCGCCGGGGAGGTCGGGCCGGCGGGGCGGCGCGGCGACCTCGCTGTAGGGGATGCCGGGCGGCGCCTTGGGCACGGTCGGCACGGGGACCGGGCGCGGAGCGGCGGCGCAGCCGGACGGCCGCCGGGCCAGGCAGTTGCCGGTGGCGCGTGCCGGGTCGGTGGGCGCGAAGACCAGGTCGTAGGAGCCGCGGGCGCCGCTCGGGCCGTTGCCGGTCGCGTGGTTGCCGACGATCCGGTTGTTCGTCGGCACATAGCCCTCGTGCTCGGTGACGAGGACGCCCGCGCGGCGGTTGCCGGTGATCAGGTTGTTCTCGACGCGGTTGCCGGTGCCTCCGCCGATGCCCACCCCCAGGCCGAACCCCCCGTCGGCCTGCTCGGGGGTGGCGCGCTCGTTGTTGTCGGCGATCACGTTGCCCATGATGGTGGAGCCGTGCTGCGGGGCGAGGGCCTCCAGCGGGTCGGAGCCGGTGGTGAGGCCGACCCGGTTGCGCCGGAAGACGTTGCCGACGACGTGCAGGGGGCCGCTGACGTTGGTCGCCTCATAGCCGACGGCGTTGCGCTCGGCGGTGTTGGAGCGCACGACGATGCTGCAGTCGCGGCACTGGCCGACGTAGATGCCCGCGTCGGCGTGCCCTGAGGTGTAGGTGTGCTCGATGACGCCGCTCCGGGCGTCGAAGGCGTAGACGCCGTAGAGCGCGTTGTTGTAGGCCGTGACGTAGGACACGCGGAAGCCGGTCAGCGGCGGATGCGTGTCGACGTCGAGGCGCTCGTAGCTCGCCGCCCCGCCCTCGGCGCGGTCCTCCGCCCCGGTGACGAGCACTCCGTTGAACTTGAACCGCCGAACGGTGAGGTTTTCCACCGCCACGCCCGGCGCGGTGACGACGATGCCGTTGCCGAGGGTGAACCCCCCGTCGACGATGACGCGGTCGCGGTCGGCCCCGCGGAGCACCATGCCCGGCCGGGTGATGCGCACGGTCTCGTGGTAGGTGCCCGGGGCGACCAGCACCATGTCGCCGGGGCGGGCCCGGTCGACCGCCTCCTGGATGGTCGCGGCCTGCTGAGGCACGCGGAGGACCTGCGGTCGATGCCCGTCGCCGGGACGGGCGCATCCGGAGAGCGCGCCCGTCAGGGCGCAGAGGACGGCGACCGCCCCGACGATCACATTGCGCAACACAGAGTAAGAATATCGTCACTCTCGGCAACCGGGCGCCGTGCCGCGCGCCGAGCCCCTCCCGCATCTGTCGCCCCTCCTCAAGGCAACGCTAAGGAACACCGATGAACGAGCACACCGCCCAGCCGTCCCGCCGCAGCGTCCTGCGCCTGCTCGGCGCCGCCGTCCCCGCGGCGCCGCTCGCGGCCGGGTGCGGCGCGGGGCGCGAGCCCGGCCCCGCCGTCTCCTCCGAGCGACCCCGCCCGAGGAACCCCGTGGCGCTGCAGGCCGGGGTGTTCACCCCGCAGCAGTCGGCGCTGACTCTGGCGGCCTTCGACGTGCTGCCGGGTCTGCGCCGCGATGCCGTACGGCGGAGCCTCGGCGAGCTCCTGCCGGCCTGGGTGGCGGCGGGCGCGGCGATGGCGGCGGGCGGGTCGGGGGAGCCGGAGGTCGCGGGTCTGGCGCCCGCTGGGCTGACGCTCACGGTGGGCGTGGGGGCGGGTCTGCCGTCGCGCGCCGGGGTGCGGGAGGTGCCCGGGCTCGGGGAGCTGCCGCCGTTCGAGGGGGACCGGCTTGAGCGCGCCTGGTCGGGCGGCGACCTGGTGGTGCAGCTCTGCGCGGATGATCCGCGGGTCACTGAGCGCGCGGCGACCGTGCTGTCGCGGCTCGGCACGCGGGTGGTCCGTCCCAGGTGGCGTCAGACGGGCTTCCTGCGCATGGAGGCGGACGGCGGGGCGCCGCGCAACCTGTTCGGTTTCAAGGACGGGATGGTCCAGCCGCCGCCGTCGGAGGCGGAGCGGCACGTGTGGACCGACGAGGGCGGCACGTTCATGGTCGTTCGCCGGATCAGCATGGATGTGGAGGGTTTCGCCAGGCTGCCGCTGGCCGCGCAGGAGGCCGCGGTGGGGCGCAGGCGGGATTCGGGCGCGCCTCTCGGGGGCGACGAGATCGACCTGTTCGCCAAGACTCCGACCGGGCGCTACGTCATCCCTGCGCAGGCGCATGTGCGCAGGGCGAACCCGCTGGCGGTGGGCGGCGCGCAGATGCTGCGCCGGGGCTACAACTACCGGGAGCGCGGCGATCAGGGCCTGGTGTTCGTGTCGTTCCAGAGGGCGCCGGAGACCTTCGTCGCGATCCAGCGGCGGCTGGCGGGCGACGCCATGATGGCGCACACCACCACGGTGGGGTCGGCCCTGTTCTATGTGCTTCCCGACGGGCGCGCGGACGAACCGCTCGGACGTGGCCTCCTCGGGAATCCCATCGACATTTCATGACTCTAAGGAATTAACCCCATGGGTACGTTGATCACCGTTCGCATGATCACATGCGTTTCATATATGGGGGTTTAGATGAGGAAAGCGGTCAACAGTGGGCGATGGGGCCCACTGACCGTGGGGGTCCTCGCCGTGGCGGCTGTGAGCGTAACCGCTCTACCCGCCGCGGCCGCCGAGGGGCCGATCAACGTCAAGGTCGTCCGGGACGTCAACTCCGACGGCACCTACCAGGCGTCCCTGGAGCTCGGGGTCGCCGGCATCACGGTGACAGCGTTCGACGCGGCGGGCAGATCGGCCACGGCGACGACGGACGCCTCCGGGACGGCCACGATCAGCACGGCGAACGGCGGGATAAGCGGTGGACAGTACCGCGTCGAGGCGGTCATCCCCGAATCGCTCGGCTACCTGAAGCCGGCGCCGGCCGGAGGCGTGGCCCCGGCACTCGCGCCGCTGGTGAGCTTCGTGAACACCTCCACCGGTCCGGCGAACCTCGTGATGGGCGTCCACAACCCCGCCGACTACGTGCAGGCCAACCCGCCGCTGGTCACAGCCGTCCACACCGACCAGGCGTTCGCCGCCGCCAACCCCGGCCACCAGGCCATGGTGAGCTGGCCGAGGGCGCAGCGCGGCCGCACCCCGGCCCCCGCCAAGGTCGCCGGCTACGGCGCGATCGGCACGACGTACGGCCACGCCTGGCAGCGCTCCAGCAAGACGATCTTCACGGGCGCGCTGGCCAAGCGGTACACGTCGTACGGCCCGCTCGGCCCCGGCGGCGTCTACGCCATCGGCGCGGACGGCGCGGTCGTCCCCTTCGCCACCGTGCCGGACGCCGGCACGACCCAGCACGGGGAGCCGACCCGCGACAAGGACTTCTGGGATGTGCCGGGCAAGGAGGGCCTGGGCGACCTCGACGTGTCCGGCGACGACCGGACGCTCTACGCGGTGAACCTCGCCGCGCGCGCCCTGGTCGCCTACGACATCGCCGACGGCCCCGGGAAGGGGAACGCCCGTCCCAAGGGCTCGTGGCCGATCCCCGACCCCGGATGCCCGGCCGCGGTGGACTGGCGTCCGTACGGCCTCGGCGTGAAGGACGGCAAGGTCTACGTCGGCGGGGTCTGCTCCGGCGAGAGCACGCAGCGCCGCGCGGACCTGTCCGCCCACGTCCTGTCGGTCCCCGAGGGCGGCGGTGAGTTCACCAAGGTCTACTCGCACACGCTCGACTTCAAGCGGGGCAAGGTCTGGGCCAGCACGCCGGCGTCGGACCGGTGGAACCCGTGGTCGCCGACCTGGAATCCGTCGAAGTTCTTCGTCGCGCGCAACTTCAACGGCTCCGGCATCGACGAGTGGAACTACCCGAGCCCGCTCCTGTCCGACGTCGAGTTCGACCGTGACGGCTCGATGATCCTGGGCTTCCGCGACCGCGCCGCCGACCAGGGCGGCCACCGGGCGCTGTCCCCGGAGACCACGGGCACCAGCAGGGATATCCGCTGGTCCTACGACGGCACGGGCGGCGACATCAACCGCGTCTGCCGCGTCGGCGACGCCTGGCGCTGGGAGGGAGAGGCCGGCTGCGCCAACAACGCCGCCGGACGCTCGCAGCCGCCGCAGGACGGCGACGTGGTCGAGTTCTACTCCGGTGACTACTGGGCGCCGTCCGGGCAGCGCACCGGGGTGCACGGCGAGGTGGCCCAGGGCGCGCTGAGCTTCGCCCCCCGTTTCGTCGAGACGGCCACGACGGTGCTGGACCCGGGGTCCACGATCTCCGCGGGCGTCGGCTACTTCGACAACATCAGCGGCGCCTACAACTCCGACCCGCAGCGCTACTACCGCCTGTTCCTCTCCCCCGCCGCGTGGGAGGACAACGGCGCGGGCGGCTGGATCAAGAACGTGCCCGGGCAGAACGGCACCTTCGGCAAGGCCAACGGCCTCGGCGACCTGGAGATGCTGGCCGACCCCGCGCCGCTGCAGCTCGGCGACCGCGTCTGGTTCGACGCGAACGGCGACGGCGTCCAGGACCCGGCCGAGCCCGGTCTGCCCGGCGTCCAGGTCATCCTTTCGTGCCCCGACCGCGCGCCCATCAAGACGACCACCGGGCTCAACGGGTGGTACGGCTTGCGCGACGTTCCCACCCACAGCACCTGCGGGGTCACCTTCAACGCCGCGAACGCCGACACCTCGGCGCTGCCGGGCAGGCCGCTGTCCAGCACGCTCACCCCGTCGCCGGCGCGGCAGGGCGGGGACTCCCGGTTGGACTCCAACGCCGATGAGACGGGCCACGCCACGGTGACGACCGGGGCTCCGGGCGAGAACGACCACACCATCGACGCGGGGTTCACCGTCAGGCAGCAGGTGCCGGTCAAGACCTCCGACCTGTCGATCAACGTCGAGGCGGTGGGGCAGCCCGCGTGCTACTGCGGCCCGGCCGACCTCCTGGTGAAGGTCGTCAACCGGGGCGACGGCGACGCGACCCACATCAAGCTCGCGGCGGCGCTGCCGAGCGGTGCGACGCTGCGGCCCGGCACGGCGTGGACCGCCTCCGGCGATGTCGCGCTGGCGACCTATGACGGCCCGCTCAAGCCCGGCCAGTCGCTTGAGCTGCCCTTGAAGGTGGACGTGCCGTGCGCCGACGCGAACCGGGCGGAGCTCGCGCTCTCGGTCTCGGTGTACGCCTTCGACGACGGCGAGGGTCTCCCGCTGAGCGACAGCAACGTGATGAACAACAGCGCCGAGCTGGTGCTGAAGCTCTGTGCCAAGCCCAACGCCCCGACGTACGACGTGACGGTGGACTTCCCGAAGGACACCGTGACCCAGTGCAAGGGCCGCTGGGTGTGCTCCGACCTGATCGTGCGCAACAACTCGGCGGAGCCGGTGCGCGATGTCAAGGTGGGCGTCCCGGTGCCCGACGGGCTGAAGTTCTGGCCGCAGCACAACAAGTCCTGGACCGCGGTGGACGGCAAGATCTGGACCACCGTCGCGGGGCCGATCGCGCCGGGTGAGTCGGTGAAGGTCAAGCTGGCCCTGCGCGTGGCGTGCGCGGCCGTGCCGGGCTCCAGCCATGTGCTGGTCGCCACGGTCGACTCGTTCACCGACGCCTCCGGGAGCATGGTGGCCGACGCCAATCCCGCCGACAACTCCGATTCGACCACGATCAAGATCGGCCGGGGGGCCGTTCCGAAGCCCTGCGGCTGATCCGCCTCAAGGCCGTACGGCCCGCGCTCGCTCACCGCGGCGCGGGCCGTACGCGTGTTCGGAGGCGGACCGTGAACTCATCGTGAACTCACCCCACCCTCCGGAAATATCGGATAGATGGAGATATTCTTATCCTTTACACGACTGCACGGTCGGCCGGCGCCGCGGGACGTGAGGAGAGTTCTTGGGGCAAAGGGGCCAGGCGAAATACCCCTCCTCCATCCCCGGGAGGGGACTCTTCATCGTCGGGGTGGACATAGCGCCGGGCGAATACGTCTGCGACGCCGCCAAAGGCGGCCACTATGTCCGTTATCCCGGCGGCGGCCGAGCCCCCATCCTGCGCCATCCCGGTGCCCGCACCCCCACCCGCATCACCATCGAATCCGACGACACCGCGTTCGAGAGCGCGATTCCGGGCACGTGGACACGGGTCAGCAGGGGCGAAAGCACCATCGAAGACTTCAAAACCGCGAACGGCACCGGCCCCGCGCTCGTGGTCGCCCCCGAGACCCCTGAGCACGTCGCCGCACTGCTGCACGACCACCGGCACGCCGTGCTGGACGAGCTCAGAGGCAAACGCGTCGCCCCGCGGACGCGCATGGAGATGGCGGCACGCATGGCGGCCGACTTCTCCCTGGCCCCGGTGTCCAGCCTCACCATCGCCGCCGGCATCATGTTGAACTCGGGTTTCGGCGCCGTACTCAGCATTATCGGCGGCGCGGGCGCCGCGATTGGGATGTCCCTTTTCATAGCGAAAGCCGGAAAATACGCTCCCCGGGCGTGGCGGGAAATCCGCGCCATCACCCTGGCGCGTACACATCGCCCGCATCTGCTGCTCGCCGAGGATTTCACCGCCGAATGCGCGGAGCTTCTGGCCCGCACCCAGCACGCCATCGAATCCGTCAGAAGCTCACGGGTCGCCCAAGCCGGACTTCTCGACACCCACGACACCCGGACGACCCTCGCCGACCAGGAATGGGAGATCGCCAAAGCCCTCGCCCAAGTGTCGACGCTGCAGCGCACGCAGACGGAGATCCTCGCCGCCGGCGCGACCCCCGAAGTGGTGGCCGCCATCGAGTCGGCCGCCACCACGCTCGACGCGGTGCTCTCCTCCGTGACAGGGCGGGTTGCGACCCTGGAACGCTACGCCGAGAGCGTGCACGGCGCCGACCACGCGTTCCGCGCCCACGAGCAGATCCGCGCCCTGAGCGAACAGGCCCACAAATACGAGGACCTGCTCGCCGCGACCGCGCGCGACGACGTCGCCATACCCACCATCGAACGCCTCAGCGGCCAGGCCACGGCGCTGCGCGAGGTGCTGAACGAAAGCCTGGACACCGTGGGCCGCCTCGGCTCCCACCTGCGGGGGCCTCACTCCTGACCGGTCCCGCCCCGGCGCGGCGCGGGCCGCGCGGTGGAAGACCGCACGACAAGGTCCGGGCTGACGGGCTTCAACACGCCCGGCTCGTCGCCGCGCAGCAGGGCCGCCACCGCGGACATGGCAAGTCGGCCGATCTCCTCGCCCTTCAGGTCCACCGTGGTGAGCCCGGGTGTGAACAGCTCGGCGGCGTCGATGTCGTCCATCCCGACGACGGAGATATCGTCAGGAATACGCAGCCCGAGTTCGGCCGCGGCGTGATAGACGCCGGCCGCGGCCGCGTCGTCGTCGCACATCACCGCGCTCGGGGGATCGTCCAGCCGCAGAAGCTCCAGCGCCGCCGCACGCGAGGCGTCCAGCCCCTCGCGGGGGGCGATCTCCCGTTCCGCAACGTCGAGGTGGGCGGTCGCCTCCTCGAACGCGCGTTGCCTGGCGCGGAAGGTATAGGCCTGCCGCCGGTAGCGCAGGCGGCCCACACGCCTGTGCCCCAGCTTCACGAGATGTTTCAGGGCCATCCGCATGCCGCCGGCCACATCCAGCTCCAGCACCTGCCGCCCCTCCCCCGTGAGCGCCGGGTCGGCGTCCACGAAGACGGCCGGGATGAATGCGGGCGGTTCCCCGACCTGCCGATCGAGGGGCGAGCACAGCAGCAGCCCGTCGAACTGGTTCATCGTCGTGGTGCGGGTCAGCATCTCGCTGCTCCAGTCGGAGCTGACCACGACGGTGAGCCCTTCCTTGGCGGCGGCCTCGTGCGCGCCGGCGAGCATCTTGGCGAAGAACTGCCCTCGAATGTTGGGAACCGCCAGCAGGATGAGATCGGTGCGCCCGAGGCGAAGCTGGCGCGCGGCGGCCTGAGGCTGGTAGCGCAGCCGCAGCGCGGCGAGGCGGACCCGCTGCTGGGTCGCCTTGGACACGCGTCGGTCGCCGGCACCGCTGAAGACGAGGGACACTGTGGCCTGGGAGACACCCGCGAGCTCGGCGACGTCCCTGCCCGTCGGGCGGCGGGACGGCGGACGCGCCACTCCAGCGTCGGGCCCGGAGTCCACATGATCGGACCCCGCGTGATCGGACCCCGCGTGATCGGCCCCCACACGATCGGAACTCCCACGATCGGAGCCAGGAGGGGGGCAAGGCGGAGAGGCTGGGGTATTCACTCTCAAACCATCCCAAGATCGTGAAGCTGCTGCGTGAGGGCACGCGCTTAACCATGACCGACCTGATCATACCTCGCGAGTATTGATCCGCCATAAATCAAGATATGGGAACTCCGCAGACCGCGGTTCACCGCGGCCGATGCTGACAGTCGGTGAATCCCCGAAACAGCGGGGGAGTATGCCGCGTCGCCGTCCCCAAGGTCGGAAATTCCCGAGAACGCGCACTGACCCGCCTCTGAACTGGCACGCGAGGAGGAAATCGGTACGGCGAAGCGGACGGCAGCGGGGTCCTCATTTCGGACCGCACGCAATCCTGGAATACGTCGGCCCACCTCCCCCATCTGCCCATATGTCCACCCTTTGGGTTTCCGCGCCTCCGAGGGTCCGCGAGAGGCTCGGACCGCCTCCAGATACCCAACGTCACCATGTCCAGAACCTCCGCCAAATGCCTGTTGACAATGGATCGTCATACGAATAACTATGTTGACTTGTGTTCACGTTGAATAGCCATCCGCACGGCCCTCCCGACATCCGGGGCCGCAGCAAGCTGATCTGGCTGAGGAAAGACGGAACCTGCCTTCAGGTCCTCGTGGACGATCACGTCGTAGCCGCGGACCAGCGCGTTCGCCGCCTTGTGCGCGCCGTCCAGGCGCTGACGCCGCACCCTGGCGTGCAGCGCGGCGTTGTACAGCTCCCGGTGGTCCTCCAGACAGGCGGCGAGCGCGACCACCGCAGACCTCAGTCGGAGTCGTACTCCCGGTCGTGCTCCACGGAATGCTTGGGCCGCCCGTCAGCGTCGCACGCGACGGTGACCTTGACGTCGAGATCGTATGACTCGAACTCCACCTGAACGCTGCGCGCGGGGCCCCTGGGGTCGTCGTCCAGGTGGAATCCCTGGTGGGGGAACAGGGAGCGCAGCGTGACCAGGCCGCCCGCGCACTGGGCGACGAAGGAGCCCCCGCGGGTGCTGATGGCTCGCTGGTTCCCACGCTGGTCGGGGCTTGTGGACGGGGGCGAGCCCGCCGATGCGGGGTCGGACGGCGCCGCCGGCGTGGCGGTCGGAGAGGGCGCGGCGGCCGATGGGGGAACAACCGCCGCGGCCGGGGTGCTCGTGGCGAGCTCCGCCCGGATCTGGTCGGCGGACATGGCCATACCGCTCTGACCGGTGAGTCCCTCTCCGACCAGGCCCACCACGGCGATGCCGCCGCTGGTGGCGGCCACCACCGCCACCAGCCAACCGGCGCCGGCCAGAAGCATTCTTCGCTTCACAGCAATCCCCCCACGGACGACTCGACCATCGAACGCTCCCCTCCGATCGCGGGATCTCTCCGGGCGCCGAGCCCCGCGGGTGAACTAGAGTCCTGCCAGGTCAGATGGAAGAAACTCACTATCACCCGAGTCATGCTAAAGCGTGGTTAAGGCATCGCTAACGTGGTTATGCGGTTCGTCATGCAGCGTCTACGGTGACACCAAATGGCCGAAGTCCTGCTGATTGAAGATGACGCGACGATCCGCACCGCCCTCACCCGCGGCCTCCGCGAACGGGGCCACGCGGTCACATCGTCCCCCACCGCCCTTGAGGGGCTGCGCCTGGCCGTCCAGGACCGCCCCGACCTGATCGTGCTCGATCTCGGTCTTCCCGACCTGGACGGCACGGAGATGCTCCGCATGCTGCGCGCTGTGAGCCGGATCCCCGTGATCGTGGCGACCGCCAGAGACGGCGACGCCGAAATGGTGCCCGTTCTCGACGCGGGCGCCGACGACTACGTGGTCAAACCGTTCACCGCCGCCCAACTCGACGCCCGCATCCGCGCGGTGCTGAGACGCAGCGGCGACAGCCGTACCGACGACACGGTCGCCGTCGGCGACCTGCGGATCGACCCGCGCGGACGGACGGCGGCGCTGGACGGCGCGGCGCTCGAACTGACCCCGCGCGAGTTCGACCTGCTCCACTATCTGGCCACCCGCGTGGGCGAGGTGGTGACCAAGCGGGAACTGCTCACGGAGGTGTGGCAGGTGCCGTACGGCGGAGCCGACAAGACCGTCGACGTACACCTGTCGTGGCTGCGGCGCAAACTCGGTGAGACCGCCGACCAGCCCCGCTACCTGCACACCGTCCGCGGGGTGGGCGTCAAATTGGTCGAGCCCTCATGAGGCGCCGCCTCGCCCTCCTCGTCGCGGCGACCACCTCCCTCGTTCTGATCTCGCTGCTGGTGCCGCTGGCGTTCCTCGTCCACCGGGTGGCGGAGAACCGCGCCTTCCACGAGGCGACCGGGGAGGCGGAGGCGATCGCCGTACAGGTGGGGACGATCGCCCCCGCCGAACTGGCCGGCACGGTCGAGCGTTCCGCGCAGATCAACGGGCATCCCGTCACGGTCTTCCTCAGCGACGGCACTCTGATCGGCAGCCCCGCTAACCGGTCGCCCGCGGTGGAGTTGGCCTCGCGCGGCCGGAGCGTCACCGCGCAGACGACCGGCGGGTGGGAGGTCCTCGTCGCGGTGAAGGACTCGCAGAACCGCCCGACCGTGGTCCGCGCGTTCCTCAGCGACGACGACCTGCGCCGAGGCGTCTACGGGGCGTGGACCGGGCTGCTGTTCCTGGGGCTGATCCTGATCGGGCTCGGCGTGGTGGTGGCCGACCGGCTGGCGCTCGCCCTCACCCGCCCTATGGACGCCATCGCCCGGGTGTCGCACCGGCTGGCCGCCGGAGATCTCACGGCCAGGACCGAGCCCGACGGGCCGCCCGAGATGCAGGCGGTCGGCGTGGCGCTGAACGGCCTCGCCGACAGGATCAATGATCTCCTCGCGCAGGAGCGGGAGAACGCCGCCGACCTGTCTCACCGGCTCCGTACCCCGCTCACCGGGCTGCGCCTGGACGCCGAGGCGCTGTGCGACGTCGAGGAGGCGGCCAAGATCAGCGCACGGGTGGACGCCCTCGAACGCGCCGTCACCGCCGTGATCACCGAGGCCCGGCAGCGCACCGGCGGCAAGCAGCGGTGCGACGCGGCGGCCGTGGTGCGCGAACGCGTGACGTTCTGGTCGGTGCTGGCCGAGGACCAGGCCCGAGAACTCACCGTGGACCTCGCCCCCGGCCCGCTGCATGTGGCCGTCAGCGCTGGCGAGCTCACCGCCTGCGTGGACGCCCTCCTCGGCAACGTGTTCGCGCACACGCCGGAAGGCGCGGCCTTCGCCGTACGGCTGACGCCGGCGGACCAGGGCGCCCTCCTCGAGGTCGCCGACCACGGGCCCGGATTCCGAAGAGTCGACCCGCTGGTCCGGGGCGAGAGCGGCGCGGGGTCGAGCGGCCTCGGCATGGACATCGTGCGGCGCACCGCCGAGTCGTCGGGAGGCTCCATCACCCTTGGCGCGACGCCCGGTGGCGGGGCGACCGTCTCGCTCGTTCTCGGCAGACCGGCCACACCTTAACGATCTCTTAGCATTGCCACAGCGCGCCTCTATCATCGGCCGCGCGACATTTGACCCATGAGACGCATAACGAAGGTCGGCCTCGCCGCAGCCACGACTCTGACCGCTCTTGCACTCACCGGCGGCGCCCTCGCCTCCGGCGCCTCCGCCGCGACGGCGGCCACCTCGTCCGGCACCACCGCCGCCTCGTGGGACGTGACGAAGCGCGAGGCGATCCGCATCGCCAAGAAGCGCGTCCCGGGCGCCCGGGTCACCGATGTGGACCGCGACCGCTGGCGGGGAGTGCGGGTGTGGGAGATCGAGCTGGAGAAGGGCCACTGGGACTACGAGATCTACATCTCGGCGAAGACCGGCAAGATCGTGAAGTTTGAGAAGGACCGGGACGACCGCGATGACCGCGATGACCGCGATGACCGCGATGACCGCGATGACCGGGACGACGACTGATCTACAGCGTCGGGGTGCATATCGGGAGCGGTACCCCCGCTAACCGAGCGTCCCCTGACCCTTCGGCCGAGTCGCGGACCGCGCCCCGTCCTCGACGAAGAACAGGAAACGCTCAAGAGGTGCTACAGCACCTCAAATGGTAAGAAAGTCTCCTTCCGCCTCTCCGGTGGGCCTCTCGGCACCCCGGGCCGGGTGCCATCCTGCGAGTCGGCTCACCGGAGGGGAGGGCACAGGGACTCTGCATTTTGATAGTCACCTTGGTGTACGGCCATGCACGGGCGTCGGTTCCACTCGGGGGGAACCGGCGCCCGTTGCCATGTCCGCCAATTCCCGCTCCCCACCCCCAGGAATACCATTTCAATGGATTAAAGTCGCAGATCAAGCTCTCTGTTCTGCGTTATGCCGCGATACGCGAATTTCAACGGAACCGACCTTGGAAAATCGTCTGGAAAACTTAACCGCACCGACCTTTTTGACGATGCGCGAGTTTTCTCGTCCGCACCACCGCCGCCGCACCCGCCCAGCACCCGGCAAGACCCGCATGATGTCCGAATCGGGCAAAGAATTCCGCTCGATCTACGCTTCCAATGCGGTCATCCATGAAACGGCATCACAGGTCGGGGAAATTCATCCGGAGATCGATCCAATCTCCGGCAACAGCCTAAGAACGCCCGGGAAAAGCCCATGTTCACCGAGAGGCCATAAAGGCCGTCCACTCCATCCATTCGGTAGTGGTTTGAGAAATCGGGAACGCGACATAAACAGCAATGTGCGATGCCGTCCGCCCGAACAACTAAGGCGGAAATTCTCGGGTTCTGGGCCCACACACCAGCCTGGAAACCGATAGCCGAGCGAAAACGGCTTTCCTTCCGACGGCGTTCTCTGCGTGGCCGCATCGCCATTCCCGAAAGCTCACCGACCCACTGGTCCGGAAGGCGGTCCCACCATGTCAGACGCAACTTGGGAACCACGCAGCGCGCGCAACCCCTTCAGTTTGGAAGGATGGCCGCGCCCGTATCGAACCTTCCGCGACCTAGACCCCGGTGAGACGTTCGTGGAATACGAGGGGTCCAGCATCTTCCTGCCCGTACACGCCGAGGTCGACGGGAAACAGGTCACCGAACGGGTGAAGCTGCGCGCGTTCATGCGTGCCGAACTGTGGCCCGCATACCTTGGGGGCCTGGGCACTCGCGAGTTCCAGTTCGTCATCCGCGACTGGGAGCTGTTCGGCGCGAGCCGGCTCCTCAGCAGGCTCTACTTCGGTGACTCTCGCGGCAGGTTGAAGAACGAGGACCACCCGGAGGCCGGACGCGAGCAGGTGGTGATGACCTGGACGCTCGCGCACCACTACGTGAAACAGGGAGATGACGGCGACAACAGCCTGGGCCCCGTGAGCGGACTGCGGATCGACGGCGTCACCGACCACAACACCGATCAAGGCGACCTCTACTGGCAGGTGACGGCGGGCTCCCGCTCGGGCGTCTGGAACGTTCGCTTCTTCCGGGAAGCCGAGGAGACGGTCGCCCCCGACGATGTCGTCGCCCATGCCGCCGAGGTCGAGGCGGGCGCGTCGTTCGTCGCCGAGAGCCCGGTCGAAGAGCCGCAGTTCTCCTACAAGCTTCCCTTCCGCCGTGAGTCGCACGGCCACGGCCTGAGCGTCTCGTGGACTCTGGGCCGCGATCCCAAGGACGGCGCCCGAGGGAAAGTGCGCATCAACGAGCAGCCCAAGAGCATCTGCATCGCGGACGATCCGCCGATCGAAGGGCTCGGGGCCGACTCCTCGGACTTCCCCGCGCACATCATCTACACGGCCAACTTCGAGGTCTGGGCGAACGGCACGCAGGTCGCCGGCGACCAGATGGGAATCGCGCACGCCAAGGCCGTGCGCGGGATTCCCCCACGCGATGTGAAGGTGGCCTTCGAAAAACCCATCCAAGGCGACGGCTTCTCCTTCGCCAGCGGCATGTGCCTCGGCATGCACGAGATAACCAGGGAGGAGTTCCTGGAGGGCGTCGAGGCAGCCAGAGCGGCCCGCTCGCGCGCGCTGTGAGGGTCCACGTCGTGAGGGGCCGTGTTAGGAGGGGCCATGTTAGGAGGGGCCATGTTAGGAGGGGCCATGCCGTGAGGGGCCGTGCTGTGAGCGGCCCGGGACGAGCCTCCGGCGAACGGCCTCGCCGGAGGCGGCCACTCCCAAGGCATGTGCCGCGCCCGTTCCTCCGGCCTGGTCGGAGGCTGCGGCCGGTGTTGCGGCTGGCCAGGATCTCGGGCTCGCTGGCCTGGCATCTTGTACGGCTGATCGCCCAGCTCGTGCTGAACCCGGCGATGCGCGGCAGGTCCGCGGCCGCGATCGCCGGAATGGGCGCCGCCGCATTCTGCGAATCCTGTGGAGCCACGTTCGTCAAGGTCGGGCAGATTCTCAGCATGCGCACGGACCTCATCCCCGCGGAAACCGCCGCCGAACTGTCTCGACTGAGAGACCGCATGCGCCCCGTCAATCGTTCGGCGGCGCTGCGTATCGTGGAAAAGCAACTCGGCTCCCCGGTCGACCGCCTTTTCCTCGATTTCGGCGAAAAGCCGGTGGCCAGCGCGGGAATCGCCAGCGTTTACCGGGCGCGTCTACCCGACGGACGGCTTGTCGCGGTCAAGGTGAGGAGGCCGGGTATCACGCGTGTCGTCTCCGACGACCTGATGCTCATGCGGGCCCTGGCAAGACATCTCAAGCGGATCCCGGGTTTCAGCGCATTTCCTCTGCTGGAAACGGCCGATGAGATCGGCGCCCTTGTGCAGGCACAACTCGACCTGCGCAAAGAGGCCGAAAATCTCCGGGCGCTCGGGCTCAATTTCGCCGACAACCCGCTCGTGCGCCTACCGGGCGTCGTCGAAGGCTATTGCGCTGAGGCCGTGCTCACCATGGAGTTCATCCAGCCGCCGGCGGCCACGGGCGATGGAACCCGGCGTGCGCTGGTCACCGCGTTGCGCTCGCTATATCGCATGATTTTCATCGACGGCCTGGTGCACTGCGATCTGCACCACGGCAATCTGCATCTCGGCGGCGACGGCAACGTCGTCATGTTCGACGCCGGCTTCGTCGTGCGGCTCAGCGACGCCGAACGGATAAGGTTCGCCAAGTTCTTCTACGGCGTTCTATCGAACTCCGGGGCCGACTGCGCGAGCATTATCCGGCAGACGGCAGTCGCACTTCCGGCGTCGTTCGACGAGAAGGCGTTCACCGGCGACGTGACCGCGCTCATCTCCACCGTCTCCGGCACGTCAGCCGATGCCTTCGACGTCATCGCCTTCGTCCTGAGCGTGTTCCGCCTGCAGCGACAGCACCGGCTGCACAGCTCCACCGCCTTCATCACACCGATCCTGGCGCTGCTGGTCATGGAGGGAGTCGTCAAACAGCTCGCGCCGGATCTGCGTTTCCAGGAGGAGGCCCGCCCCTACCTGGCGGCCTGTCTACTACCGAGTCTGCTGCGAAGCCGCCGCCGACCCTTCTAGAAGCGTCCGCGAAGTGGACCCGGCCTGGTTTAACGACTCCTTAGCGTTCCGACAGCGCGCTCCTATCGCACGTCAGGACACCCTGGGGTCATGCGAACAAGGACAAGGTTCACTCTCGCCGCCGCAGTCGCCGCCGCCATCGCCGCCATCGGCACCGGGGCCGCCATCGCGGGCACCGAGCCGGCGCCGCCGCAGGCCGTCGCCTCCTCCACCTCCATCTCTCCCCCGCCCTTCACCGCCCCCGCCGACGACACGGGCGCCGTGCCGCCGACCGGCGGCCAGGCCCCCGCGGTCGCCGAGGCCAAGGCCGTCGAGATCGCCCAGCAGCGTGTCCCCAGCGCGAAGGTCACCGAAGTCGAGCTGGACGACGACGACAACGGCGGCCCGGTCTGGGAGATCGAACTCCGCAACGGCGACCAGGAGTACGACGTGGACGTCTCCGCGGTCACCGGGGACATCACGAAGTTCGACCAGGAGACCGACCGGGACGACGATCGGGACGACCGCGATGATGACCGCGATGACGACCGGGACGACCAGGACGACCAGGACGACCAGGACGACCGGGACGACCAGGACGACGACTGGGACGACCGGCGCGACGACTAGCGCGGCAAGGGCAGCACGGCCCTGACGCGATGAGACGATCGGACGACCGCGCCGGCGGCCCGCGACAACGACGTCGGCGACCGGGACGACGGCACCACGCGCGGCGGTTCCGACGACGCGTACGGCACCAGCGCCCAACGTGGCGCCGTACACCTTCCTAGCCGAACCACGACGACACGGGCGCGTGCTCCCCCCACGCGCGCCGCCTCCCGGCTCGGCTACTTCCCGCAGGTGGACAGAACCCTGGTGATGGCGTCCTTCTCCGCCGCGGTGACCCACAGCTCGTACTTCACCTTCACCGCCACCTGCCGGGACACATAAGCGCACCGATAGGGCTTGTACGGCGGGAGCCAGGTGGCCGCGTCCGCCGCGCCCTTCTGGCTGTTGAGCGGGCCGTCCGCGGCCTGCAGGTTGAGGGGGTCGTTGGCGAACCGGCGGCGCTTGTCGTCGTCCCACCGGTGTGCGCCCTTCTGCCAGGCGTCGGCCAAGGCCACCAAGTGGTCGATCTGCACCTCGCTGCTGGTGCGCTGTCCTCGTGTGAACTCGATGGTGCGCCCGCTGTAGGGGTCTTCAAGGGTGCCGGTCAGCACCACGCATCCGCGCGATCCCTCTTTGAAGGTCTCGCCGGTGAGGTCGCGTTTGAGGATGTCGTTGCGCGTGTCGCAGCCGTTGCGGTCAACGTCCGCCCAGGCGGCTCCGAACTGGTCCCGGTCATATCCGGTCATCGGGGCTCGCCCTTTGACGTCGAGTGTGGCAAGGCCGCGGCGCGCGGCGTCCACATCCGCGGCGACGTGTGTTCCTTCGTCTGAGGCGTTGGACGTCTCCAAGACTCCGCATCCGGTCGACACGGCCATCACAGCGACCCCTAAGGCCACCCGGACTCCCCGCACAGCGCTCCCCCAGGTAAAGAACAGTCTTTCTTGGTAAGAGCAACTACCACGAAATTTCACTACGTGTGCCGTAGAGCCGGACGACACGCGAGAAGATACATAGAAGTGGACGTGTCGCCTACACAAAGTCGGACGTTTCACCCCCGAACGCATCCGGCGCGTCCCCGCAGCCCCCGGACCCGGCAACCACAGCCGGTCAACCGCCGTACAGCGGCTCCCGCGCCACCACCGCGGGCACCCTCCGGTCGAAGTAGTCCACCTCGACCTCCGTACCGGGCTCGGCCAGCGCCATGGGCAGCCACGCGTAGGCGATGGCCCGCTCCACCGTGTGCCCGTAGCCTGCGCTGGTCACATAGCCCACCACGTCATCGTTCGCCCGTACCGGCTCGGCCCCCATCACCACCCGGCCCGTGAGCAGCGGCACCAGCCGGCGCCGCGGCTCCGCGCGCAGGGCCGCCCGCCCGAGGAACTCCTTGTCCGTGCCTACGGCGAAGCCCAACCCCGCCTCGTACGGCGTGTGCTCGCTTGTCATGTCCACCCCCCAGACGCGCCGCCCCTCCTCCAGGCGCAGAGCGGTGTGCGCCGCCCACCCCGCCGCCGCCACACCGAGCCCCCGGCCCGCGCGCCACAAGGTGTCCCACAGGCGCGCCCCGAGGTCGGTGGTGGTGGAAAGCTCCCAGCGGGGTTCACCGGCGCGGGCGAACCTGACGGCCGTGACGGGCACTTCACCGGCATGGCCCGAACCGACCGTGGAAGCGGCGGAGCCGGGGGGCGGCAGGTCGAGATCTGTGCAACGTTCCAGCAGGTCCCGTGCGTGTGCGCCGCGCACACCGACAGCGCACGTTCCCTGCGTGAGGTCCCGCACGGCGACATCGCCCGGTGCGAGCCGGCGCAGCCACTCGACGTCTAGGGCGCTGTTGGCCCGGACGTGGAACACGTCGTCGGCGAGGCGCGCGACCGTGAGGTCGGACCTGATGCCGCCGGTGACGTCGAGCATCAAGGAATAAGTCACCGAACCCGGCGGCCCGGTGACGTCGTTCGTGGTCACCCACTGCAGGAACCGCATCGCGCCGCGCCCGGAGACCTCGACGCGTTTCCTCGCGGTCATGTCGAACAGCGCCACGCGCTCTCTGGCCGCACGGGACTCGGCGGCGGCGATCGGCGACCAGTGCCGCCGCGCCCAGCCGTCACGCAGGTGTTCGCCGGTCTGTCCCCGGTCGAGGCGTTCGTTGGCCTGATACCACTGTGGGCGCTCCCACCCCGCGCTCTCCAGGAACACCGCCCCGAGTTCCCGCTGGCGTGCGTGGAACGGGCCGACGCGCAGCGGCCGGGGCGGATTCAGCGGCCTGAGGGGATGGACGACGACGCGAGCTCCAGTGGAGTTCGCCCTGCCGCACGCCCGCACGTAAGCCGGTGACAGCTGCGCGGGTTCGAACCTGCCGATGTCACATCGATGCACATCGAAAGAGGGGCATCCGTCCACGAGCCATTCGGCGAGGGCCCGCGCCGCTCCCGCCGAGTGGGCGACCTGTACGCCTTCGGCCAGCCAGAACCCCTCCAGTTCCGGTGCCTCACCGAGCAGCGGAAACCCGTCTGGGGTGACGGAATGGACGTCGGTGAGGCCGTCACCGTAAACGGTCGCGGCGAGAGCGGGCAGCAGCGCCGACGCCTCACGCCAGACCGGGCCGAAGTCCTCGCCGGCGAACCCCGTCTCGCCGTCCTCCCGGTCCACTGGGAACGGCCGGTCGGCCGGTGCGCCGACGCCGATCCGGTCGCCGTGCCGTACGACGTTGAGTCCCTGCTCGTCGTGGCGGAGAACCGGCCACGGCCCGCTCGCGCCGGCGAGGCCCGCGAGGGGCCCCGACCGCGCGTACCGCCCGGCCACGGGAAGCAGCGGCACCGCCACCCCGGCCAGAGCGCCGACCGAGGGGCCGCGGAACCCCGCCGCGCACACCACGACATCGGCCGGGATTGCGACGGCGTCAGCCGTACGGCTCTCGCCTCCCGACCCGTTCGCCGCTGGTGTGACGCGCACCCCGGCGACGCGCCCGGCGCGCTGGTCGACGGCGACAACGCGGACGTTGGCCAGAAACCGGGCGCCCCTGGCGGCGGCGTGCCCGGCCTGGGCCTCGGCGCAGCCCGACACGTCGACCAGGCCGTCCCCCGGCACGTGATAGCCGCCGTGGACCATGTCGGGGTCGAGCATCGGCCACAGCTCCGCGCAGCGTTCGGGGCCGACGACCTCACCGTCGACGCCGCACGAGGCCGCCCATCCTCGCCTGCGGTACAGGTCGAGCAGGCGCTCGTGCGTGGTGGCCACGTCGAGTCCGCCCACCCTCCGGAAGTGGTCACCCAGCCCGCCGTACTTGCGCGCCGTGTAGGAGGCGAACCGGGTCATGGTGCGTACGGCGTCGGCCTGGAAGATGAGGCCGGGCGCCCGGGGTTCGGCTCCGCCGCCGCGGAACAGGGGGCCTTGGTCGACGACGATGAGATCATTCCAACCTCGTCTGCTCAATTCATCCGCCAACGCGCAACCCACAATGCCGGCACCAATGATCACTACGCGAGGCCGGCCTGTCATGCATCCTCCGGTTGCGTGCAAATGCATAACTATTCCCGGAACATAGATCCTCTTTTGAGTCCGACACAAGACGGAATTGAGCGTGTTTGATTGATTACCCAGAGCCACCAGGGCCCTGTTGAGGCCGGTGGGCAATGGGATGGGAAAACCTCTCACAGTCCGGGTTCCCGATCTCGGACTAACATCCGAATGAAGATCCCCTGCGCGACGCGGACGGCCCCCGCCCGATGGGCGGGGGCCGTCGCGGCGCTCCTGTCGCGGCTGCTGTCCCGGAGTTCCTGTCGCGGTGCTCAGACGCGGCCGTAGGCGTCCTCCAGCCGCTCGATGTCGTCCTCGTCGAAATGCCCGAAGGCGATCTCCAGAATGCGGGTCGCCGGCCCCGACGAACTCAGGCGGTGGGTCTGACCAGCGCGGATCAGGACCCTGTCGCCTACCTCCGGATGGAACCGCTCGCCGTCCACCTCGAAGACGGCCCCCGGGTCGAGCGCCACCCAGAGTTCGTCCCGGTGGACATGCCGCTGCAGGCTGAGCCGCTGTCCAGGCGCGACATGGATGATCTTCACCGTGGACGCCTCGTTGTGGGTGTAACGCTCGAAGCCCCCCCAGGGCCGCTCATCACGGACCACCGCAGCGATCCGATCGATCTCCAGCAAGGTGTTCTCCATTCCATCGGTGGAAGGAACATGCCGCACCGGCGGATCACCGTTCCTTCCCCGGAAACCCCCGAACCTCTAGGTAACCAGAATGCCACCGTCTACTGGCAATGCCACACCTGTCACATACGAAGCCGCGTCGCCGGCGAGAAAGACAGCGGCGGCGACGAGTTCGAATGGATCTCCGGTTCTCCCCGCGAGGACCCGCCGCGCCACCTCGCCCTCCAGATAACCGGGCGTGTATTGCGCGGTCATCTCCGATTCGAAGAAACCGGGCTCCAGGCAGTTGACCCGGATGCCGCGCCGTCCCGTCCACTGCTGGGCGAGGTCGCGTGTCAGGCCCACGACCGCCGCCTTGGAGGCGCTGTAGGCGGCCTGCGGCAGCCCCGCGGTGGTCTCGCCGAGCACGCTGCCGATGTTGACGATCGAGGACCCCGGCTTCATGACCCGGGCGCACTCCTGCGCCATCCAGTAGGTGCCCATGAGGTTGACGTCCACCACCCGGCGGAACTCCTCGGGTGTCTCCTTCAGCGCGGGCACCGCGCTTCCCAACCCGGCGTTGTTGATCAGGATGTCGACCCCGCCCAGCTCGGCGACCGTGGAGGCGACCAGGGCGCGGCAGTCGTCGGGATCGCTCACGTCGGTGACGCGCACATGGCACCGGCGGCCGGTCTCCTCGACCAGCCGCCGGGTCTTGTCCAGACGGTCGGCGCGCCGGGCGCCGATCGCGATGTCGGCCCCCGCCTCGGCGAATCCCCGGGCCAAGGCGACACCGAGACCTGAGGAGGCCCCGGTGACGATGGCCGTCTTACCGTCGAGTCGGAATCTGTCGAGCATGTGGTGGTCTCCCTCGGCCCGAAACGCCAAGCCGAGAACAGGACGGTGTTCTGGGCGGGGGCGATCCGAGACGACGCCTCTAGAGCCCGTATTCCTTGACGATGCGCTCGTGCCGCTCGACCTCGACGTCGACCTCGCGGGCGAGCTCGAGCCAGGCCAGCGGGTGCACCCAGCGCTCTGTGGCGTCGTCGAGCAGGGCGTCGACCTCGGCGGGGCCGACGTTGGGCGGCACCGCGACCCAGCCGAACACGCCGGGGAGGCGCTCACCGGTGCTCGGGTGCGTCACCGTGTAGTCGTCGTCGCTGTAGACCCACATCGGCCACCCGCGGTCGGCCAGGACCTCGTTGAACTCGGTCCAGTCCTCCTCGCTCGGGGCCGCGCCGTCGAAGAAGTAGCTCGTGTAGCCGCCCGGGCGCAGCATGCGCACCCCGGCGAACGGCGGCACGAACTCCTCCCTCTCCTTGGGGTCGTCCGGGATCGGCTCCAGGAGCTGCGGGTCGAAGACGACGACGTCTCCGGCGTTGTAATCCATGTTGCGGGGCTGCGGGACGGCCAGGCGGGCGGTTGCCGGGCCGGTGCGCAGGCTGAGGACCTGCCGCTGGCTGCCGTCGGGGGCGGGGAGGATGATGCGCACCAGGCCCATCTCCTCCTCGATCGGGCCCTCCGAGGAGCTGAGCGGCATGCCGAGCTTGGTGGTGCCAAGCCTGACCGTGTCCCATTCCTCGGCGGAGGTCGCCATGACGATCATCTTCCAGATGTCCTCTTGCTCGACGGTCTCGTCGTCGAGGACCTCGCGCAGGACGGCGGCGCCCTTGGCCGGGTCGTCGAGCTGCTGGGCCGCGGTCGCCCAGACCCGCCGCGCCTCAAGCGCCGACCCGGGGTCGGCCTGCACCGCCTGCTCCGCCTCGGCCGCGGCCTCGGCCCAGCGCTCACGCGCGCGGTGCAGACGGGCGAGCGCGAGGTGGCGGCCCTGGGGCGGAAGCTTCGCCGCGAGCTGCTCCAGCCGCTCGTCCTGCCTCGCCTCCATGAGCAGGCCGGTGAGGTAGGTGATGTCCTCCTCGTCGGCCTGCGCCGCCGCACCGGTGTCGACGAGCATGGCCCAGTAGATGTCGGCGCCCTGCGAGGGGTAGCCGAGGAATCCGAGGGTGGTCGTGTGCCTGCGGGTCGCCTCGATGTCCTGGCCGGACAGGGGCGAGAGCCACTCGACCCAGCGCTCGGGGTCGGCGTTGAAGCCGTCGGCGGCGTCGAAGTAGGCCACGCGCTCCTCGACGGGGCCGGGGGCCTCGTGCGGCGCGGTCCCGGCCGCCGCGGCGCGCAGGGCCTCGATGCGCTCGGGCAGCCCCTCCGTGGTCCTCAGCTCGCCGAGGCCCGACTCGGCGAGGTCGGCCAGCAGCCTGGCCTGCCAGACGGCCTTGCGCTCGATCGCGAGCTCACCGGCGACGAGGGCGAGCTCGACGCGGGCGCGGTAGCCGCCCATCATGGCGAAGTAGTCGATCCACTGCCGCAGCACCTTGCCGAGCTGCCAGCTATTGGAGATCTGCTCGGAGCCGACGAGGAGCCGGACCGCGCGCGACCAGTCGACCCAGTCGCGCGGGTGGTCGCCGACCACGTCGAGGTCGGGAAGCGCCTCCACGGCCTCGGAGATCAGGCCGAGGGTGGCGAGGATCCACGAGCGCAGCACCGCCTCGCTGTGCGGCTTGGAGACCGGGTCGTCGGCCGGGAACTCGGCCGCGGCGGCGAGGGCCGTGCGCGCGTCCTCGGCGCGCCCGGCGAGCAGCAGCGCTCGCGCGCTCATGGCGCCGAGTTCGAAGCTCGCCTCGCGGCCCGCGGCGCGCAGCCGCTCGACCGCGGACTCGGCGTAGGCCACGGCCTCCTCGACGCGCCCGGCGTCGAGGAGCGCCGCCACGTATTGCGCGGTGAGGGAGGAGAACGCGGGCGACTCGGGCTCGACGCCCGCGAGGACCGCGCCGAGCGCCGCCAGCCGGTCGGCGGCGTATCCCGGGCCGTCGGTGTTGGCCTGCGTGACGGCGAGCACCTCGTGGGCCGCCGCGACCGACGGGCACTCGCGCACGTCGTCGCGCGCGGCGAACTCCACCAGCTCCTGGGCGTCGCCGAGCGCCACCGCGCCCTGGGCCCTGTCGCCGATCCGGCCGAGCAGGTGCCAGTAGCGGGCGTAGAACTCAAGCCACGGCAGCTCCAGGGTCTCCCCATGCTGCGCGACCGCGGGTGCCATCACGTCAAGCTGGGAATAACGGCCCTCCAGTGCCAGCGCGGGCAGCTCGCCGAGCGCGATGGCCAGCCCGGCGTTGCCGGCCTGATGCAGTTGCCGCTGGGTGTCGCTCACCCAGGCCCAGATGTCCACGTCCATGGGCAGTCAGTCTGCCAGGTCGGCGACCCTGCCCCAAACCCCGCGAGGTTCTGTCTCTTGAACCCCTGCCCGGCCTGAAGGCCGGAGATCCTCCCGTCGCGTCGCGGTCGTGCCGCGCGGGGGGAGGGTCCGGTGCGGCGGGCCGCACCGGACCTCTGCGGGCGGGACGGCGCTCAGGGGGCGAGCGCCTGCTCCAGCAGCCCGATCAGCTCTCCGGCCTCGCCTTCGTCGAGGATTTCGAAGGCCGGCGCGATGAGGTCGTCGGTGATCTCCTCGGCCTTCGCACGAAGCTCGATCACCTCGGGGGTGATGTCGGGGAACGGCTCCGGCCAGGCGCTGAACCGCGCCTGCGCCTCGCCCTCCCTGCGCCCCATCGGGGTGTCGTGGTCGGCGGCGAGGGCCGCCTGGAGGGGGTGTATGCCCTGGCCGAGCACCGCCACGGCGTGCAGGCCGCCGCGCAGCTCGCGCAGGGTGTGCAGGAGCTGGGAGAGGCGCGCGGGGGCGTCCGCCGCGAGGGGCACCGCCCTCCATCCGGCGAACAGCGGCGCCCCGATGACATCGGCGTTGTCCACGACGAGTTCGGTGAGGGCGGCGAGCCTGGCGGTCCCGGCGAAGCCGCCGAACCGGCGCCTCCCCCACTCCTGGCACGCGTCCGCGAAGGCGGCCACCGCCTCGTCGACGGGCAGGCCCCTGCCGGCCTCCCAGTTGTCCCTGACGTATTCGGCGGGGAAGAACACCGTCGAAGCGGTCACCACGTCGGCGTCGACCTCGCCAAGGACACCGCAGCGCCCCCGGAAGTACGCCGTCCATCCCGGGAGGCCCGTGCGCTCAGTGAAGACCTTGGCCTCGCGCGACACCATGAAGCCGCCTCCGAGGATGCCGACCGGCCCCTTCACCGCTGCCGCGACGGCCCGTGGATCAGCCATGTCCGTTCCTTTCGCGTCTGTCGATCCGGCCACGCCGGCGGCCACCGGTCCCGCCGCGTCCACCTCCGGGCGGGCCCGTGCCGTACGGCGCCGCCCCCAGTGTGCCCGGCCGGGGCTCAGCTCTCGGCGGCGGCCACCGTGTCCAGCGCCCGGCGCAGGAGGTCGGGAGCACCGTAGGGCAGCCACACGACCCGCGGGTCGCGGCGGAACCACGATTCCTGCCTGCGGGCGAAGCGCCGGGTCGTCCTAATCGTCTCCTGTTTGGCCTCATCCTCGGTCCACTCCCCTGCGAGGAAGCGCAGCACCTGCGCGTAACCGAGGGCCCTGCTCGCGGTGCGCCCCTCGGCGAGTCCCCGGGCGGCGAGCGCCCGCACCTCCTCGACGAGGCCCGCCTCCCACATGCGTTCGACCCGCAGGGCGATGCGTTCGTCCAGTTCCGGTCTCGGCACGTCAAGCCCTATTTGCACGCTCGGATAGACCGCGTCGAAGGACGGCATGGTCGCCGAGAACGGGCGGCCGGACAGTTCGATGACCTCCAGCGCGCGCACGATGCGCCTGCCGTTGCTGGGGAGGATCACCTCGGCCGCCTTCGGGTCGAGCTCGCTGAGCCGCAGGTGGAGCGGCGCCGGGCCGACATCGGCGAGTTCCGCCTCAAGACGTGCCCTGATCTGCGAGTCGGTGCCGGGAAAGTCAAGGTCGTCCAGCGCGGCCCGGATGTAAAGGCCCGATCCGCCGACGAGGATCGGCACGACCCCGGACGCGCGCATGCCCTCGATGAGGGGCCTGGCCAGCCGCTGGTATTCCGCGACGCTGGCCGTGACGGTCACCTCCCAGATGTCGAGCAGGTGGTGCGGCACACCGCGGAACTCGTGCGGTTGAAGTTTCGCTGTACCGATGTCCATTCCTCGGTAAAGCTGCATTGAATCGGCATTGATGACCTCTCCGCCCAGCTGAAGCGCCAGATCTACTGCGAGATCGGACTTTCCTGCTGCGGTCGGACCCACGACGGCGATGACTGGCTGGTGACCCACAGGGATAAGTGTGTCAACCGCCTGGGTATGGAGAGGTGATGACGTATCGTCGCGTCGGATTGGGGGAGGTACAGATGTCGCTCATGGACAAGTTGCGGGGGCTGCTCGGCCAGCATGCGGACAAGGCCGAGAAGATCGCCAAGCAGGGCATCGACCGGGCCGCCGACCTGGCCAAACGGAGGACCGGGGGCAAGTACGATCAGCACATCGACTCCGCCGCCACCAAGGCCAGGGAGGCCGCCGAGCGCATCGACGACCGGCCGGGCGCCAGCGAGCGGGCACCCGGGCAGTCTGGACCCGGGCAGCCGGGCACCCCGCCCAGTGGGCACAACCCGCCTCCCGCGCCCTGACTCCACCGCCTCGGCCGGGCCCGGCCCGGCCGAGGCCGCCGCATTCCCCCTCAGAGCCCCAGGTCCAGCATCGGCGGGAGGTAGCCCTCCAAGGTCAGCAGCCGGCGCTTGGACTCCACCCCTTCCCCACCGCTGAACCCGCCGAGCCCTCCGCCCGCCACCACGCGGTGGCAGGGCACCACGATCGGCACCGGGTTCGCCCCCATGATCGAGCCGATGGCCCGCGCGGGCACCTTGGCACCGCTCCTGTCGGCCAACTCCCCATAGGTCACGGCCTTGCCGTACGGCACGAGCTCATAGAGCGCGCCGAGCACCTGGCGCTGGATCGGCGACATCAGCCGCCAGTCCACCGGCACGCCGAACACGCGGAGCTCTCCCGCGAAGTACGCGGCCATCTCGCGGCGGGCCCCCGCCGTGCGCTCCGGGTCGTCCACCTCGGTGATTCCCAGGCGCTCGCGGACCCGTGCCCGCGCCTCGTCCCCGTCGTGGAAGTCGGTCGCCACCAGCCCGTCCTCCGTCACGGCGACCATGATCCGCCCGAGCGGACTCGGCACCGCGCCGAACGCCACCGTCCCCGCGCTCACGCGCCGGTCTCCCAGAGGGCGACCGCGTAGCTCACGCCGTACGGCTCCGCCCGGTAAAGCAGCCGCCCGGTCATCGCGGAGCCTTCCTCCGTCGCCCCCGCCAGCACCTGGAACGCCGCCCGGCCCGCCACCCAGAGCTCCGCCGCCTCGGCGGGGTCCAGCGCGGCGAGGGTCTCCACGTCCGCCCCGGCGAGGGCCCCGGCGAGCATGTCGTCGTAGGGCCGGGCTCCGGGGTGCAGATAGCCGGGTGACTTCTCGGTCAGGCGGGCCGAACCGTCGCCCATGACCAGCAGCGCCACTCGCCGGAGCCCGCTGGCCAGCGCCTGTCCGAGGTCCAGGCAGACAGCGGGGTCGGCGTCGTGGGCCACCGCGTGGAAACTCTCGGGAGAGTCGAACCCCTCGCGCTCCAGGAGCCATCTGCCGATGGTGAGGGAGAGCGGCAGGACCGATTCACCACCGCCGACCCGCACGTCGGCCCCCCACGGCGCGAGGGTGCCTGAGGCGTCGGCGCCGTAGCGGCCCGGGCGGTCGGCGCCGCCCACGACGGCGACGAGGTCGGGCTCGGCGCCGAGCAGCGCGCGGATGGCCTTGCCGCAGGCCTCGCGCAACTCGTCGAGCTCTTGCGCCGCATTCCCCGCGAGCTCGGGGACCATCAGCGGCGGATGCGGGCACACAGCGGCTGCTACGAGCATCCCCACAGGCTACCGCTCAGGGGATCGATCGGCCTTCGCCACGGGGAGGAGGACTTAAGGGAGATAGGTGGCGTTGTCATCACGAGAAGACGGGCAGCGCACGTCCTATGGAGACGGATCAGCCACTGCCCTCAGATCAGACTGCACATGCGAAGAATCCCCGACATCATCGCATTTCTGACCACTATGACCTCAAAGTATCGATCTTTACGGCAAGTGGAATAATCCCGTCACATGGGAAGGTTTTACCCCCCTGTGAGGTTCTCCCCGGTGATCGTGTGGCTCTACGAGCGGCTGCACGTCGATCTGTGCCGCTTGAGCAGTCAGCTCTGTCGTTGATCACAGTTTCGGCCGTCCTGTTCCCCCTCACCTCGCATGTCCGTCGCGCTGTTCGGCATGCCTAAACCGGAGTCTCACGCATGAAGAGGTTCTCCTTCTCCCTGCAGTTGCTGCTGGGACTGGTCCTCGGCCTCATCCTCGGATTCATCGCCCGCATCGGTGACGTCACCTGGCTCACCACGACCCTCACGGAGATCGGCCGGATCTTCGTCCAGCTCCTCAAGCTGGCCGTACCGCCCCTGGTCTTCACCGCGATCATCGTCAGCGTGGCGAACCTCCGCAACGTCGTCGGAGCCGCCCGCCTGGCGAGCAAGACGCTGCTGTGGTTCCTGATCACGTCACTGATCGCCGTCGGCATCGGCATCGGCCTCGGCCTGATCCTCAATCCCGGCCTGGGAGTCACCATCTCCACCCAGGGCGCCAAGCCCGTCGACCTGGACGGTGCCGGGACCTGGGTCGACTTCCTGACCGGCATCATCCCCACCAACGTCGTCACCGCCTTCACCGAGCTCAACGTCCTCCAGATCGTCTTCCTCGGCGTCGTAACCGGTGCCGCCGCCCTCGCCCTCGGCGAGAAGGCGGAGCCGTTCCTGAACTTCAGCCGATCGCTGCTCGACCTCGTGCAGAAGGCCCTCTGGTGGGTCATCCGGCTCGCCCCCATCGGTACGGCCGGCCTCATCGGCAAGTCCGTGGCGAGCTACGGCTGGGACCTGCTCGCGCCGCTCGGCAAACTCACCGCGGGCGTCTACATCGGCTGCCTGCTCGTGCTCCTGCTGAGCTACCCGGCGCTGCTCGCGCTCGTCGGCAAGGTCAACCCCATCACCTTCTACCGCAACACCTGGCCCGCCTTGGAGCTCGCCTTCGTCTCCCGCTCGTCGGTCGGCACCATGCCGCTGACCCAGCGCGTCACCGTGGAGCGCCTCGGAGTGGACCGCGACTACGCCTCCTTCGCCGTGCCCTTCGGCGCGACCACGAAGATGGACGGCTGCGCCGCGATCTATCCCGCCCTGGCCGCGATCTTCGTGGCGCAGATCTTCAACGTGCCCCTCGGGGTGGGCGATTATCTGCTGATCGCGTTCGTCTCGGTGATCGGGTCCGCCGCCACCGCCGGGCTCACCGGCGCGATCGTCATGCTCACCCTCACCCTGAGCACACTCGGCCTGCCCCTGGAGGGCGTCGGCCTGCTGCTCGCCATCGACCCCATCCTCGACATGATCCGCACCGCCACCAACGTGGCCGGCCAGATGGTCGTGCCGGTGCTGGTCGGCAGGAGCGAAGGCCGTCTCGACACGGCCGTCTTCAACGCCCCGCCGCAGCCCCTCGACGAGACGCCGCCCACCAAGACCGCGGAAACTCCCGCGCCCGCACCGGCCTGACGCCGCCCCTCACGACGAAGCGGGCGGGAGCCGTACGGCTCCCGCCCGCTTTCGTCTGTCCCTGCCCGTCGCCCACTCTGCCCGTCGCCCAACGGCCACGGGACCCGCAGCCGCTCAGTAACCGCCTTCGGCGGGCTCGCCGGGGATCGTGCCGGCGGGACCGTCGGCGGGACCGTCGTCGGGCGAGGTCGCCGGCGAGGACGGCTTGGAGCCGCCACCCGAGCCGGGCGCACCGCCCCCGCCCGAGCCGGACGGACGGTCGCCGTCGCGGCTGGGGGCGTTGCCCGCCATCCCCTCGCCGGAACCGGTGTCCGCCCCGCCTCCGGCGCCGCCGCCGCTCTGCCCGGCTTCATCGGCCGCGGGGGGCTCGTCGCCGTTCGCGGCCTCGCCGCCCTCCCCTGCCTGGCCCGACCCTCCGGATTCGCCCGCGCTCTGCTCCTGGGTGGGCGCCGGGCGTGTCATCGAATCGCCCTTGTCGGAGGAGTTGTTCAGCACCGCGAACACCACGCCTCCACCGATGAGGACGCTGACGAGCGCCACGGCCAGGACGAGGAGGGTGTTTCCCCTTCCCTGCCTGCGCCGCGGCCCTGGGGGAGGAGGGGTCTCCGGTTGGCCCGTCGACGATTCAACGTGCCCGTGCATGTGAAACAACTCCCTGTGATCAGTGGGAAACCACCACGGCCTCCTCACGCGTGGACCACACTAACCCCAGTAACGGATTCGCCGCACATGCGTCACAAGCGAATAACGATTTATCCACCTAAACGTCACATCTCACTGAAAAGAACCTGGCAATGGGCCCAAAAGCCGCATTAGTGGCTGTAACCTCCGCGCTTGCGTTCGCCGCCGCCGGGACCGCGCTCCTCCTCCTGCCCGTCGGAACACCCGCCCGCAGACCCGCTGACTCCCCCGCCTCGCACCCGCCGCAGACACCCGCGCGCGGGGCGGCCGTCACCCAGGAGGCGCGCCTGCTGCCGCCCCCGGTCAACGGCCTGCCGGCCCGGCGGCTACCAGGGCTGGAACGCGTCACCCGGGCCGCCGTGCCCTCCCTCCGGCCCGCCGTACCGTCCTCCCGGAACATTCCGCGCCGAACACACGGCCCGGTGCCGGGCGTGCCCGCGGCGAGGCCCGAGCTCCCGCCGCCCGCCCCCTCCACGAAGGAGGCGCCCCGCGGGAAACCCGCACCGCGCGAGAGGACGGCTCCGGCGGCGCCACCGGCGCAGCGCCCCGAGGGGTCCGGTCCGGACTACTGCTCTCGTTATCCCTCACCTCGCCGCGAGGCGTGCCGAGCCCTACTCGACCACTACTTCAGCCGGTGACTTGCGAGGCGACATGAGGAAGGGGCCGTGTACGGCGCACGCCGTACACGGCCCCGTGGCTCAGGACGTCTCTGTGATGTCAGGACGTGAGCGAGCAGCCCGACGAAACCGGGGCCGGAGCCTGCGGAGGGCGGCCGATGCTCGGCATGCCGAGCAGCACGCCGGGCGAGGCGGGCGGAGCCGCGTGGCGCGCCTCCCAGGCGTCGCCCGCGCGGGTGCGGCGCACGCCGGTGGACGGGCCGTCGGCGACCAGGTGGTGCGGGGCGGCGTAGGTGACCTCGACGGTCGCCATGTCGCCCGGCCGCGGCACCTCGGCGCCCACGGCGAAGTGGACCAGGCGGTTGTCCGCGGCGCGGCCGGACATGCGGTGGGTCGCCTCGTCCTTACGGCCCTCGCCCTCCGCGACCAGCACGTCGAGCACCTTGCCGACCTGCTTCTTGTTCTCGTCCCAGGAGATCTCATTCTGGAGTGCGACAAGGCGCTCGTAACGCTCCTGGACGACCTCCTTCGGCACCTGGTCCGGCATGGTCGCGGCAGGCGTGCCGGGGCGGATGGAGTATTGGAAGGTGAAGGCGTTCGCGAAACGGGACTCGCGCACGACGCGGAGCGTCTCCTGGAAGTCCTCCTCGGTCTCGCCCGGGAAGCCCACGATGATGTCGGTGGAAATCGCGGCGTCGGGCATCGCCGCGCGGACGCGCTCGATGATGCCGAGGTAGCGCTCGGCCCGATAGGACCGGCGCATGGCCTTGAGGATCCGGTCGGAGCCCGACTGAAGCGGCATGTGGAGCTGGTGGACGACGTTGGGGGTCTCGGCCATGGCGGCGATGACGTCGTCGGTGAAGGCGGCGGGGTGCGGCGAGGTGAAGCGCACGCGCTCAAGTCCCTCGACGTCACCGCAGGCGCGCAGCAGCTTGCCGAACGCGAGCCGGTCGCCGAACTCCACGCCGTAGGTGTTGACGTTCTGCCCCAGGAGGGTGATCTCCAGGACGCCCTGGCCGACCAGGGTGCGGACCTCGCTGAGGATGTCGCCCGGCCGCCTGTCCTTCTCCTTGCCGCGCAAGGAGGGGACGATGCAGAAGGTGCAGGTGTTGTTGCATCCCACGGAGATGGCGACCCAGGCGGCGTAGGCGGACTCGCGCCTCGTGGGCAGCGTCGAGGGGAAGGTCTCCAGCGACTCCTTGATCTCGACCTGGGCCTCGTGCTCGATGCGCGCGCGCTCAAGCAGCACGGGCAGCGACCCGATGTTGTGGGTGCCGAAGACCACGTCGACCCATGGCGCCTTGCGCACGATCTCGCCCTGGTCCTTCTGGGCGAGGCAGCCGCCGACCGCGATCTGCATGTCGGGGTTGGCGATCTTGTGGGGGCGCAGGTGGCCGAGATTGCCGTAAAGGCGGTTGTCGGCGTTCTCCCGCACGGCGCACGTGTTGAACACCACGATGTCGGCGGTGACCCCTTCGAGGGCACGAACATATCCCGCGTCTTCCAGCAATCCGGACAGACGCTCGGAGTCATGCACGTTCATCTGGCACCCGTACGTGCGGACCTCGTAAGTGCGGGCGCTCTGCTCTGTGACAGTCATCTCACGCCCAAGCGTAAGCGCTTCCGGCACCCGGCCACCCCTCCACCCGTCACACCAACGCCCTTACAGGCAGTCAAGCCCGATGGTAGAGTCGGCCCCGCCCGCATCCGCCGGCAACGCGTGGGGCACATCCCCATTTCCCGGAGGCTTCCATGCCATCCCCGTCGCGGCCCCCTGCGACTCCTTGGCGCACCCCGGGTGTGCTGAGCGTCGACGAGTGGCTGGCGCTCAACGACCAGGCCCCCGACGGCAGCCGCTACGAGCTGATCGACGGCAGCCTGATCCTGTCCCCTCCGGCGGGCTTCGTCCACCAGTGGATCGGCGCCGGGCTGCACGCGACGCTGCGCGCCGCCGCACCCGCCGACCTGGTCGTCGTCAGCTCCGTCGGCCTGATGCTCGACGATTCGCCCGGCGCGCTGCCCGACCTGCTCGTGCTCGACAGAGACGCGTTCGCGCGCGCCCACCGCGCCGCCCGGGGCGGGAGAGGGGCGGACACGGCGCAGGTCGCCAGGCCGGAGTGGGTCAAACTGGCCGTCGAGGTCGTCTCGCCTCCCCACCAGGTCGTCGACCGCCTGCTCAAGCCCACCAAATACGCCGAGGCCGGCATCCCCGCCTTCTGGCGCGTCGAGACCCACCCCTTCCGGGGGCAGGGCGGAGACGAGCTCCCGGTGGTGTTCGCCTACACCCTCGACGGCGAGGTCTACCGGCTCACCCACCGGGCCGCCGCCGGGTCGCCGACCGAGGTGGCCCTCCCCTTCCCCTTCACCCTCGACCCGGGCAGCCTCAGCGCCACTTGAGCTTCTGCGCCACCTGAACTTCTGCGCCATACGAACTTCAGCGCCATACGAACTTCAGCGCCATACGAACTTCAGCGCCATACGAACTTCAGCGCCATACGAACTTCAGCGCCATACGAACTTCAGCGCCCGTTAGGTCCCAACCGTCTCAGGCCTGTTTCGGACACTTTCCAACAAGTCAACATGCTGTGACCTGATCGGTACCCCGGGGTTAGTGACCGGCAGCCTCCGGGCCCCTACGTTGTTGACCATGGCGGAGAACGGGGAAGCGGCTCCACTCGTCACATTGGCCCATGTCGACAAGTATTTCGGCGATGTGCACGTCCTGAAGGACATCAATCTGACCGTCTCCCGAGGCGAGGTCCTCGTGGTAATCGGGCCGTCCGGGGGTGGCAAGTCAACACTGTGCAGGACCATCAACAGACTGGAGACCATCGACGCCGGGAGCATCGTCTTCGACGGCAGGCCGCTGCCGGCGGAGGGGCGCGAGCTCGCCCGTCTGCGCTCGGAGGTCGGCATGGTCTTCCAGTCGTTCAACCTGTTCGCTCATAAGACGATCCTGGAGAACGTCGCTCTCGGCCCCGTCAAGGTGCGGAAGGTGCCACGGGCCCAGGCCGAAGAGCGCGCGCTGCAACTCTTGGAACGGGTCGGCATCGCCGCCCAGGCAGACAAGTATCCCGCGCAGCTCTCCGGGGGCCAGCAGCAGCGTACGGCTATCGCGCGGGCGCTGGCGATGGACCCCAAGATGATCCTGTTCGACGAGCCGACGTCAGCGCTGGATCCGGAGATGGTGCAAGAGGTCCTCGACGTGATGGTCGAACTGGCCCGCGAAGGCATGACGATGGTCGTCGTCACGCACGAGATGGGCTTCGCCCGCAGGGCCGCCAACCGCGTCGTCTTCATGGCCGACGGGCAGATCGTGGAGGAGAGCGCCCCCGAGGAGTTCTTCACCAACCCCGGGACCGAGCGGGCCAAGGACTTCCTGTCGAAGATCCTCACGCATTGACGCGCCCACCGGCGACCGGCCCTCGTCCCGGACGGCGGTCCTCAGGCGGCCGGTAGCGGGTAGGCAACGACCACACGTAGAAGCACCCCCGACCCATACATCTAAGCAAGAGCGGGCTGTGACCGCCCGCATACCAGCCGTGATAGTTCAGGGAAGAGGTAGCGATGCACCCACGTCGAGTCGGCGTACTTGTCACGGTCGCGGCTCTCACCGCGGGCCTGTCCGCCTGCGGCGGCGGCGAGAAGACCTACTCCAGCGTCGTCGAGAAGGCCAAGGAGACCAAGAAGCTGGTCATCGGCGTCAAGGTCGACCAACCCGCCCTCGGACTCAAGAAACCCGACGGGACGATGGAGGGCTTCGACGTCGATGTCGCGAGATACATCGCCAAGGAGCTGGGGGTCCCCGAGAGCGGCATCACCTGGAAGGAGACGATCTCCAAGAACCGCGAGCCGTTCATCCAGCAGGGCCAGGTGGACCTCGTCCTCGCCACCTACTCCATTCTGCCCGAGCGCAAGGAGAAGGTGACCTTCGGCGGGCCGTACGTCGTCGCCCACCAGGACATCATGGTGCGCGGCGACGACACGTCGATCACCAAGGTCGACGACATCAAGGGCAAGCGCATCTGCCAGGCGTCGGGCTCCAACTCCTACAAGCGCATCACCGATCCGCCGCCGAACGGCAGGGCGATCGAGACCCAGCTCGTGCCCGCGGGCTCCTACGGCGAATGTATGGAACGACTCAAGGGCAAGACCCTCGACGCGGTCACCACCGACGACCTCATCCTCGCCGGGTTCGCCGGACAGGGCGGCGGCACCTTCAAGATCCTGGGCGATCCGTTCACTGATGAGAAGTACGGCGTCGGCATGAAAAAGGGTGACACTGCCACCTGCAACGCGGTGAACGCGGCCATCGCCAAGATGTACCAGGACGGCACGGGGCAGACGCTCGCCAAGAAGTGGTTCGGCAGCGCCCAGGGCCTCACGCTCCCCACCGCCGCGCCTCCCGCCGAAGGCTGCTGACCCCGTCCGACGACGCTCCGGTGAGCCCCGCCGCGCATGGCCACGGGGCTCACCGGTGCTTCCCGACCATGTGAGGAGGCCGATGGAAACCCTGATCGCCAACCTCCCCGAGGTGTTCGCCGGGTTCTGGGCCACGATCCGCCTGACCGTGATGAGCGCGGTCTGCTCGCTGCTCCTGGGCCTGCTGCTCGCCGCGATGCGGGTGGCCCCCACCCCGGTGCTGCGCGGGGTCGCGACGTTCTACGTCACCACGCTGCGCAACACCCCGCTGACGATGGTGCTGCTCTTCTGCAGCCTCGGCATCAGCAACGTGCTCCACCTGAACTTCTCCGAAAACCCGCAGATGAACGGCTACTGGTTCGCCGTGCTGGGGCTGTCGGCCTACACCTCGGCCTTCGTCTGCGAGGCGATCAGGTCCGGCATCAACACCGTGCCCCTCGGGCAGGCCGAGGCCGCTCGGGCCATCGGCCTCACCTTCACCGCGTCGCTTCGACTGATCATCCTCCCGCAGGCGCTCCGGACCGTCGTCGGGCCGCTCGGCAGCGTGCTCGTGGCCCTGACCAAGAACACCACCGTAGTGATCGTCGCCGGCTACGCGGAGGCCGCCTTCATCATGAACGAACTGATCTACGAGGGCAGCGGCACCGTGGGGATCTTCCTCGGCTTCGCGCTCGGATTCGTGATCCTGACCCTGCCCACCGGGTTCTTCTTCACCTGGCTCGCCAAGCGGATGGCGGTGAGCCGGTGAAACCCCAGGCGTCCATCCTCTTCGACACCCCGGGGCCGCGGACCCGGCTGCGCAACAACGTGCTCACCGCCGTCGGCGCCGTGCTGATCCTGGGCATCGCCTACTTCGTCTGGGCGAGGTTCAACGAGGCCGGGCAGTTCGACCCCGAACTGTGGAAACCGTTCCTCGACCCGCAGGTGTGGCAGGGAATGATCCTCCCCGGCCTCGTCGGCACCCTGTCGGCCGCCGCGCTGTCGATCGTGCTCGCGCTCGTGTTCGCCGTCGTCTTCGGCCTCGGGCGGCTCTCCGACCACTGGTGGCTGCGCTGGCCCTCGGGCATGGTGGTGGAGTTCTTCCGCGCCATCCCCGTGCTGCTCATGATCTTCTTCGCGCAGGCGGGCGCATTCGAGCTGTTCGGCTACACGATGGACGCCTTCTACGCGGTGGTCATCGGTCTGACGCTCTACAACGGCTCGGTGCTCGCCGAGGTGTTCAAAGCCGGCGTCCTCGCCGTGCCGAAGGGCCAGTCGGAGGCGGCCTACGCCCTCGGGCTCCGCAAGAGCGGCGTGCTGCGCCTCATCCTGCTGCCGCAGGCGACCACGGCCATGATGCCGGCCCTCGTCAGCCAGATGGTGATCGCGCTCAAGGACTCGGCGCTCGGCTACATCATCGCCTACGAGGACCTGCTCAACACCGGCTTCCGCCAGCTCCCGGCGAGCTTCCACAACCTCGTGCCCGCGGCCATCGTCATCTCGCTGATCTACATCCTGCTCAACCTCGGCCTCGGCTACGTCGCCACCGTGCTCGAACGGCGGAGCCGCCGCAGCCGCAAGTCCAGCGCGCGCCCCGTCACCCTGGCGACCGTCGGCGGCGGGAGCGGCAGGGGAGAATAGGGGACAATAAGGAAAGGCACGATCCATGCGATCCATGTCCGCAAAGCCCATGAGAGGCGACACGGGGCACTGACTTCAGGCAGGATTCGAGTATGTCCCCTGACCGCACCGCTCTGCCGTACACCCAGTGGCCCTCCCCCATCACCAGCAGCGACGTGGCCAGAGCGGGCCTGCGGCTCACGTCACCGACCGTGATCGGCGAGGAGATGTGGTGGTGTGAGGACCGCCCCGCCGAAGGCGGGCGCACCACGATCGTCCACCGTGCGGCCGACGGCGGCCACAGCGACCTGCTCACCGCCCCATGGAGCGCGCGCTCGCGCGTGCACGAGGACGGCGGACGCCCCTACGTGGTGGTCCCCGACCTCGGAGTGGTCTTCAGCAACCACGCCGACCAGCGGCTCTATCTCCTGGTCCCCGGAGAGGAGCCGCAGGCGATCACACCCGTCCCGGAGCGCCCGGCGGGGCTGCGCTACGCCGAGCTCATGGTCCGCGACGGACTGCTCTGGTGCGTGCGGGAGACCCACCATGAGGACGGGAAGACGACGCGTGCGATCGTGTCGCTGCCGCTCGACGGGGTCGAGGAGCCCCGCGAGCGGGTCACCGGCAGCGATTTCTACGCGTCTCCGGCGCTCTCCCCCGACGGCAGGCACCTCGCATATGTGTGCTGGAACCACCCGCGCCTCCCGTGGACCGGCACAGACCTCCGCGTCACCCGCCTGGCGGACGGCAACTCCTGGACCGTCAGGGGAGGTCTCAGCGAGTCCGTCCTGTCCCCTCAATGGCAGGACAACAGCCACCTTCTCCTGGTCTCCGACTGGTCCGGCTGGTGGAACCTCTACCAGATCGGGATCTACGGCACGACCTCTCGCCCGCTCTACCCCGCCGAGGAGGAGTTCGCGGGCCCGCTGTGGCAACTCGGCCGCGCGCCCTACGTCGTTCTGGACGACGGGCGCCTCGCCGTACTGCACGGCAAGGGCGACCTGCGCCTCGGACTCCTCGACCCCGACAACGGCACGCTGACCGATGTCGATACGCCGTACTCCGGCTGGGTGCCCGGGCTCAGCACCGACGGCCGCGCCCTCGCCGGCGTGGCGTACGGCCCTGCCGCGCCTCCGGCCGTCGTACGGCTGGACACGGCCACCGGGCAGGTCGAAAGCCGGCGTCAGGACACCGGCGCGCTTCCCGACCCGGCCTACCTGCCCACCCCGCGCGCCGTCGAGATCCAGGTGCGTTCCGGGCGCAAGATCCACGCCTACGTCTACGCGCCCGCGAACGCCGGGGCCGAAGGCCCGGCCGACACGGCTCCGCCGTACGTCGTCTTCGCGCACGGCGGCCCTACCGCCCACGTGCTCTCGGCGTTCGACCTGGAGAAGGCGTTCTTCACCAGCCGGGGCATCGGCGTGATCGATGTGAACTACGGGGGTTCGACCGGATACGGCAGGATCTATCGGGACAGGCTGCGCGGCCTGTGGGGCATCGTGGATGTCGAAGACGTCACCGCCGCGGCCGAGTGGCTGGCGAGCGAGGGGCTCGCCGACCCGGCGCGGATCGCGATCAGAGGCGGCAGCGCGGGCGGCTGGACCACCATGGCCGCCTGCTGCTCCACCGACGCCTTCGCCGGAGGCGTGTCGTATTACGGCGTCAGCGCGCTCGCGCCATTCAACGCCCACACCCACGACTTCGAATCGCGCTACGTCGAATGGCTCGTCGGCCCCGAGGACTCCGCGCTCTACGCCGAGCGGGAACCCATCAGCAGGGCCGACGGCGTCACCTGCCCGATGCTGCTGCTCCAGGGGCTCGATGACCCGGTGGTGCCGCCGGAGCAGTCCGCCGGGTTCGCGGCGGCCCTCGCCGAACGAGGCGTGCCCTGCACCTACCTCACCTTCGAGGGCGAGTCCCACGGATTCCGGCGCGCCGAGACGCGCGTCGCCGCCCTCGCCGCCGAGCTCGCGTTCTACCAGCAGGTCCTCAGCGACTAGCCGCACTCGAGCTCGTGATGCTCAAGGCTCACGAGCCGGTGACGCTCAAGGCTCACACGCTCGTGATGCTCAGGGCGCTTGGGGCTCTCGGGGCGCTCGGGGTTCATCGTGCGAACTCCGTGGCCCGGGATTCGCGCACGACGGTGATCCGGATCTGGCCGGGGTAGGTCAGCTCCTCTTCGACCTGCTTGGCCACATCGCGCGCGATGACCTGCGCCTGGATGTCGTCAACGGCGTCCGGCCTGACCATGACCCGGATCTCGCGGCCCGCCTGCATGGCGAAGACCTTGTCCACACCCTCGTAGGACTGCGCGATCTCCTCCAGCCGCTCCAGCCGTTTGACATAGGCCTCAAGCGATTCACGCCGGGCACCGGGACGGCTGCCGCTGATCGCGTCGGCCGCCTGCGTCAGCACCGCCTCGACGGTGCGCACCTCCACCTCGTTGTGGTGCGCCTCGATGGCGTGGACGACGTCCTCGTGCTCGCCGTACCTGCGGGCGATCTCCGCCCCGATCAGCGCGTGGCTCCCCTCGACCTCGTGGGTCAGGGCCTTTCCGATGTCGTGCAGCAGCGCGCACCGTTTGACCAGGTCGCTGTTGAGGCGGAGCTCGGCGGCCATGATGCCCGCGATGTGGGCCGACTCGATGAGGTGCTTCAGGACGTTCTGACCGTAGGAAGTGCGATAGCGAAGCTGCCCGAGGAGCATGACGAGTTCAGGGTGCATATCGGTGATGCCCAGTTCGACCAGCGCGTCCTCGCCCGCCCGCCCGCACAACTCCTGGACCTCGGCCTTGCTGCGCTCGTAGGCCTCCTCGATCCGCTGAGGATGGATGCGTCCGTCCAGCACGAGCTTTTCCAGCGTCAGCCTCGCGGTTTCCCGGCGGACCGGATCGAAACATGACAGCAGCACCGCTTCGGGAGTGTCGTCGATGATGAGGTTGACCCCCGTCGTCGACTCGAACGCCCGGATATTGCGTCCCTCACGGCCGATGATGCGGCCTTTCATCTCGTCGCCGGGCAGGTGCAGCACCGACACGACCGACTCGGCCGTCTGCTCGGTCGCGACTCTCTGCACGGCCAGGGTCACGATCTTGCACGCGCGCTTCTCCCCCTCCCTGCGCGCCTCGCTCTCGATCTCCCGCACGATCAGCGCGGCCTCGCGTTTGGCCTGATTCTCGATCTCCTTGACCAGCTCGGCCTTGGCCTGGTCCGCGGTCAACCCGGCGACCCGCGAAAGGATCGCCATGCGCTCCTCCTCCACCTGGTCGAGCTCCACCCGCCGGTCGGCCAACTGCGTCTCGGTCTCCGCCAGTTTCCGCGCCCGCTCGACCTGCCTGCGCGCCTCTTCGTCGAGCCGCTGCTCACGCTCACTGAGGCGGCTCTCCCTGCGCTCAAGATCGGTGCGGTGTTCCTTGAGCTCGTTCTTGAGGACCTGCCCTTCCTCTTCGGTCTCCCGACGCAGCCGGGTCGCGCTCTCCGTCAACGCCTCGGAACGCCGCTGCTGCTCTCCCGCGTCCGCCTCCGCCTTGGCCCGGATCTCCGCCGCCTCCCGACGCGCCTGCTCAAGCTCGGCGTGCGCCTCGGCGATCTGTTCCGGACTCGGGGCGGATAGCCGCATCAACTGGCCGCCGGAACGCCGGACGACCACGACGAGGGCGGCGAGCGCCACCACTGCGAGAACGAGAACCGCCACAGTAAGCGCGACCGAAAGCGTCTCCATGAGCGCCCCGCCCTCCTCGCCTCGCAACCCTCGAAACCTTCAAGCGGCGAGGCGTCACGCGTGCGGCACAGATCACCCAAGCGTTGGCGCGACCAGGACAAATATCGAACCAAGACGGCAGGTTTGCACACCTGAGCCACCCAGGTCCCACCTGTCTCGGATTCTCAAGCTTGCTCGTCCGTCGTTCACCGTTATGGCAATCCGCGCTGCGCGGAGTAACTCCTCACTGCCGTCGAGGTTAAGTTGTCGAAGTGGTCACGGGCAAGCAAAGGAGGGTCGACGCGCGTGTTTTGCCAAAGCCTGGCCCTCCCACCTGCGTGTTCTGACTCAGACGCACTAACACTCCGTAATCGCGCGAGTCTTCCGCAATGCAGCAGCACGCCGACCTGAAGACCTCGAAGGCCGATTCAAAAAGCCAACCAAAGCCACATCTTCCCAGGTAACAGCACTGAAGCCCGATACCCCGATGAAACATCGGTATGCATAGTGAGTCACGTCATTCGGCTGTTATCGTCACTCACGGAGGTGCGGCATGGACGATTGGGACGTACGTCAACAAGTGTTCACAACGTTCGCAGAAGAGGGGAGAGCCCCATCTGTCGCGGAACTCGCCGTGCGCCAAGGCGTGGACGAGATCACAATCCGTGCCTGCCTCATGCGGCTCCACGAGGCGCACGCCCTCGTCCTCACCGAGTACGGCGACGCCATCCGCATGGCCCACCCCTTCTCCGCCGCCCCCATGGGCTTCGTCGTCACCGCCGACGGCCCCTATGAGCAACGGCTCTGGTGGGGCGGCTGCACCTGGGACTCCTTCGGTATCAGCGCGGCGCTCAAAATCGACGTCAGCGTCGAGACACGCTGCCCCGGCTGCCACACCCCCCTCCGCATGGACGTCGGCCCACACCAGCCGCCCGAGCCCGAGCTCACCGTCCATATCCCCCTTCCCGCCTCCCAATGGTGGGACGACGTCCTGCTCACCTGCTCCAACATCCGCATGTTCTGCTCGGAAGAGCACCTGGCCGCCTGGGCCGACCGCACCGACCGCCCCATAGGCCGGGCACTGGCCGCCACCACCCTCTGGAACCTCGCCCAACCGTGGTACGGCGATCGCCTCGACACCGGCTACCGGCCCCGCCCCACCGCCGACCTCCAACATCTCCTCACCGACAGCGGCCTCACCGGCCCCTTCTGGCAACTCCCCGACTAACCCGCCCCGCTTCGCCCCGCCGGAAGACCTTCCCCGGCCTCCCCGAGGCCGCCGACGCCGTGGCGGCAGCCCTCCCCAACACGACGCGCCGCATCCTGCCGGGCCAAGGCCACGGCCCGACCCCTGAGGCCATGGTCCCGGCGCTCCTGGACTTCCTCCGCAAGGCCCCCTAGGCCCGGAGAGAGCTGAGTCCAGCTCGCCTCGCCGCCCACTCTTCGCCGTCGGCCTTCTCCTCGGTCTCCTCGTCGGCCTTTGAGGCACCGCGCTCGTGGCACGCCGTACCCGGGTCGGTCGTAGTTCAGCTCCGAGGGAAAATCTCTGTCTCGGGGCGCTGCATGTATTCCATCGCCGCGGTGAACTTCGGGTCGCCGAAGCGTCGCTCCATTTCCTCAGGCGTCACGTCCTCGATGCGGGTCTGGATCCACCACACATTGCCGAACGGATCGCGCACCCGCCCGACCAGGTCGCCGAAGGCCAGGTGGGTGACCTCCGAGACGGAGACGCCTCCCGCCTCGACCGCCTGGCGGTGCACGGCGTGGGCGTCCTCGACGTACAGCCGGAGAAACGCGGGCGTCGCCGGCCAACTCGGGTCGCCGTCGAAAAGCATCACGATCGCATCCCCGATGCGGACCTCCGCATGCCCGATCACCCCGCGGGCGTCGATCACCCGGCCCAGTTCCTCGGCGCCGAACGCCTTCCGGATGTAGTCGATGACCGCGGCCGTGTCGCGGGAGATGATCCACGGCGTGACGCTCGTGTAGCCCTCGGGGATCGCCTTGACAGACATATCGGGTGGTTCCTTTGCATGCGGGAATGTGCCACCGACGCTAGCCCTCATGTAGGTCAGTTTCTGTCCTCCACGGCACGAAGTGTTCTGGCGGCCATCTCGCGCAGGTAGTCGACCAGTTCGGGCGGCCCGTGCACCTCGAACTCGCAGCCGAGCATGACCAGCCGGAATACGAGCCACTCCAGGCTGTCGCTCTGCCCGGACAGTCGGCAGGTGTCGGAGTCGATCGGCTCCAGCTTGTCCGCCGTGTCGCCGAGGCGGCTCGCCACCCACTCGACCTGAGCGTGCGGAAAGCATGGGCACCGTCCCAAGTCAGGCATGATGGCGCGCGGTTGATAGATATCGGGGAAGCGGGGCCGCGGGAATGCCGATATTGGCACCGATCCGCTCCAGGGAGTCGTCCTCATCTTAAAACAGGCGCGCTTAGTCGATCTTTTCGGCGGGGTGTGCGATAGGGCGGCCCACCCGCTTGCCCTTGGCTTCGGCCACACTGCGAACCTAGATCGCGCGCTCGGCTTCGAAAACTCCTCAACGAATGACAGAAATCGCCACCATCGGCTTATCCGTAATGCCCTGAACCAGCCTTACCGAGCCATCCCATCCAGCACGATCGGGGCCCAGCCCGAAAGGCACCAAAACCGGCTCGTCGTGTGACCGCCGTCGCCCGACCAGGTCAGATGGACGCGCCGTGACACCGACAGGCAGGGATGGAGGCCCGGTTCACCCTGCGAGCCGGATCCGACTCAGGGAAAATCTGCACCCCCAGGCAAACACATATGCATGCATTCATCGGTAGCGAAAGGTCTCTCTGGACCTTCAAATGACCATAGGATCCCCGCTTTGATTTCCTCGCGGCGTACCGCCGCGGCGGGGCGCCCTTCATGCGCAGAAGCCGAAAAATCGTTCTGCATACACAGTTCCCTGGGATCCCGCGTTCGAGATAGCGGCGCCGGTCCCCTCATCCGCGCAAGGAGCGGCACGGTGTGAAAATTAAGCCATGGTTATGGCGGCGGCAAGAGACCCAGCGAATCGACAACCGTACCGGGTAAATAATCGGCACCTTTACTCCGCCTACAAGACCGTATTCTCCTGCCGTACCGAGTTGAGACCATATTTGACCTGCCCGCGTATTCAGGTCTTCTGACGCCGGACCGGTCCGCCGGAGGGCAAGGCTATGACCACTCGCCGATGTAGGGCTCTTCTCCTGTCGTCTCGTCCGGAATGTTTTCGGCTTCCATGGCTTCACGTGCCACGCGGTATGCGAGGCCGGAAGAGTAACCCTTCCTGGCCAGCATGCCGACGACGCGGCGCATCCGGGCGTCGGGCGCGAGGCCGCGGGTCGCGGCCAGCTTCCTGGCCACAAGCCGCCGGGCGGTTTCGACCTCCTGGTCGGGGTCGAGCCGTTCAACGGCTTCCTTGACCGTGTCGTCCTCGACACCTCGTCGGCGCAGCTCGACCGCGAGGGCACGCCGGGCGAGGCCGCGGCCATGGTGGCGCGAATTCACCCAGGCTTCGGCGAACGCCTCATCGTTGATCAGCCCCACTTCGGAGAACCGCGACAGCACCGCCTCGGCCACGTCGTCGGGGATCTCGCGTTTGCGCAGAGCATCGGCGAGCTGGGCTCTGGTCTTGGGTGCCAGGGTCAGAAGCCTCAGACAGATCTCTCGGGCACGCGCATGCGGATCGCGCTCCAGAGCCGCCTTACGCTCCCGGCTGCCCTTACGCGACTCTTCATCGGAACCGAAGCCACCCCTGCCTGAGGCCCGCCGATCGTCGGCTCCCCGACCGTCGGCGGCGCCGGGATGAGCCCGACCTGGATCCAGGTCGCCTTGGTCACCCTCGGAGGGGGCACGGCGGGTGGCCTTGCCCCATGTGGACTTCCGGGGGGTGCCGCGGCGGAGCGGTCGGGCGTCTTCTTCGAAGGGGTCGGACGCCGACGTGCCGTGGCCAGGGTCGTCATGGGTGTCCGTGTGAGGATCGGCCTCGGACCCGCCGCGCCGCCACCCTTTGCGGCCTTGCCCCACCGGTCGGCTGCGGCGCAGTCGGCCGGTGGGCTCGGGCTGGTCGGCGTCCATCCACGCCCCCCAGTCCCGCGACCCCGGGGCGGGGTCGCGGGACGAGGCGTCGTGACCGCTCAGACGTCACCCGGCTTAGGGGCGGCGGCTGCCCTGGCCCGGGCCGAGGCGCCTGCGGCGCGGCCGGTCGGGGCGGCGGGGGCAGCGGTAGGGGCGGCCGGGGCGGCCGGCGGGGCGGTCTTGGCCGGCTCGGCGGCGGGGGCGTCGACGCGAGGACCGACCCCGAGCTTCTCCTTGATCTTCTTCTCGATCTCGTTGCCGGTGTCGGGGTGGTTCTTCAGGAAGTTGCGCGCGTTCTCCTTGCCCTGGCCGAGCTGCTCGCCCTCGTAGGTGTACCAAGCGCCGGACTTGCGCACGAAGCCGTGCTCGACACCCATGTCGATGAGGCCGCCCTCACGGGAGATGCCGAAGCCGTAGAGGATGTCGAAGTCTGCCTGGCGGAAGGGCGGAGCGCACTTGTTCTTCACGACCTTGACCCGTGTGCGGTTGCCGACGGGCTCGGTGCCGTCCTTCAAGGTCTCGATGCGCCGCACGTCGAGGCGGACGGACGCGTAGAACTTGAGCGCCTTGCCACCCGTCGTCGTCTCCGGGCTGCCGAACATGACGCCGACCTTCTCACGGAGCTGGTTGATGAAGATGGCCGTGGTGCGGGTCGAGCTGATGGCACCGGTCAGCTTGCGCAGCGCCTGGGACATCAGGCGGGCCTGAAGGCCGACGTGGCTGTCACCCATGTCGCCCTCGATCTCGGCCTTGGGCACCAGCGCCGCCACCGAGTCGATCACGACGATGTCGATGGCGCCCGAGCGGATCAGCATGTCGGTGATCTCAAGCGCCTGCTCACCGGTGTCGGGCTGCGAGACCAGCAGGGCGTCGGTGTCGACGCCGAGCCTCCTCGCGTATTCGGGGTCGAGCGCGTGCTCGGCGTCGACGAACGCGGCGATGCCGCCGGCCCGCTGAGCGTTGGCCACCGCGTGGAGGGCGACCGTGGTCTTACCGCTCGACTCCGGGCCGTAGATCTCGACGACGCGCCCCCTCGGCAGACCACCGATGCCCAGGGCGACATCGAGCGCGATCGCCCCCGTCGGGATCACCTCGATCGGGGCCCTCGCGTCCTCGCCGAGGCGCATGACGGAGCCCTTGCCGAACTGCCGCTCGATTTGGGCGAGGGCGGTCTCAAGGGCCTTCTCTCGGTCGTTGTTAGCCATGGGAGCCCCCCCAGAGGGTTGTGGATCTGGTCAGTGGAGAGAAAGCTACGGCCTGCCACCGACAGTTTCCGGGACGGCACGCATCGACGGCGACTCATTCATAATAGCCGAACGATTGTTCGATCAACGTGCGAACACGCCGGGCGAGGCGCCCTGGCCGAGGCCCTCGGCGGGCGGGCCGCGAATAGGGCGCAGGCGAGGCACGGGCGAGGCGCAGTGGCTTCGCCGTACAAGATCAGGGGTACATCTGAGCGTGCGGGACATACGCGCATGGCGACGTGGTCGGGCATTCTCCCGCCCCTGTTGCCACGGTGCCGACCTGCGGCGATCCTGAAGGGAGACGAACCCCGAGGTGCCCAACGTGACCAGCACGTACACCCAGCAACGCCGCACCCATCTCGAAACGCTCGCCGCTCAGCTACCGGAGTACGGGCTCGTCGGCCGCCTTCTAGGGGGCGAGGATCCCATGCTCTGGGTCTGGCATCCCACGACAGGCAAACAGACGATCATCTTCGCTACCCCCACCAAGGACGGGTGGCTGTTCCTCTGGTCGCCCAACGGCCAGGCGAAAGCCGACGCGACGACCACGACCGTGGAACTCCTCCGAAAAGCCCTCGCCGACCCGCCGACCTGACGCGTGGTGGCCCGCACCGTACGGCACGGGCCACCACCACGACGCCACTCTCCGCCCCCCCTTCCAGCGCCGTCGGAAGACAGGCGCCGGAAGGCAGGTGCCGGAAGGGGGCGCCGCCTCCTACGACAGAAGCGTGTCGCCGATCCACCCGGACGGTGAACAGCCGGGCGGTATGGCGAAGACCGCCGAACCGATCGGTGTCGTCCACTCATTGAGCAGATCGACCTCGGCGAGTCTCCTCTGGATGGGCACGAACTGCCGGTCTATGTCCGCCTGGTATGACGCGAAGAGCAGGCCGACGTCCGAACGGCCCCCGGCGGTGAGCCCCTCGTCGTAGTTGTACGCACGACGGAAGATCCGCATCCCGGCATCCGCGACATGCGCTCTCCGCACATGGGAGAACTCGGAGATCACCGGAAACCCCAGGGAGTTGAGCCGCGTGAAGTCCGGCGGGTCGAGCTCGGCACGGCCGGTGAGCGGTGCGCCCGTGTCGAGCCTGCGCCCTACGGAGAACTCCTTGGCCACCCGGTCGACGGCGTCCCAGGTTTCGAGTTCCATGCGTATACGCCGGAGCACCAGGGTGGTGCCGCCCCGCAGCCACTCCGGCCCCTCGGACACCCATATCGCTCTTGCGAAGTCAGGTGTGCCGGGTTTGGGATTGACCGTGCCGTCGAGCTGGCCCATGAGGTTGCGTTGTGTCAATCCGGGCGCCTCGACCTGCGGACTGCGCCGGAATCCGCGCTGGGTCCAGCGGACCGAGGCGAACGACCGCACATCCTTCACGATCATGCGCAGGGCGTGGGAGAGCGTGACCCCGTCGTCGCAGCAGATCTGGACGAGCAGGTCGCCGCCGCTCCACCGCTTCTCCAGCTTGTCGATCTTGAAGGGCGGCAGAGCCCGCAGGGACTCCGGACGCTGGTGGTCGAGTTTCGCCGCCGCGAAGAATCCCGGGCCGAAGCCGTACGTGATGGTCAGCTTCGCCGGCAGCACCGCCAGCTCGGGCTCGGTGTCCGCCAGCGCGGGCCGTCCTTCGACCAGCCGCCGTGCGTCGTCGGTGAGTAACCGCATCAGACGGACAAGCGCCTCGCGGTCGGTCCCTTCGCGCAGGTCCAAGCCGAGGAAGACGGCATAGGTCTGGGGTGTTGTGGCGATGCCCGCCTGGTGGGGGCCGTGGAAGGGTTCGACGGCCTTGCCGTACGGCACAGCGCCCGCCTCGGCCTCGGCCCGGCCTCCGGAGGCGGTGGCCACGAGGGAGGCCGCAGCCGCCGTGCCGCCGGCGAGCAGACCTCTACGGCTCACTCCCCGCCGGTACGGCTCAGGCCGGTCGTCGTGTGAATTCTGCATGGGTCTGATTCACCGTCAGCCGTGTCCGCCGGAGTTTCCGGACTCACCGTGGCCGCTATGGTCGCTGTGGTCGCCGGACTTCCCGGGGTCGTAGCTCTCGTTGCCGCCGGCGAAGTCCTTGCCCACGGCCTTGATCTCGACCTTGTTCCCGTTGCTCAGGGTGAGGGTGAAGGCGACCTCGTCGCCGGGCTTGATGGGGTCCTTCACGTCCATGACCATGATGTGGTCGGCGCCGGGTTCGAGAAGATGTGTGCCCTTGGCGGGCACGGCGAAGCCTCCCTCTTTCGGGCGCATGACCGACTTGCCGCCGTCGTCGACCACTTCATGAAGCTCCACCCGTGGCGAGACGGGGGTCGACGCCGAGACCACGGTCACCGCGGCGTCGGTGTTGTTGACAATGGTCCCGAACATGGCGGTCATACCGGACTTCATGGTTTTCACCCAGGGGTCGGTCATGGTGACCGTACCGGCTGCCGCAGGAGAGGCCGCTGCGGGAGAGGCCGCGGCGGGCGTGTTCGAGGAGGACGCGTCGCCGGTCGCGGTGTTGGTGCCCTGGGAACCGCATCCCGCCACCGCGATCACGGCGGCGAAGAGGAGAGCGCATGTCGCATTACGACGAAGGTGCATGTGCATGCCTTTCACTGGCGCGTCACGGCATACCTGCGGGACTCCTTACGTCGAAGGAGTCGCACGCGGTACGGCGGACGCCGGAGTCGTCAACTGGCTCGTTCACCGAGCACCCGTAGGGTGGTCGGCACACCCGCCTCAAGGTGAGGGGCGGGTTGGAAAGCGCGGTGACACCTCGGCTTCGGACGTCGCCGGGTCCGTGGAGAAGACCGGCGGCCGGGCACGGCGACCCGGCACGGCGACCGGACGCACGACCAAGCACGTGACCGACAAATGATCAGGCGCTGATCAGTCGCTGATCGAGCACGTGATCCGGCACGTGCTCGCGCGCGTGTCCCGGACGTGCTCGGGCGCGTGATCCGGCACCTGATCCGGCGCGGCGATCAGGCCGAGGCGGCGGTGAGGCTCCTCGGCGGCCCGCGCTGAGGAGCGGTGTAACGCAGCAGCGCCGACGTGAGGACCCGCGGTTCGTGCGCGTGAGGCCCCGGCAGCCACGGGGAGGTCGGCTGGACCACTTCGATCACGGGCACGCGCAGACGGGCTCCGACCCTCCTCAGCAGCGCCCAGAGAACGGCTTCGCCTCGGGCAAGCCACAAGCCGGTCAGCCCGATCGCCCACCCGTGCATGACGAGCATGCCGACCTCGGGCATCAAACCCGCATGCATGTGGCCGACCGCCATGCCCTCGGCCATGCCGTGCGTCATCGTGAGCATCAAGTGCGACACGATCTGCAGCAGGGTGAGCAATGGAAGGATCACTCGCAGCGTGCGCTCACGCCCGGACAGCGGCAACGCGCTCGCGAAGGCCAGCGCGAGCGCAACGACCACGCCCGACCCGGACAGCGCCCCACCGGCGAACACGTGCGCGGCCACGCTCAGCCCCGCACAGACCACGGCGAAAGCGGCGGCCCTGGTGAGTCGGAACGGCAAAGTCGCGGGCATGATGCCGCCATCATTCCACGCGCGGGGCACGGTCCGGCGACGCGCCGCCCGCGAAGGCGGAGCCTCAGCGCCTCAACTCAGCTTGGGATCGACGTCGGTGACGAGGCACACCGCCCGCCACACGCGCTTGGCCGATTCGCCGTCGGCCAACGCCTGGACCACGGTGCGCCCGCCGAGCTCGGCGATCACGTAGTCACGCGCCCACGACTCGGAATACGCCTCACCGAAATGGGCGTGCATTCGGTTCCAGAACTCCGTCAAGCGCATCCCCTCAGTCTGGCACCGATTCCCTCCGCACGGTTCCGCCGCTACTTGTGCCGCCCGCCCGGTCGGGGGCGCGAGCCGTACGGCAGCGCACGGCGGAACACGGCGGTGGCCGGGCGACGCGTTCGGCCTAAGCACATGGCCGGAGCACATGGCCGGAGCATGGTGACTTTTGGGGTCCATGCGGCATGCGGGGCGACCGGGGTTCGGGGGCGGCCGGTTCTGTCGGTGGGGGAAGGCAGACTGGGCCTGTGAGCTCGCTCGACCACTTCAGCCATCTGGCCAGGCACTGGTTCCAGAGTGCCTTCGCCTCGCCCACCCCCGCGCAGGAAGGGGCGTGGGAGTCGATCGCGCGCGGAGACAACACGCTGGTGGTTGCTCCGACCGGTTCCGGCAAGACGCTGGCGGCCTTTCTCTGGTCGCTCGACCGGCTGGCGTCCAGCCGGTCGGAGGCGGGGGCCGCGGGTGAGGGGAGGACCGGCCCGTCCGCCGACCCCGCCCATGCCGCGCGCTCGGGCAGGTGGGGCGCGAAGGGCGACGCCTCGGCCGCCGCGCGCGTGTGCCGGGTCGTCTACGTGTCGCCTCTCAAAGCGCTCGCGGTCGACGTCGAGCGCAACCTGCGCGCGCCGCTGGCGGGGTTGCGCCAGGCGGCCGGGAGCCTCGGTGTGCCGGCGCCCGACATCTCGGTGGCGATCCGGTCGGGTGACACTCCCGCCGAAGACCGCAGGCGCTTCGCCACGAAGCCTCCCGACATCCTGATCACCACGCCGGAGTCCCTGTTCCTGCTGCTGACCTCGCAGGCCAGAGACGCGCTGCGCGGCGTCGAGACGGTGATCGTCGACGAGGTGCACGCGGTGGCGTCCACCAAGCGCGGCGCGCACCTCGCCCTGAGCCTGGAGCGGCTTGACGCCCTGCTTCCCCGGCCGGCTCAGCGCATCGGCCTGTCGGCGACCGTGCGCCCGGTGGGCGAGGTGGCGGCGTTCCTCGGCGGCCCAAGGCCGGCCACCGTGGTGCAACCCCCCTCGGACAAGCGACTTGAGGTCGACGTCGTCGTGCCGGTGGAGGACATGACCGAGGTGGACCGGCCGCCGCGCCCCGCGTCGCAAGACGGCGATCCGTGGACTCCCGACACGCGGCGTTCCATATGGCCGCACGTCGAGGAGCATCTGCTCGACCTCATCGAGGCCCACAGGTCGACGATCGTGTTCGCCAACTCCAGGCGGCTGGCCGAGCGGCTGTGCACGAGGCTCAACGAGTTGTCCTACGAGCGAGACCTCGGCCGCCGCGCGCCGGATCCGGCCGGCGGTGCCGGGAGCGCGCAGGGGGGTGCCGTCCAGGTCGGTTTCCCCCTGGCGGACGGCGCGGGAGGTGCCCCTGCCGCGGAGCCCGACGGGACGCGCCGTGTCGCGGAGTCCCCCGGCGCCGCGGGGTGGAATGGGCCGGCCGGGGGCATGCCGGCGGAGATGATGGCCCAGGCGGGGGCCTCGCGCGGGGCGCTTCCCGAGGTGGTGCGGGCGCACCACGGCTCTGTGTCCAAGGAGGAGCGGGCCCAGATCGAGGAGGCGCTCAAGTCGGGGCGGCTGCCCGCCGTGGTGGCGACGTCCAGCCTGGAGCTCGGCATCGACATGGGGTCGGTCGATCTGGTGGCGTGTGTGGAGGCGCCCCCGAGCGTGGCCAGCGGTCTGCAGCGCGTGGGCAGGGCGGGCCACCAGGTGGGGGCGGTGTCACGGGGGGTGATCTTCCCGAAATACCGTGGCGACCTCATCCAGACGGCCGTGGTCGCGGAGCGCATGCGGGCGGGGGCGATCGAGGAGCTGCGTTATCCGCGCAATCCGCTCGACGTGCTCGCGCAGCAGATCGTGGCGATGACGGCCCTCGACGAGTGGACCGTCGACGACCTTGAGACGGTGGTGCGCGGAGCCGCTCCTTACGCGACGCTGCCGAGATCGGCCCTGGAGGCGACGCTCGACATGCTCGCCGGGCGCTATCCGAGCGAGGAGTTCGCCGAGCTGCGCCCGCGGCTGGTGTGGGATCGGGTGACCGGCACGCTGCGGGGGCGGCCTGGAGCGCAGCGGCTCGCGGTGACCAGCGGGGGCACGATCCCGGACCGGGGGCTGTTCGGGGTGTTCCTGGTGGGCGAGCGGGGTTCGCGCGTCGGCGAGCTGGACGAGGAGATGGTCTACGAGTCGAGGGTCGGCGACGTCTTCGTGCTCGGTGCGACATCGTGGCGGATCGAGGACATCACCGCGGATCGCGTCCTGGTCTCCCCCGCGCCCGGACAGCCGGGGAAGCTGCCGTTCTGGATCGGTGACACGCCGGGCCGCCCGGCTGAGCTCGGGCGTGCCATCGGCGCGTTCATACGCGAGGTGTCGCAGTCGGCCGCGCCCGAGGAGAGGGTGCGCGCCGCCGGGCTCGACGAGTTCGCCGCGGGCAACCTTCTCGCCTACGTGTCCGAGCAGCGCCAGGCGACCGGGCACGTCCCCGACGATCGCACGCTGGTGGTGGAGCGGTTCCACGACGAGCTCGGGGACTGGCGGGTGGCGGTGCATTCGCCGTACGGCGCGCGGGTGCACGCGCCGTGGGCGCTCGCGATCGACCGGCGGCTGCGCGAACGCTACGGGGTGGACGTGCAGGCGGTCCACTCCGACGACGGGATCATCCTTCGCATTCCGGACACGCTGTCGGATCCGCCGTCCGACGTGGCCGCGTTCGACCCCGAGGAGATCGAACAGATCGTCACGGAGGAGCTGGGCGGGTCGGCGCTGTTCGCCGCGCGGTTCCGGGAATGCGCGGGCCGGTCGCTGCTCCTTCCGCGCCGCGTCCCGGGGAAACGGTCCCCCTTGTGGCAGCAGCGTCAGCGGTCGGCGCACCTGTTGAAGGTGGCGAGCGGTTACGGCTCGTTCCCGGTGGTGCTGGAGACGATGCGCGAATGTCTGCAAGACGTGTTCGACGTGCCCGGCCTGGTGCGGCTCATGCGTGACATCGCGGCGCGCCGGGTCCGGGTGGTGGAGGTCGAGACCGCGCAGGCTTCGCCGTTCGCGGTATCGCTGCTGTTCCACTATGTCGGCGCGTTCATGTATGAGGGGGATGCACCGCTCGCCGAACGCAGGGCGCAGGCGCTCGCTCTGGACACCTCGCTTCTCGCCGAGCTCCTCGGGCAGGCCGACCTTCGCGAGCTGCTCGACCCGGAGGTGATCGCCGACGCCGAGCGTGAGCTGGCCAAGCTGGAGCGCCCGTTGCGCGATGTGGAGGATCTCGCTGATCTGCTCCGGTCGCACGGCCCTCTACTCGACGCGGATGTGAGCGTGCGCGGCGGGGATCCGGCGTGGCTGGGCGAGCTGGAGAGAACGAGGCGGGCCCTGCGGGTGCGCGTCGCCGGCGAGGAGCAGTGGGCGGCGGTCGAGGACGCGTCGCGTCTGCGCGACGCGCTCGGGACGCCGCTGCCCGTCGGGGTGCCCCACGCCTTCCTCGAACCGGTGAACGACCCGCTGGGAGACCTGATCGCCCGCCATGCCCGCACCCGGGGGCCGTTCACCGCGGCCACGGCCGCCGCGCGGTTCGGGCTCGGCGTCGCGATCGTGGCCGACACGCTCACCCGTCTCGCCGGGGCGGGCCGGGTGGTCGGCGGGGAGTTCCGTCCGGGCGGCCGAGGCGAGGAGTGGTGCGATTCGGGTGTGCTGCGCATGCTGCGGCGGCGTTCGCTCGCGCGGTTGCGCCGCGAGGTCGAGCCTGTCCCTCCGGAGACGCTGGCGGTGTTCGCCCCGGTGTGGCAGGGGGTCGCCTCGGGTCTGGGCGACGCGGCAGCGCAGGGGGAGTCCCGGGCGCCGGCGGGGCGCGCCTGGTCGGCGGGTAGGGCGATGGACGCCCTGGTCAACGCCGTCGAGCAGCTTCAGGGCGCCGCGGTGCCCGCGTCCGCCTTGGAGACGCTGGTCCTCCCGAGCCGGGTGCCTGGCTACTCCCCCGCCATGCTCGACGAGTTGACCGCTTCCGGTGAGGTGATCTGGGCCGGGCAGGGCGGGCTTCCGGGCGGTGACGGCTGGGTCGCGCTCTATTTCGCCGACACCGCTCCCCTGCTGCTGCCCGACCCCGTCGAGATCACGTCGACGCCGCTCCACGAGAGGCTGGTCGAGGTGCTCGCGGGCGGAGGGGCGCTCTTCTTCCGCGGTCTGTCCGACCGCCTCGGCTCGCTGGACGACCAGGCGCTGGTCACCGCGCTGTGGGATCTCGTGTGGTCGGGGCGGGTGTCGGGCGACACCCTCGCCCCGCTGCGCTCGGCCCTCGGAGCCGGACGCCCCGCGCACAGGCCGGCGGGCGGGCGCCGCAGACGCGTCGTGCTGCCCACGCGCACCGGTCCGCCGACTGCAGCGGGCCGCTGGTGGCTGCTGCCCGAGCCTTCGCGCAATGCGACGGGCCGGGCTCACGCCCAAGCCGAGGTGCTGCTGGAACGGCACGGCGTGGTGACGCGCGGCGCGGTCGCCGCAGAGCGCCTCTCCGGGGGCTTCGCAGGGGTCTATCCGGTCTTGCGGGCATTCGAAGAGAGCGGGCGGTGCAGGCGAGGCTACTTCGTCGAAGGGCTCGGCGGCGCGCAGTTCGCCCTGTCCGGAGCCGTCGACCGCATGCGCGCGCTGGCCCCCTCGGGGGTTTCCGTCTCGGAAGCCGCCCCCGGCCGGGAGGCCCCGCGCGCCGTGGTCCTGGCCGCCGCCGACCCCGCCAACCCCTACGGCGCGGCGCTCCCCTGGCCCGACCGGCTCACCGACATCACCCACCGGCCGGGCCGCAAGGCGGGCGCGCTCGTGGTGATCGTGGACGGCCGGCTCGCGCTCTACGTGGAACGCGGCGGAAAGACCCTGCTGTCGTTCATCGAAGACGACCGGCTGCAACCGGCCGTGGACGCCTTGGCCCTCGCCGTTCACGGCGGAGCCCTGGGCAAGCTCACCGTCGAACGCGCCGACGGCGTGGCCATCCACGAGTCGCCGCTGGCGGCCGCCCTCGAAGCCGCGGGGTTCCACCCCACCCCCCGCGGGCTGCGCCTCCGCGCCTGAGGTCCGGCCCGAGGAGAAGCGCGCCATAGGTCACGAGACCCGTCGACGACCTCCGGGGGACGGGCCATACACCACACCCGCAGACCCCACACCAAGGGGACAAGGGGGGCGATAGGCGGCAGAGTGCGGATGGCTGGGAGCGTGGGCGGGTATCCACGCGGGGTTGGCCACCCTCAAGTGAAGGATTCCCCCTGTGGTCGTGGAGCATCGTTATGTCGTGCTCGGCGCAGGTCCTGCGGGACTGCAGCTGGCGTATTTCCTGGGCCGGCGCGGAGCCGACTACCTGGTGGTGGAGCGCGAGGAGGCCCCGGGTTCGTTCTTCTCCCGCTACCCCCGCCATCGCAGGCTGATCTCCCTCAACAAAGTGCATGTGGACAGCGAGGATCCGGAGATCCGGCTCCGCTGGGACTGGAATTCGCTGCTCAACGACGACCCCGACCTGCTGTTCCCGGAATACAGCCGGGAATACTTCCCCTCTCCCGACGATCTCCGCCGCTACCTCGCCGATTTCCAGGTGAAGCACGGGCTGAACGTCGCGTTCGGCATGGACGTGGTGAAGGTCCGCCGCGTGGACTCCGGCTACGAGCTGACGACACGCCAAGGCGCCACGGTCCGGTGCGCCGTGCTGGTGGTGGCGGCGGGGTGGGGCGGGCCGCACGTTCCGGACGTGCCCGGGATCGAACACGCCACGGGTTACGAGCACATGGACGTACGGCATGAGCCGTACGCCGGCAAGCGCGTGCTCGTCGTCGGCAAGGGCAACTCGGCGTTCGAGACCGCGGCGGCGCTGCTGGGGCACGCGTCGATGGTGCACTTGGCGAGTCCCCGCCCGATCCGGCTGGCGTGGAACACCAAGCATCCGGGCGACGTGCGCGGGATGTACGGCGCTTTCCTCGACAGCTACCAGTTCAAGACGCTGCATTCGCTGCTCGACTGCGAGATCAGGCGGATCGCGAAGGACGACGACCGCTTCCTTGTGGACATCGTCTACACACACGCCGACGGCGAGACGGCGACGCTGGAATACGACGCGGTGTTGCGCTGCACGGGGTTCACCATGGACACCGGGCTGTTCGAGGAGAAACCGGAGACGGTCCGCGCCGGCCGCCTTCCCGCGGTGACGCCCGCCTGGGAGTCGGCGAATCTCCCCGACCTGTTCTTCGCGGGGACGCTGATGCAGGCGCGTGATTTCAAGCGGGCGTCGTCGGCGTTCATCGACGGGTTCCGCTACAACCTCCGCACGCTGGACAGGCTGCTGGCGGAGCGCTACGACGGTGTGCCTTTGCCGTACACCGTCGTGGAAGCCGATCCCGACGTGCTCACGGGCGCGATCCTGGACCGGGTGAATTGGAGTTCGGCGCTCTGGACGCAGTTCGAGTATCTGTGCGACGCGCTGGTCTTCGAGGGGGACCGGGTGGCCCATTACGAGGATCTGCCGGAGGACTATGCCGTGGAACGTTTCAATCACGCGGACACGCTGGTGACGGTGACGCTGCGCTGGGGGCGGGAGGACTATCCCGACGTGTTCGCCGTGGAGCGCCACCCGGTGCCCGAGCGGGCGGCCGAGAGCGCGTTCATCCACCCGGTGGTGCGCCTCCACCACCGGGGGCGGCAGGTCGGTGAGCTGCACCTGCTGGAGGACCTCCTCGCGCAGTGGCGGCGCGAGGACCGGCATGTGGCCCCGCTCCGGGCGTTCCTGAAGGAGGTCGTGGCGGGCACGCCGCCGAGCTGAACCGGGTGAGGGAGGCGGCTATTCGGCCGTCGCCTGGATGAGGTCGTCGACGACGTCGGCGAGGTGTCCGCGGCGCGCGTGGGCAAGGCGCTGGCGGGTGGCTCCGGTGCCGCGGCGGAGGATGGCGGCGACACCGTCGCGGACGGCGGCGAGGTCGCCGGCGGCCTCAAGGGCGGGGCGGATGCGGTCGAGCAGCCGCTGGGCCAGCGTGCGGGCGGGGAGGAGGGCGCCGCTCAGAGGGTCGAGCGCGTGGCCGGAGAGGCCGTCGCGGGCGGCGCGCCAGTAGGCGGCGCGCAGGATCTCGGCGGCGACAGGTGGGCCGAGGTCGCCGCGGTCGATGTCGTGAAGCGCGGTGACGACCATGGCACGTATGACACCCGCGAGGGTGATGCTGTCGCCGGCGTGGGCGGGCACGTCGGCGACGCGGACCTCGACGGTGGGCAGATGGGGCGAGGGCCGCACATCCCAGAAGACGGTGGCGGGGTCGACGAGCGCGCCCGAGGCGGTGAGGACGTCGAGGGCGCGCTCGTGGTCGGCCATGGAGGCGAAGTACGGCGGGGGCCCGGCGACGGGCCACCTTCCCCAGGTGATGGTGCGCCACGAGGAGTAGCCGGTGTCGCGTCCGGAGAAGAAGGGCGAGTTCGCGCTGAGCGCGAGCAGTGTGGGCAGCCACGGGCGCAGGTGGTTGCCCACGTAGACGCCCTGTTCGGGGGTGTCCACGTCGATGTGGGCGTGGAGCGCGCAGATGCTGATCTCGTCGTGGAGGGCGCCGTAGACGGCCATGCCGTGGGCGTAGCGCTTGCCCTCGCTGATGGGGGGAGGCACGACGTCGCCGAGGACGGGCAGGCCGCTGGCGACCACCGCGAGGCCGAGGGACCGGGCGGCCGTGGTGATCTCCTTGCGAGCGGCGCGCAGCCGGGTGTCGAGTTCGGTGAGGTGCGCGGTGGGCGGGGTGCGGATCTCGACCTGGAGGCGGGTGAACTCCGGGGCGGCCCCAGCGCCGAGGGTGCCGGCGACCGCGGCGAGCAGGTCGGGCGCGTGAGGAACGGCGTGCCTGGTCTCGGGGTGGACGACCAGGTGTTCCTCTTCGATGCCGATCACGGGGCGGGCCGTTCGCATGGTGCCACCCTAGGGGCGGCCCCGCAGGGGGACCGGGGGTTTTCGCCGGGAGAGATCCGGGAGAGATACCGCAAGCCTGTCCCCCGCGACCCCGGAGGGGGCTACGGTGTTAGGCCAAAGATGTGATCTTTGGTGCGCACCTGGACATTTTGGGGACCTTCTGGCACCTGACGCGCGCCCCACGACACGTCTTCGACCACCACGGGGACCCGGGGGCGACCGCAGTGCCTTCGGCGACCGAACATCTGCGACGGGCGGACGTCCTGGGTGCCCGTCCGATTTCCAAGGGGGTACACACATGCGGTGGACGGCAGCCGACATTCCCGATCAGACTGGAAAAACGGCCATTGTCACGGGAGCCAGCAGCGGACTCGGCATGATCACCGCAGGAGAACTCGCGCGGCGGGGTGCGTCGGTCGTGCTGGCCTGCCGGGACGTGGCCAAGGGCAACGAGGCCGCGGCGCGGATGCGGGCGGCGGCGCCGGACTCGCGCATCAAGGTGCTCCGGCTGAACCTCGCCGACCTGCACTCCGTGCGCGAATTCGCCGACACGATGCACGAGCGGTGCACGGGCGGGGTGGACCTGCTCGTGAACAACGCCGGGATCATGGCGGTGCCGTACCGCACGACCAGCGACGGGTTCGAGCTGCAGTTCGGCACCAACCACCTCGGGCACTTCGCCTTGACCGGGCTGGTCATGCCGCTGCTGCTGCAGACTTCCGCGCCCCGGGTGGTGACGGTGAGCAGCGGGACGCACCGCGCGGCACGGATCGACTTCAAGAACCTGAACGCCGAAGGCCGCTACGGCAAATACAGCGCTTACGCGCAGTCCAAGCTGGCCAACCTGCTGTTCGCCCTGGAGCTGGACCGCAGGGCGGAGGGGACGTCGCTGGTGAGCGTGGCGGCGCACCCCGGGTACGCCGCGACCAACCTGCAGGTCGCGGGGCCCCGGATGGACGGCAACAAGGTGCGCGAACTGGCCTCCAAGCTCAGCAACTTCGTCGTGGCGCAGAGCAAGGAGCGCGGCGCGCTCCCGCTGCTGCACGCCGCGACCAAGGAAGGGCTGCGCGGCGGAAGCTACGTCGGCCCCGACGGGATGTTCGAACAGCGCGGCTATCCCACGCTGGTCGAACCGGCTCCCTCCGCGCGCGACGCTAAGACCGCGCGGCGGCTGTGGGAGGTGTCGGAGGATCTGACCGGTGTGCGCTACGAGTTCTGAACGCCGGCGAGGACCTCGGGCGTCTCCAGGGATTCCTTGACGGCGCGCAGGAACTCCGCGGCGTCCCTGCCGTTGATCAAGCGGTGGTCGTAGGCCAGGCCGAGGTTCGCGACCCGCCTGGCCACCACATCCCCGTCGGCGGTGAAGACCGGTTCGCGCGCCGGTGAGGCGAGGGCGAGCGCGCAGGAGGTGCCGGGCAGGATCAGCGGGATCGCGAGGGCGACCTCGGCGTCGTGGTGGAGCGCGAGCGTGAAGTTCGCCCCCGCGAGATCGGAATCGCGGAACTCGCCGTTCAACGCCGAGATGCGGAACTCCATGAGCGTGGTCGCGACGTCCTTGAGCGGGCGGCGCGCGGCGTCGCGGACCACCGGCATGTACATCCCCTCGCCGGCGTCCACGGTCACCCCGATGTGCGGCGCGTCCGGGAGCTCCAGGGTGTCGTTCCCGGCGAGCCTCGCGAACATCAGCGGGAACCGCTCGTGCAGCCGGGCCGCGGCGCGCAGGCAGAGCTCCGGCAGGCCGATCGGCCTGCGGACCTCCCGCGTGAGGCGGGAGGCGAGATCGAGCGCCGCCTCCACATCCGCCCGCACGACGCTGTACGCCGCGGGGATGGTGCTGTGGGAGAGCTGTACGGCACGGCCCACGCCGCGTTGCACCTTCGAAAGGGGTCGCCGCTCCCCCGCGGCGGCGGGGACGGCCTCCGAGGACGCCGCGGAAGCGGGCGCGGGGGACGTCCGGGAGGCGGCGAGGTGCTCCACGTCGGAGCGGCGGATCACGGCCGCAGCGAGGGCGCGGACCTGGTCGAGGCCGATGCCGAGCTCGTCCATGAGCGCCTGGGCGGGCGCGGTGATGAGGGGACCGTCCGTGAGTGGCGTGAGGACGGGGCCGGGCGCGTCCCCCGCTCCCACCCCGGCGATGACCGCGCCGGGCGCGCACGAGGCCCCGGCTTTGACGAGGTGGCGCAGCACGCCGTCGCGGTCGCTCTCGATCTCCTCGGCCGCCTTGGAGGTCTCGATCACGGCGACCGGCTGGCCGGCCCTGACGTCGGCGCCGTCGGGGGCCAGCCACTCGACCAGCAGGTAGACGTCGTCGTTGCTGTTCAGCTTGGGTACCCGCAGTTCAGCCACCGAGCACCTCCAGAACGGCCCGGCAGATCGTGGACTCCTGCACGAGGACTTCTTTCTCCAGGTGGGGGGCGGCGGGGATGACGCTGTTGCGGGCGTGGACGATGGCCACGGGCCGGGTGAGCCTGCCCCAGAGGCGGGTGTGGAGGAGGTGGGCGACCTCGCTGCCCCATCCGGCGCCGCCGGGCCCGTCCTCGCAGACGACGACGGCCTTGGCGCGTTCGGCGTGCGGGAGCACGGGGTCGAGGTCGAGGGGGTAGAGCCGGGAAGGCACGAGGAGCAGGCAGGTGATCTCGCGTTCGAGGAGAAGTGTCCGCATCGCGGCGAGAGCGCGGTGGGCGAGGCCGCCCGGGGCGATGATCACGCAGTCGGCGCTCGTGGGGTCGTCGAGGTAGACGCGGGCGACGTCGCCGTCCATGTCCCAGGTGAAGAGGTCACCGGCGTCATACATCTGTCTGGTGTACAGGATCTTGTCCTCGAACAGGATGCAGGGCTCCTGCCGCGCGAACATCTCGCGGAGCACCGCCCGGTTGTCGTGGAAGGGGGTGACCTCGTAGAGGGACAGGCCGGGGATGCCGAGGAAATGCTTGTGCGGGCTCTGGCTGTGGGTGGGGCCGTAGCCGCGCCCGCCGCCGGAGGGGCAGCGGACGACCATGCGCAGCGGCAGCGGCCTGCCGTACATCGCCACGGACTTGCTGGCGAAGTTGAGGATCTGGTCGAAGGCCAGGGCGACGAAGTCGCCGAACATGATCTCGACGATGGCCTTGTCGCCGGTGAGGGCGAGGCCGGCGGCCACGCCGGCGATACCGCCTTCGCTGATCGGGGTGGTGAGCACCCGGCCGGGGAACTTGCTCGACAGGCCGCGTGTGATCTTGAAGGCTCCGCCGTACGGGTCGGCGACATCCTCGCCGAGGAGGTACACGTCACCCTCGTGTTCGAGCAGGTCGTGCAGGGCCGCGTTGAGATTGTCGGCTACGCGCACGGCGGCTCCCACCGGGACAGGGGCCTCGCGGCCACCTCATGGGCGATCAATGCGATGAGCTCACGCTGGGCCGCGTCCGAGGGCGCGAAGTGCTCGGGGTGCGCGGCGGCGTAGAGGTCGTACCAGTCGTTGGCCTTGACGCCGCGCAGGACGTGCGCGGGCCGGGTGTCGTCGCCCTTGCTGTGGGGTCCGACGCGGTGGGTGTGGAACTCGACGATCTGGGGGCGCTGCCGGCGGCGGACGAGGTCCACCACGGGGGCCAGGCCCGTCCGGAGCTCGTTGACGTCCACCGAGGTGAAGCTGTGGTGGCCCGCGCCGAACGCCTCGGCGCGCCCGCGTATGGTTCCCGCCATCTGCCGTTCCGTGGACGTCGACTGGGCGATGCCGTTGTTCTCGACGACGACGAGCAGCGGCAGCCGCCAGAGCACCGCGAGGTTGAGCGCTTCGTACACCGCGCCTTCGCCGAAGGTGCCGTCGCCGATGTAGACACAGGCGAGCGCTCCCGGTTCGACGCGTTTGAGGTGGAGCGCGACCCCCGCGGCGACCGGCATGCTCTCGCCCTGGACGCCCGTGGACAGGTAGCGGTCGCGGTGGAGATGCTGGCTGCCGCCGACCCCGGCGCAGATCGCCCCCTCACGCCCCATGATCTCGGCCAGCAGCCCGTGGGGGTCGCGGTGCCTGGCGAGGTAGTGGCCGTGCCCGCGGTGGTTGCTGAAGACGTAGTCGGCGGGGTCCAGCAGCGGGGACAGCGCGACCGGCACATACTCCTGCCCGAGGCAGGTGTGGGTGGTGCCGCTCAGTTCCCCCCGGTCGAACAGCTCCAGCAGCTTCAGCTCGAAGTGGCGGATCAGCAGCAGCGCGCTCAGGTCGTCGTCGCCCAGGCGGGTGAGCGCGCCGGGCGGCGCGAGGCCGCCCGGCTCGACCTCGTCGGTGAGAACCTCACCCACGGCCGGACCGCTCGATCTCGGCCACCATGCCCGCGACCGTGGGGTTGTCGAAGAAGACATCGAGCGACACCTCGACTTTGAGGCGCTTGCGCATGCGCGCGATGATCTGCGTCAGCGTGAGCGAATGGCCGCCGAGGTCGAACAGGTCGTCGTCGTCCTCGATCCCCTCGATGCCGAGGACCTCCTGCCAGATCGCCCTGATGTCGTCGGCGAGCACCGTGCCGCCCACGCCGCCCGTGCCGCCCGTGCCGCCCGTGCCGCCCGTGCCGCCGGCGCCGCCTGTGTCTTGGGCGGCTCCTCCCCTGCCGCCCACCGGCGCCCGCTGCTCGGCGGGCGCCTCGGCCGAGCCCGCGACGGGCAGGGCGGCCAGAGCGGAGTCGGGTGCGGCGGCCACGGCGGTGAGGACGGCGTGGATGTCGCCGACGATCCCGATCGCGGCCTGGCGGGTCAGCGTGCCGGCGCCGTACTGCAGGGCCGCGATGAACCCTTCGGGGCCCTCGACGACCTGCACGTGCAGGGTGCTGCGCACGGCATGGTTGAACACCGCCCACTCGACACGCGCCTCAAGGCCGATGAACTCCGGTACGGCCTTGCGCCTGCGGTAGCTGACCGACACCGGCGCCAGGGCGGCGCGCGGCCGGATGCCGGTGATGGCGCGGGCCACGGGGACCTCGCGGAAGAGGTAGGTGTCACGCAGTTCGGCACGCAGGCGCAGCGCCAGGTCGCGGAAGCCCGAGACGCTGCCCGGGGCGCTGGCGACGGGAAGCTCGTTGACGTAGAGGCCGATCTGGTCGCGGGTTTCCGCCGTGCGGGTGGACACGTCCACCCCGGTGACGACCCTCTCGTTGCCGTAGCGGTGGAGTACGGCGTGCAGTGCGGCCACGAACAGTTCGAAATGGGTGACGCCCATCCGGGCCGCCACGTCGAGCATGGACGCGTCGACGGTGAACGGCAGCACCTCGCCCGCCGCCGCGGCCCGGGACGAGCCGGTGAAGCCGGGCAGGGAGACCGGGCCGGGCTCGCGCCAGCGCCGCTCCCAGAAGGCCCGCGCCTCCGACAGCAGTCCGGCGACGCGGACGCGTTCGGCGGCGGCGTGGTCGGCGTAGGTCGAGGGCAGCCGGGGAAGCGGGGTGCCGTTGTAGAAGGCGGCGAGGTCGCGCAGGAAGATGTCCTTGGACTGCCCGTCGAAGACAAGGTGGTGGGCGACGACCACCAGAAGGTGCCGCTTCGGAGCGACCTTGAGCAGGGCGAAGCGGATCAGCGGCCCTCGGGCGAGGTCGAAGGGACGCAGCACCTCCTCCCGCACGAAAGACTCGATGTCGGCCGGGGCCACCGCCACCGCCGCGGGAGTCTCCGCGGCGGCCACCTCGACCAGCACCCCTTCGCGCTCCTCGACGGCGGTGGCGAGGACAGGGTGCCGTCTCACCACGACGCCGCACGCGTCCAGCAGGGCGCGTTCGTCGAGCTCTCCGTCGAAGGCCACCAGCAGCGGCATGTGATAGGCGGAGCCGGCCCCACCCGCTGCCTCGGTGATCCACATCCCGTACTGCGCGAACGAGACCTCGGCTCGCGCCCCCAGAGTCTGTGTCATGGTAGATCCGTTTCCGTGCGGTCGGACGCCATCGCGCACATGGCACGTAGCAGCCGTTTGTCGACCTTCCCCGCACTGTTCCTGGGAAGGGCCCGAATGGTGTGCACCCGGGTGGGAAGTTCGTGCTGTGCGAGCCGGTCGAGCAGGAAGGCCCGCAACGCCTCCGGAGCTATCGGTGTCCGCGAGACGACCGCCGCGGACACCGTGGTGCCGAGCACCGGGTGCGACGTGCCGAAGGCCGCCGCCTCCACGATGCCCGGGTGCTCGTAGAGCGCCTCCTCCACCCGCAGGGTGGAAACCTTGTACGCCCCGGACTTGATGACGTCACTGTCGCGGTCCACGAGGTACAGGTATCCCTCGTCGTCCACGTAGCCGAGATCCCCCATACGGATCCATCCCCCGTCGAACACACTGCGCGTGGCCTCAGGGTCCCCGTAGTAGGCACGCGTGGTGGCGGCTGACCTCAGCCATACCTCCCCAGTGGTGCCGATCGGCACCGAACACCCGTCCTCATCGGCGACGCGCACATTCCCCCCTGCCGAGGGCCTTCCCACCGAGCCGGGACGCTCGGGATCGAAGATCATGATGGTCTGTGCGGGCGCCGCCTCTGTCGAGGTGTAGTAGTTCGCGATGGTCGCCCTCGGCAGCGCGCGGGCCAGCCCGGCCGCGACGGCGGCGGGGAGCGGCGCGGCGGCCGAGCCGAGCAGCAGCAGGCTGGAGGTGTCGTGGCGCTCCAGCGCACCGCTCGCCAGGAGTTCGATCGCCATGGCGGGCACCACGAACACGGTGCCGGCGCGGTGTTCGGCGATGAGCCGGGCGAACCTCTCGGCGGTGAACCTCGGCTGCGCCACCACGGTCGGATGCGCGTCGAGGGCGTTGAACAGCATGACCTGGCCCGCGTTCGTCCCGATCGGGAACGCGTGGAGGAGGTGGCGCGAATGCGTGAACGCCCGCCTCCTGGCCGATGGAGCGCTGCCGTGGGTGAGGTTGGCGTGGGTGGCCACCACCCCTTTGGGCTTGCCCGTGGTGCCGGACGTGTAGAGGATCTGGGCTGGGTCGTCCGGTTCGACGGTCACCGGCAGCGCGCCGCGGTGTCCGGTGTCGAGGTCGGCCAGCGTGAGCGACCCATCGAGTCCGCTGCCGCAGATGGTGGCGGTCGCCCCCGCGTGGCGCACCGTCTCGCGGAGCGTGACCGGGGCGAGGCGGTCGGACAGCGGTACGGCTACCGCCCCGGCCTTGAGCACCGCGCAGTAGGCCACCGCGTAATCGATCCACTCGTGGTTTCCGAACACCAGGGCCACCCGGTCTCCCTGGGCCACCCCGTGTTCGAGGAGCCCGGCGGCGACGCCGGAGGAATACCCGTCCCACTCCTCCGCGCTCAGCGCGCCGACGCCGGGCACCACGAGCGCGATACGGCCGGGCTCGGCGGCGGCTCGCACGCTGAGCAGGTCTGTGACCGTACGCGACATCTTGCTCATCCTGACTCCCGCGCGAATCAGAATTGGAAAGCTTGTTTCCGGAAAGATTCTTAACAGTTGTCCGGCGGCGCCAGTGTGACACGCCGATCGGAGGGGGCGCAAGAGCCTTAGATGCTCATAAAAGACCCGAGTTGTACGGGGTATTGTGCGTCCGCTCGTGATCATGCGAGACTGACGCGCACCCAGGAATAGAAAAGATTCTTTCCAGAAAGAACCCTTCCAGTTGGGGGTGCTTCCCGAGCGTGAACGCTCTTTTCGACACGGCCGCACACACGCGCGGGGTCGCCCCCCGCAGGGCCAGTGACACACCGCTGTCGCCGGGACAGGAACGCCTGTGGTTCCTCAGCCGGCTCGATCCCCAGAGCGCGGCCTACAACATGTTCATCGCGCTGCGGCTGCGCGGGCCGTTCTCGCGGGGTTCGCCCAAGCGGAGGCACTGACCGGGATCGCCCTGCGGCACGAGGTGCTGCGCACCCGCTATACGGACGGATCCGAGTCGCCGCTGCCGCCGCTTCCCGTGCAATACGCCGACTACGCGGCCTGGCGCGCGGAGCGCGGGGAGCCCGATCCCGCCCCGTGGGTGGAGAGGCCGGCCGCCCCTCCCGTACTGGAGCTCCCCACGGACCGCCCTCGGCCGCGGGTGAAAAGCTCGGCGGGCGCGGTGGTGACGCGCCTTATCCCGCGCGAGGTGAGCGGCGGGCTGGCGGTCCGGGAACGTTCCCTGCTCGCGGAGTGGAGCCGCGCCGTGCCCGTGCAGCACGCGCACACTGTCCCGCTTCGACACCACCGTCCCCGACACCACCCCCGACGACCTCGTCGGCATCCGAACCCTGCTTGAGAAGAAAAGACGTGGGAGATCCCATCTCCCCCACACGAACAGGAACGACCTTGAACAGATCACTTCATGAACACGTGGCAGCGCTCGTCGCCCAGACGTCCGACGGCGCGGTCACCCCGGCGGAGGCCATGTCGGCCTCCGTGCCCCTCGCCGCGCTGGGCGTGACGTCGCTGGCGCAGATGCGCCTGATCGACGCCTTGGAACGCGAGTTCGGAGTGGAGGTGGACCTCGGCGGAGACGTGTCGTACCTCGACAGCGTCGCCGCACTCGCCGCGTTCGTGGAATCCCGCCGGTGACCGGGGCGGGCACCCGGGAGCGGACCCGATCGCCTTCCGCGGCGGCACCCCGGACACCGGCCCCCTCACCTGGGGGCAGCGGGCGATTCGGCGTCACGGCGTTCACCGCCCACGCGGGCCACCTGGTGTCGGCGGGGCCGGGCGGGGTGTTCTGGAGTCAGGGGTTCCGCGGTCCGTAGACCGCAGCCGCGGCGCCGGTGGCCATGGCCCAGTAGCGGTCGCCGTACGACCAGTGCCACCACTCGGTGGGGTAGTTGACGAGACCGACCTCCGTGAGGGCCGCCGCCAGCGTGTCGCGGTGGTGGCGGGCCTGCGGGGTGATGTTCGCCGCGGCGGTGTAGCACGCTCCCGCGCTCTGCTCGGGGTTGGCGTTGATCTCGGTGCCCATGTCGAGTTCGACGCCCTCGGCGTCGCAGAGCATGAGGTCGACGGCGGCTCCCGCCGTGTGCGGAGCCACCTCGATGGGCGACACGTAGCGGCTGGCCGCGGCCCAGATCTCATCCGCCGACATGTCGGGAAACGTACGGCGAAGCTCATCGGCGTATTCGTCGAAGTAGCGCCGCTGCAGCGCGGGCGGGCGATAGCCCTCGACGATCAGGAGGTGGTGGCCGGCCGGCAGCAGGCCCTCGGCGGCCTCAAGGCGGGCGAGAAGCCCCTCACGCAGGTGGGCGTATGCGCCTTCGGGGTCGGCGAGGCGCTTGGAGAGGCGCAATCTGCCGCGCGCGTCGCCCAGTGGCTCACCGCTCTCGTCCACGGGGATGGAGGTGACGCGGGGGTCTGAAATCAGGACGACCTCATGCATGAGCAGCAATTGTCCCACGGGCATGCGGCCGGGGAGCCGGTCAGGGGCTCCGGACGGCGCTTCATGCGGGGTCGCGACGGACACAGGTTCCAACACGGGTTCCGACCTGGCTCGGGCATCGGTCGGATATGGCTCGGGCGCGGTCAAGGCCCGACGGTGCGGTCGAAAAGCTCCTCTCTGGCCTGCTCGACGGCGTGCATGACGGCTCCCCGGAGCACCGGATTGCCGGTGACCTCGGTGACGACCACGCGCGGCTGGCTCGGGCACACGCGGGCGACCGCCTCCTCCACGCGCGCGGCCAGGGCCGCGCCTCCCGCCCGGCCGACATCGCCGGAGAGGACGATGAGCCCCGGGTCGAGCACGACGGCGACGGCGGCGACGCCGACCGCGAGGCGGGCGGCGAGGTCGTCCAGGAAGGGCCCCGCTCCCACCGCGACGGCATCGCGCACCTGCGCCTCGACGGGCCCGATCGGCAACCCGTGGGCCTCGGCGAGGCCGGCGACGGCATCGCCGCCGACGAGCCGCTGGAACGAGCCCGACTGCGGCGCGCGGACGTCGACGGGCAGGGGCTCGCCGGGGACCGGCAGCCACCCGATCTCCCCGGCGCCGCCGGTGAGGCCGCGGTGCAGGCGCCCGCCGAGCATAACGCCGAGCCCCTGGCCGACCCCGGCCCACACCAGCACGAAGTCCTCGGCGGCCACGGCGGCGCCGTACGAGCGTTCGGCCAGCGCGGCGAGGTTGACGTCGTTCTCGATGCGGACGGAGGCGTGGAGGCTGGCACGCAGGTCGGCCAGCACGCCCTCGTGCCAGGCGGGAAGGTCGAAGGAGAACCGGACGTCGCCGGTGCGCGGGTCGACCACGCCCCTGGTCCCGATCACGAACGACCTCAACTGGGACATCGTCACGTTGGCGGATTCACATGCTCGTTGCACCGATCGATGCACGATCTTGACGGGGTCATGATGGGATGTGGGGTCCACCATCACTTCTGCCACAATTTTTCCTGTGATGTCCGCCACTGCGGCTGTGACGCTGTCGGGCAGCACTTCCAGCCCGGCGACGTACGCACAGGAGGGAACCACTCCGTAGAGGGCCGCGTTGGGACCACGGCCGCCGGCCTGCTCCCCCACGACCCCCACCAGGCCCTGGTCTTCAAGTCTGGACAACAGTTGACCGGCGGTTACCTTAGAGAGCCCGGTGCGCTCGCCCAGCTCGGCCCTGGTCAGGGGGCCGATCGAGAGGAGAAGCTCAAGCGCCGCACGATCGTTGAGCTGGCGCAGCAGCCGGGGCGTACCCGGTCGTCGGGACAAGTATCTGGCCCCTCTCTCGTCACGATCAGCTAACAAGCGTTTCTTTTAATAAAGTTTCTTGTTAGTTTAACGGTAGTCAACTCGGAGGCGAGCGATCAAGCCTCGGGTCGACACTGCGCCGCCCCCTCAAGGCGGCACCTTCGACCAGGTGAGCGGCATGCCCGACACCCCGTTGAGCGCTACCCCGACGCGTTAGCCGGGAAGGGAGAACCCAACAGTGAGGATTGCGAAGATCGCGGCCACCACGGCCACGACCGCCGCCTTGGCCCTGGGCCTCGCCGCCTGTGGCAGCAGTGAGCCCGAGGCGAAGCCGGACGCCAACGCGTCCGCGGCCTCGTCAGGCCCTAAATTCGCAGGTCAGACCTTGACCGTGTGGCGTCTTGGCGACCCCAATGACGTTGTTAAGAAATATCAGGACGAGCTGGATGCCGAGTTCAAGAAACTGACGGGCGCCGACGTCAAACAGGAGTGGATCCCGTGGCCCCAGGTGAACGACAAGTTCACCGCCGCCGCGGCCGGAGGCGCCGGACCGGACGTCACCGAGATCGGTAACGACCAGGTGCCCATCTGGCAGAGCCAGGACGCCCTGAAGCCCATCACCGATGTCTTCAAGAGCAGCCCCGACCTCAGCCAGATCCCGGAGAACCTCCGCGGTCTGGAGACCATCGACGGCGAGATCTACGCCGCTCCCTGGGGCGGCGGCACCCGCGCGGTCCTCTACCGCAAGGACTGGTTCCAGGAACTGAAGATCGAGGTTCCCAAGACCTGGGACGAGCTGATCGCCGCGGCCAAGAAGATCCAGGAGAAGAAGGGCAAGGACGTCGACGGGTTCGCCTTCAACGGCGGCACCGACGCCAACCACCTGCTCGGCTCGCTCGTCTGGTCCCTCGGCGGCGACTACGCCGCCCGCGAGAACGGCAAGTGGGTCGGCAAGCTGAACGACCCCGCCTTCAAGGAGGGCTTCGACTTCTACACGAACCTCGTCGCCAAGGAAGGCGTGTCGAGCAAGTCGCGCCTCACCCAGAACTCCGCCGAGATCCGGGTGCGCTTCTCCAACAGCAAGGTCGGCATGTACCTGACCGCGCCGTGGGACATCGCCACCATCAAGGAAGAGAGCAAGGGCAAGGTGAAGGAGGACAACCTCTCCTTCTTCTCCCTCCCCTCCAAGGACGGCAGCGGCCCGGCTCCGAGCTTCCTCGGCGGTAACGACATCGCCGTCTGGGGCGACACCAAGAACGCCGAGCTGGCCGGCGAGTACCTGAAGCTCGCCGCCGGCAAGGTGTGGGGCACGAAGTACGCCAAGGAGGGCGGCTTCCTGCCGGTCTACGCCGACGAGCTCTCCAGGCTGGAGAGCGACCCGGTCCAGGGTGTCTTCGCCAGCAGCTTCGCCAAGGCCAAGGCATTCCCCGCCGACTCCAACTGGACCGAGGCCAACGAGACCAAGGCCGTGCTCCAGAACGCCGGACGCTCGGTCATCGAGGGCAAGAAGGACGCCGCCGCGGCCCTAGCGGAAGCCAACAAGGAACTCGAAGAGATCCTCAACCAGTAGTCATGACCCAATCACCGACGATCGCGCGGGGCGGAGGCAACAAGCCCTCCGCCCCTGCGCGGCACCGCACCCCTCAAGGACGTGCCAAGGGCTCCGGCATGCCGCCGTGGCTCATTCCCTACGTCCTCCTGCTGCCCGGTCTCCTGGTGATCGCCGGCCTCCTCATGTGGCCGATGGTCCAGGTCGTGATCATGTCCTTCCAGAAGGTGGGGCTGCCGCAGATCCGCGGCACCCGACCCGCGGAGTACGTCGGCTTCGAGAACTACACCAAGATCTTCGAAAACGACCTCTTCTGGACATCGCTGCGCAACACCGTGGTGTTCGCCGCCGTGACCGTGACCCTCACCCTCGTGCTCGGCACCGCCGTGGGGCTGCTGCTCCACAAGCTGGGCAAGGCCATGTCCAAGGTCCTGATCATCGGCCTGATGTCGGCCTGGGCAGTACCCCCGGTATCCGCCGCGATCATCTGGCGCTGGCTCTTCGACGCCGACGCCGGCATCGCCAACTGGCTGCTGAATCTGCTACCCGACTGGCTGTCCCAAGCGCTGTTCGGACAGGCCGACTGGTCGGGCCACCCATGGCTCAACGACACGGTCACGATCTACCTGATCCTGATCCTGTGCGTGCTCTGGGCCTCGTTCCCCTTCATCTCGGTGTCGGTCCTGGCCGGCCTGAAGAGCATCCCGAGCGAGCTCTACGAGGCGGCCAAGGTGGATGGCTCCACGCCGTGGCGGACCTTCTGGAAGGTCACCTTCCCGCTGCTGCGGCCGGTCTTCGCCGTCTTGACGATCCTGTCGATCATCTGGGACTTCAAGGTGCTCGCCCAGCTCCTCATCCTGGCCGGGCAGACCAACCGCGAAGCCTACAACCTCTCGCTCTACGCCTTCACCGAGGCGTTCAACGCCCCGCCCAAGATGGGATCGGGCGCGGCGATCGCGGTCGTGCTGACGCTGATCCTGCTCGTCATCACGTTCGTTCACGTTCGGCAAATGGTGAAGCAGGGAGACGAGCTCCGATGAAACACACGACTCGGAGGCGCGTCGGCTCCATCGCACTGAACGGCGCCGCCATCGTGGTGCTGCTGTTCGCGGTGTTCCCCGTGTACTGGATGGTCGCGACGGCTTTCAAGCCGAACAACGAGATCTTCACCACCGACTTCATCCTGTTCCCGCGGGACCCCACGCTGGAGCACGTCACCAAGATCTTCACCGATGGTGTGGCGGGCAACTCCATCTGGGTCTACATGGGCAACAGCGTGGTCGTCGCGCTGGGCACCGTGCTCATCGGCGCGGTCTTCTCCCTGCTCGCCGCGACCGCCGTGTCGAGGTTCAAGTTCAAGGGCCGCGCGCCGTTCATGATCGTGCTGCTCATCTTCCAGATGGTGCCGGCCGAAGCGCTGCTGATCTCGCTGTTCCTCATGATCAGGGGGGTCGGGCTCTACGACCAGCTCCTGGGCCTGGTCGTCGTCAACGTCGCCCTCACCCTGCCCTTCGGCATCATGATGCTGCGCAACTTCGTGGCGGCGGTGCCCAAGGAACTGGAGGAGGCCGCCTGGATCGACGGCGCGAGCAGGTTCACCACCTTCTGGAAGGTGCTGTTCCCCCTGGTCGCCCCCGGCCTCGTCGCCACCAGCATCTTCTCCTTCATCACCGCGTGGAACGAGCTGATCTTCGCGCTGATCCTGATGAGGGATTCGACGGGATACACGATGCCCGTGGCTCTGCGGTTCTTCTTCGGACAGAGAGGCACCGACTGGGGAGCCATCATGGCCTCGTCCACCTTGATGACCATTCCCGTCATCGTGTTCTTCCTGCTGGTCCAGCGCCGCATGGTGTCCGGCCTCGTCGCCGGCGCCGTCAAGGGCTGACCCACCCGGATGCCCGCGGTTCGCACCCACGAGGCGTGAGCCGTACCAGACCCTGCCCACCAGCGGGGGTACGGTTCGCACCGTCGGCAAGCCGAGGACGCGAACCGTACCGGTGATCCTTTGACAACCCACTTACCCAAGGCGAGGAGCCATGGCTGAGTTTCACGCGAGTCCCGGCGATCGCAGCCTGCATCGTCTCGTGGCCGGCACCCTGCTCGTGGCCTTCCAAGGCACCACAGCGCCCGACTGGGTCCTGCGGGACCTGGAGGCGGGCCTCGGCGGTGTCACCCTCTTCGGATTCAACGTCGAGGAGCCCGAGCAACTCGCCGCACTGACCGGCCGGTTGCGCGGGGCGGGCGACCTGGTCGTCTCCCTCGACGAGGAGGGCGGCGACGTCACCCGACTCGCCTACCACACCGGCAGCCCCTATCCGGGCAACGCCGCGCTCGGAGCCGTCGACGACGTCGAGCTGACACGCAGTGTCTACCGCTCGATCGGCGACGACCTGGTGCGGTGCGGAGTCAACCTCGACATGGCGCCGAGCGCCGACGTCAACAGTGCCGACGACAACCCGGTGATCGGCACCCGCGCGTTCGGGAACTCCCCCGACCTGGTCTCCCGGCACACCGTCGCCGCAGTGCACGGCCTGCAGGAGGTCGGTGTCGCGGCCTGCGTCAAGCACTTCCCGGGCCACGGCGCCACGCAGCAGGACTCCCACCTGGAGATCCCCGTCGTGGACGTGGACCTCGACACGCTGCACGCCCGCGAGCTGGCGCCGTTCCGCGCGGCGATCGAGGCGGGCACGAAGTCCATCATGACCGCTCACGTCCGGGTGCCCGTCGTAACGGGCGACGTTCCGGCGACGCTCTCCCACGCCGCGTTGACCGAGCTCCTCAGGGGTGAGCTCGGTTACGACGGGGTGGTCATCACCGACGCCCTCGACATGCACGCCATCACCAAGAGCGTGGGTCTCGGAGGCGGCGCGGCGCTGTCCCTGGCGGCGGGGTCCGACCTGCTGTGCCTGGGGCCGCTGCCGACCGAGCAGCAGGTGCGAGAGGTCATCGAGGAGATCTTCGCCGCCGTGCGCGACGGCAGGCTGCCGCTGTCGCGCCTGGAGGAGTCCGCCGAGCGTACGGCCAAGCTGCTCGCCTGGTTCGGCGAGTCCCGGCGCGAGGCCTCCGAGCAGACCGTCATCGGTCTGGACGCGGCCCGCAGGGCCGTGAGCCTCACCGGCGCGGCGAGCCCGCTGGTCGACCCGTTCGTGGTCGAGCTGGACACGCCTCCGACGATCGCGGTCGGCGACGTGCCGTGGGGCTTCGCCCCCTGGCTGCCGCAGGCGGAGATCGTCCGGGTGAAGCCGAGCGAGGTGGACCGGCGGGTGCTCCTGGAGCGGGCCGCCGGCCGTTCGCTGGTGATCGTGGTGAAGGACGCGCACCGCTATCCCGAGAGCCGGGAGCTCGTGAGCGGTCTGCTCGCGGCCAGGTCCGACGCCGTCGTGATCGAGATGGGCCTGCCCATCTGGCGTCCGCAGGCCGCGGCCTACATCGCGACGTACGGCGCCGCCAGGGCCAACGCCCAGGCCGCCGCCGAACTGCTCACCGTCTGACGTCGAGCCGGGCCCCCGTCCGCACCCGCGGTCGGGGGCCCTCCGCGTTCACGGGTACGGCGTTCACGGGGACGGCGAGGCCGTGCCCACCGGGGCCGCCCGACCGCCCCTCGGGCGGCTCATAGCGCGCACACGGCTCGGAACCCTCACATGCCTTCCCGAGCCCTTCATGAGCCCTCGCGTGCCTTCTACGAGGGTCCGGACGTCTCCAGCGGGTTCAGGCGGAGAAGACCTCTTCGCGGGCGTGGTTGAGTGCGGCCAGTACGGCACCGCGCAGCACCGGGTTGCCCTCGACCGCGCTGGTCACGACCTGCGGGCGGATCGGGCAGATGCGCGCCACGGCCTCCTCGACCCGCGTGGCAAGAGCGCTCCCTCCCGCCCGGCTCACCTCACCGCCGAGCACCACGAGGCCCGGGTCCAGCACGACGCAGACCGAGGCGACCCCGAGCGCGAGGCGCGCCGCCACCTCGTCGAGCAGCGGTTCTCCCTCGGCCCCGGCGTCCACCGCCGCGGCCACGCACTCGGCCTTGCTCGACCCGCTGAAGCCGTACGTCTCGGCCAGCTCGGTGACGGCCTCGACGCTGACGAGCGACTGGAGACCGCCGGCGAGTGAGGGCAGGCGGCCGGGCAGTGACCGGATGTCCTCGGCCAGCGGCACACCCGGCACCGGAAGGTAGCCGATCTCGCCCGCGCTGCCCGAACGGCCGCGGTGCAGTCTGCCGCCCAGCATCACGGCGAGGCCGAGGCCGCGTCCCACCCAGACGAGCACGAAGTCGTCGGCGTCATGGGCGATGCCCGCGGAGCGCTCGGCTATCGCCGCGAGGTTGACGTCGTTCTCGATGCGGACCTCGCGGCGGAGATCTCTGGCGAGCGCCTCGTGGATGCCTTCGTGCCATCCCGGCAGGTCGAACGAGAAACGCACGTCGCCGGTGCGGGGGTCGACGACACCCGGCGTGCCGATCACGACACTGCGCAGCCGCGACAGCGCCACCTTGGCCGAACGGCACGCCTTGACCACGGCGCTGTGGACGACGGCCACCGGGTCTTCGTGTCCGCCGGGGGACACGGTCAACTCGGCCACGGTCTCGCCGTTGATGTCGGCGATCGCCGTCGTGACCAGCTCGGGGCCCACGTCGAGCCCCGCGACGTAGGCGGACGAGGACACGATCGCGTAGAGGGCCGCGTTGGGACCGCGCCCACCGCCCTGCTCGCCGACCACCTCGACCAGGCCGCGCTCCTCCAGGCGCGCGAGTGTCTGTGAGGCCGTGACCTTGGACAGGCCCGTCATCTCACCGATCTGACCTCGCGTCAGCGGCCCCGAGGCGAGCAGCAGGTCCAGGGCGGACCTGTCGTTGATCTCCCTCAACAGCCTGGGCACGCCAGGACGTCGCTCCATCTCCATGCTGTTCCCGCTGCTTCCCGCCGCCATTATCCGAGTTTAGATTAACGGGCTATTCATTAATAAAGCTTATTGATAGTTTAGCGCCAGGTGAAAGGCGGCTCCGCGGGGAGCCGCGGGGGCGCTCCCCGCGGCCACCCTCCCCCCGAGGACGGCACGCGGGCCCCGCTGTCTAGGTGTGCCCCACGAAAATACGCGAAGTCCCGGCCGGGCGCGCGACCAACGGCCACGCGGGCCTGTGCCGTACGACACCGTCACGCACCCCCACACCTGTCCCCTCCGTGATCGGCGCAGCCCACCGCCGACCCGCCACCCGCCCGCGATTCCCAGGAAGTCGAGACCTTCCGCGACCGCCCAACGGTAGCTTTGCCGCGCTTACGGCCCTGCGAGAGGGATGTCCCCTTCCGCACCGACTGCCCGTCAGTGGTCACCCTGCGCATAACCAGGGCGCACCAGGCGGGATAATCGACAACATGCGTCTTTCTGCTCGTGTCGACTATGCCCTTCGCGCCGCCGCCGAACTCGCCGCCGCCGGTGAAGGACCGACTACAGTGGGCGAACTCGCCAAAGAGCAGGACATGCCCCCTAAGTACCTAGAGAACATCCTCTTGCAGATGCGCAGGGCCGGCCTGGTGCGCGGACAGCGCGGACCCGAAGGCGGCTATGTGCTGGCCCGCCCCGCCGACGAGATCTCCCTGGCCGACGTCATCCGCGCGGTCGACGGGCCCTTGGCCAACGTGCGCGGGGAGCGTCCCGAACACGTGGGGTATCGCGGGCCTGCCGAGTCGCTGCAAACGGTCTGGATCGCTCTGCGGGCCAGTGAGCGCGCGATCCTGGAAGAGGTCACGCTGGCGTCGGTCGCCACGGGCAGCCTTCCCGCCCGGGTGCGCAAACTGGCGGAGGACCCCGCGGCCTGGGACTGAACGCCCGCGGCAGCGGGCCGCCGGCACACCATGACGGTGTCGTTCAGTGCGCGAGGAGTGCAAGAGGGGCGGAAGAGCGATGGAAGGGCCTGAAAGGGGCCTAGATCAGGCGAGCCGCCCACCCCAGCCTTGAGTCCGCCCAGGGGAACCGCGGAGCGTCAGGGGCCACGTGGGGACTGCGTAGAACTGCATCGAACCCCATGGAAACATGCTTGACGAGACATGCGTGAGACGGGGGGCAACCGCGCCCCGACGGGTCTCACCAGGAGTAGCCGGCACCGAACACGGTCGGCATGTCGGCCCCAAGGGACCGATCGACCTTGAGAGGACCTTGAGCGGCGTCGCGCTCGCTCACGGCACCGCGAGACACCGGGGCATCCCAGGGCCGTAGGACCGCGCCCTGAGGGGTCAGGCGGCCACCATGTCCTTGACTTCGGGGAACTCCGACATCGAATCCGGAACGGTTTCGGGGATCGGCAGGCGCTCACGCTCGGGCACATCCGCCGCGAGCACGGGGGCCGCCTGCAGCTCGGCGAGGGCGAACTGGTCGGACACCTCACGCAGCACCTGCGACAGTGGCACCCCGAGGGCACCACAGATCGACGACAGCAACTCCGAGGACGCCTCCTTCTGCCCGCGTTCAACCTCAGAGAGGTAGCCGAGGGAGACACGAGCCAGTGTCGACACCTCGCGCAGGGTCCGTCCCTGACGCACCCGCAGCCGCCGCAGCACGTCGCCGAGTAGCTGACGAAGCAGAACCATCTGTCGCTCCCTCCCCGGAGCCGGTGCCTTCACCACACCCCGCGCGATCGATCCGTGCCGCCCGATCTTCGAACGCCCTTCCCGCATGCCCTTCGCTGTCATCGTCTCCGGGCGCCGCGCCTGCCGCGACACCGTGGGCTTGCTCGGCCCTTCCGCCGGGCTCGCACCGTTGTCGATCTCTGCCGATGGCTTCCAGACCTGACTCACAGCTCCACCGTACCCGTATCGACCGACACCGCGGCAGACCGTGGTGAGCATGTTCGCTGGGGACGTAACACGGTAATCACCCGGATTGTTCCCCAGCGTTCCCCTGGAGTACACGTGCCAGCAGATCAAATGCAACCTCGACGGTCGCATTTCTGATGTGCTCGCGGGACCCGTTGAAGACGGTGTCCACCCGCGAGATCCCCGAGGGACCGCTGACGGCGATGTGAACGGTGCCCACCGGACGCCCGTCCTGAGGCTCCGGACCGGCGACGCCCGTCACCGCCAGACCGTACTCCGCCCCGCACAGATCGCGCACTCCCGAGGCCATCGCCGAGGCCACCTCCGGATGCACGGCGCCCTCACGGGCCAAGAGCGCGGCGGGCACGCCGAGTAGCCGCTCCTTGAGCCCGGTGGCGTAGGAGATCACACCGCCGACGAACACGGCCGAGGCCCCCGGCACCTCGGTCAGCCGCGCGCCGATCAGCCCGCCCGTCAGCGACTCGGCCACGGCGAGGGTCCCACCCCTCACTCCGAGCAGGGCGATGACGCGCGCGGCCGGGACCTCACTCACCCCGGACCCTCTGGGCGAGGCGGCGCAGCCGTACGGCCCGGACGACGTAGTCGGCGCCGGTGCCCACGGTGACCACGAGAGCGGCCCCCATGGCCGTCCACTTCACGAGGTCCGGCACGCCGGGGAAGATGTAGAACACGATGGCGGCGACCTGGAGAACGGTCTTGACCTTGCCGCCGTAGCTCGCGGGGATCACGCCGTGCCTGATCACCGCGAAGCGCAGCATCGTCACGCCCAGCTCGCGGCCGAGGATGACGGCCGTCACCCACCACGGAAGCTCGTCCAGGATGGACAGGCTGACCAGGGCGGCCCCCGTCAGTGCCTTGTCCGCGATAGGGTCGGCGATCTTGCCGAAGTCGGTGATGAGGCCGTAGCGACGGGCCAGCTCACCGTCCAGGTGGTCGGTGAGGGACGCCAGCGCGAAGACCACGAGCGCCGCCACACGCCAGCCCGTGCCGGGCAGGAAAAGGCAGATGGTGAAGAACGGGACAAGCACCAGACGGCTGACCGTCAGCACATTGGCGATGTTCCACGGGCTGACCCCGTGGCCTCCGTTCGCCGTGGAATGCGTCTCAGTCATCTCATCGGACCGCCCGTCTGGTCTCATGGACCAGCCTTGATGCGGGCGATGAGGTCGGCGCCCTCCGAATCGACGACGACCGCCCTGACGATCTGCCCCGGCACCAGGCCGATGCCCTGTACGGTCACCGACCCGTCGACCTCCGGCCCCTGATGCGCCGCCCGCCCCTCATAGCCTCCGTCACCGAGGTCCTCCTCGATGAGGACGTCGACCTCGGTGCCGATGCGCTCCTCGGCGCGCTGCGCGGTCAGCTCCTCGGCGAGCTCGCTGAGGGCCGCCACACGCTCGTCGATCGTGTCCTGGTCGAGCTTGCCCGGCAGGGAGGCGGCCTCGGTGCCCTCCTCGTCGGAATAGCCGAACACGCCGATCACGTCGAGCCTGGCCTCCTGCAGGAACCCGGCCAGCTCGGCGAACTCCTCCTCGGTCTCGCCGGGGAAACCGACGATGAAGTTGGAACGCACCCCCGCCTCGGGCGCCTTGGCCCGCGCCTGGTCGAGCAGGTCGAGGAACCGCCTCGGGTCTCCGAACCTGCGCATCCGGCGCAGCAGCGTGCCGCTGGCGTGCTGGAAGGACAGATCGAAGTACGGAGCGATGCCCTCGGTAGCCGCGATGACGTCGAGGAGCCCCGGGCGCAGCTCGGCCGGCTGGAGGTAGCTGACGCGCACCCTCTCGATGCCCTCGGTGGCCGCCAGGGCGGGCAGGAGCGATTCAAGCGCGCGCAGGTCGCCGAGGTCCTTGCCGTACGACGTGGAGTTCTCACTGACGAGAACGAGCTCCTTGACGCCCTGCTCGGCGAGCCAGCGGGCCTCCCCGAGCAGTTCTTGCGGCGCGCGCGACACGTAGGCCCCGCGGAAGGCCGGGATCGCGCAGAAGGTGCAGCGGCGGTCGCAGCCGGAGGCGAGCTTCAGCGAGGCCACGGGGCCGTCGCCGAGGCGCTTGCGCAGCGGCCTCGGGCCGCTCGCGGGCGCGAGGCCGTCAGGGAGCTCGCCGTGGCCGGGGATCGCGGCCTTCGGAGCGGCGGCCCGTTCAACGGGGGAGATCGGCAGCAGCGTGCGGCGGTCACGCGGGCTGTGCGGGACGAGCGGACGGCCGTCGAGCACGTCGTCGAGGCGGGCGCCGATCTCGGTGTAGTCGTCGAAGGACAGGACCGCGTCGGCCTCGGGCAGCGCCTTGGCGAGCTCGTCGCCATAGCGCTCGGCCATGCACCCTGTGGCCACGACTCTGGCCCCGGAGTCCGCGGCGGCGAGGAGGGTGTCGATGGAGTCCTTCTTCGCCGAGTCGATGAAACCGCAGGTGTTGACGACGATGACATCGGGTTCGTCGTCGCCCACCTGCCAGCCGGCAGCCTCAAGTCGCGCGGCGAGCTCCTCGGAGTCGACCTCGTTGCGCGCGCAGCCCAGTGTGATCAGCGATGCGGTTCGGCGGGATGACATGGTGAACACTACGGTATCGGGAGTTGGACAGTGCCGTCGCACCTCCCCCGGTTCGGTGCGAGCCCGTGATCAGCCAGGACTGAAGCCGGGCGCGTTGAAGGTGCGCTGCACCGTCTGCCCCAGGGGCCCCGGAGCACCGAGCTCCTTCCCGTTCACCTGCAGGAAAACCGCGCCGGCGTTGCCGATGACGAGCCGGACGCCCTTGCGGATCTTCCATGATGTGGACTGCCCGGCCGACAGCGTGCCGGAGAAGACCGGTCGCCCGTCGGCGTCGCGCACGCTCAGGAAGGACGGCTTGTCGGCGCGCACCTCGAGGTCGACGATCTTGGCCTTGCGGCGCTCCGCCTTCCTCGCGGCCTCCGCCTTGCGCGCCGCCGCGGCGTCGCCGGCGCGTGCCGCGCCGCCCCGGCCCTCGGCAGCGCCGGTGGGCACCGACACCTTGCGCACGTCGGCCGTCGGAACCTCGCGAGAGCCGCCCATGACCCGCACGACGCCGAAAACGACCACGATCGCGAGCGCGACCACCATCGCCATGCTCCAGTTGGGCGAGCGGCGCTCCCGCAGCTTGATCGGCCGGTCGGCCTGGAAGACCGCGGATGCCCGGACCGGGGTCGGCGCCCCGCCCCGCATGTCGTCGTAGCGCTGGACCATCGCGTCGGGATCGAGCCCGACCTCGCGGGCGATGGCCCGGATGTGCCCGCGGGCGTAGAAGTCGCCCCCGCACAGCGAGTAGTCGTCGCGCTCGATCGCGTAGATCAGCGCCTCACGCACGCGGGTGCGCGCACTGACCTGCCCGACCGTGAGCCCCGCGGCGCGCCGCGCCGCCGCCAGCGCCGCCCCGGGCGCGTGCTCGCCGGCCCTCCCGCCGTCACCGGCCTCCGCCGGCCCTCTCGGCTCGCTCATGGGAGCACCCGACGCCTAAATCTATGCCATGCGGTAATTTGCCCGTTTTGTCTATTCATGACAACGCCTCCCCACCCCGACGTTGCGTAGTCAATCACATTCAAACAGTCATCAGGGGGAGGTGGCGAGGTGGGTCACCCCCCGCGTAGGTCGGTCAGCAGTCCGGGAAGGTCGTCGGGCTTCACCAGCACCTCCCTGGCCTTGGACCCCTCGCTCGGCCCCACCACCTCACGGCTCTCCAACAGGTCCATCAGGCGCCCCGCCTTGGCGAATCCGACCCGCAGTTTGCGCTGAAGCATCGAGGTGGACCCGAACTGCGTGGTGACCACGAGCTCGGCCGCCTGGATCAGCAGGTCGAGGTCGTCACCGATGTCGTCGTCGATCTCCCGCTTGGTCCCGGCCTGGACCGTGACGTCATCGCGGTACTCCACCTGCATCTGCGCCTTGCAGTGCGCGACGACATCGGCGATCTCGGTTTCGGACACGAAGGCGTTCTGCAGGCGGATCGGCTTGCTCGCGCCCATCGGCAGGAACAGCGCGTCGCCCTGCCCGACCAGCTTCTCCGCGCCCGGCTGGTCCAGGATGACGCGGGAGTCGGCCAGGCTCGAGGTGGCGAACGCCAGCCGTGAGGGCACGTTCGCCTTGATCAGACCGGTCACCACGTCCACCGAGGGGCGCTGGGTCGCGATGACCAGGTGGATGCCGGCGGCGCGGGCGAGCTGGGTGATGCGCACGATCGAGTCCTCGACGTCGCGCGGGGCCACCATCATGAGGTCGGCGAGCTCGTCCACGATCACCAGCAGGTAGGGGTAGGGCTGGTAGATCCGCTCGCTCCCGGGCGGGGCGGTGAGCTTGCCCGCCCGCACGGCCTTGTTGAAGTCGTCGACGTGCCGGAACCCGCTGGCGGCCAGGTCGTCGTAGCGGCGGTCCATCTCCCCGACCACCCAATCCAGGGCCTCGGCCGCCTTCTTGGGGTTGGTGATGATCGGCGTGATGAGGTGGGGGATGCCTTCGTAGGCGGACAGCTCCACGCGTTTGGGGTCGACCAGCACCATGCGCACCTCGTCCGGCGTGGAGCGCATCAGCACCGAGCTGATCAGACCGTTGATGCAGGTCGACTTGCCCGCACCGGTCGCACCCGCGATGAGGATGTGGGGCATCTTGGCGAGGTTGGCGATGATCGTCCGGCCTTCGACATCCTTCCCCAGGCCGACGATCATCGGATGGTGGTCGGCCTGGGCGACCTGCGACCGCAGCACGTCCCCGAGGGACACCAGGTCCTTGTCCGTGTTCGGGATCTCAACCCCGATCGCCGACTTGCCGGGAATCGGGGAGAGGATCCGCACATCCGCGGACTTCACGGCATAGGCGATGTTCTTGGTGAGCGCCGTCACCTTCTCGACCTTGACCGCGGGTCCGAGCTCGATCTCGTAGCGGGTGACCGTCGGCCCCCGAGTGAAACCCATCACCTGCGCGTCGATGGTGAACTGCTCAAGCACGCTCGTCAGCGCGTTGACCACCAGCGTGTTCGCCTTGGTCTGCGGCCTCGGGGCACTGCCCGAGCGCAGCACCTGCAGGTCGGGCACGGAGTACGGCCCCGCCTGCGGAGACAGCACCAACTGCTCGACCTTGCGCGGAGCCGGGGTCGGCTCGGGCGGTGCGGGCGGTGCGGGCGGTTCAGGCTTGCGCTCGGGCTCGCGCCTCTCCTCCTCATCCGCGAGGCCAGGGACGATCTCCGGAGAGTGATCGGGCCTTTTGGAGTCGCCCTCCTGCGTGACCGGGGTGTCGTAGGGCTTGACCCGGTCCTCACCCGGCTCCTCGGCCGTCTTCGGCTTGCGCGGGCGGCGCTTGGACCCGCTTGGCGCACGCTGCTCGCGCTGGAACAGAATGTGCTGGATGTCGGCCAGCCGCTCCGGAATGCGGTGTACCGGCGTCGCCGTGATGACCAGCACGCCGAAGCCCGCCAGCATCATCAGCAGCGGGATCGTGATGAACGCCGGCAGGATGCTCGCGGGCGGCGCCGACACGATGAACCCGACCATGCCCCCCGCGGCGGACACCTTGTCCATGCCGTCGACCCGCTCGTCACCCGAGGGGTAGGGCGTGCCGTGCGCCACGTGCACGATGCCGAGGATCCCGATCAGCAGCGCCAGCCACCCGATGACCAACCGCCCGGTGTCGGCGTTGCGGTCGGGATGGCGCATGAAGCGCCAGGCCAGCAGCGCCAGCAAGAGAGGGATCGCCCACGACGACGACCCGAACACCCCGCGCGTCACCGCGTCGACCACCGAGGCCACGTCGCCCGTCGGCGTGCGCCACGTCATCGTCGCGAGCACGATCGCCCCCGCCAGCACGCCGAGGCCCAGACCGTCGCGCCGCAGCGCCGGGTCGAGCTCCCTGGCGCCCTGTCCGAGCGCGCGGGCCGCCCCGCCGATGCCGTGCGCGAGCAGCAGCCAGAGCCCGATCACCAGCTTGCCGATCATCGTGAAGACCCACGAGATCGGGTCCTGATGCGTCACTCCCTGACGCCGGGCCGGGGCGGCGCGCTTGGTCCGGGTGGCACGCTGCGCCGGAGCCTGCCGCTTCGGTGAAGCGGCGCGCGGAGCGGACGACCGCTTCACCGGCCCCTTAGATGCGCCTTTGGACGTACGGGTGGCCATGATGCCAAAGGTACGGCGGAGGCCGGAGAGGATTCACGTAGGCACGCCGAGAAGAACCATTCGCCGGATTCGATAGACAATATTGCCTAATCTCCGCTCTATATGATCTTCAATGTATGTGTCCGAGGGCGACGACCAACGTCGAACCCCGCCCCCCGGCACGACACCCGCACACCCATGCCGTGTCGGTCTCCTCCACAAGCCCCCGTGAGACTTTCGAGCTCAAACGCCCGCTCAAACGCCCGCTCAAACGCCCGCTCAAACGCCGCGGCGCATCGACCGGGTGCCCACGGCCAGCCCGATCGCGGCGACCAGGCCGGCGGCGAGCGCGCCGTACAGCACCGAGACATCGCCGAAGACGCCGCTGAACAGCAGCCTCTCCGCATCGACGATGTAGGTCACCGGGTTGATCGCGCCAAGAGCCTGCAGCCAGCCGGGTCCGAAGTCGAGCGGGAGCAGCATGCCCGACAGCAGGATCAGCGGAAACATGATCGTCTGCGTGATCGAGTAGAAGAGCTCGCCTCCAGGGTGCGAGGCGATCGCGAGCGCGAACGACAGCGCCCCCAGGCCCACCCCGAACACGATCAGCACCACGAGACCGGCCAGCACTCCGACGGGGTGGAGCTCGAACCCCATCGGAAGCGCCAGCACGATGATGAGTACGGCCTGGGCCAGCAGAAGCACGAGCTCTTTGAGGGTGCGGCCGATCAGCATGGCCGTGCGGTTGAGGGGCGTGACCAGCATGCGCTCCATCGAACCGCTGTGGAGCTCCACCAGCAGGAAGTACCCCGCCATCATCGGCCCGGTGATGCACATCATGATGAGGATTCCAGGCACGAACCACTGCCAGGGGGATCCCTCACCCACCTGGCCGAATCCCTGGGTTCCGCCGAGCAGCGGCCCGAACAGGAACAGGAACAGCAGCGGCTGCGCCATCGTGAACAGCAGCCCGAAAGGCTCGCGCAGCACGGGGGCGAACTCGCGGACGAACATGATCTTGGTGTCGCGTACGAAGGACACGGCCATGGGGAGACCTCTCTTGTCGGGTTTCCGGGAGGGTTGTCGGGGCGGGTTGTCGTGCCGTGTTCTCGGGCCGGGAGCCGCCGTCAGGCGGGGGCGTCAGCGGTGTCGCTTTCACGCAGGCTGCGACCGGTGAGGGAGAGGAAGACGTCGTCGAGCGAGGGCCTGACGCCCTCCGCCGCCGCCACCTTGACCCCAGCGGTCTCCATCGCCCGCAGCACCTCCGGCATGGCCGTGTCGGCGCGGGGCACGCGCAGCCGTACGGTCATCCCGTCGGAGCCGGTGTCCACGGCGGTGGCGATCCGCTCGGCGACCTCCGCCGCTCTGGCCGCCTCGGGCAGGTCCCTCACGGTGAGGGTGATGTGGTCGCCCGCCAGATCCGACTTCAACTGCTGTGCCGTGCCATCGGCGATCACTCGGCCGTGATCGACGATGATCACCCGTTCGGCCATGTTGTCGGCCTCCTCCAGGTAGTGCGTGGTGAGGAAGAGGGTCATGTCATGCTCCTCGCGCAGACGCAGGATGTGTCCCCAGATGTCGGCGCGGCTCTGCGGGTCGAGACCGGTCGACGGCTCGTCGAGGAACAGCAGCCGGGGCTGATGAATGAGCCCGAGCGCGATGTCGAGGCGGCGGCGCTGTCCGCCCGACAGGGTGCTGGACGTACGCTTGGCGAGCTTTTCCAGGCTCAGCAGTTCGAGGAGCTCTCCCGCGCGGCGCTTGGCGTCGGCGCGGGTCAGGCCGAAGCACTCCCCTTGCGTGACGAGTTCGTCGCGGACGCGGAAGTTCTCACCCGCGCTGTTCTTCTGGCCGATGTAGCCGATCCGCCGCCGCACCCCCGCCGGATCGGCCGCGATGTCGCACCCGGCGACGGTCGCGCTGCCCGAGGTCGCAGGCAGCAATGTGGTGAGCATGCGCAGGGTCGTGGACTTTCCGGCGCCGTTCGGGCCGAGGAAGGCGACCAGCCCGCCGGGTTCCACGTCGAGGTCGATGCCGCGCACGGCCTCGACCGTTTCCTTCTTGACGGTGAATCGCTTGGTCAGATCCCGGGCATGGATCATGAATGCCTCCTTGAAGGCGGTCGTCGGTCGGCGTGGGGAACCTGCGGCGGGCACGGTTCTGATTCCATCCGGCGAAAGGGCCTGCTCCCGTGGGCATGCCGGAGAACCCCGCCGGGGTGGAAAGTGGGAATACTTGATTCTTGCCCATGCGCTCGGGATTTGGCAAACGTGAAACGTACATTCACATTTGCCCTGACCTGCGGAAACGCCATACGGCCGACACGGTCGACACGGGCCGACAGCGCCCGGGAAGCCCTGCCATCTGGGATTTCGGCACCGCGGAAAAACAGCTTTCGATAATTCCCGTATACGAACTCGGCCGTATATGAGAACGGCCCCCGCTCCGATTTCGGAGCGGGGGCCGTGTGGTCCTCGGGCGTCGGGCGCTACGAGAGGACGCCGTCCACCCGGCGGGGAATCCCGAGCGGATTGTCTTCCAGCAACTCCGGCGGCAGCAGCTCCGCCGGCCAGCCCTGATACGCCACCGGCACGACCCAGCGCGCGATGGCCGACGCACCGACCGAAGTGTGGGCGGGGGCCGTGGTCGAAGGCCACGGACCACCGTGGTGGACGGCCCAGCTCACGGCCACCCCGGTGGGCCAGCCGTTCCAGATCAGCCGTCCCGCGAGGGCCTTGAGCACGGGCAGCACGTCGGCGGCCTCCGCCGGATCCGCGGCGTGGACCGTCGCGGTCAGCGAGCCCGCGAGCCTCCCGAGCACCTCGGGCAAGTCCGCGGCGTCACGATAGGTGATCACGATGGCGGCAGGTCCGAAGCACTCCTCCGCGATCTCGGGCAGCCCCTCGGCGAACTCCTCCAGCCCCGCGGTGAACACCTTCGGCGAGACGGCGAGCTCCCCGTCCCCCGCGCTGCCCTCGGCAAGCACCGAAAGACCGCTCAGCCGGTCGACCCCCGAGAGGAAACCCTCCTTGATCCGCGGCGTCAGCATCGGGCCGCCGGACGACGCCGACACCGACTCCCCGACCGCCTTCAGCAGCCCCTCATCGTCGGGCACGAACAGCAGACCCGGGTTCGTGCAGAACTGCCCCACCCCCTGAGTCAGCGAGGCCGCGAACCCCTGGGCGAGAGCCGTGACGTCGCCCCGCAGCGCCGACGGCAGCACCACCACGGGGTTGGCGCTGCCGAGCTCCCCGAAGAACGGAATGGGATCGGGCCGCTCCGCGATCAGGGCCTGTACGGCACGGCCCCCCGGAATCGACCCCGTGAACCCGACGGCGGCCACCCGCGGGTGTTTGACCAGCGTGCCGCCCGCCTCGAAACCGTGGACGAGCCCGAGCAGGGCGGCGTCGGGCAGTGCCGTACGCACTGCGGCGGCGACCGCTTCGGACGTGCGCGGGTGTCCGGGATGGGCCTTCACCACGACGGGGCATCCGGCGGCGAGCGCGGACGCCGTGTCACCCCCGGCCACCGAGAAGGCGAAGGGGAAGTTGCTCGCCGCGAACACGGCGACCACGCCCGCCAACGGCTGGTTGAGACGCCGCAGATCGGGACGCGGCGGTACGGCGGACGCGTCCGCGTGGTCGATCACGGCGTCGAGGTGACCTCCGTCCACGACGACCTGGGCGAAGAGCCGGAACTGCGCCGCCGTACGGACGATCTCCCCCCGAAGCCGGGTCTCGCCGAGCGACGTCTCGGAGTCGGCGATGCGCCACAGGGTCTCCGCATTCGCCGTCAGCGCGTCGGCCACGGCCGTCAGCACGGCGGCCCGGTCGGCGGCGGACGCGGCGCGCCATGCCGTACCGGCCCTCACCGCCGCCTCGACCGCGGCGGCGACCTCGCCGTCCGTCGAGTCCGCGGGCAGGGCAAAGTGATCGGTCACTGTCTCGTCCTTCCTTCCGGCTCGCCCACCGGGCGGGCACGGTGCCGGAAGACCTGAACCGTCTCCAGGGCCTCGCCTCACCGTCCGAAACGGTCGGGCTCGGCGAGGCCCTGCGCCGGGTCAGATCTCGACGACCACCGGAATGATCATCGGTCTGCGGCGGTAGGTGTCGCTCACCCAGCGTCCGACCGCGCGGCGGACCAGACGGCGCATCTGCTGCACGTCCGCGATGCCGTCGGCCGCGGCCTCCTGCAGCGCCTTCTCGATCTGAGGGATCACGTCGTCGAAGACGTCGGGGTCGATGCCGGAGCCCCTGGCGTGGATCTCCGGACCGCCGGTCAGCCTGCCGGTGGTCGAGTCGATCACGACGACGACCGAGATGAACCCCTCGTCTCCGAGGATGCGGCGGTCCTTCAGCGCCACGTCGGTCACATCGCCGACCGAGGTGCCGTCCACGAAGACGTAGCCGCACGGCACCGCGCCCACGATCGAGGTCCGGCCGTCGACCAGGTCGACCACGACCCCGTCCTCGGCGATGACGATGTGCTCGTCAGGCACCCCAGTGAGCGCGGCGAGCTTCGCGTGTGCCCGCATGTGCCGCCACTCCCCGTGCACCGGGAGGAAGTTCGACGGACGGGTCAGGTTGAGCACGTACAGCAGCTCGCCCGCCGCAGCGTGGCCTGAGACGTGGACACGCGCGTTGCCCTTGTGGATCACGCGGGCGCCCCAGCGGGTGAGCCCGTTGATGACCTTGTTGACGGCCGTCTCGTTGCCGGGCACCAGCGACGAGGCCAGCAGCACCGTGTCGCCTTCGGCGATGCGGACCGGGTGGTCGCGGTTGGCCATGCGTGACAGCGCGGCCATCGGCTCCCCTTGCGACCCCGTGCAGATCAGCACGACGTCCTCCGGTGGCCACGACTCGATGTCGCGGGAGTCCACCATGAGGCCGGCGGGCACCCGCAGGTAGCCGAGGTCGCGGGCGACGCCCATGTTGCGCACCATCGAACGGCCCATGAGCGCGACCTTGCGCCCGTGCTGCTCCGCCGCGTCGAGCACCTGCTGGACGCGGTGCACGTGCGAGGCGAAGCACGCGACGATGATGCGCTGGTCTGAACTGTGGAAGATGTCGTCGATGACCGGGGCGATGTCCCGCTCGCTGGTGACGAACCCCGGAACCTCCGCGTTGGTGGAGTCCGACATCAGCAGGTCGACGCCCTCGGCTCCGAGCCTCGCGAAGCCTCCAAGGTCGGTCAGCCTCCCGTCCATGGGGAGCTGGTCCATCTTGAAGTCGCCCGTGTGCAGCACCAGGCCCGCGTCCGTGCGGATGGCGACGGCCAGCGCGTCGGGAATCGAGTGGTTGACCGCCAGGAACTCGCACTCGAACGGCCCGAACCTGTGACGCTGCCCCTCGACCACCTCCACGGTGGTGGGTTGGATGCGGTGCTCGACGAGCTTGCTCTCGATCAGTGCGAGGGTCAGCCGCGAGCCGACGATCGGGATGTCCTTGCGCTCACGCAGAAGGTAAGGGACGGCCCCGATGTGGTCCTCATGGGCATGGGTCAGCACCAGGGCTTCGACGTCGTCGAGGCGGTCCCTGATGTAGTCGAAGTCCGGCAGGATCAGGTCGACTCCGGGTTGATCGGGCTCGGGGAACAACACCCCGCAGTCCACGATCAACAGGCGTCCGTCGATCTCGAACACCGTCATGTTGCGGCCGATCTCCCCGAGACCGCCGAGTGCGACGATGCGCAGGGCCCCCGGCGCGAGTGCCGGAGGGAGCCCGAGGTCGGGATGCGGATGGCTCATCCCTCACCCCCCGGGTGATGTGGTGTGGACGTGCTCAAACCTTTCGTTTCCTCCCCGTCATGCGTCCGCGAGCTTTACGCCGCCCGCGATCAGGTCATCTCGCAATTCTGCGATCTGGGCCTCCGTCGCATCCACGAGCGGAGACCTCACAAATCCACCCGACTGCCCCACCAGGCCGAGAGCGGCCTTGGCCATGATGGCGCCCTGCGTGCGCGTCATGATGCCCGTGACCACGGGCAGCAGCCTGCGATGTACGGCAAGGGCCCCCGCCACGTCGCCCTCCCGATAGCGCTCGATCATCGTCGCGAGGTCCGCGCCGACCACATGCCCGACCACGCTGGCGAACCCGGCCGCGCCCACGGACAGCCAGGGCAGGTTGAGCGTGTCGTCACCTGAGTAGAAGACGAGGTCGGTCGCGGCCATCACCCGGGACCCCTCGAACAGATCGGCCTTGGCGTCCTTGACCGCGACGATCCGCGGGTGCTCGGCGAGCCGCAGGAGCGTGTCGGTGTTGATCGGCACTCCGGAGCGGCCGGGGATGTCATAGAGCATCGAGGGAAGCCCGGTCGCGTCGGCGATCGTGGTGAAATGCCGGTGGACCCCCTCTTGTGGGGGCTTGTTGTAGTAAGGCGTCACGAGCAGCAGGGCATCGGCCCCGGCGCGCTCGGCGGCTCGGGCCAACTCGACGCTGTGGCGGGTGTCGTTGGTGCCGGCGCCCGCGACGATGGTGGCGCGGTCGCCGACCGCCTCGATCACAGCGCGGAGGAGACGGCTTTTCTCCTCGTCGCCGGTCGTCGGGGACTCGCCCGTCGTGCCACTGACGATCAGGCCGTCGTTGCGCTGGTCGTCCACCAGATAGACGGCCAGGCGCTGGACTCCCTCGTAGTCGACCTCACCGCTCTTGGTGAACGGGGTCACCATGGCGGTCAACATGCGGCCGAAGGGGGCGTCGGAGGTTCGAGTCGGCGATGCCATAGTCGAACGGTACCTGTGTTCGCGGGCGCCGTGGACCCCGCCACCCCGGCTGCGGCCATCGGGGCCGTGCCGTACTCCCCCTCCTGACAGGCGCAGAGGCCGCTGATATGTGCTCGGGGGTACACAGATCAACGGCCTCTCCTTGACAATCGCCAGGGCTTACGTCGGCGTTACAGGTGGCTTACGGGTTTTTGAAGCCGGGTTTCGCCTGGGGCTTTCCATGCAAAGTTGGAACACCAAATGACCCTGACTACAGTGCGTTGTCCCCCGAATACGACAGGATTGGGCAACGTCCACAGGAAAACCCAGGGGATGACTACGTGGCCAGTTCCGACCCGATCTACCTGCGTATCGTCGAGGACATTCGACGGCAGATCAACGATGGCACCCTCCCACCCGGGGCACCGATACCGTCCCGCGCACAACTCACCCGCAAATACGGCATCGGCGAGACGGCGGCGCGGCACGCGCTCCGCGTGCTCGCCGGAGAAGGACTGATATTCGGCCTGGTCGGATCGGGCCACTACGTCAGCGAGAAGCCGGAGCGAACCGCACTCCACCGCCTGCGCTTCCACGACAGCCACCCGCCGTTCGCCGCGGACCTGCCACCCCAGGGCCGCCGCGCCACCTGCGACTGGCGCAGCGAGAACGCCCAGGCCGGCCCTGACATCGCCATGCGGCTGCGCATCGACGACCAGGCCCGCGTCACACGCACCCGTTACATTTTCCGCACCGATGGGTCCCCGGCCCAGCTCGCCGTCTCCTACGAACCAACCGAATTCACCGACGGGCATCAGATTCCGTCAGAGGGCACCGATAATCGCAAAAGCCTCATGGCCCGCCTTTCAGCACTCGGGCTCAAGGTCACCGACATTGTGGAAAGCGTCTACACACGTGTCCCAAAGCCCGCCGAGCGCGACGCCCTCGAACTTCCCTCGGGAGTGCACGTCCTTCACATCGAACGCACCCACTGGGCCGCGGACCGCCCCGTCGAGACAAGCGACATCGTGGTGCCCGGTGACCGTTTCCGCCTTGTATATGCGAGCAGCACCCCGCCCACCGCATAACCAGGGCCCCCGCGAAGGGCCGGCGACGCGAAGGCCGCACCGTCACCCACCGCAACCATGCGCACACTCACTGTCGGTGGCACCTGGTAGAACCATGACCAGCTTTCCGACCCGGAGGTCACGATGCGCGTCAAGGACATGCCTGCGTGCGACAGGCCACGAGAGCGTCTGTTCGCCGGAGGGGCGGGGGCCCTCGCCGACCGCGAGCTGCTCGCCCTTCTCCTCGGCTCGGGGTGCCGCGGCCTGAGCGCCCTCGAGCTCGCCTCCCAGCTCATCGCGCACTGCGGCGACCTGAGCGAGCTGGCCAGAGCCGATGCCCACCGGCTCCGCACCATGCCCGGCATGGGTCCGGCCAAGGCCGCCCGTCTGGCCGCCGCCTTCCAGCTTCTGCGGCGCGTCCAGGCCGCTCCCGAGCCTCACCGGGTGACGAGCTCCGCCGACCTCGCCGCTGTGGCCGCCCCTCTCCTCCGCGGCCACCGCAGGGAAAGGCTCGTCGTCGTGGTCTGCGACCCGGCCGGAGCGGTGATCCGCAAGACCGTGCTGACCGAGGGAGGCAGCGACCACACCTCCAGCCCGATCCGCGAGATCATCGCCCTGGCCCTCACCTCCGGAGGAGCCCTGTTCGGCATCGCCCACAACCACCCCAGCGGTTCACTGGCCCCCAGCGACGCCGACCTCAAGGTCACCGCCCGCCTACGCGAAGCCGCCGAAACGGTCGGTCTCCGCTTCCTGGACCACCTGATCATCACCGACCGCGCCTGGCGCCGCATCCCCTCCGGCGACTCCGATATCGACCTCCCGCCCACTCCCGCCGCCTCCGAGCGCGCCCGCGACCGCGATCGCCCCCCACGAGCGGGTGCCCCCACCACGAGGGCGACCGGCAACGAAAGGCCCGGCCGTAAGAGGAAGGCCCGTGGGACCGAGACCGGACCACCTGGAGGCATGGCGAAAGCCGGAGGCGGCGGCACGGACGGGCCCCGCCCGCCGTGAAGCCGAAACGCGACCCCCGGCGAACGACCCGGACCACCGGACCAGCAGGCCGAGGGACCGCCCGGGCGGCCCGGCAGGCGCGGGACTTGGGCCACACCACATGGAAGGAGGGGAATGGCCGAGCACGCCGGGGCAAGACGTGCCCGCGGTGAGGTCACGGCAGCCCGCACGGCCCAATGGGCGGTCCCCGGGCCTGCCGGGACCGCCCGCACCCCGGAAACGGGCGGCCCGGAGCGCGAACGGCCCGCACCGCCGCGGTGCGGCGGCAGACGGAGGCGGTGCGGGCCCGGCGGCGGTGCCGCACCTCCCGGCCGGCGCGGAACCACCCCGAAACCGGCAGGCGGATGTCTCCTGCCGGGGCATTGCGATGCCCGGTGGACCCGAGGGCCTCGTGCGGGCGACGGGACAGGTCCGCCGGGCAGGTATCGCGGCGTGCTTGGACATGGGTGCGCTCCGACCGACCGTCCGTCTCGCCGCAGCCGGTCGGTCGGAGCACAGCGTCTGGCGGCCTCGACTCCAGCCCTCCACTTCCAGGGACGAGGCCGCCACCCGGCCACCGTTCGACTCACTTCGAATGGGCCGGGAAGCCAGGGGAATCGGCTTGATTTCCACTGGTTTCCTTCCACGCACCCCCGACTATATCGACACACGTACAGGCAGGTCTAGCACTCGTACTGGTACGTTCATAGGATGTAGCGCTTTGTGAGGGTATGTCCGCTCTCATCTAGCGTGCGAGTGTGGCAGACCTAGACGGACTCAAAGAGGAAGACCTCGTACGGGACGGACCCGTCCCCGTCTACAAGCAGATCTCAGACTGGCTCGCCGACAAGATCTCCAGCGGCGACCTCCAGCCCGGAGACCCTGTACCCAGCGAGGCGCAGCTCGCCCGGCACTACAAGATCGCCCGTTCCACGGCGCGCCGGGTGGCCGAAGACCTTCGCGACCAAGACCTCGTCTACACGCGTCAGGGCCAGGGCACCTTCGTCGGCCCACCCGACACCATCCACAAGCGCCGCAAACTCACCAAGTACCAGCAAATCGCAGAGGCGATCATCGAGCGCATCGTGACCGGCAAGATCCAGCCGGGTCGGCCGATCCCGAGCGAGAAGATGCTCATCCAGGAGTTCGGCGTGGCGAAGGCCACCGCCCGCCAGGCCGTGGAGCAGCTCGCAGCCGAGGGCTGGACGAACACCGTGCCTCAGCGGGGCACCTTCGTGCTCGGTCCCGACGGCTGGCCGCGCCCTCCGGCGCCAGGAGCGATCATCCAGCCGGACTCCGGCAAAAGATCCGCCGCAGACGACACCGACCCCACAGACGCAGACCCTGCGGACACCGCCCCTGCGAATCCCGCGGACGCGGATCCCATCACCGGGGAGCCCGCGGAAGCGACGTCCGCAGCCTCGAACGCCGAAGAGGTGGATCCCGGGAAGAACAACAAGGAGGGGTAACCTTCAACTTCCATACAACGGTGTTGGGAGGTGACGATGATCCGCCAGGCGGAGCTGCTGCGCGACTTCGTGAACACCTACGACGTGGAGAGCGACGCCGACGAGATCACCTCACCTGCGGAGCTGGCGGTGTGGCTGAGAGAGCGCGACCTCGTCGGCGAGGCCGACCGCGCTCTCGACGACGACCTGCATGTGGCCACCATGCTCCGCTCCGGGCTTCGCGCGGCCATGAGCCGCGACGGCGGACCGCACACGACACTGGAGCAGGCGCTGGCGGCACTCCCCCTACGTGTCGCCTTTGACGGTGAGATCCCGTCCCTCACTCCGGTCGCGGCCGGGGTGAGGGGAGGGCTCGCACGACTGGCGGCGGCGATGGCGGCGACACAGGCCGATGGCACCTGGCGGCGGCTCAAAGTATGTGCCGAACCCACATGCCGGTGGGCTTTTCTGGACCTGTCTAAGAACCGGTCACGTTCATGGTGTTCAATGTCAATTTGCGGCAACCGCATGAAGACACGCGCTTATCGGATGAGACGCCGGGCAGCGACTGGATCGCGTCGTCCGTGACTCTGAATCACCGATACGGTGTACAGGTGCCCCCGGGATCCCCCCAACGACCCCAAGCGACCGCGCGGGCACACCGCAGGCGAAGGAGCGGGCCGAAATGGCAAACGTAGGCGTGCGGGCCGCCCGGCGTGAAGACGCCGTGCTGGTCACGCGCACCCAGATCCGTGCGTGGCGCTACGGCTACCGCGAGTTCCTGCCCGAGGGGCCGCTGGATCAGATGACCGGCCCCGCGGCGGAGGACCTGTGGTTGCGGCAGTGGGAGGAGGCCATCGAGTCCCCTCCGAGTCCCCGGCACAGAGTGCTGGTGGCAGTCGAACGCATCATGGACACCGACGCCTTCCCCGCGCTCGGCCCGGGCGGCGTCGCCGCACCCAATCCGAACCGCGGTGTGGAGCGGGTCGTCGGGATCGCCTCACACGCTCCGGCCGAAGATCCCGATCTCGACCCGGGCATCACCGCCGAAATGCTGAACCTTCTCGTCGACCCCGACTTCGTCCGCAGGGGCCACGGCAGCCGCCTTCTCAACGCGACCGTCGACCACCTGCGCGAAGACAACTACGCGGCGGTCGTCACCTGGGTCTTCGCCGACAACTACGCGATGCTCGGGTTCCTGGAGTCGGCCGGCTGGGGCAACGACGGCGCCGAACGCGTGCTAGATATGGGGCGAGTTGTCACGATGGTCCGCATGACCACGGACATTCGCTAGATCTTTCGAAACAACGGGACTTTTCGTGGCATCACCTGGACAGTGGCTCGCGGGCGCGCGCGCTCGCACCCTACCGGCGGCTGTCGTACCCGTCGCGATCGGCACGGCCGTCGCCGTCGACGCAGGACAGGCGATCTGGTGGCGGGCTCTGCTCGCACTCGTGGTCTCACTACTGCTCCAGGTGGGCGTGAACTACGCCAACGACTACAGCGACGGCGTCCGCGGCACCGACGATGCCCGAGTAGGCCCCATGCGGCTGGTGGGCTCCGGTGCCGCGTCCCCGCGCGCGGTCCTCACGGCCGCCCTCGGCTGCTTCCTCATCGCCGCCGTCGCGGGCCTGGTGCTCGTGATCGCCACCGGCTCCTGGTGGCTGCTCGCGGTGGGGGCGGCCAGCATCGCCGCCGCATGGTTCTACACGGGCGGCAACAGACCGTACGGCTACCGCGCACTAGGCGAAGTGTCGGCCTTCGTGTTCTTCGGCCTGGTCGCCACCATCGGCACGACCTACGTGCAGACCGAGAACCTGCCCTGGTTGGCCGTGGTCGCAGCGCTACCGCCTGGCCTGCTGTCCTGCGCCCTGCTGGTCGTGAACAACCTCCGCGACCGCCCGTCCGATGCTCAGGTCGGCAAGCGGACAATGGCCGTGGTGCTGGGCGACAGCCGTACCAGAACGCTCTACCTCTGGTCAGTTTTGTCACCGTTCGTCATCACCCTCGCGCTTGTGCCGTTCCACCTCGGGGCCGCGCTGGCGCTGCCGGCGGCCCTCCTCGCCGTCGGCCCGGTGAAAACCGTATGGGCCGGCACCGTCGGGCCGCCCCTCATCCCCGTCCTCCAGCAGACCGGACGACTCCAGCTCGTCTACGGCCTGCTCTTCGCCCTGGGCCTGGCCCTGTAAGGCCCCCTCGCCCTCACCAGCCCTGCCGGCGGCAGCTCGCCCTCACGGGAGATCCCGGAGGTCGGCCCAGCGAATCCAGCGCATCGGCTCGGGCACGTCGGAGCACGCGCGGAAAGCGCAGCGGACGCGACACCGGTATCAGGCCGAGGAACCGCGGAGCCGATGGGCCCGGCTTCAGGAGTCGCCGCAGGCCCGGCTGAACACCCGGAAAGAGGAAATGGTGCTCACGCGCACCTTCTCTGCCGCGGCCACCGCTGAGGCCTTGTCGGTGGCCACAGTGCTCTTGTAGGTGGAGGCCAGGCCGCTCAGAACCCCGTTGAGCGCGGGATCACCGGACTTGGCACCGGCTTCTTCCAAGCGTGCTCCCGCCTCGTGCAATTGCTTCTTCAACTGACCCGGATCGCTCGCCAGCTGGGAAATTCGCGTCAGAACGCCTTGAGCGGTCTCGGTCGCCTCGGCACATGCCTCCGCTCTGTCGAGAAACCTGCCGGCCTCCTGGATGCCGCAGCCCGAAGCGAGCAAGATCACGCACAAGGCGACCACCAGCCCAGATCCACTCCGGAGGAATCTCATTCGAGCGACCTTATACGACCCCATGCCGCGATAGCGGCCCTTCCCTCGACAGCCCCTAACCCCCCGCAAACCCACAAACCCGGGACTCCAGCCCCGCCCCATAGACGCGTGGCTCGCAGAGGCGAGCCCACGCGATCTCGCTGCCCCGCGGGCCCGACTTCCCTGGCCCCAGGCCCGCGGCATGCGATGGCCCGGCGGCCTATCCCAGGCCGAGGAGGTGCTCCAGACCCACCGTGAGGCCCGGGGTTTCGCGCACCTTGCGAACGCCGAGCAGGACTCCTGGCGTGAACGACGCGCGGTTCATGGTGTCGTGCCGGATCGTCAGGATCTCGCCTTCACCGCCGAGCAGGACCTCCTGGTGGGCGATGAGCGACGACAACCGCACCGCGTGCACGTGCACGCCGTCGACCTCGGCGCCGCGCGCGCCCGCAAGCCCGGTGCTGGTGGCGTCGGGCATCGCGCCGAGAGCCGCCTCACGGCGGGCCCGGGCGATGAGCTCAGCCGTGCGCCGTGCTGTGCCGGACGGCGCGTCGGCCTTGTTCGGATGATGCAGCTCGACGATCTCCGCCGACTCGAAGTAGGGCGCCGCGATCGAGGCGAAGTGCATCATGAGCACGGCCGCGATCCCGAAGTTGGGCGCGATCAACGCGTTGACGCCGGGGTTGTCGGCCAGCCATCCGCGGAGCTTCGCCAAGCGGGCCTCGTCGAAGCCCGTCGTGCCGACGACGGGGTGAACGCCGTGGGTGATGCACCAGTGCAGGTTGTCCATCACCACATCGGGATGCGTGAAGTCGACGACGACCTCGGCGCCTTCAAGCGCCTCGATCGGATCGTCCTTGTCGACCTCCGCCACCAGCTCCAGATCCTCGGCCGCCTCGACGGCCCGGCACACCTCGACCCCGACACGCCCGCGGGCGCCGAGCACTCCTACCCTGATCACGGCTCCCAAGGGTATACCAGCCGGCACGCGCCGCCGCCGCGCCTCATCCCCGCGAGCACCGCCGTACGGCCCCCCGGCACCGAGAAGCACCACGCCCGCTCATAAACCGCGACCGCTGGAGGGGCGCGGCCACCATGCGGTACGGCACCGCGGGCGTGGCCGACGGCCCGGCTCGGCGGCCGCCCTATCGCGGTGCGACTCGAACAGGCCGCCCAAGCCGGGCCTTCGACTCAGACCCCGACCTTGACCCCTGCGCCGTCCTTGGCCTCGACCTCGGCCTCGATCTCGGCGTCGGCGTCGGCGTCGGCGTCGATCTCGGCGTCGGCCTTGACCTCGTCAGGCGAGTCGCTGGGGGCCGCGTCGGGGTGGGCCGCGATGAACTGCTCAACGACCTCGTCGGCGATCTTGCCTCGTGCGGGGACCTCCAGCCCCTGCTCACGTGCCCATTCGCGCACGTCGGTGGTGGTGTAGCCGCGCAATCTCGGGGCGGAGTCGGCGGCCTTCTTCGACCGTGACGCCTGCTTCACCTCGCGGGCGTTCTCCAGGACTTCCTCGATGAACGCGATAGCGTCCTTCAGCCGCTTGTGGTTGGCGTCGGACAGGTCGATGGCGAAGGTCCGGTTCAGGAGTGGGAACTCCCGCCTCTCCACATCATCGCCCTCCGAGTGGTCGAGGTCGTCAACCAGTATTACCTTCTGCGCCACGTGCAGCCCTTTCCGGGTGGATCTCCGTCTGTCTGAACCGTGGCATCTTACTGGTGTTCAAGCAGAACGATCATGTTGTTGGTCCGTGTTCGGCCAAATGCGGCGTCACAGGCACCGCCCATACCACACCGCGCCGCTCGCCCGGCTCGGTCGTTCCGAGCCGGGCGAGCGGGCGGTCACGCGATGAAGGAGCTGAAATCCTTGTCGCCGTAAGGGCCGATGACGGCCAGTGTGAACGGCCTCTGCAGGACGTCGCGAGCGACCTCGAGGATCTCGTCCGGGGTCACCGCGTCGATGCGGTCCAGGACCTCGTCCACCGTCAGGAGCCGGTCGTAGACGAGCTCGCCCTTGCCGATCCTCGACATACGGGAGCCGGTGTCTTCCAGCCCGAGCACAAGACCTCCACGCATCTGGCCCTTGCCCCGCTGGATCTCGTCCTCGCTGATGCCGTGGGCGACGATTCTGGCGACCTCGTCACGGCAGATCTTGAGCACGTCGTCGATCTTCGAGGGAAGGCATCCCACGTAGATCCCGAACTGCCCGGTGTCGGAGTACTGCGAGGCGTAGCTGTACGTCGAGTACGCCAGTCCGCGCTTCTCCCGGATCTCCTGGAACAGACGCGACGACATGCCGCCTCCGAGCGCCGCGTTCATGACCCCGAGGGCGAACCTGCGGTCGTCGGTGCGGGAGATGGCGGTGGTGCCGAGCACCACGTTGGCCTGCTCGGTCGGACGGTCGAGCACACGGACGCCGGACTTCTCCGCGATCCCCGGGCCCGAGATCCTCGGCGGCACCGGCGCGGTCTCGCCCCCGAGCCTGCCGGCCCGCTCGTAGGCGGCGGCGACCAGCTCGACGACCCGCTCGTGGACGATGTTGCCCGCCACCGAGACGACCGTGCGGGTCGGCAGGTAGAACCGCCGGTAGTACTCCACGATGCGGTCGCGGCTCAGCGCGTTGATGGTGTCAACGGTGCCGAGGATCGGTCGACCGATGGGCGTGTCGCCGTACAGCTCGGCGGCGAACTGCTCGTGCACGACGTCCGACGGGTCGTCGTCGTGCATGGCGATCTCTTCGAGGATGACGCCGCGCTCGGCGTCGACGTCCTCGGGGGTGATCAGCGACGACGTCACGACGTCGGCCAGCACGTCGATGGCGAGCGGCAGGTCATCGTCGAGCACCCGCGCGTAGTAGCAGGTGTATTCCTTGGCGGTGAACGCGTTGATCTCGCCGCCGATGCCCTCGATGGCCGAGGAGATCGCCAGCGAGTCGCGGGTCGGAGTGCCCTTGAACAGCAGGTGCTCAAGGAAATGGGTGGCCCCGGTGTGCTCCGGGGCCTCGTCGCGCGAGCCGATGCCGACCCACATGCCGATCGCCACGGAACGCACGGTCGGCATGGTCTCGGTGACCACCCGCAGACCGCCGGGAAGGATCGAGCGCTGGACGGTGCCCACGCCGTCCTTCCCGGGGAACAGGATCTCTGACACTAACGCCGTCACGAGTTCCGGTCGTCCCGTCCGCTGCCGCCCCGCGTGCGGGTGCGGGTGCGCCGGGGGCGCTCCTCGGTCTCCTCGGTCTCCTCGCTCTCCTCCACGGGCGGTGCGGCCGCCTCGCCCTCGGGCGCGTCGGCCTTGGCCGCGGCCTCCTTCTCGATGACCTCGACGGGAACCAGGGACAGCTTGCCGCGCGAGTCGATCTCGGCGATCTCGACCTGGATCTTCTCGCCGACGCTCATGACGTCCTCAACGTTCTCGATGCGCTTGCCGCCGTGCAGCTTGCGGATCTGGGAGACGTGCAGGAGGCCGTCCTTGCCGGGCAGCAGCGAGACGAACGCGCCGAAGGCGGCGATCTTCACGACCGTGCCGAGGTAGCGCTCGCCGACCTCGGGCATGTGCGGGTTGGCGATGGCGTTGATCGCCGACCGGGCGGCCTCGGCGGAGGGGCCGTCGGTGGCGCCGATGTAGATCGTGCCGTCGTCCTCGATGGTGATCTCGGCGCCCGTGTCGTCCTGGATCTGGTTGATCATCTTGCCCTTGGGACCGATGACCTCGCCGATCTTGTCGACCGGGACCTTGATGGTGATGATGCGCGGCGCCGTCGGGTTCATCTCCGCCGGGGAGTCGATGGCCTCCTGCATCACGTCGAGGATCGCCAGACGCGCGCCCTTGGCCTGCTTGAGGGCCGCGGCGAGCACCGAGGCGGGAATGCCGTCCAGCTTGGTGTCGAGCTGGAGGGCCGTGATGACCTCACGGGTGCCGGCGACCTTGAAGTCCATGTCGCCGAAGGCGTCCTCGGCGCCGAGGATGTCGGTGAGGGTGACGTAGTCGCCGCCCTCGTGGATCAGACCCATGGCGATGCCCGCGACCATCTCCTTGAGCGGGACGCCCGCGTCCAGCAGGGACATGGTCGAGGCGCACACCGACCCCATCGAGGTGGAGCCGTTGGACCCGAGGGCCTCCGAAACCTGCCTGATCGCGTACGGGAACTCCTCGCGCGTCGGAAGCACCGGGATGAGGGCCCGCTCGGCGAGCGCGCCGTGGCCGATCTCGCGGCGCTTCGGCGACCCCACCCGGCCGGTCTCACCGGTGGAGTAGGGCGGGAAGTTGTAGTTGTGCATGTAGCGCTTGGTGCGCTCGGGGTTGAGCGTGTCGATCATCTGCTCCATGCGGAGCATGTTGAGCGTCGTGATGCCGAGGATCTGCGTCTCGCCCCGCTCGAACAGCGCCGAGCCGTGCACGCGCGGGATCATGTGGACCTCCGCGGCGAGCTGGCGGATGTCCTTGGCCCCGCGCCCGTCGATGCGCACGCCCTCGCCGATGACGCGCTCGCGGATGAGCTTCTTGGTCAGCGCCCGGTAGGCGGCCGCCAGCTCCTTCTCACGCCCTTCGAAGTCGACGGCGAGCTTCTCGGCGGCGAGCGCCTTCACCCGGTCGAGCTCGGCCTCGCGCTCCTGCTTGCCGGCGATCGTCAGCGCCGACGACAGCTCGCTCTTGATCGCGCCGACGACGGCCTCGTAGGCGTCGTCCTGGTAGTCCAGGAAGACGGGGTATTCCGCGGTCTCCTTGCCGGCGGCCTTGGCCACCTTCGACTGGGCCTCGCAGAGCACCTTGATGAACGGCTTGGCGGCGTCGAGCCCCTCGGCCACGCTCTCCTCGGTCGGCGCGACGGCGCCTTCGCCCACGAGGCGCAGCGTGTCCCTGGTGGACTCGGCCTCGACCATCATGATCGCGACGTCGCCGTCCTCAAGGACGCGGCCCGCGACGACCATGTCGAAGGTGGCCCGCTCAAGCTCGGGATGGGTCGGGAAGGCCACCCACTGCCCGTCGATCAGCGCGACGCGCACGCCGCCGATCGGCCCGGAGAAGGGCAGGCTGGCGAGCTGGGTGGACAGGGACGCGGCGTTGATGGCGACCACGTCGTAGAGGTGGTCCGGGTGGAGCGCCATGATGGTCGCCACCACCTGGATCTCGTTGCGCAGGCCCTTCACGAAGGACGGGCGCAGCGGCCGGTCGATCAGTCGGCAGGTGAGGATCGCGTCCTCGGACGGCCGGCCCTCGCGCCGGAAGAACGAGCCGGGGATGCGTCCCGCGGCGTACATGCGCTCTTCGACGTCGACGGTCAGCGGGAAGAAGTCGAGGCTCTCCCTCGGCTGCTTCGAGGCGGTCGTCGCCGACAGCACCATCGTCTCGTCGTCGAGGTGGACGACGGCGGAACCCGCCGCCTGACGCGCGAGACGACCGGTCTCGAACCGGATCGTGCGCGTGCCGAAGGAGCCGTTGTCGATAACGGCCTCGGCGCTGTGGACACCCTCCACGGGGGACCTCCTTAGGGTCGGTCGCCCGCATCCGGACCAGCGGTCACTGCCGTACTCCTGCTCCCCGTCAGGTGCAGCGCCGGTCTTCGATCGAAGCGCCCGGTGCGCGGAGGGCCGTTGCCCTGCCACCGGAGGCCACTACCGAGGACCGGCCCGCAGGCGTCGCGGGTCGCGTGGTGCTGAGCGGACGCGGGGCACTTTCTCGGCTATTCAGTTTGCTCATTGGGGCCGCCCCCGATCGCGCGACGCGCCGAAGGGCCCCATATGAGAAGGGAGCGGCGCGGGCGCCGCTCCCTTTCCCCGCTATCGGCGGAGACCGAGCCGCTCGATGAGCGACCGGTAACGCTGGATGTCGTTGTTCTGAAGGTACTTCAGCAGACGACGGCGGCGGCCGACCAGCAGAAGGAGCCCACGACGGCTGTGGTGGTCGTGCTTGTGCGTCTTCAGGTGCTCGGTCAGCTCGCTGATGCGCTTGGTGAGCAGCGCCACCTGGACCTCGGGCGACCCGGTGTCGCCCTCGACGGTGGCATATTCAACGATGATCTGCTTCTTGGCGGCAGTGTCAAGCGACACGCGGCTCTCCTCTTTTTACGATGTGGCACGCGAGTCTCTGGAAACCCCCGAACGACCGTGCGTGCCAACAGTCGCCGTGGCGAGCCGACGTGAGCCTTCGAAGACTCCGCTACTGGGCCGACATGCAAGGTTACCACCGGAGCACAGCGCATCGCACAACGCGAAAACCCGCCCTCAACGCACTCCCACCAGACGCTAAAGCGCGGTCAAAAGCCGAACCTGGTCGACATCGGCGCGGATCTGAGCCACCAGCGCCTCGACGGAGTCGAACCTGAGATTATCGCGCAGCCGCGCCCCGAACTCGACCGCGACCCGGACCCCGTAGAGGTCGAGGTCGTCGTGGTCGAGGGCGTATGCCTCGACCGTACGGGGCACCCCGTCGAACGTCGGGTTGGTGCCGACGGAGATGGCGGCCGGCCAGCGGGCTCCGCCGTACGGCGCGGGGATGTTGCCCGTGGGCAGGCATTGGAGCCAGCCCGCATAGACGCCGTCGGCGGGGATCGCGGTCTGCGGTGGGGACTCGACGTTGGCGGTCGGGAAGCCGAGCGCCCGCCCGCGCTGGTAACCCCTCACCACCAGGCCCTCCACGCGGTGCGGACGGCCGAGCGCCCGCGCCGCCGCCTCGACGTCGCCCTCGACCAGGTGCCGGCGCACCAGGCTGGAGGAGACGGTCTCCGTGCCCGCCACCAGCGGCACCCCCTCAACAGTGAAATCGTATTTGTCGCCCAGCGCTCGCAGGGTCTCGAGATCGCCCGACGCCATGTGCCCGAAGCGGAAGTCGGCCCCGACCACCACGGCGGCCGCGTGCAGCCCCTCCGACAGCACCGTCTGCGTGAACTCGTCGGGGCTCAGCCTCGCGAACTCGACGGTGAACGGCAGGACGCACAGAACGTCGACCCCGAGGCCCGCCAGCAGTTCCGCGCGGCGCGTGGCCGTGAGCAGGCGCGTGGGACGCGAGCCGGGCCGTGCGATCTCATCCGGGTGCGGGTCGAACGTGACCACCACCGAGGGCAGGCCCAGCGCACGGGCGAGCTCGACCGTGCGCCCGATCAAGTGCCGGTGCCCGAGGTGCACACCGTCGAACACGCCCACCGTGACGACGGATCTGCCCCAGTCGTCGGGCATGTCCCGCAGCCCGTGCCAGCTGAGCACGTTGACCTCGTTCCTCACGTCGGTTTCAGCCCCCCAAGACTGCCATGGACAGCACAGCTCGCCCCAATCGGGTCGGCCCCAGCCGGACCCCCGCCGCCGGACAGCGCACGGCCGGACGTCCCGCCGCCAGATACTACGGTGCGAACACCGCGAGCGGCTTGGCGCCCCGCTCGTCTTCGGTGACGAGGGCCAGCAGCGCGCCGTCGGGCGCGAACACGCCGATGGGCCCGGATCCGAGACCCGAGGGCGCCAGGCGCCCGCCGTGGGAGACGAGCCGCGCCTCCTCAGCGCTCACATCCCGGCGCGGGAAGGCGGCCGAGACGGCGTCGGCGATCGGAAGGATCTCGCACGCCTGCGCGAGCTCGTCGAGCGTGCGGGCCTGTTCGAGCCCGTAGGGGCCGACCAGCGTACGGCGGAGCGCGGTCAGATGCCCCCCGACCCCGAGCGAGGCGCCGAGGTCGCGGGCGAGCGACCGGATGTAGGTGCCGCTCGAACAGGCCACCACGGCGTCCACGTCCACGACGGCGCCGCCGTGCCGTACGGCTGTCACCTCGAACGAACCCACCGTGACCGGCCTGGCCCGCAGCTCGACCTCTTGCCCGGCCCTGGCCCTCTTGTAGGCGCGCTCGCCGTTCACCTTGATGGCGCTGACCTGCGGCGGAACCTGCATGAGCCGCCCGGTGAGAGCGGACGTCCCCGCTGCGATCCGCTCGGCCGAGACCTCGGCAGCGGACACCTCCGCGAGGATCTCGCCCTCGGCGTCATCGGTCGTGGTCGTCACGCCCAGCCTGATCGTCGCCTCGTAGACCTTGTCGGTCAGGGCCAGGTGCCCGAGCAGACGGGTGGCCTTCTCCACGCCGATCACGAGAATCCCGGTGGCCATGGGGTCCAGCGTGCCCGCGTGCCCGACCTTGCGAGTGCCCGCGATGCCGCGAAGCTTGGCCACGACGTCATGGGACGTCCACCCGGCGGGCTTGTCGACGACGATCAGTCCGCTCGGCGGAGGGGTGCGGCGGGGCCTCTGGCTGCTCATTGCGGAATCCTCAAGAGACTGCGGAATCTGGCCATGGTGGTGTCGACCGTCTCGTAGGAGGTGAAGCCCGCCGCGGAGACATGGCCGCCACCTCCCAGGGCGGTGGCGATCTTAGCGACGTCCACGGCGCCCTTGGACCGGATGGACACCTGCCAGGCGCCCTCGTCGTCCTGTTTGAGCACGACCGCCACCTCGGCCTCGTCCGCACGCCGTACAACGTCGATGACGCCCTCCACCTCGTCGTACGGCAGGCCGTACGCGGCCCGGTCCGCATGCGTGATGTAGGTCCACACCAGCCCGAGCCCGCCGGCCGCCTCCCGGTCGAGGACGACCCTGTTCATGGCGGCCCCGAGCACCTTCAGGTAGCCGAAGGGGGAACGGTCCCACAGTTCACGGGCGATGACCTCCGTGCGCAGGCCCGTGGAGATCAACCTCCCGGCCATGGCGTGCGCGGACGGAGAGGTGGAGGAGTATTTGAACGATCCAGTGTCGGTCGCGAGCCCGGTGTAAAGGCACACGGCGATGTCCCGGTCGATCGGCACGCCGAGGCGGCGGATCAACTCCTCCACCAGTACGGCTGTCGCCGCGGCCGAGGGGTCGACCACGCAGAGCGTGCCGAATCCGGTGCAGGACGGGTGGTGGTCGACGACGATCAGCTCCCCGGCCCGGTCGGCGGACCGGCTCAGCAGACCGAGCCGGTCCGCCGTCGAGGCGTCGAACGTGAGCATGAGCTCCGGGGCGGAGGGATACGCGGACGGCGGGACCAGAAGGTCCTGTCCCGGGAGGAAGCGGAGCAGCCTCGGCACCCGGAAGACGCGGTCGCCGAAGGAGGCGACCACCCGCTTCCCGAGCACCCTCAGGGCCTGGCCGAAGGCCAGCATCGACCCGAGAGCGTCGCCGTCGGGCGCCACATGGCACGCCAACGCGATCTCATCGGCCGACTCGACCAGCGTGACCGCACGCTCCCAGTCACCCTCGGTGATCTTCCACTCGGGGTGTTCACGTGAGTCGCGGGCGGCCCGCCCACCGTGTGCCTGGGGTGTCACGTCGCCGGCGATCCCGCACGGCCGGACGGCTCGCCCTCCGGCTCCTCGTCGTCCGATTCCGGCTTGCGGTACGGGTCGGCGTCGCCGGCGTGGCTCGCGCCCTCCGCACGCCTGGCGATCTCCTCGTCCCTGGTCTTCGCCTCCACCAGGAGGTCGTCGATGTGCTTGGCGCTGCCGGGCAGAGGGTCGTGGGTGAAGGTCAGGGTGGGCGTATGGCGAAGGCCGGTCTGGCGGCCCACCTCGGAACGGATCACACCCCGCGCGCTCTCCAGCGCGGCGGCGGTGTCGGCCCGCTCGGCCTCCGAGCCGAACACGGTGTAGTAGACCGTCGCGTCTCGCAGGTCTGCCGTGATGCGGGCGTCCGTGACGGTCACGAACCCAAGGCGCGGATCCTTGATCCGGCGCTCCAGCATTTCGGCCACAACCTGTTGGATGCGGTCGGCGAGTCTGCGCGCACGCGCGGCGTCCATAGGCGCTCCCCCTATTTCAGAGTATGTGAGGAAGAGGGCGCTTCAGGTTCCGCGCCCTTCCCCGATGCGGGGGCCGGTGTGCAGGGCGGCTCCACACCGGCGGTGGGTCATTCGTCTTCGTCGTGAAATAGCCGCTGCCTGGCCGACAGGAGTTCGATCTCCGGGTGGAACGCCACCGCGCGTTCGCAGGCATCGAGCACCTCGCCGCAGTTGCCCGCCGTCGCGGACACCACGGCGATGCCGATCTGGGCCCGGCGATGGAGGTCGAGGTGGCCGGTCTCGGCGACGGCGATGGCGGGGAACCGCCTTTTCAGCTCGGCGACGAGGGGACGCACCACGGAGCGCTTCTGCTTCAGCGAACGGACGTCACCGAGCAGGATGTCAAGGGACAGGGCACCGACATACATCGTGGTTTGACCACCGCGTGGGTCAGGTATTGCCAGGGGAACGCACGCCCGGGCTGCCGACGGGCCGCGGCGGTAACCCTGCCGGAGCCCCGGCGTGCGAGAGGCGTCCGGCGGCGGACCCGCCGGACGCCTGTGGACCTTAGGCCCTCGGCTTCTCCCGCATCTCGAACGTCTCGATGACGTCCTCGATCTTGATGTCGCTGAAGCCGACCCCGATGCCGCACTCGAAGCCCTCGCGGACCTCGGTCGCGTCGTCCTTGAAGCGACGCAGCGACGTGACGGTGAGGTTGTCGGCCACGACGACACCGTCGCGGATGATCCGGGCCTTGCTGTTGCGTGTGATCGTGCCGGAGCGGACGATGGCACCCGCGATGTTGCCGATCTTCGGCACCTTGAAGACCTCGCGGACTTCGGCGGTGCCGAGCCTGGCCTCCTCGAACTCGGGCTTCAGCATGCCCTTGAGCGCCGCCTCGACCTCCTCGATCGCCTGGTAGATGACCGAGTAGAACCGCAGCTCGACGCCCTCGCGGTCGGCGAGCTCCTGGGCGTTGCGCTCAGGCCGCACGTTGAAGCCGATGATGATGGCGTCACCGGTGATGGCCAGGTTGACGTCGTCCTGCGTGATCGCGCCGACACCGCGGCGGATGATGCGCAGGCCGACCTCCTCGCCGACGTCGATCTTGACCAGCGCGTCTTCCAAGGCCTCCACAGAACCCGAGACGTCACCCTTGAGGATGAGCACGAGCTCCTGCGTCTCGCCGCGCTCCATGTCCTTGAAGAGGTCCTCAAGGGTACGGCGGGCGCGGCGCGAGGCCATCTCGGCGTTGCGCGCACGGGTCGTGCGCTGGTCGGCGATCTGCCGGCCGGTCCTGTCGTCCTCGACCACGAGGAAGTTGTCTCCCGCACCGGGCACGGCGGTGAGGCCGAGCACGAGCACGGGCCGGGACGGCGGAGCCTCGGTGACCGGCGTGTTGTTCTCGTCGAGCATCGCGCGGACACGGCCGTAGGCCTGACCGCAGACGATCGAGTCGCCCACGCGCAGCGTGCCGCGCTGCACCAGCACGGTCGCCACGGGACCACGGCCCCGGTCGAGGTGCGCCTCTATCGCGACGCCCTGAGCCGGCTGCGAGGGGTTGGCCCGCAGGTCGAGCTCGGCGTCGGCGGTGAGCACGACGGCCTCGAGGAGGCTGTCGATGCCGATGCCGCGCAGGGCCGAGATGTCGACGAACATGGTCGAGCCGCCGTATTCCTCGGCGATCAGACCGTATTCGGTGAGCTGCGCCCGCACCCGGCTCGGGTCGGCGCCCTCCTTGTCGACCTTGTTGACCGCGACCACGATCGGCACACCGGCCGCCGTCGCGTGGTCGATCGCCTCCGTGGTCTGCGGCTTGACGCCGTCGTCGGCGGCGACCACCAGCACCACGAGGTCGGTGGTCTCGGCACCGCGGGCACGCATGGCGGTGAACGCCTCGTGACCCGGGGTGTCGATGAAGGTGATCTTGCGCTCTTCCCCGTCGACCTCGGTGGCCACCTGGTAGGCACCGATGTGCTGGGTGATGCCGCCGGCCTCGCGCGCCACCATGTTGGTGTTGCGGATGGCGTCGAGCAGCTTCGTCTTACCGTGGTCGACGTGACCCATGACGGTCACGACCGGCGGACGCGCCACGAGGTCGGCCTCGTCGCCCTCGTCCTCACCGAACTCGATGTCGAAGGACTCGAGCAGCTCGCGGTCCTCGTCCTCGGGGCTCACGACCTGGATCGCGTAGTCGAGCTCCTGGCCGAGAAGCTGGAGCGTCTCCTCGTTCACCGACTGGGTGGCGGTCACCATCTCGCCGAGGTGCATCATGATCTGCACCAGGGACGCCGGGTTCACACCGATCTTGTCGGCGAAGTCGCTCAGCGAGGCCCCGCGGGGAAGCCTGATGGACTGGCCGCCACCGCGCGGGATGGAGACGCCGCCGATCGCCGGCGCCTGCATGTTGTCGAACTCTTGACGACGCTGGCGCTTGGACTTGCGCCCGCGGGTCGGACGTCCGCCCGGACGCCCGAACGCGCCCGCCGTGCCGCCGCCGCGACCGCGGCCACCGCCGCCACCGCCACCGGGACGACCGGCGAAACCGCCGCCGCCACCGGGACCGCCCGTGCCGGGACCGCCGGGACGACCGCCTCCGCCGGTGCCTCCACGGGGGGCGCCGACACCGCGTCCGCCACCACCACCGGGACGACCGGCACCGCCGCCCGGACGGCCACCGCCGCCGGGGGCTCCGGGACGGCCACCGCCGCCGCCGGAGGCCGGACGCGAGGGCATCATCATCGGGTTGGGACGCGGACCGCCGGGACGGGGACCGCCGCCGCCCGAGGCGCCGCCGGGACGGGGACCGCCCGGAGCAGCCGGACGCGGACCGCCGGGACCGGCGGGCGCGCCGCCACGGCCGCCCGCCGGACGCGGCGGAGCACCGTCGCGCGGGCCCCTGTCGTCACGGCGCGGCTCACGGGTGCCGGGGCCACCGCCGCCCGGACCGCGGTCGTCGCGGCCGGGCCTCGGCGGACGGGGCTGCCCCATGCCGCTCGCGGTCGACGAGAACGGGTTGTTGCCGGGACGCGGGCCGCGAGGGCCTGGACGCGGACCGGGCTTCGGACCCCCTGAGCCACCCTGGCGCTGCTCACGCTGCTCACGCGGCTCACGCGGCTCACGCTGCTCACGCGGACCGGCGGGGCCACCGCCCGAGGGACCGCCCTGAGCGGGACCCTGCTGGCGCGGCCCGGGACGCGGACCGGGCTTGGGGCCCGGACGCGGACTGTGAGCCGCCGGACGCGGAGCGTCCGCGCGAGCGGCGTCGGGACGCGGCTGCGGCGGCTGCGGCGCGTGCGGCATCGGCACCGGCGGCCGAGGCGCGGCCGGGGCCGGGCTCGGAGCCTGGACCTGAGCCGGGCTCGGAGCCTGCGGCTGAGCCGTCGGGGGCTGAGGCCGGGGACCCGGACGGGGACCCGGCTTGGGCATGCCCTGCCCCGGAGGGGCGGGCACGGGAGCGGCGCCCTGGCCGCCTCCCGGACGCGGCCCCCTCGGCGCCGGCCTGCCTGACCTGTCGGACGAGCCCTTGGACCCGCCCTGGAAAGCTTCCGTAAGTTTACGGACCACCGGCGCCTCTATCGTGGAGGACGCCGATCGGACGAACTCGCCCATTTCCTGGAGCTTGGCCATCACGACCTTGCTCTCGACCCCGAACTCCTTGGCGAGTTCGTAGACCCGGACCTTCGCCACTGCACTCCCTAACTCGGCCCGGGAGGCTCGCAGTGCCGCCGGACCGTCGCTACATGGACGTCTTCATCGCCGCGTGCTCATCAGGCGCTCATCGCAATCTGACCCATCAACTCGGCGTCCTACATGACCGTTGGCAACCACTCACCCGGCTTCTCCTTCACGTTGAAGCTCCTCAAGGCAGACCCGCACGCGCGACGTGTCAAGGGCCTCGGTGCCGCGAAACGCGCGCGAAAAGGCCCGGCGTCGCTCGGCGAGCTCCAGACACTTCAGAGTCGGATGCAGCGAGGCACCCCTCCCGTGAAGCCGTCCTCGCAGGTCGGGGACTATGACGCCCTCAACCTGCACCAGGCGGAGCAGCTCGGACTTAACCGTGCGAACCCGACAGCCCACGCATGTTCTCAGCGGGGCTGTCTGGCCACCATATTCCAGCTTACCTTGTGGACGCATCTGCGGAACCGGCTGCGCCTTCCGCTTGGGCGTCCGATCGGATGTCGATCTTCCATCCCGTGAGCTTCGCGGCAAGGCGTGCGTTCTGCCCCTCCTTGCCGATCGCCAGCGAAAGCTGGTAGTCGGGAACGGTCACCCTGGCCATCCGCGCGTCGTAGTCGACGACCTGGACCCGCGACACCCGCGCAGGTGAGAGGGCATTGCCCACGAACTCCGCGGGATCGTCCGACCAGTCGATGATGTCGATCTTCTCACCGTGGAGCTCGGTCATCACGTTCCTGACCCGAGACCCCATGGGACCGATGCAGGCGCCCTTGGCGTTGACCCCGCTGCGCCGCGAACGCACCGCGATCTTCGTACGGTGACCCGCCTCGCGCGCCACCGCGGTGATCTCCACCGTGCCGTCGGCGATCTCGGGGACCTCCAGCGCGAACAGCTTCTTCACCAGGCCCGGGTGGGTCCGCGACAGCGTCACGGACGGGCCCTTCGAGCCCTTCTTCACCTGGAAGACGAAGCAGCGGATGCGCTCGCCGTGAATGTATTCCTCTCCGGGAACCTGCTCGTTGCTCGGCAGGACCGCCTCGATGCGGCCGAGGTCCACCAGCACGACGCGGGGATCGCGCCCCTGCTGGATGACGCCGGCCACCAGCTCGCCCTCGCGGCTGGCGAACTCACCGAAGTTGATCTCGTCCTCGGCGTCCCGCAGCTGCTGGAGGATCACCTGCTTGGCGGTTGTGGCCGCGATGCGGCTGAAGTTTCCAGGAGTGTCGTCGAACTCCCGGACGATCTCGCCGCCCTCTCCCAGCTCGGCGGCCCAGATCGTCACATGCCCACTATCCCGGTCAAGCTGGGCCCGCGCCTTCGGCGCGGCCCCCTCCGTGCGGAAGTAGGCGATCAGCAATGCGTCCTCGATCGCCCTGACGACCAGGTCGAAGGAGATGTCCTTCTCCCGCTCCAGGCTGCGAAGGACACTCATGTCAATGTCCACGAGGCTCTCCCCTTAGCCTTCGTCGCCGTCGTCGTCCGCGTCATCGGCGTCGCCCGCGCGGCGGAATTCCACCTGCACCCGACCTCGGGCCAGGTCTTCGTATTCGATCTTGCGAGACGAGCCCGCCACATCCAGCTCCACACCGGTGCCGTCGGCCCCGGCCACCCGGCCCTCCAGCACACCGCCGTCGCTCAGCTCGGCCTTCACCAGCCGTCCCTTCGCACGACGCCAGTGGCGGGGCAGGGTGAGCGGGCGGTCCACTCCGGGGGAGGTGACCTCAAGGACGTAGGGGGTCGCTCCCATGGCGTCCTGATCGTCGAGCGCCGTGGAGACGGCGTGGCTGACCTCGGCGACGTCGTCGAGGCTCACGCCGCCGTCACGGTCGACGACGACGCGCAGCATGCGCCGCTTGCCCGCCGGGGTGACCGTGACGTCCTCCAGGTCGAACCCCTCCGCGCCGACAACGGGCTCGAGAAGCTTCATCAGGCGCTCCTGGGAGAAGGCGCTGCCCACCTCGACCTCCTCTTGTCACAATCTTCGACGGGCGTATCTCGCCCATGCCGTAAACCCTATCCACACCCAGGCATGGAAAGAGCGCCAGTCGGCCGCCCACCGGTTGGCGAGCCGTACGATGCTGTGTGGTGCCGCGCGCAAGCGACTCGCGCGCCGGGGCCCGCCCCGCGAGCGGGCCGCCGGGGCGGCCCGCCACTGTCGACCCGTCCCACCGGCTTGGGAGGCCACCCGTGCGTCCGCGTCCCTTCAGCAGGCGCGCCCTGCTGTCCGGCGGGGCACTCGGCCTGGCATCCGTCGCCCTGTCCGGCTGCGCCTCCGAGCCCACCGGCCCGGCCACGCCCTCCGCGGCCCCCGACCCCGACGCCGCCCTGCTGCGCGAGCTGATCGCCGAAAAGACGTCCGTCATCGCGCTGTACGGCCAGGCCCGGGCTCCGGGTGACGAGCTCCGGCCGTTCGTCGAACGCCACGAGACCCACCTCGCCGAGCTGCGCCGCCGACTCACCGGCGGCACCGCGGCCCCCTCCTCCCCCGCCGCCGCGGCGTCCCCCACCCCCGGTGGGTCGCCGGGCGAGGTGAGCCTGTCGCGCCTGCGCGACACCGAGCGCCGCTCCGCCGCCGAACGGCCACGTCAGATGGCCGCGGTCTCCCCCTCTCTCGCCCAGCTCATCGCGAGCATCGGCGCGTGCGAGGCCGTTCACGTCTCAGCTCTGTCGAGGCTCATGTGAGATACGAACCAGCGCGCGACCCGGCGCGCGCCACCGGCCGCCATCCCGGCGGAGCCACCCTGCGGGCCGCGGCGGTCCAGACGGGCCCCGCGGACGGCGCCACGGCCGCGGCCACCGGGCCCCACAGCGCGACCACCGGGCCCCACTCGATCGACGAGGCCAAGGCGCTCGACAAGGCCCTCGCCGCCGAGCACGCGGCCGTCTACGCCTATGGCGTCGTGGCCGCACGTTCCAAGGGGCGCACGCGACGCACCGCCACCGCGGCGTTCGACGCGCACAGGGCGCGCCGCGACCGGCTGCGCGGCATGATCAAGAGCCGGGGCGGCACCCCTCCCGAGGCCGAGGCGGCCTACTCCCTGCCGGTGGTCCCCCGCAGTGAGCGTGACGCCGTGGACCTCGCCCTCGACGTCGAAGACGGCATCACCGCGGCATACATCGAGCTCGCCGCCGTCAACGACCCCTCCATCAGAGAGCTCGCGGCCCTCGCCGTCCAGGAGTCCGCCACCCGGCGCTTCGCCTTCCGCCCCGAGATCCCCACCGCCCTGCCCGGCCTTCAGTGACCCGCTCTGCCCGCTAAGGCCACGGTCACGCCCGGCCCGCGCTCACGGCCGGCCGTACGGCCCTGGGCCGGGGCGGGCGCACGGCGGCGCCCGCCCCGGAGGGTGTGCGTCAACTCCGGCAGGCTTCGGCGACGATGCCGGCGGCCTCCCCGAGCGGGATCTCCTGCTTGGCGCCGGTCGCGCGGTCGCGGAGCTCGACGACGCCCTGGGCGAGGCCGCGGCCGATGACGACGATGGTCGGCATGCCGAGGAGCTCGGCGTCTTTGAACTTGACACCCGGGGAGACGCCGGGGCGGTCGTCGACGAGGACGCGCAGGCCCCTGCGCTCAAGCTCGTCGGCGAGGCCGAGGGCGACCTCGATCTGGTTCTCCTTGCCGGTGCCGACGATGTGGACGTCGGCGGGGGCGACCTCACGGGGCCACACGAGGCCGAGCTCGTCGTGGCGCTGCTCGGCGATCACGGCGACGGCGCGGGACACGCCGACGCCGTAGGAGCCCATGGTGACCCGGATGGGTTTGGCGTCCGGGCCGAGGGCGTCGAGGCCGGCGGCATCGGCGTATTTACGGCCGAGCTGGAAGATGTGCCCAATCTCAATGCCGCGGTCCATGAACAGCGGCGACGAGCATCGGGGGCACTCGTCCCCGGCGCGGACCTCGGCGGCCTCGATGGTGCCGTCGGGGTGGAAGTCGCGGCCGGCGACCACGTCGGCCGCGTGGCGGCCCGGCTGGTTGGCTCCGGTCACCCAGGAGGTGCCGGTGACGACGCGGGGGTCGACGAGGTAGCGGATGCCGAGGTCGGCCAGCACCTGCGGACCGATGTAGCCGCGCACGAGGCCGAGGTTGGCCGCGAAGTCGGCCGCCTCGAAGATCTCCGGCTCGCCCGGCGAGAGGGCGGCCTCCAGCCGCTTGAAGTCGACCTCCCGATCGCCGGGCACGCCGATGACGAGGGTCTCCTTCTTGTCGGAGCCGGGCATGGCGACCTTGACCACGACGTTCTTGAGCGTCTGGGCGGCGGTGATGCCGAGGCCGTAGTGCTCGTTGACGTAGGACACGAGGGATTCGATCGTCGGCGTGTCCGGGGTGTCGAGCACCTTCAGGGCGGGCAGGCCGTCGAGCTCGCGCGCGGGCGGGGCGGGCGTGGTCACGGCCTCGGCGTTGGCGGCGTAGCCGCAGCTGCGGCAGGCGACGAAGGTGTCCTCACCGGTCTCGCAGGGCGCGAGGAACTCCTCGGAGGCGGAACCTCCCATCGCCCCGGACATGGCGAAGCAGATCTTGTAGTCGATGCCGAGCCGGTCGAACAGGCGGATGTAGGTCTCGCGGTGCTGCTCGTAGGAGCGCTTGAGGCCGTCGTCGTCGAGGTCGAAGGAGTAGGAGTCCTTCATGACGAACTCACGGCCGCGCAGGATGCCCGCCCGCGGGCGGGCCTCATCGCGATACTTCGTCTGGATCTGGTAGAGCGTCACCGGATAGTCCTTGTAGGACGAGTATTCGCCCTTGACCATGTCGGTGAACATCTCCTCGTGGGTGGGACCCAGGAGGTAGTCGGCGCCCTTGCGGTCCTTGAGGCGGAAGAGCGCGTCGCCGTACTCGGTCCAGCGGTTGGTGCGCTCGTAGTAGTCGCGGGGCAGAAGCGCGGGGAACAGCACCTCCTGCGCCCCCATGCGGTTCATCTCGTCGCGCACGACGCGGGTGACGTTCTCCAGCACCGCCTTGCCCAGCGGGAGCCACGAGTAGACGCCGGGCGCCACCCGGCGGACGTATCCGGCGCGGACCAGCAGCTTGTGGCTCGGGACTTCCGCGTCTGCCGGGTCGTCCCGCAGGGTGCGAAGAAACAACGACGACATGCGCAGTAGCACGGCCACTCCTAAACCCGGCCCGATGTGGGCCACCTGATGAGGACATACAGGCTACCCAGTCCGGCGGCCCCGCGGCCCGCGCATTCCCACCTGTCGCCCCTGTCGCCCGTACGGCGTGCCTCAGAGCGTGATCGCGGCGGTGGCGCCGGCCATGGTGGCCGCGACGGCGAACGCCCGGGCCCGGCCGGCCGTCCTGCGCCGCATGACGAAGACCATGGCGACGGTGATCAGCCCCACGAGTGCGGCGGGCCACGGCCAGAAGTCCCTCCCCGCGGAGGAGGCCAGGCCGGGCGTGGCACGGTCGACGATATCGGCGAGCACGAGGCCCCCGGTGAGGCCGACCGCGACGTCTCCCCACACGTCCCGCCTCCGGGCGGCGTAGGCCAGAAGCGAGAGCGCGAACAGCCCCGCCAGGACGAGGTTGAGTCCGAGCGCACTGCCTCCGACGGAGTCGAAGTCCCACTGGCCTGTCACGGCGATCCCGCCCATCACGGCGACGAGCGGGGCGAGCGCGGCCAGGACGCCGGCGAGCACCGCCCAGGCGAACTCGGACGCGGTGAAGCCGACGACGATCGCGAGCGCGAAGTAGGCGTATGGATCGAAGATGTCCTGCAGCGGCCCAAGGTTCACCACGTGCACGAGCCAGCCGAGGATGCCGACGACCAGTCCCGCGATGAAGGCCGTCAGCAGATGTTGCACGATCGCCAGTTGGCGGCGGTCATACTCCGCGAAGTCCGCGTAGTCAACAGCGATCTTCTTAGGATGTTTTGACATATCTACTAGCCACCATCCCCCAGTCACACAACTTACGGTGGCAGTTAACGAGTTTATATACGTCGGCAAGAAATGGCAATTGGGATGGACCGTAAACTATCTCGCCGATCAAGCGACCGCTTGATCGGCGAGTGCGGGAACACCTGCCCGGCCGCCCGTTCAGCCGCTGAAGAGCTCCTCCCAAGGCCGCCGGATCGGGGTGCTGCGCGTGGTGTCGAGGGCCTCCGACAGCCGCCACCGGGTCGGCCGCGCCGCCGTCTCCCCCCGACCCACCGGGTCCACGGCGCGTAGGACGAACCGGATGCCCATCGCGAGGAACTCCGCGGTGGCACGCCCCGGACACCCCTCCTGCTCGACGAGGGGCTCTCCGGTGCCGGCGTCGTGGAGCTGCTCGGCGATGAGCTCGGCGACCTCGTCGGCCCTCGGCCCCTCACGCCATTCGAGATTCCAGCTCAGGTCGGCTCCGCGCCCCCATGTCAGGTCGCGGCACGTCTCGATCAGCTCCCTCTCGCCCGCGAGGGCGGCCATCACGCGGCCGAGCGCTTCGTAGCGCAGCGCGGCCGAGGCCGGTGTCTCACCGCCCGCGACGGGAATCTTCGCTGGTATGTCAGGGTGAACGACCCGGATGGGCCGAATCTCCGGGAACGTGCCATTCTTCACGCGCCTCGCACCCTGCTTACGTCGCCTCTCCGCCCCTGATCTCGCCACGAGGCACCATTGTTCACGCTTCGCAGCGTCCCCGGTGCAGCCCGCAGGCCCCGGGAGGCCGTCATCACGCGGCGACCTCGGGAAACGGCCCCACGCAAGGGGTGAACCACCGCGCAGGCCGCTCCCGGTGCGGCGGTGCGCGCCGAGGGCGCGGTTCACTGGTGAAAAGGACACTCGTGATGGACAATCACGAAGAACGTCGAGCACCATCCCCCGGGAGGCACCGGTGCCGCTCAGTGTGGCGATCGTCGGTTCGGGCCCCGCCGGCCTCTACACGGCCGAAGCCCTGATCAAGCAGACTCACGAGCCCGTCGAAGTGGACGTGCTCGAACGGCTCCCCACGCCTTACGGGCTGGTGCGGTACGGCGTGGCCCCAGACCACACGTCGATCAAGTCGATCGCCGACTATCTGCGCCGCGTGCTCGAACTCCCCAACATCAGGTTCCTCGGCGGGGTCGAGCTGGGGCGGCACGTGACGACGGCGGACCTGCTGGCGTGCTACGACGCGGTCGTCTACACCACGGGGGCCATGGTCGACCGGCACATGGGCATCCCCGGCGAGGACCTTCCGGGCAGCATCGCGGCCACGGACTTCGTCAACTGGTACTGCGGGCACCCCGACATGCCGTCCACGGCGTTCACGCTGGACAGCCCGGAGGTCGCCGTGATCGGGGTGGGCAACGTCGCCGTCGACGTGGTGCGCATCCTGGCCAAGACGGCCGAGGAGCTGCGGGACACCGATGTGCCCGAGGAGGTGTTGAACCGGCTGGCCGCGAGCCAGGTGAAGGCGATCCACATGGTGGGCCGCCGGGGCCCGGAGCACGCCAAGTTCACCCTCAAGGAGCTGCGCGAGCTCGGTGAGCTGACCAACGCCGACGTCTGCGTCCGCCCCGAAGAGGCGGCCACGGGCGACATCTCCTCGCTGTCCCGGCAGATCCGCGGCAACGTGGACGTCCTGCAGAGCTGGTCGAGGCGCACGCCCGAGGGCCGTCCCCGCCGCCTGGACGTGAGGTTCTGGCTCAGGCCCGTGGAGATCCTGGGGACGTCCAGGGTCGAGGGGATCCGCCTTGAGCACACGGTGCTGGAGGGCGGCAGAGTGGTCGGCACCGGGCGGTTCGAGACCCTGCCCGTCGGCATGGTGCTGCGTTCGGTGGGCTACCAGAGCGTTCCGCTGCCGGGGGTGCCGTTCTCCGACGCCACCAGGACCGTGCCGCACGAGGCCGGCCGCGTACGGCAGCGCGAATACGTCGCGGGATGGCTCAAGCGCGGGCCGACCGGCGTCATCGGCACCAACAAGTCCGACGCCGCGGAAACGGTCCGCACCTTGCTCGCCGACCTCGAAGGGCTCCCCCGGCTGCGCGGGGAGGGCTCGCCGCGTGCCTTGGACGCGCTGCTGGCCGCGCGAGGGGTCGCACCGGTCACCTATGACGACTGGCTGGCGATCGAGACGGCCGAGGCGGCGCTGGCGCACGCGCTCGGCCGTGGGCCTCGCGTCAAGCTCACGGGCCTTACCGCGATGTTCGACGCCATGGGCCGCGAGACCCCCTGACGCCCGCGGACCTCCCGCCGCCCCTCTGACGCCCGTCGACCTCCTGCCGGACATCCACCGTCCGTCGACCTCCCGCCGGACGTCGACCTCCTGCCGGACGTCTACCGCCCGTCGGACGTCTACCGCCCGTCGACCAGGTCCCGCCACCGGCGCACCCGTCCGGCCTCGACGGGCGAGGTCCAGGAGGAGCGTACGGCGCTGCCGACGTGGAAGGCGCGCACCCCGTAGTCGAGCAGCGTCGCGACGTGGACGGGCTTCAGCCCGCCACCGGCCATGATCAGAGCGGCGTCACCGGCTTCGGCCCGCCAGCGCAGAACGTCGAGCCCGTCGCCGACCCCGCCGACCGCCCCGGAGGTGAGCACCGTGGCGAGGTTCGGCAGCAGCCGTACGGCACGCCAGGCGGCCTTCCGGTCGGCGGCGTGGTCGACGGCCCTGTGGAAGGTCCACGGCAGCGGCGCGACCGCGTGGATGAGCGCCTCGGTGGCCTCCAGGTCGACGGCGCCCTCGGCGTTGAGGAAGCCGAAGACGAAGCCGGCGGCGCCCGCCTCGGCCAGGGCCTTGGCGGCCGTCTTGAGATCGGCCAGGGACTGCTCGTCGCACGCGAATCCCGCGGAGTGGCGAAGCATGACCATCTGCGGTAGGGCCGTCTGCGCGGAGATGGCGGCGACCGTCTCCACCGCGGGGGTGAGCCCGTCGGCGGCCATGTCGGCCACGACCTCCAGGCGGTCCGCTCCGCCTTCCTCCGCGGCCACGGCATCGCGCACATTGAGCGCGATCACCTCAAGCAATGATCCGGTCATGGTCTGAGGCTATCGGGTGGGGTTTGTTCCATGAACACCTCCGTGCCAGAAGATTTCCCTAGACTGCACCGCCCCCGGTCCGGACCTCCTCGGGGGAGAGGTCCGGACCGGGGCGGTTCAGCCGGGGCGGCACCACTGTCAGCGCACTTCGTACGCTTGGGGTGTTTTCTGCGGTGCGCGCCTCAGCTCTTCGCCGAGATCAGCAGCGAGCGCCCACCGTGGGTGGACAGGTCGCGGATGGAGATGGTGGGCCGGCCGCCGCGCATGCCCGCGGGCCGCTGGAACAGCGCACCGGAGGCGCGGTGCGGGAGGTCCACCGTACGCACGTGCCAGAACCGGCGGCCGCGGTAGTAGTCCTGAAGGCGCAGGTTGTCCTTAGAGCAGTCCAGGCGGAGCCAGCGCCCTCCGGCGGCCACCACGCGCAGACCCGCCCAGTCGAGCAGGGCGTCGCCCACGCCGTGCCCGGCCCAGCGGCGCGAGATCGCCAGCTTGTGGACGTACAGCGCCGCGCCCGGCTCGTCGGCGGGGGTCCAGAATTCGGCGTCGGCGTTGTCGTCGAGTGCGACGACCGCGGCGATGCCACCGTTCACACCCGGCCCCCTCACATCTACATCACTGTGCGGAGCGTCGTCGCCGACCCGGGCCGCGGGGATCCTGTCGAGCCTGTCGATCCGGGCGGCCGGGCCGTCGAGAACGTAGAGCACGCGGTCCTCGATGAGGGGCTCGATCCGCTCGGCGCCGAAGCCCTGGCGGGGCCACTGCCGTACGCCGAGCTGGTAGAGCCACTCGGCCGCCTCGGCGAGAACGCCGAGAACGGCGGAGAGGTCCTCCTGCCCGGCGCGACGGAGGGTGAAAGAGTCAAGGCGGGTACCAGCGTGCATGATGTGCCCTTTCAGGTGGAGGGGCGCTTCGAGGTGCGAAGCGTTCACGGGTGATGGAGTGAACACGGAACGTAGCCACGCGATAGCGCACGGCTTTCGTACGGATAAATCATGATTTGGGACCGAATGCACGGGCTTATGGGCGCATGCGAAAAAAGCGGCTGATCGCTACGTAGCGATCAGCCGCTCAAACAGTCCCGCGTCCCCCCGGACCACCCCCCGTCACACGGGGACGTCACCGGCGTGTCAGCTCATACCTAATCAAGTGCTTGTCCGCCGGAAGGACGGATACCGCGACACGGACCGGCAGGTCGTCGGGGTCGTAGCCGACCCGGATGTAGACCACCACCGGCGTGCCGGGTTCGAGCATCAAACGCTGGGCCTCCGCCGGCGTGGGCATGCGTGCGGAGATGTCGTCGACGATGCGGACCTGCGGATGGCCGAGCTCGTCCAACACCCGGTTGGCCCCTCGCATGATGTCTCCGGGCCGGGCGATCTCCGACCCCGCCACCAGGGACAGGGGGAAGAAAGAGTCGTTGGTGTTGTACGGCTGGCCGTCCACGAAGCGCAGCCTCTTGCGCACCACGGCGAGCCCGTCGTCGGCCAGCTCCAGTCGGATGGCGACGTCCTCGGGGGGCGCGACGATGGAGACCTCGATGACCTGACCCGGCAGACGCCCCTCGTGGGACACGGCGTAGGCGAACGCCTCACGCGGCCCGCCCTCGGTCTGGGGTTCGAGCTCCCGTTGGGGATACATCAACAGGGGTCGCCGGTCGCGCACGACCGTGCCACGCCTCGGCGTGCGCGTCACCAGACCCTCGTTGACCAGCTCGCCCAAGGCCAACCGGACGGTGTTGCGACTCACACCGTGCGACTGCATGAGGTCGGCCTCGGTCGGTAGCTGATCTCCGGGACCGAGATCACCGGAGTAGATGGCCCTCCGGAGTTCCGAAGCCACCTGCTGGTACAGCGTCGACCGTGCCACTTTCACCCCTTTTGTGCCAACAAATTTAGACGATCTGCTTCTAGCGTGGAACAACCTCTTGACCGCGACCCCTCAGACCCGCATTATCCAAACGTTGGTACAAATCCATCGAAAGGTCGGCGAGGAGTGACGATCGGTGCTGTCGGCGTGAACGGAGCCTCCGCACCCGCCCAGGCACGACCCCGGCGAGGCAACGCGTCTACTGCGTTACGGGTTGCATCGCGCGGGGCTCACCCACACCTATCAGAGCACCAGGAGTGGCTTGGGCCGGTTGTCGAGATGTCCGATGGGAGCAAGAACGGATCATTCCGCTTTTTTCCAGCGGAAATGTGATGGAGTTGTCACCCGTGAACGACCCGGCGGGAACAACTCAGCCCAACACCACGACGGCTCGGTCTGTCCGGCGCCTCTCCTGAGACGCCCTCACCGACTCCCCGTGCGACCAGGTGGCATAGGACCTCAACCCTCGCCGAGGTCCTGTGTCCCTCGCCGGGGTCGGCCGTGCTCTGGCGGGTCCCCCACGCCCGCCAGAGCACGGCCACACCTCTCCCGGTGTTCGCAGGTGACGGACGGTGTCCTACCGTGCCGTTCATGGGAAACGAGAGGCGTGCGGCGCACGTTCTAGAAGTGCTCGCGGCCGAGTTCGGTGAAGCGATCAAGCAGGACCCGGCGGCCTTCCGCCGGAAATTTCGTAAGATGGCCGCCTCCCCCTTCGCCTTCTACCGGGGCAGCGCCTGCGTCTTCTACGCGGACATGACGGGGGACTACGCCGACGATTCCTACCTCGACGCGCAGACCCGCCGGGTGTGGATGCACGGCGACCTTCACGCCGAGAACTTCGGCACCTACATGAACGCCTCCGGCGTGCTGGTGTTCAACGTCAACGACTTCGACGAGGCCTACGTCGGGCCCTACACCTGGGACCTCAAGCGCCTCTCCGCGAGCGTCGCCCTCATCGGCTACGCCAAGGCCCTGTCCGACGGCGTCATCACCGACCTCGTGGCGGAGTTGTCCCGGGCCTACCTCGGCGAGCTCACCGGCATCGCCCTCGGCGGCGACGGCGCCGTCGGGTCGCTCACCCTGGACACCACCACAGGCGCCCTGCGCAAGGTGCTCCAGCGCGCGCGGCTCCACACCCGTGTGGCGCTCCTGGACGTCGAGACCACCATCGACGACTACGACCGCCGCTTCGCGCTCATGGACGGGCGCGAACCCGTCGACGCCGCCCAGCGCGAGGCCGTCATCGCCGCGTTCCACGACTACCTCACCACCCTGCCCGCGCGCCCCGAGGGCGGCCGGGCCGTCGAGCACACCATCAAGGACGTCGCTCTCCGCAAGGGTGTCGGCATCGGCTCGGCCGGCCTTCCCTCCTACAACATGCTGCTGGAAGGGCACACCCAGGCCCTGGAGAACGACGTCATCCTCTACATGAAGCAGGCCCAGGTGCCCGCGGTCGCGCGCTACATCGACGACGACAAGGTGCACCGCTACTTCCGGCACCAGGGCCACCGTACGGCCGAATCGCAACGTGCCCTCCAGGCGTACGCCGACCCGTGGCTCGGATACACCTGCCTCAACGGCATCGGGCAGGTTGTCGCCGAGGTCTCCCCCTACTCCGCCGATCTCGACTGGGATGACGTCAACGAACCCGAGGAGATCTCCTCCGTCCTGCGCGACCTCGGCCGGGCGGTCGCCCGCATGCACGCGGTCGCCGACGACGAGTCCAGCCACGACCTGGTGGACTTCTCCACCGAGAAGGCCATCGTGGCGGTCGTGGGCGGCGAGACGGCGGGCTTCACCGGCATGCTGGTGGACTTCGCGCACGCGTACGGCGCCCAGGCCAGGGAAGACCACCAACTGTTCGTAGACCTGTTCAGGAACGGCAGACTGCCCGGCTGACCCCGCCGACCCGATACTCCGGACTCCCGAACCGCGGCCCCACCGCGGGTTTGGCGGGCACGGCCGCCATGGTGAACGAGCCCGTGGGGTCGGTGCTGCCGCAGTAGCGGCGCGCCCCGGGAGGCGGGGTCCCCGGCCGGCCACGGCCGGGGACCGTTCCCGGGCGGCGGCGACGCGGTGGTCAGAGCCGCTCGCGGAGGGCGTTGGCCAGGGCCGCGGGGCTGTCCGGGGCGAAGCTGAGATAAAGGTAGGGCTCGGTCAGTTCGAGCTCGATGAGCGCCGGAGTGCCGTCGGCCAGGCGCACCAGGTCGACCCGGGCGTAGAGCACTCCCTCCGGCAGGGACGCGAGCAGGGTCTCGGCCATGTCGCGCTGGTCGGCGTCGGGCTCGCGCACCGTGGCGCGGACGTTGTCGGCATCGGCCGCGGTGGCGCGGCCCGCCAGCATCGGGTTGCGGCGCACGGCATGGCTGAACCGGCCACCGAAGTAGAGGAGCGACGTCTCCCCCTCGGTTTCCACCATGTCGAGATAGGGCTGGATCATCGGCACTCGGCCCGCCGCGCGCAGCGAGGCCGCGTGGGCCAGGGCCCGCTCTCGGTCCGCGGTACGGATGGTGTCGCGGGCTCCCGCCGAGATCGAGGGCTTGACCACGTATTCCGCCCACTCGGGCAGGTCACCGTCGCCCCAATGCGTCGGCACGATGGGGATGGGGACATCCCGAAGGTAGCTTTTATCCGTATTGCGCTCAATCACCTCGGCCGGGTTGAACAGCCTGGTGGCGGCGGCCACCTGGTGGGCCCAGGCGGTGAACTCGTCCCGGCGGAGCACGTAGTCCCAGGTCGAGCGGATGACGACGGCGTCGAAGGCCGCCCAGTCCGCATCCGGGTCGTCCCACCGCACCGCTCGCCCGGCGATGCCGACCTGCCGCCACGCCGCGAGCACGATCTCGCGCTCGTCGTCGTGTTCCTGGGGGCCTGCCCAGGTCGCATAGGCCACAGAAATGCCCACAAACCGCTCCTTACCCAATTTCAGGATCAACCACATGGTATGCACCTGTCATCGGGGCGATCAGACCCCCATGCACACCACAGCGCGCCAGGTCCGGAAGGACCTGGCGCGCGTGTGGGGTGTGAGCATTAGCTCCAGCGGTAGATGACGGTGACCGCGCCGTTATTCGCAACGCCCGTGACGCCGTTGATGTTGTTGACCTGAGTGCCCTTGCCGGCACCGACGTTGGCCGCGCTGACGTTGCCGAACTGGTTGCCGGACTGAGACGAACCGCTGTTGCGGGTCCAGTTGCCCCAGGAGTCCGCGTGCGCGGGGGTCGAGACGAGAGCGGCGCCGGTCGCGGCTGCCAGGACGGCACCGGTCACGCACAGCTTCTTGATCACTTCAGGCTCCTTCACCAGTGGGGGTCGCTCTTGCGAGAAGCGGGAGGGCGCATGACCGGGCCCAGAAGATCCATGACACTCCCCCGACTCCGCTTGACCCGTCGGGGTCAAGACGCATGCGAGCATATAACCCTCTGTTAGTGATGGGTAGCCCTATGTAATCAGAGCTTTATTCCGTACGCTCTGACCTGCTAAATCATCACCTGTCGGCGATAGTCGGACACCGCTAGAAAAACGGTACGGCGCACGCCCGTGACCCCTCCGGACGTGCGCCGTACACGATCTGTGCCGCTCAGGCGGGGCCTTCGCCCACCCCCGCGATGACCTCGGCCGCGGCCTGGCCACATACGCGGGCCGCGCCGTGGGTGGCGATGTGCACCGCGCCGAGGTCGGAGCGGCCGGGCAGCCCCATCTCGACCACGACGGCGTCGGGCCGGGCACTGAGCAGGTGGTTGAGCGCGTCCGTCTGCCAGGCGTGCCGGTGGACGTCGCGCACGGCGAGGACCAGAGGCCGGTCGCCGGAGACGGCGAGCACGTTCTCGATGGCGGCCCCGGTGGCCTCTGAGGCGGCGAACCGCGTGACGGTGGTGCCCGGCAGCAGCTTGCTGAGGGGCTCACCGACACCCCACGGGGTGTGCTTGTCGATGGCGAGGTTCATGAGCGGAGCCAGCTCGACCACCTGCGGCGGCGCGCTCAAGGGCAGCACGTGCTCCCCCGAGCGCCGCGTGATGTGCAGGGCCCGGCGGGCGGCGGTCAGACCGACCGAACCGCGCTCGCCCCTGCGCGCACCGGACTGCGCGGAGGTCCAGGCCGCCAGCTCGTTCACCCGGCGCGCGGCCTCGGCCAGGCGGCCCTCGGTGAGCACGCCCTCGCGCACCGCGGCGACGATGGCGTCGCGGATGTCCGTGGCGCTCTGCTCGTCGGCGTGCTCTCCACCGACGCAGATCGCGTCGGCGCCGGCGGCGATGGCCAGGGCCGAGGCCCGGCCCAGGCCGTACTCGCCGGCGACGGCCTGCATCTCGATGGCGTCGGTGATGATCAGGCCGTCGTAGCCGAGCTCCTCGCGGAGCAGCGCCGTCAGCACGTGAGGACTGAGGGTGGCCGGCTTGTCGCCGTCGTAGGCGGGCACGAGCAGGTGCCCGGTCATGATCGACCGCACCCCTTCGGCGATGGCCTCCCGGAACGGCAGGAGCGCGATGTCGCGCAGTTCCTCGACCGCGGCGGAGACCAGCGGGACGGCGTGGTGGGAGTCCACCGAGGTGTCTCCGTGGCCGGGGAAGTGCTTGGCGCAGGCGGCCACTCCGGCCGACTGGAGGCCGCGGATGAAGGCCCGGGTGTGGCGGGCCACCAGGTGCGGGTCCGCGCCGAAGGAACGCAGCCCGATCACCGGATTGTCGGGGTTGGAGTTGACATCCGCCGAGGGGGCGAAATCGAAGTTGACCCCGATCTCGGCGAGGTCGTGGCCGAGATCTTTCGCGATCTCCTCGGTGAGACCGGTGTCGTCGACGACACCGAGGGCGAAGTTGCCGGGCCTGCTGCTCCCCTGCGCGGCTTCGAGGCGGGTCACCTCGCCCGACTCCTCGTCGATGCCGACAAGCAGGTCGGGCCTTTCCGCACGCAACGCCGCCGTAAGGTCGGCGACCTGGGCGGGCGTGCCGATGTTGCGTGAGAACAGCACCACTCCAGCGAGTCCGTCTGCGAGTCGGCGACGTAGCCAGTCGGGGGGCGTCCGGCCTTCGAAACCTGGAAGTAGAACCGTGTCGGCCAGGCGGTGAAGACCGCCTTCGGGCCGTGTCATGCGTCACCGCTCTTAGGCATGAGGGACAATCTAATAGGAAACTTTCCTATCTGCTAGAGGTCTGACCTCCTGATTTCACAATGGATACCTCCCCGTGTTCGAGCACAAGCCTCGTCGAACGCTCCACGGCCGGCCTCCGGTCGGACTCCGTTCGATCTCCCTCACACTTGCGGGGCGGACACGTCCTGGCGGCGCAGCGCCGTACCCTCGACCGCGAACGTCGCCGCCGTGCTCACCGGGGACTCCCTCACCTCGGTCGACTCCACCACCCGGTGAGACACCTGGAAACCGTCCCGGCTCGCCGTACCGATCACATAGCCGCGGCGCCCGTCGTGGAACTTCAGGTGCGGGTTGGCGGCGAGGACCGCGGCCGCATCGGTCGCGGGGGGCTTGCTGGTGACCGACGTGCCGACGAACTCCACCCCCGCGGACGGCGACGCCGGGTCGGCCGGGTCGGCTTTGATCTCGGCCGCCCAGTGGTCGTGCACGTCACCGCTCAGCACCACGAGCCCGCGCGGACGGGTCGCAAGGACGCGCTCCCGAAGGTCGGGATAGCCGTCCCAGGCGTCGGAGCGCACCTTCGGGTCACGCCCGGGGATCACGCGCGGGGAGAAGAACAGCGGCTGCACCAGGACCGACCAGCGGGCCGTGGTAGCGCGCAGCCGCGACAGCAGCCAGTCCTCCTGCTCGGCCCCCAGCATGGTCCTGTCGTCGCGGTACTGCCGGACGTCGAGCACCAGGAAGTCGGCGACCTCGCCGTACGGCCGCAGCCGATAGAGCTGCAGCCCCTTCACGCCGGGCGCCTCCCGCAGCGGCATGTGTTCGTAGTACGCCTGGTAGGCGTCGGTACGGCGGTGCAAGAACGCGGCCGGGTCCGAGCCGTCGCCCGGCAGCACGCCTCGGTAGTTGTCGCGCACCTCGTGGTCGTCCCATGTCGTCACCCACGGCGCAGCCGCGTGCGCGGCCTGCAGGTCGGGATCGGTGCGGTAGAGGGCGTATCTGTTGCGGTAGGCGTGCAGGGATCTGCACTCGGCCTCGCCGCCCGCCAGGGGGCGGACGTAGCGGCCGGGCTTCGGCGCCTTGGGCTTGCCGTACTCATAGATGTAGTCCCCCACCTGGAACACCACGTCGGGGCGTTCGGCGGCGAGGTGCCGCAGCGCGGTGTAGTAGCCGTGTTCGTAACGCTGGCAGGACACCAGGCCGAACGTCACCGGATCGGTGGCGTAGGACCCGGTGGCGGTGCGGGTGCGCCCGGCCGCGCTGACCACGGGCGCGCCCTTGTCGGCGAACGGGCCGGCCACCGAGAAGCGGTAGTGGTAGTCGGTCGCGTTGCGCAGCCCGTCCACCTGAACGTGCACGCTGTGCGCGAGATCCGCGGTCGCCCAGGCGGTCCCCTGGCGCACGATCTTGGTGAACGCCTCGTCCTCCGCCACCTGCCACGCCACCTCCACCGGCGGTTCGGGCATGCCGCCGGGTCTCTCGGGATCCGGGTGCAGGGGTTCGGGTGCGAGCCGGGTCCACAGGACCACTCCGCCGGGCAGCGGATCGCCCGATGCGACCCCCAGAGTAAATGGATAACCGAGTTTCGACATACAAATGATCCTTGCGTACGGTGACGCGAGGTGTGACCGATTTACAGCCGCTCAACCGGGCCCTCCTCAGCCCGGCACTCCCCCAGCCCCTAGCAAGTGCTTGGATAAAACAACCTTGAGTCGAAATTTCCACCAAGGGTCCATAATTGAGGGTGTGACCACGCGCAAGGACTCCGGCGGCACCGCGCCCACGACCAAGTCCGCCTCCCCCCGGCGGCAAGCAGGAAGGACCCGCGTCGCACCTTTGGGCCCAGCCTCAGACCGCCGCGATCATCTCGTGAAACTCGCCGCCGAGATCTTCGCGCGCAAGGGCTTCCAGGCGACGACGGTGCGGGAGATCGCCACCGAGGCGGGCATCCTGTCGGGAAGTCTCTACCACCATTTCGACTCGAAAGAGACAATTGTCGACGAAGTTCTCTCGACCTTCCTCGACGATCTCATCAGTCGCTACCGGGCGGTGATTGAGAAGGGCGGCAAGCCCCGCCCCACCCTCACCGAAATGGTGCGCATCGGATTCGGTTCCCTCGAACCGCATCGGGCCGCCATCACCGTGATGCAGAACGACTGGAGCTACCTTCGGCAGATCGAACGGTTCGACTACCTGGTGAAGGCCGAGCACGTGGTCGAGCGCATGTGGGTCGACCAGATCAAGCGCGGCCAGGCCGAAGGGCAACTCCGCGCCGACATCGACCCGAAGCTGACCTATCGCATGATCCGGGACGCCATCTGGGTGGCCGTGCGCTGGTTCCGCCCCGGTGGCAGGCTGGGCACCGCGCACCTGGCCGACCACTACATCAGTGTCCTGTTCGACGGCCTGGCCGCGGGCGAACCCGTGTGAGGCGCCGTCAGGCGCCCCACGCGCTGACGGTGTGGGTGTAGGACTGGGCGCTGACGGTGGGAGTGGCGGCCTCGCACAGGGCCCTCACCACCCGGTCGACCGTCGCCACATCGAGTTGCGCGGCGGTCTCCCGGACGAGCCTCACGTCGCTCGCGGCGACCATGAGAATAATTTTCCTCATGAGTCTGGTTCTCGGTGTCGACGCCGGCGGCACCTCAACACGCGCCGTCGTAGCCACAGCCGCAGGTGTCCCCCTCGGGTCGGGACGCGCGGAAGGCGGCAATCCCGCCGCCCAAGGCATCCCCCTGGCCTGCGCGAACATCGCCCAGGCCGTTTCGGCGGCGCTCCGGGGCGAAGACCCCGCGCGTGTCACCGCCGTCACCGTCGGCCTCGCCGGGTCGGGCGTGCTGCAGCACCCGCAGGCGCGGGAGGCGTTCGACGCCGCCTTCAGGTCGGTCGGTGTCACCGCCGCACCCCACGTGCTCGGCGACGTCGTCGTGGCCTTCGCCGCCGGTACGGCGGAGCCCGCCGGCACGGTCGTGCTCTCCGGCACCGGCGCCATATGCGCCCGCATCGCCGACCGCGAGGAGATGGCGATCGCCGACGGCTTCGGCTGGCAGCTGGGCGACGAGGGCTCGGGCTTCTGGGTCGGCAGGGCCGCCGCCAAGGCGGTGGTCCGCCACCTGGCCCGGGGCGCTTCGGCGTCGACCCCGCTGACCGGGCTGGTCGTCGAGCACCTGCTCGGTGACCAGCCGCCCGTGGTCGCGACCGGGCGGGACCTCGCCGACCTGGTGTGCGGTGCCGTACAGGCCGGCCCCCCGGTGGCACTGGCCGCGCTCGCGCCGCTCGTCGCACGGGCGAGCCTCGCGGGCGACCCGATGGCCGTCGTCATCGTGGAGGAGGCCGCGGCCCGCCTTGTCGCGAGCGCCTGCGAGGTGAGGGACCTCAGTGACGATTCGCCCATCGTGCTGGCCGGGAGCGTGCTCACCACGCCGGGCCCGTTCCAGGACGCGGTACGGGCACGCCTGGACGAGATGTGGAGGAGCCCGGTCAGCGCGGCGCTGGACGGCGCCTCCGCCGCGGCCTGGCTCGCCGCCTGCGAGGCGTTCGCGCTCGCCGAGGCCGAGGCCCGTTCGCTCCACGCCGCGCTGGTGCGCCCGAGGACGCTCCCGCCGATCGGGTAGGGCCCGTCCCCCTGGCCCCTCGTGCCTCCACGGTCAGGCCGCCCCGTATTCTCGGCGGATCAGGGGGCCTGGTGAGGGTCCGGAACCGCGATGGAAGGCACGGCATGGGCGGCACGGTGGACATGGGCGGCATGGCGGGCGGAGTGCACGGCCACTGCGACGCCCGGTTCGCTCGTGTGCGCGAGGTCTTCGAGAAGCACTTCGCCGATGGCGAGGAGGTGGGCGCCTCGTTCGCGGTGTTCCACCGCGGCCGTGTCGTCGTGGATCTGTGGGGTGGGCTCGCCGACCACCGCGCGGGACGGGAGTGGGAGCGCGACACACCCGCGTTCGTGTATTCGTGCACCAAGGCGGTCACCGCGGCCGCCGTGCTTCTGCTGGCCGAGGACGGGGTGCTCGACCTCACGGCGCCGGTGGCGTCGGTCTGGCCGGAGTTCGAGGCCCGGGGCAAGGCCGGGATCACCGTGGAGCATCTGCTGACCCACCAGGCGGGGCTGCCGGTCATCGAGGACGAGGTGCCGCTGGAGGAGTTCGACGACCTGCCGGCCGTGGCCGCCAGGCTCGCCGGGCAGGCGCCGCTGTGGACACCGGGCGCGGCGCACGGCTACCACGCGCTGACGTACGGCTTCCTGCTGGAGGAGGTCGTGCGGCGGGCGGCGGGGTGTTCGGTGGCCGACATGGTGGCGGACCGGATCGCGGGCCCGCTCGGGCTGGAGCTGTGGCTCGGCGCCCCCGACGAGGTGGCGGCACACGCCGCACGTCTCACGGCGGGTGACCGCGCGAATGACCGGGTGAACGACCGCGTGAACGACCGCGCGAACGACGGTGCGGGCGCCCGCGTGGACGCCCGGGCGAACGCCGTGTCCGCCGACGGCCTGCTGAGCCGGGCTCTCGGCAACCCGCCCATCCACCGCCTCAAGGGCGGGGCCAACCACCCGCTGATGCTGCGCGCGGGATGGCCGGCGGCCGGGGTGGTGGCGACGGCCCGAGGGCTCGCGGGCTTCTACCGGGCGCTGGTGGAGGACGCGCTCCTTGAGCCGTCCACCCTGGTGGACGCGACCGGCTCCCGGGTCCGCGGGCACGACCGCGTGCTGCAGGTCGAGACCGCCTTCGGCCTCGGGTTCATGCTGCCGTCGGCGGCCTACCCCGCGCCGCCGCGCGCACGGCGGTCGGCGTTCGGGCACCTCGGATACGGGGGTGCGCTCGGCATGGGCGACGCCGTACACGGGCTCGGGATGGCCTACATCATGAATCGGATGTCGCACGAGGTGGTCGGAAACGTGCGGGCTTACCGCTTGGTCGAGGCGGTCTACGACTCGCTACCCTGAGTTCCCATCCCGAAAAATCGACACATTTAGCCATGGTCAACGCATATATCCACCCTGGCCTGCGCAAACAGGGCCGGCCGTGAAACCTCGCCGGCCTCCAGGATGTGGCCCATGCGCCTCTGGAACGTCCCCATCCCCGGGTAGTGACCGATATCCGTACCAACTACGATTAGCGACCTCTTACCATTTGTGCCACCCCTGGGATTGTTTTGCTCCCTTAGGGGACCTACACCTTCGAGACGTTCACGGCCTTTCGGGGGGCGAGATGGGTTCCTGGTCTGTGCCGGGGTACCACGACGTCAGGCAGCTCGGCGACGGACCGAGCGGCAGGGTCTACCTGTCCACGCACATCGCCACCGGGGCCCACGTCGCGATCAGATACCTGAACGCCGCCTTGCGCAAAGACGAGGGCCTCCTCGCGGGATTCCGCGAGGCGACAGCGACCCTGGTCGAGCTTGACGAGTCACGAGTGATCCGTACATACGAGTACGTCGAGACGGCGACGCGGGCGGCGCTCGTCATGGAACTGGTCGACGGCGTGCCCCTCGGCGCGATGCTCACAAGACATGGCGCGACCAGCCCGGAGGCCGCGCTGGCCATCCTCAAGGGCAGCCTGCTGGGCCTCGCGGCGGCGCACGAGAGAGGACTCGTGCACGGTGACCACCGGTCGGCCAACGTCCTCGTCCAAGCCGACGGCCTAAGCCGGATCGGCGACTTCGGCCTGGCCGCCCCGCGCCTCGCCGCGGGCGACGGGGAGAGACCGGAGCGGACCCCGCGGCGAGGCGACCCCGCGTACGCCGCCCCCGAACTGTGGGCGGGCGAGCAGCCGACGGTGCGCACCGACCTGTACGCGGCGACCTGTGTGTTCTACGAGTGCCTGACCGGGCAGACGCCGTACTCCGGGCGGAGACCCGACGGCGAGGTTCCGCTCGACGACGTGCCTCCGGCGGTCAGGAGCCTGGTGCTCCGCGGCCTGGCGGTCGAGCCCGACGGGCGTCCCGCGAGCGCACGGGAGTTCCTCCAGGAGCTCGGCGCCGCGGCGGTCGCCGCGCAGGGGCCCGACTGGGAGAAACGCGGACGCCGCCGACTCGCCGAAATGGCCACGGCAATGGCGATGGACTTCCCCCTGGCCCGGCCGTTCCCGCGGCGGCGCACCCGCACGGGGAGGCTCAGCGGGCGCGCGGGGAGGATACGGCCGCGCGCATACGGGGTGGTCGCGGCCACTGCCGTGGCGGCGGTCGTCACAACGTTCCTGCTGCTGGCCGACCTCGTCGGCATCGACCCCGAGAGGGAGGCGTTCCTCGCCCCGCCGCCCCGCGAGCCCAAGGCGCAGGCCGCGCCGCTCAGCGACCCCGGCCCCGGCCCCGACGCCACCCCGCCCCCGACCGGCGCCGGGAGGGCCCCCACCGGCCTCGCCCCCTCCCCCCTGGTGACCCGTGAACCCGCCCGGCCATCCGTTCCCCCGTCCCCGGCACGCGTCACCAACGCGCGGATCGCCGCGTGGGACGGAGCGGACGGCACCATGCGGGTCAGGACCGCGGGAAGGGGTCCCGTACGGCTCAGCATGATGTTCACGCGCCGCGACGGCGGCGGCGCGGTGCGGACGATGCACACCGAGTCGGTCGTCCTGTCAGGGCGGACCGTCTACTCGGTCCCGGCGACGCATGATTTCGGGCACGTGGCCTGCGGTGCGCACGCCTACTTCGGCGTCGTCCTCATGACCGACCGGGCCGCGGCCAACGGCCCACAGGTGGCGGAGGTCCTGGTCAAAGGACCGTCCTGCGCGCGGCAGAGGCCGCCCACCGTCCGACCGCGACGGCCTGGGCCCCCGAGCGAGCCGGACTCCCCCCGTTCCCCGGAGCCATCGACGGAACCGGCGAGTCCCAGCGAACCGGACGAACCCGATGAACAGGCGGACTACCCCGAGTCGGGGAGCTCAGACTAGACGCTCCCGTTCTGCGCGGGGAGGCCCGTGTTCGTGTCGGCCGCCTGCTCGGCTGCCTGCTCGGGCGGGGCGAGGTCCAGCCACGCCGCCGGAGTGATGAACAATCCGGTCGCCTCCACCAGCGGCGTGCCGTCCGGCAGGGCGATGCGCCCCTCCACCCAGCTCTTGCGCCCCTCCGAATGCGTGTATTCCGCTGACCCCACCAGATCCGACCCGTACGGCACCGGCCGGCGGTAGCGGATCGACAACGTGCCGGTCATCGCGGGATAGTGCCCCACGACGACCGCCTCGCCGAGCAACTGGTCGAGCACCATGGCCGTCACTCCGCCGTGTACGGCTCCGGGCGGGCCCTCGTGGGTGGGGCGGAACCGGATGTCGGCCCGCACGGTGCGCTCGGGGGTCGCCTCGATGACGAGGGGCAGCGCGTGCGGGTTCGCCGTACCGATCACGGCGTTGCCCGGGTGCGTCAGCACGCCGTCCTCGGAAAGCCGGAAGGACAGCGGCGCGTCCCGCATCGCCGCGCGCAGACGCTCGGTGAGCGCCGTCACCTCCGCGGTCACGGCCTCGATCTCGCTCTCCGGCACGTCGGTCAGCGCCACGGCGTCGACAAGGTCGCGGGTCCGCTGCGCGAGCGCGGCGAGCACGGAGATCCGGGCGTTGCCCTCGGGTGTCGGTGCGGCACCGGCGAGGTCGAGATCAAGAGTCATGCGCTCCACCTTAGAACACGTTCTACCGAACGCCATTCGGTACCCCGTGGCCGGCGTGGAAGGAAGATTTTTTAGCGGGCCGATCTGGGGGCTTGTGAGACGAAAACTCCGTAAAAATCGGGGTTTCGGATACCGAAGGCGCTGCATGGGAGTCTTCCTGCCGCTTGAACTTCCTTGGTTCGTACTTGAACTTGACCTTGCGCGCGGTAGTCTCACCTGGTCACGGAAGCAACAGACCCGTGGTGCCGCCACACACGCCCCAGCCGTGTCCGGCTCTGCCGGTGCGTGTGACGCGCCATCGATCGACCTGCCACCCGGAAGCCCGGTCGCGAGGGCGGCGCGACCCTCCCCCAGGGCTGCCAGGGGGTCCCCTACCTCCATGACCCCTGAGACCAAAAAGTTCATCGAGCTGCTGGAAAGCGAACTCGGCTACGCCGAGAAGGCCAGCGGCTACACCAAGTTCGGCAAGTGGTACAACAGCGTGGAGTCCGATTCGGACTACACGAATCAGCCCTGGTGTGACATGTACATCTCCTGGGCCGCCAAGAAGCTGGGCTACGAGGACTGGATCGGCCAGTTCGCCTGGACCGTGTCCCACGCCCAGTGGTTCAAGGAGCAAGACGCCTGGGGGCACACACCCGCACCCGGCGCGCTCGTGTTCTACGACTGGGGCGGCTCGGACAAGATCTCGAAGATCGACCACGTGGGTGTCGTGACGCGGGTCGAGGGCAAGCGGATCCACACGATCGAGGGCAACATCGACGGCGGTGTGGCCAAGCGCAAGGTCCGCGACCAGAGCAAGGTCGTCGGCTACGGCTACCCGGAAAAGGTCAAGGAGCGGCTCGAAGCGCAGGTGCTCGACCTCGGCGCCACCAGCGCGGGCACCGCCGCAGTCCAGGGCGGGCCGGGCGTCGGCCTCCCCGGCCCCGGGATCGGCATAGCCGCCCCCGCGGCGGACGCCGTACGGCAGGGCGCGGGGCAAGACGTCGGGCAGGGCGTACGGCCGGGCCCCGCCACGACCGCCCCGGACACCGGCACCGCTTCCCCGCGCACCGCCGCCGAGGCGGGGACACCGTCCACGGCCTCCGCGCAGTCCGGGAGCGTGCTCACCCTCCTCCCGCCGCGCGCCACCACAGCCGTCCCGGACGCCGAAAGCGCCGGGGCCGCGGCCCCCCAGTCAGGCAAGGTGCTCGCGCTGCTCGCACCGCGCACCCCGGCGCAATCCGACGCACGCACGGCAGGCAAGCACCGCAAGAGCGCCGATGCCGCCCCGGCAGCCGCGGCCAACGCGGCGCCGAGCACGCCGAGTACCCCGGCCAGCCCCAGCACTCCGGGCAAACACCGGAAACCGGAAACCCAGGCGGGAACCGAGGCGGCGCGGCCGGCCGACGCCGTCGGCGGCACCCCGGTCTCCGCCGTCCGCGACCTGCCCGCCCTGCCCGAACTCGGCACCCAGGCCCTCGTCGGCTCACTCGTCCTCGCCGCCGTCGCCGTGCTCACCCATGCCAAGGCCCGACTCCGCCTGGCCCATGCCGTACGTGTCCCCCGCACCTCGGTCACCCCGGTCACCACGGTCACCGAGGCCCAGCGCGCTCACCGGGCCACCCGGAACACCCGCTTCACGCGTCTCGTGCCCCAGCACACCGACCTGGAGCTCACGGCCCCCGCCGTACACAGCACCGAGCCCGCGGACACGACCCTCGCCCCGGCCCTGGCCGGCCTCGGCCTCACCTCGGCGCTTCAGCCCGCGGACGTCGCCACGGCCACATCACGCCCGACATTTACCGACCTCGCCATACTCACTCCGGGGGACCAGCCCGCGGCGAGCGTCGGTGCCACGCCGGGGACGTCCGTGCCGTTCAGCGCCACCGGCCGATCCCGGCGCGGCCTACGCAGCCGCCGTGGGGCCGCCGGCCTCGACGCCGCCATCGCCTCCGCGCTCGGGAACCCCGCGGACTCCGGCGACACCCCGCGCGACGGCGAGCCCGGTCGCGGTGCCGTGCCGTACCAAGGCCGACGCCGCCGGCTCGAACGCCTCCCCGAGGACTACGGCTCCTTCAAGGCCGAGGCGCCTCTGCGGGGCCGCCGCCACCGCACCACCAGCACCCCGCGCGACACCCGCCCGTCTGGCAATCCGCGCCCGCGCCGCCAGCCCCTCTCCGCCCCCGTCTACGAAAGCGACGTGCTGGTGGCCTCCGCCGCGAACACTCCCCAGCCGGACTTCCGCCCCGATGTCCCGCTCCGGGGCCGCCGCCACCGCGCCACCTCCGAGCCCGCGCCCTCCCCCCGCCCCCAGAAGGGCCGCCACCGCCGCGCCTGACAACCGCCCGCCGTGCCCCGCACGGTCACGACGACGCACCGCACGGTCACGACGACGCACCGCGCAGGAAGAGGTCGACGACGGCGGGGACTAGGTCGTGGTGCGGCGTGGGGTCGGCGCGCTGGCCGGGAGGCATCGCGACGTCGGGCGGCAGGGGTTCGGCGACGGCGGCGAGTTCGAGGAACGCGGCGGCGAGGAACGACGGGTCGCCGGGGCGGAGTTCGCCGCGTTCGATGGCGTCGGCCATGAGGTCGGTGACGGGGGTGATGAGAGCGTTGACGTAACGGCTGGAGATGCGGGTGCGGGTGTCCTCGCCGACATAGCGCGTGCTGTCGTAGATGCGCATGCCCATCGCCGAGCGGTAGGCGTCGCCGGCGTAGCCGGCGACGATGGCGGACAGTTGGTACGGCAGGCCGCCGGGGGTGTCGAGGGCCCGGCGCAGGACGGCGTGGGCGTCGTCGATGTAACGCAGGGACACCTCGGCGAACAGCGATTCCTTCCCCTCCGGGAAGTGGTGGTAAAGGCTCGCCTTGCGGATGCCGATGGCCTGGGCGATCTCATTGAGCGAGATGCCGGGATAACCGCGTTCGAGGAGTTGGGCGGCGAACTCGTCGAGCAGCCTCTGCCGCGTGTCGCTCTGCCGAGGTGACAATTCAGACCCCTGTCCTGACTCGACGGCCCATGGCCGGTCCGGGTGGTCGCGCCTACACCAAAAAACTACCTACCGGAAGGTAGGTTGGCAACCCAAAAATCAGCCCCGCCGGTGGAGGCGGGGCTGCGGCGCTCAGAACACGCGCTGGACCATCGGGTCGGCCTCCGCCAGCGGCACCCGAGGCGCGTCCACGATCACGTCGGACATGATGTCGAAGACCAGGGCGAGCACGCCGCCGACGGCGCAGACTCCCACGCCCACCCAGACGAGCAGCCAGTTCGGCCCCACGGTCAGTCCCACCCCGCTGAGGGTGCTCCCCAGAAGGATCACGATTACAGCGAGCCACGACTTGGGGGTTCCTCCGTGGCTTCCGGTACTTCCATTCCCTGACATGACCCTCGTCCTATCTCTGCAATCGGTCTGCGCACTAGCTTCTCAGATCGGGTGCCCCGGTCCGTCCCTGGCCTCCCCGATGGTGTCGACCACCCTCGGGGAGGTCGGCGGAAAGTGCAACTACTATGGGCTGTAGACGATGCCCCCTACCCAGGCGCCCAAGCTGGACACGGCCGCGTCGCCGGCCGAGAAGGAGTTCCGGTGTTCCACCGCAAACCGCTTGAGGAGCGGATCGCCGAGCGCCAAGCCAAGCTGCCGCCGCTCAAGGAGGGCAAGCACTTCGAGCACGGTCCCGCGAAATTCGTCTTCATCTTCGTGATCGTGTTCGTGGTCGTCGGCCACTTCGTGGGCCTACTGGCGATGATGGCCATGGGCATGGAGTGAGCCTCCCTCTGATCACGTCCGCGCGAGGAGCACTGTCTGCCGCCCCGCCTCACTCGTCGTAGAGATACGGCGGCCGGTCGTAGAGATACCGCGGCCGACCCTCATCCCACTCGTCGAACTCCTCATACGGCACGCCACGGCCCTTGCCCCACTCCTCGGCGGGTTCCCTGGGCCGTTCCGACCGCGTGGACGATGAAGGCCTGGGAGTCGGAGAAGGAGTAGGCGTGGGAGTGGGAGTGGGCACGGGGGCCGATGCGGCTTCCCATACGAAGCGCATGAAGCCCACCAGGTCCTTCCTGCGCTTGTAGGAGGCGAGCCGCACCACGCCGCCCGGCCTCGGCGAGTTGATCATTTCGCCGCTGCCGACGACGATGCCCACGTGCGACGGCCCGCGCGCCTGCCAGCGGAAGAAGACGAGGTCGCCGGGCCGTTCCTGCCCCGGTTCGACGCGCATCCCCGCCCGCCACTGCTGATGGGCGACGCGCGGGATGGCGATGCCCCCGGCCTCATACGCCCGCATCGTCAGCCCCGAGCAGTCGAAGGCGAGAGGGCCCGTGCCGCCCCAGCGGTACGGCTTGCCCAGTTGGGCGTGCGCGAACGCGACGGCACGCGCCGACACGTCCTGCGACGACGGTCCCGCCTTCATCCGACCGCGGATGACGCCGTACTCAACGCCATGCACGGCACCGAGCCCAACGCCGCGCTCGACGCCGTACTCAATGCCGTGCACTCCACCATGTACGGCGCCCGCCAGCATGCCGCCGACCGGCAGCACGAGCATCACGACGGCAGTCATCCGCACCTCCGGAATGCCATGCCGCCCGTAAGCGACGAACGACCTCGCATGCTCCCGCAAACATTCATGTCCAGTGCATACCCGACAGTCGTCACGAAAGTGCCCAAAAGGAACATATCTTCCTTCATTGGACTTCACTTCCCACCGTCCCGCAACCTTGCACACGACAGCGGAACAGCGCACAAGAAAGCGCGAGGTGTTCGGCATGCTCGAAACACCTTGCGCGGGCGGCGTATTCGGGGTGTGACCCGGTCGACCGGGGCGGACCCCCTTCTCGGGGTGGACTACTCCTCGGGAGAGAAGGCGGCAGACAGAAAGGTGACGGCCTGCACGACGGCCGCACCGGCGGCATGGGTGCCACGCAAAGCGTTGAGCATGAAGACTCGAGTGGGATAAATCCAGACCGGCCGGGAAATGCGTGATCGGCTACCTACCTCACCACGTCGTCAAACCCAATAAAAACCCCTCCGCGTCCCACTATCCACAGCAGAACGGCATGGCACGCTGGCTTGAAGGGCGACGATCCAGCACCATCAAGAGCAGTTCCGATCATGCCCGGAACCGGCGTCACGTCGGCTTTTCCGGGCGGGTCTAAAAATCATCCAGCTCCCATGGGGAGGGTGAAATTGTCTTTCAAACTCAAGCTCGCCGCCGCCCTAGCCGCGCTCGCCGGATCGTGCGCCGCCGGTGGACCGTATCCCGCCGGACATCCCATCGGATCTGCGGCGACGCCTCCACCGACACCGCCCGCCACCTCCGCCACCGTGGCGCCGACAGTGCTCGACACGCCGCCGCCGTCACTCTTCGCCATCCGCGGGGTGACCGGTGACGCCCGGATCGCCTATCTACGGGCGGCGTATTTCAACTTTCCCAGGAACCGGGGCGTGAAAAGGTACTACGACCACGGATCAGTCCGCTACTGGCATCACGGCGGCAAATTTCGAAACTTCGAGCGCCGCCTTCCTCGCGGCGGCGACTACTTCGAATACGACATGTACACCCGGCGCAGCCCGGAGGAGCCCCGCGGTACGCGTCGCATCGTCGTCAACCTTAAAAGGCAACACAACGGTAAATATCCAACGTGGTATACAACCGACCACTACAATTCCTTCCACGTCATCCACTAGACGACATCACCCACGAAACGACATCGCCCACGGGATGGCATCACGCGCATGACGATGCCATCCATGAGACGGCGGAATCGTCCACCGGCGATGCGGCACGGGGAGAGCATGGGCGAGCAAGCCTGCGAGATCTGGCTCGTGGCGGGCACCGGTCCCGCCACGAGCGACGTCGGCCACCACTGGCTGGACGGCGCGCGCTGCCGCACGAAGCGGTCCCTTTTCGAGCACTGGGCCGCACGGCTGTCCTTTCCCGGTTACTTCAGCAGGAACTGGGATGCCTTCGCCGACTGCCTCGCCGACTTCACGCTGGCCGATACCGCCGGCGGCACCGGTCTCGTCCTCACCGTCGAAAACGCGGGCGACCTCCTCGCCGATGGTGAGGACGCCGACCTCGCGGTTCTCGTCGAGGTGCTGCGGGACACCGTCGAGGACATGCGGTCGAGCCCCGATCCGAGTGGACGGGCCGACATCACTGTGGAGTTCTCGGACACCCCCGCCCACCTGGCCAAGTTGCGGCGGCGTCTGCCCGGCGGCTGAGCCGCCCACCCGGAAACAGGGCAGTACAGGGCAGCACAGTTCGGCACAGGCCGGCACAGGTCAGCGCGGCCGGCTCTCCATCACGGCCGCCGCGGCCACGCGCAGGATGTCGCGCACCTCTTCCTCGGGCATGTCCATGGTCTTGACGATGGCCGTCTGCACACCGCCGAGGACGGTCCAGGCCAACGCGCGGTCGGCGGGGGTCGGGTCGGGGCCCAGGAGCCGGTTGAAGATCTCATCGCGGAAGGTGCGGATGGCCTCGCCGAGGGTGCCGGGGAGGACCTCGTCGGCGCCACCGAGGTCACCGAGGAGGTCGTCGACGAGGTCGTCGATGATCAGGCGTATGACGGCGCGGTGCCGTACGACGAAGGTGATGAACGCGTCGAGATAGGCCGCGCGGTCACCGGCGAAGTCGGTGCCGAGGAGGACGAGCATGTCCTCAGCCGCCGGGGCGATGATCTCGGCGGCGAGGCGGTCCTTGGGGTGGAAGTGGTAGGCGACCGCGGTCTTGGTGAGGCCGACGGCGGCACCGATGTCGGCCAGCGACGTGCCCGCGTAGCCCCGCTCGGCGAAAAGGGCCCGCGCCGCGGCGAGGATCCGGCTGCGGGTGTCGTTGCCCTGGTCAAGTGTGGCCATCATCTCATTCCAGATATGGGGGAGATTTCCTGATTCATCGCGCCTATTCTGCGATCCTCGTTCTGTACGGCCGTACAGAACGGGCGTTCTCATCTCGACTGTGGGGTCACAGCATGGCTTCCTTGCTCGGCAGGCTGGGCGGATGGTGCGCGAGGCACGGCCTCATCGTGCTGGCGCTGTGGATCGTAGCCGCCGTCGCGCTGACGGCCGGCACCGTGGTCTTCGGCCGCCCGACGAGCAACGATGTGAGCATCCCGGGCACCGACGCGCAGCGGGCCCACGAGCTGATGCGCGACGGGTTCGGCCCGGGCTTCGACCCCGGCGGCACCGTGCAGCTCGTGCTGTACGACAAGGACGGCCCGCTGACCGACGAGCCCGACAAGGCGGCCATCGAGAGGACGCTGACCGCGCTCCGCGCCGTACCGCACGTGGTGGAGGCACAGACCCCGTTCCGGATGGGGGGCATCGCGGCGAACCTCCGGATCGGGGTGATCATGGTCCGGATGGAGGGGCACGACCCCTCCAAGCTTGTCGACAACACCAAGAAGCTGTCGGACGCGGCCGAGGCCGCCCGCGCGGTGGGCATCGAGGTCGTGCCCGCCGACGCCTCGACACCCGCCGACAAGGAGATCAAAACCGGCCCCAGCGAGATCATCGGCGTGATCTGCGCGCTGCTGGTGCTGCTGCTGGCGTTCGGCACACTCGTGGCGGCGCTCATCCCCATCTTCGCCGCGCTGATCAGCATCGGTGTGGGCCTCGGCGTGATCGGTCTGCTGGGCCACGCGCTCGACGTGCCGAAGCAGGCGCCGATCATGGCCACGATGATCGGCCTGGGCGTGGGGATCGACTACGCGCTGTTCCTGCTGTCGCGCCACCGGCGCCTGCTCGCCGCCGGCGTGCCGGTGGACCAGGCGGTGCGCACGACGGTGGCGGGGTCGGGTGGTGCGGTGGTGTTCGCCGGCGGCACGGTCATCATCGCGCTGAGTGCGCTGCTCCTCGCCGGGTTCCCGCTGATGCGCACACTCGGCTGGATCACCGGCATCTCGGTCGTGTGCGCGGTGCTGACGTCGATCACCCTGGTTCCCGCCCTGCTCGGCCTGCTGGGGCACCGGGTCAACGCGCTGCGCCTGCCGTTCATCGGCCGCCGCGCGCGCCCCGCCCACGGCCCGGCCTCGGGCTGGGCGGCGCTCGGGCTGTGGGTCACGAAGCGGCCGTGGGCCGTGCTCGCGGGCAGCGTGGCGGTGCTGGCCGCTCTGTCCGCGCCGGCGCTCGGACTGAAGCTCGGGGCTCTCGACGACGGGTACGGCGATCGCGACTCGCCCGCGCGGCGCTCTTACGAGCTGCTTGAGGTGGGTTTCGGGCCCGGGATCAACGGCCCGCTGGTCGTGGTGGCCGAACTGAACCAGAAGGTGGAGAACACCGACCCCGCCGCCCCGATCGTGCAGGTGCTGGCCCAGCGGGTCGAGCACACCGAGGGCGTCGCCCACGTGGCCGAGCCCCTGCTCAACGAGAACGGCCGATCGGTGATGATTCAGGCCGTGACGGACTACGCGCCGAGCGATCCGAAGGCGCTGGACGTCGTGCGCGCCGTACGCGCCATCGACGTGCCGGGGGCGAGCGTGCACGTGGGCGGTGAGGTCGCGGGTATGGCGGACGCCACGCAGCGGATCTCGGAACGCACCCCGCTGGTGATCGCGGTCGTGGTGATGCTCAGTGCGATGCTCCTGCTGCTGGCCTTCCGAGCGCCGCTCGTCGCCATCAAGGCGGCGCTGATGAACCTCGTCTCCCTGGGCGCCGCGTTCGGGGCCCTGGCCATGGTGTTCTCCTTCGGCCTGGGCAGCGGCCTGGTCGGCATGGACGCGCCGGCCGACGCCAGCACGGGCTTCATCAATATGTACTTCTTCTCGGTGCCTATCGATAGCTATGTGCCGCTGATGCTGTTCGCGGTGCTGTTCGGGCTGTCGATGGACTACGAGGTGTTCCTGCTGACAGCCGTACGGCAGGCGTATCTCCGCACGGGTGACAACCGTCAGGCCGTCGCCGAGGGCCTCGGCTCGACCGGGCGCGTCATCACCTCGGCGGCGCTCATTATGGTCGCGGTGTTCGTCGCGTTCATCGCCTATCCGGATCCGCTGGTGAAGGTGTTCGGCGTGGGCCTCGCGGTGGCCATCGCAGTGGACGCCACGATCATCCGGGGCTTCCTGGTGCCGGCCACGATGGTGCTGCTCGGGCGCTGGAACTGGTGGTGCCCGAAGTGGTTGGACCGGTTGCTGCCGCCGATGTCCATCGCCGAGCACGACGACGACGTGCCGGAGGTGCCCGAGGTCGGCGCGAAGCCGGAGGCGGTCGGCCGTACGTGAGACGGAACGCGGCCCGTCCTCGAAGGGAGATAGCCTTCACCTCGTGTTGGATCAGATCACGGCGACCAGATATGTCACACCCCTCCGGGAGGGCGGGTCGCTGCCCGGGGTGATGGAGGCCGATGACCTCGGCACCTATGTCGTGAAGTTTCGGGGCGCCGGGCAGGGCCGCCCCGTCCTCGTCGCGGAGATCATCTGTGCCGAGCTCGCCCGGGCCCTCGGATTCCGCACCCCGGACCTCAAGGTCATCGAGGTCGACCCGCAGTTCGCCGATCGCGAGCCCGACGAGGAGATCCAAGACCTCCTGCGGGCCAGCTCGGGCGACAACCTGGCCGTCGACTTCCTGCCGGGCGCGCTCGGCTTCGAGCCGACCACCTGGAGGCCCGACCGGGACTTCGCCTCGCGCGTGTTCTGGTTCGACGCCCTCATCCACAACGTCGACCGCAGTTGGCGCAACCCCAACCTTCTGACGTGGCACGGCGACACCTGGCTGATCGACCACGGCGCGGCCCTGTGGTTCCACTACAACTGGCGGACGGCCGACCCGCTGCGCCCGTTCCGCGGCGGCGGCGACCACGTGCTCGCCCCCTGGGCGTCGCGCCTCGCCGAGGCCGACGCCGCGCTGTCGGCGGCGATCACCCGTGACATGCTGGAGAGCGCGGTCGCCCGGGTGCCGTCGGCATGGCTGACCGATGTCCCCGGATTCGACGGGCCGGAGGATCTGCGCCAAGCTTACGTCGATCATCTCCTCGCCAGGGTGCGCGGACCGCGCACCTGGCTCCCCATCCCGGGTGCGTCGAGCAGCGACGGCGGCGCAGGCGGCGGCATCGGCTCCGTCGGCGCGTTCTGGAAGGAAGGTCGTTGACCCGAGTCGTCTACGAATACGCCGTGATCCGCGTCGTCCCCCGGGTCGAACGCGGCGAGCTGATCAACGCCGGCGTGATCGTCTACTGCCAGCCGCGCGACTACCTGTGCGCCAAGGTCGAGCTCGACGGCGTCCGGCTCCACGCCCTCGACCCCCACGCCGACCTGACCGCGGTGCGGCACGCGCTCACCGCCTACGAGCTCGCCTGCGCCGGCCGGGACGGAGCCGTCGCCGGCCAGTCGCCGGGCAGCCGCTTCCGCTGGCTCACCGCCCCGCGCAGCACCATCGTCCAGACCGGTCCCGTCCATGCGGGGCTCACCACCGACCCCGCCGCCGAGCTCAAACGCCTGTTCTCGGTCCTGGTCAGTCCCGTCTGACGTCAGAACAGCACAGACATGAACGTGTCCACCTCGGTGAACCCCACCTTGCGGTAGACGGCGCGGGCGGCGGCGTTGAAGTCGTTGACGTACAGCGTGACGAGCGGCGCGAAGCACGCGAGGGCGTGTTCGACAATGGCCGCCATGCCGGCCACGGCGTGCCCCTGGCCGCGCAGCTCCGGATTCACCCAGACGCCCTGGATCTGGCATGCCTGGGGGGTCACAGCGCCGATCTCGGCCTTGAAGACGACGGTGCCGTCCTCGATGCGGGCGTAGGAGCGTCCGATGCGGATGAGCTCGGCGACGCGGGTGCGGTAGAGAGCGCCGCCGTCGCCGGTGTCGGGCGAGATGCCGACCTCCTCGGTGAACATCGCGACGCAGGCGGGCAGGAGGGTGGAGAACTCCTCGGGCCTCACCCGCCGCACCAGCGGATCGGCGGGGACGCGCGGCTTGTCGCCGATGGCCATGACCGGTTGCGACCAGCGGACCGCGCGGGCGGCCCCCCAGTACGGCTCAAGCCGTTCCCACATGCGTTCCACCGCGTCGGCGGGGCCGACGATGGACGAACATCGGCGGCCCTGCCGTCGGGCGCGGTCGGCGAAGGCGGTCGCGGCCTCCGGACCGGCGTTGACCGGGACCAGGTTGGCACCCGCGTAGCACAGGGAGGTGAGGGCACCGCGCGGACCATAGCCCCACATCTGTCCGCCGAGCCGTCCGGGGTTGAGACCGACGGCCCGAACCCTGGATGCGACGAAGACGTTGGCGACGGGATCAGCGTCGAGAAGTGCCAACACTTCCTCGCGATCGCTGTCGTCGAGCACGCGCGACGCCGATGTGCGCAGCATCACGGGCCCAGCCTACGCCACGGCTCCGAATTTACTAGGAACCACCGTAGAACCCGTAGTGTCACCACATGTCCGAGGCATGAGCCCCGGCTGTGGTCAGGTGCGGCCCTGGAGAACGTCGATCAACTCCAGGTGCCGCTGCTGGTCACCGCCTCCGGCCATGCGGGCCGCCGGGCGGGGCGGGGTGAGCCCGGCGCAGGCCACGTCGGCCTCCGCCGTACCTCGCTTGGCGGTGGTCGCCGGCAGGGTGCCGTCGCGCAGGTAGTCGGCGACGTGCCGGTCGACGCAGCGGTTGCCGGCGAGGGCCACTCCGTGGCTCCCGCCCGAGACGGCGAGGAGCCTGGCCGTGGGGAACAGCGTGCGCATCCGGAGCGCGCCGGGGTACGGCGTGGCGGCGTCGCGCCGGGACTGGATCAAGAGGATGGGCGGGAGGTTCTCTGCGGCGCGGATCGTGACGGGCGTGCCGCCGGACACGGGCCAGAAGGCGCACGGCGCGTTGTACCAGGCGTTAGGCCAGGTCAGGAAGGGCGAGACCTGGTGGGAGGCGGTCATGTCCGCCCGCCATGTGCCCCAGTCGCGCGGCCAGGAGGCGTCGCGGCACTGCACCCCGAGGTAGACGGCGTAGCCGTTCTCGTCGGCGGCGTCCTTCTTGCCGTGGCGCCGGTGCATCTGCAGGAGGCGGCGCCCCTCGCCCTTGCGCATGTAGGCGGAGAACGCCTCGGCGAAGTGCGGCCACACCGTGTCGCTGTAACCGGCCACGGTGAAGATGTCGTCGAGTTCGCTTGGGCCGACGACCCCGTCGACGGGCGCGACGCGGAGCCGGTCGCGCATGGAGTACCAGGCGGCGCGGACGACCTGCTCGGTACGGCCCAGGCCGTACACGCCGTCGTGGCTCGCCACCCAGGCGAGGAAGTCGCGGTGGCGGCGTTCGAAGGCGTGGTTCTGCGCGAGGTTGGCCGCGTACCACACCCGGTGGGGGTCGACGATGCTGTCGAGGACGAGCCGTTTGACGCTCCCGGGGTAGAGGGTCGCGTAGACCGCCCCGAGGTAGGAGCCGTAGGAGTAGCCCAGGTAGCTGATCTGCTGCTTGCCCAGCGCCCGGCGCATGAGGTCGAGGTCGCGAGCGACGTTCTCGGTGGTCATGTGGGGCAGCATCCAGGAGAAGCGGGACGCGCACCCGCGGGCGTAGCTCTTGGCCCGCTCGACCAGCACCGCCTCCTCGGCGGGGCTTTGAGGCACGTTGTCGAGAGCGGGAGGCGTGTAGTGGCGATCGGCGTCGGCGCAGCTCAAGGCGGGTTCGCTCTTGCCCACCCCGCGCGGGTCGAACCCGATCACGTCGTAGCGGGCGGCGAGGTCCTCGGGGAGCGCGGTGGCGACGAAGCGGGCGAGATCGCGCCCGGACGCGCCGGGGCCGCCGGGGTTGACGAGCAGGACGCCGAGGTGGCCGCCGCGCGGCCGTGCCCGGCCCGAGGTGGAGACGGCCGGAGTGGCGCTCTTGACGCGGGTGAGGGCGAGGGAGATGCGTCTGCCGTCGGGGTTGCGGTGATCGAGCGGGACCGGCAGGGTGGCGCATTCGACGCCGCCGGCGGGAGCCGAGGCGGCTCCGGGCTCGGCGGCGCACGGTCCCCATGAAAGGCCGGCGGACCGGTCGGCCGGCGTGGCGCTGCCGACCCGTCCTTCGAAGAGCGCTCCGGCCCGGGCCGGAGCGCCGCTCACCCCCACGCCCACGGTCAGCACCGCCGCACCCGTGACCAGTCCGAATACCCGTTTCACCGGCGAACTCTCCTCTGCTCAGACGACAGAGGCGATGTTCCCTCAGGCGATCGATCGACTACGCGGAGTATGCAAGTTTAGCTGTCACCATGTAATGGGTTGATAGCGCATTGTAATCACAGTGCTCGTTCTGTGCTCGTCCTGAGAGTCCCACAAGTCGACCTCGCGGGCGGAGCCGTACGAGTGCCGTATAGCTACCTGATCAGTGTTTTATCCCGGGAATCCCGTCAGTGGTGGACTTAGTGGACGGTGACCTCGGGACCCGGGCTCTCGTCGAGGTCGTCGAGGTCGATCTCGACGCCCATGGCCTCCGCGAGACGCAGCGCCTCCTCGATGAGGGTCTCGACGATCTGGGACTCGGGCACCGTCTTGATGACCTCGCCCTTGACGAAGATCTGGCCCTTCCCGTTGCCCGAGGCCACGCCGAGGTCGGCCTCGCGCGCCTCGCCGGGGCCGTTGACGACACAGCCCATGACCGCGACCCGGAGCGGGATCTTGAGCCCGGTGAGACCGGCCTGCACCTGCTCGGCCAGCGTGTAGACGTCGACCTGGGCCCGGCCGCACGACGGACAGGAGACGATCTCCAGACCGCGCTCGCGCAGGTTGAACGACTCGAGGATGCCGATGCCGACCTTGATCTCCTCGACCGGCGGGGCGGAGAGGGACACCCTGATCGTGTCGCCGATGCCTTCGGACAGAAGCGCCCCGAAGGCGACCGCGGACTTGATGGTGCCCTGGAACGCGGGCCCGGCCTCGGTCACACCGAGGTGCAGGGGGTAGTCGCACTGGGCCGCGAGCAGGCGGTATGCCTGCACCATCACCACCGGGTCGTTGTGCTTGACCGAGATCTTGATGTCCCTGAAGCCGTGCTCCTCGAACAGCGAGCACTCCCACAGCGCCGACTCGACGAGCGCCTCCGGCGTGGCCTTGCCGTACTTCGCGAGCAGGCGCGGGTCGAGCGATCCGGCGTTGACGCCGATGCGGATGGGCACGCCGTTGGCGGCGGCGGCCTTGGCGATCTCGCCGACCTTGTCGTCGAATTTCTTGATGTTGCCGGGGTTGACCCGGACGGCGGCGCACCCCGCCTCGATGGCGGCGAACACGTACTTCGGCTGGAAGTGGATGTCGGCGATGACGGGGATCTGAGACTTCTTGGCGATGACCGGAAGCGCCTCCGCGTCGTCCTGCGAGGGCACGGCCACGCGCACGATCTGGCATCCGGCCGCGGTCAGCTCGGCGATCTGCTGGAGGGTGGAGTTGATGTCCGCGGTAACGGTCGTGGTCATCGACTGCACGGAGACCGGTGCGTCACCGCCGACCGGAACCGAACCCACCATGATCTGCCGGGAAACCCGGCGGTCGGCGATCGGCTTGGTCCGAACGGAAGGGATGCCCAGCGCAACAGGTGTCATATTTCAGCCTCAGAATTGTTCGACGACACTGAGAGTCATACATCCACGCGGACAGAGGTGTCCGGCAGCGGGGGATGATGAACGCTCACCACAAGTCTAGGCAGTACAGGGCCCAACTCGGGCATGTCAGTCATAACGCACACATACATCACGTTTATCCTGCAGTGATCTCCTGAGCCCTCGCACGTGCCCATTGGTCGGCCGCGAGCACTTCGTCCACCGAGCCCACCGGAGAGACCTCGTGCTCCTCCACCACCTTGGCCACGGTGTCCACAATGCCGAGGAACGGCAGCCGCCCCTGAAGGAAGGCGTCCACGCACACCTCGTTGGCCGCGTTGAAGACGGCAGGAGCCGTACCCCCCTCCGAACCGACGTGGCGGGCCAGCGCGATCGAGGGGAACGCCTCGCCGTCCACCGGCTCGAAGGTCCACGTGTGAGAGCGGGTCCAGTCGATGGAGGGCGCCGCGTCGGGTACCCGGTCCGGCCACCCCAGGGCGAGAGCGATCGGAAGGCACATGTTCGGCGGGCTCGCCTGGGCGATCACGGAGCCGTCCACGAACTCGACCATCGAGTGGACCACCGACTGCGGGTGCACCATGACCTCGATGCGGTCGAAGCCGATGTCGAAGAGGAGATGCGCCTCGATAATCTCCAGGCCCTTGTTGACGAGGGTCGCGGAGTTGACGGTGACCACCGGCCCCATCGACCACGTCGGGTGGGCGAGCGCCATCTGCGGCGTCACCGCCGACAGCTCCTCCCGCCGCTTCCCCCGGAAGGGCCCACCGCTCGCGGTGACCACGAGGCGGCGTACGGCATGAGCCCGCTCGCCGTCCGGCCCGCCCGCCCACAGGCACTGGGCCAGCGCCGAGTGCTCGGAGTCGACCGGCAACAGCCGGCCGGGCCGGACCAGGCGCTTGACCAGCGGCCCCCCGATGATGAGGGACTCCTTGTTCGCCAGGGCGAGCGTCCGTCCGGCCTCCAGCGCGGCCAGCGTCGAGGTCAGTCCGAGGGCGCCCGTCACACCGTTGAGGACCACCTCGCAGGGTCGGCCGGCCAGCTCGGCGACCCCTTCCGGCCCCGCGAGCACCTCCGCGCGCGAGCCGTGGGCGGCCAACGCCTCCCTGAGAGCGGGCACGGCCCCCTCGTCGGCCACGGCGACCGCACCCGCACCGAACTCGGCCGCCTGCCGGGCCAGCGGTTCGACACGCGATCCGCCCGCGGCGAGTCCCGCGACGGTGAACCGGCCGGGGTTTCTCGCGATCACGTCAAGCGCCTGCGTGCCGATGGACCCGGTGGACCCGAGCAGGATCACCGAACGGCTCATGTCTGACTTCACTCCCTTATTCTGCCCGCCCCTACCCCCTCGCTGTACCCCTCGGGTGCCCTCAAACCCCATAGAACTCCCATGAATCAACCCACATTTCACCTGGAGTCACCCCGCGATCCACGGGGATCCACGGGGATCTGCAGCGATCTGCAAATGCCTGGCAATGTGGTGACCAACCGGACAGTTCACCGAATATCGCCCCACGCGAATCCGCCCGCACCTTCCGGGAGAACACCGAATCAGCACTCACGCACATGCCGATAAATCGGCTTGTGCCCGGCTTATGCCGTACCGAAATGAATTCCCCACAATGTCCAGTCCAGGACCGAGCGATTTACCGAAAGTAGCCACAAGAACACATGTTGTAGTCCACACTCGGTTCCCATGACCTCAAGCCTCCCCCCGCTTGCGGCCGTTCCGCTTGTCATCGGGCTCATGGGCGCGCCCTTGAGCGGCACGACCGCCCCGGTTCCGCCGCTGCGGACCGATCCGGCCTCCCTCGTCGACATCGTGGGGCACACCGCCGTGGACAACGGCGCCGAACAGCGCCGCGTGCTCGGCTACTGGACCCCGGAACGCATGGCCAAGGCCCTGCCCGCGGAACTGCTCGGCGGCGTGGGCCGCGCCGTACGCGGACTCGCCGCGGCGGGTCGGGGGCCCGCCGCGATCCGGCACACCGGCGCCGCGACCGACCCGGAGCCGGCTCCGGCTCCGGCTCCGGCTCCGGCCACCGTGCCCGTCTCGCAGTCGCGCGCTCCCGCCGCCTCCACCGCCGGGTCTCGGTGGACCGCCGGCGGCTCCGTGACACGCACCACCGGCCGGGTCTTCCTCACCTTGGGCGGTGTCGACTTCGTCTGCTCGGCGAGCACGGTCCGCAGCGCCAACAAGGACGTGGTGGTGACCGCCGGCCACTGCGTCAAAGACGGCAAGGGCGCCTGGGCCGACAACTGGACGTTCGTGCCGGGCTACCAAGCCGGGCGCAGGCCGCACGGCACGTTCACCGCGCGGCGCATGTTCGTGGCGGGCCCGTGGTCGCGCGACGGCGACGACAGCTACGACGTGGGCATGGTCGCCCTCAACACCTCGGGCGGCAAACACGTGACGGAGGTCGTCGGAGCGCAGGAGATCGCCTTCAACGGCGCCCGCGGCGGCGCGGTCTACGGCTTCGGCTACCCGGCGGACCGCCCGTACGACGGGCAGAACCTCGTCTACTGCGCCGGCAGGCTCGCCTCCGACCCGCATCGCCAGACTCGGGACCAGGGCCTGCGCTGCGACATGACGGCGGGGTCGAGCGGCGGCCCGTGGCTCAGCGGGTTCGACGCCCAGTCGGGGCGCGGCACCATCACGTCGGTGAGCAGCTTCAAATACAGCGACGACCAGAAGACGATGTACGGCCCTTACTTCGGCGAGTCGGCCAAGCAGCTCTTCACCACGGCCGAACGCGCCTGACGACCGTCCTCCCACCCGCCTCCGGGGCCGCGCATCTCCCCGGCCCCGGCTCCACGCAGCGGTGTGTCAGAGGGTGAGCCCGGTGAGCACCATGACCTTCTCGTAGGTCATGTCCTCCATGGCCGAACGCACGCCTTCGCGCCCCACGCCCGATTCCTTGACTCCGCCGTAGGGCATCTGGTCGGCACGGTACGAGGGCACGTCACCGATGATCACGCCGCCTGTCTCCAGTTCCCGGTTCGCCCGGAAGGCCACGTCCAGCGAGCGGGTGAACACACCGGCCTGCAGGCCGTACGCGGAGTTGTTGACCAGGGCGAACGCCTCGTCCATCCCGTCGACCTCCTGGATGACCATGACGGGTCCGAAGACCTCCTCACGCACCACGAGGGCGTCCGCGGGCACGTCCGCGAGGACGGTGGGGGCGACCACCGCGCCGTCGCGGGTGCCGCCGGCGAGCAGGCGGCCTCCGGCGGCGACGGCCTCGCCGATCCACGCCTCGACCCGCTCGGCGGCGGCGACGGAGACCAGCGGCCCGACCTGAGTCGCCTCATCGGCGGGGTCGCCGGTGACGAGCCCCTCGACCGCCTTGAGGAGCCGCTCGACGAACTCCTCCCGCACCGACCGCTCGACGATCACACGCTGTACGGCGATGCAGCTCTGGCCCGCCTGGTAGTTCGAGAACAGCGCGACCCGCGACGCCGCCCACTCCAGGTCGGCGTCGGCGAGCACGATGGCGGCGGCGTTACCGCCGAGCTCCAGCGTGACGTGCTTGCGCGGCACCCGGTCCATAATCGCGAACCCGACGGGCCCCGACCCGGTGAACGACACCACCGGCAGGCGGGGGTCTTCGACCAGCCCCGCCGCGCGGTCGTTCGGCACCGGCAGTACGGAGAACATCCCCGCGGGCAGCTCGGTCTCGGCCAGGATCTCCCCCAGGACCAGCGACGACAGCGGGGTGGCGGGCGCGGGCTTGACGATGACCGGCGCGCCCACCGCGAGGGCGGGGGCGACCTTGTGGGCGACGAGGTTCAGCGGGAAGTTGAACGGGGTGATCGCGAGCACGGGTCCGCGCGGGACACGGGTCACGTAGGCGAGCCGGCCGGTGGCGGCGGGTTCGGTGTCGAGGCGCTGCGTCGAGCCGCTGAACCTGCGGGCCTCCTCGGCGGCGAAGCGGAACGTCGCGACGCCCCGGCCCACCTCGGCGCGGGCCCACAGGATCGGCTTGCCGTTCTCGCCGGTGATCAGCCGCGCGATCTCCTCGGAGCGCTCGGCGAGCCGCCTGGCCACGTGGGACAGAGCTTCCGCACGCACGTGGATCGGAAGGGCCGCGGCCTCCTGCCGTACGGCATGAGCCGCGGCGACGGCCTCCTCGACCTGCGCCGGGGTCGGCACTGAGTAGACGCCGACGGCGCGGCCGTCGAGGGAGTTGGTCACAGTGAGCTCGCCGTCCCCGGTGGCGGGGCGCCCGGCGAGCCAGAAGGGGCGCACGTCCATGTCCTCGACGCTATGCCACTCCGGCCGCACCGGCCTTACTCCACAGTGAACAACAGGTGGGCGTGACCTCACCGTTACGCATAAAAGTTATTGTTGAGAAAATCCACAACTGAACTTGGTCTATATCCTGATGTTTCCGCACGTATGACGGTTTGAACGATCTCCTGCACGGTTAAGTCACGATTGGCGGGTCACCAGTGCGGGGGACCCAGGAGTAGAAGGGCACAGCCAGCCATGACCTCGTCGGCCCCGCTCGGGCTGCAGGGTGCCTACCTCGTGGGGGAAAGGGCATCCCACGACGAGCTTCGGACCCGCTTACTCGAAGTGGCAGGCAACCTACTCCTCACCCAAGGCCCCGACAGTCTGTCCATGCGCCGCATCGCCACCGAGGCCGGCTGCTCCACCACCGTCATCTACACGATGTTCGGCAGCAAGGAGGGACTCGCCGAAGCGCTCTACCTGGACGGATTCGAGCGGTTCCGACGCCGCATGGAGGCCGTCCCCGTCCGCAAGGACCCCCTGGAATACCTGGTCGCGCTCGGCCCCGCCTACCGGGAGGCGTGCCTGGACGAACCCGGTTACTACAGCCTGATGTTCGAACGCGCCATTCCGGGATTCGAGCCCAGCGAACGGGCACGCACCCTGGCCAGGGCCGCGCTCAACATCCTCGACCGGGTGATCGCCGACTGCATCTCCGCCGGATACATCGTTCCGACCCAGCCGCGGAAGATCGCCGACGCCCTCTGGGCCGCGGCGCAGGGCGCGATCAGCTTGGAACGTGCCGGACACCTGCGGGGCAGTGACGTCTACACCGCCGTCACCACGGCCACCATCAACAATTACCGCGTCAAGAAACCGGGACCCGGGGCCACACGCTGAGCGCGATCCACAACTCCGCCCGGGTGCTCGGATCGTCGAGGTCTCGGCCGAGCAGTTCGGCGACCCGGCGCATGCGGTAGCGCAGCGTGTGCCGGTGCACCCCGAGACGCTGCGCCGCGGCGTCCCAATGGCCGTTCTCGGCGAGATAGGCGCGCAGCGAATCGACGAGGTCCGCGCGCGAGCCGTACCCGGAAAGCGGCGCGAGCAGCGCCGAGGCGAACGTGGCCGCGCTCTCGGCGTCCACCAGGGACAGCAGTCCCCGGCCCGCGAGATCGGCGAAGCGCACGACCGCGACCGGGCCCCGGCGCGCGGCGGCGAGCGCGCGGTTCGCCTGGTCGAGCCCCGTGACCAGAGCCGCCGGCGACACCGGCTGCCCGACGCCGGTCGGTCCGAGCCGACCCAGCGCCCGGGCGACCCCGTCGGCCTCGTCCTCGGCCGCGAGCACCACCACCTCCTCGCCGGCCGCGGCGGCGAACACGGGCGGCGGAACGGCATCCAGCATTACCTCGGCCTCCCCCTCGGCGGCGACGACCGTGATCTGCCCGGCGGGCAGCGTCTCGTCCAGCCCCGCCAGCACCTCCACCGCCGATTCCGTCTGCCCGGCGAGCAGCAGCGAGAGTACGGCGGAGCGCACCCGCCTCTCCGCCGCCACATGCCGCCGGCCCTGCTCCAGCGCGAGGGTGAGCAGCGAGGCCGCGGCGTTGACGACAGTGTGCGCGATCGGCGTGAACGCGTCCCCCCCTCCGACCGCGAAGTAGCCGCGGAGGCGGCGAGGCCCGCCGAGAGGATGCACCACCACGTGTTCGCCTGGCGCCACCAGGGACAGGCTGGCCGGTGCCCCCTGCGACGCCAGCCGCTCCCACTCCAGCGCGAGCGCCTCCGTCCTCGCCCCGCGCGTCGCGTGGACGACCCGGCCCTTCTCGTCGAGCAGCGCCGCCCACCCGCCGACCTCCCTGGCCAGCCTGTCGACGACGGCGAACGTGCCTTCGGGCTTCAGCGCGGCGCGGGTCAGCCTGCCCTGCGCGGCGAACGCCCGGCTGATCTCGGCGTACTGCTCGGCGGCCAGCAGCTCGCTGACCACCTTGCCGATCGCGATGAACGCCGTCTCACGCGGCACCTCAAGCAGCGGTAGGCCCGCCTGTGCGGCGGCCTCCACCAGCTCCCCCGGCACGTCGTCGTGCCCGATTCCGACCCCGAAGCCGAGCCCGGCGGCCCCGCCCCCGACGAGCCGCGCGACGTACGGCGTGGCGTCCCCCTCGGCCATACGCATGCCGGTGGTGAGGACCAGTTCGCCGCCTTCCAGGAAAGGGGTCGGGTCCTCAAGCTCACTCACCGCGACCCAGCGGACCTCCCGGTCGAGCCCACGCTCGCCGGCCAGCACACGCAGCCGGAGCGAGGAACGTCGCACCACAGTGTGCAGCGTCGGCGCCATGCCCAAGCCCCCGAGTTGTACATTCCGGCCAACCAACTCCGACCTATTGTGCCATAGCGACATATCGGCAGGTGGAGATGGTGCACGTAATGTCAGCAGCATGAGTAACCCGCAGGGCAGCCCGTCACTGCCGCAGGAGCGCCGACTCGTCACCGAGATCCCCGGCCCCAAGTCCAAGGAGCTGTTGGCCCGCAAGCAGTCCGCGGTGCCGCCCGGCATCGGCACGACACTGCCGGTCTTCGTGACGCGGGCGGGCGGCGGCGTGCTGGTCGACGCCGACGGCAACTCCCTCATCGACTTCGGTTCCGGCATCGCCGTGACCAACGTGGGCAACGCGGCCCCCCGCGTCGTCGAGCGGGTGCAGAAGCAGGTGGCCGACTTCACACACACGTGCTTCATGGTCACGCCGTACGAGTCCTATGTCGCGGTTTGCGAGCAGCTCAACCGGCTGACCCCGGGCGACCACGAGAAGCGGACCTTCCTCGTGAACACCGGCGCCGAAGCGGTGGAGAACGCGGTCAAAGTGGCCAGGCACGCGACCGGCCGCCAGGCCGTCGTCGTGTTCGACCACGGCTACCACGGCCGCACCCTGCTCACCATGACACTCACGGCCAAGAACATGCCGTACAAGCACAGGTTCGGGCCCTTCGCCCCCGAGGTCTACCGGGTGCCGCTGGCCTATCCCTTCCGCTGGCCCGGCGGCCGGGAGAACTGCGCCGCCGAGGCCGCCGCACAGGCCATCGACGCGATCAACAAGCAGATCGGCGCCGAGAACGTCGCCGCCGTCGTCATCGAGCCCATCTCGGGCGAAGGTGGGTTCATCGAACCGGCCAAGGGCTTCCTGCCGAGGATCGCCGAATTCTGCCGGGAGAACGGTATTGTCTTCGTCGCCGACGAGGTGCAGACCGGCTTCGCGCGCACGGGCGACCTGTTCGCCTGTGAAGACGAGGGCGTCGTGCCCGACATCATCTGTACGGCCAAGGGCATCGCCGGCGGCCTCCCCCTCGCCGCCGTCACCGGCCGGGCGGACCTGCTCGACAAGGTCCACGTCGGCGGGCTCGGCGGCACCTACGGCGGCAACCCGCTGGCCTGCGAGGCCGCCCTGGCGGTGCTGGAGTCCATCGAGGAGGACCGGCTCGTCGAACGCGCCCGCCACATCGGCGACATCATGCTCCCCCGCCTGCACGACATGGCGGAGCGCTACGACATCATCGGCGACGTCCGCGGACGAGGCGCCATGATCGCCATCGAGCTGGTACGGCCCGGCACCACCGAGCCCGATCCCGCCGCCACCGCCGAGGTCGCCAAGCGCTGCCACGCCGAGGGACTCCTCGCGCTCACCGCGGGCACGTACGGCAACGTCCTGCGTTTCCTGCCCCCGCTGGTCATCCCGGACCACCTCCTTGAGGAAGGGCTCAACATCCTGGACAAGGCCATCGGCTCCCTCTGATTAACCCCAAAAAGGGGCACCCGGCTTGAGGCTGGGTGCCCCTTTTGTGGTTTTGGCGCGCACAGAGTGGCCGTGATTTAACCCGGTCTTGACGTCTCACTAGACGATCTCAAGAAGGCGCAGGGTTATAACGGTTCCGGTACAAGGCAGGCCGATCACCGAAAGGGAGCGTGATGAACTTTGATCCGACCGAAACGGCACGGATCATGTTGACCTTCGACCCTGTGCCTCTCAGCTGGGCACAGCGCGACGGCGACGCCTGTGTCGTCTGCCATAAGAAATGGCCCCGTCCCCGCGTCCGCGTCGGCCGGCTCCCCGACAGTGCCGTCGTGTTCGCGTGCCCCGACTGCGCCGACGCGCTACTGTCGCCGCCCGTCAGGCCCGGACCGGCTCCGGCGTCTGCTCGCGCACGCCCCACGGCGAGCCGTACTGCTTGAGCAGGCCCAGGAAAGGCGCGGCGTCGAACGCCTCAGGTCCGAAAACCCCCGTCCCCGCCCAGACCCCACCCGCCACAAGCTCCAGCGCGACCACGGGATGCACCGCGGTCTGCCACACCACGGCCTGCGAGCCGTACTCGTCCATCGTCCACGCGTTGTCCACCACGTGGTAAAGGTAGACCTCACGCGGACGCCCGTCCTTGCCCGTGCCCTTCACCCACGTGCCGGCGCAGGTCTTGCCCCGCATCCGGTCACCCAGTCCCGCCGGATCGGGCAGCCGCGCCGCGACCAGGTCGCGCGGCGAAACCTCGACACCACCGACCCTCACCTTGTCGGTGCTGTCCAACCCCAGCTTGTGCAGGATCTTCAACACCCCGATGAACTCCTCCCCCAGCCCGTACTTGAACGTCACCCGCCTCACATCCAGGAAGCGCGGGATCAGCAGCACCTCCTCATGCTCGACGTTCACGCACTCGACCGGCCCGATGCCCTCGGGAAAGTCGAACACCTCGGGCCCGCTGAACGGCTCTGTCGTGCGCCAGGATCCGTCCTCCCAGATCACGGGCGGGTTCAGGCACTCCTCGATGGTCGTCCAGATGGAGAACGTCGGAGCGAAGTCATAACCGTCCACGACCAGGTTCGACCCGTCGCGGACACCGATCTCGTCGATCTCCGAGAAAAGCTGGTCCGCCGCATACCGCGCGAACACATCGGCCAGGCCCGGCTCCACCCCCATCCCCACCAGGGCCAGCCGTCCCCGGTCCCGCCACCTGCCTTCCAGCTCGAACTGCTCGTCGCCGAGTTTGACCCCCGTCAGCTCGTACGGCCTCGCCGGATGGGGCCTGGACAGCGACATCGCCATGTCGAGGTAGTCGACTCCGGCCCGTAACGCCGCCCTGAACAAGGGCATGGTGAACCGCGGATCGACCGCGTTGAAGAGCACGTCACAGCGGTGCTCGCGCAGCGCGGCCACGACCGCGGCCTCGTCCGCCGCGTCGAGCGCGATGGCGCTGAAACGAGGGTCGGCGACCTTGGCGACCGCGGCGGCGGCCCGGCCCTGTTTACAGTCGGCGACCACGATGTGTTCGAAGAAATCTCGGCGGCACGCGATCGGCACCACGGCGGAGCCCACCCCGCCGGCACCTACCAGAAGGATCCTCATGCACCGACCGTAGCAACTGACTGGTCAACCAGTCGATAGTGAAGACAGCGCCAACCAGCACCACACAGCACGAAATCAGTTGCCAAAATCAGCGATCACCAAGGAAAGCGAACCCCGGAGCAGCGCACGCCCCTCAGGAGCCGGCCGTCGGCCTCACCAGATCGCGCCACTCGCGGCTCCACTCCTCGAAGTCCGTGCACGTGCCGTCCTGGGCCTTGCACTCCTTGGCCGGCGGAACCGCGAAATAGACGTCGCGCAGCCGCCGCTCATCCCCCGCCGGATAGATCTCACACATCCGCCGGGCCTCCCCCTCACACGCCCGCGTGTTCGCCGGGGCCAACCCCGTCCACGCCGCCGCCCGCCCCTGCACCTCAGCCGAGGTCATGTGAGAAATCCACCGATACACACACGTGGGGCTCGACGCCTGCGACGACATCATCCAGGAATCCACCCACCCCGTCGTCGGCAACCCGCCCGCCACACGCAACCGCGTGCCGGCCTTGCCCAACACGCCGCGCTGGTGAGGCAGCACCTGCCCCGTCACGGCCCCGCGGCCACCGTCCGGCACGAACGCCTCCACCGCGTCGACCGCGTCCTTCCAATACACATGGCGTGCCTTCCCCGCCTTCAGCAGCCCCACCGCCCGGTCAAGCTGCCGCTCACTCAACTGGAAAGGATCCTTGATCCCAAGTCTGTCCTTCAGCGCCAACGCCGCCAGCGCGATGGTCAACGGGGTGTCCCTGAGCGCCACCTTGTCCCCCAGGAGAAGATCGCCCCAGCTCTTCGGCTTGCCGCCCGTGCCCACCGGCTCATACGTGCCCCACAGGAACGGCACCCCGAACACCTTGTCGCCGTCCGCGAGCGGCTTCAACTTGCGCAGCCGCTTCGACAACTCGCCGTACCCCTTGACCTGCGACGTGTCCAGCTCCTTCACCTTGCCGTCCGCGACCAGGCTCCCCGTCATCTCGGGCGGAGCGGACACCACGTCATAGGTGCCCCCACGCATATAGGCGGCCATCTCCTCCGCGGTCTGCACCGAATCCAACTTCGCGATCCGGCACCCCGACTCCCGCTCAAAAGCCGACACCCAGTTCAACCTCGGGTCGACCCCACCCCACTCCGCATAACTCCGGAACGTCAAAATGCGTAGAGTCCCCTGGCTCGGCGGCGTCGGAGTCGGAGTCGCCCCCGGCTTCGGCGTCACCCTCACCGACGTCGCGTTCCGGGCCTCCCCCTCCACCCCGCACGCGGCCAGCAGCACCCCTGCCGCACCCACAACCGCCACCATCCGCGTACGGCGAAGCCGGCCACCCGCCACCACAACCCTCCCCTTCCTCCAGCCGCCACCGCGAACCCACGCCACCAAGCGGCCATCCGCCGTACGGCACAGCCGGGAGCCTACCGGCCCCCGCCCCTCCCACCCGCCACACACAGCAAAGGGGTGCGGGCCCTTACGAACCCGCACCCCATCCCCTATCTCAAGGAGATCGCCCACCTACACGGCTAGGACATCTTCCTCACCGCGCACGGCGGAACCTCAGCCGCCACCGGAGCCTCGGTCACACACTGCGGCAACGGCTCCTCCTCGGCACATGGCGGCGTGTCACCCGCCCCGTCCGAGCAGGTGTCCGCCCCACAGCACTGCGCCTCAGCCCCAGCCGGACCCTGCGGCCCGGCAGGCCCAGCCTCGCCCCTCGGACCAGCGGGCCCAGCAGCTCCGGCAGGTCCGGCCTCGCCCTTCGGACCGACAGCTCCAGCGTCGCCCTTAGGACCAGCCTCACCAGCGTCGCCCTTAGGACCAGCCTCACCAGCGGGACCCTGCGGACCGACAGCTCCAGCCTCACCAGCCGGACCCTGCGGACCAGCATCGCCCTTCGGACCCTGCGGGCCAGCCTCACCCGTCAGACCGATCGCTCCCTGAGGACCTGCGGGCCCGACAGGACCGACCGGTCCAGCAGTGCCGGGCATACCGCTAGGCCCGGAAGGACCGGCGAGACCGCGGTCTCCCTTGGGTCCAGTGGGGCCGGCAGGCCCGGCAGGACCAGGCTCTCCCTGGGGTCCCTGAGGACCAACAGGACCGATGTCGCCCTTGTCGCCCTTGTCGCCCTTCGGCCCAGCAGGACCCTGAGGTCCGGCCTCGCCCGTGTCACCCTTCGGACCGTCCGGGCCGGGAATACCCTGCTCGCCCGTGTCGCCCATGTCACCCTTCGGACCGGCGGGACCGGCAACGCCTTGCTCACCCGTGTCGCCCTTCGGACCGACCGGACCTGGAGTGCCCTGGTCACCCTTGGGACCGATAGGGCCAGCGGGGCCTTGAGATCCTGCGGGACCCTGCGGACCGGCGACACCCTGCGAACCGGTCTCGCCCTTCGGACCCTGAGGACCAGCCTCGCCCGTCAGACCCGTGTCACCCCTCGGTCCAGCAGGACCCTGCGGACCGACAGCACCCGCCGAGCCGGCCGGACCCTGAGGACCGGCCTCGCCCTTCGGACCCTGAGGACCAGCGACACCCGCCGAGCCGGCCGGACCCTGAGGACCGACCTCACCCTGCAGACCCGTGCCACCCTTCGGACCGGCAGGACCCTGCGGACCTGCGGGACCGGTGAGGCCGATAAGACCGGCCACACCCTGCTCACCCTTCGGACCAACCGGACCCATCGGCCCAACCGGACCCTGCGCACCGGTCTCGCCCTTCGGACCCTGCGGACCAACCTCGCCCATCAGACCCGTGTCACCCTTCGGACCGGCAGGACCCTGAGGACCTGCGGGACCAGCCAGGCCCTGCGCACCCGTCTCGCCCTTCGGACCCTGCGGACCAGCGACACCCGCCGAGCCGACCGGACCCTGAGGACCGACCTCACCCTGCAGACCCGCGTCACCCTTC
>NZ_FNCN01000002.1:0-11735 GCF_900100605.1 Sinosporangium album | reverse complement strand
CACCCTGCGCACCGGCCTCGCCCTTCGGACCCTGCGGACCGACAGCACCCGCCGAGCCGGCCGGACCCTGAGGACCAACCTCACCCTGCAGACCCGCGTCACCCTTCAGACCGGCAGGACCCTGTGAACCGGCGACACCCTGCGAACCGGTCTCGCCCTTCGGACCCTGCGGACCGACGGGACCGGTGAGGCCGATAAGACCGGCCACACCCTGCTCACCCTTCGGCCCAACCGGACCAACCAGGCCCTGCGCACCGGTCTCGCCCTTCGGACCCTGCGGACCAACCTCGCCCGTCAGACCCGTGTCACCCTTCGGACCGGCAGGACCCTGAGGACCAACCGGACCGGCGACACCCGCCGAGCCGGCCGGACCCTGAGGACCGACCTCACCCTTCGGACCGGCAAGACCCTGCGGACCCTGCGAACCTGCGACACCCTGCGAACCGGCATCGCCCTTCGGACCCTGCGGACCGACAGCACCGGTGAGGCCGATAAGACCGGCCACACCCTGCTCACCCTTCGGCCCAACCGGACCAACCGGACCAACGAGACCGGCAGGACCCTGCGCACCAGGAATGCCCTGGTCGCCCTTCGGACCGGCGAGACCGGCTTCGCCTTGCTGACCGGCAGGTCCGGCGGGCCCCATGGGGCCCATCGGGCCGGCGGGACCCTGCGGGCCGGCCGGGCCCGGCTTGGCCAGGGTGTCGGGGAGGACGATCCACACGGGCATGGCGACATAGCCCGGAGGGACGACGGGACGGGAGGCGCAGATGTCACACCCGTCGGCCGCCGTCGTGGCGGTCGTGGTGGGAGTGGTGGGAGTGGTGGTGGTGGCCATTCTGGCCGGAGGGCTTACGGGCCCGAGAACGTTCCCCATCCGGTACGCGGCCGTCGATGCGGCCTTCCCGGTCAGCCGGAGGAGAGAACCAAGGGACTCCTGGACCGCGTGGAGGGGCGCCTGCTGACTGACCCTTGGCGGACTGTGGCCGGCGTCTGCGGCCGCGCCCGCCTGCATAGGCGCAGATATAAGAACGGCCGTAGCGAGCACTCCGCCCACTACGCCCCGCTTGAAGGTTGATGACACGTTGTTACTCTTTCTTCCCGGTCGCACAAAACGTCCGGTTTTGTGGGAGGTCTGATTGGTTGAAGACCTTCGTAGCTACTCCTTTCCGGCACGAACTAAAGCGCCGTACAAGAGAGGCGAATTTCTTCCCTTCCGACACGAGAAGCAAGTAAATTGCCCGAGATCCAGAGAAAAACCGACTAGATACCAATATTTCGCCTCAGGCACGACATAAGCCCCGCGAGAGGCTCTCGCGGGGCTTATGTCATAAAATCGTGTTATGCCCTATTTGTTCGTTGGGAAGCCGAGGTTCACACCCCCATGGCTCGGATCGAGCCAGCGCGAGGTGACGACCTTGCCCCGGGTGTAGAAGTGGACCCCCTCCGCCCCATGGACGTGCGTATCCCCGAACAGGGAGGCCTTCCAGCCGCCGAAACTGTAAAACGCCATGGGCACCGGGATCGGCACATTGATCCCGACCATCCCGACCTCGACCTCGTTCTGGAAGCGCCGGGCCGCGCCACCGTCGTTGGTGAAGATCGCCGTGCCGTTGCCGTACTCACCGGTGTTGATGAGCTCCAGCCCCTCCTCATACGAGGACACGCGCACAATGGACAGGACCGGCCCGAAGATTTCCTCGCGGTGTACGCGGGAGCCCGCGGGGACGTGGTCGAGCACGGTCGGGCCGAGCCAGAAGCCGGGGGTGTCAGCGGCCGCCGTACCTCCCAGGACGGGGGTGGAGCGCCCGTCGACGACCAGTTTGGCGCCCTCCTCGACTCCGAGGTCGAGGTAGGAGGCGACCTTGTCGCGGTGTTCGCCCGTGACGAGTGGGCCCATCTCCGAGGCGGGGTCGTCGCCCGGTCCCACGGTGAGCCGCTGGACCCGGGACACGATCTTGTCCACGAGTTCGTCGCCGACGGGGTCGACGGCGAGGACGACGGAGATCGCCATGCAGCGTTCGCCCGCCGAGCCGAACCCGGCAGAGACGGCGGCGTCGGCGACCAGGTCGAGGTCCGCGTCGGGCAGAACGAGCATGTGGTTCTTCGCGCCGCCGAGCGCCTGAACGCGCTTGCCGTGCGCGGTGCCGGTCTCGTAGACGTAGCGGGCGATGGGGGTGGAGCCGACGAACGACACCGCACGCACGTCGGGGTGTTCGAGCAGGCGGTCGACCGCCTCCTTGTCGCCCTGGACGACGTTGAACACACCGTCGGGCAGCCCTGCCCGCTTCCACAGCGAGGCCATGAGCAGCGAGGCCGACGGGTCCTTCTCCGACGGCTTCAAGATGAACGTGTTGCCGCAGGCGATGGCCACGGGATACATCCACATGGGCACCATGGCCGGGAAGTTGAACGGCGTGATGCCCGCAACGACGCCGAGCGGCTGGCGGATGGCGTACGAGTCCACCCGGGTCGATACGTTCTCGGAGAACCCGCCCTTCAGCAGGTGCGGGATCCCGCAGGCGAACTCGACGACCTCTAGGCCCCTCGCCACCTCGCCGAGCGCGTCGGCGTGGACTTTGCCGTGTTCGGCGCTGATCAGCGCGGCCAGTTCGTCGCGGTGCCGGTCCATGAGCTCCCGGAAGCGGAACAGGATCTGGGTGCGCTTCATCAGCGACGCGTCCCGCCACGCCGGGAACGCGGCCTTCGCCGCCGCCACCGCGGCCTCGACCTCGGCCGTCGAGGCGAGTTCCACGGTGCCGCCGGTCTGGCCGGTGGCGGGGTCGCACAGCTGTGCCGTACGGCTGCCCGCCACCGAGGCCGGTTCCCCGGCGATCCAGTGGGCGACGTGCTTCACGACGCCGCCTCGGCGTTGATCACTTCGAGGGCGCCGACGATGATGGCGAGCCCTTCGGCGGCCTCGTCGAGGGTGAGGGTGAGGGGAGGGGCCATGCGGAGGGCGTTGCCGTACAGGCCGCCCTTGCCGGCGAGCAGGCCGGCCTTCTTGGTCTCCTCCATGAAGCGGGCGGCCAGCGCGGGCGCGGGCGCGCCGGTCGCCGGGTCCACCAGCTCGACCGCGAACATCAGGCCCTTGCCGCGTACGCCGCCGACGATCGGCAGGCGCGGGGCGGCCTCACGGAGGCCGTCGATGATGAGGGCGCCGGTGCGGGCGGCGTTCGCCTGGAGGTCGTGGTCGAGCACGTAGTCCAGGGTGGCGTTGGCGGCCGCCATGGAGATCGGGTTGCCGCCAAAGGTGGCGAGGCCGACCGCGTGGAGGTTGTCCATGAGGTCGCCCCTGGCGACGACGCCGCCCACAGCGAAGCCGTTGCCGAGGCCCTTGGCGAAGGTCATCATGTCGGGCGTGACGCCGTGGTTCTGGATGCCGAAGAAGGCGCTGCCTGTACGGCCCCAGCCCGTCTGGACCTCGTCGGAGATGAACAGGATGCCCTGCTCGTCCAGGACCTCCTTGTAGGCGGCGAACAGCCCTTCGGGCGCCATGGTGAATCCGCCGACGCCCTGGATGGGCTCGGCGATGAGCGCGGCGACGTCGTTCGACACGGCTGTGGCGAGGACGTGCCGCAGGTCGTCAACGCACGCCGCGATGTAGTCCGCGTCGCTCATCCCGCGGAACTGCGCGAGGTGGCGGTCGGCCCCGTGCAGGAAGTGCACGTTGAGCGGCGAGTAGGAGTTGTTCTTCCAGGAGCGGTTGGAGGTCACGCCGATCGCGCCGAAAGAGCGGCCGTGATAGCTCTGCCGCATCGCCAGGACCTGGTCGGACTTGCGGGCGTACGTGGCGAGCAGGAGCGCCGTCTCGTTGGCCTCGGTGCCGGAGTTGGTGAAGAAGACCTTCGCGTCCTTGATCCCGGACAGCCGGGCGATCTTCTCGGCGAGCTCGATCTGCCCGCGGAGCAGGTACACCGTCGAGGTGTGCACCACGCCGGTGGCGATCTGGCGCTCTACGGCCTCGCGCACCTCCGGCACGTCGTAGCCGATCATGTTGGTGAGGATGCCGGCGAAGAAGTCGAGGTAGCTCTTACCTGAGGCGTCGACCACCCGGTTGCCCTTGCCGCTCACGATCTCGATCGGCTCGTCGTAGTACAGGGCCACCCAGTTGGGGATCACTGCCCGGTGGCGGGCGAGAAGGTCAGACATATCTCCAGTATCCCGACAGGCCACCCCCGCTCCCAGCTACAACCTGTCGGGTCAATGCAAAACCTGATTACACCTTGTCGACCTGCTCGACGGCATCCGCCCCGCTCTCCGCGGGCGTCGGCGCCGCCGCCGGGGCCACCGTACGGCGGAGCAGGAACGACCCGAGCACCACCGCGGCGATCGTGAACCCGACACCGACCCACGACCCGAACGACATGGCCGCCACGAACGACTCCCGCCCGGCCTCCGCCAGCCCGGGGTCGCCACTCGCGAGCGCCCCGCTGATCGACTCGCGGGCCGCCGCCGGAGCGCCTCCGGGCATGTTCGCCGTGTAGATGCCGGCGAGCACGCTGCCGAGCAGCGCCACGCTGAGCGCCGCGCCCACCTGCTGCACCGTGTCGTTCACCGCGGAACCGACGCCGGCGTGCTGAGGCGGAACCGCCCCCATCAGCGTCGTGTACACCGCGGGTCCGGCCATGCCCATGCCCATGCCCATGATCATCAGCGCCACCAGCATCAGCCAGTAGCCGTTGCTGGTCGGCAGGAAGGAGAGTACGGCGAAGCCCACCGCCACGACCGCCATCCCGGCCAGGATCAGCGGCCGGTTGGGGATCCGCTGCCCGAGCGTCGCGCCGACGGCGTTGAACACGGCGGTCGAGATCGCGTACGGCAGCAGCCCCAGTCCTGCCTCCATCGGCCCCATCCCCAGCACGAACTGCAGGTACTGCGTGAGCATGAGCAGCACCGCGCCGCTGCCGAACGACATGAGCACGATGGTGAACGAGGCGCCGCTGAAGTTCCTGTTCTTGAACAGGTCCATGGGCAGCATCGGATGCGCGATCCGCGACTCCCAGATGATGAAGGCCACGAGCGCCACCACGGCGACGGCCGCCGCCGTCAACGTGCGGCCGGAGGTCCACCCCCAGTGCGGGCCGGAGATCACGGCGAAGACCAGGGATGACATTCCCACCACGGAGAGGATCACGCCGAGCGGGTCGACGGGACGGGCGTCCCCCTTCGACTCGGGCATGATCACGATGGCCGCGACGATGGCGATCACCGCGATCGGGATGTTGATGGCGAAGGCCGATCCCCACCAGAAGAACTCCAGCAGCGTTCCGCCGAGGGTGGGGCCGAGGATCACGCCGACCATCGACACGGTGCTCCACACGGCGATGGCCTTGCGCCGCTCGGTCTCGTCGAAGACCGTGATCAGGATCGACAGGGTGCTGGGCATCAGGATGGATCCGCCGACGCCCATCAGCGCCCGCGCGCCGATCAGGTGCCAGGGCTCGGTGGCCAGCATGGCCACGGCCGAGGCGCCGCCCAGGACGGCCAGGCCGATGACCAGGAAGCGGCGCCTGCCGTACCGGTCGGAGAGGCCGCCCGACGTGATCAGCAGGCCGGCGAAGACGAGGATGTAGGCGTCGATGATCCATTGAATGTCCGCCGGCGTGGCGCCCAGTTCGGACATGAGCGAGGGGATCGCCAGGTTGAGGATCATGTTGTCCACAACCAGCACCAGCAGGGCGAGGCACAGCGCGCCCAGGATCCACCACCGCCGGGGGTGGGGTTCCGTTCGTACAGCGTTCGAGGTCACTCGCACACTGTACGATAAACTCGAACAGTGTGCGAGATGAATTAAGCTTGAGCGACAGGGAGGTGGGCTGAAGACCGTGGTCGACAAGCACACGTACACATCGGTGTGGGTCAGGGACGCGGCGAAGGGCGCCCAGCCGAGACGCACCGATCGCGACCTGAGCCGCGAGCAGATCGTGCGCGCCGCGATCGAGATCCTCGACGCCGAGGGGTTGGACGCGCTGAGCATGCGCAGGCTCGGCGCCAAACTGAACGCTGGCGCCACCTCCATCTACTGGCATGTCGCCACAAAGATGGACGTGCTTGACCTCGTCCTAGACGAGGTGCTCGGCGAGGTCGAGATCCCCGAGCGGGGCGACTGGATACTCGCGGTCAGCGTCACCGCCCACAGCCTGCGGGAGACCCTCTTCCGGCACCCCTGGGCGGCCGCCCTGATCTCCTCCCGACCGAACCAGGGCCCACACGCCGTGGACATGGCGGAGCGGGTGTTCGGCATCTTCGAGAGCGCCGGGTTCAAGGCGCTCGACGCCTCCCTCGCGCTCACCGCCGTGGTCTCCTTCACGGTCGGCCTCACCGTGTCCGACATCACCTGGCAGGGCATGGTCGCGGCCTCGGGCGTCTCCGAGGAGGAGTGGCGGCGCCAATCCAACGAGGTCACCCGCCAGACGATCAGCACTCGGCCGCGACTGCGAGCCTTCCTCGACACCCAGTCTCATCTGGACGACGAAACCCTGCTCGTCATGCGCTTCAACTTCGGCCTCCAGTGCCTGCTGGACGGCCTGGCCGCGAGGCTCAACAAAACCGCGCGGGTCGGCGAAACGGGACCCCGCCCCAGCGGAGGCACCTGACCACACACTCCGACATTCGGGACACCGTGTGATATGTGATGCCTCACAGTTACAGGCTGATCGTATAGTCTCGACGCGTGTTACCCACCATCGCCGATGTGCTGGCCCTGGACATCGTCCGCCGGGGCAACCCCCACGTCGTCGCGGGTGCGGACCGGCTCGGCACCCGCGTGCGCTGGGTGCACGTCGGCGAGGTCACCGACATCGCCCAGCTGCTGCGCGGCGGTGAACTCGTCCTCACCACCGGCGTCGCCCTGCCCGACGACATCGGCGAGATCTCACGCTACATCGCCGAGCTCGCCGCCGTCGGAGCCTCCGGCCTCGTCGTTGAACTCGGACGCAAGTTCGTCGACCGGCTCCCCAGCGCCGTCGTCCACGTCGCCGAGGCCCACGGCCTTCCCCTCGTCACGCTCTCCCGCGAGACGCCCTTCGTGCAGATCACCGAATCCGTGCACGCCCGCATCATCGACATCCAGCTCGAAGAGCTGCGCGCCTCCGAGCAGCTTCACGAGGTGTTCACCGAGCTGTCCGTCGAAGGCGCCTCCCCGACCGAGGTGCTGAGCCAGGTGGCCCGGCTGTCCGGCCGTCCCGTGCTGCTGGAGAACCTCGCCCACCAGGTGCTCGCCGCCGAGACGGCGGGCCGCGACACCGGCCCGCTGCTGGGAAGCTGGGAGACCCGCTCCCGAGCCGTCAAACCCGATGAGCGCACCGCCTACGACGCCGCCTCCGGATGGCTCGTGACCACCGTCGGCGCCCGCGGCCAGGACTGGGGCCGTCTGATCATCCTCTGCGCCGACCCGCCGACGCCCCGCGACATCGTGCTCGCCGAGCGCGCCGCCACCACCCTCGCCCTCGGCCGCCTACTCGAACGCCACCAGGAGTCCCTCGAACGGCAGGCCCACGGCACGATCATCACCGGCATCCTCACCCACGCCTACGCCGACCCCGACGAGGCCGCCGCCCGGGCCCGGGCCCTGGGTGTCCCCCTGACCGGACACAAGCTGATCAGCGTCGTTCTGCGCCTCACCGAAGACCACGACACCGCCCTCGACACCCAGGCCCGGCTCGGCGAGCTCGCCGAGGCCACCGCGGCGGCCTGCCGCGAGATACGGCTGCCCGCCCTCGTCGGCACCCTCGACGACACCCGCGTCGGCGTACTGCTCCCGCTCCCCCCGCGCACCACCGCCGAACGCGCCCTGACCTCACTGGCCGAACGGCTGCGCGCCGCCTTCCCCGCCCCCTTCGTCCTCGCCGCCGGCTCCGTCGTCGAGTCGCTCAAGGACGCCCGGCGGAGCTTCCTCGAAGCCGAGCAGGTCGCCGACGTCGCCGTGCGCCAACCCGACGGCAGGCCGTACTACCGCCTGCCCGACCTGCGCCTCCGCGGGCTGCTCCACCTTCTCAGGGATGACGCCCGTCTCCAGACCTTCGCCGAACGCGAACTCGGCCCCCTGCTCGCCCACGACGCGCAGCGGGGCGGCGACCTCACCGGCATTCTCCGGGTCTACCTCAACGCCGGGCGCAACAAAGCAGTCGCCGCACAAAAAGCCCATTTATCCCGACCTGCGTTCTATGATCGACTCCGTCGCCTAGAGCGCATCCTCGACACCGACCTCGACAACATCGAGTCGTGCCTGTCGCTTCACGTCGCCCTCCTCGCCCTGGAGTCCATCCGGCGCGACACGCGCTGACCGACACGCGCCGACCGGCCACCGGCGCCCGCCGCACACCGCCCCTCCCCCTGTCTCGACAGCGAATCACTACCAAGAGTCACGCTCACCGTCACAGTGCGTTTCTCAGCATTATCGGCGTCGCTCCCAACATTACAAATAGATCACATTTTCCGGCTTTCTCCGGTGTCGTCCCCATCTGATTTCTCCGAATGGAGAGCAGCTCTTTGTGAATTAGACCGCTTTCTCATTCCATTTTGCGCGTTCTGCCGTCATGAGGGCGGAGATCTCGGCACGATGGTCCCTCGAAGATCGGTCACCTACGAGGAGAAGCCTGATGTCGCGCCGAGTCGTCGCCGGCCTGTCCACCGCCGCACTCATCCTGACCGCGGTCCCAGCAGCCGCGAACTCGGCGAGCGTCAGAGTCCCCGCCTCAAGCTTCCCCCTGGGCTCCGGAGGCCTCGCCAACCGCACCTCCAGCGCCGTCGCCCCCGGCGTTACCCTGTTCCAGGTACGGCAGGGCGCCGCCTCCCAAGGCTGGACCGCGACCGTGATCCTCAACGGCGGCCGCGACTACGGCATGCGCACCACCGCCGAGGCCAAGGCACAAGAAGTGCAGGACGCCGGGTTCGATGCCCGCGTCGAACCCATCGTGCGGCCCGCCGTCGCCGACCACCCCGCCGAAGAGATCTACATGGTCCGCGTCGGCTTGTGGAGCCTCAAACAGCGCGCCAAGGCCGACAAGATGGTCAAGGAACTCAAGAAAGCCGACATCACCGCCAAAGCCGACTACATCGGCGACGACGGCGCCGAAACCACCGGCCCCTGGAACATTCGCGTCCTCACCGTGGACCCCAAAACCTTCCGCGGCGGATTCCGCGCCAGCCTCGGCACCAGCGTCGCCAAACGTGAAACCACCTCCGCCATGTCCAAGCAGGTCGGCGCCATTGCCGGCATCAACGGCGGATTCTTCAACATCCACACCTCGCCCGCCCTGCGCGGCGAGCCCGTCGGCATCTCCGTCGTGGGCGGCCGACTCCTCAGCGAGGCCGTGGCCGGCCGCAGCGCCCTGGTCGTCCAAGGGCGCAAAGCCAAGATCACCGAGCTCAAGTCGGGTATGAGCGTCTCGTCCGACAACGGCAACCACTCCCCCGTCCACGGCGTCAACCGGGCCGCCAAGTTCGACGAGCTCGTCCTCTACACCGCGGAGTACGGCGCCAAGACCCCCAAGGACGGCGGCACCGACGCCGTCATCGACACCAACGGCAAGATCGTTCAGCTCCGTCCCGCCGGAGGCGCCGTGCCCAAGGGCTCACGCGTCCTCCACGGCAGCGGCGTCGGCGCCGGCTGGATCCAGGACAACCTCCTGCAAGGCTCCGCCGTCACCTTCCCCACCCAGGTCATCGACCTCCGGACCAACCGCACCATCCCCCTCAACCCCGACACGCACATCGTCGGAGGCGGCGTCGGCCTCGTACGCAACGGTAAAGTCCACGTCACCGCCAAAGCCGACGGCCACGCCTCGGTCAACATGATCCTCCGCCGCCACCCGCGCACACTCCTCGGCGTCACCAAGTCCGGCGGCCTCATCCTCGCCGTCGTCGACGGCCGCAACCCCGGCATCAGCGTCGGCGCGTCCTTCACCGAGGCCGCCAAACTCATGCGCTGGCTCGGCGCCCACCAGGCCATCAACTTCGACGGCGGCGGCTCAAGCGCCATGGTCGTCAACCACAAGGTGGTCAACCGCCCCTCCGACGGCGCTGAGCGCCCCGTCGGCGACGCCTTCTTCATCACCCGCTGACCACGCCCGCCCGCACCTCGGCTGTGCCGTACGACCCCCGCAAGGGCCCGTACGGCACAGCCCCCCAACCCCGCCCGCCGCACCCCGTGCAGCGCCGTCACCGGAGCTCGCCGCCGACCCCCACCCCGCGGTCACGCCCCCGCTCCCCGGCCGCCACGCATGCCGCCCCGACGATGCCCGCCTCGTTCAGCAGCGATGCCGGCACCACGCGGGTACGCAGCCGAAGATGCGGCAGAAACTTGTCCGACTTCCTGCTGACACCGCCGCCGATGACGATCAGTGCCGGTGAGAGCAGCGCCTCCACGTGCTCCAGGTACTCCTCCACGCGATCCGCCCATTTGCCCCAGCTCCACGCGTGGGCGGCGCGGCTCTGAGCAGAAGCCCGCCGCTCGGCTTCCTTCCCCCGCACCTCCAGATGGCCGAACTCCGTATTCGGCACGAGACGCCCGTCCACGAACAGCGCACTGCCGATCCCGGTGCCGAACGTCAACATCAACACCACGCCCTCGACGCCGCGCCCCACACCGAACGCGACCTCGGCGATCCCCGCGGCATCGGCGTCGTTGAGCACGGTGACACGCCGCCCCGCCGCCTCCGAGAGCAGCCCCGCTGCGTCGGCCCCGATCCAGCCGTCGTCCATGTTGGCAGCAGTCCGCACCACCCCGTCGAGCACCACCCCCGGGAAGGTCACCCCGATGGGCCCCTCCCACGAGAACTCCTCGACGATCCGCCCCACAACCCCGGCCACCTGCCGCGGAGCCGACGGGTCCGGCGTCGGGGTCCGCACCCGGTCCCTCGTCAGCCTCCCAGCCACAGTATCGACGGGCGCACCCTTGATCCCCGAGCCGCCGATGTCAATGCCCAACGCCTCCATAGCTGCCCCCTTCCCCCCAAGCCGCCGGTTCACCCGCCGCAAGCACAGCCGCAGCCCATGGCCCCGACGACCACCCCACGGAACGAGGTAGGCATGATCAAGGCTGGGACCTCACTCTGAAGAAAGAACCCGCCGGCACCCCCGCCTCGGCAGCCCTCCACCGCTCCTGTGGCTTCACCGAGCCGGGCCCCCTCACCAACGTCGGCCGCAAACACCGACGCTGGATCGACACCCTGCTCCCTCCAACACCCCCTGTAAGCCGATAAGGGCTTATCCCAGGGGGCTGCCAAAGCCCGAAACATCTAAGGCAACCAAACCCGGCCGATACCCCCACCCCCAACAAACCAAGAACCCCGGCAAACAAAAAAGGGGCCACCCGGCCCCCACAAAACAAAACCAGAACCCCCCACACCCCGCCGACAACCCCACCACCCCACCGACAACACCAAAACAACAAAAAAGAGGAGCCGCCCCACCCCAGGCAACCCCCCAAAACAAGAAAAGGGCCACCCCACACAGGATGGCCCCTCTCATATAAAATTGTCCGGCGGCGACCTACTCTCCCACACCCTCCCGAGTGCAGTACCATCGGCGCTGGAGACCTTAACTTCCGGGTTCGGAAAGTAACCGGGTGTTTCCCCTCCGCAAAAACCGCCGTAACCCCAACGACAACAACCAAAAGATTGCCGCCTCAGAATCACACAGTGGACGCGAGCAAAAACGCACAGCACACAGACTGCACAAAACCTTGCGGTCAAGTCCTCGGCCTATTAGTACCGGTCAGCTCCACACCT
>NZ_FNCN01000034.1:13433-62210 GCF_900100605.1 Sinosporangium album | reverse complement strand
TGCGGTCAAGAGGGTGTTCAGGTCTGTCGTCACAAACGGATCATGGACACCCTCGCTGCGTTCACGGGGCTGAACTTAGGAACTACTCGTCTAGTCGCCGAGGCTGCCTGCCCGCGATCTGAACGTGGCTCAGGTAGTGCCGTCTGAGGTCGTTTCGGGTTTCGTGTGGAGGATCTCGCGGGCCTGGTCCGCCGCGCGGGCGATGCTCTCGGAGACGAAGTCGACGAAGCGGGCGATGCTCTCCAGGCGGGCGGCGGCAGGGGAGTCGGAGCCGAGGATGCCGACGCCCTGGCGGGCGACCTCGCCGAGGTGGGCGGTGGCGCGGGCGCTGGCCATCGTCGACTGGTACATGACGTCGTCGTCGACGATGTAGCGCTCGCGGCGGCGTTCGTCGCGTTCCCTGCGGATGAGGCCCTGGCTTTCGAGGAACGTGATCGCCTTGGAGACCGACGCCGGGCTGACCTGGAGGCGTCCGGCGAGTTCGGAGGCCGTGAGGCTGCCGGCGTCGGTGGTGTAGAGGCTGGCCAGCACCAGGGCCGTCATCTTGGGCAGGCCCGTTTGAATGAAGACGGTGGCGAACACCTCCTCGTACTCGCGCACGGCCTCGGCATCGCGCCCGTAGGCCTGTGGGGGCGTGTTGGAGTCCCGGGGCGCGGTGCGCCTGCGGCGGTGGGCGCGGCGTTCGGTGGCGCGGTGGGCCAGGCCGGCGCGGTAGGCGGTGGGGCCGCCGTTGCGCATCACCTCACGCGTGATCGTCGAGGTCGGACGGTCAAGACCTCTGGCGATCTCCGCGTAGGCGAGACCGTCGGCCAGTCCCAGCGCGATCTGCTGGCGGTCCTGCTGGCCAACTACGTGCTTGCCCGGCTGGTGGTCGAGAAGGTCACCGACCGCTCGCTCGGTGAGGAGATGCAGCGGCTGATCCTGGGACCGCTCGGGCTGACCGGCACCGTGGTGCCGGACACCTCGACGGACGTGCCCGAGCCGCACGCCCACGCCTACTACCGGTATGAGGAGGACGGCCAGGAGAAGGTGGTCGACGTCACCCGCCAGAACCCGTCCTGGATCTCCACCGGCGGCGACATGATCTCAACCACCCGCGACCTGGCCACCTTCATCTCCGCGCTGGTGGGCGGCAGGCTGCTGCTGGCCGAGCTGCTGGCCGAGATGTGCACGCCGGAGCCGAAGGCCGGCTACGGCCTGGGGGTGTTCGTACAGGACGTGCCGGGAGGCGGCACCGTCATCACCCACAACGGCGGCATCACGGGCCACGCGGGGCTGATGTACAGCACGCCCGACGGCGGCAAGATTCTGACCGCCTCGCTGAACTACGTGGACGACGCCGCGCTGTCCATGGGCGAGGCGTTCCAGAAGACGACGCAGCGGCTCGTCGCGGAGATTTTCGGCGGTGGGCGGGCCGCCTCGGCTCTGTAGAGCCGACCCAGAGGACAGGGCCGAGCACCGTGAACCCGTACGGACCAAGCCGGCCCGCTCGCCCTGGCCGACGCCCGCCGGCATGGGCCACCCGGCCCACCCGGCCCACCCGCTGCGGCTGATCGACCGACTCGCCGCCGCTGGCAAGGTCTTCGAGCCTCCCCCCAGGCCCCATGGACCGATCCTGACCCGTATCCAGGTCAGGATCGGTCCTCGTTGTGACGGGCCCGGCTTTGGTCAGCAGCAGCGCATGCCCGCAGCCTTGTCGCGCAGGTTGGAGCGGCGACGTTCGAACTCGCGGCGGGTCAGGGGCTGCCCGTGGCAGTGCCGGGCGAGGTATTTGTCGTATTCGCCCTCGCCGGTCGCCTCGCGGAGATACCAGCGGATGAAGCGCCACAGGGAGCGGACGTTCACCGGGAGTCCACCTTCGCGAGCTCACCGCGCTCCTCGGCGGTGGTGAAGAGCCCGGCAGGTGCGGCGATCTTGGACTCCACGAACGGTGTCTCGGTCGTGGGCAGCGGCTCACGGGAGCGTACGGCCCGCAGGCACACCACGGCCGCGTTGGCGACCACGGCGAGCACGAGCAGGGCGAACAGCGCGATCAGGACGCCGTCGACGGTCGAGTTGAGAACGACGGCGCGCATGTCGTCCAGGCTCTTGGCGGGGGCGAGGACCGTGCCCTCGGCCAGGGCGTCGGCGTAGCGCTCCCGCTGGGCGAAGAAGCCGATCTTGGGGTCGGCGCTGAAGACCTTCTGCCAGCACGCCGTCATGGTGACCGCCAGATCCCACGCCAGCGGCACGCCCGTCACCCACGCCCACTTGAGCCTGCCCGACTTGATGAGGAGCGTGGTGCAGAGGGTCAGGGCGATGGCGGCCAGGAGCTGGTTGGCGATGCCGAACAGCGGGAAGAGCTGGTTGATGCCGCCGAGCGGGTCGGTGACGCCGGCGTACAGGAAGTAGCCCCAGCCGAGCACGACCACCGCGCTGGTGCCCCACAGGCCCGGCTTCCAGCTCACCCGGCCGAGCGGCTTCCAGATGTTGCCGAGGGAGTCCTGCAGCATGAAGCGGCCGACGCGGGTGCCCGCGTCCACGGTGGTCAGGATGAACAGCGCCTCGAACATGATGGCGAAGTGGTACCAGAACGCCTTGAACGCCGCGCCTCCGAAGACGCCGGAGAGGATCTCGGCGATGCCGACGGCGAGGGTGGGCGCCCCGCCGGTGCGGGCGATCACGCTGCTCTCCTGGATCTCGTCGGCGGCGGTCTGGAGGTCCTGCGGTGAGATGGTGAAGCCCAGGTTCGCGATGGCCTGCGACGCGCTCTCGACGGTGGTGCCGAGGAAGCCGGCGGGGGCGTTCATCGCGTAGTAGAGCCCGGGGTCGAGCACCGAGGCGGCGATGAGCGCCATGACGGCGACGAAGGACTCCATCAGCATGGCGCCGTAGCCGATCATCCGGACCTGCGACTCCTTCTGGATCATCTTCGGGGTGGTGCCCGAGGAGACCAGCGAGTGGAAGCCCGACAGGGCGCCGCAGGCGATCGTGATGAACACGAACGGGAAGAGCGATCCGGCGAAGACCGGTCCGGTGCCGCTGGTGGCGAACTGGGTGATCGCCTCGTTCTGCAGCGGCGGCGCGACGATGACGACACCGACGGCGAGCAGAACGATCGTGCCGATCTTCATGAAGGTGGACAGGTAGTCACGGGGGGCCAGCAGCATCCACACCGGCAGGACCGAGGCGAAGAAGCCGTACACCACGAGGGACACCACCAGCGCCTCGGGGCTCAGCGTGAAGGCGTCGGCCCACTCCGACTCCTGGACCCAGCCGCCGCCGACGATCGCGAGCAGCAGGAGCGCCACGCCGATCACCGTGGTCTCCATGACCCGCCCCGGGCGCAGGATCCGCAGGTAGAAGCCCATGAAGAAGGCGATCGGGATGGTCATCGCGATGGAGAAGGTGCCCCACGGGGAGTGGGCGAGCGCGTTGACCACGACCAGGGCGAGCACGGCCAGCAGGATGATCATGATGACGAACACGGCGATCAGCGCCGCCGCCCCGCCGATCGGGCCGAGCTCGTCGCGGACCATCTGGCCGAGGCTCTTGCCGTCCCTGCGCATCGAGAAGAACAGCGTCACCATGTCCTGGACCGCGCCGGCGAAGATGACGCCGACGATGATCCAGATGGTGCCGGGCAGGTAGCCCATCTGCGCGGCGAGCACCGGCCCCACGAGCGGGCCCGCTCCGGCGATGGCGGCGAAGTGGTGGCCGAGCAGCACCCGGCGGTCGGTCGGCTGGTAGTCGACCCCGTTGTCGAGCCGTTCGGCGGGCGTGGCGCGGCGGTCGTCGACCCGCAGCACCCGGCGGGCGATGAAGCGGGAGTAGAAGCGGTAGGCGATCGCATAGGAGCCGAGAGCGGCGGCCACGAGCCAGATCGCCGAGATCTCCTCACCCCGTGACAGAGCGAGGACGCCCCAGGCGACGGCGCCTGCCACGGCGACCAGCGTCCATACGATGACCGATTTGAGCGTGACCCGGGAATCGGCTCCGCCGAGTCTGGGCATGGGGCATCCTCCTCTGTACGGGCAGGGAGCGCTATGGGCGGGGGTTGCCGCGCGGCGGGCGATCCGCGCCGCGTCTCAGGATGTAGCCGCGTCTCCGGATGTAGGCGGCGGCCATGCCGTGCCCGTCGCGTTCGCCGCGTCGGCTTGGCCATGTCCCACCCTCCGGAAGGGGCCTTCGTCCTATGTTGCAGGGTTGCCGAGGTCCACGATCCGGTTGACACGCTTTTACAGGAAGATTTGCCGTCGACCGGTCATGCTTGGTGCGCAACTCAGCTGTAGTGCCGGTGCAAGTGGACGGTGGCCGATGACTAAGCCCGTGAGCGCGGTGATGTTCCCGGCCGTGCTGGGCAGGCACCTCCCTGCTCGCCGTCGCCGCCCGGCGGCTACGCATGCCCCCCGAAGCGGAGACGATCACTTGACCGCGACACGGCAGCAGACGGTCGCCGAAGCCGAACCGGCATCCGGCTTACCCGCGTCCGATCCGCGGGCGTGCGATCCGCGGGCGCCCGGCTTGCCGGGCGACGAGCGGGAGACCGCGTTGACCGCGCTGTTCGAACGGCACTACACCGGCATGCTGCGCCTTGCCGTACTGTTGGGCGCCGACGACGCCGAGGACATCGTGGCGGAGGCGTTCTGCGAACTTCACCGCAGGTGGGACCGGTTGCGTACGGCTGACGCCGCCCTGCCGTACCTCCGGTCGGTGGTCTGCAACCTCACCCGCATGAGGCTGCGCCACCTGCAGGTGGTCCGCAAGCACACGGACCTGAGCGCGAATCTGGAGAGGTCCGCGGAGAGCGTCGCCCTGCTGCGCGACGATCAGAAGGCGCTCGTCCAGGCGCTCCGGCAGCTCTCGGGGCGGCAGCGCGAGGCACTGGTGCTGCGCTATTGGCTCGGTCTGGGCGAAAGCGACATCGCCGCCGCTATGGGCATCTCGTGCGGTTCGGTCAAAGCGCACACCAGCCGCGGCATGGCCGCACTCAACAAGATCATGCAGGAGCGACGTTGACGACAGGTCCCCGAGCGCTGAGGACCGGCTGCGCGGAGCGCTCGACAAGGGTGCTGGTCTTCGCCGCCGACGTCGTGGGGCCCTGGGCGCTCGACCGCTGTCGCGGCCAGACGCAGATCGTCCACGAACCGGCCCGCGGAGGGCCGTGAGGGACCGGGGGGAGGCCGCGAAAGGGGAGCGAAATGGGAGGTGTCAGGACAGTTTCGCTGGGTAGCGCCACCAATAGGGACAAACTTCGACTTGGGGGGTGGCTGGGATGCCACGCGGATCGAGTCCTAAGCGCGGCGCGAAGAAACGCGCTGAAAGCACCACCACACGGGCCAAGAAGATGGCCTCCCGCACGGTCGACACGGTGCGGGCCAAGGCGGGTGAGACCCGTACGGCCGCGAGCCGAGCGGGCGGCAAGGCCGCGTCGACCACGCGCCGGGCGGCCCAGCGGGCCACCACAACGAGCGAGCGCACCCGGGACCAGCTCTACGACGAGGCCAAGCGCCGCAACATCAAAGGCCGTTCCAGCATGACCAAGGCGCAGCTGGAGAAAGCCCTCCGCTGAGAGGAGGCGGCCATGCGCCGCGATCTTGGACGTCACCGGCGGGGGCAGCGCGATCCCGCGCACTACGTCCAGGACGACCCGGGGCCCGGGCCGGGCGCGGAGCAGTGGAGCGACCGCATCTGGTCGCAGATCTCCCCGACCGGGGAGCGTCCCCGCAGCGCGATCGGCCTGCGGGTGGTTCTCGCGTGCTTCGGATTCCTGGTCTGTACGGCTTTCGCCGTACTCTCCGCGCTGCTCGGCTGGATCGGGCTCGCGGTGCTGATGGGCGTCCTCGCCGTGATCGCCCTCGCCGACCTGGCCGTCCTGGCGTGCCGGCACCAGGAGCGGCGCCACGAGCAGGAGCGGCGCCGGGAGCGGCGATAGGGGGCGATCGGGCGGTTCATCCCGACGCCGCCGAGGCGATCAGAGAGAGGGTGTCGATCCCCGGTGTGGGCAGGCTGAACCAGACGCCCGTGCCGAGCCTGCCGGTGCCGTACAGCCGGACCTGGCGTGCCCCGCACCAGCCGCCGGTGCAGGCGGCGACGATGCGCAGCCCCCGCCCGCCGTCGGCGAGCGTGTCGACAGCGGCGAAGGCGTCGCCGGGGCGGTGGAGAAGCCGGTCGACGGTGCGGGCGCTGTTCCCCGAGTCGGCGACCTCGACCCGGATCGGGAGGCCGTCCTCGTAGAGGATGCGTAGCTCGTACGGTCCCGGGGCGTGGGTGACGGCGTTGGAGGCGAGCTCGCTGAGCACCAGTTCGAGGTCGTCGACGACGGCGGGGGACAGGCCGATGAGCCGGCTGCGCAGGAGGCGGCGGGCGCGGCGCGGGGCGTCGCGGGGGAGCAGGCACCACGCGGACACTCGGTATGGCCTTCCGGGGGCCGACTGCCGTACGGCGAAAGCCGATGGGGCGGCCGGTGGAGCGGGAGCGGGGGGCATCGCTGCTCCTGTCGTAGACATCAGAGTGTGCTGCTAGTGAACGCTTTTAACCCCTTCAAGGTCACCCGGGTTGAGAACATGGTTTCTATGGGTGATGTCCAGATTGTGAGGTGCGTTTTCGTCGGGGATTTCGGGGTTCGAATGCCGCCGAGACGAGTGTGACCCTGAACGCCCGGTTGCTGACCGGGCTTCAGCGGGTGAACCTTCCACCAGCAACCTCATGAGAGGGGCCTCTTGAGCGGATGGAACAAGCGGGACGTCAACCGTCTCCGTATGCAGATGACGCAGCAGGGCCGCAGCACGGAGGAGATCGCCGAGGAGATCCGGCACCTGTGCGGGTGTTCCAGGCTGGCGGCCTTCCGGATGGCGCATGGGCTCAGCCAGCCGGAGGTGGTCGACAGATACCACCACCAGTCGCCGGCGTCGGTGATCGACCAGCCGTTGCTGTCGCGGCTGGAGATGTTCCCGGCGGTGGGCTCGAGGTCGCCGCAGGCCACGCAGATCATCACCTTGGCCGATATATACGGGACGACGCCTCTGCGCTTGTTGGACCCCGAGGCTCTGGACCGGATGGATCCGCAGGAGCGGGCGGTTCTGATCCGCTGCAATGCGGCTTTTGCTGAACCAGTATCGGTTTCGGCCGACGAGGCGGCAGCGCCGCCGCCGGCCCGGCCGCGGGGGTGGCCCGCGGCCGTCAGCATAGAAAACGAGGTGGAAATGGCCGCCCGCAGGGCAATGCGGTTCGCCGTCATGGTCGAAGGCAGCAATATCGGGCCGGAGACGCTGGACCAGCTGCGCGATGAGGTGGGTCGCCTGGCGACGGCTTACCAGCAGCAGCCTCTTCCCAGCCTGCTGGGAGACTTGATCGACGTGCAGGAGGTGGCCTTCCGGCTGCTGGAAGGCCGTCAGCGGCCGTCCGAGACCGCTGAGATGTACCTCCTCGCGGGGGTGGTCTGCGGGATCCTCGCCAAGGCGAGCCACGACCTCGGCGACCCGCGTTCGGCCATGACGCAGGCCCGCACGGCGTTCATCTGCGCCGAGAACGCCGGCCACGACGGGCTACGCGTGTGGACCCGGGGATTGCAGTCGTTGATCGCGTACTGGGCCGGGTGGCCCAACGAGGCGGCCCGCTACGCCCAGCACGGGGCCGCCTACGCCGCCCGCGGCAGAGGCACCTCCTCGGTGTGGCTGCCGGCCCAGGAGGCGCGCGTGTGGGCCGTCCTCGGCGACGAGACCAAGACGCTCGCCGCCATCGACCGGGCCACGGAGGCGCGCGACCACGTCCAGGCCGACGAACTCGACGCCCTCGGCGGGATCATGACCTTCTCCCGGCCGCGCCAGCTCTACTACGCCGCCGACGCCCACGTGTGGCTGCCCGGCTCCGAGGCGCGGACCGAGCACATCGCCACCGAGGCGATCAACGCCTACGCCGTGGCCGACCCGTCGGAGCGGTCGTTCAGCGACGAGGCGGGAGCCCGCACCAACCAGTCGCTCGCCCGGCTCAACCTCGGCGAGTTCGAAGGCGCGGCCGAAGCACTGCGGCCCGTCCTCGACCTGCCGCCCCAGCAGCGGATCGGCGGCATCGTGGCCAGCGTCGGCAGAATCCACACCGCGCTGCGGCTGCCGCGCTACCGCAACACCCCCGCCGCCGCCGACCTGCAGCGGGAGATCGAGTACTACGGACGGGCTCCCGCCGGATTGACGCTGCCACGCCCTCGCTAGTCTCACTTCATGTATCCGGTCACACTCACTTCCGGAACCGTCGGCCTACGCGAATTCGCCAACCCTGAGGACGCGGACGCCGTACTCGCGATCTACGGTGACCCGCGGGTCACCGCCCACCTGAGTTTCGAGCCGCGTGACCGGGCGCAGGTGACGGCCACCCTCGCCGCCGTGACGGCGGCGGCGAGGGTCCGTCCCCGGACCGAGTACTCCCTCGCGGCGGTGCGGCTTCCCGGAGACGTCGTGGGAGACGTCGTGGCGTTCGCACGACTCGCCGTCGACACCCAGCATCCCGGGCAGAACAGCGGGCAGATCGGGTTCGCGCTCCGCGCCGACCAGTGGGGGCAGGGGCTCGGCACCGAGGTCGTGGCGCTGCTGCTCCGGCTCGGCTTCGACGAGCTCGGGCTGCATCGCGTCTGGGCCGCCCGCAGCCCGCACAACCACGTATCGGGGCGCCTGATGGAGAAGGTGGGCATGATCGAAGAAGGCCGCATCCGCGACCACCTCCGCATCAAGGACAAGTGGCGGGACTCCATCGTCCACTCGATCCTCGAACACGAGTGGCGCGCCGGGAGAGCACGCGCGGGCTGAACGACAGGCCGTACGGCGCCGCCCCGGCACTGCGGGGCGGCGCCGTACGGCGTGTGTCACTCGCGATAGCCGATCGCGACGGCCGACACCACGACGGTGGAGGCCAGCAGGGGCCAGGCCAGGCCGTACGACCGCAGCAGCAGCGTCCCCAGCAGCGCACCAGTGAACATCGCGCCGACGGCCAGGACGCGGCGGCCCGCCCGGGGGTTGGTCCCCTCGCCGAGCGTCGAGTCGGCGACCAGGCCCGCCAGCGTGCGCGTCATGACCGTGGTCGGCAGGTCCGGTACGGCGAGCGCCCGGCCACGCCCGCACCATCGCCCCACTTCCACCCCGCAGGGCGAGCCTTCGCCATCTCACGCTTCCGCCGCCCCCGACGGAAATGACCACATTGATCAAGGGGCCCGCGACCCGACCGTGTTCCCGGGAGCGTGAGGTTGCCGGGATGGGGGGATGGATGTGTGCGTGGTTCGACTGAGATGAGGGATATCGACAGGGTCCGCTTTCCCCGCTTTCCCAACGCGCAGGAGGTACGGTGAACGACGTTGTCCGAAATTACCCGTTCCGCAGGGCCACGCCACTGGAGGCGCCAGCCGAGTGGGACGAGCTGTACGACGCGTGCCCGGTGGCCCCGATCCGGCTGGTGAGCGGCGACCAGGCACTCCTGCTGACCCGTTACGAGGATGTGCGACAGGTTTTGTCCGATCCCCGGTTCACTCGGCGGCTGGACGCCGCCGACGCGGCACGGATCACCAGCAACGAGTCCGGCGGCGTCTTCGGCAGCGACATGGCGGTCAAGGACATCGATGCCGGTGAGGGGCACCAGCGGTGGCGGCGCCTGGTGGCCAGGTCGTTCACAGCCCGCCGGATCGCGGCGATGCGTCCGCGCGTCGAGGCCATGGCCGAGCATCTCGTCGACACCATGCTGGCGGCGGGGCCACCCCGCGATCTGCTGGGCGATGTGGGCTTCCCGCTGCCGGTGTGGGTGATCTGCGACCTCCTCGGCGTGCCGGACTCCGACCGCGACCGCTTCGCCTACTGGTCGGACACCCTGCTCAACATGACCTTGTACTCGCAGGCCGAGATCGACGCGGCCCAGGCCGAGTTCGCGGCCTACTTCGCCGAGCATGTCCGCGCCAAACGCGCGAACCCGGGTGAGGACCTGCTGAGCGAGCTCATCGCCGTCGCCGACGCCGACGACGGGCGGCTGACCGAGGCGGAGGCCGTAATCACCGGACAGGGCCTGCTGGTGGCGGGGCACGAGACGACCAGCAACATGATCGGCAAGATGGTCGCGATGCTGCTGCACGATCGGGCCCGCTGGCAGGCGCTGCTCGACGACCCGTCACTCGTGGACGGCGCGGTGGAAGAAGCACTGCGTTTCGACGCCGACCCCGGGGTCGGCATGCCCCGCTACCTGTCGGAGGACGTGGAGGTCGCCGGGCGGAAGCTCCCCGCGGGCACCACCGTTCTGTGCAGTACGGCTGCCGCCAACCGCGACGCGCACGCCTTCGGCCACGCCGACACCATGGACCTGCGCCGCTCGCCCAACGCCCACCTGGCCTTCGGGATCGGCCCTCACGCCTGCCTCGGGCAGGCGCTGGCCCGCACCGAGCTGCAGGTCGTGCTCTCCGTGCTGCTGCGCCGCCTGCCCACGCTGGCACTCGCCGTACCGGCCGACCGGCTGGTCCTCCGCGAAGGGCTCATCGTCGGCGGGTTCGAGGAGGTACCCGTGCGCTGGTGAGGCGGGCGGCCGGTCACACGTCTACCCTCACCAGTTGTAGAGCCTGCGTGCCCACAGATAACTGACCAGGGCGATGCCCGCGCTCCACACCGCCGCCTCCAGGAAGCTGGACCCGGCCGGACGAGGTCAGCGCGGACAGGTGCCGGTTCCAGGTCGCGGAGGCCGCGCTGTTCCACTTGTCCATCACCGCGGCGTAGTCCTCGGGCGTGAGCGTGGCGGCGGGCCGGTCGCCGGCGAGCGCGGTGAGGCGGACGAGCGTGTTGGCGTATCTAGCGCGGGTGGTCTTTGTATGGACGGAGTCGAGGTAGTGGTCGACGGCGGCCTCGACGCTCTGGCTGCCGTCGACGGCCGGCGTCGGGAACTCGTGGATCGACACGCTGGGGGCCCTCCCGCGCCGATGCGACACATAACGTTGCCGAGCCGGGTCCGGCTCGCCGGTCGGCGAGCTGGGCGTCTTTCCGGTAGACGAGGCTCAGTGTGACAGGTAATGCAAGTTCTGTGTCACAGAACTTGCGCCTCAAGGACGACGGAGGATGAGGGAGAGCCTATCGACCCCCCGGACTCTCGGGTGGTGCCTGACCAGCTGCCAGGCGAGCGCGGTGATGCTGGTCCGGTTGACCTCTGGGGGCGCGTACTGGTGAGCGGTGAGCAGCGCGCGGGCTGTCGGTTCCGGCCGTTTGGCCTGCCACAGCACGCGAGCGAAATCCGTGAATAGCCGGGCGCGTCGTTCGACCGTGGCGAACTGAACGGCCTTGAGGTTGCGGCCCGTCTGCAAGGCCGCGCCGGTTTCGCCCAGAGCCCAGTGGATGCCCAGGAGATAGAGGTCGACCTGGGCGGGGGTGACAACGAACCGGCTCGGGGTGCTGAACTCGGTCGGCACCGCGCGGGCGGCGGCGCGAGCCTCCCCGATCAGGGTCATGGCCTGGGTTCGATCGCCCGCCGATGCTGCGGAGTAGGCGCTGGTGCAGTAGATCTGCGCGAGGGTGTTGAGCGCGTCGGGGGTGCGGACGCTGCTATGTTCCAGGGCGGTCGCGGCGTCCAAGCTGACCTGCTCGGCGAATGTTTCGCGTCCTTCGTGGCGGAGGACGACGGCGAGGGACCGGGCGGCCATCGCGACGGCGACGGGATCTTCGGAGAGGGCGGCGTAGGTGGTGGCGCGGTCGGCGGTGAGCCGTGCCGCTTGGGTGCGGCCGGTCTTGTGGAGGGCTTCGGAGGCCAGGTCGTAGCAGCCGGCGAGGATGCTGATCGCGACGGGGTCTTTGCCGGAGACCGTCGCCTGCCTGGTGACGGGGCGCAGGGAGATGCCTGCGGCGGTGTGGGCGTTGGCGAGGAGGTCGGGGATTGCGTCGATCATGGGGGCGAGCCGCCCGGCCGCGAACTGGGCGCGGGCCAGATCGAGAGACCGGCGTACGTGAGTGAGGTCCGCGGTGCCGGCCGTGGTCTTCATCACCGCGAGCGCGTCGTCGACGCGGGCGAGGACAGCCAGCGGGACGGAGATGCCTGCGGACTGCAAGAGTTCTCGTCTGCGCACGTCGTCGTCCTCCCCATCGGTCTCTGCCTCCACACTACGGAGAACGTCGCCAGGCAGGGGGCGCTCCGCCAAGATCGGGGCTGGGGCGATCCCGAGACGAGCGGGCGGGATGTCGAGGATGTCGGCGAGGGCATGCAGGAGGGTGATGTCGGTGAGCGGGGCAAGGCCGCGTTCGAGGCGGGAGATCTGGGCGGCGGAGTAGCCGCACCTGTCTCCCAAGTCCTTCAGCCTCCAGTGTTTCGCCTGGCGGGCAAGGCGCACGATCTCTCCGGGACGCATAGTCATCTCCGGGCAGACGGGAAACTCATCGTAACCCCGACAGGACAGATAGCTCCCACGATTTGCGTGACCCGCAAACCGTTTACTCACCTCGTAAACCGGTCGCCACTGCGGCAGGATCGCGGCGAAGGTGAAGACGCAAGGGCCCCCGGATCGAAGGGGCCATGACCCTTGGGAGCCGTACATGAAGGTGATCTTGCGGGGATATCCCGAAGCGGCATCCGGCCTGGCGGAGGTCGACGTCCCGCTGACCGGGACAGTGCTCCCGGCCACGCTGGTGGCCGCCGTCGAAGAGGCGATGGGCAGGGATGGGCCGAGCATCCACCGGGTGCTGTGGCGGCGGCCGGACGGGGGGCTGCGTGCCACGACCCGCATCCTCCAGGACGGCACGCCGATCGAGCACGGCGGGACGCTGAACACCTACCGGCCGGCGACCCTGCTGGCGGTGCTGCCCTGTGACGGCTGAGACCGCCGTCTGGGCCGACACCCGCTACAGCCGCCAGGAGGCGATGCCCCAGATCGGCACCGGCGGCCAGGAGAAGCTGGCCGGGGCATCGGTGGTGTCGATCGGTGCGGGCGGCGTGAAATCGACGCTGCTGTACTACCTGGCGGCCGCGGGTGTCGGCTCGCTGCGGATCATCGACCACGATCAGGTGGAGCTGTCGAATCTCAACCGGCAGATCCTCTACGACACCGCGGCGATCGGCCGCAATAAGGCCGAGGCCGCAGCCGTCCGCCTCGAGGCGCTGAACCCCGACATCACGATCGAACGGTTCGGCGTCTGGATCGGCGAGCACAACATCGACGACCTGCTCGCCGGGTTCGACGTCGTCATCGAGGGCGGTGACTCGGTTCCGGGACGGCAGCTCGTCAGCGACTACTGCGGCCGGTCGGGCCAGCCGATGGTCCACGCCTCCGCGCAGTACGCCTACGGCCACCTATTCACCTACATCCCCGGCGCAACCGCGTGCTTCCGGTGCGTCTTCGCAGATCTTCCGATGGGCCACGGCGGGCCGGTCCCCGTCGTAGGCTGCGTGACGGGGCTCGCGGGCTGCTGGGGCGCGATGGAGACGATCAAGCTGATTCTCGGAACCGGCCGTCTCAACACCGACGGCTACCTCACGTTCAGCGGGTTCCCCGGCGACACGATGTTCGTGCCCGCGACCGCCCGCCCGGACTGCCCCTGCTCACCTGCCTAGAAGCGAGACCTGATGCCAGCGCTGCGCCCAACCTGGTCCGAACTTCCCACCGGGCTCCGCACCCACGCCGCCCGCCTCCTCGATGCGGACGCCGAGGCGGTGGAGGCCGACAGCCAGGACGGCGGGTTCACGCCCGGCGCAGCGCTGCGCATCCTCCACACCGCCTCGGGGCGGCGCCTGTTCCTCAAAGCCATCCCCGCCGACCATCCCCTCGCGGACGCCTACGATCGCGAGGCCTCCACCATCGAGCGGCTTCCTCGCCAGGGGTTCCGTCCCGATCTGATCTGGGCCGGCCACCTCGACGGCTGGACCGCGATGGCCATAGCGGACGTCGAAGGGCGCCACCCCGACCTGTCGCCCAGCTCGCCGGATATCCCGGCCGTCGCCGCGGCGATCAGCGCGATGTCCGCCAGCCTCGACCCGTCCCCCCTGGACGCCGCACCGGTCGCAGTTCCATCCGGTTGGCGTAGCCTCACCGAGGCCGACCTCGACGGCACCGAACAGGCCTGGGCTATCCCGCACCTGGCTGCGCTCGCCGACCTCGAAGACCGGTGGGCCGAGCGCGCCGCCAGCGGAAAGGCGCTCGTTCACAACGACATCCGCCCCGACAACCTCCTGATCAGGGACAACGGTGCCGTCGTGGTCGTCGACTGGGCCCAGGCCCGGTGTGGGTTCCCCTGGCGCGACACCTACTCCCTCGCTCCCCATCTGGTCATGGCCGGACACACCGCGGCCACCGCCGAGAACGTGCTCGCCGGGCCGCTGGCCGACGCCGACGCCGACCTTGTCACCGCGAACATCGTCGCTCTGGGTGGCTACCTCATCCGTTCCGCCCCCTATCCCGCACCGCCGAACGTCCCCCACCTGCGCCCGTATCAGGCGCGGGCCGCCCGGGCCGCGAGCGCGCTGATCCGCCACCGCACCGGCTGGTGATCGAGGCCCTCGTTTCTGTGAACGCCCAGAGTCTTCGGGTGCCGCCGGAGGCCGTCAGGCCGCGCCGGTCGACGTCGGTCAGCACGTCGGCCGACGCGGGCTCGGCAACGGTGTCGCGGATCATGAGGGTGTTGATGTAGGCCAGGCAGCTCTGCCGGCGTCGACGTGGACGCCTTCGGGATCGGCCCAGCCGGCGGGTCAGCCGTCCAGCGGGCAGGAGTGGGTGCCGAGGGCTTGGCCGGAGAGGGTGACGCGCACCTCGACGGGGGTCTCGGTGCCGGAGGTGGCCGCCGTGCAGGCGATCTGCTGCAGGCCGAGGCGGCTGATCGAGCGGGCACCGCTCAGGGTGAGGGTGACCCGCGGGTAGCCCGTCACCGCCTCCACGGCGAGGCCCTCGGGCAGGTCGCTGCCCAGCCCCTCGGCCTTCTCCTCCGCGGTGGGGCCCGCCACCAGGGCGCCGATCCGGGTGGACAGGTCGTCGAGGCCGTCACGGGTCACCGAGTAGAGGCGCTCGCCGCGCACGAAGAACAGGCGGGGACCCGACCCGAGGCCGTCAGGGCGGGGACCCACCTCGAACGGGGCGGTGGGCCTGATCCCGCACCCCGCCGCCAGTACGGCGAGTACGGCGAGCGCCGCGAGCGCCCGGGACCGTTTCATGAGCGCTCACCCCCGCGTGGGAGGCGCAGCGTGAACAGCGCACCGCCCCCCGGGCGGGAGGCGGCCTCCAGGGAGCCGCCGTGTAGCCGGGCGTTCTCCCAGGCGATCGCCAGCCCGAGCCCGCTGCCGCCGGATCCGGCGGCGGCGTCGCGGGCGCGGGCGGCGTCGCGGGTTCTGGCGGCGTCGCCCTTGACGAACCGCTCGAAGATGCGCTCCCGCGGCCCACTGGGCAGGCCGGGGCCCCGGTCGGCGACCTCGACGACGACGTCGCCGTCTTCGGCGCGCAGCCGTACCTCGACCGGGGGAGCGCCGTGGCGCAGCGCGTTGCCGACCAGGTTGGCCAGGATGACGTCGAAGCGGCGGGGGTCGATGTCGGCGACGATCCCCTCAGGCCCCTCAGGCCCCTCAGGCAGGTCCGCGGCCACGGTGTCGTGCCAGCCGCGGGTGCGCAGGCAGGCGCGGATCGCGGGCGCCAGGTCGACGCTGTTGAGCGTCAGCGCGGCGACCCCGGAGTCGAACCGGGAGATCTCCATCAGGTCCTCGACCAGCCCGGCGAGGTTGCGGGCCTCGTCTCCGACGGTGCGGGCCGCCTCGGGCAGGTCTCCGTCGAGGTGCCCGGCCTCCTCGTCGAGCACGTCGGCGACGGCCATCATGGCCGCCACGGGGGTGCGCAGCTCGTGGGAGACGTCGGCGGCGAAGCGCCGCGCGGCCGACTCGCGGTCGCGCAACTCCTGGAGCGTGCTGTCCAGCGCCGCGGCGGTCCGGTTGAAGGTCGCGGCGAGGTCGGCGAGCTCGTCCTGCCCGACCGGGCGCAGCCGCGCGGTCAGATCGCCTTCGGCCATGCGCCGTGCGACCACCCCCAGCTCACGCACGGGACGCAGCACTCTGCGGGCCGACAGTACGGCGACCGCCACCGCGAGCAGCAGCGCCGCGACGACGATCAGGGCCGAATTCACGGCCATGGTGGACAGCCCCTGCTGCTGGCGCGTCAGGTCGGCCATGACGTACACCTCGGGCGGGTCGGGGTCGCCCACCGGCCGGTCCACCCCGATGGTCGTGCCGACGGCGAAGTACGGCACGCCGCCGCGTTCGAAACGCTGGTAGACCATCCGGTCGCCGGCCCGCACCGTCTCCCGCAGCTCGGGCGGGACTACGGCGCGGGGGTCGGTCCCGTAGGAGCGCTCGCCGTGGAGGACGACCACCATGTCATCACCGGAGGGCATGTCAAGGGTCTCGATGATCTTCATCACCGAGACCTCGTCCAGCGGCTGGTCGAGGCCGGGAGCCAGCTTGCGCAGGGTGTCGTGGACTCGCGAGGCGGCGGCGTCCTGCACCTCCTGTAGGAGCATGGTGCGCGCCTCCCGGTAGGACGCCACGGTCGTCGCCGCCGCCGTCACCAGGGCGAGCGCGGTGAAGGCGATCACCAGACGCGGGTGCAGTCCGCGCAGCCTGCGCGGACTGCGCGCGCCGCGCGGTCCGGGCGGCTTCACCTCGGATCCGGCTGGAAGCGGTAGCCGAACGTCCGCACCGTCTGCACATAGACCGGGCGCGACGGATTCTCTTCGATCTTGGCGCGGAGCCGCTGCACGCAGGCGTCCACGATGCGGGAGTCGCCGAGGTAGTCGTGCTCCCACACCGCCTGCAGCAGGTGCTGCCGCGACAGCACCTGGCCGGGGGAGCGGGACAGCTCCAGCAGCATCCGCAGCTCCGTGGGCGTCAGCGCCAGGGAACGGCTGGCGCGTGTCACCGTCAGCGCCCCCCGGTCGACGGTCAGGTCGCCGTAGACCTCGGGCCCCGCTGCCACGTGTTCACCGCGCCTCAGCACCGCCCGGATCCTCGCCTCAAGCACCCGCGCCCGGATGGGCTTCACCACGTAGTCGTCGGCACCGGCCTCCAGCCCGCTGACCACGTCCAGATCGTCGTCGCGGGCCGTCAGCATCACGATCGGCGTCGTGCCCGCCGCCCTCACCCGGCGGCACACCTCGAACCCATCGATGCCCGGCAGCATCAGGTCGAGCACCACGATGTCGGGCGCGGCGGCTCTCAGGAGCTCCAGCCCCTCCTCGCCCGTGCCCGCCTCATAGAGGTGGTGGCCTTGGCGGCGCAGACCCATGGCGAGCCCTCTGCGCAGCGAAGAGTCATCCTCGATGAGAAGTACGCGAGCCATGCCCCCAGTATCCAGGCGCTCACCTCGTGAAACGGACATCAGCGGATGGCAGCCGGGTTCTGTGGCACGACCATGACATTTCCCGGACATGCGCAGGATGCCGCCCGCCGAGCGTGGGCCGGGTGAACGTGAACAGAACCACGAAGACCTCAATAGCCATCGTGATCATGTTGCTGGCGGGAGCCGCCATCGTGGCGGCTCTCGCCGTACGCCACGACCAGGCGGCCGTGGCGGCACAGCAGGCCGAACCCGCGGTCGCCGCCCCCGTGCCCCGCGAGGTGGCGGGCCTCACCCCCGGCACCCGCCGCGCCTACCTCCGCGCGGCCGAGGCCGCCGAGACTGACGGAGTCGAGATGCACATCACCTCCGGCCACCGCACCCGGAAAGAGCAGCTCGCCGAATTCCAAGAGGCCGTCGACAGGTACGGCTCCGCCGAGCAGGCCCGCAAATTCGTCCTACCGCCCGACAAGTCCGCCCACGTCAAGGGCCTCGCCGTCGACGTCGGCCCGCGCCCGGCCGCCGCATGGCTGGAGGACACGAACGGCAAGTACGGCCTGTGCCGGATCTACACCAACGAATGGTGGCACTTCGAGTACTCCTCCCGCTACGCCCGCGAACGCCGCTGCCCACCCCTCAAACCCGACGCCACCTCCGTCCCCTAACACCGCGCCCGCCGTACACAGCGGTTCCCGCATTCCCTGGGCGGACGGTCCGGTGACGAGGACGGCGTACGCGTAAGTCCCACCCGCGTCGAGTGCGCCCTCACACCACAGGGCCGGTCGCTCAGCGACGCCGGGAACGGCATCGTCCACCGGGCACGGGAGCACCAAGCCGAGGCCATCCAGAAGCGAACCGAGTTCGAAGCAGAAGGCGGGAGAGCCGGGCGGCGAGGCTGATCCCGGCTGGCGTGAGCCCGGCCGGCCTCCCCGCCCGCGTTTCCGCCGTCTGCGCATCCGCTGGGAGGTCCGCGACCACATCGGCGAAGCGTGCATGAAGCCAGCCGGATCATCTGCTGGCGACGTCTCGTCCGCTGAGTTTTCCGTGAGGACCTCTCAGGCAGTTCCCAGATCCCGGTTCAGCCGCTGAAGTCGATGCGGAATCGGTAGAGGCCGTCGTAGGTGGCGCCACGGACGGTGAACGCGGCGCCGCCCGAGCTCACCCGGCCCGAGATCGTCGCACCTTCCTTGAAGGAGTGCAGGTTCACGATTGAACCGAGATTACGGCAGGGCACCAGCGGGGTCTGGGCCCAGAAATGATTGAAGGAGGCCCCCTCGCCGCGGTGGTCGTCGACCAGCTTGCCGGACCAGGAGGTGCCCGATCGGCCTGTGACCCAGTAGCCGAGCAGGAGCCTGGGATCGCGCAGGTTGCCAGCGATGTCCCGGCCCGAACTGGTGACGATGGTGGATGAGCCAAGCTGGAACGAACCGACGGCTCCGATCTTGCCGACGTAGAACTCCCAGTGGAACGGATTGCGTTCGATTCGGCCACCCGTGGACTGGCGAGCGCTGGTGATGAGGCGGGCCGCCGCCCTGTATCGGCTGGTGCCGGCGAATCGGAGGTCCCCTCCGAACTTGCCACCGCAGTAGTCGTAGGTGTCGACCACCACGCTGGCGGTGCCGCGGTAGGCCTTCGCGGCCTGCGCACCGGCCGGGCCGGTCGGCAGCGCCAATGCGAGTACCGCGATCACCAGCGTGACCACTGCCGATCTGCCCCTTGATGCCGTGACAGTCATTAAACGATCCCTCCTAGTCGTAGCGGTACTGTCACAGAGCAAGCGGGTCGCAGATACCCCCAAAAATAGGGTTTTCAGTGGGCGAAGTTCGGGCGCTTGCGGTAGGCGGTGCGGCGGTGCTCCAGCGCCGCGTTGTACAGCTCCCGGTGGTCCTCCAGGCACGCGGCGAGCGCGATCTGCCGGTGCCGGGTCGGGCGCATCAGGAACTTGAACGACCTACGCACGGCCACCACCCCCGGACGGCCGCCCGCACCCCGTCCCGGTGCGGCGCCGCACCGCCCGCGCGGACACGGCACCGGCAGCGGAGCAGGACCGCGACCGCGGGGCGGGCGGTCGGGAACACGGGTGGCGGGAGGTCGACCCTTGGAACCGGTCGGCCGCATACGGCGGCGGGCTCTCCGGCTGCGCCTTGACCAGCAGACGCACGCGGCCGGGCACCACCTCAAGCGCCGCGACCCGCCGGCCGTGCCCGCCGCCGGCCTCATCCGCCGACGCCGCAAGGCGGTCGGAAGCGTCTGGCGTCGGCTCAATCCAGGGCAGCAGGCCATGCTCGTACCGGTCCACCTGCGCAAAGGCGAGACGTTCCGCGAACTCGGAGCCGGTTTCGGCGTCTCGGCGGCGACCGCCTGGCGCTATGTCGAGGAGACCGTCGCGTTCCTGTCCGCCCGATCCCGAAGCTCGGCCGGGTGCTGGGGAAGGCCGGGCGGGACGGGCTGCACCACCTGGTGCTCGACGGCACGCTCATCTGGACCGACCGGGTCAGGGCCGACCGGCCGCACCACTCCGGCAAACATCGCACGCACGGCATGAACCTCCAGGTCATAGCCTCGCCGAAGGGGCACTCCCATGGGCGTCGGGGGCGCTGCCCGGCAGCGTCCACGACCTGGCCGCCGCCAGAGCGGGGGCGTCCTCCGCCGCCTGGAGCAGGTCGGGCTCCCCGTGCTCGCGGACAAGGCGTACCAGGGAGCGGGCGGCCCCGTTGTCACGCCCTGCAAAGGAAAGAGGAAGCCCGAGTCCCAGAAGCGGGCCAACCGGTCCCACTCCCGGCTCCGCGGTCCGGGTGAGCGTGCGAACGCGCAGCTCAAGAGCTGGCGCATCCTCCGCAAACTCCGCTGCAGCCCGAGTAAGGCCGGACACATGTGCAAGGCCATCGCAGTTCTACAGAACTACGAGGTCGCCCGAGGATGAAAAAGGCTCATTGAAAGGTGCACGTCCGGTTCGGGCCGGGGGCCACTGGAGAAGGACCGACGGCCGTCAAGTCGGAACCTCGTCAGTGGCCTACCGGTACTCAAGCGCTCTGACCAGGCGTGTCCTGACAGCGATATCCGGCTCTCTCTGCTTCGGCACGGGGACTGCTGGCGCATCGAGGTTGAGGACCGAGGCTCTTCCTCCAACGTCCCGCGTCTGAAGACGCCAGCTGACGAGTCCGAGCACGGCTGCGGCCTACAACTTGTGGAGTTCCTATCGGGCGGCCTCTGGGGGAGCTACACCTCCGAAGAATGGTCTGTTCAAACGCTGTGGTGCGAGATACCCATCACGATCTTAAGGTCAGCCTGGGCGGTAAGAATCGATCGAAGTGGGGAGCCTCAACAACGACGCCGCGCGGAAACCAGCACCTGTCCGATAAATCCCTGTCTGGGTCTAATGGTAAAAATTTCTTGTTCATAAGCCCTTGACTGCGTGACAACATCAGGGGATGGTCACGTGATAGCTCGACTCATCACCAGGAGGCGCAATCTCATGCAATCGACTGGCGAGAATGTGATCGTTAGCTTCTACTGCAAGGACCCGGACTCTACCGGGACCGAGGACTGCCCAGCGTTCTACCGAACCGACCGCGCTTCATGGATCGTGCAGGGCGACCGGCAGGGCGAACACGTGGAGGCACAGTTGGTGGGCCTGAAGCCCACCGAGACGTTCGTGGAGATCCCTGAGAGGGTGGTCGAGCGAATGGTCATCATGTATGCGAAGGAGCGCTATGGAGTCGATCTCACCGGAGCGTCGCGGCGAGTTGATCAACAGCACACGCCACTACCTCAAGCTTGAGCTGCGTGACAGCTACCAGATCGACCACGACCTCTTGACCACCTGGAGGCATGCCCCATCGACAGTGCTGGCAGGTCCAGCACTCGCTTGGCAAAACAGGGTAGCCGGTGATCTTTCGGCGGGTCGCACCTGGCTGCGGTTGCGTGTGGTGTCTGAACCGCTCTCGGAGTACCACAGGTTCGCGTACGAGTTCGCAGGGCCTGGAGTCGATGCCGGAGAGCAGATGCGTTATCTCCCTCGCCGGCTCGCTTCAGCAATCCCGCTCCCCGGCAACGACTGCTTCGTACTGGACGACCATACGGCTATGTTCAACGTGCTCGATGGAGACAACAACCGTGTGGACATCCAGCTCACCACCGACCCTGACATCGTGAAGTTCTGCCGCGATACCTTCGGTGCGGCCTGGGCACTGGCAACTCCATACAACGAGTACCACGTGTAACCTGCGCCATGACCGAACAGGCAGACGCTGCAAAGAAGGCATTTGGTGTCAGGCTTCGTAACATACGCAAAGATGCCGGAATGCATGCGAAGCAGTTGGCGGAAATGCTGCAATGCCACCCCGCGAAAGTCACTCGAATCGAGTTGGGGCAGTCAAACGCCTCCGAGGACGACATTCGCTCCTGGGCCATCGCGTGTGGGGTCGCCCGCCTCATCCCCGAACTAATTGCGACGCGGCGCGAAATCGCGCTCATGTGGGAAGAGCACCGCCAGGCTATGCGCGCCGGACAACCCTACATACAGGCAAGAGGAAACTCTCTGTATGAGAAGACCAAGCTGCTAAAGGTCTACGAGTCGGGGGTCATCCCAGGCATCCTCCAAACGCGCGGCTACGTGTACGGAGTAATGGAAGCTAACGCACGACTGTACAGTTTGCCCACGGATGACTTGGCAGAGGCTACCGAGGCGCGGCTGTCCCGACAGCATCTAGTCATCAATGGCTCCAACACCTACGCTTTCGTACTGGAGGCCGGAGCGCTCAACGCTTCGATGGGAAACACCGAAGCGATGCATGAACAATTTGACTTCCTTGCCCGAGTCGCCAGGCTGCCAAATGTGGCACTAGGCATCATTCCCCCGGCCAGGCGAAGAATCCTGTATCCCGGAGAGTGTTTCTACATCTTTGATGATCAACTGGTTCGTGATGACCTCTGGACCGGACGCATTCGCACTACCAGGCCGGACGAGATCGCGATCTACTTGAGGGCATTTGAGATGCTGCACTCTATGGCCGTTTACGGAAGCCCTGCCCGAGCGCTGATCGAGGAAGCTCGAAGCCGTCTACCGCAATCAGGCGCAATTCCGTAGCCACTGCGAACCACCCCCTCCTACCGTCGTCTGCATGACCTCAGCACACACCGCGACCCCCCGCGAGGTCCCCGCGAGGTCCCCGCCCAACGGCAGACCACCGAGGGAACGACCGTACAGAACGCCGGCCCGCTGGAGCGGGTCCGGGCCCTCCTGCACGCCGAACGGTTCACCGCGACCCTGATCCGGCTCGGCTCTTCCCCCAACGGCCGCGCCCTGCCCGAGGAGCTGGACGTGACCGACGGCGGCGGGTGGGAGCTGGCGAAGGTCGCGGGCGGGGCGCACAGCCGCCACTACCTGGTGACGCTGCCGCCGCAGGGCAACAAACTGTTCATGGTGCGCCCCGAGGACATCGGCGACATCCCCCGCCTGATCCGCTCGTCGATGATCGCGGGGCCGGCGTGAGCCCCGGCCGCGAGATCCCCGAGTTCCAGGTCAGCGGACAGGAGTCCGGCGAGTGGGAGGCCCGCTGGCAGGACGATCCGTCCGACGCGCCGCCCGCTGCGGCCTCCGGCACCCAGGGGACTGGTCCGAGTCATCACCCGGAAAGGAAGAAGTATGTCCGCAGACGACACCGAAGAGACGCTCGCGCTGGACTGGCTTGAGGGTTCGTTGGAGGAGCTGCTGGCCGTGAAGGCCGACGCCCACGCCAGGGGGATGCACGAGCTGGTGTGGCCGTTCAGCGAGGCGCTGCGGGCCTTGTTCCTGCACCGCCGCTGCTACCGGGCCTGGGACGAGGTCACCGCGCTCGCCCTGGCCTCGGCACGCGCCTCCGAGGAGGACACGAGGTGAACCGGCGATCGGAGTTCGACCGCTGGTTCGGCCCGCCGTCCACCCTGTGCAACCTGGACTGCAGCTACTGCTACCTGCTGCTGCGCCGCCTCAAGCGCGAGATGTCCCCCGAGACGGCCGCCGCGGTGGCCGCCTCGGCGGCCGAACTCGCCGGGAACGGCGGCCCGCTCGGCATCGTCTGGCACGGAGGGGAACCGCTCGCGCTCGGCCGGTCCAGATTCGCCGCGCTGCTCGCACCGTTCGAGGACCTGCGCCGATCCGGGCGTGTCAGGCACTATGTGCAGACCAACGCCACCTTGATCGACGATGAGTGGTGCGATCTGCTGGTCCGCCACGATTTCCGGGTCGGGGTGAGCATCGACGGGCCTGCGGTGTTGAACGCGCGGCGGGTCGATCTGCGCGGCAGGCCGGCGTCCGTCAGGATCGTGCGCGGGATCGAGCGGCTGCGCGCCCACGGGATTCCCTTCTCGGTGATCGCGGTGGTGGGTGCCGAGGGCGTCTCGGAGCCGGATGCGCTCCTGGACTTCCTCGCCGGCCTCGGCCCGCACACCATCGGGCTGAACGTGGAGGAGATGGAGGGCGTCAACAGCACGGCGGTCTCCATCGCCCCGCAGCAGGCCGAGCGGTTCTGGACGGGAGTCCTGGAATGGTCCTGCCGCCGCGACGATGTCCCGGTGGTGAGGGAGCTGGAACACCTGGCCGAGTACCTCGGTCTGGTTCGCAGCGGACGGCGCGAGGAGTGGGACGGTCGGCGTCTGGATCCGATCCCCACCGTGTCATGCGACGGGGACGTGGTGCTGCTGTCGCCGGAGCTGGCCGACACCGCCGATCCCGGCTACGGGGACTTCCTGGCGGGCAACGTCCGCCACCAGAGCATCGCCGGCATGCTCGCCCAGGCGCACCGGCTGCGCTACGTCCAGGAGTTCATGACCGGTCTGTCCCGCTGCCGGGCCGGGTGCGACTTCTGGGACTTCTGCCGGGGTGCGCAGGCGGCCAACAGGTATTTCGAGAACGGCAGCCTCGCCAGCACCGAGACCGCCTACTGCCGTCTGACCCGCCAGGCCCTCGCCACCGCACTGTCCACCGCCGCAGCCAAGGAGCAGCCGTGACCGTTCTGGAGTTCCTGGCCGCCACCGACTCGGACGCGGTCCGCGACCTGATCCGTTGCCACACCTCCGGCAACACTGTGCAGGCACCGGTGCAGGCCAAGTTCGACAACAGGCCGTCGTGGGACAACTGGGCCAAAAGTCCCGGCCCATTCGACAACAGGCCATCCTGGGACAACTGGAGCAAGAAGTAACCAAGTGCTCGGCGGTGGACGCGTCGAATCGCCGAGCGCTCACCTGCGGGTACCTCACGCTGAGAGGCTAAGATCCTATGCAGAACATCCGTACCGTGCGCCGGACGCACGTCACGCTACCCGGTCTGGATGATGCGGACCTGAACGAGATCGGTTCGCTCGGGGAGAGCGACCTACGTGAGTTCGCCTACTCCGGTGGACGCCTGCGCGAGCTGTCCCTGTCGAAGGTTCAGCTCGTGGAGGGGCGCGTCACCGGCCTCGCCGCTCAGCGCATCCACCTGGACGGGCTGCGCCTGAACTCGGTGGTGTTCTCCGGATGCGACCTGTCCGGCCTGTGCTGGACCGACAGCCGACTCACCCGTGTGGTCTTCACCGACTGCAAACTGCTCGGCGCCGCCTGGGAGGTGGTGACGCTGGAGGACGTGATCTTCGAGCGGTGCAAACTCGACCTCGCCGTCTTCACTCGCCTTCGTGTCGCCGGGCCGGTCGTCTTCTCGTCCTGCTCCCTGCGCGAGGCCACCTTCACGGCAGCCGACCTGAGCGGAGGTGTGACCGTCGACGACTGCGACCTGACATTGACCGAGTTCGACGGCGGCAAGTACCGCGACCTCGACCTGCGCGGCAACGACCTGTCCGCCCTCCGGGGAGTGTCCTCGCTCCGCCACGTCGTCATCGACCGGTCGCAGACCCCGCAGCTCGCCGAGGCGCTGGCGGCCGAGCTTGAGGTCGTCTACGGCGAAGACCTCAAGGACTAGCGAGGAGGAGAGATGGGTGTGCGGTCGCTGTTCGACCGGTTCAGCGATATCCTGCCGATGATCTACCGTGCTGCGGCTCGCGATCTCCTCCGGTCGCTCAGTTCCCTGCGGGTCGCTGCGGGGCGAGTTGCCGGCAGGCGTCCATGGCCTTCTGCATGTCCGCGGACATGTTCGGCCGCTGGCGCGGTTCCCCGCTCGGCCGCGGCTCGCCGCTTGGCCGTTGGCGGGGCTCGCCGCTCGGCCGCGCGGACGGGGCGCCATCTGGACCCCGGCCGCTACCCGGCCCACCACGAAGACCGCCTTCCGGCAGCTCTACGCCGTGCTCCTTCATGCATTCCCGAAATTGCGCGTTCGCGTCTTCCGGCGTGGTGCCGCAGCCTGCAAGCGACAGCAAGACGGCCAGCATCAGCGGGATTGATCTCATCGTGAAACTGCTCCTGCCGTCCTGATGGAGGTAGCGTTCACCGCGCCGTTCGCGCTCTTCCGGCCCTGCACGACGATGGCCCTGCCCTTCTTCAGGTCGGCGAGTTTCCCGGTGACCTGGATGGTCGTCTGGTCATCTGTGGTCACGACGACCTCGGTGCCGTCGGCGGTCTCCAGGTGGACCTTGGTGCCGTCGATCTTGGTGATCGTCCCGGTGGTCATTCCGCCGCCCATACGACCCATCTCGCCGGGCCCTCCGCTGAAGCCGCCGCCCGGCTGGCGGGGGCCTGCGGGCAGCTGCGGCCCCGCCGTACTGCTGGTCGTGCCGAAGTTCTTCTGCGCTTGAATTCCGAGCAGCACGCCGGCCACCAGCACGACCCCGGCGCCCAAGGCGAGCGTGATCTTGGACGCGCCGTTGCGTGGCCGGGCACGCAAGGAGGCGTCGAGATCGCCGGCGAAGGGGGAGGTCTCCAGCACTTTCATCTCATCTTTGTTCATCAGGTTTCCTCGCTCATGCGCCTGGAAGGGGGAGACGGGCGCCTATTCATGGCGAAGCGCCTGGATCGGGCGGAGCTTGGCAGCCCGGTTGGCCGGGTAGCTGCCGAAGAACAGGCCGATGCCCACCGAGACGCCGAGCGCCAGCGCCACGGAGGAGGGCACGATCACCGGCTCGATCCCGGCGATGGTGAACTGCGCCCCGGCCACCGCGACCGCCACTCCGGTCAGGCCGCCGACCAGGCTGAGCAGGGTCGCTTCGAGCAGGAACTGGCCGAGGATCGCGCCGCGTGAGGCGCCGATGGCCTTGCGGATGCCGATCTCCCTGGTCCGCTCGGTCACCGTGACCAGCATGATGTTGGTGATGCCGATGCCGCCGACCAGGAGTGAGATGGCCGCGACCGCACCGAGCAGCACGGTGAAGGTGCCGGTCGCCGTGCTGACCGTTTCCTGCAGGGTGGCCTGGTTGAGGATGCGGTAGTCGGCCGAGCCGGTCGCGGTGATGCCGTGGCGCTGGTTGAGCACCGCGGTGATCTGCGACTGGGCGTCGCCGGAGGCGGAGGCGGAGGTCGCCTGGACCAGGATCGAGCCGAGCGAGCCGAAGCCGGTCAGCGACTGCTGTACGGCGGGCAGCGGCGCGATGGCCAGGTCGTCGGCGTCCTGCATGCCTCCGGCGGAGCCCGACTCTTTCAGAACCCCGACCACGGTGTACGGCACGCCGGAGATGGCGATCGCCTTGCCCACCGGCTCGGTCCGGCCGAACAGCGCCTCGGCGACGGTCTTGCCGATGACCACGATCTTGCGAGCGGCCACGACGTCGGCGTTGACGAAGTACTGGCCCTCGGCGACCTGCTTGTTGGCGGCCTCGAAATAGCTCGGATAGGTCCCGACCACCTGCGAGATCGTGTGGCTGGCGCCCTCGTGGGTGGCTGCGGCGGAGTTGGCCGTGACGACGGGGGAGACGCTCTTCACCGCGGGGAGCTGGGTCTTGTCGGTCAGGGCTTTGGCGTCGGCGAGGACGAGCGGGCGGGCCTGGGTTCTGGGGCCGCTGTTCTGCCCGCCGCCCGGCCGCGCCATGCCTCCGCCGCCTCCGCCTCCTCCTCCGCCGCCGGAGAAGGAGGGGGAGATGGTCAGCGTGTTGGCGCCCAGGCGCTGGATGTTCTGGGTGATGGAGCGCGAGGATCCTTCACCCACCGCCACCAGCAGGATGACGGCGGCGACGCCGATGAGGATGCCCAGGGTGGTCAGGGCGCTGCGTAGCTTGTTGGCCACCAGGCCGCGCAGGGCGAAACGCAGGATCTCCAGCCCGTTCATCGCGCCGCCTTCAAGGGGCGAGGAGGCGGTCCGTCGACCGGGGCCTGGCGGAGGTCGTCGATGATCTGGCCGTCGACCAGGCGGATGACCCGCTTGGCGTGCGCGGCCACATCGTCCTCGTGGGTGATCAGCACGATGGTCCGGCCGGAGTCGTTGAGCTGGTCCAGGATCTCCAGCACGTCGGCGGTGGACTTGGTGTCGAGGTTGCCCGTGGGCTCGTCGGCCAGGAGCAGCGCGGGCGCGGTGACCAGGGCCCTGGCCACGGCGACGCGCTGCTGCTGGCCGCCGGAGAGCTGGTTGGGGTCATGGTGGATCCGATCGGCCAGGCCCACCTGGTCGAGGGCGGCCAGGGCGCGTGTGCGGCGCTCGGCCGTACCGACTCCGCCGTAGGTGAGCGGCAGCTCCACGTTGGCCAGGGCGCTCATGCGTGGGATGAGGTTGAAACTCTGGAAGACGAAGCCGATCTTGCGGTTGCGGAGGATGGCGAGCCGGCGCTCGTCGAGCGCGCCCACGTCTACACCGTCTATCAGATAACGGCCGGAGGTGGGCACGTCGAGGCAGCCGAGGATGTTCATGAGCGTGGACTTGCCGGAGCCGGAGGCGCCCATGATGGCGACGTAGTCGCCCTGGTAGACGTCGAGTGAGACGCCGCGCAGCGCCTGGACCTGCGCGTCGCCCTCGCCATAGATCATGAATAGGTCCTGTACACGGAGCACGGGGTGGGGTTCCGCATGCGCGGTGGTACGGCGGGCCTGCGCCGAGGCCTCGCCGCGCTTGGCGGGGGGCTTCATTGGCCGCCCCTCCCGCCGGGAGGCGCGACATTACCGGGGAAGCCTCCGCCGCCGCCGGGGAAACCGCCCATGCGCTGGTTGCCGTTCTGCGTGGCAGCCGAGGCGGGCGGCACGATCTGGTCGCCCTCGCTCAGTCCCGCCGTGATCTCGGTCAGTGAGGTGCCTTGGACTCCCACGGTGACCGGAGTCCTGACCTGGCGGCCGTCTCTGAGCACGGTGACGCTGCTCTGACCGCCCGCGGTCGTGATGGCGGTGGAAGCGACGGCTATGGCGTTCTCCGCCTTGCCCACCTCGACGGAGACTGTGGCGGTCTGGCCCAGCCGGACTTCGTCCGGCACATCGGTGAAGGCGACCGTCACGGGGTACTGGACCACGTTGTTGCTCGTGGCGGCAACGGGATCGATCTGGGTGATCTTCCCTTCGCCGGTCACACCGGTCAGGGCGTCGAATGAGATCGAGGCGGTCTGACCCACTTTGAGCTTGGTGACATCCGATTCGGTGAAGGAGCCGACAAGCTGGAGCCGGCGGGTGTCGGCCAGCTCGATGAAACCACCGGCTTCTGCCGTACCGGCCCCTCCTCCGGACGAGGCAGACGAGGCGGACGAGCCCCCGACAGTGCCGTTCACCGCGGTGACGGTGCCGGCGAAGGGAGCCTTGAGGTCGGTAGCGGCCAGGGTGCGCTGGGCCTCCTTGTAGGTGATGTCCGCCTTGACGTAGCCGGCGTAGGCACTCGCGCTGGACTCGCTGTCCTCGGCGGCGGCCTTGAGGCCGGCCGCGGCGGACGCGACGCTCTCCTGCGCGGCGTCGTCGTCGAGCTCGGCCAGGATCTGCCCGGCGGTGACCTTGTCGCCCGGCTTGACGTGGATCTTCTCGACCGTACCGCTGGTGCCGAAATTGAGCGACCTGGCACGGGCGCTCTCCACCTTGCCCGAGGCAGAGACGGAGGCGATGACCGTGCCGCGCGAGGCCGTGAACGTCCGGACCGTGACCTGTTCCGTGGAGTCGCCTGGGCCGAGCGTCTGGTAGACCGCGCCGGCACCGCCCAGCAAGAGTATTCCCAAGGCCCCGTTGGTGATCAGGCCTCTGCGTCTGAACTTCACAGTGGGGGACCGTGGCACGCAGGTTTGTGAGCCTGCTGTGGATCTCCCATGGATTTCCTGTGAAAGCAGGCTCACAGGAACCCATGGGGAACTCACAGCTTCTGCCTAACTACTTCCCACATAGACCGGCCAATATGGCCGCCCATGAGTCGATTCGGAGCGCGCACCGGCGTCTTGGCGGTGGTCGTCGCCGTCACCGTCGGAGGGGGCGCGTACCTCACTCTCCGCGACGAGCCGGCCGAAACCTCCTCGGTCCGCCTCGCCTCGGCGGAGCGTGGCACCGTGACCTCCGCCGTGAGCGCGGCAGGCAGCACCGCCGACGGGTCACGCCGCGAACTGGCCTTCGGCTCGTCGGGGAAGGTGACGCGGCTGTACGTCAAGGCCGGTGACAAGGTGCGTAGGGGCGAACTGCTGGCGCGCATCGATTCCACCGCCGCGCAGGAGGCCTACACGCAAGCACGAGCCGACTACGTGGCGGCCAAGGAGGCATTGGAGGAGCCGTCCCCGGCCGAGGAGACCTCGCCTGCGGCGGGCGACCCCTGTGTTCCGGCGCCCAAGCCCAAGGCCTCCGCCTCGGCTTCTCGCTCACCCATGCCCTCACCGTCACCTTCGGCTTCGGGTTCGGCGAGTCCAAGGCCGTCGACCGCCTCTTCGTCCATGATCGGCGCGGCGGGCGGGCCTGCGGTCCGGGCAGCCGCCCACCGGCTCGACCCGATACGGGAGACGCAGGCCCCCAGCCCGCAGAAACCCGGCGAGGAGCCCTCCGCGGAGTTGAGCGTGGAACCCGTCCCGACGGTCACGGTGACGGTTACCGCCACGGCCACGGTGACAGCCGCCGTGACCCGATCGCCCGGCCCGTCCCGCCCGGCCGGCATCTCAAAGAGCGCATCGCCCGGCGCGGGCGCCGACCGTACGGCCGCCGACTCCTGCCCCGCTTCCAGGGCGAGGCCCTCGGCGAGCGCCGAAACCGCCAGTGCCGGCGCGGCGGACAGATTGGAGAGCCAACTGCGGGCGGCCCAGGCCGACCTGAGCAAGGCCCAGGACCAGCTCGACGGCACCAAGATCGTGGCACCGGTCTCCGGAACCATCCTGAGCGTCGCGGGGAAGGCGGGCGAGACCGCCAGGACCGGCACGTTTCTCACCCTGGGCAACCTCGACGAGCTCCAGGTGAAGGCGGAGTTCACCGAGAGCGACGTTAACCAGCTGAAGATCGGTCAGAAAGCCGCCATCACCCTGGCGACGAGCCCGGAGACCAGGCACACCGGCACCGTCACTCGCATATCGCCCACCGCGACCACCACGGGCCAGCTGGTCACCTACACCGCCACGATCTCGTTCGACAAGCCGCCGCGGAAGCTCATGGTGGGCCAGACGGCGAGCGTGGTGGTGACGCTGGAGGAGGCGGAAGGCGCCATCTACCTGCCCGTCCAGGCGGTCACCGGCAGACCGGACGGCACCGCCGTTGTCAGGCTCCGCGACGGTGGAGAGAAGAGCGTGCGCACGGGCGTGCGCGGCGACCAGTACGTGCAGATCACCCAGGGGCTGTCCGAAAAAGACCTGGTGGTCGTCTCCGACGCCGCCTCAGGCGAGTTCCCCGACAGCGGCTGGCCGGAATGATGATCACGAAGTGTCCCGTCCTGGCCGCTCTCCTCACCGCAAGACGGTCAGGCCCGGCTTCGATGCCGAGTGGCCTGTGAAGAGCACGGCGACCGACCACTACGCTTCCCCCAGGTCGGCGGCCAAGACGGTCGATACGTGTCGATACGTGGGGTTCGTAACCCTCCCGAACGGCAGGTTGTGTTGAACTCGATGAACACCAGGCAGATCAACGTCCTCGTCGTCGACGACGAGCCGTCGCTCACAGAGGTGCTCAGCATGGCGATGAAGCTGGTCGGCTGGGAGGTCTACTGCGCCCACGACGGTGAGAGCGCGGTACGGCAGGCCAGAGCCTTCCTGCCCGACGCAGTCGTCCTGGACGTGATGCTGCCCGACATGGACGGTTTGCAGGTGCTGCAGCGGCTACGCGGGCTCTCACCGGAGCTGCCGGTGTTGTTCCTGACCGCCAAGGACGAGCTGGCCGACCGGCTGGCCGGGCTGAGCGCGGGCGCCGACGACTACGTGACCAAGCCGTTCAGCCTGGAGGAGATCATCATCAGGCTTCAAGGGTTGCTGCGCCGCTCGGGCGCGCTGCAGGCCCGGCCGGAATCCCGGTTGGCGATCGGCGACATCGTCCTGGATCAGGACACGCACGAGGTGTTCCGGGCGGGCGAACTGGTCCAGCTGACGCCGACCGAGTTCGAGTTGCTGCGCTTCCTGCTGAACAATCCTCGGCGGGTGCTGAGCAAGAGCCAGATCCTGGAGTACGTGTGGGGCTACGACTTCGGCGGAAACAGCAACGTGGTGGAGCTGTACGTGTCGTACCTGCGGCGCAAGCTGGGGATGCAGCTGATTCACACCGTGCGCGGCGCGGGCTACGTGCTCAAACCCCCCGCTCGCTGACCACCCGGCTGGTGGCCACCGCGATCCTGCTCATGGTCGGCGTCGCGGTGGTCATCGGCACGATCACCACGCTCCAGCTCGACGCCTCCCTGCGCGCACAGCTCGACGACCGGCTGACCGCGCTCATGTCCCCCCGGGGGCGGATGGGCCAGTCGCTTCTCAGCCGGTTGCCGGAGGGCGCCTTCGCCATGCGGCTGCGCGGCGGCGAGGTGCTGGAGTCCGGCCTGGTCACCGCCGACGGTCAGATCGGGCCGGCGCCCTATCCCGACCGCCTCCCGTCGTTCACCGGCGACATCACCACCGTCACGCTCCACCCGCTCGGCGAGTACCGCCTGCGTGCCGCGCCCGGCCCGGGCGGTCTCACACTGGTCATGGGCCTGCCCCTGGACTCGGTCTCCAGCACGCTCAGCCGCTTCATCGCCGTCCAGGTCGGCGTCACCCTCGGCGCGCTGAGCCTGGCAGCCCTCATCGGCACCGCGATGGTCCGCCGCCAGATGCACCCTCTTCAGCGCCTGGCCGCCACCGCCACGGAGGTCTCGCAGCAGGAGCTGTCCAGCGGTGAGGTGGTACGGCTGGCGCGCGTTCCCGAGGCCGACTCCCATCCCGGCGGCGAGGTGGGCCAGGTGGGCGCGGCCCTCAACCAGATGCTCGGCCACATCGAGGACTCGCTGGCGGCCAGACATGACAGCGAGGTGCGGCTGCGCCGGTTCATCGCCGACGCCAGCCACGAGTTGCGCACTCCGCTGGCTTCGCTGGCGGGCTACGCCGAGCTCGCCGGCCGCGATCCCCGCACGCAGGAGTTCGCGCTGCGCCGCATCCGCTCCGAGACCGCCCGCATGACAAGTCTCGTGGAGGACCTGCTGCTGCTGGCCCGGCTCGACTCCGGGCGGCCGCTCATCCGCGACGAGGTCGATCTGCGCCCGCTGCTGGTCAACGCGGTCAGCGACGCCTACGCCGCCTCGCGTGAACACCACTGGCTGGTGGACTTCCCCGACGAGGCGCCTACCGTGACGGGTGATCCCGACCGGCTGCACCAGGTGATCTCCAACCTCTTGGCCAACGCCCGCGTCCACACCCCGCCCGGCACCGTTGTGTCCACCACTCTCGACATCGAGGACGGCGAGCTGGTCATCCGCGTGCGTGATGACGCGACGGGCATCCCCGCCGACCTGCTGCCCACCATCTTCGGCCGGTTCACCAGAGGCGACCACTCCCGCTCGCGCCAGGGCGGCGGCGCCGGGCTCGGGCTGGCCATCGTGCAGGCCGTGACGATCGCCCACGGGGGCCGGGTCGAGGTGGCCAGCGAACTCGGAGACACGTGCTTCAGCGTCTTCCTGCCTCAACGTCGTCTCTGAGCCTCTTCATGCGGTATGTCCTGAACCATGGCGATCGCGCTACGGGTGCCCGCTGCCGAGTTCGGTCGGCGGGCTCCGCTGGAATAGGTGTGCACCTACGCGGACCAGGAGGGCCCGTACTACCGCGAGTCGCAGGGCGCGTAGCCGAGGACGTGCTCGCGCAGCATGCGGCCGACGTCGGGATCGCCCGCTTCGAATGCCTCGATGAGCGGCTCGTGGTCGGCGGCGTTCTCGTCCGGCCGTATCCTGAACAGCCGGATCGACAGGTGCGTCCACACCTCGACGCTCAGCGACTCCCACACCGACAGCAGCACGGCGTTGCCCGAGGCCGCCACGATCTCGCGGTGGAAGGCGACGCTGTGCCGCACCTGGTCGTCGAGTGAGCCCGTCTCGGCGGCCACATGCAGGCGGGCCGCGTGTGCCCGCAGCTCCTCTATCGGCGGGCCGCCCAGCCTGGCCGCCGTCTCCTCCAGCCCCGCCCGCACCTCGTAGACCTCCTGCAGGTCGGCCGCGGTGAGGGGGCGAACCCTGGCGCCCTTGTTGGGCGACGACTCGATCAGTCTGAGCGCCTCCAGCTCGCGCAGCGCCTCGCGGACCGGCGCCTGGCTGACCTTCAGCTCGGCGGCGACCCGGCGCTCCACGATGCGCTCGCCGGGCTCCCATCGGCCGCTGATCAGCCCTTCGAGCAGCACCTGGCGGATCTGGTCGCGCAGCGGCGACCGCACAACGGGTCTCACGGGAGTCGATAGTACGCTCCTAAATGCCCAATGATCGATCGTTGGGTGTTTAATGGCGTTATGGAGAGAGATCTGGATCCTCAGGAGACCGCCGAGTGGCTGGAGTCGCTCGAGGCGGTCCGGCGCGCGGCCGGCCATGAGCGGGCCGAGTTCCTCTTGAGGCGGCTCGTCACGAGTTCGCGTCCCGTCAACACCGTGCCCACCGCCGAGGAGCCCGCCTACCCGGGCGACCTGGAGCTGGAGGAGCGCATCGCCGCCTACGACCGCTGGAACGCCGCCGCGATGGTGACCAGGGGCAGCAGGCTCGGCCTGGGCGGCCACATGGCGACCTACGCGTCGGCCGCCTGGCTGTACGAGGTGGGCTTCAACCACTTCTTCCACGCCACGGACGACCAGGTCTACTTCCAGGGCCACGCCTCACCGGGAGTCTACGCGCGCGCCTTCCTGGAGGGGCGGCTGAGCGAGGCGCAGCTCGACCTGTTCAGGCGGGAGACCGAGGGCGGGCTGCCGTCGTACCCGCATCCGCGGGCGATGCCGGACTTCTGGCAGTTCCCCACCGTCTCGATGGGCCTCGGCCCGCTGAACTCGGTCTACCAGGCCAGGTTCAACCGCTACCTGCACAACCGCGGCATCAAGGACACATCCCGCAGCCACGTATGGGCCTTCCTCGGCGACGGAGAGATGGACGAGCCCGAGGCCACCGCCGCGCTCACGCTCGCCGCCCGCGAGGGGCTCGACAACCTCACCTTCGTCATCAACTGCAACCTGCAGCGGCTCGACGGCCCGGTACGCGGCAACACCAGCGTCGTGCAGGAGCTGGAGAGCGTCTTCAAAGGTGCGGGCTGGCACGTCGTCAAGGCGCTGTGGGGCCAGGAATGGGACGGCCTGCTCGGCTCCGACGAGGTGGTGGCCCGGCTCGCCGGGACGCCCGACGGCCAGTTCCAGACGTACGCGGCCTCGACCGGCGCGTACATCAGGGAGCATCTGCTCCACGGCCTGGACGTTCCGTACTCCGACGACGACCTGCGGCGGATCGTCGGCGGATCGCGGGCCGGGCACGAGCCGCGCAAGGTGTACGCCGCCTACCGCAGGGCGCTCGACCACCGCGGCGGGCCCACGGTGATCCTGGTCCAGACCGTCAAGGGCTGGACCCTCGGCGCGGGCGTGGAGGCCCGCAACGCCAACCACCAGATGAAGAAGCTCACCCAGGACGAGTTCCGGACCATGCGTGACCGGCTCGGCCTGCCGGTTTCGGACGAGGCGCTGAACGGGGAGCTCCCGCCGTACCTGCACCCGGGCCCCGACTCGCCCGAGGCGCGTTACCTGGCGGAGCGGCGCGCCGCGCTGGGCGGCCCGATGCCGCACCGCACGGCCGTCCACCGCCCGCTCCCGCCGCCCGCCGACAAGCCCTTCCAGAGCCTGGCGAAGGGCGGTGCCAGGATCGCGACCACGATGGCGTTCGTCCGCCTGGTCAAGGACCTGATGAAGGAGCCGGAGACCGGACGCCGCTGGGTGCCCATCGTCCCCGACGAGGCCCGGACGTTCGGCATGGAGTCGCTGTTCCCGACCGCGAAGATCTACTCGCCGCTGGGCCAGCGCTACGACGCCGTCGACCGCGAGCTGCTGCTGTCGTACAAGGAGGCGGTCGACGGGCAGATCCTCATCGAGGGCATCACCGAGGCCGGGTCGATGGCGTCCTTCACCGCCGCCGCGTCGAGCTACGCCACCCACGGCGAGGCGATGATCCCGTTCTACATCTTCTATTCGATGTTCGGCTGGCAGCGCACCGGCGACCAGATGTGGGCGCTCGCCGACCAGCTCGGCCGCGGGTTCCTGATCGGTGCGACGGCCGGGCGCACCACGATGACGGGCGAGGGCCTCCAGCACGCCGACGGGCACTCCCAACTGCTCGCCTCCACCAACCCGGCCTGCCTGGCCTACGACCCGGCGTTCGGCTACGAGGTCGGCGTGATCGTCCGCGAGGGGCTGCGGCGGATGTACGGCGAGGCGGGCGATAACGTCTTCTACTACCTCACCCTCTACAACGAGCCGCTGCCCCAGCCCGCGATGCCCGAGGGCGTCGAGGAGGGCATCCTCAAGGGCCTCTACCGCTACTCCGCGAACGGCGGCGCCGCGCACCTGCTGGCCAGCGGCACCGCCATCCACTGGGCACTGGCCGCGCAGCAGCTGCTCCAGGAGGAGTACGGCCTGGGGGTGGACGTCTGGTCCGTCACCTCCTGGAGTGAGCTGCGCCGCGAGGCCATGGCCACGTCCGGCGTGCCCTACCTCCAGCAGGCCATGGCCGGGGCCGAGGGGCCGGTCATCGCGGTGAGCGACTGGATGCGGGCCGTACCCGACCAGATCCAGCCGTGGATCGGCCGCCATTGGACGTCGCTCGGCACCGACGGGTTCGGCCTGTCCGACACCCGCGAGGCGGCGCGCAGGCATTTCGGCGTCGATCCGCGGTCGATCGCCGACGCGGTGCTCAAGGCCGTCGAGTAGACCGCAAGTCTCCGTCTGGTGGCGGCCGTGCCTCCAGACGGAGCGGATCTCCGGACAGGGGGCGGGTCAGGCGTTGCCACCGCAGCCGCGACGGCACGCCCACGCCCCCGCGGGCAGCCGGCATGTCCCGCGGACCACGTCGGGCCGCACGCTGTCCCTGTGCTATCCGGAAGGCCGACCACCGGCACGGAGGAGCGCGGGGTCAGGGTTCCGCGTTCCGGTCGAGGCCGAGCGTGGCGATGAGGTCTTCGTGGAGCTCGAACCAGACGCGGTGGCAGGAGTCGACGTCGGTGCGGTCGACCCAGGCGCCATCCCCGGCTCGGGCGCGCGCCAGGGCGAAGGTGAATCGTGTGTCGTATCCGCGGAACCGCGTGAGGACGTTCCCGAGCCGGTCCGCGAGTGGCGTGAGCGCGCGGTCGATGCCGGCGAGCTCGTGGAGGATTCGGGCGTCCCAGGTGGGATCGGAGTGGTCGTTGACGGCGAGCCGATCGCCGGCGGCAGGCCGGAGTTGCCAGTCGGTGCAGGCTCGCAGCAGGAGTGCGTTGAGCGGGAGGAAGTCGCGGTAGGCGCCGCGGACCTCGTCGGCGCCGCCGACGCGTGTGAGTTCGGCGGCCAGCCGACGTTCGTTCTCGGCTCGGCCGGTCTCGGTCAGCGACCAGCCTCCGGTGCCGGCGAAGGCGGTGTGCGTGACCCAGCCGCGCGCCTCGGCGTCGCGCAGCGTCTCTTTCGTCTCGGCCTCATCGAGCCCGTACCGGTGTGCGATCACCGGGGTGTCGGCGAACCCGGTGATGCGCGCGGCGTGCAGGACCAGCAGGTCGTGCGGGGAGTTCCGTGTCATGAGTCGGCGTCCTGTCGTGCTGTCAGACGGGCGTAGTGCTGCTGGCACGCCTGCGGGGAGTTGAACCCCAGCGCGCGGGCGATCTGAGCCCAGGTCAGTCCTGCGCTCCGGGCCGTGAACAGCAGGCCGGCTTCGAGTCCTTCGACCTCGGCGCGCGCGGCGGGCAGGAGGGCCAGCGCGCTGAGGAGGTCTTCCGGGGCCAGGTCGGGGCTGCGCCAGAGGGCGAAGTGCGCGAGGTCGACCGCCGACGGCGGGACGGGGGAGGGGCGCCACGGACGGGCGTCGAGCGCGTCTGCGCCCAGGCTCCGGAGGCGCCTACTCGCCTCTTGTTCACGGTGGGCCTGGGCGTGGTCGCTATACGCGTTGTGATCGGTGTCCTGCTTGCGGGGCATGCGACTCATGCTCCACAATCAACGAAATATTGTCAATCTTTCGTTGAAAGGGGGCTGGTGTTCGTACCCCTCATGGAGGCTGCCGCCGATACCTGCGGGGGCAAGGCCGGCACGCTCGGCGCGCTGCTCCGCGCGGGTCTGCCGATTCCCGACGGCTTCGTCGTCCCGTTCGCCGCCTACCGCGCCGCCTACAGTGCCGCCGTCGGCGACCTGGGCCTCGGGCGGTCCGCCGGCCAGCACGATCTCGACGCCGTACGGCAGGCGATCGAGGCCCGCCCGGTCCACGCCACCGTGATCGACGCGCTGGAAGGCGCGCTCGACGAGCTCGGCGACCCGCCCCTGGCGGTGAGGTCATCGGCGTCGAGCGAAGACACCGGCCAGGCGTCGGCGGCCGGTCAGCACGAGAGCTTTCTCGCCGTTCACGGAGTCGGCGACGCCGCCGACGCCGTACGCGCCTGCTGGGCCTCGCTGTTCTCTCCACGCGCCATCGACTACCAAGGCGACCAGCCGTCCGACGATCCCGCGATGGCCGTCATCGTCCAACGCCATCTGGACGCCGAGGTGTCCGGGGTGATGTTCACACCCGCGGACCCCGGCGACGCGACCCGGATCGAGGCATCCTTCGGCCTCGGCCCCAGCGTTGTCGGGGGTACGGTCACCCCCGACGCCTACCGCGTCGCCGCCGACGGGTCGGTCACACGCACCGTCGCGCACAAGCGGACCCGCCTCGACCGGCATGGCGGGCGGCTCGTCGCCCGCGACGTGCCCACCCACTCCCAGGGCCGGCCGACGATCGACGACGCGACCGCCACGCGGCTCGCCACGCTGGGCGACCGGATCGCCGCCGCGCTCGGTGGACCGCAGGACATCGAGTGGGCCATCGCCGACGGCCGCATCTGGGTTCTGCAGGCACGGCCGGTCACCGCCGCACTCCCACCGCCGGCGGCGTCGCCTCCCAGCGCCTCGGACACCCCGGCCGCCACGCTCACCGGAACACCGGGCAGCCACGGCACCGCGACCGGCACCGCCAGGATCGTCCGCGGTCCCGGTGACTTCGCGCGCGTGCAGCCGGGCGACGTCATCGTCTGCCCCTTCACCGACCCCGCGTGGACGCCGCTGCTGCGCATCGCCGCCGGCGTCATCACCGAGACCGGAGGCGTGCTCTCCCACGCCGCGATCGTCGCCCGCGAACACGCCATCCCCGCCGTCCTCGGCGTCCCGAACGCGACGAGCAGACTCCACGACGACACCGCCATCACCATCGACGGCACCAACGGCACCATTACCACCACAACCTGATCGGGATCGAAAGGAGCCGGGAAGCGGGCCCGCACGGGCACCGCCCCCATGACCCCTCATGGCGACACGACACCTCTATCTGGCACGCCATGGCGCGGCCGACGCGTTCGGGGAGCTCACCGACGTCGGGCGTCGGCAGGCGGGCCTGCTGGGCGAGCGGCTCGCCGGCATACCGGTCGACGCCGTGTGGCATTCGCCGCTCCCACGCGCCGGAGCGAGCGCACACGAACTCGCCCGGCATCTACCGGACCCGCCCGTGGCCAAGGCGGTCGAACTCGTCGACCACGTGCCCTACGTTCCCCCCGCGGCCGAAACACCCCGGTCCTGGGCCGGTTTCTTCGACGGCTACGACGAGACCGAGGCGGCCTCGGGCCACAGGCTCGCCCAGGCCCTGGTCGCCCGGTTCGCGAAGGTCATCCCCGACCCGACAGCGAAGGACACGCACGAGGTCCTGGTGACGCACGCCTACCCGATCGCGTGGCTGGTGCGCCACGCACTGGACGCGCCACCGTCCCGGTGGCTCGGACTGAACAGCGCCAACGCAGCGCTGACGGTCATCGAATACCGCAACGGCCTGCCGCCCACACTCGTGATGTTCAACGACATGAGCCACCTCCCGGCCGACCTGTGCTGGACCGGATTCCCCGACCATGTGAGGCCGTGAGGCGGCCCCTCCGGTCCGGCCCACTGCCGCAAAGGCGGGGCGCGGCGGCCTACGGGACCACACGGGTCAGCGCCAGGTCCGCCTCCATCAGCCCCGCGGCCTCCCTCAGGGCGGGCAGCACGTCATGCAGGAGCTCGTCCCGCGTTGTGCGTCCGGCGTGGGTGGCGACGTTCACCGCCGCGACGACCCGGCCGTCCCTGTCGCGCAGCGGGACGGCGATCGACCGCACGCCCTCCTCAAGCTCCTGGTCGACCAGGGCGTAGCCGTCGCTCGCGGCCTGCCGTACGGCTGCAGCGAGCTCGTCGCGCGACGTGACGGTGTGGCGGGTGAGCGCCCGCGGGGCGGGCCCGGCCGGGCCGTCCTCGGGCAGGGCCGAGAGAAGGACGCGCCCCATGGAGGTGGCGTAGGCCGGGAAGCGGGTGCCGAGGGTGATGTCGACGGTCATGATGCTGATCGTGGGCACGCGTGCCACATAGACGACGTCGACCCCCGAGAGCACGGCGACCGAGGCGGACTCGCCGACCCGGGACACCAGGTCGCGGAGGTGCGGCTCGACCGTCTCGCTGAAGGTGCGCCCGGACAGATGCGCGTAGCCGAGCGCCAGCACCTTGGGCGTCAGCCTGAACCTGGTGCCGTCGGCCGCCGCGTAGCCCTGCTGCGTGAGGCTCTGGACGGCCCGCCGTACGGTGGCCCGGGGCAGCCCGGTGGCCTTGGCGGCGTCGGCGAGGGTAAGCCCGCCGGGCGAGGAGCCGAGCGACACCAGAACGGCCATGCCCCGGGCGAGCGACTGAAGGTAGTCCGCGCCGAGATCCTCTTTGGCGGCGCGCGTGTCGTCGACCGCGGCGGTCAGAGGCGGGGGCGGGGGAGGACTGAGGATCGCCGCCTCCATCTCCGCCACCGCCTTCCGCAACCGGGGCATGGCGTGGGCGCGCAGCTCGGCGACGCTGTGCCTGCTGGTGTGGCTGACCACGCTGACCGCGCATCTCGGTGTGCCGCCCGCGTCTCGCACGGGCATCGCCACCGCGACGAGGCCCGGCTCGATGAGCTGGTCGTCCTCCGCCCACGGCGCCGACGGGTCGAGGAACACCAGGCCCGCCGCGCAGCGGTCGGCGGGCAACGGATCGCCGACCCTGAAGCTGATCGACACCGTGCGGCGGCGGGGGATCTGGCAGATGAAGCGGACCCCGTCCTCGTCGGGGACGGCGAGCGACACGGACTCGTCCAATTCGTCGGCGAGCCGTGCGGCGAGCGGGCTGAGCGGACCCCGGAGGCCGTCGCAGGCGAGGTATGCCTCGCCCAGCTCCATCAGGCGCGGGGCGAGCAGCACCTCCCGCTCCTCGACCCGCAGCTGGCCGAGGTGGACGAAGGTGGCGACGACCCGGTCCACCGTCGACCTGGCCAGGCCGGTGGCGCGGACCAGGTCCGTCGCGCGCGCCCGGCCTCTCGGGGTGGCGACCAGCGCACGCAGGACGGCGAGCCCGCGTTCCAGGGTCCCGGCCGGCTCCATCGCTCCCACTCCTCCGTCTCCTCCACCCGGTTTCGGCGATGGAAGCACTTTGACAGGAGCGGCTGCGCTCCGCATACTCGACCTCACATTAATGAACTCTAGTTCATTCAGCGAACACTCCCGTGCTCGGGGAGCTCTTCGCGGGGAATGGAGTGCCATGCGCAGAGACCGTGCCGTGCGCGCAGACCGTGCCGTGCGCGCAGACCGTGCCGTGCGCGCAGACAAGGTGGCCGCCGGCGCCGCAGAGGCGCTGGCCGATGCGCGCGACGGCATGTCGTTCGCGGTCGGCGGCTTCGGCCTGAGCGGCATCCCCAACACGCTGATCCGCGCCCTGTTCGACAGCGGCGTGACCGGCATCACGGTCGTGTCGAACAACTGCGGCGTGGACGGCGCCGGGCTGGGCCTGCTGCTCGCCGACCGCAGGATCGCACGCGTGATCGCGTCGTACGTCGGCGACAACAAGGAGTTCGCCCGGCAATACCTCGCCGGCGAGCTGGAGGTGGAGCTGACCCCCCAGGGCACCCTGGCCGAACGGCTGCGCGCGGGCGGCAGCGGCATCCCCGCCTTCTACACCCCGGCGGGGGTCGGCACCCCGGTCGCCGAGGGCGGGCTCCCGTGGCGCTACTCCGCCGACGGCTCTGTCGAGCTGGCCTCCCCGCCGAAGGAGGTCCGCGAGTTCGACGGCGGGCACTACGTGCTGGAGCGCGGCATCAGAACGGACTTCGCCCTGGTCAGGGCGGCCAGAGGCGACCGCCACGGCAACCTGGCGTTCGGCAAGTCCGCCAGGAACTTCAACCCGCCGGCCGCGATGGCCGGGCGGATCACCGTGGCCGAGGTGGAGGAACTCGTCGATCCGGGCGTGCTCCACCCCGACGAGATCCACCTGCCGGGCGTCTTCGTTCAGCGTGTCGTCGCGCTCACCCCGGAAGAGGCCGCCGACAAAGGCATCGAGAAGAGGACCGTGACCTGATGAGCTGGACCCGCGATGAGATGGCCGCCCGCGCGGCAGCCGAACTGCGTGACGGCGACTACGTCAACCTCGGCATCGGGCTGCCCACGCGCATCCCTGCGTTTCTGCCGCCGGGCGTCGACGTGGTGCTGCATTCGGAGAACGGCATCCTCGGCGTCGGCCCCTACCCCCGCGAGGACGAGGTCGACCCGGATCTGATCAACGCGGGCAAGGAGACGGTCACCGTGCTCCCGGGAGCCTCCTTCTTCGACTCCTCACTGTCGTTCGGCATGATCCGCGGCGGCCACATCGACGTCGCGGTGCTCGGCGCGATGCAGGTCTCCGCCCGGGGCGACCTCGCCAACTGGATGGTCCCCGGAAAGCTCGTCAAGGGCATGGGCGGGGCGATGGACCTGGTCCACGGGGCACGCAAGGTCATCGTGGTCATGGAGCACACCGCCAAGGACGGCTCACCGAAGATCGTCGAGGAGTGCTCGCTTCCCTTGACGGGCAGGGCGTGCGTGCACCGGGTCGTCACCGACTTGGGCGTCCTCGACGTCGGCCCGGAGGGCGTGAGGCTGGTCGAGACCGCGCCGGGCGTGGACGCGGCCGAGCTGCGCAGCCGTACGGGCGCGGAGGTGGCCCTGTGAGAGCCGTCTACATCGCCGACGCGGTCCGCACCCCCTTCGGCCGATACGGCGGAGCACTGTCGGGCGTCCGCCCCGACGATTTGGCCGCCCACGTCATCGGGGCTCTCGCCGAGCGCAACGCGCTGGAGGCCGCGGACGAGGTGATCCTCGGCAACGCCAACGGAGCCGGCGAGGAGAACCGCAACGTGGCCCGCATGGCCGCCCTTCTGGCGGGCCTTTCGGTGACCACGCCGGGCGTCACGGTGAACCGGCTGTGCGGCTCCGGCATGGAGGCCGTCGTCCAGGCATACCGCATGGTGGCCCTGGGGGACGCCTCCGTCGTGGTCGCGGGCGGCGTGGAGTCGATGACGCGGGCGCCCTGGGTGCTGCCCAAGCCGGACCGGGCGTTCCCCGCCGGAGGCCAGGAGCTGGTCTCCACCTCGCTCGGCTGGCGGCTGACGAACCCCAGGATGGCGGGCGAGCACACGGTCTCCCTCGGCGAGGGGGCCGAACTGATCGCCGACAAATACGGCATCGGCCGCGACGAGCAGGACGCCTACGCGCTGGCCAGCCACCGGAAGGCCGCCGCGGCCTCGTTCGACCGTGAGATCACCGCCATCGCCGGCATTGCATCCGACGAGGGCATCCGCCGGGAGACCTCCCTGGAGGCGCTCGGCCGGCTGAAACCGGCCTTCCGCGCCGGAGGCGCCGTGACCGCGGGCAACTCGTCACCGCTCAGCGACGGCGCGGCGGTGCTGCTGATCACCGACGAGGCGGGCCTCGGCGGGCGCGAGCCCCTGGCCAGGATCGTGGCGAGCGGCGTCAGCGCGCTCGAACCCCGCTTCTTCGGCCTCGGCCCCGTCGAAGCCGTCACGAAGGCCCTCGCCAAGGCGGGCAGAAAATTCGAGGACGTGGCGACCGCCGAGCTGAACGAGGCCTTCGCCGCCCAGGTCCTGGGTTGCCTCGCCGGCCTGCCCGAGCTCGACCCCGAGATCGTCAACCCGCACGGCGGGGCCATCGCCCTGGGCCATCCGCTCGGAGCCTCGGGGGCCCGCCTGGTCGGCACCGTCGCCCACCGGCTGGCCGCCGCCGGTTCAGGCACCGGCCTGGCCTCCCTCTGCATCGGCGTCGGGCAGGGCCTGGCCCTCGTCCTCGAAAGGTGAACGCCTTGACACCACCAGCCTTGACACCACCTTCCCCGCAGCCTCCTACCCAGCATGACATCGACGGTGAAACCGCCCACCTACATGCGAACGGCGCAGGCCCGGCGAGCGGCCACCCGCTCCGCGACTTCGCCCCGTACCGCAGCAGCGTCCTGCGCCACCCCAAACGGCCGCTGGTCGTGATGGAAGACCCCGACGCCGCCGAACTGACCGGCCCGGTCTTCGGCGTCACCGACGTGTCGCCCCTCGACGCCGACCTGACCCGCCGGCACCTCGCCGAGCCGCTGGGGGAGCGCATCACCGTGGAGGGCCGGGTGCTCGACCGCGACGGCCGCCCGGTCCGCGGCCAGCTCGTGGAGGTCTGGCAGGCCAACGCCGCGGGCCGCTACCGCCACCAGGGCGACGGCCACCCGGCGCCGCTCGACCCCAACTTCACCGGCGCCGGCCGCTGCCTGACCGACGACGAGGGCTACTACCGGTTCACCACGATCAAGCCTGGCGCCTACCCGTGGCGCAACCACGTCAACGCCTGGCGCCCCGCCCACATCCACTTCTCCGTGTTCGGCCGCGCCTTCGCCCAGCGCCTGGTCACCCAGATGTATTTTCCGAACGACCCGCTGCTTCCCTACGACCCGGTGCTCAACTCGGTGACCGACGAACGCGCCAGGGCCCGGCTGGTCGCGGCCTACGACCACGACCTGTCCGTGCCCGAGTGGTCCCTCGGATACCGATGGGACATCACCCTGGACGGCCCCGCCGCGACCTGGACGGAGCACGGCCGATGAAACCGACGCCCTCACAGACCATCGGGCCGTTCTACGGTTACGCGCTGCCCTTCGCAGGCGGCGGCGACATCCGAGGCGGTGACATCCGAGGCGGTGACATCCGAGGCGGTGACATCGCGCGGGGCGGGATCACGGTGCACGGCCACGTCTACGACGGCGCGGGCGCCCCGGTGTCCGACGCCCTGCTGGAGTTCTGGCAGGCCGACCCCTCCGGCGGCCTGCGCGGAGCCCCCGGCACGCTGCGCCGCGACCCCGTCACCGGCGCGATCATCGGCAGAGACGGCGTCGCCTTCACCGGCTTCGGCCGTACCCCCACCGACGCCGACGGCCACTGGACCCTGCGCACGCACACTCCCGGCAACGGATACATCAGCGTCTGCCTGTTCGCCCGAGGTCTGCTGCACCACCTCTACACGCGCGTCTACCTGGGCGCCGAGCCCTCGGGTCCCCTGGCCGACGCCCTCACGCCCGAACGCCGCCGCGCCCTCGCCGCCGTGGAGGAGCGGGAAGGCGTCTACCGGTTCGACATCCACATGCAGGGGGAGAAGGAGACGGTCTTCCTTGACTTCGCATGAGGATGCCGTGGACGGCGCGGACCCCATGAGCGGCGCGGACCCCATGAGCGGCGCGGACCCCATGAGCGGCGCGGACCTCGGCCTGCTGTCGCCCATGCAGTCGGCGGTGGGGGAGACCGGCGACGCGGCCGTCCTCGCAGCCATGCTGGAGGCCGAGGCCGCGCTGATCCGCGCCCAGGCCGCACTCGGCCTGGCGCCGCGCCAAGCCGCCGAGGCCGTGAGCGCCGTCGCGGCCCGGGCGGCGGACTTCGACCTGCCGCGCCTCATCGCGGGCTCCGGCTCCGGTGGAAACCCTGTGATCCCGCTCGTCGAGGAACTGCGGCGAGCCGTAGGGCCGCACGCCCCGCACGTCCACCTGGGCGCGACTAGCCAGGACATCCTGGACACCGCACTCATGCTGGTCGCCCACCGCTCGCTCGGCACGATCCTGGCGGACCTGCGCGCGGCGACCGACGCGCTCACGGGAATCGCGGCCGAGCACCGGGAGACCCCCATGGCCGCCCGCACGCTCACCCAGCAGGCCGTCCCCACCACATTCGGGCTCAAAGCCGCCGGCTGGCGCAAACTCACCGCGGACGCCCGGCACCGGCTGCACGCCGCACGCCACGGGCTCCCCGCGCAGCTCGGCGGCCCCGCCGGGACCCTGGACCAGCCGGGCGGCCTCGCCGTACTCGCCGGGTTCGCCGCCGAAGTCGGCCTGGCCGAGCCCGTCCTGCCCTGGCATGTTCTGCGCACACCCGTCGCCGACCTCGCGGGGGCGCTGGCGTTCACCGCCGGCGCCCTCGGCAAGATCGCGGCCGATGTGCTGGTCCTGTCCCGCACGGAGATCGCCGAGGTCTCCGAGGGAGTGGGGGGCGACTCGTCGTCCATGCCGCATAAGCACAACCCGGTCAAGGCCACGTTGGTCGCCGCCGCCGCCCGCCAGGTGCCCGCGCTGACCACGGTCCTGTACGGCTCGCTCGTGGCCGAGGACGAGCGGCCCTCGGGCGCCTGGCACGCGGAGTGGCAGGCGCTGCGCCAGACGCTGCGCCTGGTGGCGGGGGCCGCGCGCAACACCGCCGACCTTCTGGCCGGCCTCCGGATCCACCCCGAGCGCATGCGTGACAACCTGCGCCTCACCGGGTCGACCGGATCGGCCGCGGCACTCGTCGATCGCGCATTGTCGGAGGAGTAAGCGTGCTTCACCATCGCGTGGACGGCCCCGAGAGCGGCGCGCCGCTCATCCTCGGCCCGTCCCTCGGAACGTCGCTCCGGGTCTGGGAGCCCCAAGTCCCGGCACTGGCACGGACCTTCAGAGTCGTCCGATTCGACCTGCCGGGCCACGGCGGCTCCCCGGCGTCCGGCGCGCGGACGGTGGAGGGGCTCGCCGACCTGGTGGTCGAGCTCGCGGACGCTCTCGGCATGGACGGCTTTCACTACGCGGGCATCTCGCTCGGCGGCGCCATCGGCGCGACCCTGGCGCTGCGCCATCCCGGAAGGGTGCGCTCGCTGGCGATGCTCTGCTCCTCCGCGTGGTTCGGCGAACCGCAAGGGTGGCGGGCGCGGGCGGAGCTCGTCCGGCGCGAAGGAACACCTCCGCTGCTCCCGGCCGCGGCCGGCCGCTGGTTCGCGGGGCCGGGCGACGAGGCTCTCCTGTCCGACCTCGCGCAGACCGACAGGGCCGGCTACGCGGCCTGCTGCGACGCGCTGGCCGACTACGACCTGCGCGACCGCCTCGCCGAGATCCGCACCCGCACGCTCGTGCTCGCCGGACGCGAGGACCCGGCGACACCCCCCGCCCACGCGCGCCTGCTCGCCGACGGCATCCCCGGGGCCACCCTCGTGGAGGTGGCGCGCGCCGCCCACCTGGCCAATGTCGACCAGCCGGAGACCTGCACCGCCGCCCTGCTCGCGCACCTTCCGGCCGACCCCGGCATGAGCGTGCGGCGCGAAGTGCTGGGCGACGCCCATGTCGACCGGGCCATCGCCCGCACGACAGGCTTCACCAAGGACTTTCAGGACCTGATCACCCGCTACGCCTGGGGCGAGATCTGGAGCCGCCCCGGCCTTTCCCGCCGCACCCGCAGCTGCATCACCCTCACCGCGCTCGTCGCCCACGGGCACCTGGAAGAGCTGGCCATGCACGTCCGGGCGGCGCTCCGCAACGGGCTGACCCCCGACGAGATCGGCGAGGTGCTGCTCCAGACCGCGATCTACTGCGGAGTGCCCGCGGCGAACGCCGCCTTCTCCGTGGCGCAGCGTGTGCTGGCCGAGCCCCGGGAAGACTGACGATCGGCGGTGGCCCTGACGTCCAGGTCGGCCCACTGCGGACCTCATTTGTGGTCGCGGAGGAAAGCGGAGATGTCGGCGCGGGTCGGGTAGTTCCGCAGGGGCGATCTCCCGGGTCGCCGGCCCACTCGGCATGATCAGATAGGGGTCACGTCCTCAGCCATCGGATGCATCGTCAGTTGGACATCCGGTTTGGTCGGCTCCTCTGCGGACACCGATCACAATCGTCGCGTCGAGTTCGTCGCACAGCTCGATATGCGGGGTCAGCCCCACGCGGGCGAAGACCTCCACGGTCAGTGGTGCCTGGCATGCGCTCGTCTCGACGAGCAGGTGGCCCCCGGGAGCGAGCCACAGCGGGGCCTCGGCGGCGACGCGCCGCTGCACGTCGAGGCCGTCGGCGCCGCCGTCCAGCGCGGTGCGCGGCTCGTGGACACGGGCCTCGGCGGGGAGCAGCGCGATCTCGCGCGTGGGGACATAGGGCGCGTTGGCCACCAGAACGTCGACCCGGTCGCGCAGCGCGACGGGCAGCGGCCGGTAGAGGTCGCCCTCGTAGACCCGGCCGCCGGGGACGTTGCGCCGGGCGCACCGCACCGCGGCCGGGTCGACGTCGGCGGCATACACACGCGCCCCCTCCACCGCCGCCGCCACCCCGGCACCCACCGCACCCGAACCGCAGCACAGGTCCACCACAACGGCCCCGGACCGCGCCAGCGCCGCAGCCCGGCGGGCGAGGAACTCGGTGCGCCGCCGCGGCACGAACACCCCGGCGTCCACCGCCACACGCAGCCCGCAGAACTCGGCCCAGCCGAGCACATGTTCCAGAGGCAGCCCGGCCACCCGCCGCGCCACCATGGCGTCAAGCTCGGCGGGCGTGCGCGCGGTGGAAATGAGCAACCGCGCCTCGTCCTCGGCGAACACACAGCCGGAGGCACGCAGGGCGGAAACGACAGACGTCAACGAAACGACCGAAGGGGAAAGCGACATGGGGGAGCCTTTCGGAATGCCTGTGAGGCTCCCCAGTACGGCCTAAGCCGAAACGGCCCGGCGGACGTGAGACGGGAGCTCCCAACCCGATACAGGGGGAATCGGTCTCACCTCCTAGGTCGCAGTGCAGAGCGCGATACTACCCCGGCCCCCTCCGCCACGCATCCCATTTCCTCGGCGGTGCCCCTACGCCTTGGCGGACGGGCCCGGCTCGATCGCCAGGACAGTCTGGAAGTCCGCGACGGTCGGTCGCCGGCGCTGGTCTCTCGGGATGGCGCGGATCAGCAT
>NZ_FNCN01000034.1:0-11647 GCF_900100605.1 Sinosporangium album | reverse complement strand
AGCTCGGCACCCAGCAAGTGCCACGGTGAGACCGTCGGATCGACAGGAATGGGTTTGCGCGGCATTTCTGCTCCCGATTGCGGGGGGTTGCGGGATGGCCGCCATCCCGAATCTACCCACTGTGAATGTGCCCCGGCGACTCCCATGATGGCACTGCCTCACGAAAATTCCCGCACAAAAAGCCGCACGACCTTTCACGGAAGGATTTCGCCTATGACCTCCCTGCCGGGCATCGCCCGTGAACAGGAGCTGATCACCGGGCTGCAGATCCACCTGGTCCGGCAAGGCGTACAGGCCAGGCCGGGCACAGGCGCCGCGGGGCGCCCCTGCCTGGACGTGCCCGACCGCCGCGGCGTCATCCGCCGCGTCCACATCAACCTGGCGTTCCGGCTGTACCACTGGGGCGACCTCCCCGACGAGACCGCCCCCATGGCCCCGCCCGAGGAGGCGGCCCGCGCCGTCGCCCAGGCCGCCGAGCGCGGCTGGCGCGACCGCGGGCAGGCCATACGGCTTCCCGCCCCGCCCGACCATCCCGGATACCCGTGACCACCGCACGACAGCAACCGCATCCCACCCGACATCGACGACAGGACCGGAAACCCGCAGTGCAAGAGTGGACCCGCGCCCATCCCCCCTACCGCCAGATCGCGGACCGGCTCCTGTCCGACATCGCGCAAGGAGTCCACCTGCCGGGCTCCTACCTCCCCTCCGAGACGGCGCTCATCGCCAGGTTCCAAAGGTCGCGCCGCACCGTACGGCGGGCGCTGGAGACCATGGCCGACCTCGAGATCGTGGTCGCCGTCCACTCCAAGGGCTGGATGGTTCGCCCTCTCGACGATCAGGGCCCGGCCCTACTCCACCGCTACCAGGAGATCGCCGAAGACCTCTCCCGGCGGATCGCCGTCGGCCGCTACCCCCTGGGCTCGTTCCTCCCCGGCGAACTGGAACTCGCCCAGGCGTACCAGTGCAGCAGGCCCACCATGCGCAAAGCGCTCCGGCTCCTCCAGGAGCAGGGCCGCATCACCTGCCTGAAAGGCATCGGCCGCAGGGTCGTCTACACCGGCCCGCGCAAGGCGGCCCAGCACGGTCCGTGAGCCTTCCCGGCGCATGCGACTTACTCGGCGGGGAGGAAGGTCACCTGGGGTGCGCCGGTGCGACCAGTTCCAGCCCGACCTGCCCACGCGCCCTTAAGGGGAAGGGCGTGGGAGCCTGGACGTATGACAGTTGAATGGTCCCGACAGAAGATTCTCGAAGAGGTCCGGACACTCTTGCTACGTGCGGGCGCCAGGAGGGACGAGTGCTCCGCCGTGGATGTCCTGGCAGAGCCTGACGGCATGCTAGTGATCTTCCACTGGCGGCGAGACCCGAACACATACGCCATCAAGGTCGGGTTTCCGGTGGATTCGAAGAGTCCATGGGCTGGCGGTTCGTACACCGGCCTGCCAGTGACCTCGGCGGATGAATGGGCCGCAGAGTTTGCATTTCGCTTTGCAGCGGAACTCGATACCGGGCTGGTTCGCCGAAGCCGCCGGGTAATCCGAGATGGGTACGTCCTGTTGGACACTCACGATGCCCCAGACGTCTGTCCCGCCGGGTTCTTCATCGATTCAGTTTCACTCGACGACGTTGGGCTTTGCGCCTTGCCGGACGACATCGAAAAGGCATATTCCACTCTAGGATCGCTGCCGGCATCGGTTTCTCCGCCTAGGTCCAATGTCGGCGCCTGGCTGGCCCAGGCAGGGATGGATGTCACCACTCCCAGACAACTGATCGTCGAGGCCAGGCTTGCCTGCTGGCTTCAGGCCTATGTTGACAACGCCCGCGGCGAACCTTTTGTCGGGCATGCAGTCGCGTCCTGGGAGGACAAACGACACACCATCGCCCGTCTCGACCTGGTGCATATCCAGCGCGGCGTCCCATTAGAGGTGCGCGATGCGCTGGTGCGTCTCGTGGTCTGCGAGGTGGCGGAGGTTGGCGTCCTGCGCGTGGTTACCGCGGTGGACGATCCCGGGCTCCATGGGCTGGGGTTCCGGCCCGCGAACGGTGGCGGCCTTGCGCTTCACACCAGAAGCACTGAATCGCCATCGGATCCCGCGGCCGGAACCTGACCCTGGGCACCTCATATTCGGGGCCGGCTCAACATGCGAAGCCCCCGTAATGTCTCGGCGACCGGCTGAGCCTGCTCTGGAAGCCCAGACCAGTCCGTGAGCCGCCCCGGCGCATGTGCCTTACTCGGCGGGGAGGAAGGTCACCTGGGGTGCGCCGGTGCGGGGGTGGACGGCGACTTCGCTGGCGACGCCGTACACCTCGGAGATCATCGCGGGGGTCAGCACGTCGGCGGGGGTGCCGCCGGCGGCGATGTGGCCGTCGGCCAGGACGTACATGCGGTCGCAGAAGACGGCGGCGAGGTTGAGGTCGTGCAGGGCCAGCAGGGCGGTGGCGGGAAGCCGCCGCAGGAGGGCGAGGATGTCCAGTTGGTGGCGGATGTCGAGGTGGTTGGTGGGCTCGTCGAGCACGAGGAGCGCCGGCTGCTGGGTGAGCGCGCGGGCGATGAGCACCCGCTGCCTCTCCCCGCCGGACAGGTGGGTGAAGGGGCGGTCCCTCAGGTGGGAGGCGCTCACGAGGGAAAGCGCCTGGGCGAGCAGCGTCTCGTCTTCGGCCGTGTCGCCGTCGAGCAGCCGCTTGTACGGCGTGCGCCCCATGGCCACGACCTCCCGCACGGTGAGGTCGCCCTCGATCCCGGCGTCCTGCACGACGGCGGCCACCGTACGCGCGTGCTCCCGCGCGCTCAGGCCCCAGGCGTCGCGCCCGTCGACGCGCACCTGCCCGGTGTCGGGGCGCAGTACGCGGTAGATCGAGCGGAGCAGGGTGGATTTGCCGCTGCCGTTGGGGCCGACGAGCGCGACGACCTCTCCGGGGGCAACGGTCAGCGACAGCTCGCGGATGACGCGTACGGCTCCCGCGCGGAGGGTGACGCCCTCGATGTCGAGGCTGCTCGCGCGGGCGGTGCCGTACAGTGCGCTGGTGTCCTTCATCGGCCGGCCCCCTTTTCGGCGCGGCGCGCTCCGCGGCGCATGAGCCACAGGAAGAACGGTCCGCCGCACAGCGCGGTCAGTACTCCCACGGGGATCTCCTGCGGTGCGTTGATGGTTCGCGCGACGACGTCGGCCAGGACGAGGAATCCGGCGCCGCCGAGGATCGCGGCGGGTATGACGCGCCGGTGGTCGCTGCCGACGACGACGCGTACGGCATGCGGTGCCATCAGCCCCACGAAGCCGATCGGGCCGGCGGCGGCGACGAGCACCCCCGTCACCACCGAAAGCAGGACGAACATCCAGATGCGGAACGTGTGCACCGACAGGCCCATGGTGGTGGCGGCCTCCTCGCCGGCCAGCAGCAGGTTCAGGTTGCGCGCCTGCAGCATGAGGAAGGAGGCGGCCACCGTCAGCACGGAGAGGGGCAGCCACAGCGTGTCCCACGTCACCCCGCCGAGGCCGCCGAGCGTCCACGACAGCACCTCGCGGGACTCGTTGCCCCGTTCGGCGGTCAGCAGCAGGAAACTGGTGAGCGCCGTGAACACCGACGCCACCGCCACCCCGGCCAGCACGAGGCGTACGGACGTTATACCGCCGCCGACCTGGGAGGTGACGTAGACGAGGACCATCGCCAGCAGCGCGCCCGCGAACGCCGACAGCGGCAGCGACGCCCGAGTCTCGAACAGCGTCGTGCCCAGCACGATCATCAGCACCGCGCCGAACGACGCGCCCGAGGAGACACCGAGCAGGTAGGGGTCGGCCAGCGGGTTGCGGACAAGCGCCTGCATCGCCGTACCGACCGCGGCCAGCCCCGCCCCGCACACCGCGCCGAGCAGCACGCGCGGAGCCCGCACATCGAAGATGATCGTCTCCCGCGCCCGGCTCCACGTGGCCTCGGCCGGCCAGGGCAGGCCGAGGCGGTGGCTGAGGATGCCCCACACCTCACTCGGCGGCACCCGCACCGCCCCCACGCCGAGCGCCACCGTCATCGACAGCAGCAGTACGGCGGTGAGAAGCAGCAGGACCAGTGGGAACGGAGGGCGGAGACGGGACGGCGACGCCGCCCTGGTCACGAGGAGATCTTTGTCGGGTGCAGGAACCGCGCGAGTTCCTCCACGGCGGCGGGGGGCCGCACACCGACGAGAGTCGCGGTGAGCGGCAGCACCATGAACCGCTGGTTCTTGATGGCGGGAACGTCGGCGAGGACCTTCTGGGACAGGAGGAACTTCTTCTTCTCCTCCACGGTGCCCGCTCCCGCGTAGTCGTAGAGGACGATGACTTCGGGTTTCCGCTCAACGACCTGTTCCCAGGAGACGTCGGCGAACACCTCGGGGACGTCACTGAAGATGTTCTTGCCGCCGGCCATGCGGATCATCTGCTCGCCCATGCCGGCGCCGCCGGCGGTGAAAGCCGACTTGTCACCGCTGTCGTAGACGAACACCGGCACCGGCTCGACGTCCTTGACCGCGGTGGCGACGGTGTCCAGTTTCTTGCGCATGTCGCCCACGAGCGCCTCGGCGCGGTCGCCCACCCCGAAGATCTTGCCGATGGTGCGGATCTCCTCGTACACCTGCTCCACGCTCAGCTTGTCGCGCTTGCAGTACTCCAGGTTGAGGTAGGTGTTCACCCCCGCGCCGGCGAACGCCTGGCGTGAACGGCCCTCCTTCTCCGCGAACGCGCTCCCGTAGCCGCCGTAGACGAGGTCGGGATCGGTCTCCAGCACCGCCTCGAACGACGGCTCCTTCTTCGCCAGCTCCGGAATGCGCTCGTACGCCGCCCGGTACTGCTCAAGCACCTCCGAGTCGGGGAAGGCGGTGCCCACCATCGACTTTTCCAGGCCGAGTGCCAGCATGAGCTCCGCCGGGTGCTGGTGAATGGTCACCACGCGCTTCGGCGGAGCCGTGTAGGTGGTGCTGACCCCGCAGTTGTCGACCGTCACCGGGAAACCCGCCGACGCGGTCGCCGCCGCCTTGGGCGCCTCGGGCGCCTCGGGCGCCTTGGCCGGCGCGCCTCCGCAGGCCGACATGAGAACGGCGGCGCCCAGCGCCGCCAACGTCGCGGCTACCCGCCGCCGGACAGGGAACATGCCCAACACGCAAAGCCTCCTGAGGTGTCCACGCGCCTCGTACGGACGTTCGCGACAGCCCAGTCTCCTGACTCCCGGATCGACGCTCGCCCCGACCTTCCCGCTCGCGCAGTGGTCGTCGCGGGGTCCGCTCCCCGGTCACAGTGGCGGGACCGTGCCGGACTTGCACCGGCTTCCTGGTCTCCGTCGCGATGATGACGTTCAGAAGGGTATTGGTACCGTTCCAACCCGCGCCAGTCGCCCTCCCCGTAAGCCACCCGGGCTCGAGTTCGGGGACCGAGTTCTGAGCAGGGAAGGCTCCTTCGGACGAGAGGTACAGGTATCCGGCGATCGAGCCATACGCCTCCGGGATGCTCGGCGTTGGGCTCCCGCCGGCTGCCTGGAGCGCGATCCTGCCACCCGCCGCCGCGCAAGGCCCTTTCGTGGGTGATCCCTTGGGTGGGTGTGTGGTTCCTAGGATTGACATCCTCTCCGTCCTTTAGGGCGGAGAGGATGTCAAGACAAGATCGGTATGGCATTCGTGCAGGCGGCCGGAGAGGCCAAGAACAGAGGCTGGATCCAGAGGCCGAACTCCCAGGCCGAGAACGCCGACTCCGATCCGTGCGACATCAAGGACGACGGGCCGGGCACGACCTCGCCACACCCCTACAATCTGGGCCCGAACTGGGAGGACCGCGGCGTCATCCAGTCTCAGCAGTTCCCCTCCTCGTCCCGCTTCTGGATGGTCGACATCAATAAGGACCGCAAGGCCGAGTTCGTGGCGGTCGACAAGGACCAGAACTTCCGGTTCTGGTGGAACGGCGGCCCTTCGGGGGCGAACTGGGTCCCCTTCGTCGAGGGGCAGAAACTGGATTACTGCTTGATACCCCGTGGGGGTATCTGCCAGCCGGCGAACGGCCGCGGGCGGTGTTCTCGAACCGCCCGCGGCTCGTCGCCGGACGTGTCAGGGGATGTGCTGGTGGCGAGCTGTGCCGCCACCTGGCCCGCAGGCCGTTAGGGAGTGGCTACCCCCTGGCAGCCGCGGCCGATGCGGCCCGTGGTGAAGAACGACACCATCTCGACGGCGCAGTTCTGCTCCTTGGTGGCCGAACCGTGCATGTCATCGTCAACGGTGAAGACCTTGCCGCCGATGGCCTTACGCATCTGGAGCGTCCACTCGTACGGCGAGATGGACTCGTGGCGGTGGCCCGACAGCACCAGCGACCCTCCGCCGTGGCGTGCCCGGTACTCCTGAACCGGGAGCGGCCAGCCCGCACAGGCGGCGGAGAAGCGGAGGAACCGGCCGGTCACCGGGTTCTTTTCGAGGCGCTGCTGGTAGGCGGCCCACGCGTCGGCGAAGCCGAGACGGCTGGGGTCCTCGTTGCAGAAGACCGCCTGGCTCGTCGTCAGGTTGAACGTTTCGGGCGCGTCGGGCGGCACCGGCGGCCGAGGACGGCCGAGCATGTCCTTGACGGCGGCCGGTGCGGGGTCGCCGTTGGCCGAGTCGCGCAGCGCGCGGTAGGCCGCGGCGATCTTCGGCCATTCCGGTGAACCGCGTCCGGCCCACATGGAGATCAGACCGCCGTCGAGGGCCATCGGCAGATCGTTGTAGCGCCGCTGGGTCTCGTCCAGGGCGCGGCGGAGGTTGAGGACCTCGGTGTAGACCTTCCTCGCGGTGGTGCCGAGGCCGTAGGTCTCGTGGCGGGCGGCGATCCAGGCCGCCTGGCGGAGGAAGGCCCGCTCGGCCGCCGCGGCTCTGCCGTCCTCGAAGTCGTCCAGGCGGAACTTCGGCAGCGCCACGCTGTCGAGGAACATGCGCTCGACCCGGCGGGGGTAGGCGCTGCGGTAGACCGCGCCGAGCCAGCTTCCCCAGGAGATGCCGAGGAAATGCAGCTTGCGCTCGCCGAGCGCCTCCCGGACGCGGTCGAGGTCGTGGGCGACGTTCAGGGTGGTGAGCCGGCCGAGGAACGCGGCGTCGGATTGGCCGCAGGTGATGTTGGCGGCGTGTTCGGCGTCGAAGATGCGTTTGGCGGCCTCTTCGGTGAGCGGGCCGGGGTCGGGCCGCGGAACGCTGGCGGGCGGGCAGGGCGCCTTGGCGCTGTAGCCGACGCCGCGGGTGTCGAAGCCGATGAGGTCGTACCGGTCGTTCAGCCGGGCGTTGTCGCCGTTCATCATCAACAGCTCGACGGGCATGTAGTAGCCGCTGCCGCCGGGCCCGCCGGGGTTGAGCGCCAGGCTGCCGAGGCGCCGCGCCTGGTCTGCCGCCTTGAGCCGGGTGACGGCGATGGAGATCTGCCGGCCGCGGGGCTCGTCGTAATCCAGGGGGACGTCGATCTTTCCGCACTCCAGCCGGTTCAGCAGGGCGCGGAAGGCCGGTATCCGGTCGTTGGTGACGTTGCGGGAGCGGATCACGTCATCGGAGAGGGTCGGACAGGTGTGCCAGCCGATCGCCGTGGAGGACCGATCTCCCGGCCTCTGCGCCGACGCCGTGGGGGAGAGGTCGCCTGGCGTCGCCGCCGCGGCAGGGAGGGGGGCGCCTGGGATCAGGAACGCCAGCGCGGCGGCGGCGATCGCGGTCTTCGGCATGGAGGGTAACCTCACGGATCACTCTTTCTTTCTGGGGGGGAATCCGTCGAGATGGTCGGGGGGCGGCTCCCGGGGGGTGCGGGAGCCGCGCGCAGGAGACGGCTTTTCACCTGCGACAGGTGGGCTGTGCCGCACGTACGGCGGCGCCGTGGGAGCGGCCGGCAGCCGTCCCCCCTCGTCAGTCCTGCGGTGCGGGACGGTTTTCGGAGTGAATGTCGAGCCGGGGACCGTGCCCGTGTTCGGCCCCGCCCCCGTCGGTGGGGCCGTTAGACGTGTCGGAGGTGAGGGTCAGGGGTGTGTGCGCCGGGTCCAGAGCCGCCAGGGAGATGTCACTGGTCGGATCCGCGGCGAGGTGAGGATCGCCCACCCGCCGGGCCGCGGTGCGCATGACGGCGTCGTTGTGGCGGCGGATGGAGTCCAAGGCCGCAGGTTCGCTGAGGCGCATCCGCACCGCTCCTTTCGCCGCCCGCCCTTACACCTCTACTTGGAACGGCCCGCGCGAAGCGTTACCGGGAATTTCGGCCATGTCTTTAAAAAAGGTACGAATCCGCTGGTCATGCGTCGCGTAGTCGGGCTGGACGAGCTCACGGCGTCAGCCGTACGGCACGGCGTTGGGCGGCTGGGCCAACGGGGAGCGTGTCCGTTCGGCTGTCGGGACGATGTGCCGGGGTGACTCCTCCGCCTCCTTCAGGAGGCGGAGGAGTCACGACGAAAGAGCACGTCAAGAGCCGCGCGGCAGGCGCGGTAAGCGATCTTGTAGAGACCCTCAACTCGGGTGACGAGGCCGCCCTGACACGATTTCTCGCCGACGTGTGGCGCGCGCCCGTCCCCGGAACGCCGTACGGCGTGCGCCGCGGTACGGCGTGCGCTCAGGTGACGCCGACGGCGTCGAGGAGGGCGTGTTCGACCCGGTCGGCGGCGTGGGCGTGGCCTTTGGCGTTGGGGTGGATCAGGGCGGGCGTGCCGGGGAAGCGGGTGTAGAGGCCGTCCGCCCAGTTCCGGCCGCCGGCCTTGTCGCAGACGCTGTGGCCCCGGCTGGAGGTGTAGAGGTCGACGAAGACGTCGCCCTGCTCGTCGGCGACCTCGCGGATCGGCCGGGGGCAGCGCCTGCCGTGGCCGCGAAGTAAGACCGTGACGGCGGCGTGGGCAGTCGGGAACGCAGGTGTGGGAACTCTACGCGCAAGTGGTAGGAGGTGACCCTTGAACTAGTCGGTCATGTATGCCAATTTCCAGACCTGCGGTAGATGACATGATGAAGGACGACGATACGGCCCAGGGAGTGGAGCGCTCGACAGTGGATCTTTCCGTGGTTGGCGATTTCTGCACCATGTTCACAACTCGCGACGATATTGGAACCGTCGCGTCGCTGATCGGCGGAGTCCCTCTGGCGGCGGACTACCGTTCCCCAGAGGCTCTCGACTCGATCACTGCAACCCTCATCCGTTGGGGTGACGGGATCCTGATCACGCACCCGTACTATGACTACGAGTGTGCCCGCCAAGAGGTCATGAGCGCCCTGTCACGTGACGGCCATCTGGCCGTCTGTTTGGCGTGGGGAATCGCGCTTCTCCCGTGGGCGAAGACCTACTCCAATATGGACCCATGGCACGCGGCGGGCGCATCGCTGGCCTACTTCGCCTACGCTGCGAACGGGAGGCTGGAGGTCGGGTTCGACCCTTACGACTTCGACAGAGCCGATCCGTCCGCCCGCTGCGGCTGGAACACCGGGGTGGTCGACGCCTACCTGCACAATCTGGACTTCACCCCTCTTACAGTCGCGACACAGCACTCCGGCAGGAAATTGAGGCCAGGCTGGCGCACCATTCCCCAGCACGCATACGCCTGCGTCACCCTAATGGAGCGGATCGCGGGCGCCACCTTTCCAGCAGATGCCAAGAGCCCGGACTCGCCCGATGCAGGAATCACTATCGCCAGTCCGCTACCGGCCATGAGCGTTGCTGAATTCGCCCGTTTCATGGGCCCGCCGCAGTGCTGAGTCTTGCGTCGCCGGCTCCATGTGACTGATGAAGCCGGCGACGTCCGTTCTGGAAAAGCCGTGTCAGCCTACGATGCAGGCCCTGGGCCTGGGGAGATGAGGACCCAGAAGGGGTCTTCTTCAAGAATCCTGTGTCGCTCGTAGAACCATCTCAAAGCCGTGCCCGCACTGCCATTGTGCGGCTGCGGCAAGTACTTGTAGCTGATATTCGCCGTGAGCGTCCCAGCGCCGTTCCTTCCGGCTCCTTCGTAGGCGCTGGCGAAGGGGTACTCATCGCACTGGTACCCAGCGGGCCTCGCGAGCTGTGCGCACGCGCGGTCCTTCTCCCTCGTGTTCTCTCTGAAGAGAGGGTTGCCATTCTCATCCCAAATCCTATGCAGCGGAGCGCCGCGGCCCGCAGCACCACTTACGATGTACTCCAGGAAGTCTCCCGGGATCACCTTGCTGGTGTTTGCGAAGGCGCTCTTGATGTGACGAGCAACCTCCCCGTGTTTCACGCTCCTCTCGTAGTAGGTGATGAACCTGTTCCCCTTGGCCAGGATGCAGCCCCCATAATGGGTCCGGTACCTGGGCGAGGTGTCGCACATCACCTCCGGCTCCTTGTAGAAGTTCTTGACGTCCTCATCCTTCAGGAGCCTGCCCTGGAGATATCCGCCGACTGCGATGTACGGGGCTATCTTGCAGGTACCGACCAGGTCGGGTCCGCTGCTGGCGGCGGTACTCGACTTGATTTTGAAGTGTGCATAAGGGTTCGACTTCCAGTCCGCGCGCGACGCCCTTCTGGAAGAGGGCCCGTCGACGGCACAGACGCTAGGACCGGGGTTGCCCGCTGTCGTGATGTTAGCGTTCAGCATGATGTCGTTGTCGTTGATGCTGACGCCCTCGGGCTCGATCTTGTACCAGACGTCGATGTCGCGGCTGTGCCTATTGGGGTCATCCAATGCCTGGGCTAGGTAGTTCCCGATGCGTGCGAGAATCATCGTGGTGGCGGTGAACTGCGTGAATCCCATTGGGATCCTCTTCTTCACACCGTCTACGATGACAGTGCGGTAGAGGGTGACCCCGTAGGTCCAGGTGTAGCACCACGTGAAGGGCCGATATTGATCGTGGAGAACGGGGCGGGGCGGCACACCCTGCCAGCCTTCCTTCCGGCAGATCTCGGTCGTGAAGTGCTCCAGACTGAAATTCGCCGCAGCCGCACCGGTGGGCTGGGGCACCCGATTGCCGCTCGGAAGGGGCTGGCCGCCACCGGCGGTATTGATCGTGAAGGTGGACCAGGGTGACCAGGCACCATTGACCCCGCCGGCGGTGGCCCGAGCGCGCCAGCGGAGTTTCCAGCCGTCTGACAACTTGCCCGCCGGCACCGCCGCACTGGCTTCCTGTCCGCTGGGGAAGGCGCTCTGGGATGTGCCGGACCAGATCAGGCCGCTGCCTTGGCCGGTGGCGGCCGGGTCGTGTTCCACCTCGACGCTCAGCGTGGACGAGCGGCCCTCCGGGTCGGTGACTCTCGCGTACAGGCCCGGCGTCAGCGTGGTGGCCGCACCATTGTTGTGGGGCCAGACGTTCAACGCCGACACGGTGGGGGCATTGACGGGTGGCGGCGGCTCATCGGTGGTGAATGTCCAGGCGTGCGGCGTCATGACGTGGATCACCCCGGGTTGGTTGGAGGCTCCTGAACCTGGAAGGGTGAGGAGCTATGGCACCACCGAGGAAGTACAGCTCTGAACTGCGTGAACGTGCGGTTCGAATGGTCTTTGAGCTTCGTGAGCAGACGGGCGAGCGGACAGGCGCGATCGCCCGGGTCGCAGACCGGCTCGGGGTGCATCGGGAGGCGTTGCGGACGTGGATCCGGCAGGCCGAGGTCGATGGCGGGCAGCGTCCGGGCCGGACGACGTCCGATGCTCAGCGCATCGGAGAGCTCGAACGCGAAGTGCGTGAGTTGCGGCGGGCGAACGAGATCTTGAA
>NZ_FNCN01000005.1:38827-300585 GCF_900100605.1 Sinosporangium album | reverse complement strand
GCACGCCGCCAGCGTTCGTCCTGAGCCAGGATCAAACTCTCCAAACAATGTCTGTCAAGCAGAACCCGGCTGAGCACCCCAAAAAAGGGTGTCAACCAAAGGAACCATCCCCCACCATCGGTGGGTGGACGGAGGTAATGCATCATGCACTGGCTTTTAGCACACTGTTGAGTTCTCAAGAAACGAACGCGTCCACCATCCGCCCGGACCCTCAGGCCCGTTCTTCTGGGGCGTACCCATTTCGTTCTGTTGTGTTGTTATTCTTTCCGTTTTCCGCTCCGGCGTCAAATCAGCTCGTTTCCGGGCTGTTTCAACTCTCGGGCGAGAATCGAAAGGAATTTCAACCTGCCCTGTCTCCAGAGCAACCCTTCTAACCTACTCCCCGTCTCGCTTTCAGTCAAAGCGAGCCCACCTGGACACGCACGTGTCCCAGTGACGGATGTCGATCTTTGGGGTTCCTTCGGGGCTTTGGCGATCTCTCGCCCCCCTCGGGCTTGGAGAAGACTACGTTCAGCCATCCACCTCGTCAAATCACACACGGGCCCGTCGGCGGTGCCGTACAAACCGGTTCCACAAACCCGCGCGGGAACCGACTCACAAACCCACCGGCACCTACGGCTTCACAGATCACACAAATCACAAGAAAAGGTGATTCTCTGCCCACTCGGGGAGGACCTGCTCGCGAGGGCCTGCTCAGGGAGGACCTGATCGGGTTTGGATCAGCTCGGGTGGGAGCGGGGAACGGCGGAGAGTTCGAGGCCGCGTGTGGAGGTCGTGGTGATCGGAACGAGCCGCCCGCGTCCGTCACCGGCGGGAGATGAGGCCCCCGGGCCGTACGGCACACGCCGTACGGCCCGAGCCGGCCGGGCGGCGCGTCAGCGTTTGCCGGCGCCGACCTGTGCGCGGGGGCTGTCGGTGCTGGACCGGACGGGGAGTTTTTCTGGGTTGCGGCGGTTCCACGGCATGGCGAGGGCCAGGACGGGGAGCAGCACGATGCTGGCCTGGGCCCAGATCGAGTGGAGTTCCCACCAGGTGTCGGTGTCGAACTGGGTGAGGTACATGTATCCGGCTCCCGCCCATAGGGACACGCCGATGACGGCGGGCCAGGCGAAGCGGGTGGGGCGGGCGACGAGGAACGGCATGAACCACAGGAGGTACTGCGCGCCGAGCCTCGGGGTGACGACCATGAAGGCGAGCAGGATGGCGGTGGTGAGGTCGATGGGGTCGGCCTTCCGCCACAGGTAGATCACCACCAGCACGGTGGCGTAGATGAGGTAGGTGCCGATACCGGCCAGGGTCGCGTGGAGGGTCCAGTCGCCGCCGACGGCGATGGCCGTCCAGCCCCATTCGCCGACGATGGGGCGGATGTGCCTGATGACCGCGATGACCTCGGGGATCTGGCTGATGGAGGTCCCGGCGAAGATCGGCAAGGTGACGAGGAAGAAGACGGGCGCGATGCCGGTGGCGACCAGGGCGACCGCGCGGCTGCGCAGTCCTGGCAGCAGGAGCAGCATGCCGGGGATGAGCCAGATGGGCCAGCTCTTGGCGCAGAGGGCCAGACCCATGAGAAGGCCCGCGTAGAGCGCTCGGCGCAGGTCGCCGCGTTCGCCGGCGCGGGGGGCGACGGCCTGACGGAGGAATGCGGCGAAGCCGTGGGCGGCGATTCCGCCGCGAAGGCGTTGTACGGCTTCGCGGGGTTCCATGGTGATGCCGCGCCGTTCGGGGTCTCCGGGGCCACGCGCGACGACGAAGGCGGCGACGCCGAAGACGAGGGCGACGGGTTCGACTTGGCCGTGGACCGAGGCGACGAGCAGGGCCAGGGGGTTGCACGCGTACTGGAAGGCGCGCAGGGAGGCCGTCCGGCCTCCGGCGAGTGCCCCGACCAGCGGGATGAGGATGACGTCGGCGACGACGGTGACGAGTCGGCCGCCGATCTCCCAGGGGATACCGAGCCAGAGCAGAAGCCCGTAGACGTAAGGGATGGTGGGGAGGAAATGCCATCCGCCCTCGCTGCCAAGGACCGGATCCTCCCGGTTCAGGATCGCCTCGCCCGCGGGTTTGAAGCTCTCGACGAAGTCGACCGGCTGCCACGTGTCGACGGCCGACATCAGCATGATGGCGACGCGGAAGCCGATGCCGACGGCGAGTGTGATGAGTAGCGTGGGCCTCCAACCTCGCCATTGCGCGACTAGAGCGAGCACGACACCGATGACGAGGATGAGCCCCGTGGGGATTGCGTAGTCCATGACGGCCTCTAGCCTGCCGGACCTCGCGTCCACGCTTCCACTCAAGCAGCGAAACTGAGCCTGTACTCACAGTCTGCACAACAAAGTGTTACCGACCGACAACTCGTGGTGGCGGGCCGCCCCACCGGAGAGGTGGGGCGGCCGCTTCCCCCCGGCTTACGGAAGCCCGGCCTGCGGAAGCCCGGCCTACGGAAGGGCGTTGAGGTATGCCCTGTGCTGGCGGGAGAACTCGAAGTTGTTGTACCTGTCCCAGTTGATGGACCAGGTCATCAGGCCGCGCAGGTCGGGGTAGACGCCCCGGGGACGGTAGGGGCCGCAGTTGGTGCCCTTGGCAAGGCAGTCGAAGGCCTTCTGGACTTCGGCCACGGTGGTGAAGCCGTTGCCCGCCCACGGAGCCGCGGGAAGCCCGATGGCGACCTGGTTCTGGCGCAGCGGCGGGAAGACGTTGGCCTGGTTGCCCATGATCGGGAATCCGGCGAGGAGCATGTCGGTCATGGCCACGTGGAAGTCGTGGGTGCCCATGGTGTGGAACTGGTCGTCCAACCCCTTGATCGGCCCGGAGTTGTAGTCCTGGACGTGTAGCAGGGTGAGGTCGTTGCGCAGGGCGTGGATCACGGGGAGGTAGGACCCGGCCCTGGGGTCGGCGGCGTTGTTGGGCCCTGGACCGTAGAACTGGTAGCCGAGTTGGACGAAGAAGGTCTCGGGGGCCATGGTCAGCACGAAGTTCTTCCCATAGCGCGCCTTGAGCGCACGGATGGCCTCGATCAGGTTGACGATGACCGGGGTCGTCGGGTTCCTGAAGTCGGTGTCACCGGCGTTGAGGGACAGCGAATGGCCTTCGAAGTCGATGTCGAGGCCGTCGAGACCGTACTTGTCGATGATGGCCGACACCGACTGGACGAACTTGTCGCGGGCGCCGGTGCTGGTGAGCTGCACTTGGCCGTTCTGGCCGCCGATGGAGATGAGCACCTTCTTGCCGAGGGCCTGCTTCTCGCGGATGCCGGCGATGAAGTCGGCTTCGGATTCCACGTTGGGGCATTCGGCCGCGGGGCACTGGGCGAAGCGGATGTCGCCGGAGGTGACGCTGGTGGGTTCGCCGAAGGCGAGGTTGATGACGTCCCACTCATTGGGGACGTCACGCATCTTCGTATATCCAGACCCGTTGGCGAAGGAGGCGTGGAGATATCCCACCATCACACGCTTGGGCAGCTGCCCCGGTGTTTCTGTGCCACCGTCGCGCGGTGTCACGGTCACGGCGGTCGACTTCGGTGACTCCCCTGCCGCGTTGTAGGCGCTGATCTGGAAGGTGTACGGCGTGCCGATCGTCAGCCCCGTCGCGGTGTATGTGGTGGCGTTCACCGTCGCGATCTTGGTGCCGCCCCGGTAGACGTGGTAGCCCGTCACGGGCACCGAACTGGCGTTCCAGGCGAGCTTTACGTCCACCACGTCGGAGGTCATTGCCAGCCCGGACGGCATCGGCGGGGGCTGGTCCTGTCCGGCGGGGCCGTCCAGGGTGACGTCGTCGGCGTAATACGTGCCTTGGCCGTACCACGTGTTGACGTAGATGGTCACGCTGGTGGTGGTGGCCCCGGTGGTGAAGGTGAGCGACGCCTGCTGGTAGGCGCCCGGGGAAGAGACCCACGTGTTGCGGTCGGTGACTCCGTTGCCCTGGACACCGACGAAGACGTAGCTTCCGCGCAGCCGGGCGGCGAGGGTGTAGGAGGTGTTGGGCTGGACGGTGACGGTCTGCGAGCAGCGGCCGAGGTCGCCGCTCTGGGCCGTGGCTTCCAGGGCGGAGGTGCCGGCGTGTACGGGGGTGGTGACCGTCTTGGCGGTGGATCCGCAGGACCAGCCGGTCAGTCCGTTCTCGAATCCGGAGTTGACGGCGATGTTGGCGGCGAGGGCCGGGGTGGCGCTGAGGGCGGTCAGTCCGACGGCGAGGGCGAGGCTTGCCGCGAGTCGCTGTAGTTTCACGCTTTTCCTCACTGGGAGCTGCCGGGCGGCGGCCGTACGGCTACCGCCCGGCAGAAAGGCGTATCTCGTCGAGGTCCGAAGGGAAGTCGAACGTCGTTCCCTCGGGGAGGCGGCTAGTGCCGGCTCACTGGGGGAGTGTCGCGAGGTGCGGCTTGATGGCGCGGGAAAGGCTCCAGTTGTGCTGCGCGTCCCAGTTGATGGACCAGGTCATGACGCCGCGGATGCCGGGGTAGGCGCGCGGGGGGACGAAGCTTCCGCAGTTGGTCCGCTTGGTGAGGCAGTCGAGGGCGTTGGTGACTACCGACGGTGAGACCACGCCGCCGCCGGCCGCGCCGGTGCCGGCGGGCACGCCGAGGGCCACCTGGTCGGGGCGCAGGCCGTTCTCCAGCTGGATGCAGGCGAGGGCGGTGAGGAAGTTGACCGTGCCCTGGCTGTACGCCTGCTGCTGGTCGCAGCCGAGCATTCCGCCGGAGTTATAGAACTGCATGTGGACGACGGTGAGGATGTCCTTGATGTTGAGGGCGAGCTTGAAGTACTCCATGCCCGTCGACTGCATGTCGATGGTCTGCGGCGCCATCGTGATGATCAGGCCGGCTCCGGCCTTGGCCCGCAGCGACCGGAGGGCCTGGCCCATGTAGGTAGCGTTGAGACCGTTCTCAAGGTCGACGTCGATACCGTCGAAGCCGTACTCCTGCATGATCGCCCACACGCTGTCGGCGAAGGCGGTCGCCTCGGTGGCGCTGGCGACGCGCACGGCGCCGAGCTCGCCGCCGACGGAGATGATGACCTTCTTGCCCTTGGCCTGCAGGGCGCGGACGTCGGCCTTGAACTGCGCGGTGGTGTATCCGCCGACGGCCGCGGCGAGGCCGGAGTCGAGGTTGAAGACGACCTTGCCGGGGGTCGCGGTGGCGTCGGCGAACGCGATGGCGATGAGGTCGTACTCGTCGGGGACCTGGCTGAGCTTCAGTTCGACGGCGGGGTTGACGAAGTTGTGCCAGTAGCCGGTGAGGAAGTTCCTCGGCAGCGGGTCCACGGTGCAGCCGGTGGTCTTGCCGGTGACGGCCACGGGGGTGGACTCGCCGACCTCGTTGTAGGCCTTGACGGTGTAGTTGTGGGTCTCGCACGCGCCGAGTCCGGTGATGGTGGCGGTGGTGGCGGTCACCTCGGCCTTGCGCGTGGTGCCCTCGTAGACCCGGTAGCCGGTGAGCGGTCCGGTGAAGGCGGGCCGCTGCCAGGTGAGCGTGATGCTGGTGTCGTTGGAGGTGGCGGTGGCGTTCGTCGGCGGCGGGGGCGTGCCGAGGCAGCCGAGGGTGCTGGCGGTGACGGGCTCGCTGGCCGGGGACTCACCGGCGCTGTTGAACGCCTTCACCGTGAAGGTGTACTGCTGGCAGCCCTGGAGGCCGGTGACCTCGGCGGTGGTGCCGGTGCCGTTGACGGTGGCCTTGACGGTCGTGCCGTCGTAGACGCGGTAGCCCTCGACGGTGCCGGAGGACGCGCCCCAGCTGAGGTTGACGCGGTCACCCGCTCCCCCGGCCTGGACTGGCTGACCGGGCTTGCCGGGGACGGTCCCGGTCCCGCCGCCGCAGTCCACACCGTTGATCTTGCAGTTCTGCGGTTCGGCGGCGGCCCCGCCGGGCGAGCCGAGGAAGCCGAAGGTCACCGTGCCGCCGGGGGCCACGGAGCCGTTCCAGCCGACGTTGGTGAAGGTGTAGCGCTGGCCGGTCCTGCTCTGGACGGCGTCCCAGGACGATGTCACCTGGTGGCCGGCCGGAAGGTCGAACTCCACCTTCCACGTGGTGATGGCGGCGGAGGTGTTGTTCTTGATCGTGTACCGGCCTTCGAAGCCGGACCCCCAGTCGGAGGGCTTGGTGTAGGTCGCCGTGACGGTGGCGGCCTGGGCCGGCGCCGTCATGACGAGGGCGGACGCCACCGCGAAGATCGCGGCGACGGCGATACGGACCAATCTCATGCGGACCTCATCCGGGGAACTGGCGGACTGTGGACATGTGAGTCCCGCGGCATCGGTGGGGGAAGCGCGGGGGCGGTGCCGTACGGCCGGCCGGGGGGTGTGCCGAGGGCGACCTCCGGCAGGGATGACCGGCCGTACGGCGGGACGGGCACGATGGGACGCGTGCCCGCCCGGGCTCGGATCAGCGAAGGCCGTTGTCGAGGGCGGTCATGAGGACGCCCGTATCGCCGGACATCTCCCAGATCATGCCTCCGAGCAGGCCCTTCGCCTTGATGTACTCGGTCTTCTTCTGGATCGACCAGGCGTCGTCGAACGACCACCACTGCCCGTTGGTGCCGGTGTAGCAGTAGGTCGCGACGGCGACGGTGTCGTGGTGGCGACGGTGTCGTGGTGGACGGTGCATCCCGGCACGGCGGTGGCGATGTTCCTGTAGCCGCGCAGTCCGGCCTCTTCGGTCTCCGCAGATGGGCGGGGTGTTCAAGGCGGAGACCGGGCCATCGGCACTCCAGGTGTGGCTCAATTTTTAGGAAAGTTTCCTAAGAGTTGTGGCGATCGTAGCTTTGACAAAGCTGCATCACAAGGCCCAAAACGGTCATAGGGCCGATGAGACATTAAGTCAGGATTAACCACGCCTTAGGGATAAGACAGCCGCCTCGGATTGGCGATCGACCGGCGATCCGAGACGGCTGTTCTTCGGGTGGGAGAACCCGTTTTTGAGGGAATCAGGTCACTTCTCGTTGCACGCTGTGCGGGCTGATGCCGTACAGATCGTGACGGGACCTAAAAGTCGTCAGCGGTACGGACGCGGTCGCGCACCCAGACGCCGGCCTCCTTCAGCCGGCTCGTCCCCGCCCAGGCGGGGTTGGCGGCGTCGCAGGTGCCCGACTCGTACACCGCGCCGGAGCGATGGTTATCGGAGAAGTTCCAGTTGACCCAGCTGATCTTTTTCCGGGCCATGAGATCGAGGTATTCCTGCGACCGGGTGAAGTCGTTGGCGCCCTCGCCCGCGTGGTTCTGCGTGCCGAACTCCGTCACGAACACCGGGATGCGGTCGGCCGCGCGGGACAGGGTCTCCACATAGGCGGAGCCGTGGGAGGCGGCGTAGAAGTGGAAGGTGTACATGATGTTGGAGGCGTTGACCGGGTTATTGACGACCTCGCTCTCATTGCCGCCTTCAGAGACGCCCAGCGACGACCAGGCGCGGGTGCCGAGCAGGATCACCGAGTCGGGGTCCTTGGCCCGGATCACCGGGATGATCTGCTCGTGGTAGCTCTTGATCAGCGGCCAGTCGACGCGGGTCTCCCCCGGTTTGTTGTTGGGCTCGTTGGCCACCTCGTAGAGGATGTTGGCCTTGCCGCCGTGGCGCTCGGCGATCTCGCTGAAGAAGGTCTTGGCCCGCTGCAGGTTGTGGAAGGGGTCGCCGGGGGTGAGCATGTGCCAGTCCACGATCACGTACATCCCGCGCGCGCTGACCATGTCGATGAAGGTGTGCATGCGATCGGTGAACAGGCGGGGATCGGTCTCGTACCCCTCCTCCTGGATGTACATCGACAGCCGCACCACGTCGGCCTTCCAGTCGTCGGCCAAGGCGTCGAGGGAGGCGCCCGTGATGCAGTCGGCATGCCACTGCAGGCCGTGGCTGCTCATGCCGCGGAGCTGTACGGCCTTGCCGTTCTTGTTGCAGAGCTTGGTGCCGCACACGGTGAGCTTGCCATTGGCGGCGACAGGTGTGCCGGTGCCGCCGCCTCCGTCGTGGGTCCTGACGGCGAGCACCGCGCTCTTGGCGGACTCGTTGCCGCTGCCGTCTCGGGCGGCGACGCTGTAGGCGTAGGCGGTGTTCGGTGCGAGGCCGGCCATGACGGCGTGGGTGGTGGCGCTGGTGGCGACCACGCTGGTGCCGCTGTAGACGCGGTATTCCTTGACCGGGCCGCTGTCGTCGGTGGACGCGTTCCAGGCGAGGGTGACGGTGGTGCCCGTGGTGGCGGTGACGCGCAGTCCGCCGGGCACGGTGGGCGGGGTCGTGTCACCGGGATCGCCGCCTCCGTCGCAGGCGGCGCCGTTCAGCCTGCAGGCGGTCGGGGCGGCCGGGCCGGTCGAGACCCATCCGAAGGTGACGGTGCCCCCAGGGGCGACGGTGCGGTTGTATTCGCGATTGGTGAAGGTGTAGCGGCTGCCGGATCTGGCCATCTGGGCGTCCCAGTAGGACCCGACTCCGGTGCCCGGCGGCAGTTCGAAGGCGACCGTCCAGCCGTTCAGCGCGGTGGAGCCGGTGTTCTTGACGGTGTAGTTGCCGACGTAGCCGCTTCCCCAGTCCTGGGTCTTAGCGAAGGCGGCGGTGTCGGCATGGGCGGCTGCGGGGGTGAGCAGCGTCATCAGCAGGGTGAGGATGCCGGTCAGAACAAGCACAGGGGTGGCGCGTCTCATATTTCTCCCGCGGTGGGCTGGGGGGAGGCCCGGCGTGCGGACCGGAACTGATGGTTAGGAAAGTTTCCTAACCATCAGCGGCGAGAATAAGACCCGGAATCACAACGCACAAGACCCAAAAGGGGGCCGGGCCCTCTCCGGCCAGGTCTCGCGGCATCTCTACGTGAGCTCGACCAACACCTCCGGGAGGGGTTTCCGCACCAGGTCGGGAACCTGCGCGTCCCTCGCCGCGTACCCCACGGGGAAGAGGATGTACGCCCGCTCGTTGGCCGGGCGTCTGCAGATCTCGCTGAGGAACCCCATCGGATTGGGGGTGTGGGTGAGCGTCGACAGGCCCATCGCGTGCAGGGCCATGATGAACAGCCCGCAGGCGATGCCGACGCTCTCGTTCACGTAGTAGTGTCGGCGCTTCGAGCCGTCCGGGCGCACGCCGTACTTCTCCGCGAAGCACACCACGATCCACGGCACGACCTCCAGATACCCCTTGTCGGCCGTCGTACCGAGGGGGGCCAGCGCCTCCCGCCACTCGGCCGGCAGCCGGCCGCCCTCGTAGTTCTGCCGTTCCTCGACCTCGGCGGCCTCCCGGATACGGTGCTTGAGGATCGGATCGCCGATCACCACGAACTTCCAGGGCTGCTGGTGCGCGCCGGAAGGGGCGGTGTTCGCGGCCCGCACCGCGAGATCGACGCATTCGCGGGGCACGGGCTCGCCGCTGAAGTGGCGCACGCTCCTGCGCCGCTCGACCTGCGCGAGGAACGCGCGTCCCCGCTCGACCGTCTCGGCGTCGCCGTACCGCTGGGGCTGGTAGGGAACAAACGGATGTTCATCCTCGTGACTCATCAGATCTCCCATAGCTGCCTATCTACGCAGTTGAAGCGTGATTCCACCTAGCAGGGCAGGCAAGGAGACATCAAAAACCGGGTACGGCTTGCGCACCGCGCACACCGCGCGCAAGCCGTACCCGGAGCGGGGGTCAGCCGGCCGAGAAGCCGCTGAAGAGCAGCAGGGCCAGCCCCAGGGCGAGCACCACGTTGACCACGGTCGCCGAGGCGAAGACGCCGACCGGCCTCCAGCCCGCCTCCTTGAGCGACGCGACCCGGAACTCCAGCCCGATGCTGACGAAGGCGAGGATGAAGAACCACACCCGCAGATCGTTCGCAACGCCGATGACCGCTTTGCCCTCGGCCGCGGTGACGGTGGAGAGATACCACGTGGCGATGACCGACGCGGCCACGAACCCGAGCACGAACTTCGGGAACCTGTGCCACAGGTCGGCGAGGCGCGGATGGCTCGCGGCGGGGTCGCGCTCGACGCCGCGCTCGACACGGAAGGCGAAGTAGGCGGTGAGCGCGATGGCGACGACGCCCATCAGGGCGTTCTGGGTGACCTTCACGATGCTCGCCACCTGGAGGGACTCCTCGCCGACGAGCGCGCCCGCCGCGGTGACGGCCGCCGTGGTGTCGATGTTGCCGCCGATCCACGCTCCCGCCACCTCCGGGGAGAGCCCGAACACTCCCGCGAGCCACGGCAGGATGAAAATGGACGGCAACGCGAAGACGATCACCAGGCTCGCGCTGTAGGCGAGCTGCTCGCGTTTGGCCTGTACGGCTCCCGCCGCCGCGATGGCCGCGCTCACACCGCAGATCGCCACCGCCGCCGAGAGCAGGGCGCGGAGTTTCTCGGGGAGGCCGAGCCGCCCGCCGAGCCACCACGAGAAGAGGAACACCGCGCTGATCAGCACGACGGCCTGGAGGATGGCCGGCCCGGCGGCGGTGGCGATCACGCTGAGGTTGATCGAGGCTCCGAGCAGGACGAGCCCGGTCTTGATGAAGAACTCGGTGCGGAATCCGCCGGCGAGCCGGTCACGCAGGCCGGTCGCGGCCAGGAGCGCGTTGCCGAGCAGGCCGAGGACGATCGCGTACACGGGATACTCGATCGCGGCGGCGAGGTCTTCGAGGGCCGTGCCGGTGAAGGTCTCCGGCACGGCCTGCTCAAGGAAGCGGGTGGCGGCGGCCAGCACGAGCACGGTCACGACACCGAGTGCGGTCCAGGCCCGGGGGACGGGCCTCGCCTCCAGCCCGGCGGGGTCGTCCCCTCGTCGGGTCCCGGCCGTGTGCTCGGTGGCCGGTTCCCCGGTGTTCGTCTGCGCGGTGGCGCGCTCCCCCGGGTCGGTCACGGGATCACCCCTTGGGGGATCACGCCCAGAAGGACCAGGATCAGGAGGAGCAGGCCGACGATCGTCGCCGCCCAGTCCTCGCCGATCGCCCGCTTTCGCGTGCCGCGTTCGCGGCGTGCGGATTCGCTTTCGCCCATCACGACCTCTCACAGCCGTCCCGCGGCCCTCTCACCACCCCCCGAGCTATTTCATGGTAAAGCAGTAGGGATTTCAGGTAAAGCCCTCCTGGTCAGATCTGCACCCTGGTCAGACCTGCACCAGCGTGAACACACCCGCCGCGATCAGGGCCACGGCCCACATCCGGTCCAGGTTGAACCAGGTCCGGCGCACGACCGCGACCCCCGCGACCTCGTAGACGACCACGGCGATGACCCCGGCGACCGCGAACATCGCCAAGGTGTGCAGGGCGGCTATCCCCAGGCCGCCCGACATCGCGTGCCCCGCGTGACCGGTGTGGGCCGAGGCGAACGCCGGCACGAGCATGAGCCCCGCTCCATGGGCCGACGACATCAGAAACGACCACGCCGTGAGCTGCGCGAGTGACAGGTTCATGCCGACCCAGCGGAAATGCCGCTTCGACAGCAGCCGCCACAGCCCGAACCCCACCAGCACCACACCGCCGCCGATGGACAGCGCGGTGCCGGTCACCAGCGACCCGGTGGCCGCGACGACGAGCGCGACCACGGCCACCGAGGCGAGGTGCCCCGCCGCGATGGCCGGGAGCGACTGGAGCAGGCGGTCGCGGCTGCGCTCCTGCAACCCTCGCGCGACGGCGAACAGCCAGCCCATCGCCGGGTTGACCCCATGGAAGGCCCCCAGCAGGAGCACGGCCGTGAGCGTCATGGATAGCAGTAGGAGTCGGAGGAGGCGTCGCCGCCGGACAGGCGGGTCTGGTGGGGGCGCAGGCCGCGCCAGTCGTCCCCGTGGGGGAAGAACCGCGTGTCGAAGGTGAACGCCCCGCCTCCGGGGGCGCTGTCGATCTTGGCCAGCCAGGCTCCGACCCCGTCGGGGTAGAACTGGTCGTCCCACGCGCCGTAGAGGGAGTTGCTCACGTAGACGCGCTTGCCGTCCCGGCTCACCTCCACCATCTGCGGGCCGCCCGACAGCGGCACCCCCGGCGCCGCGGGATGCTCGGCGCGCCCCGCGATGCCGCCGATCCTCAGCGATCCGGTCTCCACCGGGTTGAAGGGGTCGGTCACGTCGAACCGCTTGAGCTCGCCGGTGCCCCAGCACGAGACGTAGAGGGTCGAGTCGTCCACCGACAGGTCGATGTCGGTGACGAGCGGGGGTACCGCGCCGAACGGCTGGAGGATCGGCGGGAGCAGTTCGGCGGGGGCCGGCTCGGCGGGGATGTCGATGACCTTGCGCACGGCCCAGCCCTTGCCGTCCCGGTGCCACACCCACACCGAGGCGGAGAGGTCTTCGACGCTGACGACGACGCCGGCGAAGCCGTAGGTCTTGGTGGGGTCGTGGGCGGGGCGCAGCTCCAGCGCCATCTGGTATTGGTCGCCGAGGTCCACCTCCTGCACGTGGCGGCGTTTGCGGAGGTCCCAGAAATGGAGGCGGTGGCCGTACTTCCGGCCGAGCAGCAGCTCGCCGACCAGACCGTTCTCGATCATGCTCGGCGTGCCCCACTCGGAGGTCACGAGGACATCGTGGTTGATGTGCCACCAGAAGTCGTAGGCGAGATACTGCGGCCCGCGCTCGGTCTCCCACTGCCCGAGCACCTCGAAGGAGGTGTGGTCGAGCAGCGCGATCCCGCCGGGGCCCTCCCTGCCGTCCGCGCCGCCGAGCGCCGAGACGTAGAGCCCTTCGGGGCCGCAGTGCACGGTGTGCGGGCGCGAGTAGCCGGCCCGCTCCGCGAGTTCTTCGGGCTCGATGACCTTGACGACCTCGGGGCTCACGCGGTCCTTGGTGTCGAGCACGTAGATGCGCGACGAGCGCAGGCCGGGCACGATGAGGTAGCGCCGCTCGGTGTGCGGGTGCGGAGCGTTCGGGCAGAGAGCACTGCTGCAGGCGTTCCACCCGAAGTGGTGGAGCTCGTCCCCGGTGAAGGGTAGATCGGTCCACCCGACGACCGTGCCGTAGGCGGACGAGTCGGGGTCGGTGTCGAGGACGGCCATCGCGTCGGGACGGGTGGCCGACCGGTCGAAGGCCGCGACGTAGGCGAGCTTCTCCGGCGGCGCGGCGGCGGCGTCTCTCGGCGACGGATAGAACGTGGGATCGGGCTTCCACAAGGTCATGCCGTCAGCATGTTCCCGCATTTCCTATCAAGTCAATGGGGATAGGCGTGTCGCGTGCCCTCGCCGTGTCCTCGCCGTGTCCTCGCCGTGCGGTGACCTAGGGCGCATACGGCAGGCCCACAGAAAACGGATTGCGCGGGCGGGATAACTTTGGAGCACCCATCCCTCTGGAGCGCTACATCATGTTCTTCGGCATCACTGACATCTGGACGTACATCGCCGGCGCCTTCTTCATCATCCTGCTCCCGGGTCCGAACTCCTTGTTCGTGCTCTCCACCGCCGCACAGCGCGGGGTGGGGATGGGCTACCGGGCAGCGGCGGGGGTCTTCCTGGGCGACACCGTGCTGATCCTGCTGTCGGCCGCGGGTATGGCCTCGGTGCTCAAGGCCAACCCCGCATTGTTCATGGTGGTGAAGTACGCGGGCGCGGCCTATCTGGTGTGGGTCGGCCTGGGGTTGATGCGAGCGGCGTGGAAGGCGTGGCGCTCACGGGAGGCAGGTGTCGACGCGCCCGCTCCCGAGCAGGTGGCGGTGCCGACCGATCCGTTCCGCAGGGCATTGATGATCAGCCTGATCAACCCGAAGGCCATCCTGTTCTTCATCTCGTTCTTCAGCCAGTTCGTCGATCCGGCCTATGGGACACCTGCGCTGTCGTTCCTCATCCTGGCGGCGATCGTCCAGATCTTCAGCGTGCTCTACCTGTCCGTGCTCATCTTCGGCGGCACCTATCTGGCCGCGCAGTTCCGGGCCAGGCGCAGGCTCTCCGCGGGCATGACCACTGCGGCCGGAGGGGTGTTTGTGTTCTTTGGGGCGAAATTGGCGACAGCAACGCTCTGATAACGAAAGGAACGCCAAGTGCTGGATATGTGCAGGTAGATCATCGAGCCGTTATGTCACGGTTGTGCATCGGGGTCGGGTACGGTTAGCGAGGCGTCCCCCCGGGGCCGCCCTCCCGGCCGCCCCCTCAACGGAGAGCCATGTCCCAGCCCCCTGTCACCCTGCCCAGGCTCACGGTGCTAGCGAAGACCGCGGCGCCCCGCATTCTGGAGGCGGTGGTGGCCCCTTTGGCGGTCTTCTACACGGCGCTCATGGTTCTCGGCGAGACCGGAGCGCTCGCCGCCGCGGTCACCTGGGTCTACGGAGGGGTCATCTACCGGTGGATCCGGCGGCGGCCGGTGCCGTACACCATGCTTCTGGCCGCCCTGGCGATCACCGCCAGGGCGGCTCTCGGGTTGTGGACAGGAAGCGGAGTGGGGTTCTTCCTCCCCTCCGAACTCGGCACCGTGTGCATCAGCTTCGTCTTCCTGGCCTCCGTACGGCTGCGCCGTCCCTTCGTCGAGAAACTGACGCTCGACTACATCCACTTGCCCTCCGCGGTGCTGAAGAATGAGCGCATGCGCAGGTTCTTCGCGCGGATCACACTCCTGTGGGCGTTCGTGCTCCTGCTCAACTCCGCAGTCAGCATCTGGATCCTCGTACAGGAGTCGACGGCCTTCTATCTCGTGGTCCGCACATCGGCCGTCGCCGTGATCAGCGGCATGGCGATAGCCTTCTCGATCTGGGCCTTCCGGCGCGTACTCCACCGCCTGCACGCCGACTCCTCGCGAGCGGCCGAACTCCCCACCTAAGGGATTTCCCGACTGGGCTCGGCCGGGCGATACGGCCGAAAGAACAAGGCCACACGCACGCGCGGCCTCAGCCGGGCGAGCGTTCTCAGCGATGCCACAACCTGCGGCTTTCCCTCTACCTCCACCCTTGGTAGGGGATGTCTCTCTGCCTAAGGTCGGGGAGCAAATCGGCCATTGGTGCGATGTATCGGATCATCGGCAGCCAATACCTTGATAGCGAGGGGCACGGGGGGATCACCCGGAATCTACTCGGGGGACACCCGGGGTCGATTCCAGGGGGTACCCCGATGATCTGACTCGATACGAGTCGGCAGGCTATGGGGGCATCCAGCCTTGATGGCGCGTACCCGACCATTTCCAGCCTCGACGACCGGAGTCCTGCGACCATGTCCGATGCCATCATCGGCCTCCTTCGAGAGGTCATGAGTTCGCCATGGATCTATGTGGCGCTGTTCGCCGTCGCCTTCATCGACGGGTTCTTCCCCGTCGTCCCAGGTGAGACCGCGGTCATCACAGCGGGCGTGTTCGCGGCGACCGGCGAGACCAACCTCGCGTTGGTGATCGCGGTCGCGGCCCTCGGCGCGTTCGCGGGCGACCACTTCTCCTACTTCCTCGGCCGCACGTCCGGGAAGCGCCTGCGGGCAAGGGCCAAGGGCAAGACGGCCAAGGCCTTCGACTGGGCCGAGGACGCCCTGGCCGAGCGGGGCGGGATGGTTCTGGTCATCGCGCGCTACATCCCCGGAGGCCGCACCGCCACCACGCTGACCATGGGCGCCTGCGGCTACCCTCGGCGCAGGTTCGCGATGTTTGACGCGCTTGCGACCATAAGCTGGGGTGTCTACTCCGGTCTGATCGGGTATTTCGGCGGAATGGCGTTTGAGCATGATCCGATCAAGGGGCTGCTGCTCGGACTGGGTATCGCCGTCACCGTCGCCGCCGTGACCGAGATCGTGCGTTACGTCCGGAAGAAGCGGGCCAAGGCTTCCGCCGTACCAGCCGAGACCCCCGTGCTCGTGAACTCCTCTGGATCGAAGTGAAAACCCCTCTGGTCCATCCGGTCGCGCGGCGAGACGCTGACGATGTGATCGCCCGCAGAGCAACGGAGCACCGCATGGTCATGCCCTTCGCCGACGCTCCCGCGACTATCCGCAACGCGATGATGACGCGCCGCGCCGCGAGTACGGCCGACGCGCCGCCCTCCGAGCCCGCCGCGGCCGAGGACCTCGACACCTCCGACCCCGGGCCGGCCGGCCCCGCCCCTCGCAACTCCGTGACCGCCGCGCCCGATTTCAGACAGGCGGTCCCCCAGCAGGGATCACACATGACCTCTGCCACACCGGTACGGCGCCGCCGCGTCCTCATCGCGGCCGACACCTATCCGCCCGACGTGAACGGCGTCGCGCACTACGCTCACAGGCTCGCCGCCGGCCTGGCGGCCAGGGGTAACGAAGTCCACGTGGTGTGCCAGTCGGCCGACGGTCCCGGCCGTGTGGAGATGCTCGACGGGGTGGTGGTCTACCGCCTGAGGTCGGCGCCCGTCCTGGTGAGCCCGGGGACGCGGGTCGCCCTGCCGGTACGGCTGGACCGCCTCGTGGCGGGGCTCGCCCCGGACGTGGTCCACGTCCACAGCCATCTCGTCGTGGGGCGGGCCGCGATCTCGGCCGCCCGCAGGAGGGGCGTGCCGGTGGTCGTGACCGGTCACGTCGCCCCGGACGAACTGCTGCGTTCCGCTCCGCTGCCCCGCGCCGTGCGCGCGCGTCTACGGGCGTGGGCGTGGCGCGACCTCACCCGCGTTTTCGAGCGGGCCGACCTGGTGACGGCGCCCGTCGCGGACCCGCGGGACCTCCCGTCGGAGCGGATCTTCGGCCCTCGGGTCGAGGCCGTCTCCTCAGGGGTGGACCTGGCGAGGTTCCGTCCGCAGGTGGAGCCCCAGGCGTGGGCCAGGAACCGGTTCGGCCTGCCCGACCGGGACACGGTGCTGTTCGTCGGGCGGCTACGCGACGACAAGCGGGTGGACGAGCTGATCAGGGCGTTACCGCACGTGTTGAAGGTGACCGATGCCCAGCTCGCGATCGTCGGGTCCGGACGTCCGCGGGGCGCTCTGGAGCGGCTCGCCGAGCGCCTCGGCGTGGAGGACCGGGTACGTTTCCTGGGGTTCGTCCCCGACCGGTCGATGCCGTACGTCTATGCGGCTGCCAATGTGTTCGCGATGCCGCGGTCCTCGGGTCTGCGGCATCTCGCGACCTTGGAGGCGATGGCGTCGGGTCTGCCGGTGGTCGCCGCGGATACTCCGGGACTTTCCCACCTGGTCGCCGACGCTCAGAACGGCCACCTGTACCGACCGGGCGAGACCAGAGCCCTCGGCCGCCACATCGCCGAGCTCCTCGGCGACCCGGCGTCGCTCGCGGCGATGGGGGCGCGCAGCCGCGACATGGCCGCGACCCGCGGCGACCAGCTGTCCCTGCTGCGTTTCGAGGAGATCTACGAGGAGGTGGATCGGTGAACGAGGCGGCCTACATCCTCGGCACCCTGATTCTGGCCGGTGGCTGCCTCGGCCTGGCCTTCCGCCTCTCGCTGGTCGATCCGGTGCGGGGGGCCGCCAGCCGGGTGATGCTCATCGCCGTCGCCCTCGGGCTGCTCCTCACCGTGATCTTCCCCGTCGGTGATGCCTCGGAGGTCCGCACCTGGGCCTTGGCGGTGGTGTTCACCGGGCTGCCGTGCGCCGCGTGGATGCTGGCCAGGAATCGTCCGCCGCAGATGCTGTGGCGGATGCTCCAGGCAGCCGGGGGGACGGCCGCCCTCCTCCTCATCGCCATGCTGGTGCTCCGCCCCGGTTCGGTGCTCTCGGACGTGGTCTTCGGCGCCCCGCTCCTGACCTCGGTGGAACACGTGCTGATCGCGGTGGAGATCGTGCTGGTGCCGTTGATGGCCCTTGCCGTACTCCGGCTGCGGCCCCCGCAGACGGCGGCGAACGGCGCCCCGGGGAATGACCAGGGCCGAGGAGGCGTGCTCTACTCCCCCTGAGTCCCGGCTCTTAAGATCGGCGCTATGCGCCTCTTCACCGTCGACGCCTTCACCGACCGCCCGTTCCGCGGCAATCCGGCTGCGGTGTGCCTGCTCACCGGGCCGATGCCCGACGCCTGGATGCAGGACCTCGCCGCCGAGATGAACCTCTCGGAGACCGCGTTCCTGCTCGGCGACACCCTGCGCTGGTTCACCCCCGCGGTCGAGGTCGCCCTGTGCGGCCACGCGACCCTGGCCACCGCCCACGTGCTCTACTCCCAGGGGGCGACCGGGCGGCTCGAATTCACCACCAAGAGCGGCACCCTCGCCACCGAGCGGACCTCCGGCGGCCTCATCGGCATGGACTTCCCCGCCAAACCCGCCACGCAGGCCGCACCGCCTCCCGGACTGCTCGACGCCCTGCGCGTGGAACCCCTCTGGGTCGGCCGGAGCCAGTTCGACATGCTCGTCGAGGTCGACTCCGAGGAGACCGTCCTCGCCCTCTCCCCCGACATCGACCGGCTGGCCGACATCGACGCCCGGGGCGTCATCGTCACCGCGCGGGCCACGCGCGACGGCGCCGACTTCGTGTCCCGCTTCTTCGCTCCGCGCGCCGGCGTCGCCGAAGACCCCGTGACCGGGTCGGCGCACTGCGTGCTCTCGCCGTACTGGACCGCGAAGCTCGGCCGCGACTCCCTCGTCGGCGCCCAGGTCTCCAAACGCGGCGGCACCGTGCGCACCACCCTCCGCGGCGACCGCGTCGACCTGGCCGGCCACGCCGTCACCATCTGGTCCGGTGACCTCCATCTCTGACCGCGCCAGTGCAACAACCCGCTCGGCAGATGCAAAGCTGACTGCAGGCCGTACGGCGACCGCCCCGGTTGGACCACTCCACCGACTTCTGGTCGTCCAAGGTCTCGACGCACGCTCCCGCCCGCGAGAAGGCCGTGAGGCGGGCCGGGGAGAGATAGCCGGAGCCCCAGGCGGCATTTCCTATTGACCATGTCGGCAATACCGGGAAAGCGTGGGGGCACGGAACAGGGAACGGAGCACCCACATGAGCGTCACCGACGAGCTTCTCACCAACGCCGAGCGCTATGCCGCCGATTTCGACAGGGGAGAGCTTCCTCTACCGCCCGCGAAAGGCGTCGCCGTCGTGGCGTGCATGGACGCCCGTCTCAACGTCTACGGCCTGTTTGGGCTGGCTGAGGGGGACGCCCACGTGATCCGCAACGCGGGTGGCGTGGTGACCGCCGACGAGCGCCGGAGCCTGGCCATCAGCCAGCGGCTTCTCGGCACCCGCGAGATCATTCTGATCCACCACACCGACTGCGGCATGCTCACCTTCACCGACGACGGCTTCAAGCAGACGATCCACAACGAGGTCGGTATAAAGCCCGACTGGTCGGCCGAGGCGTTCACGGACCTCGACGAGGATGTACGGCAGTCGGTGGGGCGGATCACCTCGGACCCGTTCATCCCGCACAAGCAGTCGGTCCGGGGCTTCGTCTACGACGTGAAGACCGGCCGCCTGCGCGAGGTCACGGGCTGAGCGTCCTGAGGGGCGGGGTCAGACGGAGACCTTCTCCCGGTCTCCGCCGGGGGCGCGCCGCGCCCGGGGCTTCATGTAGGCCCACTGCCAGGCGGCCTCCATCGGGCCCCGGGCGAAGCGCCGCAGCCACAGGGTGCTGAGCACCATGAGAAGCGCGCAGATGCCCGCCCACGCGCCGACGACCCACCATGGGCGCGCGTCGGCGAGGGCCTGGGCGAGCCCGAGGCCCCAGTCGTAGCACAGCACTCCGGCGATGAGGTTCTGCAGCATGTAGGACGAGAGGGCGGTGCGGCCGACATTGGTCAGGCCGGCGCGGAGGGGGCCGGGTCGCTCGCCGAGGCGGTGGACGAGCGCGGTGACCAGGCCGAGCAGTCCGGCGGCGACCAGGGGCGCGGCGAGGTAGCGGTCGACCAGGGCGAGCTTCGGGTCGGCGAAGGACGCGATGAGGTTGAGGGGGATGCCGGCGCCGAGGCCGGCGGCCATGAGGCGGGTGCGCAGCCTGGCGCCGCGTTCGGAGTTCTCCAGCAGGCCGGCGCGGTAGAGCCGGGAACCGGTGAGGAACATGGCGATCCCCATGGGGATGATGAAGACGGCTTCCACCCGGTAGAGGAGCGGCTCTTTGATCCGGGTCATGACCTGGTCGAACCAGGTGCCCGGGATGGCGCCCGTGTCGAGGATGCCGGGGGCGTCGCCGCCGTAAGCGAACAGCAGGGCTGTGACGCCCCCGATCAGCAGGACGTGCGAGGCGCCCATGACGGCGATCCAGGTCCGCACGGCCCGGTCGCTCCGCCCGATCAGGTAGGCCACGATCATCGACGTCACCGCGTAGCCCATGAGCACGTCGAACTCGAAGATCAGAACGTAGTGCAGGAGCCCCTCCACCAGCAGGAGCAGCGCCCGGAAGAGGTACCAGCCGGGCCAGCGCATCCCTTTGCGCAGGGCCGAGCGGTACTGCAGTTCGAGTCCGATGCCGAACATCAGGGTGAGCATGCCGAGGAACTTGCCGTTGGACAGGAAGGCGAGCACCGACTCCGCGGCGCCGGGGGCGCCGGCCGGTCCCGTCACCGACGTGAAGATCCAGATGTTCGTGCCGAGGGTCCCCAGAATGGCGACACCCCGGAGAATGTCGAGCGCGTGGATGCGCGTGGTCGTGGTCACGTATTCCACGATCCCGCAGCCGAAAAGAACACAACTCAGCTACTCGGCTTAAATCCGCCTACACCCTTCTATTGAGAGCGTGTAATCCTTTGGTATTACGCGTGGTGTTACGTCGTAGAGAATCCCACGCGTACGGCGTGTGCCCCGGTTCGGGGCGCACGCCGTACGGTGAACCGCACTAGGAGTCGAACCCGAGCCCCAGCCGGTCGAGGGTGCGCAGCCACAGGTTGCGACGGCCGCTGTGGGCGTCGGCCTGGGCGATCGACCAGCGGGTGAACTGGATGACCCCGGATCTGACGGGTTCCGGTGGGAAGGGAATGGGTTTCCCCCTCACCATCTGGAGGGCGGTGCGTTCGGTGGGCTCGCCGGAGAGCAGGTCGAGCATGACGTTGGCTCCGAAACGCGTCGGTCCGACGCCCATGCCGGTGTAGCCGACCGCGTAGGCGAGTCTGCCCTCGTGGGCTGTGCCGTAAAAAGCACTGAACCTGCTGCAGGTGTCGATGACGCCACCCCACCTGTGGGTGAAGCGGATGTCATCGAGCTGGGGAAATGTGCTGAAGAAGTGCTCGGACAGGGTGGTGAAGGTCTCATCACGCTGGTCGTATTCCCGACGAATAGCACCGCCGTTGTAATAAACGGCGTCATATCCGCCCCAGAGTATGCGGTTATCCTCGGTGAGCCGGTAGTAATGGAACTGGTGGGCCGAGTCGCCTATGCCCTGCCGGTTGCGCCAGCCCACCCGGGCGAGCCGGGCGGCCGTCAGGGGCTCGGTCATCAGGGCGTAGTCGTAGACCGGCACCACGAAGTGCCTGAGTCTGCGCAGCAAGGGCGGGAACACGCCCGTGCCCAGCGCCACTTTGGCGGCCCGCACGGCCCCGTGCGGGGTGCGCAGCTCGATGACCACCCCGTCGTCGCGCAGCGAACGCACCGGTGTGTGCTCGTAGATCCGCACGCCGAGCGACAGGCACACCTCGCGCAACCCCCAGGCGAGTCTGGCGGGGTCGAGCATCGCGCATCCGCCGCGGTCCCACTGGCCGCCCACGTAGGTCGGCGAGTCGACCTCGGCCCGCACCTGCGGCCCGTCGAGGACCACGAGGTCCTGCCCCAGTTCGCGGGCGATGTCCACATGTTCGGTCAGGGCGTCGAGCTGCCACTGCTCGGTGGCGACGTGCAGCTCGCCGGTGCGTTCGAACCCGCACTCGACGCCGTAGCGTTGAAGGGTCGTTTCGATCTCGTCGAGGTTCTCGCGCCCGAGCCGTTCGAGCGTCGCAATCTCCTCGGGCCACCGGTCGAGGCCGTTGGCCAGTCCGTGTGTGAGGGTCGCCGTGCAGAATCCGCCGTTGCGCCCGGAGGCGGCCCAGCCGATTCTGCGTCCCTCCAGGAGGACCACGTCGAGGGACGGGTCGCGTTCCTTGGCCATCAGGGCCGTCCACAGCCCCGAGAAGCCTCCGCCGACGACGACCAGGTCGGCGCTCGTAGTGTCGAAGAGCCGCCGCAGCGGCTCGGGACCGGCCGGGTTGTCCAGCCAGTACGGCTTGCGCTCCGCGTCAGCCAGCGCCTTCAGCGGATCCACAAATCCCACTTCCCAACTTGGTTCTGAGAGGTATCTGTTTCTTCGCTATCGCGCGGCCTCACTCAGGCCGCGCACGGGTTCCCCCCGCCTGAATCCGATCTCGCCTCCCTGTTCACTGTCGGTTCCACTGTTGAGGTCTTTCGCTGTCGTTGAGGTCTCGCTGTCGAGTCTGCCGCTTCGGATATGCCGACGCCCCGCGCACTGTGACGTGCGCGGGGTCGGCGGGTTCAGGGGACACGGCGCCTGGCCAGCACCGAATGGGTGATGGCGATCACGACGCCGACACCGAAGATCAAGGTGCCGAGGATGTTGACCTGCGGTGGTACTCCCTGCCTGACCGCGCCGTAGATCCACAGCGGGAACGTCGTCAACGGCCCGCTGGTGAACTGGGTGATGACGAAGTCGTCGATGGAGAGGACGAACGCGAGCAGCGCTCCGGAGACGACACCCGGGGCGATCGAAGGCAAGGTGACGAGCCGGAACGTGGTCCACGGGGACGCCCCGAGGTCGCGCGCCGCCTCCTCCAGCGACGGGTCCATGCCGAGGACCCTGGCCCGCACCGTGATCGCGACGAAGGACAGGGCGAACAGCACGTGGGCGATCACGACGGTGGCGTACCCGGTCTGCACGCCCGTGCTCACGAACAGGGAGAGCAGTGACGCGCCGAGCGCGAGCTCGGGCGAGGCGATGGCGGCGAATATGACGACGTTGGTCGCCCCGGCGCCCCTGAACCGGTAGCGCCCGATCGCGAGCCCCAGCGCGGTACCGAGCACGGTCGTGATCGCGGTGGCGAGCAGGGCGATCGTCACCGAGTTGAACACGGCGGTCATCAGCTCCGGGTAGTCGCCGAGCCGCCCCCACCACTTGACGGTGAAACCCTGCCAGGTGACGTTCGATTTGCTCTTGGTGTCGTTGAAGCCGAACACGATCATGACGACGATCGGGGCGAACAACCAGGCGAGCAGCAGTACGGCATAGATCCGAAGCAGCCGGTCCGCCCACCTGCCGCCGGACCGGGCCCGCGCCGGCGCGGGGGCGGCGGGCACGGGGGCGGGGGGCACGGGGGCGGGGGCGCTCTTCACGCTCATCGGGCCGCCGCCGCGAGGACGTTCTCGGTGCCGAGGGCTCGGGCGTAGGCGAAGACGCCGATCAGCGTGGCCGCCATCAGGGTGAGCGATAGGGCCGCGCCCACCGGGTAGTCGTTGCCGACGAGGTATTGCGTCTGGATGACGTTGCCGATCATCGTGTTCTCCGGCCCGCCGAGGACGGCCGCGTTGACGTAGTCCGCCGTCATCGGTACGAAGGTCATCAATACGCCCGCGAACACACCGGGAAGCGACAGCGGCAGCACGACCTTGGTGAAGGTGCCGAGGCGGGAGGCGTAGAGATCCCGGGCGGCCTCCACGAGCCTGTGGTCGACCCGCTCCAGCGCCACGTAGATCGGCAGCACCATGAAGGCCAGGTAGTTGTAGACCAGTCCCCCGATCACCGCGGCCGTGGTCTGCAGGACGTGGAAGTCCTCGGGGAGCAGCCCGATCGCCTTGAGCGGCCCCAGCAGGATGCCGTCGTCGGCGAGCATGAACTTCCACGACACCGTGCGAAGGACGAACGACACGAAGAACGGCAGAAGCACCAGGAGTAGATAGGTCGATTTGCGCGCCCCACCCTTGAACGCGATCCAGTACGCCATGGGGTAGGCGAGCAGGATCGCGATGGCCGTGCCGGCCAGGCCGTACCCCGCGGAGCGCAGGAACTGGGTGTGGAAGTCCCCGATCGCCTGCACGTAGTTCCCGACGTTGAACGTCTGGACGAAGCCGTTGACGACGTCGCCCTCCTGCGTGGAGACCGAGGCCATGAAGATGATCGGCACCACGAGGAAGGCGAGCAGCCAGAGTCCGCCCGGCAGGACGAGCAGGTAGGGGGTGAGGCGTTTCACCGCTAGCCCTGCACGATCGGCTGGAAGGCGCTCTCGAAGGGCTTCTCCTCGGCGATCGTCAGCGTCTTGAACACGCGCAGCCGGGACTGGTCGGCCTCCGACGGGTAGATCAGCGGGCTGTTGGCGATGAGTTCGAGGCTCTTCTTGTCCTCTCCCTTGGCCTTGGCGGCGTTGGCCAGGACCAGGTCCTTGGTGAGGGGGACGGGGGTGATGTAGTTGATGTACTCGACGAGCATCGTGGCGATCTCGGGCTTGTACACGAAGTCCATCAGCGCGAGGGCGTCGACCGGGTTGGCGGCGGTGTTCGGGATGCACATGTTGTCGGTCCAGATCGTGCCGCCCTCGTCGGGCACGTAGAACTTGAGATCCTGCCCCTCGGCGACCTGCTGGAAGATGTCGCCGGACCACGCCATCGTGATCCAGATGTCGCCGCGGACGAGCGCGTCGACATAGTCGTTCTCGTAGTACTTGCGCACGAGGCCCGCTTCCCGCTGCTCCTTGAGCTTGGCGGCGGCCCTCTCCCAGTCGGCCTGCGTGGACTTGTCGGGGTCGATGCCCAAGGCGAAGAACGCGAAGTTCGCCAGCTCCTGGGTGTCCTGCATCATCCCGACTTTGCCCTTGTACTTGGAGTTCCACAGCTCGTGGACGCTGGTGATCTCGCCGTCGATGTACTTCGGGTTGTAGGCGATGCCGGTGACCCCGACGGTCCACGGGACGGTGTAGGTGTTCCCGAGGTCCCAGATCGGGTTCTTGACCTTGGCCGCGGCGTTGGAGGCGAAGTTCGGCAGCTTGGAGTGGTCCAGGGGGGCGAGGTAGCCGAGCTGGATGGCCCGGTTGAGCTGGATGCTGTTGGACATGACCATGAGGTCGAAGCCGATGTCGTGGCCCGCCGCGAGCTGCGGCTGGATCTTGCCGAACCAGGTGGCGTTCTCCTGGATCGCCTCCTGATAGGTGACCGAGATGCCCATTTCCTTCTCGAACAGCTCAAGGGAGGGGTACTTCGAGCCCTCCTTGTCGATGTACAGCGGCCAGTTGGCGAATCGGAGCGTGCCGTTCCGCTTCTTGCCCGCCCAGTAGGCGGCGACGGCGTCGGGGCTCGGCGTCGCCGTACCGGTTCCCCTGCCCTGCACCCCGCACGCGGCGAGGGCGAGTCCGGCGACCGACATCCCCGCGATCCGGAAGGCGTCACGGCGGCTGACCTTGCGGCTCTGGGTGAGACCGCGCAGAAAAGCGGGGTTGCTACGAAGGTCCATCGGCGGTCAACTTCCTATCGCGAATGAGTGGTGCGGCTGCCATGACAGCCAGACAGAGTCGCCCGGCTCCGCCGTGGTGCTGCTGTCGAACGCATTCTGCTGGAAGACCGTGACCTCCGTCCCCTCCGGAAGCCTCACGGCATAACTCGTGTACGTCCCCAGATAGGAGACATCCTCCACCGTCCCACGGGCGGCGCTGACCCGCCCGCTCGGCCTCTCCGCCGAGATAGTGATCTTCTCCGGCCGTACGGTGACCTGAAGCGTGTCCCCCGCCGCATGGGCGGACCCCGCCACCAGCACCCGCCCGCCGTCCCCCAGGGCCAGTACGGCACAGCCGTCGTCCACCCGGTCCACGGTCCCGGTCAGCAGATTGCTCGTCCCGATGAACCCCGCCACGAACGCCGTCGCCGGGCGCTCGTAGATCTCCCGGGGCCCGGCGAGCTGTTCGACCTCGCCGTTGTTCATGACGGCGATGCGGTCGCTCATGGTGAGCGCCTCGCTCTGGTCGTGGGTGACGTAGACGAAGGTGATGCCGACCTCGCGCTGGATGCGCTTGAGCTCGGTCTGCATGGCCTGACGCAGCTTGAGGTCGAGCGCGCCGAGCGGTTCGTCGAGCAGAAGGGCGCGGGGCCGGTTGACCAGGGCCCTCGCGAGGGCCACCCGCTGCTGCTGGCCGCCGGACAGCTCGCGCGGGCGCCGCCTTTCCCTGCCGGTGAGATCAACGATCGCCAGCATCTCGCCGACCCGCCGCTTGATCTCGGCCTCGGGCGTCTTCCGGCGCCGCAGGCCGAAGGCGACGTTCTCCCAGACGTTCATGTGAGGGAACAGCGCGTAGGACTGGAAGACCATGTTCACGTCGCGCTTGTCGGCCGGTACGCCGGTCACGTCCCCGCCGTGCAGGCTGACCGTGCCCCTCGTGGGGTCCTCGAACCCGGCGATCATCCGCATGGTGGTGGTCTTGCCGCAACCCGACGGCCCGAGCAGGGAGAAGAACTCCCCTTCGGCGATCGCCAGTGTCACGCCCTTGACCGCCTGGACGAGCTCGCCGTGCACGCGATACTCCTTGACGACTCCGTGGAGTTCGATGGCGGGCACCGGCGAAACGAGAGGGGCAGCCGTATCGGCCGCCCCCACGCCCACCTGGTTATCGGTCATACCAGGCTGTTCTCTCTGCTCGATCGGCTCAGCCGATGTAGTGCATGACGTGCTTGACTCTCGTGTAGTCGTGCAGGCCGAACACGGACAGGTCCTTGCCGTACCCGGAGTGCTTGAAGCCGCCGTGAGGCATCTCCGAGACGAACGGGATGTGGGTGTTGACCCAGACGACGCCGAAGTCGAGCCGCTTCGACATACGCATCGCGGTGCCGTGATCAGACGTCCAGACCGAGCTGGACAGGCCGTACTTCACGCCGTTGGCCTTGGCCACGGCGTCGGCCTCGTCGGTGAAGGTCTGGACGGTGATGACCGGGCCGAAGACCTCGGTCTGCACCATCTCGTCGTCCTGCCGGAGCCCGTCGACGACGGTCGGGGCGAAGAAGAAGCCCCGGTCGCCGACCCTCTTGCCTCCGGTCACCACCGTGGCGTGCGCCGGCGCGCGCTCCACGAAGCCCTCGACGCGGGCGAGCTGGGCCGCGTTGTTGAGCGGGCCGTACAGCGCGTCCTCGTTGTCGAGGTCGCCGGTCACGGTGGCGGCGGCGGCCTCGGCGAGGGCGGCCACGAACTCGTCGTGGATGTCCTCCTGCACGAGCACGCGGCACGCGGCGGTGCAGTCCTGGCCGGCGTTGTAGAGACCCGCCCCGGCGATGGCCGCGGCGGTGCCCTTGATGTCCTTCACGTCGCCGAAGACGACGACGGGGGCCTTGCCTCCGAGCTCCAGGTGGACCCGCTTGAGGTCCTCGGCTGCGGACTTGGCGACCTGCATGCCGGCCCCCACCGAGCCGGTGATGGCGACCATTTGGGCGGTCGGGTGGCCGACGACCAGCGCGCCGGTCTCGCGGTCGCCCACGACGACGTTGAACACTCCGGCCGGGAGCACCTCACCGAGGATCTCGGCCAGCTTGAGCGTGGACACCGGGGTCGTGTCGGACGGCTTGAGCACGATGGTGTTGCCCGCGGCCAGCGCGGGAGCGATCTTCCAGACCGCCATCATCATCGGGTAGTTCCACGGGGTCACCTGGCCGATGACGCCGATGGGCTCATGCCGGATGACAGAGGTGTGGTCGGCGAGGAACTCTCCCGCCGTCGGCCCCTCCAGCGTGCGCGCGGCACCGGCGAAGAAGCGGAAGTGGTCGGCGGCGACCGGCGTCTCGTCCTCCGCCATGCGGGCGCGCGGCTTGCCGGTGTTCCGGCACTCGGCCTCGTTGATCTCGTCGGCGCGCGCCTCGATCGCGTCGGCGACCTTCAGTAGAAGGTTGGCGCGCTCGGCCGGCGTGGTCAGACCCCAGGACTCGAAGGCCGCGGCGGCGGCGGCATAGGCCGCGTCGACGTCCTCCTGCCCCGAGATGGGAGCCTCCAGGTAGGGCTCACCCGTGCAGGGGTCGATGATCTCGGAGAAGCGGCCGCTCTTGGCGTCCACGAACTCTCCGTTGATGTAGTTCTGCAAACGGGTGGTCACCGTTGACCTCCTCGGTGGAGTACTGATGCCGCGACGGGTATCCGACCCCTGACAGGAGCCTGACAGGTGCGCTGAGAGAGCAGACTGACAGAGGGCGGACATCGCGACAAGGGATTTCGTGGTGAAGATATCAAATTGCTACGGAATCGCTTGACAGTGCGGGGAGACCTGACACGATGTCGATCCTGGACGGCAAGACGAGGGACACGCCTCCGTAACACGCCGGCGCCGACGCCGGCCCCCGCCCCCGGTCGGGAAGCGGGAGAGAGGAAGCCGAACCGATGACCACCCCGCCGAAGGCGCGCAGGGACGACAGTGAGATCAAGCCCGGTCCCGTGGTGCTCGACGACATCTCCAAGCAGATCATCGAGCAGTTGCAGGAGGACGGGCGCAAGCCGTACGCGGCGATCGGCAAGGCCGTGGGCCTGTCCGAGGCGGCGGTACGGCAACGCGTGCAACGCCTCCTCGACGCCGGTGTCATGCAGATCGTCGCCGTGACCGACCCGCTCACGCTGGGGTTCCCCCGCCAGGCGCTCATCGGCATCACGTGCGAAGGCGATCTGGAGACCGTGGCGGGTGAGCTCTCCGCGATCGACGAGATCGACTACGTGGTGCTGACCGCGGGGTCGTTCGACGTGATCGTCGAAGTGGTCTGCGGGGGCGACACGCATCTCCTGGAGATCCTCGGCAAGATCCGAGCGATCCCGACGGTGCGCGCCACCGAGTCCTTCGTCTACCTCAAGCTGAAGAAGCAGACCTACTCCTGGGGCACCCGCTAGGTCCGTCATGTCACCCGTGCCACGGCCCGGACGGGTGCCCCGTCTGCGCGGGGCAGGTGGAGCGGGAACATCGACACCTCGATCGCCCGCCCCTCCTCCTGGGCCACGAGGAGGACCGGAAGGTTGCGGAGGTTCTCCACGATCACGGTGTGCGCGCCGCAGAGCACCCGATGGGCGGGGAAGTCATCGGCCGGGGTCGGATCAACGCTCAGCGCGTCGATCCCGACCGTACGCACCCCGGCCTCGACCAGCAGGCGTGCCGCGTCCTCGGTGAGATACGGATGATCGGTGTAGTGGAAGGTGCCGAAGTGCCCCGCCCAGCCCGTCGCGACCAGCACGATGACGCCGGGAGCCGCGACGGGTTCGAGCACCTCCGGCCCGATCGGCGCGCGGGGCGCGAGCCCGCGGGCATCGGCCACCGCGGCCGGCCCGGTGAACAGTTCCAGCGGCAGCTCGTCGAGCGCGGGCAGGGAGTCGTCGATGTGGTACGGCGCGTCCACATGGGTGCCCGACTGCGACCCAAGGTGCAGGCCCAGGACATTGACGCCGTGGGGGTCGACGGTGAGCGCCGGGGCGATCGACACCGCGGGATCGCCCGGGTAGACGGGCATGCCCGTGGACAACGGCACTGACAGGTCGACGATCATGCTGGTGCCGGCTCCTTCGTCTCAGCGCCCTTCAGGCCCGATGATAGGCGGCGCCGGGGTGTCCTACCGTCGCTTGGACCGCGCTGGACGGGCGAATCCACCGCACGGTTCCGGACCGGGCGAATCCACCGCACGGTTCCGGACCGGGCGAATCCACGGCACGGTCCGGACCGGGCGACGGCGACGGCGACGGGTTGACGGGACCGGCCGCGGTGGCCGTGCCGTACGCCTTCGTGAAAGGCCCGCCCACGTCGGTCGGATCGCCGGCGTGCCCAAGGTGCGCCGCGCGGTCCGGCGCGACGCCCGTCAGGGCGTCGCTGCGGCGAGCTGGCCGCACGCGCCGTCGATCTCGCGGCCTCTCGTGTCGCGGACGGTGACCGGGACCCCGTGCGACTCCAGCCGGCGCACGAAGGCGGCCTCGTCTTCGGGGCGGGACGCGGTCCACTTGGAGCCGGGGGTGGGGTTCAGCGGAATGAGGTTGACGTGGGCGAGTTTGTTCTTGACCAGACGGCCCAGGAGGTCGGCACGCCATTCCTGATCGTTGATGTCCTTGATCAGCGCGTATTCGATCGAGACCCGTCGTCCCGTGGCGGCGGCGTAGTCCCAGGCGGCCGACAGCACCTCGGAGACCTTCCACCGGGTGTTCACCGGCACCAGGGTGTCGCGGAGCTCGTCGTCGGGGGCGTGCAGGGACAGGGCGAGGGTGACCGGGAGGCCCTCGGCGGCGAGTTTGCCGATGGCGGGCACGAGGCCGACCGTCGAGACCGTGACGCCCCTGGCCGAGATGCCGAGCCCGGCGGGGGCCGGGTCGATGAGGCGGCGGACGGCGCCGAGCACGGCCTTGTAGTTCGCCAGCGGCTCGCCCATGCCCATGAACACGATGTTGCTGATCCGCCCGGGACCGCCGGGCACCTCTCCGGCGGCCATCGCCCGAGCCCCGGCGACCACCTGCTCGACGATCTCGGCGGTGGACATGTTGCGGGTCAGCCCGGCCTGGCCCGTCGCGCAGAACGGGCAGTTCATCCCGCATCCCGCCTGTGACGACACGCAGATCGTCGTGCGGCCGGGGTAGCGCATGAGCACGGATTCGACGAGGGCGCCGTCGAACAGCCGCCACAGCGTCTTGCGGGTCGTGCCGCCGTCGCAGGTGATCTCCTTGACGGGGGTGAGCAGCGAGGGGAGCAGCGCCTCGGCGAGCTTGGCGCGGGTGGCGGCCGACAGGTCGGTCATGGCCGCGGGGTCGCCGGTGAGCCGCTCGAAGTAGTGGCGGGAGAGCTGGTCGGCACGGAACGGCTTCTCACCGAGCTCGGCGACCGCCGCGCGGCGCTCGGCCATGGTCATGTCCGCGAGGTGCCGGGCGGGCTTGGCCCTGCGGGGGGCGGCGAAGGTGAGCAGCGGGCGGCCGCTCTCGGCGCGGTCGGCGCTCATAGAATCTCCCAGACGACTTCTCGAAGCGGCCCTGAACCGCGTTACCACGTGATCTAAAGTCCAGATGTATGGCGACATTCCGGTCGGCATCGCCGTCTGAACCGTCCAACCCCTCGGAGCCCCCCGCGCACGAGCCCCGCCGCGAGGGGTTCCACGACCCCGATCACGCGCCCGACCACGCGCGAGCCACTCGCGGGAAGGGTCGGAACGCCGACGGCACCGAGGTCGTGCTCACCGACGACAACCCCTATCGCAGTCGGACTTTGATCGTCGAACGCGATGCGGTGTCCTCGGTAGCTTACCTGTGCGCCCGAGACGGCACCGTCCATGGAGCCTCCTGGCTCGCCAACCACGGTGACGCACCGGAGACCGTCGATCTCACCCGGGTCAACGCCGGACTGCCCCCCGTGATGCCGCGCCCCAACACCCGGCACCCGCACGGCCGCCCTCCGCTCGGCCGCCTGTCGGCCCTGTGGTTCGAGGAGGGCGACGGCGTGGCCCTCTACGAGGGCACCGAGGTGCTCGCCGTCATCCCCGGCTGGGCCGACGTCGGCCGGGGCAAGCCGGGATACGCCCGCGACGCTCTCGGGGAGACTCCGTTCGCGTGGTCGCTGGCCGACGCCTACGAAGAACTCGGCCCGCGCCTGGCCAAGGCGCACTCCTACTGGCAGTGGCGGAGGGCCGAGGCGTCCTGGGCGACCTTCCAGCAGTTCGTGATGAGCCATCTGGACGGCACGGTGGGTACGGCCGGCCGCTTCTGGGACGCCGGCGGCGACCGGATGCCGACCGTGGGCATCACCGAACGGCCACCGGAGGGGCATCGCAGTTTCACGATCCTGTCGACCGTGGGGATGAGCTGCCAGCGGATGCCGACCGTCGAACGCTACATCGACCGGCCCGACGCGTTCGCCCGCGTGGAACTCGCCGTCGCGACCCGGGGCGACCCGCGCGAGGCCGCCCGGCTGTTCCTGTGGCTCGGGCAGTATCCCTGGCATTCGGTCACCTGGCTCGGCCACTGCCATACGGCCAAGTGGTATCACGATCCGGCGACGTTCCCCCTGGGCGCCGGGTATCACGGGGTGATCCTGGTCGCCGACCCGCCGGGGCTGCCGTCCATGTCGGGGTTCACGTTCGGGGGCGACGCCGTACGGTGGCTGTGGCTGGTGCCGTTGACGGAGAGCGAACTGGGCGCCTGCGCCGGAGACGGGGCTCAGGCCGTGCTCCACGGGCTGCCGCACCATCGCTATGTCGCTTGACCCGGTCTCCCGCTCACCCCGGTGTCGCGGCAGCGGCCCGCACGGTCACGGCAGCGGCCCGCACGGTCACGGCAGCGGCCCGCACGGTCACGGCAGCGGCCCGCACGGTCACGGCACGAAGAGCGTGAGCAGCAGCCAGGCCGGCACAAGCGCCGCGACGACGGAGTCGAGCCTGTCCATCAGGCCACCGTGACCGGGAAGCGCCTTTCCCATGTCCTTCATGCCGATGTCGCGTTTGATGACGGACTCGACGAGATCGCCGACCGTGGCGAAGACGACCACGACCGCGCCCAGGACGACGCCCTGCCAGATCGCGGCGTCGAGCAGCCACACGATCAGCCACGCGCCCACCAGCATGCAGGCGAGGGCGGACCCGGCGAAGCCCTCCCACGTCTTCTTCGGGCTGATCACCGGGGACATCGGATGCTTGCCGAACAGCACCCCGGCGGCGTATCCACCGACATCGCTCGCCACCGTGGTGGCGATGAACACGATCACCCGCTCCGGACCCAACGGCTGATCAAGCATTAACGCCACGAAAGCCGCCAGGAGCGACGGGTAGACGAGAACGAGCACCGTGGCCGCGGTGTCCCGCACGTAGCCCTCGGTGCCTAGGAACATCCGCCAGGCCATCACGCCGAAGGCGAGCATCGCGAAGGTGCCCACCAGCCAACCGGCGCCACCCCAGTAGGCGGCGGCCACCATGGCGGCCATGCCGCCCACGACCGGGATCAGCGGAACCTTGATGTCGTACGTCGCGAACGCCTTGACCAGCTCACGAACCCCGGCCCCGACCGCGACGACGACGACCGCGAGGAAGAGCTCCTCGACGAGGAAGAGCGAACCGACGATGAGCACACCGAGGAGCAGCCCCACCGCGATCGCCGCGGGAAGGTCGCGCCCGGCGCGCCCGCCGCCCGGGGTGCCTCTACCCTCGTCGGGATTTCCCTCGGCAGCCGAACCTTCCACAACGGTCTCACTCTCACGCGCGTGATCCTTGCGCTCCGCACGCCTGACGAGGTGCGAAACACAAGGATCACGATTGACACGGCCTGCAGGACAGACCTCAGACCTCAAGCAGCTCGGCTTCCTTGTGCTTGAGCAACTCGTCGATCTTGGCGACGTGCTTCTGAGTGAGCTCGTCAAGCTCCTTCTCGGCCCGCCGCACCTCGTCCTCCCCGGCGTCGCCGTCCTTCATCAGCTTGTCAAGGGCTTCCTTCGACCGGCGGCGGATGTTGCGCACGGAGACACGGCCGTCCTCGGCCTTGGAGCGCGCGACCTTGATGTATTCCTTGCGGCGCTCCTCCGACAGCTCAGGGAAGACCACACGGATCACCTGACCGTCGTTCGTGGGGTTCACACCGAGGTCACTGTCGCGGATCGCCCGCTCGATGGCGCTCACCGACCCCCGGTCGAAGGGCTGCACGATCACCATGCGGGCCTCGGGCACGTGGAACGAGGCAAGCTGCTGAATCGGAGTCTGAGACCCGTAGTATTCAGCGCTGATCTTGTTGAACATGGAAGGCGCGACACGACCGGTACGGATGCCGGCGAAGTCCTCCTTGGCAACCGTGACGGCCTTGTCCATCTTCTCTTCGGCCTCGAAGAGGATCTCGTCGATCACAGTCTGGCTCCCTTTCTCCCTACCCGCACGGAGGCCACGCCCCCGCACACCCCATGGCCTACTTGGCCGGGCTCACAAGCGTGCCGATCTTCTCACCACGGACGGCCCGCAGGATGTTGCCCTCACCCATCAGGTCGAAGACGACGATCGGTAGGCCGTTGTCCATGCACAGACTGATCGCGGTGGCGTCCATGACGCCGAGTCCGCGAGTGAGCACTTCGCCATAGTCGAGATGGTCGAACCGTACGGCATCTGGGTTCTTACGCGGGTCGGAGTCATAAACCCCATCCACCTGGGTGCCTTTGAGCAGCGCCTGGGCACCGATCTCCAACGCGCGCTGGGCGGCGCAGGTGTCGGTGGAGAAGAACGGCGAGCCCAGACCGGCCCCGAAGATCACCACTCGCCCCTTTTCCAGGTGGCGGATGGCACGCCGGGGAAGGAACGGCTCGGCCACCTGCTGCATGGTGATGGCCGTCTGAACACGGGTGTCGATGCCCCGCTTCTCCAGGAAGTCCTGGAGCGCCAGGCAGTTGATCACTGTGCCCAGCATGCCCATGTAGTCGGCGCGGGCCCGGTCGATGCCCCGTTCGGACAGCACAGCTCCCCGGAACATGTTCCCGCCGCCGACCACCACCGAGACCTGGACGCCCACCCGGACGGCCTCGGCGATCGAATCGGCCAAGTGCCCTACGACGCCGGGGTCGATGCCCAGCGGCTCACCCCCGGCGAACGCCTCGCCGGACAATTTGAGCATGACCCGCTTCCAGCGGAGCAGGCCAGAATTGGGCGAATCCACCGACGTGGCGGGTTCATGATTCTCCTGCACGACGGCGGCCTCCTCGTGTGGTCGTCATGAGAGAAGAGCTTGGTCCAAGCTTAGGTTGTGTCGACCCAGGGCCTGGCCCGGGACAGGGCTTTGCGGGCCTTGTCCGTCGAGTCTCTTTGATCCTTGAGCATTCCATCCCCGTTGGCGAGTCCCACCACGGGGTCGCCCCACCGGACCCGCCAACCCGCCGATCACGCCGCCGACCGAATCCGGCCTGCGACGGCCGCCCACGTCAGGCGGCCCGGGCGGACCCGACGGTCTTGGGGGCCCGTACGGCTTGCACCGTCCGATGCGGACCACGCGCCGGAACGGCCACTACAAACCTGGCATGGAGCCGGACACGATGTCCAACGGATCAGGCTCATCCGCGGCGGATCCATGGCCTTGGCGGCCCGGCCAGGCGGGATGACCGCGACGACCCGGCCCTGGGACGACCGGCCCGCGCAAGGCCACGTGGATCGCGGCACGAGACGGCCCGGCGCGGCCCGGCCAGGTGGGACGCCGCCTCAGGACGCGCGGCCAGGGTGAGGCCACATGGATCGAGGCGGACACGCCGGCTTCGCCGTACACCGCCCGCCTTGGGTGCGCTTGAGATTGGGACGCCCCGGATCCGGGACGAGGCCGGTCTCACATGCCCGCGGCATGGACCCTGCCCCTCCTGGACAAAACACCGCATCCACCGCAAACCCGGGCCTCGACGTTTTCCGCCTTGCGGGGAAACCGTGCGAGCGCCCGGGATGGAAGAACCCTAGGCGTCGGAGACACTCGCCGACCGAGCGATCCGAACGAGCCGAGCAGTCCGAGAACGCGGCGCGCCACGGCCGATTGATCAGGCCTGGCCGACCTTGAAGCGGACGAAGCCCAGGACCTTGACCCCGGCCTCCTCCGCGACCTTGGCGATGGGGGTCTTGTTGTCGCGGACCGAGGTCTGCTGAACCAGCGTGAAGTCCTTGTACCACGCGGAGATGCGACCCTCGACGATCTTGGGCAGCGCGGCCTCCGGCTTGCCCTCCTCGCGGGTCATCTGCTCGAAGACGGCGCGCTCCTTCTCCAGGACCTCGGCCGGAACGGTCTCCGGGCTGAGGAACTTCGGAGCCATGGCCGCCGTGTGCTGCGCGAGGAAGCGCCCCACCTCGGCGTTCGGAGCATCGAGCTTGATCAGCACGCCCACGGTCGGGGGAAGCTGCGGGTCCGACTTGTGCATGTAGGAGGTGACGTAGCCGCCCTCCAGCACCTCGAACCGGCGAACCTCGATCTTCTCACCGAGCGCGGCGTTGGCCTCGTCCAGCAGCTCCTTCACCGCGCGCCCGTCGAGCAGCGACTCGAGCAGCGTCGGCACGTCGCCCGGCTTCGTCGCCGCCACGTGCTCGACGATGCGAGCGGCGAGCTCCTGGAAACGCTCACCCTTGGCGACGAAGTCGGTCTCGCACGCCAGCTCCAGCAGGGCGGCCAGCGAGTCGCCCTCGTGCTTGACGGCCACCAGGCCGTTGGAGGCGGTGCGGGCCTCGCGCTTGCCGACATCCTTGGCGCCCTTGATGCGCAGGATCTCGACGGCGCGCTCGAAGTCGCCCTCGGCCTCCTCCAGCGCCTTCTTACAGTCCATCATGCCTGCGGCGGTCAGCTCGCGCAGCCGCTTGACATCGGCCATGTTGACAGAAGCCATTGTCGTTTCCTCATGGGATTCGTCGTGGACCGGGCGGACACCGCCGACCCGCCCCCCAGGCGCCGCTAGGTGCGGCGAACCCGAAGGGCGGGCCCTGATCGGGCGACCGCCCGGGAAGAGCCAGTCGTACGGCGGAGCCGCACGAACGTCACGCCTGCTCGGCGTCCTTGTTCTCAGCGGCCTCGGTGCTCTCAGCGGCGACCGGAGCGCTCTCGGTGACCTCAACGCTCTCGGTGACCTCAACGCTCTCGGTGACCTCAGCGGCCTCAGCCGCCTCGGTGCTGCTCTCGGCGGCGGCCGGAGCCTGCTCGGTCGCCGGAGCCTCGGCCTCGGAACGCTCAAGCAGCTCGCGCTCCCACTCGGCCAGCGGCTCGACGTCCGCGGCACCCGCCGGCTTGTCGTCCCCACGGGACACACCGGCCCGCGCCATGAGGCCGTCGGCCACCGCGTCCGCGATCACGCGGGTGAGCAGGCTGACCGAACGGATCGCGTCGTCGTTGCCCGGGATCGGGTAGTCGACCTCATCCGGGTCGCAGTTCGTGTCGAGGATCGCGACGACCGGGATGTTGAGCTTGCGCGCCTCGTTGACGCCGATGTGCTCCTTCTTCGTGTCCACGACCCACACGGCGCTCGGCACACGGGCCATGTCACGGATGCCGCCGAGCGTGCGCTCAAGCTTCTCCTTCTCGCGGCGGCGCATCAGGAGCTCCTTCTTCGTGAGCCCCGAACCGGCCACGTTGTCGAAGTCGAGCTCCTCCAGCTCCTTCAGACGCTGAAGCCTCTTGTGCACCGTGGAGAAGTTGGTGAGCATGCCGCCCAGCCAGCGCTGGTTGACGTAAGGCATCCCGACCCGGGTCGCCTGCTCGGCGATGGCCTCCTGGGCCTGCTTCTTGGTGCCGATGAACAGGATCGAGCCGCCGTGGGCGACGGTCTCCTTGACGAAGTCATAGGCACGGTCGATGAACGACAGCGACTTCTGCAGGTCGATGATGTAGATGCCGTTGCGCTCCGTGAAAATGAAGCGCTTCATCTTCGGGTTCCAGCGACGAGTCTGGTGACCGAAGTGCACGCCGCTCTCAAGGAGCTGTCGCATGGTGACGACGGGGGTCATAGAGGACCTCCTGGTCGGGGCGCCCAGAGCCCTGGGCGCAGTTCTCGGTTCTCAGCGGCGGCCTTGCGAACCACCGCTCCTGACGCCCTGAGCCGTTCCAGCCGGACTACCGTCCGGACCGAGGGAACAGACCCGCCTTCGGGCGTGCGAAGTCGGCCTGTGCCAGACAGGCCATCGAAGAGTCTACCTCTCGCGCACCGTCCGCTCGTCCGACTCGACCCGCCCCCCCTCGCCCTGTCCGGACCCGGCTGTCCGCATTTCCCACCCGGACGCGGACGGCCCGACATTCCCATAGAGGGAACCGCATCGGCCCGTCTGGCCCGAAACGGTGATATAGGAGCCCCCTACATCCCCGCCCCCACTGTTTATCCACAGGAAACTCAGCAATATTGCCCACTTTTCAGGCGGCGACCTCGACTATCCACAGAATGCCGTTCGGCCACACATGGCAAGCCTCAGCTCAGTCATTCTGCTCGGGTGACAACGCCACTCGACCGAACAGCACCAGATCCCCAAGGCGACGCTCCTGAGCCGTTTCGGCCACCGCCGACTAAATCCTGTCTCCGTCAAACGCCAGGTTCGAGACGCCTCATACGCATCCCCGACGAGACCACTAAAGCCGCCGCTCGATCCATCTCACCAGCATGGGCCGACAATTCATCCCACCAGCCCGCCTCATATCCGAGAGCGACCTCCCGCAGACCCCCTTACGCCAAACCGAGATTGCCCGCGTCTTCACATTCATGCCCGTTCCCTCACAGATCTCACGGCCACTTCCCTCGACCGTTCACCTATAAGGCCATGCACATCAATCCGACCGAACACGCAATCCCGGGCTCCGCCTCCGCCTCTCACGAGGGCCCTAGACCCCAAGCAGAGAATCCCCATTCCCCAGACCTCAGCATCTCTTCACCGAGACGTAAGAGCCCCAGCCTTGCCCGACCAATCCATCGGCCACCCCGGATAAGGATCCTCCTCCCCATGCTCGCCGTCCTGATCTGCCTGACCCCATCATCCGCTCATCACAATCCGCCAATGCCGTTGAATCACCACCTGACCCGCACCTCCAAGGCATCCGCGATGAAAAGCCCCCGCCCCCAGGTCAATCCACCCGTAGAAACGCATGTCACCAGGCCCTCTGTCCTGCCACAGATCAAGTTGGGCACGAGTCCTCAGAAGCAGACGCCGCCTCCTCTCCCCCGGCCTTCCCCCACCGTGACCACTCCGACTGCCCGGCCGACCGGGCAGACCCCCTGGGCACAGCCTGAGGGCAACGCAGCCACCCCTCAATGGAGGTGGCCGCTCGAAGGCACACCGCGCGTTCTCCGGGAGTTCGCCCCTCCCAGCGCCCCCTGGCTGGCCGGCCACCGGGGCGTCGACCTCGCCGCCGTCCCCGGCCAGTCCGTGGTCGCCACGGGTCAGGGCACAGTGCTTTACGCCGGCCCCGTCGGCGGACGCGCAGTCGTCTCGATCCGACACCCGAACGGCTTGCGCACGACATATCTCCCCCTCGAAGCATCCGTGCGTCCGGGCCAACCCGTCTCCTCCGGCACGCCCATAGGCAGGGTCACGGATCACCCTGGCCACTGCCCCGTCACCTGTCTCCACTGGGGGCTCCTGCGGGGCCAGACCTATCTCAACCCGCTCGTTCTACTCGGTCTTGGCAGAGTTCGACTTCTTCCGCACTGGACCGCACCCCCGTAGCCGGACGCAAACGTCACGCCTGCTTGAAAATTCTGCAACGGCTCTAAGTGCGACAGGGGAACCCCTTTGAATCCGCCGCCAAACTATAAAGGTGCACGGCCTCCGCCTTAGTCGCCGCCCAATACGCAAGCCACTACCACAGCTCTGAACTGTGAGATAGAGCGGCCTTAGCAGGTCGACCAGTGTTGGTAGAGCTACATCGGGCCCACGTGGGGTGGCAAATTCCAAGCCGCCCTCTCGGTCACCACTGGATAAGTCCGAGGCCTCGCCCCAGACCAGTTCGAAAAGCCGACCGACGCACTCTTCTATGTATAACCGGTGCACCACGCTGATACTGCGAGGGTCATGCGGCCTTAAGCGGAGTGCCGTCATAGCTCCAGCAAAGATCGTCGATCCAGCAGAGGTCGTCAATCCAACAGAGGTCGTCAATCCAACACAGTGGGCGGGCATGGTGATTGAAGGCCGAATTGAACTCGCGGCTCCGGTCGATGACGCCCCGCCGAGAGGTGAACTCGCCGAGCCGCAGCGAGCGATGCGCCGGGATCGAGAAGAAGATCTCAACCTGGTCCAACCACGAGGCGTGCCTGGGCATGTCCGTCATGAATCGGGCTGCGCATCGCTGCGCCTTTCACTCCCCGGCCACGAGTAGGGCATGATGCCGTGGTGACTGCCCGACGTATCACCTCCGGCGCCCGCACAGCGCCCACCGTTCACCGGATCAAAGTCACGCTGGCCGGGTCACGCCCGCCGATCTGGCGGCGTGTCGAAGTCCCTTCCGCGATCACGCTGCGCGGACTGCACGATGTTCTCCAAGCGGCTTTCGGCTGGGAGGACTACCACCTGTGGGCCTTCGAGAGCCCTCTGGCCCGCTACGGCATTGCCGACCCCGAATTGGAGATCGCCGACGCCGCCGCAAAACGACTCGACCAGGTAGCCCTCGCGCAGCATGACCGTCTCGGCTACACCTACGACTTCGGCGACAACTGGGAGCACACCATCGTCGTCGAGGCTGTCACTCCTGCCGAACCCGGCATCGCCTATCCGCGCTGCCTCACCGGTCGGCGAGCCTGCCCGCCTGAAGACTGCGGCGGCATCTGGGGTTACAACTATCTTCTGGAGATCCTCGCCGACCCCAAGCACGAAGAGCACGGGGATCGCCTGGCGTGGCTCGGCCTCGGCTCCGCTGACCAGTTCGATCCCGCCACCTTCGACCTGACAAGGACGAACACCGCGCTATCCGGCCTGACGGCTGTCCTCGTCAAGGACTGACGGAGCCCTGCCGATCAACGCCCCCTCGCAGGATCAACGCGTTGCAACCCGTACCTATCGGATGCATGGCAAGCGCCATACCTCCCTCAGACGGCAGATCGCCCAATGCTCCCGGTGGCCCGCAGCCCCGGCTGTGACCACGCCTCCACCAGGTCACGCCGCGTGGCGGATCGACCCGATGCTGCCCTAACCGGCGAAGCAAACGACCACCTCAGATACACGTGCGACGCAACGCTCAATCGCCACAACCTGCACCGGCCACCATCAACCCCCTCCGCAAGGTCGAACACCGTCCGTACGCGGGGGGCGAACCGCCGCCGCGCCTGCACTGGCGGGGCTTCGCCACTCGGTCACGGTCACGCCCCAGATGTCGAACCATCCTCTGTGTGCGGGACGTGGGAAGTGGTCGCGGTGTCGCGAACCAGGGAGGGGGCAATGACAGGCCGGGTGGTTCAACGTTCGTCGCGGTCGGCCGTACCGGGTTCGTCCTGTTGCGGCGGAACCGAGGAGGGGCAGCGGGGGTCTTTGATGGGTCTGAGGCGCCAGCCTTGGGGAACGCGTTGGATGTATCCGCCCGCTGCCAGGTGGCCCAGGCAGCTCAGGGCCGTGGGGATGTCGACGCCGGCCTGGATCGCGATGGTCGCCGGGCCGGCGCCGGAGCGGGCTGGGACGGCGTCGAGGACGGACTGGGTCGTGGGGCTCAGGGCGTCACGTGGCAGCAGGGGACCACGCTGTTCAGGGGCGAGGTCTTCGCCGAACGTCCCCACGAGTTCGATCATTTCGGGAGCGGAGGTGATGCATATGGCCTTTCCTTCTCGGATGAGTTTGTGGCAGCCTGCGGAGTTCGCCGAGGTGATAGGGCCGGGCACGGCGCCGAGGTGGCGTTGAAGGGTCGAGGCGTGGGCGGCGGTGTTGAGTGCCCCGCTGCGCAGCGCCGCTTCGACGACGAGCGTGCCTCGGGACAGTGCCGCGATGAGACGGTTGCGCACGAGAAACCGTGCGCGGGTCGGTCGAACTCCGGGTGGGCATTCGCTGATGACGAGACCGTGATGGCGAACAGCCGCGAAAAGCTCGTGATGGCCGCTCGGGTAGCAGAAGTCGGCACCACAGGCGAGGACGGCCACCGTGGGGGCCTCTCCCGAGAGTGCACCGCGATGAGCGGCGGCATCGATGCCGTAAGCGCCTCCCGAGATGACGCCCCACCCGGAGTCACTCAGACCAGCGGATATGTCGGCAGCGATGTGCGTCCCGTAGGCGGTCGCGGCGCGAGAGCCGACCATCCCGACAGAGCGCAGGCAGGAGAAGCGGAGGTCCGCCGACCCGTGGAGCCACAGACCTAGCGGTCTTCCCTCCGCCAGGTCGTCCAGCTGGGTCGGCCACTCGGGATCGCCGGGAACGATGAAGCGGCCCCCTCCCCCTTCTCCAGTGTCCAGGTCTCTAATCGGATTCGCGGCCGAGATCCGCGCGGCCCACACATCGAGCGTCTTCTCAGCGTCGAAACACCTCCCACGCCCCTGAGCACGAGCGGTCTCGGCCTCGATGAAGCCGCGGAAAAGACATCGGCGTCGGATCTGTTTGACGGTTTCGATGGCGCCGCATGTCTCGACCAGCCGCCCCATGACCTGATCGCCGGATTCGCTCACCCGCATGAGCGCTGCCCGCGCGACCGCCTCCTCGCTATGCCGTCTCCCCTGCCCAGGCCGGGATTTCTCGGTCGTGCCCCGGCCGGCGTCGCCGATGTCCGCCGACTCCCGCCCGGTAGGGCCGTCGCGGTCACCGCCGTCGCCGTCACGGCCGTCGCGGCTGTTCTCCGAATGGCGCGCGATGCGGGGCGCCGCATCGTGGAGCGCCGCTTCCTCTTCCGTTCCTCTCTCTGCCTCACCGGCTGGGACTCCTGCGGCACCCATCGTCGCTCGATGGATCTCTCCAACCTTTACCGGAGCTCTTGCGAAACGCCGCACCTCCATCCTCATCGCAGGAACCACGCTGACGTTCTCCACAGCGGCCGTCGCCGCGCCTATGATCCGCTCAGCCTCCTTCTCCGCCCGCGTTCCCGTAAAGGACGCCGCCCCCGTCGCCATTACCAACCCCCTTTGACCGGCTCAGCTCATCGCCGTGCCCCGAAAAACCCGTCCCTACTGCACCTGCTCGTCAGAGATGCCTCCGTGTCAGAGATGCCTCACCGGCCGATCAATGATCGATCCCCAGCCACAGGGCCAGGGCACCCGAGGTTTCTTCGGGACCCGGTCGGGCCTCCCCTGAGAGGTCGGCCATGGTCCACGCGACCCGGATGACACGGTCGAGTCCACGTGCGCTCAGAGACCCGTTGTCGAGGCAGGCGGTCAATGGCTTCATCGCCACGTCGGGCAGCCGGAACTCGGCGTGCAAGGCACTCGAAGGGATCTCGGCGTTTGTGCGCCACGGGGTCGCGGCCAGACGTTTGGCACACCTGCCGCGGGCCGCGAGGACACGTGCCGCCACGGTCTTGCTCGACTCGACGAACCGACGGTCGGCCAGTAACTCACGGCGCGAGGATCGGACCACGCCGATCTTGAGATCGACACGGTCGAGGAGAGGCCCGGAGAGACGCCCGAGATAGCGGCGCCGAACCATCGGTGTGCATCGGCACATCTCATCGGTGGTGGCGGGCTGGGCGCACGGACACGGGTTGGCGGCGAGAAGCAGGATGAAGCGCGCGGGAAACGTCACCGTGCCCGCGGCACGGGCGACCGTCACGACTCCCGACTCCAGCGGCTGGCGCAGCGAGTCGAGGATGCTCCTCGGAAACTCAGGTGCTTCATCGAGGAACAAGGCCCCCCTATGGGCGAGTGAGACGGCCCCCGGCCGTACGACGCCGCTGCCGCCTCCCACCACGGAGGCGGCGGTGGCCGTGTGATGCGGGTTGATGAACGGCGGACGGGTTATCAGTGGACAGTCCGGCGGCAGCATGCCCGCCACCGAATGGATCGCTGTCACCTCCAGGGCGTGGTCGTGGTCGAGGGCTGGAAGCAGCGTGGGCAGACGCTCGGCGAGCATCGTCTTGCCCGTGCCCGGTGGGCCGAGCATCCAGAGGTTGTGGCCGCCCGCGGCGCAGACCTCCAGCGCGCGGCGCCCCATGGGCTGGCCGACGACTTCGCTCAAATCGGAGACCGGCCCCGCACCACCAGACGCGCTCTCCCCCACGGCCACATCCGAGGTGTAGGCGATCGCATCGCCGTCTCTCAGCCACTTCGCCAACGACTGCAGATCGGTCATCGGGATGACGGTGACGTCGGGCACCAGCGCCGCCTCCGCCGCGTTGGCGGCCGGGACCACCACGGTGGCGGCGCCCGTCTCCGCGGCGGCGATCACCGCGGGGAGCAGCCCGCGCACCGGCCTCAGCCGACCGTCGAGGCCAAGCTCCCCCAGGAAGAAGTGCTCGGCCACGCGATCGGCCGGGACGACGCCTGCCGCTCCCATGATGGCCACGGCGACGGCGAGATCGAACTGGCTCCCGCGCTTGGGCAGCGTCGCGGGAAACAGGCTCACCGTGACCCGGGTGTCGGGCCATGGGAAGAGGCTGTTGACCATCGCGGATCTGACGCGGTCTCGGGCCTCGCTGAGCGCGGTGTCGGGGAGGCCGATCAGGTGCATGACGGCCAGGCCGCTGCTGATGTCCGCCTCTACCTCGACGACCCGCCCCCCGACGCCCACGAGCGCGACGCAACGGGTGCGCGCCACGGCCATTCAGGCCACCCCCCGCTCATGACGCAGGCTGTAGGTGTTGGCGACACGCTCAAGTGCGACGACATCCACACGGATCGCGTCGAAAGCGGTGCGACCACCGACGCCCCCCTTCAGCCGTCGCGCATATGCCCATTTCGCGGCCAGTGCCCGGAGCCGGGCGACCTTGGCGGGCGTCACCGACTCGAACGCGGTGCCGTGCGTGCGACCCGACCGCGTCTTCACTTCGACGACCACCAGCGAGCCGCGATCAAGAGCGACCACATCGATCTCGCCGTAACGGCACCGCCAGTTGCGGTCGAGAATCTGCATGCCGTTAGACACCAGGTAATCCACGGCGACCTGCTCGCCGTCACGCCCCAGCACATCCTTTGCGGCCATGGGACCACCCCCTCAGGCCCCAGAGCTTGACGCAGACCGAGTGATCCCCAAGCGGCCGAACACGATTCTGTGGAGAACTTTCCCCGGCGCCCACAACAAGCTGAACCTGTGGATAACCTGGCCCGCTTATCCACAGTGCAAGCCCGGCGAACCCAGCCCTATCCCCTGATCGTCACCGCTCGCCTGTACGGCCTCGACCCCGAGGCCGTAAGCGCCAACGCCCCGCCTTCATGCCGAGCCCTCGGACCGCGCAAGGCCGAGCCCTCGGACCGCGCAAGGCCGGGTTCCTGATCCGCGGAGGGCCTGGCCGCAGCCGTACGCCACCGGCCTGCGAGATCACGATCGGGCAGGGGAACGGGCCGATAGGGCCGGCCCGGAGGTGATCAGGTTTCGAGCGGCAACTCCAGCAGTTCCTCGGGCGGGAGAAATCCGGAACGCCGGTAGAGCAGGTTGCTGCGCTCGGACGGCCAGACGATCAGAGTGTCGAGTCGCGTGCTGCGAGCGTGGCGTTTCACCGCGTCTAGGAGCCCCGTGCCGATCCCCCGGTTGCGGTGCGGTGGGGTGACGTAGAAGTTCGTGACGTAGCCGAGTGGAGTGCTGTCGGAGTAGGGATCGGGCATGCGTTCGACCAGGTGGAGGAACACGTGGCCGCAGACCTGCCCGCCGGATTCGGCGACCCAGGCCAGCCAGCGGCCGTCGCCGAGCCGGTCGCGAAGCCAATCTTCGGCCTGCTCCACGGGCTGGTGCGGCCTCGGCGGCTCCCCCTCGTGGTCCTCGAGTTTGAACGCCCAGCGCAGTTCCGCCAGGACGCGCGCATCGCCGGGTCGGGCCGGACGGATGACGGGGTGCGTGATCATTGGGCAATTATCCCCCCGGGGAGACAACGCACGTCTGGACGCGGTGTCGGCGCCTGCGGTGGCCGGCGCCGTGATCAACGGCCAGGTCCAGAGGTCGCCGAGCACGGCGGGCAACGCGAGCCCTGCCAACGCGGCGGCGTGACCACGCGGGCGCGTCCCTTGGACATGACGTGTCGTCAGAGACGGCGACGGCCGGTGCGTCGGACTGCTGGCCGCGGCACCTGCGACTCCGCCGCGGATCCCCGCCGGCACCGTGCCCGACGGATCGCTGTTCGTCCACACCGTGATGACCTGCCGCGGCCCCGCCGACCGCGGCGTCGCCTCGGTCCTGCCGGCCGAGGCCGAGCGGCCAGCCCGAGCGCACAGGGCCCCTGCCCTGGCACTGGATCACTGGGCGGGGAGCCCCGAGCTGGGACGCGTCGACGACGGTTACGGCAACGCCGAAGTCGCGGAATACACCAGTGAACACGACGGCGGCGCCCGTCGCACCACCGTGCGCGTGCGCCACTTGCACAACACCGATTGAGATCGGCCAGGAGGCGGGGGTGAGGCGATCCGGCCCCGATCGGCACCGAGCCACCCACGCGTGACCGCGCCCCTTGACCGACAGGGCACCTGTCGCCAAGGCCCGCACGGCCACGCGCCGGGGCCCCGGCTTGCGGGCTGTCGCCGTACGCCAGAGGCGTGCCGCCGGGGCCGACCGGGCAGATGTCAGCCGGACGTCAGCCCGAGAATCCTTCCTTCGGCATTTCCAAGTCGTGCTTTGCGAGTTCCTCGACGTTGACGTCCTTGAACGTGACGACGCGAACGTTCTTCACAAATCTGGCAGGGCGATACATATCCCAAACCCAGGCATCGTGCATCTTCACATCGAAGAACACGTCACCGTTCTCTGCTGTGCGGACGTCGAGATCGACGGAATTGGTCAGGTAGAAGCGCCGTTCGGTCTCGACGACATAAGTGAACAGGCTGACGACATCGCGATATTCGCGGTAGAGCTGCAGCTCCATCTCGGTCTCGTACTTTTCGAGATCCTCTGCGCTCATGCGGATCCTCCTGTCGCACCTCTCCCTGTGCCACCAGAATCAGGCAACACCGGCCCCCACTTCATTCTCTCCCATCTCACCACCGCGCCCTGCCCGCGCCACCGTCACGAACGAGAAGCGGTGGTCTCGGCAGGGGCCGTGGGCGCTCAGGGCTCTGCGATGGCCCGGGGTGACATAACCCTTGTGTACGGCGAAGCCGTATTGGGGATAACGCTCGTCCAGCGTCGCCATCATCCGGTCCCGGGTGACCTTGGCGACGATCGAGGCCGCGGCCACGCACGCGGCGACCTGGTCGCCCTTCCACACGGCGAGGGACGGCGCCGGCATGCCGGGCACCGGGAACCCGTCGATGAGCACATAGCCAAGGTCACAGGATAGCTTGGCCACGGCCCGTCGCATGCCCTCGACATTGCACTTGTGGAGTCCGCGGGCATCGATCTCGCCCGGGGGGATGGACACGACGCCGACGGCCGCGGCCGCGGCCGTGATGCGGTCGTAGAGGCGCTCGCGGGCGGCGGGGGTGAACAGCTTGGAGTCGCCGAGGCCGTCGATCTCCTTGCCGAGCACCACGGCTGCGACCACGAGCGGGCCCGCGCAGGCTCCGCGGCCGGCTTCGTCGACCCCGGCGATGGGGCCCAAGCCGCGACGGGCCAAGGCGCGTTCATAGCCGTAGAGGCCCGCGTCGCGCCGTACGACGCTCGGGCGCGGGCGGGGACGGAAGGTCACGCTCATGGCACCACGCGGGGGGCGAGGGAGGGCAGGTCTTGAGACGGCCCGGCGCGAAAGACGTTCGCACGCGGGGCACCGGGAGCGCGCGAGGCCCGGCCAGTGTGGAGCCAGGCGAGCACAACCATGAGCACCACGACCATGGAGACAGAGTACGCCTGAATCCGTACTTATGGCAGCTTGGTAAAAGTCTCCGGGGTGGAGAGGAACGTCGCCCGAGAGAGCGGCCAGAAGATCGCGAAGGCTCGGCCGGTGACGTCGTCCTCGGAGATGGAGCCGTCGCCGGTGTATTCGTGGTGGTCCCGCGAGTCGACCGACTGCGAACGGTGGTCTCCCATGAGCCACAGGCGCCCCTGCGGGACCTTCACCTCAAAGGGGTCACTCGGGTAGTCACCGGGATACAGGTATGCCTCTTCGTCGAGAGGATGGCCGTTGACGGTGATGCGCCGCTTGTCGTCGCAGCACTTGACGGCGTCGCCGCCCTTGCCGATCACACGCTTGATGGTGTCGGCGCCGTCCCACCCCTTGAAGACCACGACGTCACCCCGCTCGACGTCCCCGTCAAGACGGTTGACGATCACGCGGTCGCCGACGAGGAGCGTGTTCTCCATCGACTCCGACGGGATCCAGAAGGGCTTGATCACAAAGCTCTGGAGAAGGAAGGCGGTGGCGACACCGATAGCGACCAGGAACGCCAGTTCCTTCACGGCTCCGAGCTTGGAGCCCTTCCGGGGAGCGGGAGTCTCGGCTCCGGACGAGTCGTCCTTGCCGTCCGCCGCGGGGGTCTCACCCGCGGCGGACGCCCCTTGGGAAGACGTGGGGTCATCCGAGCCGGTGTTGTCAGTCATGGTCACGATACGAGGCTACCGGGCGAGCGGCGACCACTCGCCCGGCACGGCCGCGAGTCTTCAACGCCTGCGTAGCAGTCGGCGGCGCAGGAGCACCAGGGGCACGGCGCCGGCGAACCCCAGGAGCAGTGGCGCGGCACCGGCGGCGGCGTTGAGGGCCGGCTGGCTGAAGGTCTCGGGAATGGACAGGACGGTCGCCCGCGAGAACGGCCAGACGATCACAAAGGCCCGGCCGACGACCTTGTCAACAGAGATGGTGCCGCCTCCCGGGTCGCCCAGGTGCGTGCGGGAGTCCAGCGACACCGAACGGTGGTCGCCCATGACCCACAGGCGGTCCTTCGGAACCTTCACCTCGAACGTGGAGGTGGAGGGCACATCACCGGGGTAGAGGTAGCTTTCCTCGTCGAGCGGGACCCCGTTGACGAGCACGCGGCCCTTCTCGTCGCAGCATGTGACGGTGTCACCCCCCACACCGATGACTCGTTTGATGTAGTCCTTCTCACCGGGGACCACCCCGAAGGCCGTGCCGACCCAGCGGAAGAAGGCCGCGGCCGGGTTGGACGGCTCCTCCAGCTTGAACTCGCTGTCCCAGGAGTCGACGCCCGAGAAGACGACCACGTCGCCGCGCTCGATGTCACGCGTGTGATAGACGAGCTTGTTGACCAACACCCTGTCGTTGGTCAGCAGGGTGTTCTCCATCGACTCCGAGGGGATGTAGAACGCCTGAACCACGAACGTCTTGATGATCAGGGCGAGCACAAGCGCGACAACGACAAGCACGGGTAGTTCTTTCCAGAACGACCCCTTCTTGTCCTTACCACGCTTGGCCGGCTTCTGGGTGTCTTCGGCGACCACGTCCACCTCGTCTTTGCCAGGGTCTCCGCGGCGCGGCGGCTCTCCCTGATCTTCGCTAGCCATCTCTGCCGAGCCTAGATGATGACCAGGGCGATATGACGCTGAGTACGGTCTCTACGGGCGCGCCGTACGGCATCCATGACGAATGTCGGAAAAGTCACCTGCTTGTGATCGCAGCGTCCCGGAGAAAGTCCAGGCAAGCGAAACGGCCCGCCCCCACAGGGAACGGGCCGGGTCGACCGAACGCGAGGAGCCCTACTTGGCAGGGACGGCGTCGCGCTTCTCGCGGATGCGAGCGGCCTTGCCGCGCAGGTCGCGCATGTAGTAGAGCTTGGCGCGGCGGACGTCACCGCGGGTCACGACCTCGATCTTCTCGATCACGGGGCTGTGCACGGGGAAGGTGCGCTCGACGCCGACGCTGTAGCTGACCTTGCGGACCGTGAACGTCTCACGGATGCCCCCGCCCTGGCGGCGCAGGACAAAGCCCTTGAAGACCTGGATGCGGGACCGGTTGCCTTCAACGACGCGGACGTGGACCTCCAGCGTGTCACCCGGGCGAAAGGCCGGAATGTCGCTGCGCATCGAGGCCTTCTCGATCTCCTGGATCTGCGTGTGCATGACAGCGGTCCCTCATTACGTGGGCGCGCGGAGGTCCACCCGGCCGTGCCGAAGCACAGCAGCGAGGGGGACACACGCGCTGGGCGATTAAGTCATCGGGCCGGAGCTGGACCGTCCGGCCATGCCGTGTCGACCACCAGGTCGACACCAGCGCTTTAGTCTGCCATATTCTTCGCCCGGACCTGAAATCAGGCGGGAAAGTCAAGCTCGGACAGGACCTCGCGGTCGCGCTTGTCAAGCGTGTCGGGGTCCAGGTCGGCGAGGAGCTCCGGGCGGTTCGCGGATGTACGGCGGAGCGCCTCGTCCCTTCGCCACCGCGCGATCCTGCCGTGGTGGCCCGACAGGAGGATCTCGGGCACCTCGCGGCCTCGCCACACGGGCGGCTTCGTGTAGACGGGACCTTCGAGCAGATTGGCCATCGCGCCGGGGGCGAAGGAGTCGTCCGCCACCGAGCGGACGTTGCCCAGCACGCCCGGCAGCAGTCGGCCGACGGCCTCCACCATCACGAGGACGGCCACCTCGCCACCCGCGAGCACGTAGTCGCCGATGCTCACCTCGTCGACCGGGAGGCGCTCGCCGTATTCGGCCATGACCCGCGAGTCGATGCCCTCGTAACGACCGCAGGCGAACACCAGCCAAGGCTCCTCGGACAGCCGGAGCGCGACCTCCTGGGTGAACGGCCGACCGCTCGGGGTCGGCACGATCAAGCGGGGCGTCCCCTCGTCCGAGGCGAGGACCGAGTCGAGGGCCTCGCCCCAGGGGTCGGGCTTCATGACCATGCCGGGGCCACCGCCGTACGGCGTGTCGTCGACGGTGCGGTGGATGTCGTGGGTCCAGTCGCGGAGCTGGTGGAGACGGACGTCGAGGGTGCCTCGTTCGCGCGCCTTGCCGATCAGGGAGACGTCGAGCGGGGCGAAGTATTCGGGAAAGATGGAGACGATGTCGATGCGCACGGTTCAGCTGGTCTCGTCGAGATCGAGCAGCCCGGGAGGGGCATCGACGACCAGCCTGCCGGCATCGAGGTCGACGACCGGCACGAGCGCCTTCACGAACGGCACGTAAGCCTCACCGCCCTGCTTCTTGCGCACGACGAGCAGGTCTTGGCCGTGGTGCAGCACCTCCGTCACCTCGCCGACCGGCTCCCCGCCCGCGGTCTCGACCGCGAGGCCGATCAGCTCGTGATCGTGGAACTCGTCCGGGTCGTCGCTGCGCTCGACCTCCGCCGAGTCGATGACCAGCATCGTGCCGCGCAGCCCCTCGGCCAGGTCGCGATCGTATATCCCGGCGAAACGCACCAGCAGTATGTCTTGGTGCCAGCGCGTGCTCTCCACCACGAGTGGACCGGTCGACGGGGGATCCGTCGCGATGGCGACACCCGAGGCGAAACGCAGGTCGGGGTCATCGGTGCGCACCTCGACGGTGACCTCACCGCGGAGTCCGTGTGGTCGGCCGATGCGGCCCACGACAAGCTGCACGTGAAACAGTCCTTATGTAATCAACGGCGAAGCGGCCCACGACGAGGCGTCATGGGCCGCTCGGTGAAATGCCCTTGGGTGGAACTAGCGGACCTCGTGCAGGTCGAGCAGGTCGACCCGCACGTATTTGCCCTCCGCCAGCGCGTTCACCACAGTGCGCAGGGCCTTGGCCGTGCGACCTCCACGGCCGATGACCTTGCCGAGGTCCTCAGGGTGGACCCGGACCTCAAGCACGCGCCCGCTGCGGATGCGGCGGGCGCGGACCCGGACATCGTCGGGATGTTCGACGATGCCCTTAACCAGGTGCTCGAGGGCCTCCTCGATCACCTCAGGCCTCGCCTTCCGGCTTGGTCTCTGCCGCCGGCTCAGCGGCCGGGGTCTCGACCGCGGGCTCCTCGGCCTTGACGGTCTTCTTGCTCTTCTTCGGCGTGGTGGCCGCGGTGGCGGCGTCGCCCGTCAGGGCCTCCTTGGCCGCCGCCTCGTAGACCGCGTGGCGGTCCGCCTTGGGCTCGGCGACCTTCAGCGGCTCGGGAGCGGGCAGACCCTTGAACTTCTGCCAGTCGCCGGTGAGCTTGAAAATCTTGAGCACGGGCTCGGTCGGCTGTGCGCCGACACCCAGCCAATACTGCGCCCGCTCGGAGTCGACCTCGATGCGCGAGGGGTTCTCCTTCGGGTGGTACAGGCCGATCTCCTCGATCGCACGGCCGTCACGCTTGGTGCGGCTGTCGGCGATGACGATGCGGTACTGCGGGTTGCGGATCATGCCGAGCCGCTTGAGCTTGATCTTGACTGCCACGGGTGTGGTCTCTCCTGGACTTCGAGCTTGGGTGAACGGCATCTCATCGAGTGGGGCACGACGCGAGACCGCCCGGGGACAGGCGCGATCCAGCGGGGGTGAGAGGGCACCCGCATGGCCACGATGTTCCAGCGCACCATTCTGCCAGATGCACGGGGGTGCCACCGAACCGTTCCCCTGATCACCGCGGGCCTCGATCAAGGATCGTCCCGCCGTTCGGCACGGCCGGCCTCACAAGGGCCCCGAAAGCACGTCCTTCCCCCGCGCGCACCTCAGCGCCACACCAACCATCCTGAAAGCACCCGGGGGAAAGACATTTACATTTTACGGCACAGGCCCGGGCACCCTCCGCCCCGCCAGTCGTCCATTTCCCAGGCCTCGCGATGCCACCGATCTCACCCGTCGACGTCGCTTCTCAGCAAAACACCCCAGGAGACCAGAACGGAGAAATGGGTGACATATCCCCACCCTCTCCCTTTAACCAGCCCGGTCGCCGCAGAATGCCGCACCGGCCCGGAAAGCCGACACGAAACACAGCCACCACCCAAGAATCCGGCACCCTCGGTATAACTTCTCCCTACGCCCGGTAATTCCGCGACGCCACGCGTGTCAACCCACACGGCCTCAGTCGCAAACTCTCTTTAATGCAGGGCAAGGGGGATCAACCATGAAACGTACTGCCACACGTCCGCTCATCTGGCCGCTCACCGCCGCCGTCGGCACCGCCGGAACCGCGGCGTTCGCCCTGTTCCTCGGACCAGCCCCCGTTCACGCGGCCGGCGAGTCGTCCTCGAGCACCGCCGTCCGCCTGCACGTGGAGAGCATCCCGGCTCTACCCCAACCCGGATTCGACGGCACGTGGGGAATCGCCACGACCGGGGCCACTGGAGGAACACACACGACGGACTTCACGATCGACCCGGACAATGTGCAGAACCTTGTCACAATAGCCACGAAAACCGGCTCGACGAGTGGAAATCAGTCGGTTAACACGTGGCAGGGCGACAGCGCTCTCAACGCGATAAGCGTACGCCTCAAAGTCGGCGGACCAACTCTCATCAGCGTGGCCACACTGCACACCTTCGCCCGTTGCGCCCCGCCTTCGGCGTCTCAGGCGACGACTGCGGTCAATGTCCCCGTTGTCGCTGGCACAGTGGTTTCGGAAGGCGTTACCGAAATTCCCGTCACCGGCTCGCAACTGGGTTATCCCAGCGTGGGCAGCGGCACACTGACGGTCACTCTCGACCAGACCCGGAACACAACGCCGGAGACCACCGCCGAAGCGGAGGTGGAGATCGCCGTCAGGGCACGGCTGCTGGACACCACGGGCGAACCGCTTTACGAGGGGCCCCTCGCCGATGTCACGCTCGGCGCCGTTCGGGCGACCTGCGGCTCTCCCTCCACACCGACGCCAACGCCGCCCACGCCAACGCCAACGCCGCCCACGCCTACACCCACACCTACACCGACACCGACGCTGGTGGTCACCCCCACGCCCGTTCCCAGCCCCACCCCGACGACGGAACCGACACCGAAACCCACGCCGACCGCTACCCCCACCCCCCTGCCCAGGCCGGAGCACAGCCACTGCGCGGGCCGCCGTGACCGCCACGGCAAGTGCGTCAGCGGCCACGTGGAGGAGACGCGTGAGGAGATCACACGCGAATACGACAACCGGGCGTTCCTGCTGCACGGCGAGGAACTGCCCTTCACCGGCGCCCCCATCGTGGTCGTCGGGGCCCTCGGCCTCGCCTCCCTCGCTGTCGGCACCGCCCTCCTGATCGGCGCACGCCGCCGACGCCGCGACGATCGTCCAGGATCCGCCTGACGGTACGGCTGCCGCCGTACCGGACATCCAGCGTGGGAGCCGCCTTCCCAAGCCGTACGGCCAGAGCCCGATGGATGACGGCGGTGAAGCAGTCCTCGACGACCAGGCCCGGGCCCGACACGTCGGGCCCGGGCCGCCGCACATAAGCACATAAGCACATGAGCGCACAAAGCGCATACAGACGCCGACGGCTTCGCCGGACGCCGTTCCGGCCCCCCGTCACCCGGCCGGGCAGGCCACGTCACATCACCGTAGGCCCATGACCTGGGCGAGCGTGACAACCGGCGGGACCGGTGGGTCAAACGGGGTAAAGCAGCCCAGTGGGCCGGGGGCATGGCATCACGGGCCCAGGCCGCCGTACAGGCCAGGCCCACGCCCGAGTGACCCCGCGCGCTGACCGGCACGCCGGAGGACACTCCGGCGAACCGGGGAACGGGGAATCCGCACGTCGGGGTCAGGGCCCGGCGGACGGGCAGGGGCCAATGGCCGGTGGGCCGCACGGGTATGGGCGCGCAGGGCCCGTGGGTGCCACGGGGGCCTGCGCGCCAGGCTACTACTTCTGCTTGGGGAAGTTGAGCTTGGAGGGGTCGAAGCCGGGGGGCAGCTGGAGGCCGGGGGGCAGTTTGCCACCGAGGTTGCCGAGGGCGCCGAGCCCCGGCGGGGTGGGGGCTTGGCCGTCGGGGCCGTCGGAGCCGCCGGCGGCGGCGCCGGCGGCGGCGCCGGCTTTGCCGAGGGCGGCCTTGCGCGGGTCACCGCTGACGCGGCGGCCCTTCTTGGCCTTCTTCTGCTGGGCGGCCTTGGCCTTGCGTCCACCGGGCATGCCGGGGATGCCCATGCCGCCGGCGACGCGCTTCATCATCTTCTGGGCTTCGAAGAAGCGGATGACGAGGTTGCCGACCTCGGTCACGGTGACGCCGGAGCCGCTGGCGATGCGGGCGCGCCGAGAGCCGTTGATGATCTTGGGGTCGGTGCGCTCGGCGGGCGTCATGGAGCGGATGATGGCGGCGATGCGGTCGAGGTGGCGGTCGTCGATCTCGTTGAGCTGATCGCGCATCTGCCCCATGCCCGGCATCATGCCGAGCAGGTTCTTGATGGGGCCCATGCGGCGCACCATCATCATCTGCTCAAGGAAGTCCTCAAGCGTGAAGTTGTCACCGGAGGCGAGCTTGCCCGCGACCTTGGCGGCCTCCTGCTCGTCGAAGGTGCGCTGCGCCTGCTCGATGAGGGTGAGGATGTCACCCATGTCCAGGATGCGAGACGCCATCCGGTCGGGGTGGAAGACATCGAAATCGTCGAGCTTTTCGCCGGTGGAGGCGAACATGATGGGCTTGCCGGTGATGTGCCGAACGGAGAGGGCGGCACCGCCTCGGGCGTCGCCGTCGAGCTTGGTGAGCACGACGCCGTCGAAGCCGACGCCGTCCATGAACGCCTGGGCGGTCGTGACGGCGTCCTGACCGATCATGGCGTCGACGACGAACAGGACTTCGTCGGGGTCGACGGCGGCGCGGATGTCGGCCGCCTGCCGCATCATCTCGTGGTCGATGCCGAGACGGCCGGCGGTGTCGATGACGACGACGTCGTGCTGCTGGCGGACCGCGTGGTCGATCGACCGGCGGGCGACCTCGACGGGGTCGCCGACGCCGTTGCCGGGCTCGGGGGCGTAGACCGCGACCTCGGCGCGCTCGCCCATGACCTGGAGCTGCTGGACGGCGTTGGGACGCTGAAGGTCGCAGGCGACGAGCAGCGGGACGTGGCCCTGCTCGCGGAGCCACCGGGCCAGCTTGCCGGCCAGGGTGGTCTTGCCCGCGCCCTGGAGGCCGGCGAGCATGATCACCGAGGGCGGGGTCTTCGCGTGGCGGAGCCGCCTGGTCTCACCGCCCAGGATCTGGATCAGCTCGTCGTTGACGATTTTGACGACCTGCTGTGCGGGGTTGAGCGCCTGGGAGACCTCCGCGCCGCGGGCCCGCTCCTTGACCTGGGCGACGAACGCCTTGACCACGGGAAGGGCGACATCAGCCTCAAGCAGCGCGATGCGGATCTCGCGGCATGTGGCGTCGATGTCGGCGTCGGACAGCCGTCCTTTGGCGCGAAGAGAGGAGAAGACCGATGTCAGCCGGTCGGAAAGCGTCTCGAACACGTGATTGGCCAGCCCTCGAAGCGAAAAGATCCTGGTTGGTGAGCGACTTGGCTTCCCAGCCTATCCGCTCGTGGCATCCGCAGGACTCCCCTGATCGAAAGGGCCGGTCCGAGCAGGCGGTGCGGATCACCCCCGAAGCGCCGCCGCGAAGCCTCCGACCTGCGCGTACGGCACCGCCGGTGAGTCCCCTCCGATCGCCGCGCACGGTGTCGGTTCGCGGCACACAGCGACGGGAGCCCTCCCAGCGAGGGGACGCCCAGGCGAGGCGACCGGGCGAGGCGACCCGGCGAGGCGACCCGGGACGCCTTACGGACACCGTCCCGCGACTACAGCCTGCGGAGCCCGCTGAGCACGCGTTCCAGCAGGCTCAGCTCGGCCCGCCCGGCGTCGAGCTGCGGCTGGTGCACGTGGACCAGCCCTTCTGCGGCCATGTCCGAGACGACGACGCGGGCGACCCCGACGGGGATGCGCAGGAGCGCGGAGATCTCCGCGACCGACCGCACCTGCCGGCACAGCAGGCTGATCGCCTGGTACTCGGGGGTGCTCATGGCTGCTTCCGGAGGAGCGGACGTCGCCGAGGACACCAGCGCCTCCAGGGCGAGGTCGGTGCGCGGTGCCGTACGGCCTCTCGTCACCGTGTAGGGGCGGACCGGCGACATGGGCTCCGTGTACGACGGGTCGCCGGTGACCTGGTCGTTGTCTCTTTCGTCACTCCATCCCTGCCCCGTCATGGGGTCACCCGGTTCGCGGTGTTCGGGTGGCGGGGCTGCCGTGTGAAGCGGTGGCGATCGACTGGTGCCTCACCTGTCCTCCTCGTTCCGTGTCTCCGGCGGCGGGCCGGCGCGGTGGCCGCTCGACCCGTCGGATCGGCGTTGCTGGTGTCGTGTCGGCCCGTCGCCGGTGGCCGGCAGGGCGCCGCCGCTGATGTCGGCGCGGGCGGCGCGGATGCCCTGCTGGTAGTCGCTGAGCCGGTTCCGGATGCGTTCGGGCGACACGTCGGGGGATGCGGTGCGGACCGGTGGGGCGCCGGCGGAGCCCGGCACCAGGTTGGCCCGCGGAACGCGCTTGGGGAGCCCTCCGGTGGTGGAGCCCTCGTTGAGCGGGGCTTTGACGACCTCCGCCGCGTGCCAGCCGAGGTCGGCGGTGGTGTTCTGCCAGCCGTCGACGCCTGTACGGATGTCTCCCCGGGGACCTGCCCCGATGTCCTCCTCGGGGTTGCGGCCAGGGGTTTCACCAGAAGGCCCGGTGCCGGTTCCGGTTCCGGGGTCGGTTCCGGTTCCGGTTCCGGGGTCGGTTCCGGTTCCGGGGTCGCCGCCGTGTTGCGGCCGGCGGAACCAGGCGGACTCGATGGAGGCGAAGATCGGGAGGAATTCCTCCTCGTCGTCCAAAGGTGAGGGTCTGGATGTGGGGAGGCCGGGCGGGGGCAGGCGTCTGGTGAAGGCGGTGGCCGTGGCGGATGCGGGCGCGTTGGGGTCTGGCGGGAGCGGGGGCAGGGGTCCGGTGGCGTCGTCCTGGTCGCCGAGTCCGCGAAGAGGGCTGGAAAGGTCCGGGAGGCCGGCGGTGCTGAGGGGGCCGGTGCCGTACAGGCCGCGGTCGTGCGGGCCGGTGGTCGCCCAGCGGTCGGGTGCGTTGGCCCACAGGTCGGGCCTGTCCGGCGGGAAAGCACCACCGGACGGGCCGCCGGACGGGGAGGTGGTGGGGGACGGGGAGTCGGTGCCGGAGGGCGGGGGGGCGGGGGGGATGGCCGTGGCGGGCGGGGCGGAGAGCACCTGTTCGGGCGAGAAGTTCCACGACCCGGAGTCGTCGGCCCGAGGGGGCCACGCGAGGCCGCCGGCCGGGGTGTACTCCGGCCGGACGCCACCGCCACCACCCCGCCTATCCCCGCCGCCTGGGCCACCTGAGCCCGCTGCGCCGGCCGCCCCGCCTGTGTCGCGCGTGCCGCGCATGCTGCCGGGGCCGCCCGCGGTGTCGATGGCGGCGAGGCCGCGGTCGCCCCCCTGTCCCCCGCCGAGTCCCCCGCCGAACATGGGGGCCGTGCCGACGCCCATGATCGAGTCGGGGAGCAGGGCCATGGCCGTGAGGCCCCCGCCATCGTGCGGCCTGAGTTGCACGCGGATCTGGTGTCTGCGGGCAAGCTTGGCGACGACGTACAGGCCCATGCGCCGGGAGATCGAGACGTCCACGTTAGGCGGGTTGGTGAGGCGCCAGTTGGCGTTGGCGAGCTCCTCGTCGGTCATGCCGATGCCGGAGTCGATGATGAGCAGCATGATTCCGCCGCCGTCGATCCGGTTCGCGGTGACGACGACGTGGGTGTCGCGCGGGGAGAAGCTGATCGCGTTCTCGACCAGTTCGGCGACCAGGTGGATGACGTCGTTGACGGCGAGGCCATTGACCGCGACGACCGAGGGGACGCGGATGTTGACGCGCTCGTAGTTCTCGACCTCGGAGAGGGAGGCCCGCACCACGTCGACCAGTTCGACGGGCCTGGTCCATCGCCGTGGAGGGTCTTGGCCCGCGAGGACGAGCAGGTTCTCGCTGTTGCGCCGCATACGGGTGGCGAGGTGGTCGAGCTTGAACAGGTCGTCAAGCCGCTTTTCATCGCGTTCGCCTTGTTCGAGGCCGTCGATCAGGGTGATCTGCCGTTCGACCAGGGTCTGGGTGCGGCGGGAGAGGTTGACGAACATCGCGTTGATGTTGCCGCGGAGGCGGGATTCCTCTCCGGCGAGCCGTACGGCTTCGCGGTGGACCTCGTCGAAGGCCCGGGCGACCTCGCCGATCTCGTCGGCGGACATGACGCCGATGGGTTCGATCCTGGTGGAGTCGACGCGTGTGGTCGGCTCTCGGAGCTCGCGCATGAGGGTGGGGAGGCGCACGCCGGCGATTTCGAGGGCTTCGCTGCGCAGCCGCCGCAGCGGGGTGACCAGGGAGCGCGCCATGAACAGGGTGGTAATGAGGACGAGCACGATCAGGGCGGCGATGACGACGGCGTTGATCAGGGCGAGGGCGGTGTCACTGCCCTGGACGGAGCGGCTGTGTTCGACCAGCGCGTCGGCGAGTCTCTTCTCCACCGTGAACATGCGGGCGAGCGTCTCGTTCATCGCCTCGAACCAGAGGTCGAGGTCGTCGGTGGTGGTCGCGTCGAGGGAGCGCAGCGACCGTCCCTCGTCGTGGAGGACCATCGCGCGTTCGCTGAGGTAGGCGGCGCGGTCGATGGCCTGGCCGGAGACGGTGTCGCTGTACAGCTGGCGCCGGATGGGGCCTGCGACGACGGCGTAGGATTCGAGTTCGCTGCCCTGGCGTGACCGGGCGAGCACGAAGGCGGCGTGTTCGGCGGGTTCGAAGCGGCCGGTGGCGATTCCCATCGCCAGCACGGCCCGCTGTCTGGACGCCTGGTCCTTGGCTCTGGCGAGGGTGGCGAGGGCGGCGCCCGTGGAGCTCAGCGACTCGTCTCCGGTGCCCTGCACGATCTCGTCGTAGAGGCCGATGATCTCATCGACGACCAGCGAGTATTTTTCGACGACGGGCAGGGCGGGCATCTGGCTGCCGGTCACGGTGGCGCGCATGGAGGCGAGGTCGTCCAGGCGCACGATGACGTGGCGCAGTCTGTCCCTGCCGCCCTGGGAGAGAGCGTCGCCCACGAGGCCCGACTGGTATTTGACGCGTTCGATCGAGCCGTCCACGACGTCGCGCTGCTCGGCGACGAGGCGTTTCTCGCCGTCCCTGCGGCCCGCGGCGACGTATCTGGCTGAAAGGTCGCGCTCGTATTCGAGTTCGTGGGACAGGTCGCCGAGCACGCCGACGAATTCGGCGACGGCGCCGGCTCTGCCGTACTCTGCGGCGCTGCTGATAGACGTGAACACCCGCAGGCTGCCGAGGAGTACGGCGACGGCCGTCGGAACCAGGATGAGCGCGATCAGCCGGGTGCGCACCCGCCAGTTGTGCGGGGTGAGCCGGCTGCCCGGATCGAGGGGCCTGCGGGGTCTCCTTCCGGTCGGCGGGGGGCCGGCGGGCGGCGTGGTCGCCGCGGCGCCTTGGGGTGTCGGCGAGTTCGGGTTCGCCGTGTTCACGTTCGCCGCGTTCACGTTCGCCGCGTTCGAGTTCGCTGCGGTCCTCAATGGTCACAACCTCTCACGGGCTGTCCGCCGGAGGAAGGAACTCGACCTGCGTTCCGAAAGCCCACGTCCGGAAGGCGCGTCGTGGAGGCGTGTTCCGACGGTGCGGTTGGGAAGCGCACTCCAGAGACCCGTTATCCGGGCGCGGGTGATTGCAGACGAGCCGGGGGAGCAATTTGAGCACAAGCCTCCTACCTTCTCTAGACACGCCGCAAGTCTTGAAGCGTTCCAATTAATCAGTGCGAGCAGTGTGCGGTGAGGCGGGTCCCCCGACTGCGCTTCCACATTAAACGAAAATATTTTCGGACATTCCACCCGTTAGAACGCGCCAAGCGGCCATAAGTCCCACACATTTCTATGCAGCCGCCAAACTGACTATGCTCCACCCACTGCACATATCCAGCTATATCGCGATACAGTTCGATCTTTGTTCGCCACGGCCATGCCTGCCGTCACCGCATGCCACCAGGCATGTCACGGAAAAGACGACTCACTCTCATCCAAGGAGTAAGCATGAGACGAACATCACAAGCGATCGCCTACATCGCCGGCCTCGGACTCACTCTCGCATTGACGGCGTGCAGCGGAAGTGGTGAAGTTTCGGCAGGACAGGCGTCGGGAAACGGGCTGGAGAAAACCACATTAAAGGTTGGCGCACTTCCTATTCCCGATCCGGCGGCGCTCTTCATCGCCAAGGCGAAGGGCTTCTTCAAAGAAGAGGGTCTGGAGGTCGAAACCTCGATCATCGCGGGCGGAGCGGCGGCGCTCCCCAAGATCAAAAACGGCTCGCTTGACATTTCCCAGACGAACTACGTATCCACATTCCTCGCCGTGAGCAAAGGCGAGAAGATCAAACTCATCGCGGACGCCTACCAGGCGGCCCCGAACACCTTCAACCTGATGGTTCCGAAGGACTCCCCCATCCGGACGGCGGCCGACCTCAAGGGCAAGACCGTCGCGGTCAACACCCTCACCAACATCGGTACACTCGCCGTGACCGCGACGCTCAAGGTCGCCGGGCTGAAGGCCGATGACGTGACCTTCAAGGAATACCCGTTCCCCGAGATGGGCGCGGCGCTCACCCAGGGCCAGGTCGACGCCGCCTGGGTGACGGAGCCCTTCATCACGGCCACGCAGTCCCAGTTCGGCTTCCGCAAGCTCGCCGACACCATGACAGGGCAGACCGCCGACCTGCCGATCGCGGGGTGGATGGCGACCGACGAGTTCGCGAAGAACAACCCCAAAACCCTGGCCGCCTTCCAGCGGGCTCTGGCCAAGGGGCAGCAGCTCGCGGCCAACGACCGCAAGGAGGTCGAGGCGATCGTCCCGACCTATACCTCGATCAAGCAGGAGACCGCGGCCGTGATCACGCTCGGGACCTTCCCCACCACGCTCAACGAGACGCGTCTGCAGCGGGTCGCGGACCTGATGCTCGAATACGGCTACCTCACCGGCAAACTCGACGTGAAGACGCTGCTCGCCGGCGCCTCCACCCCCTGACCTCATGGCCGGCGGATCCACGCGGATGACCGGCGCACGGCTGGTCCGCGGCGCGGTGGGCGTCGCGGGGTTCCTCGCGGTCGCCGAACTGGCGGTCAGGTCCGGTTACCTGGACGAGAGGCTCCTACCGCCCCCCACCGTCGTCGTGCGGGAGGCGGTGCTGCTGGTCGCCGACCCCGAGTTCACCTCGGGGCTGGTCGGCACGGTCTCGCGCTGGCTCACCGGTCTGGCGCTCGCCATCGCGATCGCGGTGCCGGCGGGCGTGCTGCTCGGCACGGTCGCCTGGGCGGAGCGCGCCACCCGGCCACTGCTGGAGTTCCTGCGCCCGATCCCGTCCGTGGCGCTCATCCCCCTCGCCATCCTGCTGATTCCGGATGACTTCCTCATGAAGATCTCGGTCATCGTCTATGCCTCGCTCTGGCCCATCCTGATCAACACCATGTACGGCTTGCGCGAGGTCGACCCCCTGGCCAAGGACTCGCTGCGCAGCTTCGGGTTCGGCCGACTGGCGGTGCTGTGCCGGGTGAGCCTGCCGAGCACGGCGCCGTTCATCGTGACGGGCGTACGGCTGTCGGCCGGCATCGCCCTCATCCTCGCGATCAGCGCGGAGCTGCTGGCGGGGGGCGCCGAAGGGCTGGGGGTGTTCGTCATCCGGGCCGGCAGCGGCAACCGTACGGACCTGGTGATCGCCGCGGCGCTGTGGGCGGGGACGGCGGGCGTGCTGTCCAACACGGCGCTGGTGGCGGCGGAGCGCAGGCTGTTCCGCTGGCACCACGTGCGGTCGGGAGCGGTGACGTGAAGGCCGTGGCCGAGTCTCGGGCCGGCGCCGTACGGCCGGAGCCCCGCAGGGGCGGCCCGCTGCGGATCGTGTGGGCCGTTGTGTCCCGGTTCTGGCTGGTGCCGGTGGTCGTGGCGGCGTGGGAGGCGGCGGCCAGGGCCGCGGCGAGCATCGACTTCCCGCCGCCTTCGGCGATCGTGCTCCGGATGCGGGAGCTTTGGCTGTCGGGCCCTCCGACACGGCTGTTCCTCAGCGACGACGCGATCGCCGACCTGCTGCCCGGTCTCGGCCGCATGTTCGCCGGGTGGCTGCTGGCGTCGCTGGTGGGGGTGGTGGCGGGGATCGCGCTCGGGCGGGCCGCCACGGCGGCGCACTATGTGGAACCGTTGATCCACTTCGCCCGGGCGGTGCCGCCTCCGATGCTGATCACGCTGTTCGTGCTGCTGTTCCGGTCGAGCACGCAGACCCAGCTCGCGGTGATCGTCTTCGGGGTGATCTGGCCGGTGCTGCTGAACTCGATGGACGGGGCGAGATCGGTGGAGCGGGGCTACCTGGACACGGCGGCGGTGTTCGGGCTCGGGCGGCGCGAGCGCCTCCTGCGGATCGTGCTCCCGGCCGCCGCTCCGAAGATCTTCGCGGGGCTGCGGCTCAGCCTGTCCCTCGCTCTGATCCTCATGGTGATCTCCGAGCTGGTGGGCAGCACGGACGGCATCGGCTACGAGCTGCTCCAGGCCCAGCGCGGGTTCGACTCGCCGGGGGTGTGGGCGACGATCCTGCTGCTCGGGCTGCTCGGCTACGTGCTGAACGCCGTGTTCGTGCTCGTCGAGCGGCGGGTTCTGAGCTGGCACGTCCGCGGCACACGGACGACATGACCGCGGACGACATGACCGCGGAAGACATGACCATGGACGCGAACGTGGAACGAAGGGACGGAGGGACGGAGGGTCGTGCTCAAGGTAGTGAACCTGGCCCACGCCTACGGTGACCAGCAGGTCCTGGCGGGCATCGACCTTTCGGTCGGCGACGGGGAGCTGGTGTCGGTGGTCGGGCCCTCGGGGTGCGGCAAGTCGACCCTCCTGCGCTCGATCGCCGGGCTGATCAAGCCGTCCCACGGCCAGGTGCTCATCAACGGGGTGCCGGTCGAGCAGACGCCCGACGACCTGGCGGTGGTGTTCCAGGACTACAGCCGGTCTCTGTTCCCGTGGCTGTCGGCGGCGGGCAACGTGGCGCTGCCGCTGCGCCGCAAGGGCATGTCGCGGCGGGCGCGCAGAGAGGCCGCGCTCGCGGCGCTCGACCAGGTCGGGCTGGCCGGTTCGGCGGACAAGTACCCGTTCGAGATGTCGGGCGGGATGCAGCAGCGGGTGGCCATCGCGCGGGCGCTCGCGTACCGTCCGGCGCTGCTGCTGATGGACGAGCCGTTCGCCTCGGTGGACGCCCAGACCAGGGAGGACCTCGAGGATCTGGTGCTCGCCGTACGCGCGAACCACAACATGAGCATCCTGCTCATCACACACGACATCGACGAAAGCGTTTACGTCGGCGACCGGGTGGTCGTGCTCACCCGGTCGCCCGCGACGGTCACCGAGAGTCTGACCGTCGATCTGCCGTCCCCCCGCGACCAGATCGCGACCCGAGAGCTTGAGGCGTTCGTACGGCTGCGCTCGGAGATCGGACGACTGGTCCGGGGACGACCTGACCTCGTAGGAGAACAGTGAACTCCGATGTAGACCCCGTGTGGGACGCCGTGTCGAACCTGTCGAGGTTCGCGTCCCTGTCCGTCGCGGCCGAGCTCGGCTGCGCCGACCATCTCGCGGAGGGGCCGCTGCCCGTGACGGAGCTGGCCGACCGGTGCGGCGCGCACGCGCCGTCGCTCCGCCGCGTGATGCGGCATCTCGCCTCGTTCGGCGTCGTGAAGCGGACCTCGACCGACGTCTATGCACTGACCGAGCACGGGACCGCGCTGCGGTCCGGGGTGCCCGGCTCGCGGCGCGCCGCCGTACGCATGCTGGCCGAGCCGGCGTTCTGGTATTCGCTGGGTATGCTTCCCAACACGGTGAAACACGGCCGGTCGGCGTTCGTCCAGCGGTACGGGCCGCTCTACCGCTACCTGGCGGAGAACCCGCTGTCCGGCCGCCTGTTCGACGACTACATGCGGGCGCGGGCGGTGCCGTTCACCGAAGGGCTGCCGCGGTGCTACGACTTCTCCGGTGTCGGCTCGATGGTCGACGTGGCCGGAGGGCAGGGCCACCTGCTCGCCGCGGTGCTGCGCGCCAACCCGGGCATGCGCGGGGTGCTGTTCGAGCTGCCGTCGGTGATTCCCGGCGCGCGGGAGGCGCTGGCGGCCGAAGGGCTCGCCGGGCGGGTGGAGTTCACGGCGGGCGACTACTTCGACGGGGTGCCGCCGGGCGCGGACGCCTACCTGCTGGCGGCCGTGATCCACAACTGGGACGACGGCGACGCGACGCGCATCCTGAGCAATGTACGGCGGGCGATGCGAGACGCGTCCCGGCTGCTCATCCTGGAGTTCGTCCTGCCCGACGACGACTCGCCCCACCGGGGCAAGGACGTCGACATGCGCATGCTCGCGCTGTTCGGGGACGGTACCGAGCGCACGCGGTCGGAATACGGCGCTCTGCTCGACAAGGCGGGCCTGTCGCTGTGCCGGGTGATCGATCTGCCCGGCGAAGCCGCGTTGATCGAGGCGGTCCCCGCCTGAGCCGTACGGCTCGGCGGGGGCGCGCCTACCTTCCTCCCCAGCCGGGGACGGCCATGCGCATGGCGAGCGCGTGCTCGACCAGCGTGATCAGCGTGATCTTCACGGAGTCCCGCACCCGCGCGTCCACGCGGACGATGGGGATGTTCGGCGCGAGCGTGAGCGCCTCCCTGACCTCGTCGTCCGCGTGGGGGTAGTGGCCGTCCCAGCCGTTGACCCCGACGATGAACGGGAGCTGCGCCTCTTCGAAGTAGTCGATGGCCGGGAAGCTGTCGGACAGTCTGCGGGTGTCGGCGAGGACGACGGCGCCGATGGCGCCTTTGACGATGTCATCCCACATGAACCAGAACCGGTGCTGACCCGGCGTGCCGAAGAGGTAGAGGATGAGGTCGCGGTCGAGCGACACGCGGCCGAAGTCCATCGCCACCGTCGTGGTGGTCTTGTTCGGCGTGAGACCGAGGTCGTCGATGCCCGCACTGGCATCGGTCATGACGGCCTCGGTGGTGAGGGGGAGGATTTCCGACACCGCGCCGACGAAGGTCGTCTTGCCGACACCGAAGCCGCCCGCAACGACGATTTTCGTCGAAGTGAGCCCTCCGCTCCGGCTAGAGCCTGCGAAGTCCACTGAGCACCCTTTCCAGGAGGTTGAGATCCGGCTTGCCCGCATCGAGCTTCGGCTGGTGCAGGCGGAGCAGGCCCTCGGCCTCCATATCCGCGATCAGAATCCGCGCCACGCCGAGCGGCATGCGCAGCATCGCGGAGATCTCCGCCACCGACCGCACCTGTCGGCACAGCGAACTGATCGCCTGATATTCCGGAGTGTACGAAGAAAGATCCTGATGCGGTGACGTCGCAGACGACACCAACGCTTCCATGGCCAGCTTGGTCCGCGGAGCCGTACGCCCCCCGGTCACGGCATAGGGCCGGACCAGGGAACTCGGCTCTTGAGGCAGGGGCGCCGCGGGCTGTGCACCTTCGTATCTGTGCGTACCATCCGCCGGGGAATACGGAGATCCACTGCCCAGCGGCGCGTTATCACCAGCCCAACTCTGTCCCACCATGTTTGTTCTCCTGTCACCCCGGATCAGCGGGGATGTGACGCCTGGAGCTCAGCGCGCACGGCCGGGGTGAGCACCTGGCCGGCCCGCTCCACCAGCAGCGTCATCTGATAGGCCACAAGACCCATGTCACAATCCGGGGCGGCCAGCACACCGAGGCAGGAGCCATCGCTGATCGACATGATCAGCAGCAGACCCCGCTGCATCTCGACCACGGTCTGTGTCACCGGCCCGCCCTCGAACACCCGGGAGGCTCCCTGGGTCAAGCTGATCAGCCCGGCCGCGACGGCGGCAAGCTGGTCGGCCCGATCCTTGGGAAACCCCTCAGAGAAGGCCAAGGGCAACCCGTCGGCCGAAACGACGACCGCATGGGCGACTCCCGGCACATTATTCACGAAGTCGGTGATCAGCCAGTTGACCCCGCGAGCTCCCTGGCTCAGCTCCCTCACAAGCCCTCCTTGTTGTCTTCACGATCGGGGTGCTGAGGAATCGGCAGCTCCCCGCTGATCTCACCCCGGGCCTGGCGCACACCCTGCTGAAAGCTCGACAGGCGGCTACGCACCCGCTCGGGCGAGAGTGGCGTCGGCGGAGGCGCGGCGGAGACGGACTGCTCGGCCGCGCCGGGCGCGCTTCCCGGCACCAGGTTGGCTTTCGGCACGCGCTTGGGCAGCCCCGAGGAGGTCGTCCCTCCCATGCTCGGCGCGGAGGCCGCCTGCGCGGCCTGCCATCCGGCGTCGGCGGACGACGACCACGTCGGCTTCCGCGGGCCGCCGAGCGGCAGACTGTCGGTGATCGCGGGGATCTCCGTGGTCTCCGGACCGGCCAGGTCGGCCGGCGTCCCGTCGGCATCGGGGTCGCCCGGCTGGACCTTGCGGAACCAGTCGCTTTCCACCGCCGCGAAGATGGGGAGGTATTCCTCCTCCCCCGCGTCCATGGGCGAGTCGACCTTCGGCAGCGGGCCCGTGTGGTCGTCGGGCTCGGCGCGTGAGAAAGCATCGAAGCGGGATGAGTCCAGGGACGACGGCACCGACCAGCCACCGCTGGGGTGGGGGTCGTCCGCGGCCAGGCCGCCGAGGCCCGCGTAGCCGGTCGGCTTGTCGCGGTCGTCGCCGAGGTTGGGCCAGGAGGTGCTTCCCGGGGCGGGCAGGGTGCCCGGCCAGGCGGTGTCCACCGGGTTCCCGCCGTACGCCGGAGGCTCGAAGGGCTGCGAGGTGAACGGGTCGCGCTCGGTGCCCGGGGCACGCTCGAACAGGTCGCGCTCGCCGCCCGCGGAACGCTCGAACGGGTCGCGCTCGGCACCCGGGGGACGCTCGAACGGATCACGGTCACGGTCGGCGCCGGGGGCGCGCTCGAACGGGTCGCGGTCGCCGCCGGCGAGGCGGTCGAACGGGTCGCCGTCGAAGGGGTCGCGCACCGGGAACGGGTCGCTCGTGGCCTCCGGGAGGTCGAAGGTGGTGGGGCTGGCCAGCACCGGGGCGTCCAGGGGGTTGCTCTGCGCCGGAACGGACAGCGAGCTGGACGTGGACGACACGTCGAAGGCGCCCGAGGTGGTGGCGGGCATGTTGTACGTGCCCGAGGACGAGGCCAGGTTGAAGGAGCCCGACGTGGACATCGTGTCGAACGGCGAGTCGAACGGGTTCGGCATCTCGAACGGGTTGGGCTGCCCCCCGAGTTGCGACCAGTCGCTTTGGCCGGTCCCCGACGAGGGCTGGGCGCCGGGCGGGAGCGCGATGAGGGTGTCGGGCAGCAGCACCATGGCGGCGAGGCCGCCGGCCTCCTGCTGGCGGAGCTGGACGCGGATGCCGTGGCGCAGGGCCAGGCGGCCGACCACGAACAGGCCCATGCGCCGCGACACCGAGACGTCTACGGTCGGCGGGTGGGCCAGGCGCCAGTTCGCCTGGTCGAGCTCCTCCTGGGTCATGCCGATGCCGAGGTCGCTGACCGAGATCATCACGCCGCCGCCCTCGATGCGGTTGCTGGCCACGGTGACCTTGGTCTCGCGCGGCGAGAACGAGATCGCGTTCTCGACGAGCTCGGCGAGGAGGTGGACGACGTCGCTGACGGCCTGGCCGGCGACCGCGACGCCTGACTGGACCTGGAGGGTGACCCGCTCGTAGTTCTCGACCTCGGACAGGGAGGCGCGGGCCACGTCCACGATCTGGATGGGCTGGCTCCACCTGCGGGCGGCCTCCTGGCCGGCGAGGACCAGGAGGTTCTCACTGTTGCGCCGCATGCGCGTCGCGAGGTGGTCGAGCTTGAACAGGTCAGCGAGCCGGTTCTCGTCGGGTTCGCCCTGCTCCAGACCTTCGATCAGGGTGAGCTGGCGCTCGACGAGGGTCTGGCTGCGGCGGGAGAGGTTGACGAACATCGCGTTGATGTTGGTGCGGAGGCGGGCCTCCTCGGTCGCGAGCCGGACCGCTTCCCGGTGGACCTCGTCGAAGGCCCGCGCCACCTCGCCGATCTCGTCGCGGGAGGCGACGCCGATCGATCCGACGTCGGGTTCGGTGGCATCGCCGGATTCCCGCAGCGTACGGACGGTCTCGGGCAGCCTGGTGCCGGCGATCTCCAGCGCCTCCACCCGCAGACGGCGGAGGGGGCGCACCAGCGAGCCGGCGACGGCCACGGTGATCACGAGGACGATGATCAGGAGGATGAGGATCAGCACACCGGAGAACACCGCGGTGTCCTGGGCTCCGTCCTGGAGCGCGCGGGTCTGGGCGACGATCTGACCGGCGACGCGCTGCTCGACCTCGCGGAGACGGTCCACGGTGCTGGAGGTGGTGTTGTACCAGAGCCGGACGTCGTACGCGGGCGGGCGCCACCGGACCAGGTCGTGCACCTTCTGGTATTCGCGGAGCTGGGCGAGGGCGCGCTGTCTCAGCGCGTCGGCCTCGTTGACCATCTGGCCCTTCACGGTGGCGCGGTAGAAGGCCAGGTCCTCGGGCGCGGCGTTGGATTCGAACAGCTCGGATTCGGCCTGCTGCGTGTTCCAGGAACCGAGGAAGTCCGCCAGGTCGTCGTAGTCGAGGTCGCCGCGGTCGGCGACGAGGCCGACCAGCAGGATGGCCTGCTGGCGGGCCACTTCCTCCTTGACCCGGTTGAGCGCGCCCATGGCCTCGGCGTTGGCGAAGAGCCGCTCGTTCTCACCGTCGGTGCCGAGTTCGCGCTGGATCGTCTGCAGGTCGCCGATGAGCCGCGTGTACATGACGACGGACGCCCGGGCGGGCACCGTCTTTTCAAGGATCAGTCGGCGCAGGCCCGGCAGTCCCCTGGCCCAGCGGTGCACCTCGGCGACCTCGGCGTGGACACGTGCGGTGTGGTCGACGTCGAGTTCGTCGACCACCTTCACCACGTCCGCGACGACCGTGTCGACCTTGCCGTGCTGGGCCTGGACGTTCTTCAGGCGGCTGTCCCGGTGGTCGTCGGCCTTGTACCACGCGGTGTAGGTGCGTTCCTTGCCCAGCTCGTGGGTGAGCGCGCCGAGCTTCTCGGCCAGTTCCGCGATCTGCGTGATCCTGCGGTACTTCCCCGATGTTTCGACGGAGTCGGCGAGCTGCACACCCGTCATGAGCACGCCGATGGCCGTGGGGATGAGGATGAGGGCCACAAGGCGTGACCGCACGCGCCAGTTCGCCAGCCGGAAGCGGCTTCCCGGGGCGGGCGGAGCCGCCGCCTTGGGCGCCGGGCCTCCTGCATCAGCCCCGGAACCTGCGGAGTTCCGGGGGGTTTCCGTCCTCACTGAATTTCGAACCTCTCGCCGAACCTTGCGTGCACGGAGATCAAGTCACGCGTGGGGCGCACGGGACGTGGGAGACGTCCATAGGCGAGGGTAATTGGAACACACCCCGACCAGATCGGCCAACCGCACACAGAACATTAGAGATGACTAAATAGGGATTTTCGGCCACAAATCTCCACTGGTTGCATGATCAACTAAGCGGGCTGGAAGGAGTCGCGCTCCGCGGGAGCGGCATGCTTGATCATCAAATGCCTGGTCACGGAGTACTCCATGGCCGCCTCCTGGCTCATGTCCTTACCGAAACCGCTGCCCTTCACGCCGCCGTGCGCCGCCGCAGGCGCCAGCGGAAGGTGGTCGTTCACCCAGGTCACCCCCACGTCCAAGTGGTGGGACACCCGCAGCGCACGGGAGACGTCGCCGGACCACACCGACGATGTGAGGCCGTACGGGGTGTCGTTGGCCAGCCGCACCGCCTCCTCCTCTCCGTCGAACGGGAGTGCCACCAGCACAGGACCGAAAAGTTCGCCTTGCACGATCTCACTATCCTGCCCTGCCCCGGTGATCAGGGTCGGCGGATAGGGGAAACCTGGGCCCGGCAGCGGGGCTCCGCCCGCCGCGATCTGGTTGTCGGCGGCGAACGGCAGCTCCCCGTCGCGGAACACCGCCACCGGTTTGCCGGTCTCCTTCACGTCCAGCGCGGTCAGCTCCTCGGCGTGCGTCTCGACCAGATCGGCGAGGCGCAGCAGGACCTTGGATCGTTCCGAGGGTGTCAGCTCGGCCCACTCGCGTGCGGCGGTGCGGGCCTCGCGGACGGCGGCCTCGGAGCGGCCGGGTGCTACGAGGCCGCGCGGCCCGCGCGCTCGATCAGGTCCGCGGCCAGGCGCAGACCGTCGCGGCGGCGGATCTCCTCGCCCGCGGCGGCCAGGCGGGCGCGCAGGTCGGTGTCGGCGAGGAGGCGCGACAGCGCCCCCGTCAGCTCCTCGTCGGTGAAGGAGTAGGTCGACAGCCGTACGCCGTATCCCAGCTCGTGGACACGCTGGGCGTTGTCGTACTGGTCCCAGAACAGCGGGAGCACGATCATCGGCTTGCCGAAGTGCAGCGCCTCGGTGGTGGTGTTGTTGCCACCGTGGGTGATGACCAGGTCGACCTGTGGGATGATCTTGGCCTGGGGCACGAACTCGGCGCCCCACATGTTGTCGGCGAGCTTGATCTCCGCGTGGAGCGGTCCCTTCGACACGATGTAGCGGTGCGGCGTCGCCGCGAGCACGTCGATGACGCGCTGCATCAGCTCGACGTCGGCCGACCCGAGCGACCCCAGGGAGAAGTAAACGAGCGAACCCTCCGTCGCCGCCAGTTCGGCGGGGATCTGGAAGTCCTCGTCGGTCTCGCGCACCGAGGAGTCCAGGCGGTGCCAGGTGTCGCCCAGCGGGCGGGCCTCGGTGTAGTCGAGGATCTCCGGGTAGACGTAGAGGTTCAGGTCGCCCTCGGGGAGGAAGCCGAGGTCGGGGAGCGGGGGCGCGCCCTGCTCGACCGCCCACTCGTTGAAGGCGGTCCACATCTCGCGGTGGGTGCGGTCGTATTCCGCGCGGAAGTCATCCCACTCGGAGCGGTCGTCGGCGGGAAGCCCGGAGAAGACGGGGGCGACGCCGTCGCCTCCGGCCTCCAGCGGGTTGCACGAGACGATGCGCACGAACGGCTTGCCCGCGGTCACCAGCGCGGGGAAGAGGATGACGTTGTCCTCGACGACGACATCCGGCTGGACGCGCCCGATAATGGCCTTGAGCTGCGGCTCGCAGTATTTCACTCCGTCGATCAGGGCCTCCCAGATCGGCTTCGTCACCGTTTCGAGCTGCTCCTTGGTGCTCTTGCGGTATTCCGGCGCGGTGTCGCGGATGAAGTCCTTCCAGAACTGCCCCGGGTCCTGCTCCTCCTCGGCGGGCGGCGCCAGGTCGACCAGGTCCTCCTCGAACCCGAGCGCGGTCAGTTTGCCCTTCCACGACGCCTCGGCGGCGAAAACGACCCGGTGGCCCCGGCCGCGGAGGACGTCTCCGATGCCGATGCAGTTGTTCGTGGGGCCGTAGGCGCTCTCGGGCATGAACAGGATCGTGAGGGGTCGCTCAGACATCGTGACTCCAACCCAAATCTGTTGAATGTCGATTCAATTTTGGCACTAGCGTGAAGGTCAACTCCGCGGCCACCATGGAGTGGTACGGCGATCGCGCGGCTTCGGGCACCGCGCGGTACGGGGACTTCTTTTCAACGTCGATGCAAGAACGGGGGGGCGTATGACCCCGCGCAAGAGCCGGACCGACCGGCGACTGGACCTCATCGAGGCAGCGCGGCGTGCCGTCATCCGCCACGGCATCGAGGGCGTTCACCTCAACCACGTGGCGGAGGAGGCCGGGCTCACCTCCGGGGCGGTGCTCTACCACTACCCCGACTTCGGCGAGCTGCTGGTCGAGGCCCACCACGTGAGCACGGAGCGCTTCTACGAGCAGCGCCTCCGGCAGATCGCCAAGATCACCGACCCTCGGGAGAAGCTGGTCGTGACCATCCGGTCGGGGCTGCCGACCGGGCCGCTCGACCCGGACGTGCGGCTGCTGAACGAACTGGGCGGATCCGCGGGCCGCAACCGGATCTACGGTCTGCTGCTCACCACGCTGTACGACCGGCAGGTCACCATGTACCAGAGCATCCTCGACACCGGCGCGGCGCTCGGGGTCTTCACCCTCGCCGACGAGACGCTGGTGATCGCGCGCAACCTGGTGGCGCTGGAGGACGCGTACGGCTACCGCATCACCGCGCGCCACCCGATCATCGGCCCGGAGGAGGCCGCCGAACTGATCCTGGGCTACGCGCGGGCCATGACGGGATGCCCGCTCACCTCCGGCGGGGCCGACGGGCGGTCCGAGCCGCCGGCATAAGCCCGCCGCCGGCCCGGCACTCCAGGTCGACTTCGCGCCCACTCGCCGCTCCACTCACTCGTCCTGCGGCACCAGTACGGCGTCGCCGGCACTCCACGCCATCCCCACCGGAGCGCCGACCTGCACCTGGCTCGGCCCCTGCGTCGCCACCAGCACCGGCGTCTCGTGCCCGGGCACCTGGACGACCAAGTGGGAGACGCCGCCGTAGAAGCCGACGTCCACCACCGTCCCGTTGAGGAGGCCCGTGCCGGGCGCTCCCAGCTTGACGCGCTCGGGCCGTACGGCGAGTGCCGCCGGTGAGCCGTCGTCGGGCCCCGGACGGGCGGGCAGCAGGCCGAGCATCGGGGCTTCGAGGCCGTCGGGCCGTGCCGTACCGGAGAAGAGGTTGTTGTCGCCGACGAAGTCGGCGACAAACCGCGTGCGGGGCCGTTCGTACAGCGCGACGGGCGGGTCCACCTGGAGCACGCGTCCGCGGTCGAAGACGGCGATGCGGTCGGCCAGCGACATCGCCTCCTCCTGGTCGTGGGTGACCACGATGAAGGTGATGCCGACCTCGTTCTGCAGCCGTTTGAGTTCGAGCTGCATCCCGGCGCGCACCTTCTTGTCGAGCGCGGACAGCGGCTCGTCGAGCAGGAGCAGCCGCGGCCGTTTGACGATGGCGCGGGCGAGGGCGACGCGCTGCCGCTGCCCTCCGGAGAGCTGGTGGGGCCGACGGTCGGCGTGCTCGGCCAGTCCTACGGTTTCCAGCACCTCGGCCACTCGCGACTTCACCTCGGCCCGGGGGATCTTTTCGCGTTCCAGGCCGTAGGCGATGTTCTTGGCCACGCTCATGTGCGGGAAGAGCGCGTACGACTGGAACATGAGGTTGACGGGCCGCTTGTGCGGGGGCGTGGCGAGCAGGTCGGCGCCGTCGAGGGTGACGCTGCCCCGGTCGGGGTGCTCGAATCCGGCGAGGATGCGCAGCAGCGTCGTCTTGCCGCATCCGCTCGGCCCGAGCAGAGCGAAGAACTCGCCCTGCCGGATGTCGAGTGTGACGTCGTCGAGAGCCGTCACGTCCCCGAAGGCGCGGCCGACTCCTTCCACAGCGAGGAGCGGCGGGGTCTCGACGGGTGGTGCGGTCATGACAGCGACTCCGTGAGGCGGGTCATCCGCTGGGCCGCGATCACGACGGTGAAACTCACCGCGAGCAGGAGCGTCGCCAGCGCGTTGATCTCGGGGGTGACTCCGAAGCGGACCATGGAATAGATGACGACGGGCAGGGTGGGCTCGGTGGGCGCCGCGGTGAAGAACGCGATGACGAACTCGTCGACCGACAGCGTGAAGGCCAGCAGCGCGCCCGCGGCGATGCCGGGCGCGAGCTGCGGCAGCGTGATGCGGACGAACGTGGTCAGCGCGTTCGCCCCGAGGTCGCGGGAGGCCTCCTCCAGGGAGGTGTCGGCGTGGGTGAGGCGGGTGCGCACCACGGCGGCCACGAACGCCATCGCGAACACCACGTGGGCGAGCAGCACCGAGTGCAGTCCGAGCGTCATGTTGACCGCCGAGTAGAGCACGAGCAGGCCGATGGCCAGCACCAGGTCGGGCAGGATGGCCGGCAGCAGGCCGATGGCGTCGAGCACCCGCGAGCGGGTGTATCTCGCCATGCCCACGGCGAGCAGCGTGCCGAGCACCGTGGCCAGCACGGTGGTGCCGAGCGCGACCACGAGCGTGTTGACCAGGCCCTCCTGGATCTTGTCGTTGCCGGCGAGCTCGCCGTACCACTTGAGGCTGAACCCCTCAAAGGTGTACGGCGATTCGCCCGCGTTGAGCGACATGAACGCGAGCACCGCGATCGGGGCGTAGAGGAAGAGGTAGGTGAGCCAGAACGGCACGTGCAGCAGGGGCGGTCTACGCACGGCTGTACCTCCTGGCCGTCCACGCCTGCGCGAGCAGCAGCACGACGAGCATCGCGACCAGGGCCAGGGCCAGCGTCGCCCCGAACGGCCAGTCCCTGGCGGTGAGGAACTGGTCCCTGATGAGGTTGCCGACCATGGCGGAGTGTCCGCCGCCGAGCAGTTCGGGGACGATGAAGTTGCCGAAGCTCGGCACGAAGACGAACAGGCAGCCGGTGAGCACGGCCGGCACGGTGAGCGGCAGCGTCACCGATAGGAAGGTGCGGGCGGGGCGGGCGCCGAGGTTCGCCGAGGCCTCGCGCAAGGTCGGGTCCAGCTTCTCGATGGCCGCGTACAGCGGCAGCACCATGAGCGGCAGGTAGGAGTAGACGAGCCCGACCACGATCGTGCCCTCGTTGTAGAGGAGCTCCAGGGGTTCGTCGATGAGTCCGAGGTCGATCAGCGCGGTGTTGACCAGGCCGGGCCCGCTGAGCAGCACGATCCAGGCGTAGATGCGCACCAGGAAGTTCGTCCAGAACGGCAGCACCACAGCCACCAGCGCGATCGTCTTCCACCTGCGCGGCAGCATGGCGATCATGTACGCCGTGGGGTAGCCGACCAGCAGCGCCACCGCGGTGGCGATGGCGGCGAGCTTGAGCGAGCTCAGTAGGACGTCCAGGTAGAGCGGGTCGAGCAGGCGCGTGAAGTTCTCACCGGTCGCCTCGTAGACCACGCCTCCGAAGCGGCCCCGCTGGAAGACCGTGTAGCTGAAGACCAGCGCGAGCGGGATCATCAGCAGCACGATCAGATACGTGAGGCCGGGCCCCAGGAAGAGCAGCCCGGCGAGGAACCTCCCCGCACCGCGCCCGCGCCGCCCGCGGCGCCCGCCCGAGGGGGGCGCCGACGGCTCTGCGGCCCGGTCTCGGTCCGGGGGCGTGGACGTCGTGGACAAGGACCGGCCTTAGTTCGCCTTGAGCTCGGTGGAGAGGCGGGTGTACTTCTGGGAGTCGTTGCCGAGGTCGATGATCGACTCACCCTGGAGCAGCTCGGCGGGGCTCATGGCCAGCGGCGACCCGTCCGGGCGCAGGCCCGGGTCCACCTTCTCCATGGCGGCCTTGTTGGGCACCTTGTAGAGGATGTTCTCAGCGGCCCAACTGTGGATCTCCGGGTCGAGGATGTAGTTGATGAGGGCGTGCGCGGCCTCCTTGTTCTTGGAGGACTTCAGCACCACCATCGTGTCGACCCAGAGGTCGCTGCCCTCCTTGGGCACCTTGAACTTGATGTTCTTCTCGGAGGTGGGGCACCAGCCGTCCCACGCCTCCACCATGACGGCCTCGCCCTTCTTCAGGCGGTCGCCGAAGGTGGTGTCGTCGAAGGTGAGCAGGTTCTCCTTGGCCTTGACGAGCAGGTCCTTGGCCTCCTGGATCTGCTTGTCGTCGGTGGTGTTCACCGAGTAGTTCTTGGCCTTGAGGGCGGGGAGCGCCAGCCAGCGCTCGGTCGTCATGAGCGTGACCTTCTTGCGCGCCTCGGCCGGCGGGTCCAGCAGATCGTTCCAACTCGTGGGCTCGCTCTTCAGCAGGTCTTCGCGGTAGCAGATGCCCGTGGTGCCCCAGGTGTAGGGCACGGAGAACTTGTTGCCCTTGTCGTAGCTGAGCTGGGTGGCCTCGGGGTAGAGGTTCGCGAGGTTCGGGATCAGCTCGGGGTGGATCGGCTCCACCAGACCGGCCTCGTTCAGGGCCTGCGCGTACTGCCCGGAAACGAACGCCACGTCGATGCCGCTGTCGGCTCCCGCCGTCAGCTTGCCCATGATCTCTTCGTTGGTGGCGTGGAGCGCGACGTCCATCTTGGTGCCGAACTTCTCCATGACCCGGTCGGGCAGGTCCTTGGGGCTGTAGCCGTCCCAGATGGAGATCGTGAGCTTCTGCTTCTTCAGGTCGGCGTTCGGGTCGAGCTGAGCGGCCGAGGCGGACGGCGCGGCTGCGGTGGTGTCCTCCCCTCCGCCGCAGGCGGCCACGGCGAGCAGGGCTCCGGCTGTCGCGACGACAGCGGGAAGACGACGGGTGTACCGGATTCGGGACACGACCGCAACTCCGTTCTAGGTTCAGGAATCGTACGAAACGGCCACACGGGCCGCTGCGAGTGCAACAGGGGCATGGCAGACCAAAGCAGGAGTGTTGCAGTCGATATCAATATCGGCAAGACTTTTCACAACATTGTTAGCTGGGAGTATGGCTGGAGAGTTGAACCTGAATTCAATTTGGGAGCGCTTGATCTCACAGCGTGATCAAGCGCCTGAAGCCGGGGACGGACTGTCCGCCGCGCTGCTCGCCGCCCTCTCGGCTGAAGGTTCCGGAAACGCCCGCTTCGAGGTGCGTCGCTTCCGGCCGCTCCCCGCGGGAACGGTCCCGCACGGCGAGCGCGGCTTCTCCGTCGACCAGTCCAACCACTCCGTCGTGGTGGGCGAAAGCGCCGTGGTCAAATGGTTCACCCCGCCCCTACCGCTCCCCCAGCCCGGCCCCGAACTGCTGGCCCACCTCGTCGCCGCCGGCTTCACCGCCACGGCTCCGCCGTACGCCGCGCTGACCCGGCGGGCGGACGGCGGGCCGGACGTGCTGGTCGCGCTGGTGACGGGCTACCTGCCGGACGCGCGCGACGGGTGGGAGTGGTGTGTGGACGAGGCCGAGGCCGGGCGCGCCGCGTTCGCCGAGGAGCTCGGCCACCTCGCCGCCGACCTGCACGCCGCGCTCGCCACCCCGTCGGCCGTCCTGCCCCAGCCCGTACGGCGAGAGCCCCCTTCCGGGCTCATGCCGTACCGGGCCCCGTATCTCGCCCGCGCCGAGGCGGCGCTGGTCGAGGCGCTGGAACTGACCGGCGGACACGACGGCGCGTGGCTCGCCGCGCACGCCGACGCGCTCCGCACGGCGCTCACCCCGCTCGCGGACGTGGCCGACACGCCGCTCATCCGCGTCCACGGCGACCTGCACGTGGGGCAGGTGCTGCGGTGGCGGGACGGCTACGCCGTCATCGACTTCGACGGGAACCCCGTCGTCGAGGCGGCCGACCCCTTCCAACCCGCCGCGCGCGACCTGGCCCAGCTCGGCACCAGCCTCGAACACGCCGCCCAGGTCGCGATCAAACGGCGTGGCGTCGCCCCCCGGCACGCCGCCCAGTGGGCCGAGTCGGCCCGCGATGCGCTGCTGAACGCCTACACCTCCCGACTGGCCCGGCACGGCCGGTCCGACCTGCTCGACCCCTCGCTGCTCCGGCCGTTCGAAATCGAACAGGAGTGCCGTGAACTGATCTACGCGGCACGCCGCCTGCCCCGCTGGCGTTACGCCCCGATGGGCGTGCTGCGCACCTGGTATCCGAAGGAGTCCCACGCGTGAACCCCGCCCTCTACCTCGCCGACTTGGAGGCCAAGCCCGCCGCCCTCACCGGCCTCGCCGACTCCCTGCGCGCCGCCGACCCCTTCGCCGCGCTCCCCCGCGACGTGCGCCGCGTCGTCTTCCTCGGCATGGGCAGCTCCCGCTATGCGGCGGGCGTCGCCGCGCTCAGGCTCCGCGCCGCCGGCATTGACGCCGCCGCCGAGTACGGCTCCGCCGAGCTGTCCTATCCCCCCGCCCCCGGCACCCTCGTCGTGCCGATCTCCGCCACCGGCGGAAGCGTCGAAACCCTCGACGCGCTCGCCAGATATCACGGCCACGCCTTCGTGGCGGCCCTCACCAACACGCCGGGCTCCGCGATCACGGAGTACGCGGACGTCATCGTGCCCATGTCCGCGGGCCCCGAGGCCAGCGGCGTCGCGTGCCGCACCTACCAGCACACGCTCGCCCTGCTCCTCGGTCTCACCGCCCGGCTCACCGGCCGGCCCCTCGACCTGCCCGCGCTGCTCCTCAGAGCCGCCGACTCCACCGCCGACCTCCTCGACCGGCGCGGCTCCTGGCTCGACCACGCCTCGGAACTCCTCGACGGCCCCCACGGGGTCTACACCGTCGCCCCTGCCGAACGCCTCTCCTCCGCCGAGCAGTCCGCCCTCATGTTCCGCGAAGGCCCGCGCCGCCCCGCCGACGCCTGCGAAACCGGCGACTGGTCCCACGTCGACGTCTACCTCACCAAGACCCTCGACTACCGCGCCATCCTCTACCCCGGTTCCCGCTACGACGCCCAGGCCATGGAATGGGTCCGCGAACGCGGCTCGACCGTCCTCACCGTAGGCCCCCATCTCGACGGCGCCGCCCACACCATCCGCTACCCCGGCGACACCGACCCCGACGTCGCCCTCCTCACCGAACCCCTCGTCGCCGAACTCGTCGCCGCCCACTGGTGGCTCGCCTGACCTCCTTTAATGCAACCTGGTGGTCAGGGCGTGTTCGACGAGGGTGATGAGGGTCTGCTTGACCGATTCGCGGGCGCGGGCGTCGGTGCGGACGATCGGGATGCGGGGGGCGAGGGTGAGCGCGTCCCGCACTTCCTCTTCCCGGTGGAGGAACTGTCCGTCCCAGCCGTTGACCCCGACGATGAACGGGAGCTGCGCCTCTTCGAAGTAGTCGATGGCCGGGAAGCTGTCGGACAGTCGGCGGGTGTCGGCGAGGACGACGGCGCCGATGGCGCCTTTGACGATGTCATCCCACATGAACCAGAACCGGTGCTGACCCGGCGTGCCGAAGAGGTAAAGGATGAGGTCTCTGTCCAGGGAGACGCGGCCGAAGTCCATGGCGACGGTGGTGGTGGCCTTCTCGGGGGTGAAGGCGAGGTCGTCGATGCCGGCGCTGGCGTTGGTCATGACGGCTTCGGTGGTGAGGGGGAGGATTTCCGACACCGCGCCGACGAAGGTCGTCTTGCCGACGCCAAACCCGCCCGCGACAACGATCTTGGTTGAGGTCAGGCCACCGTTGCGGCTAGAGCCTGCGAAGTCCACTGAGCACCCTTTCCAGCAAGTTCACATCTGGCTTCCCAGCGTCCAGGTGCGGCTGGTAGACCCTGACCAGTCCTTCGGCCTCCATGTCGGCGATCAGCACTCTCGCCACGCCGAGCGGCATGCCGAGCAGTGCGGAGACCTCCGCGACGGATCTGACCTGGCGGCAGAGTTCGCTGATCGCCCGATGCTCCTTGGGGAACTTCAGCCCGAGCTGGGCCGAGGTCGCCGAGGAGACGAGCGCCTCGATGGCGAGGTCGCCTCGGGGCGCGGTGCGGCCTCCGGTGAGGGCGTACATCCGCACGAGGGAGCTCTGCTCCTCCCGGTCGGGCTCGCCCGGGTGCGGGTCGCCGTAGGGAGAGCCGTAGGGTGCGGTGCTCTCGCCGTAGTCGGGGTATGCGCCGTGGGCGGGCATGTGGTGCCCGGGCCCGCCGTACACCGGGTCCTCGTCACGGTAGCGTGCCACGATGTCCTCCTGTCTGTCCTCCCGTCACGCCGTCACCACGGGTGCGAGGCTTGGAGTTCGGCTCGCACCGCCGGGGTGAGCACCTGGCCGGCTCTCTCGACCAGGATCGTCATCTGATAGGCCACGAGGCCCATGTCGCAGTCGGGGGCGGCGAGTACGGCGAGGCATGAGCCATCGCCGACCGACATGACCAGCAGGAGTCCCCGCTGCATCTCGACCACGGTCTGGGTGACCGCGCCGCCTTCGAAGACCCGCGAGGCGCCTTGGGTGAGGCTGATGAGTCCGGCGGCGACGGCGGCCAGCTGGTCGGCGCGGTCCTTCGGAAAGGCGCGGGAGAAGGCCAGCGGTAGGCCGTCGGAGGACACGACCACCGCGTGAGCGACGCCGGGCACCTCTTCCACGAAGCCACTGATCAGCCAGTTCACATCTCTGGCGGCCTGGCTCATATCCCTCACGGCTCCTCCTCGACGGCCTCGGCGGGACCGCTCTCGGCGGCTTCCGCGCGGGCCCTCCTGACGCCCTGTTGGAAACTCGACAGTCGGTCGCGTACATGGTCTGGGGACGGCTTGGGCACGGCCACCGGCGCCGGCGGGCCGGCCCCCGGCGCGACGGATCCGGGCACGAGGTTGGCCCGCGGTGTGCGTTTGGGCAGTCCGGAGGCGGTGAGCCCGCCAAGGGAGGGGGCGCTGGCGGCTTCGGCTGCCCGCCACCCCTCGTCCGCGGGGGACTGCCAGGCGTCCTGCGCGGTGTCGCCGGCGGATTCGGTTTCGCCGCCGGGGGCGGAGCGGGCAGCGGACTTCTTGAACCAGTCGGATTCGACGGCCGCGAAGATCGGCAGGTAGTCGTCGCCGGTCGGGTCGAACCCGGAGGCGTCCACGCGGGGCATCGGGCCGGTCGGGTCGAGTTCGCCGATGCCGTACGGCTTGACGCCCGCGTAGGGGTTGGGCCCGACGTCGACGGGCGGGAACAGCGGGCTCGCGTCCGGCGGCGGGTAGGGCTCGTGCGCCATGCTGACGGGCGCCGACAGCGGCCTCTCGGGGGGCGGTCCCGACGAGGCGAACCATGATTTCCCGCCGAGGTCCCCGAGGGCGGTGGGGCCGGTGGAGCCGGGGGCCGGCGGGGCCATCGGTGGCGCGCCGAGGGGCGGTTTGCGCCTCGGGAGGGCCGGGCCGGGTGGGGGCGTGTCGCCGGCCGGGCCGTAGGGGCCGACCGCTCCGGCGGGCCGCGCCTGCGGGGGGACGATGGGCGATACGCCGGGCGGCAGCGGTGTCCTCGGCGGCGGGTCGGCGAGCGCCGGCATCTGGTAGCCGCCGGAGGGATGGCCGGGGCCGGGGTAGGCCGATCCGCCGGCGGGCGGGTTGACCGTGGGGAACATCGCCGCCTGAGGCTGGGCGTACGTCGCCGATCCGGGGATGGGGGCGACGAGTTTCTCCGGGATCAGCACCATCGCGGTCAGACCGCCGTTCTCCTGCGGCCTGAGCTGCACCCGCACGCCGTGGCGCAGTGCGAGCCGCCCGACCACGAACAGGCCCATCCGCCGCGACACCGATACGTCCACGACCGGCGGGTTGGCCAGGCGCCAGTTGGCGTGGGCCTGCTCCTCGGAGGTCATGCCGATGCCCTGGTCCGCCACCGACAGCATCACGCCGCCGCCTTCGATGCGGTTGCTGGAGACGGTCACCCTGGTTTCGCGGGGCGAGAAGGAGACGGCGTTCTCCACGAGTTCGGCGAGCAGGTGCACGACGTCGCTCACGGCCTGCCCGGCGATGGCCACTTCGGCCTGCATATGGGCGTGGACCCGGTCGTAGCTTTCGACCTCCGACAGGGAGGCCCGGATCACGTCCATCAGCTCGACGGGCTGGCTCCATCGGCGGGCGGCTTCCTGACCTGCGAGGACCAGGAGGTTCTCGCTGTTCCTGCGCATACGGGTGGCCAGGTGGTCCAGTTTGAACAGGTCGGCGAGCCGCTTGTCGTCGCGTTCGCCCTTCTCCAACCGTTCGATCAGGGTGAGCTGCCGTTCCACCAGGGTCTGGCTGCGGCGGGAGAGGTTGACGAACATCGCGTTGATGTTGCCGCGAAGCCGCGCCTCGTCGCCCGCCAGCCGTACGGCTTCGCGGTGCACCTCGTCGAAGGCCCGCGCGACCTCGCCGACCTCGTCGCGGGAGAAGACCCCGATCGGCGGGACCTCGATCGCGATCTCCGTCTCTCGTGTCTCACGCACGCGCTGCACGAAGCCCGGCAGCCGCTCGTCGGCGATCTGCAGCGCTTCGCTGCGGAGCCGCCGCAGCGGCCGGATCAGGGAGCGCGCCACGCCGGAGGTGATGAGCAGGACGGCGAGCAGCAGCGCGCCGACGGCTCCGGCGGCGACCAGCGCCTGCCCTCGCTCGGCGCCGGTCAGGCTCTCGCTGCGGCTGACGATGGCCCGGGTGTGCCGCAGCTCGACGGTGCGCATCCGTTCGACGACGGCGCCCATGGCCTGGGACCATTCGCGGGCGTCGTCGCGCTTGGTCTGGTCGAGCCCCTTGAGGGAGACGCCGATGTTCGTACGGATCAGGATGAGTTCGCGGAGGAACTGGGCGCGTTCGGAGACCCGTCCCTTCACGGTCTCGTCGAAGAACCTGCGTTCGTCGCGGGTGGCCTCGGCGGCGTAGCGCTGGAGTTCGTTCTCCTCGCGTGACATCGCGCCGAGGAAGTCCTCCTGCTGTTGCTGCTCGAAGTGCCCGTTCACCAGCACCGCGGTGACGAGCGCCTGTTGGAGGGCGGCGCTCTCCTTGGCTCCGGCGAGGGAGGTGAGCGTCATCGATTGGGCGAACAGCACGTCGTCGGCGCTTCCCTTGCCGATTTCGTCGTGCAGGGAGAGCAGGTCTCCGATCACCTGCGAGTAGGCGCCGATGGCGGCGTCGGGCAGCAGCTTGGACTCAAGGACCTGCCCGCGCAGCGCGGCGAGGTCCTCCAACCGGTTGAGCGCGGCCTCGACCTCGTCCTTCGCGCGGCCCGAGGCGCCCTCCCGGACGTCAGCAGCGCTTTCACGTACGGATTTGACGGCGTTGTTGGCCTTGTCCATCTGGTCGCGCAGCGGCGCCGTCATGCGCTCGGGCTGGCCGAGCGCGATGTACCACGCGACCTGTGCCCGTTCCTCCGCGAGCTCGTGGGTGAGCGCCGAGATCCTCTCCGAGAGCCGCGCCAGGTCGTTGACCCGCTGGTAGTCCGCGGCGGCCGATATGGACGACACCACCTGGACCCCGCCCAGCAGTACGGCTGCCGCCGTCGGCACGAGGATCAGGGCGACGAGCCTGGACCGGACCCGCCAGTTGTGCAGGCGCCATGCGCTGCCCGCTTCCTCTTCGGCCCGAGGGCCGTGGGACGGCACCCGCACCTCGCCGTCGCCACCACCTCGAACGTCGTGTGGCATCTCTGTACTCACCGAACGCTACCTCTCGCCGAAGTCGGCGTATATGGAAGCCTCGCGGCCTGTCGGTCCCCAAGACCTCAGGGGGAAATCCAGCAAGTGCGGGTAATTGGAACACAACTTGACCAGTGCGGCCAACCGACCATAGCCATACAAACATTCATTTGTAATGTACGGGGCCGCAGAACCTGGAACCCCGTCTTTCCCTACCCCATCACAGAGCCGCCGACAACCCCTGTACACAAAAATGGCGCAGTGTCCATATATGACGGTTTGTATCGTTCCATGGTCTGCTTGATCGAATAACGCGAAAGAACCGCATAGATCTCCGGAAGATCACAACGTTGTAGTCCATAGCATTGCGGTCATATCTTTTGGCGCAGCGCCCCCTTACCCTCGAAAACTCGGAACCGGCGAGACCTCCCAGAAGAATCACGAGGCCAAGCGTGTTAGAGGAGACAGTGGCAGCCGCGCGGAAGGTTCCCCCCGACCCGACCGGCATGACATCGGGCAGTGCCGCCATCGATGTACGCGGACTGTGGAAGGTTTTCGGCCCCCGCCCCGAACAGGTCCTCAACGGACCGCACATCCACCTCGACCCCACCACTCTCCTCGCGAGAACCGGCTGCACCGCCGCCGTCCGCGATGTGACCTTCGACGTCCGGGACGGCGAGATGTTCGTCGTCATGGGGCTTTCCGGCAGCGGCAAATCCACCCTCGTACGCTGCCTGACCAGACTCGTCGAACCCACCTCCGGCGATGTCCGCATCGCCGGCGAGGACGTCCGCGCGGCCTCCCCCGCCGGGCTGCGCGCGCTCCGCCGCCACCGCGTCAGCATGGTGTTCCAGCACTTCGGCCTGCTCCCCCACCGCCGCGTCATCGACAACGTCGCCTACGGCCTTGAGATCCAAGGGGCCGCCAAAGCCGTACGGCACCGCCGCGCCGAGGAGATCCTCTCCCTGGTGGGCCTGGCCGGGCACGCGGCCTCCTACCCCGACCAGCTCTCCGGCGGCATGCAGCAGCGCGTCGGCCTCGCCCGCGCTCTCGCGGTGGATCCGCAGGTCATGCTGTTCGACGAACCGTTCAGCGCCCTGGACCCGCTGATCCGCAGGGACATGCAGGCCGAGGTGGTACGGCTGCACCGTGAGGTGGGGAAGACCATGCTCTTCATCACCCACGACCTGTCGGAAGCCCTCAAACTGGGCGAGCGCATCGCCATCATGCGGGCGGGCTCCATCGTGCAGATCGGCACGCCGGAGGAGCTGGTCGCCGCCCCCACCGACGAGTACGTCGCCGACTTCGTCAGGGACGTCGCCCCCAGCGAGGTGCTGTCGTTGCGGTGGATCTGCCGCGTCCCCGGCGACGACGAGCACCTGGATGGGCCCGTCATGGCGGCGGCGACCGTCATCCGCGACGCCGTACCGGCAGTTCTGGCCTCGGCCCGGCCCATCCGCGTCGTGGACGGCGACCGGTTCGTCGGCGTGGTCGACAGGCTGGACGTCCTGTCCGCCATGGCGCCGCGTTCGGGCAGGTCAGGGACCTCGGCAGGCACACGGTCCGCCTCTGCGGGCGGCGTCGGATGACGGCTCCGGCGGCCCCGGCGACCGTGTCGCCCGCCCTGTCCGCCGCGCCTGCCCCCGTGGTGGTGGGCCGCCCCGGCAGCCGGCTGCCCCGCGTCGCGCTGCCAGCCGCCGTCACCATCGCCACCGTCGCCACCGTCGGCCTCTACCTGGCGTTCCGCGGCACCGCGACCCTGCCCCACGACGACGAGGCGGCGCCGTTCCTGTTCCTCAACGACGTGCGGGACTGGGTCGACGACAACAGGAACGAGAGCCCGCTCTTCCTGTACCTCGTCAACTACGTGCGGCTTTTCATCGGCGGCGTGTTCGACCTGTTCGCCGGTGCTCTGCGGCCGGTGGACCCGCCGCTGCTGGTGGCCGCGGCCACCGCCCTCGGCTGGTTCGCCGGCGGGTGGCGCACGGCCCTGGTGGCGGGACTGGGCTTCGGCGCCTTCGGCGTACTCGGCGTGTGGGAGGCGAGCGTCGACACCCTCGCCCTCGTGCTCACCGCGGTACTGCTGTCGCTGCTGGTCGGGCTGCCGCTCGGCGTGTGGGCGGGCCGCGTGCCGAGGGTGCGCCGCGCGCTCACCCCCGCGCTGGACGTCATGCAGATCATGCCGACGTTCGCCTACCTCGGGCCCATGGTGCTGTTCTTCCAGATCGGCCCGGCGTCGGCGGCCGTGGCCACGATCATCTACGCGATCCCCCCGTCCATCCGCATCACCGCCCTGGCCGTCCAGCAGGTCTCCCCCGCCGCCGTCGAGGCGTCGACGTCGCTCGGGGCCACCCGGTGGCAGACGCTGCTCACGGTGCACCTGCCGATGGCCAGGAACACCATCGTGCTGGCGGTCGGCCAGACCGTCATGATGGCGCTGTCGATGGTGGTCTTCGCCGCGCTCATCGCCGCGCCCGGCCTCGGCTCCGCCGTCATCCGCGGCCTGTCCAGGGCCGACGTCGGCGTCATGCTCCCCGCCGGCCTCGCCATCGTGCTCATGGGCATCGTGCTGGACCGGCTCATCATGGCCGGCGCCCGGCGGACCGGCCACCCCGGCGGCCCCGGCGCCCGGCGGCCCCACCGCTCCCGCTCCCGGTACGGCACCGCCGCCGTGGCCGGGCTCGTCTTCGCCGGCGGTGCCGTACTGGGCCTGACGGCGCTCGGCGGGTTCCCGGCGGCGTTCGAGATCCGCATCGCCGGCCCGGTGAACGAGGCGGTCCGGTGGATGCAGTCGTCCTGGTACGACACTACCGAGGCGATCAAGAACGTGGCGACGGAGGGCCTGCTCAACCCCCTCCAGACCGTTCTCACCACGGCCCCCTGGTGGCTGACGGCGGCCACCGTGGCGGCGCTGGCCTGGCGCGTCAGCGGCGTGCGCCGGGCGCTCACCGCCCTCGGCTGCCTCCTGGCCATCGCCCTGCTCGGGCTGTGGGAGCACTCGATGGAGACCCTGACCACCGTGGTGGTCGCGGTGGCGCTCACCCTCGCCGCCGGTGTCGCCCTCGGCGTCGCCGCCGCCCGCTCCCCGCGCTTCGCCGCCCTCCAGCGGCCACTGCTCGACGCGGCGCAGACCCTGCCGGCGTTCATCTACCTGCTGCCCGCTCTGGCCCTGTTCGGGGCGACGCGGTTCACCGCCGTCTTCGCCTCCGTCGTCTACGCCGTCCCGCCTGTCGTACGCCTCGTCGAGGACGGCATCAGAGGCGTCCCGCCGACCGTCGTCGAAGCCGCCCTGGCGGGCGGCTCCACCCGCCGCCAACTGCTGTGGAAGGTGCAGCTTCCGATGGCCCGCCGGGCCGTCCTGCTGGCCGCCAACCAGGGCATCGTCATGACGCTGGCCATGGTGGTGGTGGGCGGGCTGGTCGGGGCCGGGGGACTCGGATTCGACGTCGTCTCCGGCTTCTCGCAGAGCGCCGACTTCGGCCTGGGATTCGCCGCGGGGCTCGCCACCGTACTGCTCGGAATCATGCTCGACCGGATCACGCAGGGCGTCGAGAGACGCCCGTCCCCTCCACAACAGAAGATGAGGATCGCATGAGGATCGGAAGTAGAGTTCGCCTGCTCGCCGGCGTGCTGACGCTCGGCCTCGCCGTCTCGGCCTGCGGCGGCGCCCGAGTGGCCGACGGCGCGAACTCCCCCGCTCCCTCCGGGAGCGGCAGCGGCGCGCCGGCGGCTGCGGGGACCGTCAAGCTCGCCGTGAACCCGTGGGTCGGATACGAGGCCAGCGCCGCCGTGGTGTCCCACCTGCTGAAGGAGAACCTTGGATACACGGTCGAGCTGAAGGAGCTCTCCGAGCAGGTCTCGTGGGAGGGGTTCGAGACCGGCGAGGTGGACGTCATCCTGGAGAACTGGGGCCACGACGACCTCAAGAAGAAGTTCATTGAGGAGAAGAAGGTGGCCGTCGAAGCCGGGTCCACCGGCAACAAGGGGGTCATCGGGTGGTATGTCCCGCAGTGGATGGCGGACAAGCACCCTGGCATCACCGACTGGAAGAACCTCAACAAGTACGCCGACCTGTTCAAGACCTCCGAGTCCGGTGGCAAGGGCCAACTGCTGTTCGGCGACCCGTCCTATGTCAGCAACGAGAACGCCATCATCAAGAACCTCAAGCTGAACTACAAGGTCGTCACCGGGGGCAGCGAGGCCGCGCTGATCCAATCGGCCACACAGGCGCAGGAGCAGCAGAAGCCGCTGCTGTTCTACTTCTGGGACCCGCACTGGCTGTTCAACCGGGTCAAGCTCGCCCGGGTCGACCTGCCGCCCCACACCGACGGCTGCGACGCCGACCCCAAGAAGGTCGCCTGCGACTACGCCGAGCTGGACCTCGACAAGATCGTGTCCAAGCGCTTCGCCGACGGCGGCGGCAAGGCCTACGAGTTGATCAAGAACTTCACCTGGACCAACGAGGACCAGAACTCCGTCGCCAACGACATCACCAACAACGGGATGTCGGCCGAGGAGGCCGCCAAGAAGTGGGTCGACGCCAACCCCGGCACGTGGCAGGCGTGGCTCCCCAAGTGACCGGGCCTGGCCCGGCTTCCCCGGGCCTCCCCGCTTCGCGGTAGCCGTACATCTCGTCGGCCACGGCCGTGCGGCCGTGGCCGTCCCTCATGAAGGACATGCGATGGCAACACGTGGAAAGAGAGCGCCGGCGTCGGCCGCCGTCCTCGTGCTCCTGCTGACCGGATGCAGCGGCGACGGGGCGCAGGAGACGACCGGGGCGGTGAGCAAGCGCGTCGTCAGGCTCGCCCTCAATCCGTGGATCGGCTACGAGGCGAGCGCCGCCGTACTCACCTATCTCCTGGAGAAGGAACTCGGCTACCAGGTGGAGAAGAAACGCCTGAACGAAGCGAAATCCTGGGAGGGCATCGAAGACGGCGAGGTCGACGTCATCATCGAGAACTGGGGCCGGGAGGCGGAGAAGAAGGAGTACATCGAGGATAAGAAAGTCGCTGTTTCCGCCGGGACGAATGGGAACAAGGGGGTTATCGGTTGGTACATTCCCCAGTGGATGGCCGACCGATATCCGGATATCACCGACTGGCGCAACCTCAACAAGTACGCGCATCTCTTCAAGACCGCCAAGTCCGGCGAACAAGGCCAGTTCCTGAGCGGCGACCCGTCGTTCGTGACCAATGACAACTCTCTCATCAAAAACCTCGACCTCAATTACAAGGTCGTCCACTCCGGCAGTGAGGCCGCTCTCATCAAAGCCGCTAAACGCGCCTCCGAGGAGAAGACCCCGCTGCTGATGTACTTCTACGAACCCCAGTGGCTCTTCACCCAAGTCGAACTCGTCAAGGTCAACCTCCCGCCCTACTCCATCGGCTGCGACACCGACCCCAAGAAGATCGCCTGCGACTACCCGCCGTACCTCCTCGACAAGATCGTGTCCAAGCGCTTCGCCGACACCGGCGGCAAGGCCTACGAGCTCGTCCGCAACTTCACCTGGACCAACGAGCACCAGAACAGCGTGGCCGACGACATCACCAACGAGAACCTCCTCCCCGAGGACGCCGCAAAGAAGTGGGTCGAAGCCAACAAGATCGTATGGAAGCCCTGGCTTCCCAGGTGACCCCGGGAATCGACCAGCTAACCACCAGGATCGGCGTCCGGCGTCACCCGCCCGCGCGGCGGAGGTCCGGACAAACCCAGTGACCGGCGGCGCGACCTTCCACACACGCCTGGTCACCGGTTGTCTCAGCGGGAAAGGAGATCCCCACCCGACAGGAGCCGACCCATGACACGAACCAAATCCCTCGCGGCGAAGCCGACGCCGCGCGCCGCGAAGCCGACACCGCGCGCCGCGAAGGCCAAGGCCGAGTCAGCGCGAAAAATCGACGCGTTGAGCTGGGAACAGGCCCGGACCATCGCCGAGATCTGCGACTTGCCGGAGCGGGCGACCGTGGTGTGCGCCGGCGGCGGACGAGGAATGCTGCTGGCGGCACTCCTGACAACGGGCGGGGAACGGCGCGGCGTGCAACTGGAGCACGACGAGGAGGTGGCCGCGACGTGGGCCACACTGGAGGCGTGCGGGGTCGCCGACCGGTGCCAGATCCAGGCGGCGAAAGTGTACGCCGCGCCTCCGGCGGCCGACCTGTACGTCCTGGCCGACGCCTCCCAGGCATACCACTGGGCTGGAGGCGACATCATCAACCTCTTCGACACGATCTCAGGCGTCATACCGCGAGGATCGTGGCTGATGGTCCTCGACACGATGCGGCCCGACCCCGTTCCGGACGAGACGGCCACATGCGACCGCCACCTGACGTGCGGCTGCCCCCTACCGTGCTTCTGCCCCAAACCCGGCCACCGGCGACACCCGGACTCCGCCGAGCAGTGGAGCCTGGGGGAATACCTCACGCTGCTGAAGCCGCTCGAACTCCGCACCCGCGTCGTGAGAGAACTCGACTGGGGGTTCACCCTGCTGGGCATGGACTCCGCGGAGGAACCGTCCGGGTTCAGCACCCCAGCCCCGCCCACGCGCCCCCTTCTCCGCCCGCTCCCGCCGGCCGCCGACTCCCCCGGCACCGACATGTGACCCCTTCCTCCGGGTCCTCAGGGCAGGGCATCTGGGCGAGGCGTCCGGACGGGGCGTCCGGGCGGGGCGTCCGGGCGAGGCGTCCCGTGGTCGTTTGCCGGTCGTTTCACCACTGGCGCCCTCGCGCCTCTCGCGTGTTCACCACACTGTGTGCTCCCCTGATCGCATGACGAGGAGGACGGGCCCGATGAGCCCTGTTCCACGCACCCACCTGGCCGGACGGCGCCGCTTCAAAGGACTCACCCAGGAAACGGCCGCCGAAGCCGTCGGCGTCACCCCCACGACCTGGGCCCGCTGGGAGCGCGGACAGCAGGGCATCCGGGCCTACTACTGGCCCAGGATCGCCGAGATCCTCGGCGTCCAGGAAAGCGACCTGGCCCGCCTCCTCGGCCTGACCGCCGAGGACACCCCCACACGGCCCCTCGGCATCACCGCCGTCGTCGACGAGGCGACGCGACTGTGGAGGAGCGAAATGGAGACCGACCGCCGGGCCCTGCTGGCCGCCCTGCCGTTCATACCCTCGGCCCTGGGCGAATGGCTACTCTCCTACACCCACGACACACCCCCCGCCGCCACCGCCCGCCAAGGCCCCGGCCCCCGCGTCGGCCTCAGCGACGCCACCCGCATCCGCGAAGCACGCGACGCGTTCAAGAAACTCGACTCCCAGTTCGGCGGCGGAATGGTCCGCTCGGCCGTGGTCGACTACCTCCACACCAACGTCACCCCGCTACTCAAAGGCACCTACACCAGCGACGTCGGCGCCGAACTCCTCGGCGCCGCCGCCTACATGACCGGCCTCGCCGCCTGGACCGCCTTCGACCTGGAACAGCACGGCCAAGCGCAGCAGCACTACACCCAAGCCCTCAGCCTCGCCAAGGCCGGCGGCGACACACTCACCGCCGTCTGGCTCCTCAGCGCCATGTCCCTCCAAGCGTTCCACCTGGACGAACCCCGCTGGGCGCAGCGCCTCACCAGCGCCGCCCAGGACACCGCCCGCAAAGCCGACGCACCACCCGTTGTCATGGCCATGGTCTCCATACGGCGCGCCAGGGCGCTCGCGCTGTCCACCCAACCCGACCCCGGTAGCGGCCCCGTCAGGAACGACCTCCAGGTGGGCAAACTCCTCGACGAAGCCACACATGCCTTCGACCGCGGACGAACCGACCGCGACCCCGACTGGGCCCAGTTCTACGAGGAAGCGTGGCACATATCTGAGGAAGGCCGCGTTTGGTCACTCCTAGGCAACCACCAACGAGCACTTGGCCACGCCGACGACGCCATATCCTCCTACACCGGAGGCACACGCAGACGCTCGATCCAGCTCAACCGACTTGAAGCCGCCAAAGCCCACCTGGCCATGGGCGACCTAGAGCAATCCCTGGCCTGCGCACGCCTGGCCGTCCCCGCCGTCAAGTCACTCACCTCCACCCGCGCCGCCCACCTCGCCCACCGCTTCGCCGACCGGCTTGAGCCGTACGGCACCAGCCCCCACGTGCGCGAGTTCCGCGACCTCCTCAAAGCCGAGCTCTCGGCGTGAAAGCAAGCCCCATGACGTTGATGCGGCGCTCAGGAAAATTACCTCAAATACGAGAAATATTACTTCAATATTGTTTCACGGACATGAGGCCAGGAGATCAAACATAAACCTATCTCCAAGCGAAAGTAGCCGCACCGCGAAGGTAGACCCATAATTCAAATGAGACAGACCCGGCAGGCAGCCATCGATACACGATGACACAAAACAGGAAGGGCGAGTCTGTGACAGCGATCAGCACACTGGAGGAACTCCCATCGGCACCGACTACTCGTCGACAAGCCCACGCCGCCCAAAACTCAATCGACGATACAGATCGCCCGTGGATTCTACGCTTCTCCCGTACCCCAGACGCGACTCAGGCCACTACGAGACCTCCCGCAATTTATGATGAATCCCGGCAGATCTCCATAGGGTTATACGACGGCCCGCTGCCGTATATGGCCACGAATTCGCCGACGGTCCCAGATGGCAGCACCACGAACCCGCCGCCATTGGACGAAGGGCCCAAGGACTGATCGGCAGATGCACCCCATACTCGTCGTCGCCGCACGCGACGACTGGCCGACCGACCGCGTTGTCCAAATCCTCGCGGACCGAGGGGCTGAGGTGTTCCGCATGGACACCGCTGATTTTCCCCAGCGGCTTGCTCTTGCCAGTCGCATCGATACACGATAAGGCTGGCGTGGCGGGCTCACTTCCTCTCATCGCTCCATAGATCTCTCTCAGGTCGGCGCCGTCTATTACCGTGCTCCCAGAGTGTTCCTCCTGGCCGACGGCATGTCCGAGGCGGAGCGCAGCTTCGCCTCGGCACAGGCCCGTTCGGGACTCGGAGGTGTCCTATCCGCATTGGACTGCCGCTGGGTCAACCATCCTGCGGCCATGTCCCGGGCGGAGTACAAGCCGGTCCAGCTCAGAGCCGCCCGTGAGTGCGGCCTGACCATCCCCGCGACCCTCATCACCAACAACCCTGGCGCTGTGCTCGCCTTCGCCGACGAGGTTGCAGGGCCGATCGTCTGCAAGCCGATAGCCTCGCCCGTCCTAGTCGAAGACGGCACGCTCAAAGTCGTCTACACCCATCGCGTCACTGAGGACGACCTTGCCGATCTCCGTGGCATCGAAACAACCGCGCATATGTTTCAGGCATGGGTGGATAAATTGTACGAGGTACGGCTCACCGTGGTGGGCGAGCGGCTCCTTGCAGCCAAGGTCCATACGGGAAGCGACAACGCCCATATCGACTGGCGTAGCGACTATCGATCCTTGAGCTACGAGGCCACCGAGACACCCGCCGACGTCACCAACGCCGTAAAACGCTTAATGAATGTTCTTGGACTGCGCTTCGCCGCCCTTGACTTCATAGTATCTTCTGATAGGCACTGGACTTTCCTTGAGGAAAACCCCTGCGGTCAATGGGATTGGATCCAGCACCACACGGGACTACCTATCGCGGAATCCATCGCCGACGAACTACAAGGAATCACGTGACCGAATCCGCGCGCCTCTTCATGGCCACGCTGTCCGATGAGCTGTGCCGCTCTGGCGCGATCCGCTCACGCGAGTGGGCAGACATATTCGCAGGTGTTCCGAGGCATATATTTGTCCCCGAGTGGTATGAGCAGGAGCTTAATCCTCAAGGGATCGCGGTCTGGCGTCTCCGGAATACCGATGGCGATGACAGCCGCATGGCCGCCGTCTATCGTGATCAAACTCTTGTCACCGCCATCGACCCGAGCACCGCTGAGCAAGTCGACGCCACCGGGTGGACAGGGATGCCGACATCGTCCAGCACCCAGCCGAGCCTGATGGCAGGAATGCTCGAAGACCTTGATGTCGACGAGGGTTGTCGCATCCTTGAGATCGGCACGGGGACCGGGTACAACTCAGCGTTGCTGTCGGCCCGCTTGGGGGACCGGCTCGTGTATTCGATCGACATCGATCCCGTCTTGCTCCAAACCGCGCGAGAGCGGCTGGCCCAGATCGGATACGCACCCCAACTGGCCGTGGGCGACGGTCAGGCCCGCTATCCGAGCGAAGAGACGTTCGACCGAATCATCGCCACGTGTTCGGTTCCCGGCATTCCAGCAGCCTGGGTCGAGCAGACGCAACCAAACGGGATCATCCTTGCGGATGTCGCGTTCGGGATCGAGGGAGGCCTCGTCCGTCTCAGCGTGGACGCCGAGCAACGCTGCCGCGGGGGATTCACAAGCACGGGTGGACGCTTCATGGCGGCTCGCCGCGACGCCCGTGCCTACCCGCGGCAGCAGCGGTCCCCCTATGCCCCGGAAGCCGGCAGCCGACCGACCACGGTCACCGCAGCCGACATTCGTTCGTACTATCCGTTCCGTCTCCTGCTCGCATTCCAACTTCCCACAACAGAACTCGTGTACCACTCCGATGAGGGCAGCGGCTCCATGTCTCTCCAGCTTCAGCAGAGAGACGGCTCATGGGCCCGCGTGCCACTGTTCGACGACAGTACTCCGACCATGACCTACGGCGGATCGGTCGAACTGTGGGAAGAAGTGGAAGCTGCGTGGCAGTGGTGGAACAGGGAGGGTCGGCCCGCGCAGGACCAGTTCGGTTACGCGCGAGACGCTGAAGGCGGCCACCGTGCGTGGTATCTCCCAGACGGCCGTCGCTGGGACTTGGCTGCCCCCTAGAGCACCCACGGCTTGAGCCGTACGACACCGCCGTGCTCGCGCGAGCCCGCGCCGAGCTCTCGGCGTAGCGGCGGGAGGGCGGCGGGCCCGAGAGGCGGCCGGTGACGGGCGGTGGGGGTGTAAGGCGGTGGGGGCCGGTGAGCGGGAGCCGTACAGGGCTTCTCAACGCGATGGCCGCGTGGTGGCGTGTCTCGCGTGTACCGGTCGTGCTCGACGCCGGGAGCACGTCATGGCGGGGTGGCTCGAATTCGCTCGATAAGACGCCAGACGTCCGTGCTCGGGTTGGCTCTCGAAGGGGAACCGTCACCCGCGTGCTTGCCGTCCAACGCTTGCGCTCGTTTCATGGCCTGGTCATGTCTTTCCGTGAGGCTTTCGAGCGCCGCCTGCGAGGGGACTTTCGCGAAGCCTAGGAGCTCGCGCACCTGGCGCTGTGCCTCACGGCGGTCAAGGGAGGCCCACTGCTCCTGGCGATGGAGCAGGAACCACAGTTCCAGGCACGGGTTCGAGACGGCGAGGTTGATGTCGTGGGCAACGGCGAGTTCCATCGCCTGTCCGAGGTTCGGGTGTTCGTCTATGTCGAAGACGCACCAATACTCGTCGTAGGCGGCGCCGCGGCCCCGTCTCTGGTCGCGCACATCGGCTTTCTTGCGGTCGCGTGCCTGCTGGACGAGGCTGAGCGGAGCTCCGTGAAAGTCGTCAACGGTCACGATGACACGGTCACGATGACACGGTCGCGGTGACGCCGGTGCCAGTGCTGGATGTAGATGGTCTCGGTTTTCTCACCCTCGGTGAAGACGAGCAGGGATCTGCGCCGGACCACAGCGGAGGGCGTGTGCGACCGCGGGCCGCGCAATCTGCGCGTCATCCGCGCCTTCCTTCGGCGATGGCTTTGGCGGCTTCGCTGAACTCCTCACGGCTCACGATCGGGGCGGCTCCGTAGCGGCCGGTCAGGTATCTCCGGCCGATGGCCTCTTCCTTTCGCGGGGAGAGGTCGGAGAGCGGATAGAGACGGGTGCTCCCGTCGGGGAGTTTCTCGGTGAACCATATCTGGTCACGCCCGAGCACACGGTCGCCGTCGGCTCCGCCGAGCAGGGGGACGTCGTGGGAGCTGAAGATCAGTTGGGCGTTGCCGGGGTTGGTATCGGGATCTTGAAATAGTCGGATCATCTGTGTGACCAGAGCAGGATGGAGGCTCGCTTCGAGTTCGTCGGCCAGCAGGACCGCTCCCCGCCTCAGGACGTCCACCACGGGCCCGATGAGTCCCAGCCAGACCAATGTGCCGAGGGACTCGTCTTCGACGTCGAAGTCGACGTCGTCACCTTCCCCGCGGTGACTCAGCGCGATGCCCAATTCGGTGATCTTTATCTCGGGCACCGCACCATCTGGATCTTCGTCCTGGCCGCTGAGGATTTCGACGACCCTGCGTAGACGTTCGACTGTCTGGGGGTCGAGCGGCCGGGCTTTGACATCGGTGATTCCGAGGTCTGCGGCGCGGATGAGGGGAAGCACCAGCCCGCGGGTGTCGGGGTGGTGGAGTAGTTGCGCGGTGAAGGCCCATCTGTGGGCCCGGCTGGATGCTTCAGCGAAGAGGAGGTTCGCCTCGAACCACTCGTGGATCGGAAGGAGGTCGGGGTGGCCGGCCGCCGCGGCCGCCGACAGGTAGAGGGAGTTCGAGCGCATTACCTCGGCAGACGCACGCGCCTTGACACGGTTAGCGCTTCCCAACTCGATATCGTCGTCGTGCCGCCTGAAGAGAAGCGCCGCGCGGCCGCGCGGATAGCGGTAGGCCCATTCCTCGATCACCCTGTGGTCGTCAAGGACGACGCCGTATTCATGGCGAATGCCGTTGAGGATCAGATCGACCTCAAGGCGTGTCGGGCGATCCGCGGCACCGTCGAGCCTGTAGGGGCTGCGTGGGATACGCCGGGAAGGCCCACCGGCTCGAAACGAATGCAGCACATGACTGCGCAGGTCGTTCATGGCTTTGAGGAGGTTGGTCTTGCCTGAGGCGTTGGCTCCGAACAGCCCGGCCGCTGGGAGCACCCTCAGCGGATGCCCGCCCGCCCGCCATGGGACCTCGCGGAGCACGTCAGACTCGGCCAAGGCCGTGGCCTCGAGCGAGAACTCCAGCTGTTCCCGAAATGAGCGCGTGTTCTCAGCGCGGAACGCCAGAAGTACTGAGTCCGAGCCGACCATCTCCATGAGGCCCATTATTGCAGGAAGCCTTCAATTTTCAGCTCAAGGCATGCGAAGGGCTTTATTCAATCTTGAAGCCGATAGGGCTCCGCCGTGCCCGCGCACGAGCTCCGCGCCGGAGCCGGGACCGAGCTCTCGGCGTAGCGGTGGGAGGGCGGCGGGCCCGAGGGGCGGCCGGTGACGGGCGGCGGGGTGTGAGGCGGTGGGGGCCCGGCCGGCGGAGCCGTACAGCCCTTTCATGCCGCAGACGGGAGCCGTACAGCCCCGTGGACGACGTCAACGGGTGAGGCGGGGGCGGTGGGGGTGTTTTAGAAGGTGCGGCCGGTGATGCGTTCGTAGGCTTCGATGTAGCGCGCGCGGGTGGCTTCGACGACGTGCTCGGGCACGTCGGGGGCGGGGGCCTTCTTGTCCCAGCCGGTGCCGGCGGCCCAGTCGCGGACGAACTGCTTGTCGAAGGAGAACTGGGGGCGGCCGGGCTGCCACTGGTCGGCGGGCCAGAAGCGGGACGAGTCGGAGGTGAGGACTTCGTCGCCGAGGACGAGCCGGCCGTCGGCGTCGCGGCCGAACTCCAGTTTGGTGTCGGCGATGATGACGCCTCGCGCGGCGGCGAGTTCGGCGCCGCGGGTGTAGACCTCAAGGGTGAGGCGGCGCAGCTCGCCGGCGAGGTCGTCGCCTTCCTGGGCGGCGACGTCGGCGTAGGTGATGAACTCGTCGTGTTCGCCGAGGGGGGCCTTGGTGGTCGGGGTGAAGACCGGTTCGGGAAGCTTGGAGCCCTCGACGAGCCCGGACGGCAGGGCCACGCCCGACACCGACCCCTTGGCCTGGTATTCCTGGAGCCCGAGCCCGGCGAGGTATCCCCGGGCGATGCATTCGACCTGCACCATGGACAGCTTGCGGCAGCGGATGGCGCGGCCTGCGTATTCGGCGGGCACGTCGGTGGCGGAGATGACGTGGTTGGGCACGATGTCGGCGAGCTGCTCGAACCACCAGAGCGAGAGCTGGGTCAGCACCTTGCCCTTGTCGGGGATGGGGGTGGGCAGGATCACGTCGTAGACGGACACGCGGTCGGAGGCGACGAGGATGATGTCGCCCCGGTCCTCGTAGACGTCGCGGACCTTTCCTGAGTGAAGCAGCTTCACCGTTTTCCCTGTCCCCTCTGAGCATCGCCCGGCCGGGGCTCCGGCCGACCTGTCGGCCGCTTCCAGACGGCGACGGCGGCCAGACTAACCCACGGGTGCCCGCGTGCCGAACGCGGCCCGGCGATGCGCGGGTGTGCGGCCTGGCGACGCCGTACGGCGAGGGCCCGGCCCGGCCGTGGTCCGGCGGCCCCTGGGGGCCGCCGGACCGATCAGAGCAGGACGTGTGCCGCCCGGACGCGCACGACGTGCTCCACGAGTGTGATCAAGGTTGATTTGACCGACTCGCGGCTGCGCGCGTCGCAGCGGACGATGGGGATGTGCGGCGCGAGCGCCAGCGCCTCCCTGACCTCGGCCTCCTGGTGGACGAAGTGGCCTTCCCACCCGTTGACGCCGACGACGAAGGGAAGCTGCGCCTCCTCGAAGTAGTCGATGGCGGGGAAGCTGTCGGACAGTCGGCGGGTGTCGATGAGGACGACGGCGCCGATGGCGCCTTTGACGATGTCGTCCCACATGAACCAGAACCGGTGCTGGCCCGGAGTTCCGAAGAGGTAGAGGATGAGGTCTCTGTCCAGGGAGACGCGGCCGAAGTCCATGGCGACGGTGGTGGTCGACTTGTTCGGCGTGTGGGCGAGGTCGTCGATGCCGGCGCTCGCGTCGGTCATCAGGGCTTCTGTGGTGAGTGGGAGGATCTCGGACACCGCGCCTACGAACGTGGTCTTGCCGACGCCGAACCCGCCCGCGACCACGATCTTGGTCGACGTCAGGCCGCCATGGTTAGAGCCTGCGAAGTCCACTGAGCACCCTTTCGAGCATGTTGAGGTCTGGATGTCCCTGGCTGAGGCGAGGCTGGTGGAGGCGGACGAGGTGTTCGTCCGCCATGTCGGCCACCAGCACCCTGGCCACCCCCAGCGGGACCTTCAGCAACGCGGAGATCTCGGCCACCGACCTGAAAGATCGGCATAGCATGACTATGGCCTCCTGCTCCGGAGTCAGCAGCGCCATCTCGTCATCTGGGATGGACATCGAGGAAACCAGAGTCTCCACCGCCAGATGGTAGCGCGGCTCCGAGCGGCCACCGGTTACAGCGTAAGGACGGAAGAGAGGCTCGTCGTCCCCCGATCCGTCGTCACCGAGCACAGCCGACTCCCGTCATGTCGTTCATCGGCCGCCCCGCGTCGCTTGGAGCTCCGCGCGCAGCGCGGGCGTGAGGACCTGGCCGGCCCGGTCGACCAGCAGCGTCATCTGGTAGGCCACCAGCCCCATGTCGCAGTCGGGGGCTGCCAGGAGGGCGAGCACGGATCCGTCGCCGATCGCCATGACCAGCATCAGGCCGCGCTGCATCTCCACGACCGTCTGGTTGACCTGCCCGCCTTCGAAGACCCGCGCGGCCCCCACGGTGAGGCTGAGCAGTCCGGCGGAGACGGCGGCCAACTGGTCGGCCCTGTCAGGCGGGAAGCCTTCTGAGGTGGCGAGGCACAGCCCATCGGCGGACACGACGACCGCGTGCGCGACACCGGGGGTACCACGCACGAACTCCGTGATCAGCCAGTCGAACCTTCGCGCCTCATGGCTCAGGACGGTCACGAGTTCTCCTCCTCCTCCGCCCGGGGGTGGGCGGACTCCTCACGTATTTCGGCGCGGCCTCGCCGTACCCCCTGTTGAAAGCCTGACATGCGCTCACGCATGCGGTCGGCCGAAACAGGAGCCGCCTGCGGCACGGGGGTCGGCGCTCCAAGCGCCGCCGTACCGGGAACGAGATTGGCCTTGGGTGTGCGTTTGGGGAGCCCTGCCGCGGTGACGCCGCCCATGGTGGGCCGGCTCGCCGCGGCTGCGGCCTGCCACCCGGCGTCGGCCGCGGTCTCCCACGTTTCGCCGCTGCCGCGGCCGTCGGCGGGCTCCGCGGTCGCGGGCCGGCCTTCCGGGCTTCTCGCAGCGGCTCCGACCCCTCCGATCCCGCCGACGGAACCGACAGGGCCGACCGCGCCGGCCCGGGTGGCCCCGGCCTCCCCCGCGGAGACCGGGACACCGACGGAAGCCTCCTCGCCGTCGGCCGAGTCGGCGCGGCGGAACCACGCGGACTCCACGGAAGCGAAGATGGGGAGGAACTCCCCTTCGCTCTCCATCGGCGACAGGTCGACGGCCGGCATCGAGGCCGTGTCGGGGTCGCTGTCGTAGTAGGCGCCGGGGCGCACGCTGTCGGCGCGGCTGTCGTAGGCGCCGCCGGGCGCCGCCGTCCAGGCCGAGAAGCCCGATTGGCCGGTGTCACCGGTCTCGGCCGTACGGCGGAACGGCCCGGAGTCGGCCGGGCCGGGAATCCGGTGGCCTCCGGTGTCGGCCACGCCGCCCAGGCGGAACGGCCCGCTGTCGCTGTGTGTCGGCAGGGCGTGGGCGCCGGTGCCGCTCGACGTGGGAAAGGTTCCCGAGTCGGACAGTGCGGGGTTGGGGTACACGCCGGAGTCCGACACGCCGGGCTGCGAGAAGCCGCCCGAGTCGGAGGCGCCGGGCCGCCGGAACGCGCCCGAGTCGGAGCTCCCGGGCATCGGGAAGCCGCCCGAGTCGGACACCGCCGGATTGGGGAACGCACCTGAGTCGGAGGTTCCGGGCATCGGGAAGGCACCCGAGTCGGACAGTGCGGGGTTGGGGTACACGCCGGAGTCCGACACGCCGTGCCGGGAGAAGCCGCCCGAGTCGGACACCGCCGGATTGGGGTACGCGCCTGAGTCGGAGGTTCCGGGCCGGGAGAAGAGGCCGGAGTCCGACCCGGAGGCCGTGGACGGCACCGCGGAGGAACCCGTGTCGCCGTTCTTCTGCCGCGGTGAGCGCCGGGGAAGCCCGCCGGTGGTGGTGGAGCCCGCGGCCTCGCCAAGGATCGGCTGCGGGCCGGTGGTGGTGCCGGGGACCCGGTGCGGGCCCGAGGTGGAGCCCGGTGACAGCCCGCTCATGTCCTGCGGTCCGGAGTGGTACTCCAGGGGGCCTGAAGGGAATCCGAGGGCGCCGGAGCCCCCGGAGCCGCCGTACGGCTGCGCCTGCGCCGCGTCGCGGCTGAACGCGCCGGACGTCTCACCGGCGAAGGGGCCCGTGGTGCTGCCGCCGAAGGGCCGCGTCCCCTCGCGCGAGGCGGACGACGCCATGGCCGTGGCCCGGCCGCCGAGCGGCGCCTGCGGCGCGTTCTTGCCCTGCTGGACCACGATGCTCGCCGGCAGCAGGACCATGGCGACCACGCCGCTGCCCTCGCCGGGGCGGAGCTGGACGCGGATGCCGTGGCGCAGTGCCAGCCGGCCGACCACGAACAGGCCCATGCGGCGCGACACCGAGACGTCGACGACCGGCGGCTCGGACAGGCGCCGGTTGGCCTCGGCGAGTTCCTCCTGGGTCATCCCGATGCCGCTGTCGGCGACGGTCAGCAGGGCGGCGCCGCCTTCGATGAGGCTGCTTCCCACCAGGACCTGGGTGTGCCGGGGCGAGAACTGGATGGCGTTCTCGACGAGCTCTGCGACCAGGTGGACGATGTCGTTGGCGGTCGACCCGATGACGGCGGTGGCGCGGTGCACCTTGACCTGGACCCGCTCGTAGTCCTCGACCTCCGACAGCGAGGCGCGCACGACGTCGACGAGCTTGGCCGGCTGGCTGCGCCGCCGGGTGTGCTCGTGGCCGGCGAGGACCAGGAGGTTCTCACTGTTGCGGCGCATGCGGGTGGCGAGGTGGTCGAGCTTAAACAGGTCGGACAGGCGTCCGCCGTCCTGCTCGCCCTTCTCCAGGCGGTCGATGAGGGCGATCTGCCGCTCGACCAGCGTCTGGGTGCGGCGCGACAGGTTGACGAACATCGAGTTGATGTTGCTGCGGAGTCCGGCCTCTTCGGCCGCGAGCCGTACGGCCTGCCGGTGTACCTCGTCGAACGCCTGGGCGACCTCGGCGATCTCGTCCTCGGTCGACAGCTCGATGGGGGAGACGACCGGAGGTTTGGCGTCGTTCGACAGGCGGAGGTTGCGGACCACGTCGGGCAGGCGGAAGCCGGCGATCTCCAGCGCCTCGCTGCGCAGGTGGCGCAGGGGCGAGACCAGGGAACGCGCGATGAGGACGGTCGTGAGCAGCACCAGCACCAGCAGGGCGAGGATGGAGGCTCCGGCGACCAGCGCGTTGCGCTGCTCGTCGTCGGCGAGCGCGTCGGCGTTCGCCTGGAGATCGGCGGCGATCTCCTTCTCCACGCCGGAGACCAGGCCGATCACCTTGGTGTTGTCCTCGAACCACTCTTTGACTTCGCCTCGGCCGCCGAGCAGTCTCCTCGCGGGCTCCTTGGTGGCCACCGCCACGCTTGCGGTCTGGATGACCTGCTTCTTGACGTCGTCGACCCGGTAGACGACTTCGTCGCCCAGTGCCTTCATGAGCTTGTCGGCGGCCTCGACGCCCGCCCAGTGCCCGAAGTCGGCGATGCGGTCGGCCTGGCGCGCGCGGTCGGCGACGAAGCGTTCGACGTCGCCCTCGTCGATGAACTCGGGCCGGTCGTCGGCGAGCAGGATGTTGACCCGCTGCACCGACACCTCCTCCTTCACCTTGGCCAGGGCGACCAGGCCGCGCATGCCGGTCAGGAGGGTGGGTTCGTCGGTGACCCGCTCCAGCTCCTCGTGAAGCTTGAGGAGGTCGCTGATGAGGTAGCTGTATCGGGCGGGGTCCCTGGTCTCGCGGAGGTTCTCCAGGGCGTCGAGGTCGCCGAAGACCTGTTTCACCATGGTGGTGACGTCGTCGCCGTAGGTGTGGTCGACGAGTTCGAGGTCGGCGTGCACGATCTCGAGTTTGCGGTCGACGTCCGCCCTGGCCCTGTCACTCACTTTGAGGTGGGCCGACGTGCGCCCGGCGCTGTCCCACCACAGTGCGGCGTCGCGCTCAAGCCCGAGGGCCTGGGCGAGGTCGCGCAGGTGGCCTGCCTGTTCGGCCGCGCGTCCGGCGAGCCGGTGGTCGTTGACCCCGTCGATGGAGCTGACGACCCTCGCTCCCGATAGGAACACGCCGACCGCGGTCGGCACGAGAATAAGCACCGCGAGACGCGTTCTCACGCGCCAAAAGCGTGGTCCCAGACGCTGCAGCGACGAGGATCGCCTCGAGCGATCCCGTCGGGCACGGCCACTTTCGGATGTATCCGTCGTCACCGCTCTCGCTACCCCTCAAGCCTCGTTCACAAGTGGGCTCATTCGACCACATGGTCACGACGCATAAGCCACTACCAGGTGAAACGGACTTAATCGTTACAAAGGTGACAACGTAGGGGATTTTATCTCAGTGCCGTAAGAACCTGATCACGAATCTGGCTTCGCTGCGCCTCGTTGGTGATCGGACGGCCAGTTCGGTCCACCACATAGAAGACGTCAACCGCCTCTGCGCCCAGAGTCTCCACGCGCGCGGCCCGTACGTCAAGGGCGCTTTCACCAAAAGCCCGGCCAATTCGCCACAATAGGCCCGGACGGTCGTGAGCACGCACCTCCACAACCGTTGCCGTAGCCGAGGCGTCATCCACTAAAGTCACCTTCGGCGGGGCGACAGGCACCCGTGAAGGACGCGCGTAACGGGCCTTGGCGGCAAGGCGCCGTTCGATGTCGAGACGGCCCGCGAGGGCGAGGCGCAAATCGGCCTCCAGCGTCGCCGGATCGGGCGGCGAACCATATTCGGGCGCGACCGCGAATTCGATGACGGCCGTGTCCCCCGCCGACGCCGCCGTCGCCGCCCGCACGAGCAATCGGTGCGCGGCCAGAACCCCGGCCGCCCGCCACAGCAGGCCCTGCCGGTCCTGCGCCACCACGGTGACCGCTCCGCCCCTCACACGTACGGCACAGCCCCCGTGGCGGGCGAGCGCCGCCGCCTCCGGCGGCAGCGACGGGGCGGGCTTGGGCGGCGCCCCCGCCAGCACCGCACGCACCCGCCGTACCAGATCGGCGACGAGCGACGCCTTCCACGAGTTCCAGGCGGCCGGGCCCGTGGCGTTCCCGTCGGCGACGGCCAGCGCCGCCAGCAGGTCGAGCACCTCGCGCGTGCCGACCGCCTCGGCCACCCGCGACACGGTCACCGGGTCGTCGAGGTCGCGCCGCGTCGCGGTCTCGGGCAGCAGCAGATGCAGGCGCACGACGGCGGCCAAGGTCTCCACGTCAGCGGGCGGCAGCCCCATCCGCGTGCCGATGTCGCGGACGACGACCTCGCCGACTGCCGAGTGGTCGCCGGGCCACCCCTTGCCGATGTCGTGCAGGAGGGCCGCGATGAGCAGCAGGTCGGGGCGGCCGACCTCGCGCGTGAAGGACGCCGCACCCACCGCCGTCTCGACGAGGTGCCGGTCTACCGTGAACCTGTGGATGGGATTGCGCTGCGGGCGGTGGCGGACGCGTTCCCAGTCGGGGATGATCCTCACCAGCAGCCCGGCCTGGTCGAGCTCCTCCCACACCGGCACGGCGGCGCGGCCTGCGCCCAGCAGCGCCACCAGCGCGTCGCGGGCCCGCTCGGGCCATGGCACGGGCAGGGGCGGCGCCTCCCCCGCGAGCAGCACGGTCGTCGCGTGCGCCAGCGGCAGCCCGGCCTCCGCCGCCGCCGCGGCGGCCCGCAGCACGAGCGTGGGATCCTTGCGCGGGTCGACGCCGCGGGCGAGCACGACCTCGCCGCCGTGCTCCACGACGCCGTCGGCGAGCGGGCGGCGTCCCCGCGGCACCGGGCCGTGCAGCACGCGGTCGACGGTGCGCCAGGTGGCCTCCAGGGCGTGGCCGACGGTCCGCCCGGCCTCCGCCAGGCGGCGCATCAGCGCCTCGGCGTCGAGCAGACCCAGCGCCTCGGCCACAGCGTCCTGCTCCTGTAGGACGAGCCGGTCCGCGCCGCGCGAGGTGACGCGCGAGGTGACGACGTGCAGGCAGTGCCGTACGTCCAGGAGCAGTTCGTGCGCCTCCCGCACGCGCGGCCCGGGGGCCGAGGCGACCCAGGCGGCGGCGACGGCCTGCATCGCCTGGACGTCGCGCAGTCCGCCGCGGGCGTCCTTGAGGTCGGGTTCGAGGAGGAAGGCGAGCTCCCCGCCCGCGGCGGCGGCACGGTGGTCGGCGGCTTCCCGCAGTTCGGCGAGGCGGCGGCGGGAGTCGGCCCGCCAGTCGGCCAGGACGGCCTCGCGGACCGCCTTGGTGAGATTCGGGTCGCCGGCGATGTGCCGGGCCTGGATGAGGCCGAGCACGGCCTTCAGGTCCTCCTGTGCCACGTTCACGGCTTCGTGGACGGTGCGCACGGAGTGGTCGAGGCCGACGCCGGAGTCCCAGACGGGATACCAGAGGGCGTCGGCGAGGCGCGCGATGCCGTCCTGTCCGTCGTGGAGCAGCACCAGGTCGAGGTCGCTGCCGGGGGCGGGCTCGCCCCGCCCGAGGCTCCCCACCGCCATGAGGGCGACGCCGCCGCGCCCGTGCCCCGGGACGGCCGCGCGCCGCCCGCCCCCCGCCACCGCGTACGGCACGGCCTCGGCCTCCGCGGTCGCCGCGGTCGGCACGGCTTCGGCCATGTTCCGTACGGCCACGTTCGGCACGGCCTCGGCGTACGGCATCGCCTCGGTCGCGGCGTACGGCACGGCGCACGCGGCGCGGAACAGCCCGGTCAGCCAGCGGTCGAGCTCGGCCGTCCGCTCCTTGCGGTCGGCCGCGAACGAGCGGGTGCCGCCTCTCATCATCCGATCGCCTCCCTTCGAGCGGCCCGCCCGGCCGGTGGACGGGCGGGGGCCGGGCTGTGGTCAGAGGGCTCCGGGCCCGCGCTCGCCCGTGCGAACGCGGACGACCGTGTCGACGGGCACCGACCAGACCTTGCCGTCGCCGATCTTCCCCGTCTGCGCGGCCTTGACGATCACGTCGATGACGTCGTCGGCGTCGTCCTCCTCGGCCAGCACTTCGACGCGCACCTTGGGGACCATGTCGACCTGGTACTCGGCGCCGCGGTAGACCTCGGTGTGGCCGCGCTGCCTGCCGTAGCCGCTCGCCTCGCTGACGGTCATGCCCTTGACCCCGAACTGCTCCAGAGCGGCCTTGACCTCGTCGAGCTTGAAGGGCTTGATGACGGCCGTGATCAACCTCATGCTTCCACCTTCGTGTTCGCCGCCGTGGCGGACGTGCTGCTGTTCGGACCGCTGCCCTGCCCGGGAGACCCCTGCCCGGGAGACCCCTGCCCGGGAGACCCCTGCCCGGGAGCGGTGTGCCCGGTCCCGGCCGCCACCGGGCGGGAGGCCGGACCGACCGCCGAGGTGTGGATGGTGCCGAGGTCGTAGGCCGTCTCGGCGTGGGTGGTGACGTCGACGCCGGCGACCTCGTCCTCGGTCGAGATCCGGAAGCCCGCCACCGCGTCGATGATCTTCGCGATGAGGTAGGTCACGATGAAGGAGTACGCGCCGACGGCTACCGGGCCCAGCGCCTGCAGGCCGAGCTGGCCGATGCCCCCGCCGTAGAACAGGCCCGTGCCCTGCTGCTCCAGCACCGGGTAGGCCGCCAGGAACCCGAGCGACAGCGCGCCGATCAGGCCGCCGACCATGTGGACGCCGACCACGTCGAGCGAGTCGTCGTAGTTGAGCCGGTATTTCAGGCCGACGGCGTAGGAGCACACGGCCCCGGCGACCAGGCCGATGACGATGGCCGCCCACGGCTGCACGAAGCCCGCGGCCGGGGTGATCGCGACCAGGCCGGCGACCACGCCGGAGGCGACGCCGAAGGTCGTGGAGTGCCCGTCTCTGAGCTTCTCGACGAGGATCCAGGCGCCTGCCGCGACCGCTGCGGCGACCTGCGTGTTCATGAACGCGAGGCCCGTGGTGCCGTCGACCGCCAGCTCCGAGCCGGCGTTGAAGCCGAACCATCCGAACCACAGCAGGGCGGCGCCGAGGAGCACCAGCGGAAGGCTGTGCGGCCGCATCGGCTCCTTGCGCCAGCCCGTGCGTCTTCCCAGGACCAGCGCGAGCGCCAGACCTGCGGCTCCGGCGTTGATGTGAACCACCGTGCCGCCCGCGAAGTCCATGATGCCGAGGTCGAAGAGCCACCCGTTGCCCCACACCCAGTGCGCCACCGGTATGTAGACCACCGTCACCCAGACCGCGGTGAACAGCACCCATGCCCCGAATTTGGCCCTGTCGGCGACGGCGCCGCTGATCAGCGCGACCGTGATGATGGCGAAGGACATCTGGAACGCGGAGAAGACCAGGCTCGGCATCCCGGTGCCGTCGGCCTTGGTGGCGGTGTCGATCAGGCTCTGGAGGCCGAGGGCGTCGAAGCCGCCAATGAACATGTTGGCGGCGGCGCTGCCGTTGTCGGTGAAGGCCAGGGAGTGGCCGTACAGGACCCAGGCCGCGGTGACGGTGATGATGGCGGCGAACGACATCATCATCATGTTGAGCACGCTCTTGGCCCGGGTCATGCCCCCGTAGAAGAACGCGAGGCCGGGGGTCATGAGCAGGACGAGCGCAGTGCTCACGAGCATCCAGGCCGTCGACCCGCTATCGATCTTCATATGCGGCGGCCCTCCTTCCACATCGGTTGTGAGCCCGGGAACATCGCGACCGGGTTTCCACAGCGTCCGCTTCGGGAGTTTCAGGGCTCGACACCACGTGTTTCACATGCGTGAAACTCGGCTACCGGGTGTTTCCCTGACGTTTCGAAGTACTCACAAAAGAAAAAGCAGCCTCAAACCCTCTTCAAGGGCTTGGGGCCGCTTTCTCGATTGGCTCAGGCGGCCGTCGCGAGTTTGCGCAGCCGGGCCAGCGCGTCACGCTCGATACGGCGGGCGCGGTCGCGGCCTATGCCGTACTTCTCACCGACTTCGGTGAGGGTGTGCTCCCGGCCGTCGATCAGGCCGTAACGCCAGCGCAGCATGTCGCGCGTCTGGTACTCCAAACCGGTGAGCCACTCTTCGAGGCGCTCGCGCTCCAGCACGTCGATGGCCTGCTGCTCGGGGTCCCCCCAGGTGTCGTCGGCGATCATGTCGCCCAGCTCGGTCTCGTCCTCGTCGCCCACCCCGAGTTGGAGCGACACCGGGTCGGACGCCCAGCGGCGCAGCTCGCGCACCCGCTCGATGGGCAGGTCCAGCACCGCGGCGAGGTCGGCGTCGGTCGGCTCGGCGTCGAACTCGGCCAGCATGTCCCTGCGCACACGCATAAGCCGGGTCATCTGCTCCCCCGCGTGGGTGGGCAGCCGCACCGGGCGCGCCTGCTCGTGGATGGCCCGCCCCACGGACTGCCGGATCCACCATGTCGCATAGGTGGAGAACTTGTAGCCGCGCCGGTAATCGAACTTCTCCACCGCCCTGACCAGACCCAGGTTCCCCTCCTGCACCAGGTCGATCAGCGGCATCCCCCGCCCTGAATACTTGCGGGCCACGGCCACCACCAGGCGCAGGTTGGCCTGGATGAACTCCTCCTTGGCCCTCATCCCCGAGATCGCCAGGCGTTCCAGCTCCTCGTCCGCCGCATTGGCGAAACGCGGTTCACTTCCCCCGCTGTCCAGCAGTTGGCTCGCGAAAAGACCCGCCTCGATCCGCTTGGCGAGCTCGACCTCCTCCTCGGCGGTGAGCAAGGGAACACGCCCGATCTCGGCCAGGTATGTCCCAAGCAGATCCCGGTCGGAGACCTGCTGCTCCTGCGTGCGATTCCCCGTCGGCCTTGCCATCCCCTGGCACCTCGTTCCCGCCCGCTGTGGTCGTTTTTCGCAATATCCCGAACTTGTGCTTTCAATCCGGGCCAACGAACGAACCATGGCAAAGATTCCCGAAGAAAGTACGCCTGGAGAACGGTCTGTGATTCCTACCAGAGGAGGATGACCATCGAGACTTTCGACGAATCAGCAGGTCAGAGCGTTATGCCACGCGCGCCCCCGAACGCCACACCTGTCGCACCAATGGCACCCCCGGACGATAAGCGATGTGCACATAAGAAGGTGCGTCCAACACAACAAGATCGGCCCGCGAACCCGGCGTCAGCGCCCCCACATCCGTACGGCGAAGCGCACGCGCCCCGCCCCGCGTCGCCGCCCGCACGGCCTCCAGCGGGGTCATCCGCATCTCCCGGACGGCGAGCGCGATACAGAAAGGCATCGAGGACGTATACGACGAGCCCGGGTTGCAGTCCGTCGCGATCGCCACCGTCGCGCCCGCGTCGAGCAGGCGCCGCGCCTCGGGATACGGGGAGCGCGTCGAGAACTCCGCGCCCGGCAGGAGCGTCGCCACCGTCTCGGACATGGCGAGCGCCTCGACGTCGTCGTCGGTCAGATGCGTGCAGTGGTCCGCCGACGCGGCGCCGACCTCGCAGGCGATGCGGACCCCCGGCCCGTGGCCGAGCTGGTTCGCGTGGACCCTCGGCGCCAGGCCGGCCTTCACCCCCGCCGTGAGGATCTCCCTGGCCTGCTCGCCGTCGAACGCCCCCCGCTCGCAGAACACGTCCACCCATCGCGCGTGGGGCGCGCACGCTGAAAGCATCGGCCCGGTGACCAGACCCACGTAGTCGTCGGCCGCCATCCCCCTCGGCACGACATGCGCGCCCAGGAACGTCGTCTCGCCGGTGAACCGCGACGCGATCTCCAGGGAGCGCCGCTCGTCCTCCACCGTCAGGCCGTAGCCGCTCTTGATCTCCACGGTCGTCGTGCCCTGCGCGAGCATCTCGCCCACCAGGGCCGCCGTCCGCGCCGCCAGCACCTCGTCCCCCGCCGCCCGCGTCGCCGCCACCGTCGACTGGATGCCGCCCGCGGTGTACGGCCGGCCGGACATCCGGGCCGCGAACTCCGCGCTGCGCTCGCCGGCGAACACCAGATGGGCGTGGGAGTCCACGAACCCCGGCAGGACGCAGCCACCCCCGACGTCCACGCGCTCGTCGGCCGCGGGCGCGCCCGCGGACTCCCCGACCCACGCCACGTGGCCTCCCTCGACGACCACGGCCGCGTCCGTCATCTCCTCACGGACCGGGTCGCCGGTATAGAGCAGCCCGATGCGGTCGAACAGCACCGACGTCACCGACGTCCTCACATCCACTGAAGTCTCCCCGGCCACCGGCCACTCCCCCGTCATCGCACCTGTCCGATCGCCTCACTCAGCATGGCGCCCACGTCACCGAGGACATGCCGTCCCTCGCTCACCACACGGCGCCCGCCCGACACGACGCTGTGCACGTCGGCCGCCGTCGCGGCGAACACGACGGTCTCGACGGCCCGGGCCGGGTCGGCTCCCGCCGTACGGACGGAGTCCAGGCGGACCGAGACCAGATCCGCCCAGGCACCCGGACACAGGGTGCCGCCGTCGGGGAAACCCAGGGAGGCATGGCCGGTGGAGGTGGCCGCGGTGAGGAGCTCCGCCGCCGTCCAGTGGCAGCGGCGCTCGGTGGCCAGGCGCTCACCGAACTCGACCGCCCGGGCCTCCTCGAACAGGTCGATGACCGCGTTGCTGTCGGTGCCGAGGGTGATTGGGGCGCCCGCCTCGAACAGGGCGCGGGCCTGGCCGATGCCGTCGGCCAGATCGCGTTCGGTGGTCGGGCACATGCAGATGTGGGTGCTCGACTGGCCGAGCAGCGCGATGTCCACATCGGACAGGTGGGTGGCGTGGACCGCGGTGGAACGCGGCCCGAGCGCGCCGTGCTCGTGGAGCACCTGGACCGGACTCGCGGAGTACATCTCCACGCAGGCGGCGTTCTCCGCGCGCTGCTCGGACACGTGGGCGTGCAGCGGCACGGCGTGATGGTCCGAGAAGGCGACGACGAGGCGCATCTGCTCGGGGGCCACCGCCCGGACCGAGTGGATGGCGGCGCCGACCTCGACGGCCGGCTCCCCCTTGTAGGCGGCGGCCAGGGCCTCCGCGCGGATCGCCCAGCGCTCGGCGTCTCCGTCGCCGAAGCGCCGCTGCACGCCGGTCAGCGGGACGCCCACCCCGCCGCTGAGATAGCAGGTGTCGAGGAGCGAGATGCGCAGCCCCGCCTCCATCGCGGCCTGCACGAGCGCGTGCCCCATGGCGTTGGGGTCGGCGTACGACATGCCGTCCGGGCCATGGTGCAGGTAGTGGAACTCCGCCACGCTCGTGATCCCCGCCAGGGCCATCTCCGCGTAGGTCGCGCGGGCCAGCGCCAGGTAGGAGTCGGGGTCGAGCCTGCCGGCCACGCCGTACATCTGCTCGCGCCACGTCCAGAACGTCGCCTCCCCCGGCTCGGCGGCGCAGTCGTGGGTGTGGCCGCGCAGGGCGCGGTGGAAGGCGTGGGAGTGCGCGTTGGCGAGGCCGGGCAGGGTGAGGCCGGCGAGCCGCTCGGCCCCCGGCGGCGGCGCGGGCACATCGCGCACGATGTCGCTGAACCTGCCCTCCGCCACGGTGACGAGCACCCCCTCGGCGATCTCACCGGGAGGAAGCCACGCGAGCTCGCACCAGTACGCGGTGACCGCGCCGCCGGGGCCGGTGTCCTCCGTCTTCGATGCCGTCATCTGCACAGCGCCTCCATGACCGATGTGAGGGCGTCGACTCCTGCCCGGCAGTCGACCGGTTCGGCGTGCTCGGCGGGAGAATGCGAGACGCCTGTGGGATTGCGGACGAAGAGCATGGCGCTCGGCACCCCGGCGGCGGACAGGATGCCCGCGTCGTGCCCGGCCCCCGTCGGGAGGATCGGGACGCCGCCGAGGAGCGCGGCGATGCGGTCGCGCAGCGGCACGTCGAAGTCGACGACCGGGGTCCAGGACTCCTCGCTCACCGCGGCCCCCGACCCGAGGGCCAGCTCGGACACGAGCTCCCTCACCGCCCGCTCGCCGGCTCCGCGGGCGTCCAGCCACGCCGACACCTGGCCGGGGATGGCGTTGGCGTTGCCCGGGGACACCCGCACCTTGCCGAAGGTCGCGAGCACACCGTGCCGCTCGGCCGCCACGCGCGCCGTGAGGACCGCGTGCGCGAACGGCAGCATCGGATCGTCCCTGTCGGCGAGACGCGTGGTGCCGGCGTGGTCGGCCCTGCCGCGGAAATCGAAGCGCCACCGGCCGTGCGGCCAGATGGCGCTTCCCACACCCACCGCGGCATCGCGGTCCACGAGCGCGCGCCCCTGTTCCACGTGGAGCTCCACGAAGACCTTGACGCGGGCGAGGGTCTTCTCGTCGCGGCCGAGCACCTCCGGGTCCCTGCCGGCGCGGCGCAGCACGTCGGCCATGGTGTCGCCCTCGTCGTCGCGCAGCCCGCGCGCCCTGTCGGGGGCGAGCACGCCGGTGAGCAGCCGCGACCCTATGCAGGGGACGCCGAACCTCGCGCCCTCCTCGTCGGTGAAGCACACCACCCCGAGCGGCCTGGCCGGGGTCACCCCGCGGGCGCGCAGCCCGTCGATCGCCGCGAAGGCCGACGCGACGCCGAGCGGGCCGTCGAAGGCGCCGCCCTGGCGCACGGAGTCGAGGTGGCTGCCGGTGACGACGCCCGGCTCGGCGTCGGGGTCGCCCCACCACGCCCACATGTTGCCGTTGCGGTCGGCCGTGAGGTCGAGGCCCCGCCGCTCCGCCTCCTGCCCGAACCAGGCACGCAACTCCAGGTCGGCGGGTGACCAGGCATCCCTGGTGTATCCGCCGGTTCCACGATCTTGACCGATGTCCGCCAACGCCTCCAACACGTCTCTCACTCTAGTGAATGACCTCATTCACAAGGAAGCCCAGAAACACAGGGAGACCACAGGTGCAGTTGATGCGGGAGTGCCTCCAGCGCCCCGGGCTCTCGCCGAGACGCCGAGACGCCGAGACGCACCGCCTTCAGCCGCCGGGCTGGAGGAAGACGCCCGTGGCGTCGGTCATGCGCTCGTGCTCCTCCAGTCTGGCCTGGGTGCGCAGCGGCAGCGCGTCGGCCATGGCCTCCACCAGCAGCATCGCCAGCACCAGGGGCGCCGCGTGCGAGTCGAAGACCAGCCGGTCGCCCACCGGGGCGTCGAGCACGACATCGGCGGGGAACGGCACCTCGGCCGAGTCGGTGATCACCGCGATGCGCAGACCGATCGAGCGCGCGAACTGCAACGCCTGCACCGTTTCGACCGGGTAGCGCGGCAGCACCACGGCGAGCAGCCACTCCGCGCCCGCCCGGCGGGCGGTGTGCAGGCGGTCGTGCAGCTCCGAGCCGCCGTGGACGAGCAGCCGCACATCCGGGTGGATGCGCCGCGCGTAGTACGCGAACCCGGTCGCGAGTCCCGACGACACACGCAGCCCCAGCACCGGCAGCGGTTCCGCCGCCGCCAGCGAGGCCCCCAGGGAACGCACCCGTTCGCCCAGCTCCCCGGCGAGCCGGTCGCGCACCCGCGTCAGGTTCGCGATCTCCCCGCCGAGCGCCTCGCGCGCCAGCTCCACCTCTTCGTCCTTGCCCGCCGCCGCGGAGGCGGGCAGCCCCCACGGACCGGCGACGACCAGGGGGCGCAGCGCGTTGCGCAGCTCCGGGTATCCGGCGAAGCCGAGCGCCGTCGCGAACCGCGTCACCGACGGCTGGCTGACCCCCGCCCGCTCGGCCAGTTCGACGCTGGACAGGAATACCGCCTCATGCAGGTGACCCGACAGATAGTGCGCGATGCGCCGCTGTGTCGGCGACAGCCGCTTACCGGCGAGGAGCCGCTGAAGTCCATCCCCCACGCTTTCCGACCATATAGGTAGGTCCGTATCCCGTAGACCGCTCATGACTCACGCATCGGCACGCGGACTCCTCGCTCACCGGCCACGTCCGACGCCCGCTCGTAACCCGCGTCCACGTGCCGGATCACCCCCATGCCGGGGTCGTTCGTCAGCACCCGGCGGAGCTTCTCCCCGGCGAGCGGCGTGCCGTCGGCCACCGTCACCTGGCCCGCGTGGATGGAACGCCCGATGCCCACCCCTCCGCCGTGGTGGATCGACACCCACGCCGCGCCCGACGCCACGTTGAGCATCGCGTTCAGCAGCGGCCAGTCGGCGATCGCGTCCGACCCGTCGGCCATGCCCTCGGTCTCGCGGTACGGCGACGCCACCGAACCGCAGTCCAGGTGATCACGCCCGATCACCAGCGGCGCCCGCAGCTCGCCCGACGCCACCATGTCGTTGAAGCGCTCCCCGGCCACGTCGCGCTCGCCGTACCCGAGCCAGCAGATGCGGGCGGGCAGCCCCTGGAAGTGGACCCGCTGCTCGGCCATGCGGATCCAGCGGGCCAGCGGCTCGTTGTCGGGGAAGAGCTCTAGGACGGCACGGTCGGTCTTGGCGATGTCCTCGGGCTCGCCCGACAGCGCGGCCCACCGGAACGGGCCCTTGCCCTCACAGAACAGCGGGCGGATGTAGGCGGGGACGAACCCCGGGAAGTCGAACGCCCGCGTGTATCCCGCGATCGACGCCTCGCCCCGGATCGAGTTGCCGTAGTCGAACACCTCCGCGCCCGCGTCGGCGAACCCCACCATTGCCTCCACGTGCCGCGCCATCGACTCGCGCGCACGGCGGGTGAAGCCCGCCGGGTCCTTCTCCCGCTCCGCCGCCATGTCCTCGAACGGCATGCCGAGCGGCAGGTACATCAGCGGGTCGTGCGCCGACGTCTGGTCCGTCACAATGTCGATCTCCGCGCCCCGCGCCAGCAGCTCCGGTACGGCCAAGGCCGCGTTGGCCTCCACCCCGATCGACAGCGGGCGCCGCGCGTCGCGGGCCTCGTAGGCCAGGGCCAGGGCCTCGTCCAGGTCGGACGCCTTCACGTCCAGGTAGCGGTGCTCGATGCGCCGCTCGATCGAGCGCGGATCGCAGTCGATGCAGATCGCCACGCCGCCGTTCATGGTCACCGCCAGCGGCTGCGCCCCGCCCATGCCGCCCAGCCCGGCGGTGAGCGTGATCGTGCCGGCCAGGGAGCCGCCGAAGCGCTTGGCGGCGACGGCGGCGAACGTCTCGTAGGTGCCTTGCAGGATGCCCTGCGTGCCGATGTAGATCCACGAACCCGCGGTCATCTGCCCGTACATCGTCAGCCCGGCGCTCTCCAACCGCCGGAACTCCTCCCAGTCCGCCCAGTCGGGCACGAGGTTGGAGTTGGCGATGAGCACCCGCGGCGCCCACTCGTGCGTGCGGAAGACCCCGACGGGGCGGCCCGACTGCACCAGCAGCGTCTCGTCGCCCTCCAGATCGCGCAGGGTGCGGGTGATCGCGTCGAAGGACGCCCAGTCGCGAGCCGCCTTGCCAGAACCCCCGTACACCACGAGCTGCTCGGGATGCTCGGCCACCTCCGGGTCGAGGTTGTTCTGAATCATGCGCAGGGCGGCCTCCTGCGGCCAGCCCTTCGCGCTCAACGTGGTTCCCCTTGGCGCGCGCACGATCCGGCTGCCGCCCATGGCATGACCTCCCACAGCATCGAAACTGAATGGAAGTATTCAACGCTGCCTCGCTCTGAAATGCAACGGATACCTAGGCTGCGACTTTGGTGGGGAGCGTGTGTATCTTTGGTATTTGAGTGGCGTTCGACGGGAACGCGATGGTACGCGCCTTCCGTTCGAAAGACGTGAACGCTCCTGCGAAAGGATCGTGGCGGCTGCTGCTGGTCCACATCCGACCCCAGAAATGGAAGCTCGTCCTCGGCGGCCTGCTCGGATTCATCGGCGGCATGGCGGGCCTGGCCGAACCGCTCCTCGCCAAGAGCGTCATCGACACCTTCCAGGTCGGCGGGTCGATGGTCGGCCCCATCGTCACCCTCACCATCCTCGTCATCGTCGGCGCGGCCCTCGGCGCCCTCGGCGCCTACGTCCTGGAGCGCACCGCCGAAACCATCGTGCTGAACGCCCGGCTGCGGCTCGTCAGCCGCATGCTGCGCCTGCGCGTCCCCGACGTCGACCGCCTCAAACCCGGCGACCTGCTGTCCCGGGTCACCGCCGACAGCACCCTGCTGCGCGCCGTCTGCACCAGCGGCGTCACCGACGCCATCACCGCGTCGCTCATGCTGATCGGCTGCATCGCCTTCATGGCCTACATGGACGCCGTCCTCCTCGGCGTCACCCTCGGCGTGCTGGTCGTCATCGGCGTGCTCACCATGGTCGTGATGCCGCGCATCAACCGCACCACCGCCCAAGCCCAGACGGCGCTCGGCGACATGGCAGCCACCCTCGACCGAGCGCTCCAGGCGTTCCGCACCGTCAAAGCCGCCGGAGCCGAACAGCGCGAGACCGAGGCCGTGCGCGGCGCCGCGCACACAGCGTGGCGCAAAGGCGTGTCGGCCGCCGGGTGGAGGTCGCTCACCGGCGCCTCCACCATGCTCGCCGTACAGCTCTCCTTCCTCGCCGTCCTCGGCGTCGGCGGCATGCGTGTCGCCTCCGGCACACTCCCCGTCTCGTCGCTCATCGCGTTCCTGCTCTACCTCTTCTACCTGACCGGCCCCATCAGCCAACTCGTCAACGGTGTCACCCAACTCCAGACCGGACTCGCCGCCGTCACCCGCCTCCGCGAAATCGAAGACCTGCCGGCCGAGCCCGTCGCCCCCGTCGAGGACACCGCCCCAAGACCCACCGCCCCGGCGACCGTCACCCTCGACAACGTCCACTTCCAGTACGACACCGAACGCTCACCGGCGCTCAACGGCATCACCTTCACCGTGCCCGCCGGAGGCATGACCGCCCTCGTCGGCCCCTCCGGCGCCGGCAAATCCACCATGTTCGCCCTGCTGGAAAGGTTCTACGAGCCCAGCTCAGGCACCATCACCCTCGACGGGCGCCCCCTGCCGGACCTCCCCCTGCCGGACCTGCGCCGCTCACTCGGCTACGTCGAACAGGACGCGCCCGTCCTCGCCGGGAGCCTCCGCGACAACCTCGTCTTCGGAAACCCCGACGCCACCGACGACGACATCGCCGACGTCCTGCGCCGCACCCAACTCACCGAGCTCGTCCAGCGCCTCCCCGAAGGACTCGACACCGCCGTCGGACACCGCGGCCAAATGCTGTCCGGAGGCGAACGCCAGCGCGTCGCCATCGCCCGCGCACTCCTCCGCAAGCCCCGGCTGCTACTCCTCGACGAGGCGACCTCCCAGCTCGACGCCGTCAACGAACTGCGGCTCCGCGACGTCATCGAGGAAGTCGCCGGCACCACCACCGTCCTCGTCATCGCCCACCGGCTCTCCACCGTCACCACAGCCGACCGCATCGTCGTGCTCGAAGCCGGCGAAGTCCGCGCCATCGGCAGCCACAGCGAACTACTCGACCGGGACGACCTCTACCGCGAACTGGCCACCACCCAGTTCCTCACCGGCACCGAGGCCATGCGGCCCATGGCCGCCCACACCGACCCGGCCTGACACCCCGCCCGCCCGACGCCCGGCCCTCACCACGGCCCGCCGTACGGCACCCCGTACGGCACGGCCCGCACGGCCCCGCCGCCCGCCCCGGCGGGCCGTGCGCGACGGCGCCCACCCCCGCGACGCCCCCCGCCGCGACGCCGGAGAACTAGTCCTTGGCCCGGAACAGCCCGCTCCCGCCGTACTTCTTGTGCACGGCCTGCTTGCTGACGCCCAGCGCCTCGGCGATCTCGGCCCAGGTCCGCCCCTGGACACGGGCACGACGCACCTGGACCGCCTCCAACCGGGCGGCCTCGCGCTGAAGCTCGGCCGCGGCACGCAGGGCCTCCAGCGGATCGTCACCGTGAGCGAGAGCGGCGAGACGCGTCACCTGTACATCGTTCATAGACGTCAACGTATTTTGACCACTTTCGCCAGGTCAACCGGTGGCCGCCCACCGTGCTCACGGTGCGGCTCACAGCGGCCCCAGGACATCATGCGGGGCTGCGTCCAATGTGAGGGTTTCGAGCACCGTAAGCAGCCGACGCTCCTCATAGCGGAAGTGGCTCTCCATGATCGCCGCGATCCCCTCAAGGTGCCGACCGAGTTCGGCCGGGGACGCGGCCCGGTCCACTGCGGCCTGCACACCGGTCAGCAGGTGCGCGATCATGGAGTGATCCTGCTCCAGGCGCCTCAATGTCTCGCGCAGTCCGGGATGCGCTGCGGCGATCGCGGGGAACAGTTCGCGGTCCTCGCCCTCATGGTGCCCGGTCAGCGCGGCGCAGAAGCCGTGACAGAACAGCAGGAGATCCCGAGTCGCCGGTTCGGCCGCTTCGCCGTCGTCCACCGCGGCGCGCGTCACACGCAAGGCTTCGCGAAGGCGCTCGTGAACGGCACGCATTTCGCGGCTCCAGGCGATCAGCCTGGTCTTCTCGCCCTCAGTCACGAGAGGGCGAAGGGAACGACGGGGTCATCGTCGTGCTCCTTCATGTCCCACGCCTCCATGCCTGACACGATCTGCCACCGGCACGCGACGCTCGTTGCAGGGTAGCCCACATCCTCACCCACCTCAGTACGGAGCCACGCAGGCGCGCGAGTACGGAGCCACGCAGGCGCGCGCTCCCGGAGGCCCCCTTGGTCATGGCGGTTTTGGGAATGGGCAAAAATGACCGCCGCCGCAGAGCGGGCTACGCGCTCGCGCCCCCGTGCGACGCCACGATCACGACGTCGCCGACAGGCGACCGAGCGATGGGGGGTCACAGTGGCACTGCACAAGACGGAGAGGGACAGGTTCGCGGACGTCTATGCGGCGCCGCTGAGCCGGCAGCCGCTCCCCCGCTTTCGGATGCCGCAGTGGTCGTCCGACCCGCGCGAGGTGTATGAGCTGGTCAGTTCGGAGCTCGCCCTCGACGGCGACGCGGCGCAGAACCTCGCAACGTTCTGCACCACGTGGAGCGAGCCCGAGGTGCACAGGCTGATGAACGAGAACATCGACAAGAACATGATCGACAAGGATGAGTATCCGCGGACGGCGGAGATCGAGTCGCGATGCGTGCACATCCTGGCCCACCTGTGGCACGCGCCGCACGACCACAGCGCGGTCGGGTGTTCCACGACAGGGTCGAGCGAGGCCGCGATGCTGGGCGGGCTGGCGCTCAAGCGGCGCTGGCGCGAACGCCGGATCAAGGCGGGCCTTCCGGCGGACCGGCCGAACCTGGTGTGCGGCCCGGTGCAGGTGTGCTGGGAGAAGTTCGCCCGTTACTTCGACGTGGAGCTGCGCCAGGTGCCATTGGAGGAGGGCGCGACCGGGTTGCGGCCCCACCAGCTCAGGGAGCACGTCGACGAGAACACCATCGGCGTGGTGGCGATCCTCGGCGTCACGTTCACCTGCGCCTACGAGCCGGTAGCCGAGATCGCCGCCGAGTTGGACGCCGTCGAGCGGGACACCGGGCTCGACGTCCCGATCCATGTGGACGCCGCGAGCGGCGGGTTCGTGGCGCCGTTCGTCCAGCCCGACCTGGTCTGGGATTTCCGCCTGTCCAGGGTCGCCTCGATCAACGCCTCAGGCCATAAGTACGGCTTGGCGCCGCTGGGCGTCGGGTGGATCGTGTGGCGCGAGCCGTCCTGCCTGCCGGACGAGCTGGTCTTCCAGGTGGACTATCTGGGCGGGAGCATGCCCACGTTCGCGCTGAACTTCAGCCGTCCCGGCTCCGAGGTGATCGCGCAGTACTACACGATGCTGCGACTCGGCCGCGACGGCTACCGCGCCGTCCAGCAGGTGTGTCTCGACACGGCGGCCTACCTCGCCGACGAACTCGCCGCGACCGGCCGTTTCACCCTCGTCCACGACGGCCGGGGGGCCGTACCTGGCGTCAGCTACACCCTGGCCGACCCGGCGGAGCCGTTCTCGCTGTATGACCTGTCGGACACCCTGCGCATGCGCGGCTGGCAGGTGCCCACCTATCCGCTGCCCGCCGCTCGGGACCGGACCGTCGTCCAGCGGGCGCTCATCCGGCACGGCGTGAGCCGCGACCGCGTCTCCCTGCTCGTCGCCGACCTGCGGTGGGCCCTGTCGCGTCTCACCACCGGCCCCGCCTCCCCTGCCCGACGCACAGGCTTCCACCACTGAGGAACACCGGATCATGCCCTCCGCGTCGAAGTCGGCCGCGTCAAGGTCGCCGTCCTCGACGCGGTGCAGTTCGATGTCCTCGGTCCACGCCAGGCGAAGATGCCGATCATGTCACCGGGGCCTGCGCGAACGGGTGGAGCTCTCGTGCCCGTGCCCGTGCCCGTGCTCGGAGCGCGAGGCGCCGCGGTGCAGTTCGCCGACCGTGTCCTGGATGTGGGCGGACAGGCGGCGGATGGGCGAGGGGAGGTCGTGGCGGCCGGACAGGAACTCCTGGAAGGAGATCTTGGCGCGGATGACGGGGCGGCGCAGCCGTTCCTCGCGGTGTACGGCTTTGGCCCACTTGCCCGGGCGAGGGCGATTGGAGTTGAGCGCGAAGAACCAGTGCGCCCAGGGGGATCCGGGGCGGGCCAGGCGGATCGCTCCGATGATCAGCAGGAATGGCACGAACAGCCCGACGAGGCCGGTCCAGATTTTGCCTTTGAGCAGCGTGACGATCGCGAGGACGAGGTTGGCCGCGATGAGGCCGACGGCGATCCACGCCCCTTCGGCGGTGCCGTCGGGCGTCTCCCAGCCGAGGGGGCGCAGGCCGAGCAGCAGCAGGCCGGTCATGGCGACGGCGACGAACACCGCGTCGACGGAAGTGCGCCCTTCTTCGGACCAGTAGACGTCCCGCAGGTGCAGGATCAGGGCGAATTCATCCAGCACCAGGGCCGCGCCGACGCCGAAGACGGCCGCTGTGACGGCGAACCAGCCGGACGACACCCCGGAGGTGATGAGGCCCGCCACGCCGCCTACGAGCATGAGCACCACGCCGAACACGACATGGTGGACGTGCACGTCGCCCACGTTGACGTTCTTGAACCACCATCGCACGTTGGCCCTGATCAGCCGCACGTTGATGCGGGTGAATACGAACGCCACGATGAGCGCCACAAAGAAGCAGAACAGCGGCAGCCGTTCGGTCTCGATGACACGCTCTTGGAACCAATCCCCCATAAGCCATTCGCCCCGTTACTGATGTTACGGCCCGCTGAGCATCTCATCATGCCGGGAGACGATGCCCCCTTTGCCCACCTCGACCATGACTAGAAGTCGCATACCGCTGTCGATGGATGTCTCGGGCCTCAGCATCAAAGAAGCTCATTTGGAAGGGATAACGCAATGATCAGGCCAGAAATCCCCGAAAAACCGACATGGCCAGACCAGGATGCTGGTCAGGGTGCCACAGCTGACTTGTGTAGATCGTCAAGATAGGCGATTTTGGGGCTGAGGTTGCTGCGGGTGAAGAAGTACGGGTAAACCTCAGAGGTCTGACAATTGGCCCATGGTCTTCGCGAGGAGAACGACGTGGCGGGGACGCTCACGGTCGAGGAACTGAGCGTTGAGGTGGCGGCCGGTCGCATCGACACCGTGGTGCCGGCGATCGCCGACATGCAGGGCAGACTCCAGGGCGAACGCCTGTCCGCGCGTCACTTCCTCGACGAGGTGGCACGGCACGGCGCCGAGGACAAGGACAAGACCGAGGCCGAGGACGAGGCCGTGCGCGTGGCCAAGGACACGCGGTACGGTCTGTCCGGGTCGATCTGGACCCGGAACATGGGCCGCGCGCTACGCGTGGCCCGTGCCGTCGAGGCGGGTGCTCTGTCGGTCGACTCCCACTCGTCGGTGCGCTATTGGACCCCTTTCGGCGGATGCAAGGAGTCGGTACTCGGCCGAACACTCGGACCCGACGCACTCGCCGTCTTCAGCGAGACCAAGAACGTCTTCATTTCCGACCAATGAGAAGAATGACGATCTTCATCCTCGGGAGCGACAAGAGACATGCACCGTCTTCAGGACCGGGTCGCGGTCATCACCGGAGCGGGGAGCGGGATCGGCCTGGCCTCGGCGAGGCGGTTCGCCTCGGAAGGGGCGCGTGTGGTCCGCGTGGACATCGACGCCTCCGCCGGGGAGAAGGCCGCGCGCGAGGTGGACGGGCTGTTCGTCCGGGCCGACGTGACCGTCGAGGCGGAGGTCGCCGGCATGTTCGAGACGGCGCACACGACCTTTGGGAGCGTTGACATCGCGTTCGACAACGCGGGCATCTCCCCTCCCGACGACGACTCGACCGCCTCCCAGTTCCTCGTCGACGGGGGCATCTCAGGGGCCTACGTAACTCCGCTGGGCGCGTGATGAACCGCCCCCTCATCGGCATCACCTGCTACATCGAGACCGCGAGCTTCGCCACCTGGCACGTGCCCTCCGCGCTCCTCCCCCTCACCTACATCGACAAGGTGGTGGACGCGGGCGGCCAGCCGGTCCTGCTCCCGCTGGCGGGCGACCCCGCCAAGCTGGTCGAACGGCTCGACGGCCTGATCGTCGCCGGAGGCGGCGACGTCGACCCGAGGTGGTACGGCCAGGCGCCTCACCCGGAGACCAACTACGTGCGCAGGTTCCGCGACGAGGCCGAGGTCGCGCTCGTGTGCCGGGCCGTGGAGTCGGACCTGCCCTTCCTCGGCATCTGCCGCGGCCTGCACGTGCTCAACGTCGCCATGGGAGGCACGCTCCACCAGCACCTCCCCGACCTGGTCGGCCACACAGGCCACGCACCGGCCCCCGCCACCTTCGGCAAACTTCCCGTACTGCTCGCGCCCGACAGCCGCCTCGCGGCCATCACCGGCAGCGACTTCCTGGACTGCTCGCACTACCACCACCAGGCCGCCGACCGCCTCGGCCACGGCCTCACCGTCACCGCCACGGCCGAGGACGGCACGGTCGAGGCCCTGGAACTGGACGGCCACCCTTTTGCGCTCGCCGTACAGTGGCACCCGGAAGCCGGCGACGACCCGTCGCTGTTCAACGCCTTCGTCGCCCAGGCCAACGGGTCGGCCTGACCTCCGCCGCGGCGGCCGGGGTCAGCACTCGATGACGTTGACGGCGAGGCCGCCGCGCGAGGTCTCCTTGTACTTGCTGAGCATGTCGGCGCCGGTCGCCTTCATGGTGCGGATGGCCTTGTCCAGGGAGACGAAGTGGCGGCCGTCGCCGCGCAGGGCGATGCGGGACGCGGTGATGGCCTTGATGGAGGCCACCGCGTTGCGTTCGATGCACGGGATCTGCACGAGCCCGCCGATGGGGTCGCAGGTCAGCCCGAGGTTGTGCTCGATGCCGATCTCCGCGGCGTTCTCGACCTGTGCGGGTGTGCCGCCGAGGACCTCGGTGAGCCCGGCGGCGGCCATGGAGCACGCCGATCCGACCTCGCCCTGGCAGCCGACCTCCGCGCCGGAGATCGAGGCGTTCTCCTTGAACAGGACGCCGATGGCGCCGGCGGTGAGCAGGAAGCGGATGACGCCGTCGGCGTCGGCCTTCGGCACGAACCTGTCGTAGTAGGTGAGCACGGCGGGGATGATGCCGGCGGCGCCGTTGGTGGGGGCGGTGACGATCCTGCCGCCCGCGGCGTTCTCCTCGTTGACGGCGAGGGCGAAGAGGGTGACCCAGTCCATGGTCTGCAGCGGGTCTTTCTCGGCGGGTTCGCTCTGGAGCCTGCGGTGCATCTGGTGGGCGCGCCGCCTGACCTTCAGCCCGCCGGGGAGCACCCCCTCGCGGGAGCAGCCGCGCCGTACGCACTCGGACATGACCCGCCACAGGTTCAGCAGCCCGTCGCGGATCTCGCTCTCGGAGCGTCCGAACGCCTTCTCGTTCTCCAGCATGAGGCCGGAGATGGACAGGCCGGTCTCGTCGCAGTGGGCGAGCAGTTCGGCCGCGGTGGTGAAGGGGTACGGCAGGGCGGTGTCGTCGGCCTTGATCCGGTCGGCGCCCGTGGCGGACTCGTCGACGATGAACCCGCCGCCGACCGAGTAGTAGGTCTTCTCCCGGAGCACACCGCCGCTGTCGTTCTTGGCGGTGAACAGCATGCCGTTGGGGTGGTGCGGCAGGCTGAGCTTGCGTTCGAACACCAGGTGTTCGCCGACCACGAAGGGGATCTCGTGGTCGCCGAACAGGGTGACGGCGCCGACGGCCCGCATGGCGGCCAGGCGTTCGTCCACGGTGTCGACGTCGACGAGTTCCGGTTTCTCGCCGGAGAGGCCGAGCAGAACGGCCTTGTCGCTTCCGTGGCCCTTGCCCGTGAGCCCGAGCGAGCCGTACAGGATGACGGTGACCTCGGCGGTCTTCGCCAGCAGACCGTCGTCGCGCAACCCTCGGGCGAACTTGTGGGCGGCGGCCATCGGGCCGCCGGTATGCGAGCTCGAAGGGCCGATGCCGATCTTGAAGAGGTCGAAGACGCTGATCGCCACAGTCGTTGCGCCTTTCCTGCGCGAAGCCTGCCCGCGCACTCGGGGTGGCCATGCCCGCCGGCCTTGCGGGGCCGGCGGGCGGCGAAGCGTTGGGCTGGGGTGCTCAGACGCTCAGGTCTGGCTCTGGGTCAGCGCGGTGTACTCTTCGGCGCTGAGCAGGTCGTCCGGATCGGTCTCAAGGCGCACGCGGAACATCCAGCCTTCGCCGTACGGGTCGCTGTTGACCAGCGACGGGTCGTCCACAAGGGCGGTGTTGACCTCGACGATCTCACCGTTCACGGGGGCGAAGATGTCGCTCACCGACTTGGTGGACTCGACCTCGCCACACGAGTCTCCGGCCGCGACGGCCGCCCCCGCCTCGGGAAGCTGCACGTAGACCACATCGCCGAGGGCCTCGGCGGCGAACGCGGTGATGCCGATGGTCACGATGCGGCCGTCGTCAAGACCCGCGACCCACTCGTGCTCCTTGGTGTAGCTGAGCTCGTCGGGAATGCTGCTCACTTGTTCCTCCTGTAGAAAGGCAGTTCGACCAGGTCGACCGGCTCGCGCGTGCCCCGGATGTCCACCGCGAGCCCGCCGGTCGCGCCGGAGTCGACATAAGCCATGGCAATGGGTTTGCCGAGGGTCTGCGACGGGGCGCCGCTGGTGATCTCGCCGACGACGTCGCCGCCTGCGGCGAGCACCACCGGATAACCGTGCCGGGGCACTCTGCGGCCGGTCGCGATCAGTCCGACCAGGCGGCGGCGGGGCGGGATGTCCTTGAGGGGTTCAAGGGCGGTCCTGCCGACGAAGTCACCTGGCTTGTCAAACCTCACCACACGTCCGAAGCCCGCGTCGAACGGAGTGAGCCCCCTCGACAGTTCGTTGCCGTAGAGCGGCATTCCCGCCTCAAGGCGCAGCGTGTCGCGTGCGGACAGTCCTGCGGGGCGCAAGCCGTACGGCTCGCCGGCGCGCATCAGCGTGTGCCAGATGTGCTCGGCGTCGCCCGCGGCGACGAACAGCTCGAAGCCATCCTCACCGGTGTATCCGGTGCGCGCGATGAGTGCCTCGATTCCGGCCACGGTGCCGGGCAGGCCGGCGTAGTACTTCAGGGTCGGCAGGTCGGCGTCGGTCAGCGAGGCGAGAATGGTCTCCGCCTGCGGTCCCTGCACCGCGACGAGCGCGTAGTCCTCGGAGCGGTCGCGGACCTCGGTGTCGAAGCCCTGCGCCCTGGCGGTCAGCTCGTCGGCGACCAGGGGGGCGTTGGAGGCGTTGGCCACGACCATGAACTCCTCGTCCGCCAGGCGGTAGACGATCAGGTCGTCGAGGATTCCCCCGCGGTCGTCGCAGATCATCGTGTATCTGGCGCGGCCGGGGTCGAGGGCCGACAGCCGGCCGACGAGGGCGTGGTCGAGCGCGGCGGCGGCTCCGGGGCCCGTCACGAAGATCTCGCCCATGTGGGACAGGTCGAAGAGCCCGGCCGCCGTGCGGACCGCGTTGTGCTCGACGGATTCGCTGCCGTAGCGCAGGGGCATCAGCCACCCGGCGAAGTCGGTCAGCGTCGCGCCGTGGCTCTCGTGGACGGCACGCAACGGCGTGGGTCTGGACATGATCAACACCTCAGGCAGGGACAGATGTCGGAATCCTCCCCCTCTGTCGTGTGTGCCTGAGAGTTTCATCCAGTTTTTGCTGGACTTTCACCTTCGGCGAGACCCGTCGGGCCTGCTTTCCAGAGGCCACCTTCACCCGTACGGTCCTTTGCCTTGAGAGGTTCGCGGGGAGGGCTTGCTCCTTCAGGGGACCTGGCCGGCTGCCAGGACACTCTCCCGCACGGGCTTATCGGTGTTTGAGGCCACCTTAATAGGCCAGGTAGCCCGAGCGAAATCCCCATCCCCCCGGCCGACGGCGAATCACGCCTAGGATGGGCAGCCGACCTTGCAACCCCGGCAGGGAGGTTTTGCGTGTCGGTGACCGGTGTCGCAGGCGGCCTGCGACGGCACTGGGTCTTCCTGATCGCTCTTCTGCTCGGCACGGCGCTGCGGGCGCTCGCCGTCCTCGGCTACCGGCCGGCGATCTGGTTCTGGGCCGACTCCTTCGCCTACCTCGGGGCCGCGCTCTCCCCCCAGCCGCTGGAGTCCAGGCCCTCCGGCTACGCCCTGTTCCTGTGGGCCCTTCGACCGCTCGGCAGCGTCACCGCCGTCACCGTCGCGCAGCACCTGCTCGGGCTCGCCGTCGCCGTGTGCGTCTACGCCGTGCTGCGGCGGCGCACCCGGCTGCCCGGGTGGGCGGCCACCCTCCTCACGCTGCCGGTGCTCCTCGACGCCTACCTGGTCCAGCTCGAACATCTGGTCATGGCCGACCTGCTGTTCGTGTTCCTCATCACTCTCGCCGTCACGCTGCTGCTGTGGCGGGAGCGGCCCACCGTGCCCCTGGCCCTGCTCGCCGGGCTGCTGCTCGGAGCGGCCACGATCACCCGCACCATCGGCCTGCCCCTCATCGGCGTGGTGCTGGTCTGCATGCTGCTCGGGATCACGCGCTTCGGGTGGCGGGCCCTGGCCTCCACCGCCGTCGCGAGCGCGCTCGCGGTGGGCGGATACGCGGTGTGGTTCCAGAGCGAGCACGGCGAACTCGCCCTCACCCGGGGCAACGCCTTCCTGTGGGCGCGCACGATGTCGTTCGCCGATTGCGGGGTGATCCGGCCGACCGGTCCGGTGGCGGCGCTCTGCCCCACCACGCCCCCGAGCGAGCGGCAGCCGCCGCCGGTCTACATCTGGGACGCGGACTCCCCGTTGAGCAAGATCAAAGGCACCTGGACGGAACGTGACAAACTCGCCGGCCAGTTCGCGCGCGAGGCCATCATGGCCCAGCCCCTGGACTTCCTCACCACCGGCCTCACCGACGTGGCGCACGTCTTCACCTGGGAGCGCAGGGTCTACCCCACTCCGGGGCCGCAGTCGTCCTACGTCTTCCCCGACACCGCCCGCCCGTTCTCCGACTCCCCCGCCTCCCAGGGGCGCACGGCCGAGGAGCTGACGCGCGAATACCAGCGCGGCGCCAGCGGCCGGCCCGCCGTCGTCGAGCCCTACGCCGGATGGCTGCGCACCTACCAGGACCACGTCTTCGTGCGCGGGCCGCTGCTCGCCGGCCTGCTGCTCATCGGGCTGACCGGGGTGCTGGTCAGGGTGCGGCGGCTCGGCGGGGCCACGCTCCTGCCGTACGCGGCGGCGCTGGCGCTCGTCGTCGCCCCGCCGTTCGTGGCGGCCTTCGACCACCGCTACGCCGTGGTCGGCATCCCTCTCGCCTGCCTGGCCGCGGGGCTCGCGATCGGCGAAAGGTCGCGCGCCAAGGGACGCAGGCGCAGGTCATCGGGCACGCACGTGCAGGCGCACGACGGCGGGCAGATCGCCGGTGCCAGCCTGGCGGCGCACCCGCGCGACGACGTCCCGGTCGAGCTTGGCGACCATGGATCCCAGGTCGGCGTCCGGCGGGCAGCTCACCCCGATCCTGAGCTTGTCATCATCGACGATACGAACACCGACACGGAGCCCTTCGACTTCTTTAAGCCCCACGCACACAATCGCCGTGCCCGTGCCGTCCCGCCTGCCGTACCTCCCCCATCCGAGGGCCAGCAGCAGCCACCTCAGGGCTAGCAGGGCGACGAGCACCGCCAGCGCGATCGCGATCCACGCCGCCCACACGTGATCGGCCAGAAAGGTCGGCACGGCGGAGTTGAGCACCCGCCCGCGCGGGTCGTGCCCCGGCAGCACGCCCCGGCCGCGCAGCACCGCGTAGACCCCGCCCCCCAGCAGCGTGGTGCCGACCAGCGCCAGGCCCAGACGGTTGGCCGTGAAAACTCGCATCCCTCAGCGCCTCTTCCCCCGCAGCCGGACCACGACCTCGCCGCCGGAGAGGGCGCCGACCCCGGCGAGCCTGTCTCCCACCGCCGTGCCGACCTTGCGCAGCATGTGCCCGCCGCAGTCCGCGGCGACGACCACCATGACCTCGATGTGCCGGTGTCCGAGGCGGACGCGGGCGCGCTCCACCCCGTCCACGGACTGCGCGACCGCGCGCAGGCTGCGGCGCAGCCCGCGCCGCGTCACCCCCGTGACCGTGTGCGGATCGGTGCCTCGCAGGGGCACCAGCCTGGTGCGCCCCGGCAGCAGCGCAGCCATGATCATGACCGTTCCCGCCAGGGCCGCGATCACTCCCGCGCCCGCCGCGGACGCGTCCGACCACCTCGTCGCCCACAGTGCCGCCCCGATGCGCTCCAGCGGCAGTAGCCCCGGCGGCTTCCCGATGAGCAGCCCGACGGCCTCGATCGCGGTGAGGGAGAAGACCGCGGTAAGGGCCAGCGCCACGGCCACCCCCAGCGGCGTACGGCAGGGGCGCAGCACACGATGGGCCCTGCGGTGGGCCGCCTGGCGCTGCTGGTCTCCTCGGGGAGCGGCGACGCCCTCGCTGCGCGCGACGTCTTGGGCAGTGGTCACCCCGACAGAGGTACACGGACACGCTGCGCGATGGAGCGCCGCCTCCGCGTCTTTGCCCAACAGCGGGTGATGACTGCGAAAAGAATTTACTGGCGCCGCCGCATAGGTCGCATAGGACGGCGCGATGGCGCCGGCCTCCACGTGGTCCGGGGAAGCCGCGCCGCTGAGACCGTGTCGTTGAGGTCGTCAGAGGAGGGGCCGACTTTTCGGGGCGAAAACCGAACCTTCCTCTCGGAGCATGTCAGAACATCAGCGGCGGCGACGGCGGCGCCACAGCATCACGACCGCCCCCACCACGAGCACCGCCCCCACGGCCACCAGCGCCGGCGCCAGCGCGGGCCGGTCGTCCTCCCAGAGCGCCTCGCCGTCGTCGGCCTGCCTGTCCGGCGTGGCGTCGCGCGCCCCGAGCCCGATCAGATCGGCGGCCGTGGACACGAAATGCTCGGCGTTGGCCTTGGCCTTGGCGACGCCCCGCTCCGCGACACGCCGCGGGTGCACCCTTTCGGCGATCTCGTCCACCGTGCGGGCCAGCTCGGTGCGCGTGCGCTCGATGCGACGCTCCAGCTCCTCGGGATCGGTCTCGGCCATGGCCATCCTCTCATCGCCCCTTGACAAGGATCAGTCTGTCAGGTTCACCCGTCATACGGCACGGCGACCGGCGCGGATAACGGTAGGTTGAACCCTGTGACAATCCATCTCCCGCGCCCACGACATGCCAAACCGGCCGGCGCGGGATCGGTCACTCGTTCGACATCGCCCAGGAGGATGGAACGTGCCCGCTGAGACCAGGCTCGCCCCCGGCGACCACGCACCGGATTTCACGCTGCCCGCGGCGGACGGCGCCTCGGTGTCGTTGAAGGAGCTCCGCGGCCGGAAGGTCATCCTTTACTTCTACCCCGCGGCCATGACCCCCGGATGCACCAAGCAGGCGTGCGACTTCCGCGACAACCTCGGCGACCTCACCGAGGCCGGCTACGTCGTCTTCGGTGTCTCCAAGGACTCCCCCGCCAAGCTCCTCCAGTTCGTCGAACGCGATTCCCTGACCTTCCCCCTGCTGTCCGACCCCGATCTTGAGATCCACAAGGCCTACGGCGCCTACGGGGAGAAGAGCCTCTACGGCAAAACCGTGGTCGGGGTCATCCGCTCCACCTTCGTCATCGACGCCGACGGAGTGATCGACAAGGCCCTCTACAACGTCAAAGCCACAGGCCACGTCGCCGGCCTCAGAAAGAAACTCGGCCTCTGACGCCTTTCCCTGAGGAAACCGTTTGGCCCCCGGGCGGAGTGCGACCTAAGATGACCATGCTCAACGGGGGCTTGAACGGGGCCGACCACCTCTCACCGGGCTCCCTCGTGCACGGGGTCGTAGTCCAACGGCAGAGACACAGGTCTTAGGAACCTGACAGTGTGGGTTCGAATCCCACCGACCTCACCAAGATCGCAGATGATGTCGCAGATGTCAGAGTGGTGAGGGTCCGCTCTCAGCAGGGCCCGCTCAGGGTCCGTTCTCGGGAGGGGCTGAAAAATCCGCGGGGTCGCGCGGCCTGTCAGCCGCGCGACCCGCGTGATTGTGATCCGCCATCACAGTCCCTTTACCGACCCCCCTAGGGGCTCCTATCGACAACAATGCCCGATGGGGCGTAAGGGCCGTGTAAGCGGCGAAAATGTGCGACCTGGGTCGTAGACCGAGTTCAGCCTTCAGGGGGACCGCCGCCGATCCCAGGCTTCGTATTGTGGTCGTGTGTTGGACAGGTTCCACGCCTGGTCGGGGCGATCGAGCGGATGGTGGGACGCCGTGTGGGCGGTCCCCCTCGGGGCGTTCTACGTGGTTACCGCTCTGATCTACGCCACCGCGTCCACGGCGCACCGGGACGCGCCGCTTCTGCCGACGTGGGGATACCTCGCCCTCGTGGCGGCGATGCTGGTACCGCTGTTCTGGCGGCGCAGCCACCCGAGGGCGGTCTTCGCCATCATCGCGCTCCTGTGCTTCGTCCAGTGGGTGGCGGACGTCGGCGCCATCCCCGCCAACCTGTCGGTGCTCATCGCCATGTACGGCATGGCCTCGCGGTGCAACATCCGCTGGGCGGTGGCGGCCGGGTTGGTCGTGGAGCTCGGCATGGTGCTCGCACTGCTGAGGTGGGGCGGGCTGAACCGGTCCACGGTCCTCAGCGCGTCGGCGGTCATCGCGGCGGTCTGGCTGGCCGGCGTCTACGCCAACACGCGGCGGCGCTATCTGGAGAGCCTGATGGAGCGGGCCGAACGGGCCGAGCGGGAACGCGACCAGCAGTCGAAGCTCGCGGCCTCGGCCGAGCGGGCGCGGATCGCCCGGGAGTTGCACGACGTGGTGGCGCACAACGTCAGTGTGATCATCGTCCAGGCGGACGGAGCGGGCTATGCGATCGACCGCGATCCGGATCAGGCGCGCCGTGCCGTACAGACCATCTCGGCGACGGGACGGCAGGCGCTGGCGGAGATGCGGCGGCTCGTGGGGGTGTTGCGCGAGGGCGGTGGGCCGGAGGAGTACGCGCCGCAGCCGGGGCTGGACCAGGTCGACGAGCTGGTGGCGCAGGTGCGCTCGTCGGGGCTGCCGGTGGAGCTGCGGATCACAGGGACACGCCAGGACATCCCCGAAGGGGAGCAACTCGCGATATACCGGATCTTGCAGGAAGCTCTCACCAATACCATCAAGCATGGTGGGCCTGGGGTCGGGGCCACGGTGCTGCTCGACTACGGGCCGCGCGAGATCCTGATCGCGGTCACCGACGACGGCCGGGGGGCGCAGGCGCCCCGCGGCGCCGACGGCCACGGGCTTGTGGGCATGAGGGAGAGAGTGGCGATGTACGGCGGGCGTGTGACGGCCGGACCACGCGATGGCGGGGGCTATGAGGTCGTCGCGAAGATGCCCGTCGCCGACATGGGCGGGACGCGAGCGGCGTGATCAGGGTGATGCTGGTCGACGATCAGGAACTGCTGCGGGCGGGCTTCCGCATGGTGCTGGGCGCGCAGCAGGACATCGAGGTGGTCGCGGAGGCCGGCGACGGCCTCGCGGCGTTGGAGCGGCTGAGAGTCACGCCGGTCGACGTGGTGCTCATGGATGTGCGCATGCCCCGGATGGGCGGCGTGGAGGCGACCCGGGCGATCTGCTCCGATCCCGACGGCCCCCGGGTGCTGATCCTGACGACATTCGACCTCGACGAGTACGCGTTCGCGGCGTTGAAGGCGGGTGCGTCGGGGTTCCTGCTCAAGGATGTGCCGCCCGCCGACCTGGTCACCGCGATCCGCGCGGTGCACAGCGGCGACGCGGTCGTCGCGCCGAGCACGACCCGGCGCCTGATCGACCGGTTCGCCGCACAACTCCCCTCGGGGCCGCCCACCGTGTCGGCGGCGTCGAGCCGACTCACCGGCCGGGAGCGGGAGGTGCTGCTGCTCGTGGCCCGCGGGCTGTCCAATGTGGAGATCGCCACCCGGCTGGATCTCGCCGAGGGGACTGTCAAGACTCATTTGGGGCGGGTGCTCGCGAAGCTCGCGCTACGCGACCGCGCTCAGGTGGTGGTGTATGCCTATGAGTCCGGGCTCGTCACCCCGTCGGACCGTCCGCCGGACCGATAGGTGGATCGACGGCCCGGATCGACGGCCCGGATCGACGGTCGGATCGACGGTCGGATCCTGGGCGGGTCGGCCGAAAGACCGATCCGGCACTGTCACTCCAGTCATACGCCCCCGCGTGCCTCTAACCGAGGTCACAGTCCCAAGTCCGTTCTTTCGCCCCATGATTCACCTTCTCCCCGGCCATAGCGTTGTTCTCGCTGCTTGAGTCCAGTGCATCCACCGCGGCTCGCAGCTCAACACCAGCAATTCGTCTGTACGACGCTGTGATCTGCCGAGGAGCGAACGTGACTCTGACTGATATCCGCCGCGAGGCCCCGCCGGCTGTGGTGGCCCGAGGGGTCACCAAGGTGTACGGCCAGGGGGAGGCCGCCGTACACGCCCTGCGGGGTGTCGACGTCGCGTTCGCGACCGGCGCGTTCACCGCCATCATGGGCCCGTCGGGGTCGGGCAAGTCCACGCTCATGCACTGCCTGGCCGGGCTCGACACGGTGACCGGCGGGTCGGTCCAGATCGGTGACGTCGAGATCACCGGGCTGTCGGACAAGGACCTCACGATGCTCCGCCGCGACCGGATCGGGTTCATCTTCCAGGCGTTCAACCTGCTTCCGACACTGACCGCCGAGCAGAACATCCGGCTTCCCCTGGACATCGCCGCCCGCCTGGCCGACCCCGCCCTGTTCGACCGGGTGGTCGCCACCGTGGGCCTGAAGGACCGGCTCGGCCACAAGCCCTCGGAACTGTCGGGCGGCCAGCAGCAGCGCGTGGCCGTCGCGCGGGCGCTCATCAGCAGGCCGCAGGTGATCTTCGCGGACGAGCCGACCGGCAATCTCGACTCGCGCAGCGGGGCCGAGGTCCTGTCATTTCTGCGCAGCTCGGTCCGCGAGCTCCAGCAGACGATCGTCATGGTGACGCACGACCCGGTCGCGGCGTCCTACGCCGAGCGGGTGGTGTTCCTCCGCGACGGCCTGCTGGTCAGCGACATCCACCAGCCGACGCCGCAGATCATCCACGAGACGCTGATGAAGCTGGAGAGCTGAGGTGCTGAAGACCACACTGGCCGGGCTTCGGGCGCACAAGCTCCGGCTGATGCTCACCTCGCTCGCGATCACGCTCGGCGTGGGTTTCATCGCGGGCACGTTCGTGCTCACCGACACCATCAAAGCGGGCTTCACCCAGTCGTTCGCCGCCGCCGCCGACAAGGTGGACGTCGCCGTACTGCCCTCGGGCGAGGGCACCGGGGACGGTCCGCCCGCGATGCCCGCAGACACCCTCGCGAAGGTCCGCGCCGTCGACGGCGTCGCCGAGGCGGTCGGCCTCGACCGGGCCAGGACGGCGCTGATCGGCAAGGACGGCAAGGTCGTCGGATCCCACGTGACCACATGGGGCATCCCCATCATCGAGGGCGATCTCAACCGCACGGAGATCGCCCAGGGCCGCGCACCCGCAGCCCGCGGTGAAGCCGTGCTCGACGAGAGTACGGCGAAGACCCGGGGCTTCAAGGTCGGCGACACGGTCGAGGTGCTCGACCTCCGCGACCAGAAGCACCGGTTCGCCCTGGTGGGTCTGTTCAAGCTGGGCGTCGACCAAGAGTTGGCGTACGACGGCGCCGTCGGTTACGACGCCGCCACCTTCCAGGCGATGACCGGCTCGAAGGAGTTCCGCGAGATCAACGTGCGCGCCGCCGAGGGGGTGAGCCCCGAGACGCTGCGCGCGTCGGTCGCCGCGGCCCTCGGGAAGGGCGCCGAGGTCCTCACCGGAGAGCAGCTCGTCGAGCGCAATGCCGAGGGCAACGGGGCCGACATCGAATTCATCACGCTCGGCCTGCTGCTCTTCGGCGCGGTGGCGATGCTGGTCGCGGCCTTGGTCATCTACAACACGTTCAACATCCTGGTCGCCCAGCGCACCCGGGAGATGGCGCTGCTGCGCTGCATCGGCTCGACCCGGAAGCAGGTGTTCGGCTCGGTCCTACTGGAGTCGTTCGCCGTCGGCCTGCTGTCCTCCGCGCTCGGCCTGCTGGTGGGCCAGGGCCTGGGCGCGGTCGCGGTGACCCTGATCGACTCCTTCGGCACCCCCATGCCCGCCGGTACGGTCTCCCTCACCCCGCGCACGATCCTCGCGGGCCTGGCCATCGGCGTGGTGGTCACCGTACTCGCCGCCGTGCTGCCCGCCCGCGCCGCCACCCGGGTCGCGCCGATCGCCGCGCTGCGCAGCCAGGTGGAGGAGAGCACGTTCCGGACCGGGGTGATCCGGCTGGTCTTCACCGGCCTGTTCGCCGCCGCCGGGGCGGCCGTGACGGCCGTCGGTGTCAACCTGCTGTCGGGGCACGCGGCGCTGTTCACCGTGGCCGGAGGAGGCGTGCTGGTCTTCTTCGCGGTGCTGATCTCCGGGCCGGTGCTGGTGAAACCGCTCAGCGCCGCGGCGGGCTGGCTTCCCGCGCGCCTGTTCGGCGTGCCGGGCAGGCTGGCCGTGGACAACTCGGCGCGCAACCCGAAACGTGCCGCCACCACGACGATCGCCCTGACCGTCGGCGTCACCCTGATGACGCTGATCTCCGTGGTCGGCACCTCGGCCCAGGTGTCCACGGACGCGCGGCTGGATCGCCAGTACCCGGTGGACTACATGCTGGCGGCAGGGGGCGGCTCGGAGGCGACCATCCCGCGCTCGGTGGCGGAGAGGCTTCGGACGAAGCCGGAGCTGGGGGCCGTCGTGGCGGTGCGGGACTACCCCCGTCCGGTCTCCGCCGACGGCGACGGCGACGCCGCCCTGTACGCGATGACGTATACGGGCCCGATCAAGGCCATCGTCAAGGACCTCTGGGGTGAGGACCCCGGCCCGGGCCAGGTGGTGGTTCCGCTCGACACGGCCGAGGAGATGAAGCTCGCGGCCGGCGGCACCCTGAAGATCAAGACGCGGCTGCGCGGCACGGTGACGCTCACGGTGCTCGGCACCTACGACCCGGAGCAGCTGCCGTTCTCCGGACTCGTGGTCGGCGACAGGTCCTTCCGCGACTACTTCGGATCCGTCGAGGACTCCCGCGTCTTCGTCAAGGCAGCCGAGGGCGTGGCTCTGGAGGCCGCGCGGAAGTCCGTCGAGGCCGCTGCGGCGGACCTTCCCCGGGTAGCGGTCACGAGCACGACGGAGATCCGAGGCGAGTTCAAAGCATCGATCGACACTTTTCTGATGATCCTGACCGGCCTGCTGGGGCTGGCGGTCCTCATCTCCCTGCTCGGCATCGCCAACACGCTGTCGCTGTCGGTCCACGAGCGCACCCGCGAGTCGGCGCTGCTGCGGGCACTCGGCCTGACCAAGCCGCAGCTGCGGCGGATGCTCTCGATCGAGGCGTTCGTCCTCGGGCTGATCGGTGCCGTGGTCGGCGTGGCGCTCGGCCTGGTGTTCGGCTGGGCCGCGGTGCAGACCATGCAGGAGGACCCGCTGTTCGATGTCGCGCCACTCCACATCGCCGCGTTCATCGTGCTGTCGGGCCTGGCCGGCGTGGTGGCCTCGCTGCTGCCGGCCCGCAGGGCGGCCCGCGCGTCCATCGTGAACTCGCTGGCGAGCGGCTGACCTGGCCGCCCCGGCCGCCCCGACCGACCTGGCCAACCCGGTCGACCCGGTCGACCCGGACGCGTGCCCGCGCCGCTCAGCGGGGGTGCCGCCCCGGCCACTGCTCGGCGACGACGACCGGGTCGAGCAGTGGCCGGATCGCGATCTCTCCGGTGGCCTTGTCGATCACCAGGCACCCGCCGCCCGCAGTGTCGGGCAGGGCGGCGGGCTCCTCCGGCTCGGACGTGCGAGCCCACACGACATAGCCCTCTCTGAAGTTGTAAATGCTGACTTCCAGGGGGTCGTGGGGCGGCCGTACCCCGTTGAAGTACTCCTCGGCCACCGCCCTCGCCTGGTCGAGGTTCACCGCCGCTCCCCCTCACGGTTCACCACGACGCAGAACACCCCGGTGACCGACCCGTAGGGCGGCTCCACCGCCATGTGCCCCCGCTGGGCGTCGATCCACACCACCTCGTCGCGCGTGTTGACGGCGTTCCACGCGTGGCTGCCCCCACTCGGCCACCGCGTGACGAGGAGACCCGCCGCGCCGTGCCCGGCCGCCAGCAGGCGCCGCGCGACCGCCGCATAGGCCGTACGGCCATGGCCCACGTATTCGAACCGGTGCCCCAGCCAGCGCTCCGCCCTCGCCACTCCCCCGGCCTCGCCGGTGAGCAGCGGCCGGCCGACCCTGTCGTACTCCGGCCACCTCGGCGCCGCCACCTCGGGCTCGCCGTGCCACGTGGACACCACCGCGAGCGCGCAGTCGACCGCGTTCGTCGCGCGGAAGGGGTCTTCCGTCGCCCCCTCCGCGTTGATCAACCGGATCCACATCCCGCGCGGATCGGGAAACCTCCGCACCCGGCCCGACCCGTCCACCGGTACGGCTCTCGCCAGGTCGCGCTCGGCCTGCGGATCCGGCCGGGCCAGACCGCCCGGCACGCCGTACGGCCGGAACGCGGGAAGGCGCGGCGGGCGGTCGCCCCGGTCGAACCAGTCGACGGGCCCACTGTCCACAGGCACCGGGCCGACCTCGGCCGACAGCTCGAAATCACGCCACCGGCGACCGTCGGAGGTGACCACGGGGTTGTAGAAACCTGTGGGACGGCGAAAGTGGACCTTTCCCGCGAAGCGCTCCCGATCGTGGAACACACCACACCCCCTGAGCCATCACCTGATGGCCGATAGTAGGGCGAGCGGCGCTCCTCCGAAGGAGACTCTCACCGATCTCTCGGCCCCCGCCACGGTGCGGGCTGAGTCAGACGGCGCGGAGCAGGTCGGCCACGACGAGGGCGAGCGGGCGGAAGGCCCGGCCGCGGTGGCTCATGGCGTCTTTCTCCGCGGGCGGGATCTCCGCCAGAGTGCGGGCACCGCCCTCCGGGACGAAGATCGGGTCGTAGCCGAAGCCGCCCGTGCCCCGGGGCTCACGGATGATGCTCCCCGCCAGGGCGCCCTCGACGACATGCTCGGTGCCCGAGGGGAGGGCCAGGGCGGCGGCGCAGGCGAAGTGGCCGCCCCGCCTGCCGTCCGGGACGTCGGCGATCTGGGCGAGCAGCAGGTTGAGGTTGGCCTTGTCGTCACCGTGGCCGCCGGACCAGCGGGCCGAGAAGACGCCCGGCATGCCGCTGAGGGCGTCGACGCAGAGGCCGGAGTCGTCGGCCACGGCGGGCAGGCCGGTGGCGGTGGCCACGGCATGCGCCTTGATCAGGGAGTTCTCCGCGAACGTGAGCCCGGTCTCCGGGATGTCGCCGATCGCGGGGAACTCGTCGAGGCTGAGCAGTTCGACGTCGAGGCCCACCTCGGCGAGGATGCGCCGAAGCTCGCGGAGCTTGCCGGGATTCCTGGTGGCGAGGACGAGGCGGAGGCCGGAACCGGTCATGCGAGGGCGTCCTTCTGGATGCGGGTCAGCTCGGCGCAGCCGCCGCCCGCCAGGTCGAGGAGCCTGTCCAGCAGCGCCCGGTCGAACGGCGTGCCCTCGGCCGTGCCCTGCACCTCGACGAAGGCGCCGCCGCCGGTCATGACGACGTTCATGTCGGTGTCGGCGGCGACGTCCTCGGTGTAGCAGAGGTCCAGCATCGGGCTGCCGTTCACGATGCCGACCGAGACGGCCGCCACCGAGTCGACCAGCGGGTCGCCCGGGCACATCTTGCGCGAGCGCATCCAGCGCACCGCGTCGGCGAGGGCGACGTAGGCGCCGGTGATCGCGGCGGTGCGGGTGCCGCCGTCGGCCTGGAGCACATCGCAGTCGAGGACGACCGAATTCTCGCCGAGGGCCTTGAAGTCGACGCAGGCGCGCAGCGACCGACCGATCAGCCGGGAGATCTCGTGCGTGCGGCCGCCGATCCGGCCGCGCACCGACTCGCGGTCGCCCCGGGTGTTGGTGGCCCGGGGCAACATGGCGTATTCGGCGGTGACCCATCCCAGCCCGCTGCCCTTGCGCCACCGGGGCACGTTGTCCTGGACCGTCGCGGCGCACAGCACCTTCGTGCCGCCGAACTCGACGAGGACCGAGCCCTCCGCGTGGGCGAGCCAGCCGCGGGTGATGGTGACGGGGCGGAGTCCGTCGTGAGTGCGTCCGTCGATGCGTGCCATAGCGCACACCCTAAGGGGTTTCCTGAGAATGCGCCGCCCGAGGGCCGCTCAGGCGGTGAAGGTCCGCAGGTCGTAGGCGGCGCCGGTGCGGGCGAGTTCGATCGGCCCGGTGTATCCGGCGCGCAGCGCGCTTTCGTAGATCTGTCCGGAATCGAACCACGGCACGAGGTGCGTCAGCACGAGCGAGCCCGCGCCCGCCTTGGCCGCGGTCTCGGCCGCCTGCCGTCCGCTCAGGTGAAGGTCGGGCGGCAGGTCCGGCATATCAAGGAACGACGCCTCACACAGGAGGAGGTCGACGTCCTTCGCGAGCCGTACCAGCTCCGGCGTCTCTCCGGTGTCCCCGGAATACGCCAGGCTCCGCCCGCCGGCGGACACGCGGAAGCCGTACGCCTCCACGGGGTGGTTCATCAGCGCGCTGGTCACCTCGAACGGGCCGATCTGCGTGACACCCGGAGAGAGGGGCACGAAATCGAACGCGGTCTCCAGCCCCGGTTCCTCCGGCATCCCGTAGGCCGCCGCCAGGCGCCGCGGCGCGTCGGCGGGGGCGTGAACCGGAATGCGGGCGAAAGGGCCGTGCGGCGAATAGGTACGGACGACGTGGTAGGCGCAGATGTCCAGGCAGTGGTCGGCGTGCAGGTGCGAAAGGCAGATGGCGTCGACATCGTAGAGGCCGAAAAAGCGCTGGAGCGTTCCGAGCGAGCCGTTGCCGAAGTCCAGCAGCAGGCGGAACCCGTCGGCCTCCACCACATAGCAGGACGCGGGGCTGTCAGGACCCGGAAAACTCCCCGAACACCCGATGATCGTTAACTTCATCGCGCTCTCCTTCTCGGTGCCCGTTCAATGACACATCCCCCACGGCGGCACACTCGACCGCCTCGATCTCCGGGCCGAGGAACCGCCGGCCGAGCCGCGCGAACAGCGAGGCGTCGCCGGTGGTGCGGAAGCGGTGGTGTGGGGAGTCTCCGCCGCTTGCCAGACCCCTGTCGTGCAGGACGCGGTATACGTCCTTGGCCGTTTCTTCGGCGCTCGACACCAGCGTCACCCCGTCGCCGACGACGTACGAGATGGGTCCGGTGAGCAGCGGATAGTGCGTGCACCCCAGGATCAACGTGTCGCAGCCCTCGTCGATCACGGGACGCAGGTAGTCGCGGATCACCTCCATCAGTTCCTCACTCATTGTTTCGCCTCGCTCGACGAACTCCACGAGCCGGGGTGCGGCCACGCCCACCAGCGTGACGTCGGGCGCCGCGGCGAAGGCGTCGTGGTAGGCCATCGACTCGATCGTCGCCCTGGTCGCGATCACGCCGACCCGCCCGTTGCGGGTCGCGCGGACGGCACGGCGGGCGGCGGGCTGGATCACCTCCACCACGGGCACGTCGTAGCGCTCCCGCGCGTCGCGCAGCACGGCCGCACTCGCGCTGTTGCACGCGATCACCAGCATCTTCACGTCGTGCTCCACAAGGTGGTCCATCACCTCCAGCGCGTGCGCGCGAACCTCCGCGATCCGCTTCGGGCCGTACGGCTGCCGCGCCGAGTCGGCCACATAGAGGATGGACTCATGGGGGAGCTGGTCGATGATCGCTCGCGCGACCGTGAGTCCGCCAACTCCGCTGTCGAAGATTCCGATGCTCGCTTCCGGCACGATTAAGAAGGGTAAGCGACCTGGGACGATTGCTCACGGTAAGAATGCTCACATCGGCTGCGCGCAGGGCCTGCCGGGAGCGTCGCCGGAGCCGGCGCCCCCTCCGCCGCCGACCCGCATCCCTGGCTCCATGCTGCTCGCTCCGTCGTCACTCTTCGTGTCCGTCGCGCATACGCCTCCGGCGTACGGAGTGCGTGCCACGTGCGTGCCAAGTGCCCACCGGTCGGGAGCAACCGGTAACCGAACGCCATTCTAGGCCTTTGCCGTACGCATGCACTGCGTGATCAAACACAGATCGTCCTGACCAGGGAAAACACGCCTCTGACTGAAAAGCTGAGAACCGTTTTCGCGGGGGAGGCGAGGATGGCGGGAGTCGGTGATCTCATAGGCCAGTCGGTGTGGGATTCCACTGGTGTGTGGGTTGGACAGGTCGTGGACGTGCGGGTGGTGAAGAGCCGCGGGACCGGATTCGGCGTCCATGAGGAGTTCGAGGTGCGCGGATTGATCGTTTCGGCCAATCGCGCGCCGATTCTGCTGGGGGTGGCCCGAGACCCCGGAGGCCGGATGAGCTGGTTCGTTCACCTTCTGCAGCGGCTGCTGTACGCGGGGAGCACTTATGTGCCGTGGGAGGCCGTGGCCTCGACCGGCGGAGGGGAGGTCATGCTCAGCACACGGCGTGGAACGCTCCAAAGAGTTTGAGCGCATGATCAAGAAAGTTGATCGGACAGAAAGTAATTTGCAAGCGATTCGCATGGAATGTGGGCTATTTTGCTCTGGTTAATAGTTCCCAATGTGAGTAGAGATGTCTGCCAACTTTCCCCCCGGCACTCCCTCCGGCCACGACCCGGATCAGACAACGCGCTATCGCACGCCTCAAGGGCAGCAGCCAGCGGACCCATATGCCCAGCCGTATCCGCACGGTAACCAGAATCCACATCAGGGTGCCCATCCCCCAGGCCCGCCGTACGGCACCCAGCCCCAGCAGGGCGCGCCGTACGGCTCGCAGCCTCCCCAGGGCCGGCACTACGGGGCCCAGCCCGCCCCGGGCCAGCCGTACGGCAGCCAGCCCCCGCCGCCGAACTCCCCCTACCAGCAGACCCAGGCCCAGCCGTACCCCTACCAGCAGCCCCAGCAGACCCAGCAGGCCTCCACCTGGCAGGGCGGCGAGATGCTGGGTACGGCTCCCGCGCACCATGAGGAGCCCCGAAAGAAGAAGGGCGGCTGGCTCATCGCCGTGGTCGCCGCGCTGGTCGTCGCCCTGGTGGGCGGCGGCGGGTTCTTCGCCTTCACCATGCTCAGCGGCGGCGGCACGCAGCCGCACGAGGTGCTGCCGGGCAACGCGATGGCCTATGTGCGCCTGGACCTCGACCCCGCGGCCAACCAGAAACTCGCGCTGTTCGAGATCGCCAGGAAGTTCTCCGCGACCAAGGACGCCTTCGCCGGCGACGATCTGCGCAAGTCCCTCTTCGACGGCGTGCTCAAGGACCTGGGCGCCGGCAGCGACCTGACCTACGCCCGCGACATCGAACCGTGGCTCGGCAGCCGGGTCGGCGTCGCCCTGCTGCCCGGCGCACGGGGGGAGGCCAGCCCCGACCTCGCTTTCGCCATCCAGGTGACCGACGAGGCGCAGGCCCGCGAGGGCGTGAAGAAGCTCATGGGCGATGACGAATACGGCATCGCCTTCCGTGAGGACTACATCATCATCACGGAGAGCCCGGCGGCGGGGAACCACCACGCCGCGGCCCCCACGCTCGCCGAGAACGCCGAATTCACCGGCGACCTGGCCGCCCTCGGCGAGCCCGGTGTGCTCTCGGCCTGGTTCGCCCCCGGCAAGCTGATCGGCGTCGCCGGCACCGCCGCCGACCAGGCGTTCAACGCCGAGCAGCTCAAGAACGCCCGCGTCGTCGCCGCGCTGCGGTTCGACGGCCAGTACGCGGAGCTCGCCGGCCTCGTGCGTGGAGCCGAAGGGATCGACGTCGGGGAGCTCAGCCCCGTGCCGCTCGGGAAGCTGCCCGTCTCGACCGCCGCGGCCGTCTCCATCAGCGGCGCCGGCAAGTCCCTCGAAAAGCAGTGGGACCAGGTGATCAAGTCGCTGGGCTCCGCCTCCGACGGCCAGGCGCTCCAGCAGTTCATCACCTCCGCCCAGCAGCAATACGGCCTTGCCATCCCGGGCGACCTCGTCACCCTGCTCGGCGACAACCTCACCGTCTCGCTGGACGGCACCGGCCTGAGCACCCAGCAGTTCACCGCGGGTCTGCGCATCGGCACCGGCGACCCGGCCAAGGTCAAGGACGTGGTGGGCAAGATCGAGCGGGCCCTTTCCGGCAGCGGCCAGCCCGTGCCGCAGCTCGCCAAGGCCGACGGCGACGGCAGCGTGGCCGTCGCGACCTCGCAGCAGTACGCCCAGCAGCTCGCCCAGGGCGGCGGCACCCTCGGCGAGAACGAGACCTACCAGCTCGCCGTGGCCGACGGCGACGCGGCGAACTACGCCGCCTTCGTCGACCTGGACAAGATCGAGAAGTTCTACCTGGAGGGCATGTCCGGCGACGAGCGCGCCAACCTCCAGGTGCTGCGCGCCGTAGGACTCAGCGGCAAGCAGGCCGGGAACGACGCCTCGTTCTCCCTGCGCCTGCTGTTCAACTGACCCCATGGCGAAGCGGCCGACCCCCGCGCGGGGGTCGGCCGCTTCTCGCGTTTCACGTCGTGCTTGTCGCGTCCGGTGGCTTGGCCGCGGCGCGGGCGCTCAGGCCCAGAGCTGGCCTTCGAGCCGCTCTTCGGCCTCGTCCAGGGTGCCCTCGTAGGCCCCGGTCGACAGGTATTTCCACCCGCCGTCGGCCACGATGAAGGCGATGTCGGCGCGCTCACCGGCCTTCACCGCCTTGTCGGCCATGCCGAGGGCCGCGTGCAGGGCGCAGCCCGTGGAGATACCGGCGAAGATCCCCTCGGTGGCCAGCAGTTCACGCGTACGGCGCAGCGCGTCCGCCGAGGTCACCGAGTAGCGGGTGGTGAGCACCTCGGGGTCGTAGAGCTCGGGCACGAAGCCCTCGTCCACGTTGCGCAAGCCGTACACCAACTCGCCGTAGCGCGGCTCGGCGGCCACGATGCGCACGCCGGGCACCTGCTCGCGCAGGAAGCGCCCGACGCCCATCAGCGTGCCGGTGGTGCCGAGCCCGGCCACGAAGTGGGTAATCGTGGGCAGGTCCTCAAGGATCTCGGGGCCCGTCGTGTCATAGTGCGCCCGCCAATTGGCGGGGTTGCCGTACTGGTAGAGCATCACCCAGGACGGGTTGGCCTCGGCGAGTCCCTTGGCCACGCGCACGGCCTCGTTGGACCCTCCGGCCGCGGGCGAGGAGATGATCTCCGCACCCCACATGCGCAGCAGTTGGCGGCGTTCCTCGGAGGTGTTCTCCGGCATGACGCAGATCAGCTTGTAGCCCTTGAGGCGCGCCGACATGGCGAGCGCGATGCCGGTGTTGCCGGAGGTCGGCTCCAGGATCGTGGCGCCGGGCGTCAGCAGGCCGTCCTTCTCCGCCTGCTCGATCATCCAGAGCGCCGGACGGTCCTTCACCGACCCGGTCGGATTGCGGTCCTCCAGCTTGGCCCAGATCCTCACGTCGGCCGAGGGCGAAAGGCGAGGCAATCCGACCAGGGGCGTACGGCCCACCGAGTCGATCAGTGAGTCGAATCTCATGGTCAGCGCATGCCTCCCGCGACCGCCGGAAGCACGGTCACGGTGTCGCCGTCGGAGACCGGGGTGCCGAGCCCGCCGAGGAAGCGCACGTCTTCGTCGTTGAGGTAGACGTTGACGAAGCGGCGCAGGCCGGCCTCGTCGACGAGGCGCTCCCGGATGCCGGGGTGGCGGACGTCGAGGTCACCGAAGACCTCGCTCAGCGTGGCGCCCTCGGCGCTCACGGCCTTGGCACCGTCGGTGTAGTTGCGAAGAATGGTCGGAATGCGAACCTCGATGGCCATCGCGGTTGAATCTCCTTGATCGTTAATCCGTCGTGAGAACGCCCAACGCATCTCAACACGGCCGGGCGGCGAGCTGTTCCGGGAGCCCGCCCATTGAGAGCGGCGACCGGATCTATCGCCCCGGACAGTCGTAGACGACGACCAACGGAGTGTGTGCGAACAGATAGCTCTGCACAGGCGCGGGGACCCGCGAGGCTGGGCACGGGTCAACAGTCGGCATGGGGACCAGCTTACTCAAGGCCATACAAACGATGGCAGCGACCTAGGCCCCGGGCCATAGGCGGCCGGGGCCTAGGCGACATCGCTCCCGCTTATTCCGCGACCGTGACCTCTTCCTCGGTCACCACTCCATCGAGAATGCGGAATGAGCGGAATTCAACTCTGTCCTCATCCCGCGTGGAGACCAGGACGTAATGCGCGTTGGGCTCGGAGGCGTAGCTGATGTCGGTGCGCGAGGGATACGCCTCGGTGGACGTGTGGGAGTGATAGATGATCACGGGCTCTTCGTCCCTGTCGTCCATCTCCCGCCAGAGGCGCAGCTGCTCCAGCGAGTCGAACCTGTAGAAGGTCGGGGAACGCTCGGCGTTGACCATCGGGATGAAACGCTCCGGCCGGTCGGACCCGACCGGGCCGGCGACCACCCCGCACGCCTCGTCCGGGTGGTCGGCCCGGGCATGGGCAACGATCTTGTCAACCAGCTCCTGGGAAATGCGCAGCATGCCTGGAAGCTACCAAAGGGCTCGCACCAAGGTGTCCTGCAGGTACGTCAGCCAGTCATAGGTGACGTAGGCGGGATAACGAGGATCGTCCTGCGACATGCCGGCGATCTCCTCGTGGATCTCCTCGGTGACCTCCAGCCGCACGCCGAGCGCCAGCCGTATGTCGTTGAGCGAGCGCAGCCACGCCTGCGCCTGGTCGTCGCTGAGTTCGAGCCGGCCGGGCTGCGCGGTCTCCAGCATGGTCTGGGCGTCCGCGCGCTTGGCGTCCCGCAGCGTGGCCTCGGTGTATCTGCGGAACTCCGCGGCCTCGCCCTGATCCTCGTAGGCCGCGGGGAAGAGCCTGGCCAGCACCGGATCCGAGGGCGCCTCCGCCGAGCCGATGCCAAGAGCGCGCTCCAGGGGGTCGTCGCCGGTCGCCCCGGGCTCCACCAACCCCAGCACCTGGGTCACCAGGGAGCGCAGGATCGACACCTCGGCGGCGTCGAACGTGGCCACCACGCCGCCCCGCACCCCGGTGATGAAACCCGTGCTCATGCCGAATCCCGCTGAACCGTGGCCCACAGGCCGTACGAGTGCAGGATCTGCACGTCGCGTTCCATCTCCTCACGCGTGCCGCTGGCCACCACGGCACGCCCCTTGTGGTGGACGTCCATCATCAGCTTCTCCGCCTTGGCACGCGGATAGCCGAACACCGTCTGGAAGACATATGTGACATAAGACATCAGGTTCACGGGGTCATTCCACACGATCGTCAGCCACGGCAAATCGGGCCGGACATCCGTACTCGGACGCTCAACCTCGACTGGAGCAGTGCTACCCACATCACCATCCTGCCTTACCTCAGGTCTAGTCTTCGAGTCGTGATGATGACCATGAGCAGTGCGTTGCTCACTGATCACTATGAGCTGACGATGCTTCAGGCCGCTCTGCGCAGCGGAGCGGCCCATCGACGCGCCGTCTTCGAGGTCTTCGCACGCCACCTGCCGGGGGGCCGCCGCTACGGCGTGGTGGCAGGCGCCGAACGCGTGGTGGACGCCTTGACGGGTTTCCGGTTCGGAGACGCGGAACTGGAGTTCCTCAAGTCAACGCGGGTGGTGGATCCCCCAACTCTGGCCTTCCTCGCAGACTACCGATTCTCCGGAAACGTGTATGGCTACCGGGAAGGCGACCTCTACTTCCCGGGGTCACCCATCATGGTCATCGAAGGCACCTTCGCCGAGGCCGTCCTTTTGGAGACCCTGACTCTGTCAATCCTGAACCACGACTGCGCCATCGCCTCGGCGGCCTCCCGCATGGTCCACGCCGCCGGGAACCGGCCCATCATCGAGATGGGGTCACGGCGCACCCATGAAATCGCCGCCGTGGCCGCCGCGCGCGCCGCCTACATCGCGGGGTTCGCCTCGACCTCCAATCTGATGGCCGGGCACCTCTACGGCGTGCCGACCAGCGGCACCAGCGCGCACGCCTTCACCCTGGTCCACGACGACGAGCGCGGCGCCTTCCAGGCCCAGATCGACGCGCTCGGCCGGGACACCACACTGCTGGTCGACACCTACGACGTGGCTCACGCCGTACGCGTCGGAGTCGAGCTTGCCGGCGCCGAGCTCGGCGCGGTCCGCCTCGACTCGGGCGACCTCGCGGCCGTCGCCCACGAGGTGCGTGGGCTGCTGGACTCCCTCGGCGCGTTCGACACGCGGATCGTGGTGACCAGCGACCTGGACGAATACGCGATCGCGGCCCTGGCCGCCGCGCCCGTCGACGGCTACGGCGTGGGCACGGCCCTGGTGACCGGCTCCGGCGCCCCCACCGCGGCCCTGGTCTACAAGCTCGTGGCCCGGGAGGACGCCTCCGGCGAGATCAGACCCGTGGCGAAGCGGTCGGTCGGCAAGCCCAGCAAAGGAGGGCGGAAACTGGCATACCGCCAGCTCAACGCCGAGGGCATCGCCACCGCGGAGACCGTGATCACCGCCGACCGGCCCGCCCCCGAAGGCCGCCCGCTCCTGCACCCCCTGGTGACGAACGGCACACCCGCCGCCGCCGACTCCATCCAGGCCGCCCGCGAACGGCACCGCGCCTCCATGGCCGAACTTCCCCAGGAAGCCCACCAACTGAGCCGGGGCTACGCAGCCATACCCACCGTTTTCGATTAATGTCCATTAATGTCGAGATATGGACGGTACGGCAAAAGCCTTGGTCGTCGTGGACGTACAGAATGACTTCTGCGAAGGCGGCAGCCTCGCGGTCGGCGGCGGCGACGACGTCGCCGCCGCCGTCACCCGCCACCTGAGCCGGGCCCGCTACGACCACGTCGTGGCGACCCGCGACCACCACATCAACCCCGGCAGCCACTTCTCCGACGAACCCGACTACGTGGACTCCTGGCCCGTCCACTGCGTCGCCGGCACCCCCGGAGCGGAACTCCACCCCGCCTTCGACACCGGGCCCGTCGAGGCGGTATTCGACAAGGGCGCCTACTCGGCCTCCTACAGCGGCTTCGAAGGAGTCACCGACGACGGCGTCACCCTCGTCGACTGGCTCCGCGCCCGAGGCGTCGGCGACATCGACGTCGTCGGCATCGCCACCGACCACTGCGTGCGCGCCACGGCCCTCGACGCCGCCGGCCACGGCTTCACCGTCACCGTCCTGCTCGACCTCACCGCCGGCGTCGCCGCCACCTCCGTCGCCGCCGCCCTGGTCTCCCTGGACGCCGCCGGGGTCACCCTCTCAGGCACCCCGATCGTCCGCCCCGCCTGACCTCACGCAGCCACCGGTGTTCCCTTCGAGGGTCACGCGCCCTACGGCTAGGGAGAGTACGCAGACGATCACCACAGCTCCAGGGATTTCCCACGCCGCTGCCCGAACGCTGCGTGCGGATTACTCCATAGGCGATCGCATGACTACGTTCGACCCGCCGCTGCGGCGGGCCGGACGGCTGATCGCGGTGGACGGCCGCACGGGGCGTCCGATCCGCTCTACCGGTCCGGTTCGGGAGTTCTAGCCGGTCACGATCGCTGTGTCGCCCACTTGCGGATGGTCTGGATGCGTTCGCGAATCTGTTCGGCGGTGGCCTGCGCGATGAGCGGGCCCCCGCACGCGCGCCGCAGCTCGGAGTGGATGACGCCGTGGGGCTGCCCGGTGCGGTGGTTCCAGGCGCCGACAAGGCCGTTGAGCTCCTTACGCAGCTCCGCGAGCTCCTCGTGCGAGGCGCGGGCCGGCTCGGGCTCGGCGGCCGGCCCGCGGCGCCGGGCGGCGGCCTGCTGGTCGGCCTGGCGCTTGCGGAGGAGCTTGGTGACCTCCTTGGGTTCGAGAAGCCCGGGGATGCCGAGGAAGTCCTCCTCCTCGGGCGAGCCGGGGGCCGCGGCGGTGCCGAACTCGCCGCCGTCGAACAGGACCCGGTCGAACGTCGCCGAAGCCTCGACGGTCTCGAACGGCAGCTCGTCGCCGAGCACGTCGGGGCTGTCCTGCCTGCGCTGCGCCTGCTCCAGCAGCGAGTCGTCGAGCCCGTCGTCCTGCTGCCGCTTGCCGAGCACGTGGTCGCGCTCGGCCTCCATCTCCCCGGCGAGCCCCATCAGCGTCGGCACCGAGGGCAGGAAGACCGAGGCGGTCTCGCCGCGCCTGCGGGCGCGTACGAATCGCCCGACGGCCTGGGCGAAGAACAGCGGAGTGGAGATCGAGGTGGCGTAGACCCCGACGCAGAGCCGCGGGATGTCCACCCCCTCGGACACCATGCGGACGGCGACCAGCCATCTGGCCCCCGACGCGGTGAACTCTTTGATCTTCTTGGACGCGCCGGGGTCGTCGGACAGCACGATGGTCGCGCCCTCACCGGTGATCGCCCGCAGGTGCCTGGCGTAGGCACGGGCCGTCTCGTGGTCGGTCGCGATCACCAGGCCCCCGGCGTCCGGCACTCCCCTGCGCACCTCGGTGAGGCGGCGGTCGGCCGCGGTCAGCACCTGCCGGATCCAGTCGCCCTTGGGGTCGAGCGCCGCGCGCCACGCCTGGGACAGCTGGTCCTTCGTCAGCGGGGTGCCGAGTGTCGCGGCGATCTCGTCGCCCGCGCGGGTGCGCCACTTCATCTCGCCGGAGTAGGCGAGGAAGATGACGGGCCGTACGACTCCGTCGGCGAGAGCCGGCCCGTAGCCGTAGGAGTAGTCCGAGACGCTGCGGAGCCCGCCGTCGCCGTCCTCGGCGTATTCGACGAAGGGGATCGGGTTGTCGTCGGAGCGGAAGGGGGTGCCGGTGAGGCCGAGCCTGCGCGCGGCCGGCTCGAACGCCTCGCGGACGCCGTCGCCCCAGGACTTGGCGTCGCCCGCGTGGTGCAGCTCATCGAAGATGACGAGGGTCTTACGGATCTCGGTGCGGTTGCGGTGGAGGGCCGGGTTCATAGCCACCTGGGCGTAGGTGACCGCGACGCCGATGTAGTCGCGGGAGGTGGAGCCCTGGCTGTTCTTGAACTCGGGGTCGATGTTGATGCCCACGCGAGCGGCGGCGTCGGCCCACTGCCGCTTGAGGTGCTCGGTCGGCGTCACGATCGTGATGGCCCGGATGAGACCGCGGGAGAGCAGCTCACTGGCGATGCGCAGCGCGTAGGTCGTCTTGCCCGCCCCGGGGGTCGCGACGGTGAGGAAGTCACGCGGCTCGCGGTGGAAGTAGAGATCGAACGCCTCCTGCTGCCACGCCCGCAGCTTGGGCGCCGTGCCCCAGGCTGCGCGGTCGGGGTAGGAAGGCGACAGGTTCGACGCGGCGAAAGTGCTCACAGTGACCCCAGGGTAATCGTGTGAACCGACAGGACGTGCCGAGCCTGCGAGATCCTCGCCATCATCGCGTCGCCGTGCTAAAGGGTTCCGTACGGCCCCGGGCCCCGAAACCTGCCACCGCCCGCGAGGGCCGCGAGCCGCCCCCCGGCCCCCGGCCCCCCTTGCGCGCACGGGCTTTCAGCGAGCCGCCCACAGCCCGCTCATGATGTCGTCGATCTCCGACCGCACCCCGTCTCCGTCGGGCTGGGAGACCGCGAGGACGACGGCGTCGCGCCCGGGACGTGTGAGCACCAACACACGGAGAAAGGCCGGCCGGTTGATCACATCGTTGTAGACGGCGCGCACCGAGCGGCTGTGGCCGGTGAAGCCGGCCACGTTGAAGGGCCTGTCCTCGACCAGTTCCACGTCGCTGCCTTGGAGGAGGAGGTCCTCGTACAGCTCGGTCAGCTCGACGACGGCCTTGGCGGGAACGCTCATGTCCGGGTCGCCTTTGCCGGAGGCGCTCGTGCCCAGGGCGCTCTTGTCCGGGGCGCTCTTGTCCGAGGCGCTCTTGTCCGAGGCGCTCTTGTCCGTGTCGGCCGTACCGGGCCGCGTGGACCCGGGCCCGATCATGAGCACGGAGCCGCCGCCGCGCACGGCGGAGGTGAATCCGCTGACCGGCGGCAGTGCGTCGTGGCGCCACCCGTCGGGGATGGGATAGCCGATGCCGGTGGCGGCGTCGGCGTTCGCCTCGGCACCCGTCGAGAGGGATTCCGGTGCCGTGAGCGTCAGGACGCCCCACACGGTCGCGGCGACCACGCCCGCTCCGGCGCCCAGCACGCCGAAGACCATCGCTCCGCGGTGCCCGCCTTTGCCCGCCTTCGCCGTATCCGGTTTGGCGGGCGTGCCGTACCAGCGTGCCGACGGCGGCAGCGCGTCCCACTTCTCGCCCGGCTCGCCCGCGTCACCCTCGTCGGCCGCCGCGGGCTCGGGTTCGGCGTAGGGCCGCACGAAGGACGGGCGGCCGATGGAGAGGCGTCGCGGCGCCTGCGGCCGGTCACGCGCCGCCTCGCGCTGCGGGAGCCCGGCGGCCGGGCGGGCGGGTTCGTCGTCATCGCCGGCGGTGAGCCAGGAGTTCCACTCGTCGGCTTCCTGGTCGTCCGTACGGCGTCCCCAGCGGCCTAACCGGCCGCGACGGCGCGGGGGGACCTCGTCATCGTCCACGGCGCCTCCTCCCGCTGCGACGATCCCCGGTTCAGCCATGCCTGCCTAGCCAAAACAGGATATTGGTGATCATTGAGATCTATGTGGCGAATGAGCTTTCGCGCATGCGGCCCGACACCAGGATGCCGAAGACACCGAGCGCGGTCATCAACCCCGCGATCAACGCGAAGCCCGTGGCGATCTGCCCTGCCCCGTGGCCCGCCATGTTGATGACCGCGCCTCCCACCCCGATGCTCAGCGAGGAGCCCAGCGTGTCCGTGACCTGCAGGGCGGCGGAGTTCACCCCCTGCTCCCCCTCCGGGGACTGCTTCAACGTGGTGACGTTCACACTGCTGACGGCGATGCCCATGCCGAGGCCGGCCACCAGCCAGGCGGGAACCACCATCCACCCACTCATCCCGGGCAGCGCCGCCGGTAGGGCGAGCGCGACGCCTGCCGCGACAGCGCACGCGCCGAAGCGCACCAGCCGCACCCGGTCGAACGTGCGCTTGGACTGGAGGTAGGAACCGAACGACCAGCCTATGGCTCCGATGGTCAACGCGAACCCCGCCTGGGTCAGGCTGAACCCGTGCACCTTGGTGAGCAGGAGGGGGATGAAGGCGTTCACCCCGAAAAACGCGGCGCTGAGCAGGCCGCGCATCATGACCGTGGTGGGCAGCCCCCTGGCGAAGCGCAGCGCGCGGCGCGGAAGCAGCAGCGGCAGGCCGAAGGCCAGCAGCGCCAGGCCGACGATGATCTCCACCGCCCCCAGGGCGGGCGTGTTGTCCATGGTGTCCAGGCCGTAGAGCAGGAGACCCGCACCACCCGCGGCCGTGGTGGCGGCGACGGTCCTGGCCCACGCGCGGGAGCGTAGCCCGGCGGGCGGACCGGAAGCCGTACGGTCCCCCGCAGCGGTCTGGTCGGCCCCGCCGGTCGCACCGGCGGCATCGGCCGCGTCGGCAGCGCCGACCGCGCCGGCAGCGGGGCCGACGCGCAGCGCGGGAAGCAGCATGATCAACGCGGGGATGACCAGTGGGACGATGCCGAAGAACACCCACCGCCATCCCAGGAGGTCGGCGATCAGGGCGGAGACGCTGGGCCCCACCAGCGCGGGCACGACCCACGCCCCCGAGAGCGCGGCGAACACCTTGGGCCTGGCCTCGGGCACGTAGACCCGCGCGATCATCACGTACGCCGCCACGATGACGGCTCCCCCGCCGAGCCCCTGTACGGCACGGGCCAGGATGAACATCTCCTTGCTCTGGGCCACCCCGGCGAGCAGCATGCCGACGATGAACAGGAAAACACCCAGCAGGAACGGCAGCGCGTGCCCCTTGCGGTCCGACCACAGCCCTGCCACCACGTTGGCGAACAGGCATGACATGAGGAAGGCCGAGAAGCTCCAGCCGTACAGATCGATGGCGTCGAGGTCGGCGGAGACCGCGGGCATGACGACCCCGACGGCCATGCCTTCGAAAGCGATCAACGTGACGACCAGAACGATGCCGAGGGTGGCGGTGCGGTACTCGGGGCCGAAGATCCGAACAGGGCGGTAGGGAGCGTCAAGGGTCTTTGGGGCTGTCACCCGTTAAGGGTAATATCACGGTTTTCAGCGCGATACGTGGCCCATATCTCCCGCATCCGCTTGCCCTGACCAGCGGTGAACTCGGACATGCACACGTCGTTGGAGTAGTCCATGAAGTTGTGGATGGGGTCGGCTCCTCCTCCCGGACAGGAGTCCACGAACGTCGGGCACCCCTGGGTGGGGCGCGCCTGCGGCGGCGTGTCGTCGACGTGGTCGCCCGGCTCCTCGCACCCGTTCTCGAAGGTGTGGAGCAGTCCCAGCCAGTGGCCGATCTCGTGGACCCCGGTGAAGCCCCGGTTGAAGTCCTGCATCGCGCCCCCGGGGAGGGTGCGCCAGTCGATGACGACACCGTCGGCCCGGGGATTGCCCCGGAGCCAGAACGGATAGGTCGAGTATCCGAGCACCAGCTCACTGAGCTGCGCCAGGTAGAGGTTGAGCGTGCCGACGCCGCCCTTGCGCAGGGTGCCCTTCATCTGCGTCTCGTGGCCGAGCGGGTCGCGGAACCAGTCGGCGTTGACGGTGACGACGACGCCCATCAGGCGGAAGCGCATGCCGGTGTCGGTGCCGCCGTAGCGCCCGCTGTAGGCGGCGTTGAGGGTTTCCACCTGCTTGCGAACCGCCTGGTCGGAGGCGCGATTCTGCCCGTCGGACAGGACGTGGACCCACAGCGGCACGGTGACCGTGGTCGGGGGGGCCATGCGCAGCGCCGAGAAGCGCCGCTTGAAGTCGTCCTCCATCCGGCCCACCTCCTCGGCGTCCGGATGGTGGTGGTGCGGCCCGTGGCCACGGCCTTCGTGCCCGGCGGAGCGGGGGTCGTGCCTGGGCGCCGGACAGGTGGCCTCGACCCCCGCCAGCGCCCGATCGGGGCGCCCGGCGGGCAGGGCGAGCGCCAGCAGGCAGGCCGAAGCGACGGCGATCGCGCGCCGGGTCATGGGGTCCCCCGATAGCAGGCGTGTGGTCACGGAACGTAACCGACCGTAACCGCGCGACCCCTGATCGTCCGCGACCAACACCGGGTTTTTTCACCCGGCTCATGGCGGCGGCCTCAGCGGCGCCTATTTCTCGCCGTCGGGCTCTCCCTTGGGGAGACCCTCATAGATCTCCTTGCATTCCGGACAAACCGGGTATTTTTTCGGGTCCCTGCTGGGAACCCACACCTTTCCGCACAGAGCGCGGATCGGAACACCGGTGACCATGCTCTCGGTGATCTTGTTGCGGTCAGCGTAGTGGGAGAACCGCTCGTGGTCGCCGTCGCCGTGAGACAGCTTCGGCGTGACGTCGCTCTCGGGAAGGATCTTCGTGCTCACTCTGACGAGTCTATTCGGCACCCACTCCGGGCTGAACGGCTCTCCCCACCAGAGCCCCGATTCCACACATCCATCCCAGGACGACCCCCCAGACCACACCACCCACCACGCCGCCGAGGAGATGGCCCGCATACGCCCCGAGCCCCGCCTCGACCGTCTGAGCCGCCACGACACCTCGGAAAACACCCGCGACAACCGCACCCAGAACAAACACCGCCCATCCCACGGCGAAGAACCGCACGCGTCCTCCCGCCGTCGGCGACGCGAAGAACACGACCGCCACGAGTACGGCCGCCGCCACGTTCTCCAGGAGCAGCGCCCCGATCCCGGCCTCGCCGTACGGCACGGCCCGCAGGGCGGGCAGGCCGTGTGCCACCGCCATTTCAGGGGATACCACCCCAAGTGTCCCCGTCAGCCCCACCGGCCCCATCCCAGGCGATTCAGCGAGATAGCCAAGACTCACCGCCATGGGCATACCTAAGCCACTGAACCAGAGGACAAGAATCAGTGCCACTAACGCAGGACAATTCCTGCGAACAGCGCTCATGATAGGCAAGTTAACGCTAGGCGCCATTGCAGGAAAGCAGGAGTTTGCTCTCCGCCCTTCTCGCGCGAACACAGCAATGCCATGCACGATCCTGTATGCCTCGGGAGGCGCGGTCACCGCCATGAAGCGTTCCATATGGGTCATCCTTGCCTCCGCAGTGGCTCTGGCGGCCAATGGCGCCCTGATCGCCGCCGCGCGGGGTGAGCCTCCGCAGCGCGCGCCGCGGTTCGTGACCGACGATCTCGGCAGGGCGCTCACGCTGCACGGCTTCCTCGGCGCAGACGTCGCCGAGCCGGGCGCCACCGAGCCGGGCGCCGTCACGCCGGACATCGTGGAGGCGGGCACAGCGGAGTGGGGCACAGCGGGGGCGGGTACAGCGGAGCGGGGCATCGTCGATGCCGGCGGCGGCGCGGCCGTGGGCAAGCGCGACTCGGAGCAGGAGCAGGAAAGGCGGGACCTCGGGGCCAACGTTGTCAGGCTCCCATTGCGGTGGGGCGCCGTAGAACCCTCCCCCGACTTCTATGACACGAAATATCTGAACAAAGTGGCCGAACATGTCGCGTGGTATGGCCGACAGGGCTACCACGTCATCCTGGACATGCGGCACGGCCTCCCTGCCCCTGTCCTCCCGGACGGCGATCTCCCGGACGGCGCCCCCCCGGACGGCGCCCCCCCGGACGGCGCCCCCCCGGACGGCGCCCCCCGGGACGGCGCCCTGCCAGGTGCCGGCATCGCGTCGCGCCAAGCAGGCGTGAACAGTGACAGCGCGCCTGTTCCAGGCATGGCCGTACCCGAGCAATGGCGGCGGCTCCGCGCCGTCGACGACTTCTGGACGAGCGCCGACGCCGATTCCGACCTGACGCGGCGCTACGCGCGGGCCTGGCGGGCCGTCGCCGCCCGCGTCGCCCGTGAGCCGGGGGTGCTCGGTTACGACCTGATGGACCACCCCCCGCGCGGGTCTCTCGCGGGTCCGGCCTTCGAACGGGGCCCTCTCGCCGCGCTCTACCGGCTGTGCGTCGAGGAGATCCGTACGGTGGACCCCGACAGTTGGATCTTCCTGGAGCCGCAGCCGGGCGGCGTCACCTGGGGGCTTCCGTCCGGGTTGCCCGCCGTCGACGACCCGCGCCGGGGGGAGCCCCGCATCGGCCTGGCACCCCACCTCCACCCGCCGCCGCTGAGCCTGGGCACGGACTACACGGGCACCGCGCGCGCCTGGACCGATCAGACGCTGGCCTGGTGGCGGGACAACACGCTTCGTACGGCGGAACGCCTCAACGCGCCCGTGGTCCTGGGAGAGTTCGGCGTGGACATGGCGCGCCCCGGAGCAGCGGCCTTTGTGGAGAAAGTTCTTAACATGACCGATGAATCCGGCATGGGACGCCTCTACAGGCCGAACCCTCCCAGCGGGCTCCGGCCGTACACGGCCGACAGGGAAGCCGAGGAGAGCACCGCGGAGAGGACCACCGGCGAGCATGCCCTCGCACGGGCCTATCCAAGGGCGGTGGCCGGCGTCCCGGAGCTCGTGCGAGTGGAACGGGGACGCGTCACTGTGCGCCTGCGCTCGGACCGGCGGATCAGCGGGGACACGGAGATCTACCTGCCGCCGGGGGACTTCCCCGAGGGCGGCACGCTCACGGCCTCGGCCGCCTCGACCGTGTCGCGGTGGGATCCGGCCCGCAGGGTGCTCTCCGTGACCACCGACCCCTCGGTGCCCGTGCACACCCTCACCGTGACCCGCTCATAGCCCAGACCCGCTCAAAACCGTGGTCTCCGCCCTCGTGCCGAGGGCGGAGACCACAGGAGTGCACGGAATCCGCGGGGTCGCCCCGCGGATCAGATCAGCCCACGTGCACCGTCGGACCGTCGCTCTTGCGTCCGGCCTTGACCATCAGGGCGAGCAGTGCGGACACGATGGCCACACCCGTGCTGACGATGAAGGCGAACTCGAGCCCGTCCATGAAGGCCAGGTGCGAGGCGTTGGTGATGGCGTCCACGACCGTCTGCGGGGTGCCGGGCGCCGAGGGAGGCACCATGCCGGTGGACACGGCGCTCTGCATCATCTCGGCCTGCTCGGGAGGAAGTGCGGGGAGACCGGCCTCGGCGAAGCGCGTCGGCAGGGAGTTGCCCACGGTGGCGGCCATCATCGCGCCGAGAATCGCCGTGCCCATGGTGCCGCCGATCTGCATGGCCGACTGCTGCATGCCGGAGGCCACACCGCTGAGCTCGACCGGCGCGTTCCCCACGATGATCTCGGTCGCGCCGACCATGACGGGGGACAGGCCGAAGGCCAGCAGGGCGAACGGCAGAGCCGTGGCCCAGTAACCCGTATCGATCGTCAGGTTCGAGAGGAGGAACATCGCGAGGGCGGTGACCAGCATGCCCGCCGCGATCGTGACCCGGGGGCCGAGCTTGCTGATGGCGAAGCCCGCCAGCGGAGAGGCGACGATCATGCCCGCACTCATGGGCATCATCCGCAGACCCGCGTCAAGCGGGGACAGACCATGCACGCCCTGGAAGTAGAACGTGAGGAAGAACATCGCGCCCATCATGCCGAACGCCATGAGCATCATCAGCACGGTGCCGACCGAGACCGAGACGTTGCGGAACAGCCCCAGCGGGAGGAGCGGCTCGGCCGCCTTCGACTGCCAGAAGACGAACGCCGCGCCCAGGACGACGGTCGCGCCGAGGAAGGCCAGCGTCTTGGTGTCGCCCCAGCCGTACTCCGGCGCCTTGATGATGGCCCACACCAGGCAGAACATGGCGACCGACAGCAGCACGACGCCGAGCCAGTCGATCCGCGAGACCGTGGCGGCCTTGTTCTCCTTGATGATCCAGAGGGCGACCGCGAGGGCGATGATGCCGACCGGGATGTTGATGAAGAAGACCGACTGCCAGCTCACGTTCTCCACGAGGACGCCGCCCACGATCGGGCCCGCCGCGCTGGACACACCGATGGCGGCACCCCAGATGCCGATCGCCATGTTCAGCCGCTCGGCCGGGAAGGCGGCGCGCAGCAGCGCGAGGGCGGCGGGCTGGAGTAGCGCGCCGAACAGGCCCTGGGCGATGCGGAAGGCGATGAGCCATTCGATGGAGCCGGACAGACCGATCGCCAGCGAGGTCAGGGTGAACCCGACGATGCCAATGACGAAGATCCGCTTATGGCCGAAGATGTCGCCCAGCTTGCCGGCGGTGATGAGGAAGACCGCCAGGGCGAGCAGATAACCGCTGGTGACCCACTGGAGGTCCTGGAGGGAGGCGCCGAGTTCCTTGGCGATGACGGGGCTGGCGATGCCGACGACGGTGCCGTCGAGCATGACCATGATCACGCCCAGTGCGACCGCGAGCAGGGTCAGCCAGGGATGTCCTTGGCCTTTGCGTCTAGCGCCGGAGTCAGGTGGTGGCGTGGCCACCGTTTTCGCGTGGGCCATTGGGGGTCCCCCTGTTCGAGTGGTGTGCCGTAGGCATGGAGGCTCCGCCGACCACCTCAAGGCAGGACAGGGCGGACGTCTCACTACAAAGAGTGTAGGTAACTTATGGCAGTCTCTGCCACATGGCAACCAATTTATTAAGTCACGGTACGCCTTGTGGCAGTATGTGACTATTATCCACATAGGGGGTGACAGCGATGCATCAGCCCGGCCTCCGCGAGCGTAAGAAGCAGAGAACTCGCCTGGCCCTCATCGACGCCGGCCTGGAGCTCTTCCTGGCGCAGGGCTACGAGGCGACCACGATCGACCAGATCGCCGCCGCCGCGGACGTCTCACCGCGCACGTTCTTCCGGTACTTCGCCACCAAGGAAGACCTGGCGCTGCACTACGTCTTCGAGAACGAGATGAGGATTCTGGCGGAGCTGGCCACGCGCCCTTCGGACGAACTCCCGTTCGCCTCGCTCAAGCACGCGTTCCGCAAGTCGCTCAAGGCCGTCGAGGACGCCACCCCCGAGGACACGCAGCGCATGTTGCGCACCCGAAGGCTACTTGACGCGACTCCGAGCCTGGTGGGCAGGGCCTCCTCCAGGACGTATGCCATGGAACGCCGCATGGCCGAGGAGATCGCCCGGCGCCAGGGGGTCGAGCTCACGTGCGACATCCGTCCGATGATGATCGTCGCACTGCTGTCGACGACTCTCCGAGTCGCCTTCGAGTGCCAGCATCGCGAGCTCACGAACGCCAAGGACCTGGTCGCCGTGAGTGAATCCGCCATGGTGTTCTTGGAGCGGTCACTCGTTCCCGGCTGGGACGACCTCACCAGACCTTCCTGACCCGACCGCCCGCTCCCCCGCTCTCCGGCTTTCCCGCTTCCCGCCCGGCCCCTCGTTCGGTTCCGTGCAGCTCCGCTCTGCCGAGTTCTGCCGAGTTCCGCGCAGTCCTGCTCAGTCCTGCTCAGTTCTGCGAGGGGTCGTCCGGACACGTGGCGACAAAGGCGAGCTCGCCGGGCTGGCGCCGCAGGACCGCCCGCCACAGCGAGCCGGGGTCGTCGTAGAAGGTGTCGGCGGGATCGGCCTCCACGACATACCACGCCCCCTCCCGGATCTCCTCCTCCAACTGTCCGGAATTCCACCCCGCGTAGCCCGCGAAGATGCGCATCTGCGCGATCTCGCCGGCCAGGATCTCGGGTGGCGCGTCGAGGTCCACCGTACCGAGACGGGACACCGCGGGCGTGGCGGCGTGGAGTCGCCGCCAGCCCAGCGGCTCGCCGCCGCTGGGGACCGCCGCGAGCGCGAGCGCGCTGTCGGTCTGCACCGGCCCGCCCTGGAAGAGCACGGCCGGTCCGGTGACCAGGTCGTCCCACACCGGCAGCACCTGGAGGACCGAGACGTCGCTCGGCCGGTTCAACACCACGCCCAGGGTGCCGCCGGTCCGGTCGTGCTCCAGGATCAGCACCACGCTACGCCGGAAGTTGGGGTCGTCGAGCCGGGGTGTCGCCACCAGGAGCCCTCCGACGTAGATCGCCTCCGCCATGACTCCATGATGATGGGTCCGGAGGAAGAAAATCTCCCGGCCCCTCACAAGCCACCCCTATGTCACGTGATGAGTCTGATTGTGAACTCTACGTGACACTGATCGGAGCTTGAGGGCCTCCAGATCAGGCCTCGGTGAAGCCCCGGGCCCGGCCACCGGCCGACTCGCGCACTGCCGCGGCCACGGCACCGGCGACGTCGGGGTGGAAAACACTGGGGATGATGTAGTTCGGGCCGAGCTCCTCGTCGGTCACCGCCGAGGCCAGGGCCCGCGCCGCCGCGAGCAGCATCTCCTGGGTCACGTGGTTGGCCTGCGCGTCGAGCAGACCGCGGAAGACGCCGGGGAAGGCCAGCACGTTGTTGATCTGGTTGGGGTAGTCGGAGCGGCCCGTGGCCACGACCGCGGCGTGCTCGCGGGCGTCGTCGGGCGAGACCTCGGGCTCGGGGTTGGCGAGGGCGAACACGACGGCGTCCTTGGCCATGGTCGCGATGTCGTCACCGGTCAGGATGCCGGGCGCCGACACGCCGACGAAGACGTCGGCCCCCTTGACGGCGCCGCGCAGGTCGCCGCTGTAGCCCTCGGCGTTGGTGTGCTCGGCGATCCACCGCAGCGAGTCGTCCAGGTCGTCCCGCCCGGCGTGGACGGCCCCGCGGTAGTCGCACACGATGAGGTTGCGCGCTCCCGCGGCCATGAGCAGCCGGAGTACGGCGGTGCCGGCGGCGCCCGCCCCGGCCATCGTGATCCGCACATCCGAGATGTCCTTGCCCACCACGCGCAGCGCGTTCGTCAGCGCCGCGAGGACGCAGATGGCCGTGCCGTGCTGGTCGTCGTGGAAGACCGGGATGTCGAGCAGCTCGCGCAGCCGCCGCTCCACCTCGAAGCAGCGCGGCGCCGAGATGTCCTCCAGGTTGATGCCGCCGAACCCGGGGGCCAGGATCTGCACCGTACGGACGATCTCATCCACGTCCTGCGTGTCCAGGCAGATCGGCCAGGCGTCGATGCCGGCGAATCTTTTGAACAGCGCCGCCTTGCCCTCCATCACGGGCAGGGCCGCGGCCGGGCCGATGTTGCCGAGCCCGAGCACGGCGGACCCGTCGCTCACCACCGCGACGGTGTTCCGTTTGATCGTCAGACGCCGGGCGTCTTCGGGGTTGCGGGCGATGGCCATCGACACCCGGGCCACGCCCGGCGTGTACGCCATCGAGAGCTCGTCGCGGGTGCGCAGCGGCACCTTCGACTTCATCTCGATCTTGCCGCCGAGGTGCATCAGGAACGTGCGGTCCGACACCTTGTGAATGACGATGCCCTCGACCTGTTCGAGGGCATCCACAATCGCCTGAGCGTGATCGGTGTCTTTCGCGGCGCATGTCACGTCGATGCGGAGCCGCTCATGGCCGGCGTTCGTGACGTCAAGCGCCGTGACAATGCCCCCCGCGTGCTCGACCGCGTGAGTGAGCTGGCTTACGGCTCGGCCTCCGGCCGAGACCTCAAGTCGCACCGTTATGGAATAGGACACACTGGGGACGGTGGCCACAGTCAACGCTCCTTCGCGCCTGACCTTGCTTCGGGATGCTTCCATCGTGCCACCCCCCACCCAGTGACAATGCCCCAACTGCCCACTTCACCGGCGTGCGACGCCAAGACCCGGCCTCTACACCTAGGTTTACACCCCCTCATGTGACCCAATCCATACGAAACCTCCCCAAACCACACGCATTTCCCGGCTCTTGTCCCGCCCCGAACCTCTGGAACGAACCTGGAACGGCCCCTGGAACGAGCCAGCGGCCCCTGGAACGAGCCTGAACGGGCCCGGTCCCCCAGGGAGACCGGGCGCCGACCTGCGAGCGCCGGATCAGAAGAGGGCGCTGGCCAGTGCCCGCCGGGCCGTGCCGACGGCGGGATCCTCTGTGGGAAGAGCCTCGAAAAGTCCGAGAAGGTGCACGCGCACGCGGTCGCGGTCGTCGCCCGCGGTGCGGCGGACGAGGCCGACGAGCCGGTCGAAGGCGACCTCGACGGAACCGGAGAGCATCTCCAGGTCGGCCGCCTGGCATTGGGCGTCGATGTCTCCCGGGTCGGCGGCGCGGCGCGCGACGTCGGCGGGGTCGAGCCCCTCGGTGCGCTCGATGAGCCCGACCGCGGCCAGGCCCATGCGGGCGTCGTCGTTGCCGGGCGCGCGGGCCAGCAGCCTCTCGTAGGCGGCGCGGGCGGCGGCCAGGTCGCCGTCGTCGATGGCCTTCTCAGCGGCGAGGATGTCGGGGTCGACCGCCGCCTCGGGCGCGGCGCCGGGCTCTTCCCCTTCGGCGACGGGCTCACCGCTCAGGTATTGCGCCAGGGCCTCCATCAACTGGTCGATCCACTGGCGGACCTGTGCCTCGGGGAGCGCCCCCTGGAAGCCGGTGACGGCCTGCCCCTGGAAGATCGCCATCACGGTGGGGACGCTCTGGACGCGCAGCGCCCCGCTGACCTGCGGGTTGGCGTCGACATCGACCTTGGCGAGCACCCACGTGCCGCCGGCCTCGGCGGCGAGCTTCTCCAGGATGGGGCTGAGCTGCTTGCAGGGCTGGCACCAGGTCGCCCACAGGTCGAGGACGACCGGTGTGCGCATGGAACGCTCAACGACTTCGGCTTGGAAGGTGTCGTCGGTGACGTCGATCACGGTCACCGCACCGCTCGGGGAGGCTCCTCCAGGCGGTGTGGCCTGGGCCTGGGCCTGACGGCGGGCCTGCGCCTCCAGGGCCTGCTTCCGCGCTCCGAGGTCCACCGCACCGTAGAGCGATCCGGGTCGTTTGAAGTCCGCTGGGCTCATGCCTCCATCCTGCCGTATCCGGGACACGTCACCCTCCTGGTGGGGCACTTCAGAAGGACGCGGGTTCTCGATATTCGCCCCACTCACCCCTGAGCGTGTCGCACATCTCCCCGAGCGTGGCCTCGACCCGGGCCGCGGCGAGCATCGACGGGATCATGTTGGCCTCCGTGCGGGCCGTCTCGGCCATGCGGGCGAGCGCCGTACGCACCGCGGTGTCGTCCCGCAACCGCCGCCGGTCGGCCAGGACGCGCCGCTGCTCCGCCTCGACCTCGTGGCCGATGCGCAGGATCGCCAGGGGTTCCTCGACGGTGGCGGTGTGGCAGTTGACGCCGACGACGCGCTTGCGCCCCTTCTCCACCTCGCGCTGGTGGCGGAACGCCGCCTCGGCGATCTCCCCGGTGAACCACCCGTCCTCGATGCCGCGCAGGATGCCCGAGGTCATGGTGCCGTCGCCGCCCATGTCGCGGATGCGCTGGAAGATCGCCTCCGCCTCGGCCTCCAGGCGGTCGGTGAGTGCCTCGACGTACCAGGCCCCGCCGAGAGGGTCGGCGACGTTGACGACCCCGGTCTCCTCCATGAGCACCTGCTGGGTTCTGAGGGCGATCTCGGCGGCCTTCTCCGAGGGGAGGGCCAGCACCTCGTCCAGGGCGTTGGTGTGCAGGGAGTTGGTGCCGCCGAGGACGGCGGCGAGGGCCTCGACCGCGGTACGGACGACGTTGTTGTCCGGCTGCCGGGCGGTCAGCGACACGCCGGCGGTCTGGGTGTGGAACCGGAGCCACTGGGCTTTGGCGGTGCGTGCGCCATATACGTCCCTCATCCAGCGCGCCCAGATGCGCCGCGCGGCCCTGAACTTGGCTATCTCCTCGAAAAAGTCGATGTGCGCGTCGAAAAAGAACGACAGCCCCGGAGCGAAGACGTCGATGTCAAGGCCGCGGGACAGGCCGAGTTCGACATATCCGAAGCCGTCGGCGAGCGTGAAGGCGAGTTCTTGCACGGCCGTGGCACCCGCCTCGCGGATGTGGTAACCGGAGACCGAGAGAGGTTTGTAGGCGGGGATTCTCACGACACAGAACTCCATCAAATCCCCGATAAGCCGCAAATGCGGCTTAGGCCCGAACAGCCACTCCTTCTGGGCGATGTACTCCTTGAAGATGTCGGTCTGAAGCGTCCCGTTGAGCCGCCCGACCTCGGCCCCCTGACGCTCGGCCGCCACGAGATACATGCAGAAGACGGGCACGGCGGGGCCGCTGATCGTCATCGAGGTCGTGACGTCGCCGAGCGGGATGCCCTCGAAGAGGACGTCCATGTCGGCCGCCGAGTCCACCGCGACCCCGCAGTGCCCGACCTCTCCCCGCGCGAGGGCGTCATCGGAGTCCCTGCCCATCAGCGTGGGCATGTCGAAGGCCACGGACAGCCCACCGCCTCCGGCGGCCAGGATCATCGCGTAGCGCTCGTTCGTCTGCCTGGCGTTGCCGAACCCCGCGAACTGGCGGATCGTCCAGCCGCGTCCGCGGTAGCCCGTGGCGTAGAGGCCTCGCGTGTACGGAAACTCCCCCGGCCAGCCGATGCGCTCGAAACGCGGGTCGTCCACGCCCTCGGGCGGGCCGTACACCGGGTCGACGTCGGACCCGGACAGTGTCGTGAAGTCCGCGTCGCGTATGGGCGCGGCGTCGAAGCGTGCCTGCCAGCGCACGCGCGCGCGGGCGATCTCGCCGCCGTCCATGCGGGCCCCCAGCCGATGGATCAGAACAACCAGAACAACCAGAACAACCAGAACACAGCTACACAGCCTAGATGCTAGGACGACCTATGAAAATTCCCCAGAGTTACAAAAAGCCCTAGTCATGGCAAAGCGCCCAGGCGCTGCCGTACGCCTCAATGTCACACGTTGGTCGCAAAAATCGGTTAAGAGATGACAGCACTTCTAGCGGCCAGTCAAATTATCGCGAAACCTTCCCGGACACACGGAGGTGTGTGTGAAGCGCGTCATCGTCGCCGCCACGGTCGCCACATTGGCGGCGACCACACTGGCAGCCCCCGCTCAGGCGAGACCGTCGTCGGCGCAGACCGCGGCGGAGAGCGAATACGTCGTCCTGTACAAGGAAGGCGCCGGCCCGGCGGACGCCCGCCAGGCCGTCCAGGCCGCGGGCGGCACCGTGGTCAAGGAGAACACCGCGGTCGGCCTCGCCACCGTGACCAGCTCCAACAGCGAGTTCTCCGCCCACCTCCAGCGGAACCCCGCCGTCGAGGGCGTCGCACGCAACCGCGTCATCGGCGCCGCGCCCAAGAACGCACGCGCGATGGGCGAGACCCGCAAGGTCGTCGAGGAGCGCGCGATCGAGCAGGAGGGCAGCGAACCGGGCCCGAGCGCGGCCCGCCCGGCCAAGCCGAAGCCCAAGGCCGAGCCGCTGTCGGAACTCCAGTGGGACATGAAGCAGATCCGGGCGACCGCGGACGGCTCCCACAAGTACGAGCAGGGCGACCGGCGCGTCCTGGTCGGCGTCATCGATACCGGCATCGACGGGTCGCACCCCGACATCGCCCCCAACTTCAACCGCGAACTCAGCCGCAACTTCACCGTCGACATCCCCTACGACGCCAACAACGCCGTGGTGGACGGGCCGTGCGAGACCGACCCCGACCAGTCGTGCAACGACCCGAACGACGTGGACGAGGCGGGCCACGGCACGCACGTCGCCTCCTCCATCGCCTCGCCGATCAACAACCTCGGCGTCGCGGGCGTGGCTCCGAAGGTCACCCTCGTCAACCTCCGCGCGGGCCAGGACTCGGGCTTCTTCTTCCTCCAGCCCAGCGTGGACGCCATCACCTACGCCGCCGACATCGGCGTCGACGTGGCGAACATGAGCTACTACATCGACCCGTGGCTCTTCAACTGCGCCGACAACCCGGCCGACTCGGAGGCCGACCGGCTGGAGCAGCGCACGATCACCAGCGCCGTCCAGCGCGCCCTGGACTACGCGCACAAGCGCGGCGTCACCCTGGTCGCGGCGGCCGGCAACCAGGCCTTGGACTACACCAAGGAGAACATCGACGAGTCCAGCCCCGACTTCGCCTCCGAGCCGGGCGAGGCGCCTTACCGCCGCGTGGTGCCCGCGAGCTGCCTGTCCCTCCCGACCGAGGGGAACCACGTCATCGCCGTCGCCTCCACCGGCATCAGCAAACGCAAGTCGTACTTCTCCAGCTACGGCAACGGCTTCACCGACATCGCCGCCCCCGGAGGCGATGTCTACGACACCCCCACGAACCAGCGCGACGTCACCAAGTCCACCCTGTCGGCCTACCCCAAGTCGGTGGCCGAGGCCGCGGGTGAGCTCAACCCCGACGGGACGCCCAACGTGACCAGCCTCGTGCGGGACTGCAGCGGCACCGTGTGCGGCTACTACCGCTTCTCGCAGGGCACCTCCATGGCCTCGCCCCGCGCCGCGGGCGTGGCCGCGCTCATCGTGAGCAAGTACGGCGAGCGCGACCGGCGTCGCGGCGGCCTGACGATGGACCCCGAGGACGTCCAGGAGATCCTCGTCGAGACCGCCACCGCCACCCGCTGCCCCAGCCCCGCGGCGTTCACCTACACCCGGAACCTGCCGAACGGCACCACCGTCACCGAGACGCACACCTGCGAAGGCGGACGCGGCGCCAACGGCTTCTACGGCCCCGGCATCGTCGACGCCCTGCGCGCCGTCCGCTGACCGACACCCGCCGCACCCGCCGCACCCGCGGCACCCGCGACACCCGCGACACCCGCCCGAGGGCGGCATCGTACGGCCCGGCGCCCGGCCTCACGGGCGCCGGAGCCGTACGGCACGGCCACATGCCCCACCGTACGGCCGCCCGCCCCGCCGCACCCCCGCTCCACGGCCGTACGGCGCCGCCCGCCTAGGCGTGCCCGCCAGGCTCGTCAGGGAAGTCGCCCGCGGCCACCCTGATCGTGCGGAGAAGGTCGAACATCTGCCCCAACTCGTCTTCGCCGTACATGGTCATGCCGAACCCGGCCTTCATCAGGTCGGCGGTCGCCACGCGCACGATCTCCCTCCCCCGCTCGGTGATCTCGGCGAGCACTCCTCGCCCGTCCCGCGGGTTGCGGAGCCGACACACGAGCCCGGCACGCTCCAGGCGGTCGACCGTGTTGGTGACGCTCGTGGGGTGGACCATGAGCCGCTCACCGATCTTGGAAAGCGGGAGTGCCCCGCTCCTGCTGAAGGTCAGCAGCACGAGAGCTTCGTACCTCGCGAAGGTCAAGTCGTAGGGCTTCAGAAGCGTGTCCAGTTGCGAGAGCAAGATCTGATGCGCTCTCATGATCGATGTGACGGCGGCCATGGCCGAGGACGGCCCGAAGTGAACGCGCCAGGACTGCGCGGCGCGATCGATCGGGTCGAACGGCAGATTGAGCGACTTGGGCTGCGGCACAGCGCTACGGTAGCGCGCCCCTCGTCCTGATTCGCCCAACTACGGTGAGTAGCCGGTCGGTGTCCTTGACTCAGAACGCAGACGTCAAACATCACGCTCAGTTATGGTTCTCACATTGAACGGTGAGGCGGAGGCCAAAGGGCCACGCGAAGGGCACGTGTGTTCTTCAGGCCGTGATCAACCATGCCCGCTCTAGAGCGGGCCGACAGCGCGCGTGGGCGCGCCGGGGACGCGGCGTCGGGGGACGGCGCCGAGGTTGATCTCTCCACTCACGCAGGGGGCACGGGGGGACTTTCATGAATACAGACATGGCGCCTTCGCGGCGCCGGATGGAGGCACAGTCCGCCGACGCCGCGGGGCCGCTTGGCCGGTCCGCGCGCGCTCGTGCGTGACCAGACGGGCGTTTCACGCGAGGAGCTGAAGCAGAGCGCTGCGATGACGGTCGCGGTGCTGCTGGTGCTTGGCCTGGTGACGGCGTGGAGCGTCCTCATCCCCGGGGTCAACGCCTGGGAGAACATCGTCGCCGCGGTGATCGGTTCACTTCGGCTGACGGGTCCTGTCGCCGCGGCGTTCGCGGCCTGGGTGGCGGTGCGCCGCCGCAAGGCGAGCCGAGGGCGCGCGCTGCCCACGTGGCGGGTGCTGAAGGCGCCGCTCGCGATCACGGTCGTGGCCGTGGGGTCCTTCGGCGTGACCCTCGCGGTGCTGGCCGCCCAGTCGGTGCTCACCGAGCAGGCGGGCAGGCTGCTGCCGAGCGGCCTGGCGATGGGCATGGCGGGGCTCGCGCTGTACGTCGCGATCGGGTGGGTCCTCGGGTGGGCCCTGCCGTGGGCCCTCACGCCGATCGTCGCGGGTGTCGGGTGCTACGCGCTGTTCACCTGGCTCTCGGACGGCTCATCGTGGGCGGAGCGGTTCGCCCCCGCCACGCGCGAGCCGTACGACGTGTTCGACGGTCTCAGCGGCACAGCGTTCGCCGACCAGACCCTCTGGCTGCTCGGCGTCAGCGCGGCGCTGCTGCTCGGGTGGGCCGCCGCGGTCACCCGCAAGCCGCTGGCGCTCGCGGCGGCGCTGATCGCCGTGCTCACGGCCGCGACGGGCGTGGCGCGGCTCGTCACCCCGGCTCCCCCGCGTTCGGCCCAGCCGGTCGCCTACAGCTGCCAGGAGTGGCCGATCGAGGTATGCGTCCACCCCGGCATGCGCACGGGGCTGACGGAGCTGAGCGCCACCTTCACCAAGATCGCCTCTCGGCTGGCGGGCACGCCCGCGGCGTTCACGCGGGTCGAGCAGCGTCCTCGCGAAGGCCGGAACGTCACGTCCGGGGGTGTCGTTCCCGTCCACCTGGACGACCTCGCGGCGGGCTTCGCCGACGAGGCCGCCTCGGAGTTCGTCGAGACGCTGGCGCGTCGGTGCCCGGGCACGTCGGCGGGGGGCTACCGGGAGATAGTGATGGCCTGGCTGCGGGGACAGCCGCTCCCGGGCGGCCCGCTCCCCGAGCATCAATACGCCGCGGCGTGGTTCTCCGGGCTGACGGAGTTCCAGCGGCGCGACTGGCTCCGCATGTTCTTCACGGACTTCTCCTCGTGCAGCCTGACCTCGTCGCACTTCGGCGGCGGGCCCGCGGCGCAGGCCGATCCGTGGCGGGGCACCCCGGGCCCCCGGCAGAGCTACCCCGTCAATCCCACTCCCGGCGGCACCCCGCCGACGGCCACCCTGCCCGGCGCTCCTTTCCCTCCGCGGCCCACCGCCGCGCAGCCGGAGCGCCCGGCGCACCCGTCCGCGTTCGGCGGCTCGTCGCCGCAACCGGGCCCGGCCGTGGGCGGGCAGCACCGGGTGCCGCCCCCGCCCCCAGAGCAGGACGCGCCCTGAGCGCGCCCGCGGTCGTCCGAATATCCACACACACCAGACCGAATCCCACGATCACGGTAAAGGGAGTTCTTCACGGGAAGAAGAAGTTCCGTGAAGTCTGAGCCCCCCACACACCCCACACCGGAGACCCCCGCACAGAAGCCCCCCACGCCGGAGCCATCCACACCGTCAGACTCCTCCCAGACCGCGCCCTACGACCGCCCCGACATGCCGGGGCGGTCCGCTCGGCGCGGAGGATGGGTCTGGCGCCTCCTCGTGGGGGGCATCGCCTTCATCGCGCTTCTCGCGGGCGGGGTGTGGCTCGCCTGGACCTGGCTGGATCCGTTCGGGGACAAGGTCACCGAACGCGGCGGGCCCGCACTGCTCCAGTCGATCCACGACCTGAGCAGGTTCGAGGCCGCCTCGGGCGACTTCCAGGTCGTCGTGGACCTGGAGCGTGACGCCGCGTTCCTGCCGGACGCCATCAAGGGTGAACGCACGCTGTTCGTCGCGGCGGGCGGTGTGGACGCCTACGTCGACTTCGCGGCGCTCTCGGGCGACGCGCTGACCGTCTCGGACGACCGTACGGCTGTCGCGGTGCGCCTGCCCCGGGCACGGCTGGAGAAGCCCAACCTCGACAACGATCGATCCTACGTGTTCGCCCACCAGCGCGGCCTGTTCGACCGGTTGGGCGATTTCATGTCCGGGTCGCCGGACGACCAGCGCGAGCTGTACACGCTGGCGGAGAAGAAGATCGCGGAGGCCGCGACGGCCGGGGACCTGCGGGCCCGAGCCGAACAGAACACCAAGGCCATGCTGCAGGGGCTGTTCAAATCCCTCGGGTTCACCAAGGTCACCGTCGAGTTCGACGCCGCCCCCTAGCCCCGCCGGAGCACCCGGCACGGCGCCTACTAAGGACCGCGCCAGGACGGTGCCAGGGGCCGCATCAGGGCAGGGAGCCGATCAGGTCGTCGGCGGCGCCGTACGGGTCGGTGTGGCCGTCGAGCACCCGCTGGGCGAGTTCGGAGAGGCGCCGGTCGCCGCGGAGCTCGTCGAAGCGTGAGCGCAGGGCCACCAGGGCGATGGCCTCGATCTCGGCCAGCACCCTGGCCCTGCGACGCGCGTCGAGTTGGCCGCTCCGCGCGCAGTGGGCGTGGTGCCGGTCGAGGGCTGCCATGAGGTCGTCGCCGCCCTTGTCCTCGATCGCGACGGTGGGCACGATGGGCGGCCGCCATGGCCGGTCGGACAGCGCGACCATCGTGCGCAGCTCGCGGAGGGTGGCCGAGGCGCCGTCGCGGTCGGCCTTGTTCACCGCGAAGACGTCGGCCACTTCGAGAACGCCGGCCTTGGCGGCCTGGATGTCGTCCCCCATCCCCGGGGCCAGCAGCACGAGCACGGTGTCGGCGAGCGAGGCGATGTCCACCTCGTCCTGGCCGACGCCCACGGTCTCGACCAGGACGACCTCGCACCCGGCGGCCTCCAGCACCCGCAGGGCCTGCGGGGTCGCCCGCGCCAGCCCGCCGAGGTGGCCCCGGCCCGCCATGGACCTGATGAACACCTTGGCGTCGCCGGCGTGCTCCTGCATGCGCACGCGGTCGCCGAGCAGGGCCCCGCCGGTGAAGGGGCTGGACGGGTCGACCGCCAGCACCCCGACGGTGGGCCCGCGCCGCCTGAAGGCGCGGACGAGCATCGAGGCGCAGGTCGACTTGCCGACGCCCGGCGCCCCCGTCAGCCCGATCACCCTCGCGACCCGCGGCGCGCCCCGGTCTCGGGACTCGCGCGCCGACAGCCCGGCCATGACGGCGCGCAGTTCCGGCGCGCCGTTCTCCACGAGCGAGATCACGCGCGCGACCGCCCGGGGGCGGCCCTGTCCGACCTGTGCGACCAGGCCGTCGACATCGACGGGCACACCGCACTCCTTCGGAACGCCTGGGCCTCGAAAGGCGACCTACCGCCCCGGCCGCCGCGGCTACGGCACCCGGATGATCAGCGCGTCGCCCTGGCCTCCACCGCCGCACAGCCCGGCCGCCCCGAGGCCGCCGCCCCTGCGCTTGAGCTCGTGAGCGAGGGCCAGCACGATACGTGCGCCGGAGGCACCGATCGGGTGGCCCATCGCGATGCCGCCGCCGTTGACGTTGACCTTGTCGAGGGAGACGCCGAGTTCCTTGGCCGACTGGATCACGACGGCGGCGAACGCCTCGTTGATCTCCAGCAGGTCGAGGTCGTCCACGGTGAGCCCCTGCTTGCCGAGCGCGTGCTTGATCGCATTGGCCGGCTGGGACTGGAGGGAGTTGTCCGGACCCGCCACGTTGCCGTGCGCGCCGATCTCGGCCAGCCAGGGGAGCCCGAGCTCCTCGGCCTTGACCTTGGACATGACCACGACGGCGCACGCGCCATCGGAGATCTGGGAGGCCGACCCGGCGGTGATCGTGCCGTCCTTGGCGAAGGCGGGCTTCAGCCTGGAGAGGACCTCCACGGTCGTGTCGGCCCGCACGCCCTCGTCGGCGGTGAAGAGCACCGGGTCGCCCTTGCGCTGCGGGATCGACACGGGGACGGTCTCGGCCTCCAGCACACCGTTCTTAATCGCCTCGGCGGCGAGCCGGTGCGAGCGGGCCGCGAAGTCGTCCTGCTCCTCGCGGGTCAGGCCGAGCGGCTTGTTGTGGTGCTCGGTCGACTCGCCCATGGCGATCTGGTCGAAGGCGTCGGTGAGGCCGTCGTAGGCCATGGAGTCGACGACCTGGCTCCCGCCGTACTTCACTCCCTTGCGCAGGGCGGGCAGCAGGTGGGGGGCGTTGGTCATGGACTCCATGCCGCCGGCCACGACGATGTCGAACTCGCCGGCGCGGATGAGCTGGTCGGCCAGGGCTATCGCGTCCAGACCGGAGAGGCACACCTTGTTGATCGTCAGGGAGGGCACGGTCATCGGGACGCCGGCCTTGACGGCGGCCTGGCGGGAGGGGATCTGCCCCGCGCCCGCCTGGAGGACCTGCCCCATGATCACATATTCGACGCTCTCCGGCGACACGCCCGCACGGTCGAGTGCGGCCTTGATGGCGATGCCACCGAGCTCGACGGCCGAGAGGCCGGACAGCGAGCCGAGCAGACGCCCGATCGGCGTACGAGCTCCGGCGACAATGACGGAACCGGACATCTAAGGGGCCTCCCTCTCGGGGTTGGAGCGACTTTGCCACCATATCCAGAGGGCCGAGGGCGACCGGGAGGCAGGTTGCCCAGAAAAATCGCAGATATCACCGCAGGAAGGAAACTCCATCATGCTGCTGAGGATCGATCACATCGGCATCGCCTGCCACGACCTCGAGGCCACGATCGCTCTCTACCAGAAGACGTTCGGGCTGACGGTCGTGAGCAGGGAGGTCAACGAGGAGCAGGGCGTGCGCGAGGCGATGCTGCACGTCGCCGACGGCGAGACCGGCGGGTCCTACATCCAGCTCCTTGAGCCGCTCGGCCCGGACACTCCGGTCGGCAAGTTCCTCGCGTCGCGGGGCGAGGGCGTGCACCACGTGGCGTACGGCGTGGCCGGCATCACCGAGGCCATGGAGGAGGTCGCCGCCACGGGCGTGCGCCTGATCGACAAGGCGCCCCGGCACGGCTCCATGAACACCTCGATCGCGTTTCTCCACCCCAAGGACGTGGGAGGCGTTCTGACCGAGCTGGTTCAGGCCCCTGAGCGCGACTCCTGAGGGCTGTCAACGCTAGAAAGGTTCATACGTAACAAGTCGTACAGAAAGCTGGAGGGGGCCGCCAAGCCCGCAGTTGCGGAGTACGCTGGCCTACCAACGGACGTGGGTCCTGCCGTGCGTCGCAATGCCCTCCGCGCCTCGGATGTCCGCACCCCCCGTCCGGCACCCCGTGAAGCCGTCTCGACAACCCAGGATCGAGCCTCCATGCAGTCCGACATCGACGCCCAATTGAACAACTTCTTCGAGGACGCCCCCGCTCGGGAATTCGACGTGGTGCTCCGCGGTTACGACCGGCACCAGGTCCACGACCACCTTAAGCAGATCGACAACGAGCTGCGCCAGGCCCGCGAGCAGGCCGGGGCTCTCCAACGAGAGCTTTCCGAATCCCAGCGGCAGCTGCAGGAGCAGGAACGCCCGACCTACTCGGGCCTCGGCGCCCGCATCGAACAGCTCCTGCGCCTCGCCGAGGAGCAGGCCACCGAGCTGGTGCAGGCCGCGCGTTCCGAGGCCAACGAGATCAAGGCGACCGCCAAGGTCGACGCCGCCGACACGCGGGCCGCGGCCGAGAACGAGGCGGCCGAGAAGCGGGCGCTCGCCGCCCGCGAGGCCGAGGAGATGCGGACCAGCGCCGACCGCGACGCCGAGGAGATCCGCTCGACGGCGCGCCGGGAGGCCGACGAGCTGACCGCGACGACCGAGCGCGAGGTCTCCAAGCTGCGCGCCACGGCCGACCACGAGGTGGCCGAGAAGCGCGCCGACGCCGAGCGCGAGATCGCCAAGCTCCGCACGACGACCGAGCGCGAGGTGGCCCAGCTTCGCGCCTCGACCAAGCGCGAGCGCGACGAGGTCCTCACCACCGCCAAGCGCCAGGCCGACGAGATGCGCGCCCAGGCCCAGCGGGTGCTGGAGGAGTCCGAGGCCAAGCGGGCCCAGGACGAGGCCGAGTTCGAGATCCAGCTCGCCGCCCGCCGCGAGGAGGCCGAGCGCCAGGAGGCCGAGCGCCACGCCACCGCGCAGGCCGCCACCCAGAAGCTCGTGGCCGAGGCCGAGCAGCGGGCCGCGACCGCCGAGCAGCGGGCCACCAAGGCCACGCAGCAGGCCGAGCAGACCCGCCGCGAGGCCGACACGCACGCCAAGCAGCTCCTGGCCAACGCGCGCAAGAACGCCGACCAGGTCGTGGCCGACGCCAAGAGCAGCGCCGAGACGATCGTCAGCGAGGCCAAGTCGGAGGCCGAGCGCACCCGCACCGCGATGCAGCGCCAGGTCGACGAGCTCACCCGCCAGCGCGACAGCATCACGAGCCACCTCGCCCAGCTCCGCCAGCTCCTCGGCGGCGCGCCGCTGCCCGGCGCGGACGACCCCGCTCCCGCCGTCACCGCGGCTCCGCCCAAGCCGGCCCTGGCCGCGACCGTCGCGGAGAAGCCGGTGCCGGCCGCCGCCGCCGCCAAGCCCAGCGCGAGCAGCAAGTCCGACGACGACTCCGAGTGGTGGCAGGAGTAAGCACGAAAGGCGGTCATGTCGGCACTCTGACAACGGGTTAGACGACGGGCTATCGGGGAGAGCCCGGCGACCCCCTCACCGGGTCGCCGGGCTCTCTTGCCGTCCGCGGCCACGGACGCCCGCATATGATCGACCCGGCCACCTCGAAGGCACACGGCTCGCCGGCGCGAGCCGTACGTCCCGCCAAGGACCTCAAGGAGCACCCCGTTGGCCGACTCCGCCGCACCCTCCAGCCCGACCGGCGTGAGCGGCACGCCGGTCGTGCCCGCCGCGCGCCCGCCCGCGGGCGGCGAGGGCGACGTCCTTCCCTACGGATTGCCGGGAAAGCCGCTGGCCAAGAGCCCGTTTCTCTTCGGCCTGACCGGTGGGCTCGGCGTCCTGACCGCGATCGCGCTCGCGCAGGCGGTGACGAGCGCCCGCAGCGTGATCGTGCTGATCTTCGTGGCGATGTTCCTAGCCGTGGGGCTCAACCCGGTCGTCGAGTTCCTCCAACGGATGCGCCTGTCCCGCCGGTGGGCGATCTCCCTGGTCTTCAGCGGTGTGATCGGGTTCTTCGTGCTGTTCGGGTTCGCGATCGTGCCGCCGGTCAGCCAGGAGGTCTCGGATTTCGCGGCGTCGGTGCCCTCCTATCTTGAGGACCTCCGCACCAACCCCACGGTCCAGCAGCTCGACGCCGACTACCAGCTGCTCGCCAAGCTCCAGGACTACATCACGAGCGGCGGCCTCGGGGCGGCCGTGGCCGGGGGCATCTTCGGCGTCGGAGCCGTGGTGTTCAACGCGTTCTTCTCCGGGCTGACCCTGCTCGTGCTGACGCTGTACTTCCTCGGCTCGCTGTCGACGATCAAGGACTATCTGCTCAAGCTCGTCCCGACCAGCCGCCGGGAGCGCACCCAGTCCATCGGCGACCAGATCCTCGACGGCATCGGCGGCTACGTCGCAGGGAGCGCTCTCATCTCGACCATCGCGGGGGCGCTGTCGTGGCTGTTCCTCACCGTCGCGGGAGCGCGCTACGCGCTGGCGCTGGCCCTCATCATCGCGATCACCGACCTGATCCCGCTGGTCGGCGCGACGATCGGCGCGGTGCTGGTCACCGGGGTCGCCTTCCTGCAGTCGGTGCCGCTCGGCATCGCCTGCCTGATCTTCTTCGTGGTCTACCAGCAGGTCGAGAACTACGTGATCTATCCCAAGGTCATGAAACGCTCGGTGGACGTGGCCCCCGCCGTCACGGTCATCGCCGCGCTGTTCGGCGGCGCGCTCATGGGCATCGTCGGCGCGCTGCTCGCCATCCCCGCCGCCGCGGCGATCGCGCTCATCCTGCGCGAGGTGGTGCTCCCCCGTCAGGCGCGGCTCTGAGGACCCATCGGCCCGGCGAGGAACGCGGCCAGCGCCCGGTTGAACGCCTCGGGCTGCTCCAGCGCGCTCAGATGCCCCGCCCGCTCGATCACGGCGAGCGAGCCGTACGGCAGAGCCTTCGCCATCTCCTCGGCCTCGCCCCTCGGCGTGAGCTCGTCCTCCTCCCCCACGATGACCAGCGCCGGTACGGCGAGCCCGCGCAGCGTGTCGAAGGAGTCCGGCCGCCCCGCCATCGCCCGCTGGGCCCACGCGACCGCCTTGGGCGACGCCGACAGCGTCAACGCCCGCACCCTGCCGTAGACCATCGCCCTGCGCGCCACGGTGGTGCGCCCGAGCAGCCCCGGCAGGACCTCGTCGGCCAGCACGGAGGTGCCGCGCGCGAGCACGGCCGCCGCCAGCTCCTCGCGGCGCCGCGCCGCGGGCGCCGGGTCGGCGCCCGCCTTGGTGTCGGCGAGGACCACGCCGAGCAGCCGGTCCGGGTGGCGGCGGCAGAAGGCCATCGTCACGTAGCCGCCCATGGACTGCCCTCCGACGACGGCCCGGTCGATGCCCCGGTCGTCGAGCAGGCGGGCCACGTCGTCGGCCATCACGTCGAGCGAGGGGGCCTCCTCCCCCAGCACCGACCCGCCGAATCCGCGCAGGTCAGGAGTGATCACCTGGTGGCCTGAGGAGAGCCCCTCGCGCTGCGCGAGCCACATCACCGACGACAGCGGGAAGGCGTGGAGCAGGACGACCGGCATCCCGCTCCCGGCCGATCGCGTGTATAGCGGCACACCGTAACCGTAGACCGGCGCACCCCCGTGCGTCACGGCAATGGCGATGACGAACGATCAGGTCGGAGCCCCCGGTCGGGCGGCCTCACACGCTGTCGTGGACGTCGGTCGGCAGCGGGTAGGCGGCCGGGTTGACCTTCCGTACGATCTCGTTGAGCACGATGCGAACGTAGGGCTCTCCGACCCACAGGTGCTTGGCGTCGTCGACTCCCACGACCTCGGCCTGGGGCACTCTGGCGAAGCGCTCGACCGCTTCGTCGGGCCGCAGATAATCGTCGAACTCCGGCACCAGCGCCATGAGCGGCCGGCCGAACCGCGCCCAGGCGTCGAGGTCGGCGTCGCCGGCCCGGCGCAGCGGCGGGGAGAGCAGGATCGCCCCCTCGACCAGCGGGTCGTGCCCCCACTTCAGCGCCAGTTCGGTGCCGAACGACCAGCCGACCAGCCACGGATGGGGCAGATCGTGGAACTCCGCGTATTCCAGCGCGGCGGCGACGTCGAGGCGCTCGCCTTCGCCCTCCTCGAAGCTCCCCTCAGAGGTGCCGCGCTCGGATGTGGTGCCGCGGGTGTTGAAGCGGAGCACCGCGAGGTCGGCGAGGGCGGGCAGCCGGTTCGCGGCCTTCTTGTAGACGTGGCTGTCCATCATGCCGCCGTGGGTCGGCAGCGGGTGCAGGCAGACCAGCGTGGCCACCGGAGGCCGGTCCTCGGGCAGAGCGAGCTCGCCCACCAGGGTGAGCCCGTCGGCGGTGTGCAGCTCGATCGGCTCTCGCCGTGCCGCAAGCACCGTCGCCGCGCGAATCTCCATTGATGCTCTCCTCAGTAGCGGGTACGGCCTGGGCCCCGGTCGAGGCGTTTGCGCCAGCACGCAGTGTGCCAGTGCCGCCGCTCCTCTTCGCCACCGGGGATGGTCGGCCAGCTCACGATATGCGGCACGTTCGACCGGACGTCCTGTTCGCAGCCCGGACAGCGGTAGAGCTTGCCCGAGGCGCCGCCCGCCAGCATGCGCACGGTCCAGTCGCCGTCCGGCCAGTCCTCGACCCGGTCGACGCCGCGCGGGGAGGTGTTGAGGGGGTTCGCGGGGGGCCCGCCGCGCCTTCCGCGGTCGAAGGGATTCATGCGTCGGGCGCGGCGTGGGCTCATGCCTGAGATAACGACTTAAAGCGGGATGGGCTTCCGTTTACTGGCAAGAACGTTGTTCGTCATCGCAGCCGGACCGTCCGATCGTGAAGAGGTGACGGCGCTCCGCCGGTAGGGTTGGCGTTCATGCGGTTGGTCATCGCGCGGTGCAGCGTCGATTATGTAGGGCGGCTTACGGCTCATCTGCCCATGGCGCCAAGGCTCATCCTCATCAAGGCGGACGGTTCGGTGTCGATCCATGCCGACGATCGCGCGTTCAAGCCGCTCAACTGGATGAACCCGCCCTGCAAGCTCCGCGAGGAGGAGGGCACATGGACCGTCACACACGGCAAGACCGGTGAGCAGCTCATCCTCACGATCGAAGAGATCACCCATGACTCCAGCCACGAGCTCGGTGTAGACCCCGGTCTGCGCAAGGACGGCGTCGAGGCGCACCTGCAAGAGTTGCTGGCCGAGCACATCTCCACACTCGGCGAGGGGTGGAGCCTGATCCGCCGCGAGTTCCCGACCGCGATCGGCCCGGTCGACATCCTCTGCCGCGACCAGGCGGGCGCCACGGTGGCGGTCGAGATCAAACGCAGGGGCGAGATCGACGGGGTCGAGCAGCTCACCCGCTACCTCGAGTTGCTCAACCGCGATCCGTTGCTGGCCCCGGTGCGCGGGGTTTTCGCCGCGCAGGAGATCAAACCGCAGGCACGGGTGCTCGCCACCGATCGCGGAATCGACTGTGTGGTGCTTGATTATCACGCTCTGCGTGGCATCGAGCCGGAGAACCCGACACTGTTCTGAGTGAGCAAATCCGGCCAATCAGACCGCCGACGAGTTCACTTGTCCGGTATTTGATGCCCATGCAAACGCACGTGCACCACATTAATGTCCCATCTGTTCCTCACTCTTCCCGAAAAAGGATCATGCGTCCATAATAGTTGGCTCTGGGGGCCACGATCATTTCTTCGGGCGTGAGGTGTGGCACGTGAGCGGACGCGCATACAGAGGACTGTCGGCCGACGAACGTCAGGCCGACCGGCGAGAAAGGCTCATCTCAGCGGCGTACACCCTGTACGCCAGCCTCGGGTTTCCCGGCACGACGATCGAAAGACTGTGCAGCGAGGCCCGAATTTCGAATCGCGCCTTCTACGAGTGTTTCTCGGGACGGGAGGAACTACTACAGGTCGTCCACGACCGATGCGTCGACGAGGCACTCGGCTCTATGACGAAATCCGTTCAGGAAGCGCCCGACACCTTCCTCGGCAGGATCGAGGCAGGCATCTCGGGATACATCGGTTTCGTCACCCAGGATCGCCGCAGGGCGCGGATCATGCACCTCGAGGTGCGCAGGGCGGGCGACCACCCGCTCATCACATCCCGCAAGCGCACGATGTCGGCGTTCTGCAAGGTCATCGAGGAGTCACCGGGCGGGCGCGCCCTCATCCCCCCCGGAGTCGACGCCCGCCTGCTGTCACTGACAATGCTCGGAGCGCTCCAGGAACTCCTCATCGAGTGGCTGCTGGCCGACGAACCGCCGGCGACGGACCAGCTGGTGGGCACCGCCGTACATCTCCTGCGGCAGGCGTACGCCGCCTGACCGCGAGGGCTCACCGGTGAGGGTGGATCACGCTGAATGTGGTCCACCCTCGAATATAAGGCGATCTCCGGTGGACCCCCGAAAGCCACCGGATGCCCGTTTCAGGCCACAGCAGCCATGGGGAGCTCTACGCGCAGCACCCGATTCAGCCGAGTCACCGCAAACACCCGCATGATCCGCGGCGGCACCCTTCGAAGAACGAGGCGGCGACCCGCGCCACGGGCGCGGCGATGCGTTCCCACGAGAACTCCGAGGCCGGTGGCATCGATCATCTCCAGGTCGGCGAGATCGACGATCAGATCTCCGTCACCGGAATCGACTGCGTCGTGCAGCCGCGGGCGAATCCCGGCCACGGTCCCCGCATCGAGGCGAGGTCCGACACTGATCACCTGAGCTCCAGGTTCTCCCCGGACGCGCATGCCACCTCCTCAGGTCGGATCGCCGTTACCGGCGACCAGACGTACAAGAAACGCCGCGCCGAACGACCAGCTCGACAGCGTTACGTAGCCACACGATGACAGATAGTGAGGGAAAGATGAAACATCTGTGCTTTCATGGTGTTCGGCGTTTCTTGGGCTGTCTTTAGCCCCTTTCCATGCCTTCCTCGGCGCAAACACTCATATCCAGCCCATCTCTTGGGCGGCCCGTATAGCGGAGATTCGATTACTCGCGCCAAGCTTCATGATCGCGTTAGAAAGATAGTTGCGTACCGTGCCCTCGGTGAGCCGCAGCGACACGGCGATCTCGGACACCGACGCCCCCCTCGCCGCCAGCCCCAAGGCGTCGCGCTCCCGCTCGGTCAGCGGGCATTCCCCCGCCATCATCGCCGACGCCGCGAGCTCGGGATCGAGATAACGACCTCCCGTGTGCACCTTGCGTACGGCTGCCGCCAACTGCTCGACCGGCGCGTCCTTGGGCACGAACCCCCGCACCCCGGCGGCCATGGCCCGGCGCAGATAACCCGGCCGGCCGAAGCTTGTGAGAATCACTACAGCCTGCCCCGGCAGGCTCTCGGCCACGCTCAGCCCGTCGGCCCCCGGCATCTCGATGTCGAGCACCACCACGTCGGGCCGGTGCTCGGCCACCGCGGCGGCGACCTCGTCGCCCCGCCCCACCTGGGCCACCACCTCCAGGTCGGGCTCCAGATTGAGCAGCGAGGCTATCGCCCCTCTGATGAGATGCTGGTCATCGGCGAGCAGCAGACGGATCATACGACCCCCTCCATAGGCACGGCGGCGCGCAGTAGATAACCGCCGGAAGCGGTCGGCCCTGCGGTCAGCGACCCGCCGAGCGCCGCCGTGCGCTCCGACAGGCCCGCCAGGCCGCTGCCCTGACCGCGCCGCCGGCGCTCCACGCCGTCATTGGTCATCTGCAGGACGGCCGTGCCGCCTTGGCCGCCCTCGACGGTCACCGCGATGTGGCAGCGCCTCGCCGTACTATGCCTGAGCACGTTCGTCGTGCCCTCGCGCACCACCCACGCCAGGAGCGTGCCGACCTCCTCCGGCAGCACGGCGTCCGGCAGGTCGAGCCCGCAGCGGATGCCCGCCGCCTCCAGCACCGCGCGGACACTGCGCAGTTCGGCGTCGAAGTCGACAGTGCGGTAGCCGCGCACCGCCGCACGGATCTCGCGCAGCGACTCGCGTGCGAGCCCCTGCACCTCCGTCATCTCGGCCGCGGCCCGGGAACCGTCGTGGACGGCGAGCTTGGCGGCCAGCTCGCTCTTGACCGCGATGGCGGAGAGGCTGTGGCCGACCAGGTCGTGCATGTCGCGGGCGAAGCGCAGCCGTTCCTCGGTGACGGCCAGCCTGGCCTGGGCCTCCCTGCCCTCGCTCGCCGCCTTGAGCACCTTCCACAGCCACAGCTGGAACCGGTTGGCCCAGACGATGACCATCCCCATCCAGACGGCCATGGAGAGATTCAGGCCCCTGACGTCGGGGTCGCTCAAAGCCGCGGTGACGAGCGAGGAGCCCAGCCAGATCAGCAGGGTGCGGCGGACCGACCCCTTGATCGCGGCGATCCCGGCCCACGCGGCGGTGATCGCGCCGGTGAACACTCCCATGTCGTCGGTGGCCAGGACGATCAGCGCGACCACGCCGCTGATGAGCACCGGCCGTGTATACGGACGGTCGGCCACCGCGGCCTTGACCGCTGTCACGTAGCAGACGGTGAAGACGACAAGGCCCACGACCCAGACCGGCGTCGCCCACAGGAGCGGCTCCCCCCGGCCCACGCGCTCGGCCACCCCGGCGATCGGGGCCAGCCAGGCCACCGCCGCGCCTGACAGGAGCGTCCAGAACGTGTATCTCCGCACGCGCTCGAAGTCGCTCCGCCCGGTGCGCCGTGTCTTCCACAGCCGACGGCGCCGGTGCACGGCCACCGGCGCCTCCGCCTTCACCCTCGTCATCTCGCCGTCCACGTTATCCGTGGCGCGGATCCCACCGGAACAGCCACCTGGCCAGCAGCGCGGCCACACCGACCCAGACCACCAGCACGCCGAGCGAGGGCAGGGCCTCGATCCACTGCTCCGCCACGGTGAGAGTGCCGCCGCCGTCGCCGATGAAGTCCCTGCCGAGGTAGGCCGTACGCATGATCTCGGTCACCGGCGTGGTGGGGATCAGCTTGGAGACGATCTGCAGCGGCTCGGGGAAGACGCTGAGTGGCCCCATGACCGGGCTCCCGATGATGACGACCAGCAGCACCGGAAGCACGGAGATCTGGGCCAGCTCCGCGTTGCGGGTGATTCCCGAGAACGCCGCCGCGATCAGTGCGAACACCGCGACCCCCAGCACCCCCGTCAGAAGCATCAGCGGGATGTTGCTCGGCATCCCACCGTCGCCCAATCGGGAGATCCAGACGCTCAGCAGCACCGTCTGGAAGGCATAGAGGGCGAAGGCGCTCAGCCCCGCCCCTCCGAAGATCGCGACGCTCGATGACTGGCCCCCGCGCAGCCGCTTCAGCACCAGTTCCTCGCGGCGGGCGGTGAAGGAGTTGACCAGGTTCACGAAGACCACGAAGCCCAGCATCATGCCCGACAGCCCGGTCAGGATGAAAAGGTCGGCCGGCACGCCCTCGATGCTCTGCTCCGGAGCGAGGGTGGTGTACATCCAGCCGATCAGCAGGGGTAGCAGCACGACGTTGAAGAGTGCGGTCTGGTTGCGGCCGAGCATGGTCAGGTCGATCCGCGCCAGCCGTACGGCATGCAGAACGTCGGTTCTCAACGGACCTCTCCCACCACGCGCATGAAAACATCTTCAAGGGTGCCGCGCCGTATCTCCAGGCGCTCCAAGGTCACACCGACGCCGTCCGCCCAGGCCAGCAGGGACCGCACCGCGGCCTGCGCCCGGGCCGCCTCCGAGCCCTCCGACAGCGTGTAGACGACCTGGGTGCCGCCGGCCGTGTAGGTCACGATGGGCGCGATGCCCTGGACGAAGGGCAGCCCCTCCGCGAACCTCTCCTTGGCCTGCGCCGCGGACATGGGCAGTCGGAAGGCCACCTGGTCGCCCGCCCCTGACACGACCTCGTCCACCGTGCCGTAGGTGTGGATGCTGCCCTCGTGCATGATCGCCAGCCGGTCGGCGAGCCGCTCGGCCTCCTCCAGGTAGTGCGTGGTGAGCAGCACCGTGGCCCCCTGGGCCTTCAGGTCCTGGATCACCTTCCACGTCGCGAAGCGCGCCTCGGGGTCCATCCCGGTCGTCGGCTCGTCGAGGAACAGCAGGTCGGGCCGGGAGAGTACGGCGAGAGCCAGGTCGAGCCGGCGCTTCTGCCCGCCGGAGAGCTGCCTCACCTTGACCTTGGCCTTGCTCTCCAGGCCGACCAGCGCCAGCGCGTTGTCGATCGTGGCGCGTCCCGCGTCGGCGGACATGCCCCGCCACAGCGTGACCGTCTCCTGCACGGTCAGGTCGCCGAGGAAACCCGCGTCCTGGTGGAGGATGCCGATCCGGGGCCGGATCTTCCGCCTGTCCTTCCACGGATCGAGGCCGAACACGCGCACATGGCCGTCGCCGGGCCTGGTGAACCCCTCCAGTACTTCCATGGTGGTGGTCTTGCCGGCGCCGTTGGTGCCGAGCAGGGCGAACAGCTCGCCCCTCTGGACGGTGAAGGAGATCCCTCGGACCGCCTCGAAGTTCCCGTAGCGCTGGTGGAGGCCACCCACCTCGATCGCGAGGTCCTGCCCCGATCCGGGAGCTTCGACCAGGAGGCCACTCATCTGCCGCGTTTCCATGGCAAAAGAGTGCCTTTGACACCCGGTCGCGCGGCAGTCGCCGCTATCACCGAAGATCGGGGAAGAACGGCGCCGCACCCGATGACATTTGTCATAAGCCCAGGTCTACGCTGGCCGCATGACACGCGCCGACAACGACAAGCCCGTCGTCCTCTCGAAGATCTACACCAAGACCGGCGACGACGGCACCACCGCCCTCGGCGACATGAGCCGCACCCGCAAGACGGACCCGCGCCTAGCCGCCTACGCCGACGTCGAGGAGGCCAACGCGGCCATCGGCGTGGCCCTGTCCCTCGGCTCCCTGAGCGACGAGATCGCGGAGGCGCTCGGCCGGATCCAGAATGAGATGTTCGACCTCGGAGCGGACCTCTGCACACCGGTGACCGAGAACCCGGAGTTCCCCCCGCTGCGGGTGGAAGCTTCCTACATCGAGTGGCTCGAAGCGCAATGCGACCACTTCAACGCGCAGCTCAAGCCGCTGCGCAGCTTCATCCTGCCGGGCGGCGCCCCCGCCGCGGCGCTCCTCCACGTCGCCAGGGTCACCGTACGGCGTGCCGAACGCAGCACCTGGGCGGCGCTGGAGACCCACGACGACGTCAACCCGCTGACGGCGAAATACCTCAACCGGCTGTCGGACCTGCTGTTCATCCTCTGCCGGATCGCCGCCGGGGGCGAGGAGGTGCTCTGGAAGCCGGGAGGCACCCGCTAGCGCACCTCTAGGCCGCGCCTCTAGCCGAGGCCTCTAGGCGAGGCCTCTAGGCCATGTCGAGGTGCGCGCCCGGCGGCGCCGACTCGAGCCAGGCCAGGAAACCGGTGAGCGCGTCCTCCGACATGGCCAGGGACACCGCGCCGCAGTCGACCGCCCACAGGCCGCCTCCCAGCGGCCGACGGGCCGAAACAGTGAGGCCGCGCCTCGCAATCGCGTGGCGCGGCCTCAGCCGTAGACCCAGAAAGGGGATCCAGTGGAGCTCCCCGTCGGCATAGCGGGCTACGCCCGATTTCCAGCCGCTGGTCTCCGTCCGCAGCGAACAGGGCACATGGCCCCGGGCGCGGGAGAGGACGAACCCCCGCAGGAGCATGAGGGCCGCGATGAGCGCTACACCCGCCAGAATCACCAGCGTCGTCGTCATCGCCGCCCCCACCGGAAGATGTCTTGAAAATCAGGCGTCTTCGCCGGCGGCGCGCAGCCTGGCGCGGGCGCGTTTGGCCGCGAGGGCCGCTTCCGCGTCGTCGGCGTCGGCCTCGATGGAGGCCTGAGCGCGCTCAAGGGCGTCACGGGCCGCCGCGACATCCACTTCGGAGCCCAGCTCGGCTGCCTCGGCGAGGACCGAGACCTGGTTGTCGGCCACCGAGATGAACCCGCCGTGGACGGCGGCGACGAGGTCGGCCCCGCCGTCGCCACGCTTCACGCGCAGGACGCCACCCTCGACGAGGACACCCAGCACAGGAGCGTGTCTGGGCATAATACCGATCTCACCGTCGACGGTCTTGGCAACCACCATGTCCGCCTCGCCGGACCAGATCTCGCGCTCCGGCGAGACGACCCCTACTTGCAGCTTCGCCACCGTAAGGCTCCTTTCCGATCAGGTGCCGGTACGGCGTCGCCGTACCGGCACCGAAGGCGACTAGCGGGCCAGGCCCTCGGCCTTGGCGATGGCCTGCTCGATGCCACCGACCATGAAGAACGCCTGCTCGGGCAGGTGGTCGTATTCACCGGCGCACAGACCCTTGAACGAGGCGATGGTCTCGTCCAGCGGCACGAACTCACCCGGCTGGCCGGTGAACGCCTCGGCGGCGTACATCGGGTGGGACAGGAAGCGCTCGATGCGGCGGGCCCGGTTGACGGTGACCTTGTCCTCTTCGGAGAGCTCGTCGATACCGAGAATCGCGATGATGTCCTGCAGTTCCTTGTACTTCTGCAGGATCCGCTTGGTCTCCTGGGCGACCGCGTAGTGCTCGGCGCCCACGACCTGCGGGTCGAGGATGCGCGAGGTGGAGTCGAGCGGGTCCACCGCGGGGTAGATGCCCTTCTCCGAGATCGGCCGGGAGAGCACGGTCGTCGCGTCGAGGTGGGCGAACGCGTTGTGCGGCGCCGGGTCGGTGATGTCGTCCGCGGGCACGTAGATCGCCTGCATCGAGGTGATCGAGTGGCCGCGGGTCGAGGTGATGCGCTCCTGGAGCACACCCATCTCATCGGCCAAGGTCGGCTGGTAACCCACCGCGGACGGCATACGGCCGAGCAGCGTGGAGACCTCCGAGCCCGCCTGGGTGAAGCGGAAGATGTTGTCGATGAACAGAAGCACGTCCTGCTTCTCGACATCACGGAAGTACTCCGCCATCGTCAGCGCCGACAGCGCGACACGCAGACGGGTGCCCGGGGGCTCGTCCATCTGGCCGAAGACCAGGGCGGTGTCCTTGAGGACGTTCGCCTCTTCCATTTCGAGCCAGAGGTCGTTGCCCTCACGCGTACGCTCACCGACGCCGGCGAACACCGACGTGCCGGAGAACTTCAGCGCGACTCGGCGGATCATCTCCTGGATCAGAACGGTCTTGCCGACGCCGGCGCCACCGAACAGACCGATCTTGCCGCCCTTCATGTACGGCGTGAGCAGGTCGATGACCTTGATGCCGGTCGGGAGGATCTCCGTACGCGACTCAAGCTGGTCGAAGGGGGGCGAGGAGCGGTGGATGCCCCAACGCTCCTGGATCTCGAGCGACGCGGTCGGAACGTCCAGGGCCTCGCCCAGGGTGTTCCACACGTGGCCCTTGACGACCTGACCGACGGGCACCGAGATCGCCGCACCGGTGTCGACGACAGCGGCGTTGCGGACCAGGCCGTCGGTGGGCTGCATGGAGATGGCGCGCACCAGGTTGTCACCGAGGTGCTGGGCGACCTCCATGGTCAGCGTCTTGGTCTCGCCGTCCAGGACGACGTCGACCGTGAGCGCGTTGTAGATGTCCGGCATCGCCTCGACGGGGAACTCCACGTCGACGACGGGACCGGTGACCCGCGCGACGCGACCCACGCCGGTCTCAACAGTCTGTGCAGTCATTTCACTCTTTCCCCGCTGCGGCGTCAGCCAGCGCGTTGGCGCCACCGACGATCTCGCTGATTTCCTGGGTGATCTCCGCCTGACGAGCCTGGTTCATCTGCTGGGTGAACACGCGGATGAGCTCGTTGGCGTTGTCGGTCGCCGACTTCATCGCGCGGCGGCGCGCGGCGTGCTCGGAGGCCGCCGACTGGAGCAGCGCGTTGAAGATGCGGGACTCCACGTAGCGCGGCAGGAGCGTGTCGAGAACACCGTCGGCCGTCGGCTCGAACTCGAAGTACGGCAGCGGCCCGGCCGCCGGAGCCTCGGTCGTGACCTCGATCTCCAGCGGAAGGACGCGCTTGACCACGACCGCCTGCGTCAGCATCGAGACGAACGACGTCGACACGATGTGGATCTCGTCGATGCCGTTCTCGTCCTTGAACGCCTCGATCAGCGTGTCGGCGATCTCCTTGGCGTGCGCGTAGGTCGGGTTGTCGGAGAACCCGGACCAGCTCGCACCCATCGGCCTGCCGCGGAACGAGTGCCAGGCGATGCCCTTGCGGCCCGCCACGAACGGCACGGGCATGACCCCGCGGTCGCGCAGCAGCCCGGCGAGGGCCTCCGCCTCACGCAGCAGGTTGGCGTTGAAGCCGCCCGCGAACCCCCGGTCGCTGGTGACGATGAGCACCCCGGCCTTCGCCGGGTTCTCCTTCGCCACGGTCAGCGGGTGCGAGACGCTCGTGGTGCCCGACACCACGGCGCTCACCGCACGGGTGATCTCCCGCTCGTACGGCACCGCCGCGGCCATCCTGGCCTGCGCCTTGACGATCCGCGAGGACGCGATCAGCTCCTGCGCGCGCGTGATCTTGGCGGTCGACCTGACCGACTTGATCCGCCTGCGCAGCAGTCTCAGCTGTGCACCCATCGGCTACTTCTTCTCTTCGACCTGGCGAACGTGCTTGGTGATCTTCTCCTGGCCGACTTCGCCGGCCTCAAGCGACGGGACCGGCTCGTCCTTGACCAGGAGCTCGCCCGAGGAGGTCTCGAAACCCTTCTTGAACTCGGTGATCGCGCCCTTGAGCAGGGTCACCGCGTCGTCGGAGAGGTCCTTGGTCTCCCGGATACCGTCGAAGACGCCCTTGTGCTCGCGGGAGATGTAGTCGAGGAACTCCGCCTCGAATCTCCGCACGTCCTCGACCGGCACGTCGTCGAGCTGGCCGGTGGTGCCCGCCCAGACGGAGACGACCTGCTGCTCGACCGCGAACGGGCTGTACTGCGGCTGCTTGAGCAACTCGATCAGTCGCTGTCCGCGCTCAAGCTGGGCCCGCGAGGCGGCGTCCAGGTCGGAGGCGAACGCGGCGAACGCCTCCAGGTCGCGGTACTGCGACAGGGAGATGCGGAGCGTGCCGGCGACCTTCCTCATGGCCTTGATCTGCGCCGAGCCACCGACTCGGGAGACCGAGACACCGACGTTGATGGCCGGACGGACACCGGCGTTGAACAGGTCCGTCTCCAGGAAGCACTGGCCGTCGGTGATGGAGATGACGTTGGTCGGGATGAACGCCGAGACGTCGTTACCCTTGGTCTCGATGACCGGGAGCCCGGTCATCGAGCCGCCGCCCAGGTCGGCGGAGAGCTTCGCGCAGCGTTCCAGCAGACGCGAGTGCAAGTAGAAGACGTCACCGGGGAACGCCTCACGGCCCGGCGGGCGGCGCAGCAGCAGCGAGACGGCGCGGTAGGCGTCGGCCTGCTTGCTCAGGTCGTCGAAGACGATCAGAACGTGCTTGCCCTGGTACATCCAGTGCTGCCCGATGGCGGAGCCGGTGTAAGGGGCGATGTACTTGTAACCGGCGGGGTCGGACGCCGGGGCGGCGACGATGGTGGTGTACTCCATCGCGCCCGCCTCCTCCAGGCGGCCCTGCACCTGCGCGATCGTCGAGCCCTTCTGGCCGACGGCGACGTAGACGCAGCGGACCTGCTTGGACGGGTCGCCCGACAGCCAGTTCTCACGCTGGTTGAGGATGGTGTCCACGGCGATGGCGGTCTTGCCGGTGCCACGGTCACCGATGATCAGCTGGCGCTGGCCACGGCCGATCGGGGTCATGGCGTCGACCGCCTTGAGGCCGGTCTGCAGCGGCTCCTTCACGGGCTGCCGCTGAACGACCGAAGGCGCCTGCAGCTCCAGGGCGCGCAGCCCCTCGGCCTCGATCGCGCCCTTGCCGTCGAGGGGGACGCCCAGCGGGTCCACCACGCGGCCGAGGAAGTTGTCGCCGACCGGGACCGACAGGACCTGACCGGTCCGGCGGACCGACTGGCCCTCCTCGATCTTGCTGAAGTCACCCAGGATAACGACACCGATCTCCCGGACATCCAGGTTCAGTGCCAGTCCGCGCGTACCGTCCTCGAACTCCAGCAGTTCGTTCGCCATCGCCGAGGGAAGGCCGGAGACATGGGCGATACCGTCGCCGCAGTCGACGACGGTCCCGATCTCCTCGCGCGCGGCGCCTTCCGGTTCGTACGCCTGGACGAAGCGCTCAAGCGCGTCCCGGATCTCGTCCGGCCGGATCGTCAGCTCCGCCATCTCTTCAGTCTCCCTATTCGCCTAGCCGGCCAACCGGCGGCGGACTTCTTCAATGCGGCCCGTGATCGTGGTGTCGATGATCTCGTCGCCGATGCGGATCGAGAATCCACCGAGCACGCGCGGGTCCACTTCGACGTTCAGATGGACGTCGCGACCAAACGAGGCGCGCAGCCACGCGGCGAGCCTCTGCTTGTGCTCCTCGCTGAGCGGGATGGCGCTGCGCACCACCGCGACGAGGCGCTGACGCTGCTCAGAGACAAGGCCGCCGAACTCTTCGAGTCCCGAATCCAGGCTACGTCCTCGCGGATGCGTGACGAGCTGGACCAGGAGACGGAGGGTGGACGGCGCCACCTTGTCCCCGAGGAGCTCGGCGAGCAGTGCCCGCTTGGCGTCAGCGGGGAGCGACGGGCTGGTCAGGGCCCGGCGCAGGTCGGAGCTGGCCGCGACGATGCGCCCGAACCTGAACAGTTCGTCTTCGACATCGTCGAGCCTGTTCTGCGACTCGGCCTCCGCGCACGCGGCGACCACCCCGAGGCGCTCAAGCACGTCGGGCAGGTCGGCGGCGCGGGACCACTTGGCCTCGACGGCCGACTCGACCGTCGCCACCGCCGCCGGACTCACCTTGCCCTCAAAGAGCACGCGTGCGGCCTGTGCCTTCTGCTCGGGGGCCACAGACGGGTCGGAGAGCGAACGGCGAAGGCCGTGTTCGCGGCCGAACAGGTCGGCGACCGCGAACAGCTCGTCGGCCAGCGTCCCGAGGTCGGCCGCACCGGCGACTCCGTTGAACCGCTCTTCCACCTCGGCCAGCGAGGACCTGCTGAGGCCACGCATCAGCGAACCGCCTCGGAGCCGGCACCCTCAAGCTCTTCAAGGAACCGGTCGACGATGCGGCGCTGGCGGGCCTCGTCCTCCAGCGACTCACCGACGATGCGGCCGGCGAGGTCGGTCGACAGCCGCCCGATCTCCACCCGGAGCTGGGCGAAGGCGGTCTGACGCTCGGCCTCGATCTGGGCGTGGGCCTGCTCGATGATGCGGCGGGCCTCGGCCTGGGCCTCCTCGCGGAGTTCGGCCTTGATCTGCGCACCCTGCTCGCGGGCCTCTTCGCGCAGGCGCGCGGCCTCGTGACGGGCCTCGGCGAGCTGGGCGCGGTAGCTCTCCAGCGTGCGCTTGGCCTCGTCCTGGACCTCTTCGGCTCTCTTCAGGCCCCCCTCGATGGCGTCGGTCCTCTCCGCGAGCGTCTTCTGGATGCGCGGGGTGAGGATCTTGCCGACGACGAAGAGCACGACGAAAAAGGCGAAGCCACCAACGACCAGCTCATATGTGTGCGGAAGAAGAGGGCTGTTGGCCCCTTCCTCCGCGGCGAGCCGTGCTGCTGTGATCATGATTGCAGCCTTTCGTCAGGGGTTGTCGTACGTCACGCGTTGAACATGAAGGGCGCGACCAGACCGATCAGGGCCAGCGCCTCGGTGAGAACGAAGCCGAGCAGCATGTTCTGACGGATGAGGTTGTAGGCCTCGGGGTTGCGGGCGATCGCCTGGACGCCCTGGCCGAAGATGATGCCGACGCCGATGCCCGGGCCGATCGCGGCGAGACCATAACCGATGGAGCCAAGCGAGTTGAGGCTGCCGGAGACCTCAGCAAGGAGGGCGCTCATGGGTGTTTTCCTTTACTGGTCGGCCGGTGGAGGGCCCACCGGTCTGGACATTTCCGTTGGAGGACTCAGTGCTCGGGGTGGAGCGAGTTGCCGATGTACATCGCCGCGAGCATCGCGAAGAGGAATGCCTGCAGGAACTGGATGAACATCTCGAAGAGCGTCATCCCGATCGTCATGACCACGCCCAGGACGCCGAGAGGCGCGCCGAGGGGCGTGAGGTTCTCAAACAGGAACCAGAAGCCGACCAGGCTGAAGAACGCCAGGATGATGTGGCCCGCGAACATGTTGGCGAAGAGTCGCACCGCGTGCGTGAAGGGAGCCACGATCATGTTCGAGAGGAACTCGATGGGGGCGAGCAGCACGTAGATGGGCTTGGGAAGCCCCGGCGGGAACATCATGTTCTTGAAGTAGCCGAAGAACCCCTGGTGCTTGAAGCCGAGGTAGAGCTTGAGCACGTAGATGGAGGCCGCGAGCACGAACGGGAAGGCGATGTGCGAGACGACGGGGAACTGGATGCCGGGGACGACACCCATCAGGTTCCAGACCCAGATCAGGAAGAAGAGGCTGAGCAGCAGGCCCATCCACCGGTCTGCGTCCTTGCCGAGGAACGGCCGGGCGACCTGGTCGCGGATGAACATGTAACCCATCTCGGCAACGTTCTGGACGCCTCTCGGCACCAGCTTCGGCTTCGCGAACGCCGACCAGCAGAAGATCAAAACGATCAACGTGCTCAGAAGCGCCACCAGCACGGGTTTGGTGAACCATGGGACGCCAGAAATGATCGGGGGGAATTCGAAGAGTTCGAGCCCTGGGGCCTTGAACTCATCCCCGGAGGCGAGGAGCGTCAGCGTGCTCACGCGGCGTTCCCTTCGACGTGGTAGTAGAACAAGTGGACTTCTCCGACAAGGCGATCACCGCCGAGCGTCAGCGTCCGTACTTCCGATAGACCAGGTAGACGGAGAGCACGACGCCGAGGATCAGGCCGATCGGGGTGAACGCGACCACGCCAGTCCAGCGGCTCAGCAACCAGCCGATACCGCCGTAGACAATGATCCCTGAGAGCACGTAGCTGGGTATCGACCAGGCGGCATTGGCAAAGTCGCGGCCGTCGTCTTCTGGCCGACGCTTCTGCTCGCTCATCGCGGGCACGACGATAGCAGGCGCGGTGAGGACTAGTCATATCGGACCCCGTCACGCCGGCTGCCGAAATCATACGCCCGGTCATTCAGCCACCCTGCCCAGGGACTCGGCCTTCAGGGTCGACGTAGAGCATCTTCAACTTCATGAAGCCACGCATCTCACCGAAGGTCCACACCACAGTGAGCGCAATCACAGTCCAGCCGAAGGCCCGGGGATCGAAGGCCGTGGCGCCCTCGAACGTCCTGAGCAGCATGATCAGGGCCAACGCCTTCACCACATAGCTCAGAACGGCGGCGGTCATCATCGCCATGGGCGAGACCCGGCCGGCCCACGACACCACGACCAGGCTGATTGTGAAGAAAAGGGCGACCAGCCCCAGAGCGATCCCGGATCCGAACGCCGCCGTGGCACCCCCCAGAAGAACCGCCACGAGAACCGCGACGACACCTGCCGCCAGCGTGGGCAGCGCGGCGCTTTTGAGGACGCGCACGTCGTTGGCCTGCATCGGTGCTCCAGGATGAGTTGTCAAGCGAGCGTTTGCTACCCCACAGGGCCGTTCACGTGGGGTTCCTATTCGTGAAAGCTATCACAAGCTCAGTGAAGGCTGCTTTTACCTGGCGTTTCGAGGAACGTGTCAGGGGATACGCCGGGGCGGAGTCGAGCGCGAATCCCGATAAGCAGGGAAGACTGCCGTGTCATCGATAAGTTCCACGGAGTCCGCGTTCGAACCGTGATCGGTGGAATCTGTGGTCGGCATCACTTTCGGCACGGGCCCCGTCGTGTCACCGCTGTGCGGCTGGGGCACCGAACGCCTTCCGTGACCGTCGGCAGCCCGCGGCACGCCGAGCGAATCCTCGGCCGGTCGGCCTCGCATCCCCGCGGCCCGCGGCACGTCGGCGGCGCTTCCCTCGGGTCTTCCCCGATGCTCCGCGGTCCGCGGCGCGCCGGCGTCGCCGTCCTCCGGCCTGCCCTGAGGGACCGCGCGGCCCGGCACCGCGGCGATCTGCCCGGTCTCCGGGGCGGACGGCGCGGCAGGCCGCCCCTCCTGCGGGCCCGGGGCCTTCGGCACGGCGGCGATCTGCCCCGTGTGGGGCGGAGGGCCTTCGTAGACCCGGCTCCTCGGCAGACGGCCCGCGGACGGCGGACGCCGCCTCGCTGGCTGCGTCAAGTCCTCGGTGGGCGTGAACCGCTCGGACACGGGCGCCGCCATCGGCTGGGGCACCGGTCGCGGACGGGCGCCCGACCTCGGCGCCGGAGGCGCCAGGGCCCCGGAGGCGGCATCCCGCGCCTCATCCCGCGCGGCGGCCCGGGGTTCTCGCTCGGGTTCGGGGGAATGCCCCATCGCATGTGATCCGCCGTTCTTGCGGCGCAGCCGCCAGCGCGGAAGCGCCATCAGCACGAGCACCCCGACGGCCAGCAGGACTGTGACCGGGAACACGATCAGCGGGACACCACCGACCGACAGACCGACCACGGCCGCCGCGAACAGGAAGGTCCACGCATACATGATCAGGACCGTGCGGCGGTGCGAATGGCCGATGTCCAGCAGCCGGTGATGCAGGTGCCCCCGGTCGGGGGCGAACGGGGACTGGCCGTACGACGTGCGTCTGACCACGGCCGACGTCAGATCGAGCAGCGGCAGCAGCATCACCGCGATCGGCAGCAGCAGCGGCAGCACGATCGGGAAGCGGTTGATGGCCGCGGGGTCGACCGGGGTGACGGTGACGATCGAGGAGGCGAGCACGAGGCCGATCAGCATGGCCCCGGTGTCACCCATGAAGATCTTGGCGGGATGGAAGTTGTGCGGAAGGAACCCCAGGCACATGCCGATGAGGATGGCCGTGATGATGGCCGTGAGGTTGATGCGGGTGCCGTTGGAGACCGCCTGCGACAGCACGATGGAGTAGCCCCACATGGCGATGCCCGCGATGCAGACGATGCCCGCGGCCAGGCCGTCCAGCCCGTCGACGAAGTTGACCGCGTTGATGGTCACGACGACCACCAGGATCGTCACCACCGTGCTCAGGGTGGAGTCGAGCGTGTAGCTGTCGCCGTTGGGGCCCGGAATCCACGGCAGACTCAGGCCGAACCAGACCAGCAGACCCGCCGCGCCGACCTGGCCCCCCAGCTTGATGAGGGCGTCCATGCCCCACCAGTCGTCGAGGAACCCGGTCACCACGATCAGCCCGCCGGCGCAGATCAGAGCCCACATCGCCCTGTCGTCGGCGAGCACCGTGCCGCTGTGTTTCAGCTGATCGGCCATGATCAGGCCGGCGACCAACCCGCCGTACATCGCGAGCCCGCCGAGGCGGGGCGTGGGCTTGGTGTGCACGTCGCGATCGCGCACCTCCGGCATCGCGCCGATGCGGATGGCGAACACGCGGACCAGCGGGACCAGCAGATAGGTCACCGCAGCCGCCGCCAGCGCTATCAAGAGGTATTCGCGCACGTACCTAGTTTCCCGGATGCTCCGGCCACCTGTGACCGGAAGACGACACAGAACTAGTCATAATTCACTGGCCAATATCGCGATTCGTCGGATATGCCGGGAATCGACTGCTTAGGACGGTCACCTGCTCGCGTATTTCCGAGGCCGCCCCCGGTTCCGTCACAGCCCGCGCCACCAGCGCCCCCACCTCCTCCATCTCCACCGGCCCCATGCCCTGCGTCGTCACACAGGGAGTGCCGACCTTGACACCGGACGTCACCGTGGGGGGTTCTCGATCGTAGGGAACGGCGTTGCGGTTGAGCGTGATGCCGGCCAGCGCGCAGCGCTGCTCGGCCACCACACCCGACAGGCCGAGGTCCCTCAGGTCGATCAGCGCGAGATGGGTGTCGGTGCCCCCGGAGACCGGACGCATGCCACGCGCGTCCAGCGCTCGCGTCAGCACGCGCGCGTTCTCGACCACGCGCCGAGCGTAGTCACGGAACGCCGGACGCAGCGCCTCGCCGAAGGCCACCGCCTTCGCCGCGATCACATGCATCAGCGGCCCGCCCTGCACAAAGGGGAACACCGCCCGATCGATCTTGCCGGCGAGCTCCGCCGTGCACAGGATGGCCCCGCCCCGCGGTCCCCGCAGCGACTTGTGCGTCGTGAACGTCACCACATCCGCGTACGGCACGGCCGACGGCACCGCGCCCCCGGCCATCAGGCCGGCCGTGTGCGCCACGTCGGCCAGCAGCCAGGCGCCCACCTCATCGGCGATGCCGCGGAAGGCCCCGAAGTCGATGAGCCGCGGGTAGGCCGTGGCGCCGCACACGATCAGCTTGGGGCGGTGGCGAAGCGCGAGATCCCTCACCTCGTCATAGTCGATCAGCTCGGTGTCGCGGCGCACGCCGTACGACAGGACTTCGAACCAACGACCGGAAAAATTAACCTTGGATCCATGGGTGAGATGGCCGCCGTGAGGAAGCGCCATCGCCAGAATCGCGTCCCCGGGCCGCAACAATGCCGCGTAGGCGGCGAGATTCGCCGACGAACCGGAATGCGGCTGAACATTGACGTGATCGGCGCCGAACAGGCGCAGCGCGCGATCGACGGCCAGGTTTTCCGCGCGGTCCACCACTTCGCACCCGCTGAAGTAGCGCCTCCCCGGGTAACCCTCCGCGTATTTGTCCGTCAAAGTCGAGCCAAGCGCTGCGAGCACCGCGGGCGACGTGAAATTCTCACTGGCGATCAATTGGAGCCCGCCTCGGACCCGTTCGATCTCGTCCAGCAGCACCTGGGCCACGTCCGGATCCCGTCGGCGCAGCGCCTCGAAATCCGGGCCGCGAAACGGGCTCACCGCGCTCTGGAGCGGTGGCTCGGATCGCCCTGCCGAAGAGACGGCCATTTCTCCACTGTAAGCCGTCCGCACACTTCTGGAGGCTCACGAGCCCCGCCGCGGAGGCGGCGGGCGGGCGCCGGCGACGCCCCGGGATCAGGAGAAAGCGTGCGGTGAACTGACCTCCCTCGGCACCCACCTCGGGGTGTCGGCCGCCTCGTCGCTGATCGCCGTGAGCACGGACTGGCGATAGCGCAGCAGCTTGTTGCGCCACTCGGCCATGTCGTTCACATATCTCTCGCCGACCGGCGCATCCCACGTATCGCTGCTCTTGGCCGCCTGCGTGGCCTTGTCCAGCGACGCGGCCAGCGTGTCGAGCAGCGGCATCACCTGAAACCACAGCACGACCAGCTTCTGGTATTCCGGGTTGAACTGCCAGTTTCTCGGCCCCGTCGCACCGGAGTTCGGCCGTATGCCCGGCGGCTCTTCACCCGGTTGCCGTGGCAGTGGCGCCGGAGGATCGACATACATGGCAAAATCCCTACCTCTCGACGCCGCGCCTGTCCAGTGGATCAACCGTGGCCATGCCGTCCGAGGCCAGCCGGAGCCCGTCCGGCGCCGGCGGGGAAACCGGCTCCGTCACCGGACCTTTGCGCCAGTCATTACCGTATTCACCCGGCCGGGGAACCCCGTCCCTCGGCTCCCTGGCCCGGTCGCCTTTCGACTCCCGTCCGTCCTCCTTGGCCGAACCCCCGCGGTCCCGGTCGTCCCGGTCCCGCCCATCGCGGTCCCGGTCGCCGTCCTTGGAGGAACCCCTCTCGGACTCCTCGCCCCGGTCCCGATCGTCGCGATATCGATCCGAGTCCTGCCGACGATCCTCGAACCGGTCGTCATCCCGCCGCTCACCGGCGATCCGATCGTCCCGATAGTCCGCATCCCGATAGTCCACGTAACCTGCGTAACCCGCGCCCCGAGCATCATCCCGGCGATCTCGCGAATCACCCTCAGGCTCACGCCCGGGATCGCGTGAACGGTCGCCCTTCGAGTCCCGCTCGCCGTCGCCCGCCCACTCGTCCCCGCCGGAGTCCTCCCGGACGGGATCGTCTTTCTCAGGACGGTCATTCTGGTAGTCCGTGTCCTGGGCATCCCGAGCATCCCGACGATCCCACGCATCACCTCCAGAATCACGTCCAGGATCCCGTGAGCGCTCCCCTTTGCCTTCCCGGTCCCCATCACCCTCAGATCGCGATTTATCCCCGTAATCGGGATCCTGCGGACGATCGCCATGGCTGCGGACGCCATCATCCAGCCCGCGATCTCCGCCGTATGCGCGCTCCCCGAGGCCCGAGCGGTCCATCGCGTCGGACACCGAAGGCCGGTCGTCACGGCCGCCCGAACCGCGCGAGTCGCCCGGATCACCGGCGTACTCCGCCGTGTCCGGGATTGGGAAGTCCGGCTTGACCCCGGGGTCGGGCGTACCGGCGATGCGGCCAGGAGGCCCATCAGCGGCGGAGTAGGGGTTCTTCGCATCCGTCGCGTAATCGCTGAGAACGAGATCCTCGGCGACCGGCGTCTCCATCGGCTTCGCGTTGGCCATCATGTCGCGAATCTCGTCCATTGTCGGCGGCGGCCCCATCGGCTGTTCGACTATCTTGACGCCGTCGACTTCGACGACCCGTCGGCCACCACTGGTGTCCCGGTCATCGGGATGGTCCTTACCGGGAGTGTCCATCCGGTTCTGGCCGTCGGGGTCACGGCCGCGCGAATCCCCGCCCCTACCGTCGGACCCGCCCCGATCGGCGGAGTCCTTTCCACGCGGCTCCGAGCCGTCGCGGTCCCGCGAGTCCTTGCCCCGGCTGTCCGACCGGTCCTTGTCGTCGGGGTCCTTGCCCCGATCCGACCGATCTCTGTCGTCCGACTCCCTGCTCTTACCTTCCGAGCGGTCGTCCGAGTCACGTGAGGCACCCTCCGTGCGGTCCTGCCCGTCGGATGCCGCCGAGACGCCCGGGCCCCGCGAGTCGCGCTCGGGAGCGCCCACGTCGTCCCGGCCGTCGCCGTACCTCTCGCGAGAGTCGCGTGAATCTCGCGCGCCGTCCTGATCGCGTCGCTGGTCGAGGTCTCTGTCTCCCCTGGCGCCCCGGTCTTCCTTGGGCTCCCCGCGGGAGTCGCCGCCCGAGTCCCGCTCATCGCGAGAACCGCGATCGTCCCGAGGCTCATCCCGCAGGTCGCCACCGCCGTCGCCTCGCGAGCCATCGCCCACATTCAGCCGCTCACCCTTGGAATCCCGGTCGCCCTTGGCCTCGCCATGCCGATCGCCACCGGCGTCCCGCTCACCCTTGGGCTCGCCTCGCGGCTCGTCACGACCGCCGGAGTCCTTGCCACCGTCCTTCGCGGGGTCGCCGACCGAATCATCCCGGCCGGCTTTGGAGTCGCCGCCGTCCACGGGCCGACCGTCCGCAGAGGCACTCCTGGTGTCATTGCGACCGCCCGACGCGTCACGGTCGTCCCTGGAACCCTCATCCCCCTGGGGCACTTCCCGGAGGTCACCCACACGGTCGCGCTCGCCCTTGGAGTCCCGATCGCCCTTGGGTTCACCCTTGGACTCGTCACGACCGCCAGAATCCTTACCGTCCTTGGCGTCCTTGGCCTCGCCCTTGGACTCGCCGCGATCGTCCTTACCGTCCTTGGCCTCACCCTTGGACTCGTCACGACCACCAGAGTCCTTACCGTCCTTGGCCTCGCCCTTGGACTCGTCACGGCCGCCAGAGTCCTTACCGTCCTTGGCCTCGCCCTTGGACTCGCCGCGATCGTCCTTACCGTCCTTGGCCTCACCCTTGGACTCGTCACGACCACCAGAATCCTTGCCGTCCTTGGCGGCGTCGCCGTCGCCCCGCGCGTCCCGGCCCGAAGCGGTGTCCTTGGACTCGTCGCGGCCGACACCGGCGTCCCGGTCGGTCTTGGCTTCCTTGTCGGACCTGGCGTCCCCCTTGGGGTCGCCCTTGGCCTCGTCGCCTCGCTTGCCGCTCTCCCCGTCGGCCTTCGCCCCGGTCTCCGGGCGGTCGCCCTTCGCGTCTCCCCCGCCCTGGGGGCGCTGCGCGTCTCCCCCGCCGGACCCGCCTTCGGGCGTTTTGGCCTTGTCGTCCGTGGCGTTCTTCGGGCCTTCGGCCGCGCCTTTGTCCGTGTCGTCCTGATCCTTGTCCGTGTTGTCAGCCCCGGGGTCTCGCGGGGTGGCCTCGACGGACTGGCCTTCGACACGGGGCGGGTCGGCGATCTGCTGCTGCTCCTCGCGCTTTTCGAGTAGCTCCACTCTCACGGTGAGATCGCGGACCATCTCGTCAAGGCTGTCGGCGACCTGCGCCGGTCTGACCGGTGTTCCCGAGGGGACTCCCGCGGCGCTCAACAGCTGGGTGACACGGCTGTCAATGGATCTGATCTGGCCGGCCATGTTCTTCGCCTCGGCCAGCAGTCCCCGGACAAGCTGGGGATTCATTCCATTGAACTTGCCCATCGACTCTCCCGGAAGTATCGACCAACCTCACGGTAACCGTGGGCAAGCTCTAAGTCCCCAGGAATGACCAAGGAGTTATTGAGATTGCATAAATCAGCCAGTGCTGTCGGAGTCCTCGTCCGTCGCGACATAGCCGACGATGCCGCGGAGTTTCTGCACGGAGAGCGCTCCCTTGCGCAGCAGGCGCGGCACGGCCGTGGTGAGGTCGAGGATCGACGACGGCGTGTTCTCCGTGCGGGGGCCGCCGTCGAGGTAGACCGCGACGGAGTCGCCGAGTTGCCGCTCGGCCTCGGCGGCGGTGGTGGCGGGGGGTGAGCCGGTGCGGTTGGCGCTGCTCACCGCCATCGGGCCGACCTCTTTGAGGAGCTCGATCGCGAGCGGGTCGTTCGGCATGCGGATGGCGACGGTGCCCTTGGTGTCGCCGAGGTCCCAGGTGAGGGAGCGGTTGACGCGGCAGATCAGCGTGAGGGGCCCGGGCCAGAACTCGTCGATGAGCTCCTGGCCGTAGAGGCCGAGGCCGTCGACGAGGGCCGTGGCGGCGAGTGTGGTGCCGACGAGGACGGGGACGGGCATGTCGCGCCCGCGGCCCTTGGCCGTGAGGAGGGCTTTCACCCCCGCGTGGCTGAAGGCTTCGGCTCCGATGCCGTAGACCGTGTCCGTGGGGAACACGACCAGCTCGCCCTTCTGGACGGCGGCGGCCGCATCGGTCAGGGCGGCGGCGCGCTGCTCGGGATCTGCGCATTCATAACGTCGGCTCACGGCTTGTCATCCTATTCCTGGCCGAAGCGTGCGGTGACGAAACGATCTCGGCGCGTCAGGTCCTGGTGGATGCGGACGTCGCGCCAGCCGTTGTCCTCGGGGAAGATCAGATAGACGGAACGGCCCTGCTCGTCGGCATGCTCGACGGCGACGAGGCCGCCGGGGCGCAGAAGCCGGCGCGCGGTGGCCTCGACGGCGCGGACCTCGTGGAGGCCGTCGGCGCTGGAGCCGTACAGGGCGCGGGCGGGATCGTAGTCACGCACCTCGGGGTCGCGCGGGACGGCGCCCGGCGGGATGTAGGGCGGGTTGGAGACCACCAGGTCGACCTGGCCGTTGAGCTCGGGAAGGCAGTCGGCGAGGTCTTCGGGGTGGAGCGTGACCCGGCCCTGGCCGTGCTCGGAGATGTTGCGCTTGGCCCAGCCGTAGGCGTCGGGGTCCACCTCGACGGCGTGCACCTGGGCCAGTGCGACCTCCTGCGCGATGGACAGCGCGATCGCGCCCGAGCCGGTGCCCAGATCGACGACGACGGGAGAGGCGACGTCCATCTCGTCGAGCCGCTCGATGGCCCATCCGGCGACGACCTCGGTCTCCGGCCTCGGGACGAAGACGCCCGGCCCGACGTCCAGCGACAGGTAGCGGAAGTAGGCCCGGCCGGTGATGTGCTGGAGCGGCTCCCGGGACTCGCGGCGGGCGACGCCCTCCCAGAACAGCGCGTCGAAATCGGCGTCCTTGACGGTGTGGAGCTCCGCCCGCCGCACACCGTGGACGAATGCCGCGATCTCCTCCGCATCGGTGCGTGGAGAAGGAACCCCGGCCTCGGCCAGCCGGGCGGTCGCGAGCGCGATCTCGTCGAGCAGAAAGGTCATGGCAAGCCTAGGAATGGGCGGCGAGCTTCTCCGCCATCTCGGCATCGGTCAATGCCTGGATGACAGCGGACAGGTCGCCGTCCAGGACCTGATCGAGGTTATACGCCTTGAAGCCGACGCGGTGGTCGGAGATGCGATTCTCAGGGAAGTTGTAGGTGCGGATGCGCTCGGAGCGGTCGACCGTGCGCACTTGGGACTTGCGGTCGGCGGCGGCGGCGGCCTGCGCCTCCTCCTGGGCGATGGACAGGAGCCGGGCGCGCAGGATGCGCAGCGCGGACTCCTTGTTCTGGAGCTGGCTCTTCTCGTTCTGGCAGGAGACGACCACACCGGTCGGGAGGTGGGTGATCCGCACCGCCGAGTCGGTGGTGTTGACGCTCTGGCCACCGGGCCCGGAGCTGCGGAAGACGTCGATGCGCAGGTCATTGGGGTCGATCTGCACGTCGACCTCCTCGGCCTCCGCGTAGACCAGCACACCCGCGGCCGAGGTGTGGATGCGCCCCTGCGACTCGGTGACGGGCACGCGCTGCACGCGGTGCACCCCGCCCTCGTATTTGAGCCGGGCCCACACGCCGTCGGCGCCCTTGCCCTTGATCGCGACCGTCACGTCCTTGTAGCCGCCGAGGTCGGAGTGCTGGGCGTCGATGACCTCGGTCTTCCAGCCGATGCGCTCGGCGTAGCGGAGATACATGCGCAGCAGGTCTCCGGCGAACAGCGCCGACTCCTCTCCGCCCTCACCCGCCTTGATCTCCATGATGATGTCCTTGTCATCGTTGGGATCGCGCGGGATGAGCAGATGGCGCAGCTTCTCCTCGAGCACGGGGATGCGCGCGGCGAGCTCTGCGGCCTCGTCGGCGAAGGCGGGGTCCTCGGTGGCCAGTTCCTTGGCCGCCGCGAGGTCCTCGCGGACGCCCGACAGCTCGCGATAGGTGGCGACGATCGGGGTCAGCTCCGCGTAGCGCCGCCCCAGGGAACGGGCCTTGTTCTGGTCGGCGTGCACGCCGGGATCGGCCAGTTTGAGTTCGAGCTCGGTGTGTTCAGTCAGCAGCTCGTCGAGATTCACCCTGCGTCCCTCCCGTGCGGAAAATGCCCCTCATCACCAAGAACGCCGACCCGGCGCACCCGCGCTCTGCGGGGGTGGATCCGGGTCGGCGCCTGAAGCGAGCTACTTGCTCTCGGCCTTCTTGCCGAAGCGCTTCTCGAAGCGGGCCACCCGGCCGCCGGTGTCGAGGATCTTCTGCTTGCCCGTGTAGAACGGGTGGCAAGCGGAGCAGACCTCGGTGCGGATGGCGCCGCTCTTGGCGGTGCTGCGGGTGGTGAAGGAGTTGCCGCAGGTGCAGGTCACCTGCGTCACCACGTAATCGGGGTGGATGTCGCGCTTCATGACTGAGGTTTCCTCTCGACGTCGCGGTCGCCGGGTCGCCCGCGCCCTCCACTGCCAGGCCGTGGGGCCGCCGGGGGCGAACCCCCGATCGTGGCCGGCGGGCGGGAACCGGTCCCGCTGCGGTTCGGCTACCAGTGTGCCAGACGGTTGAACCATCCCAGGCCACGGAGCATTCCCTACACACATTCCCGCGAACGTGTAGCGCCATCACTGCGGTCACACTAGGCTCCGGTGCCCAAACCGTAACATCCCATCACTTAGTTGATGTAAGGGGCAAGACATCATGAAGAGGGGCACACGGTTACTGCTCGCCGCCGCGACGGGCGCAGCCGTGCTCGCAGGCGGTCTCGCCTCCACCGTCGCGCCGGCCACCGCAGCGGCCAAATGCGTCGGCGGGACGGATATCACCAAGCTTGAGGTCAAGGACGCCTTCGTCCCGCACAAGACCGAGAACACCGTGACCGTCACCGCGACAGTGCGGAATCTGTGGAAGAAGGACGGCGACAACTGGCTCAAGGGCGCCGGCGACAAGGCCGTCCCGGACCTCACCGCGTTGGCGGCCGAGATCACCAAGGCGGGCGCCGCCGCGCCGGTGAAGCTCACCGACTTCAAGCTGCCCGAGCCGCCGACCATCACCGACGCCAACAAGGGGACCGCCTCCGTCGGCGTCGCCGAGGTCACCACCACCTTCAAAATCACGAAGGATGACAAGGACGGCAAGTGGGTCCTCAAGGTCGCCCCCACCCGCGGGGGCTCCGCCTCGGGCGCCTGCGACGAGGAGATCACCGTCGACCCGGTCATCGCGGTCGCCGCCGCGAAGGTCTCCCCCGACCCCGTGGCGGTCCGCACCGGCCGGGACACCAAGGTCAGTGTGAAGGCCGAGGTCAAGGGCGTGCGCAAGGACGCCGGCAAGGTGACCGGCCGCCTGGTGAGCGACGACTCCGACGAGTGGTACGACGTCGGTGAGCTGACGAACCGCGACAACGACGGTATCTACCGCGGCTCGGTCTACTTCGACGGCACGACCACCACCGGCGACTGGACCCTGGAGGTCACCGCCAAGCGCGGCGACGACAGCGTCAAGGGCACCAGGGGCTTCACCGTCGTCCGCGGGTCGGCGGGCAAGGTAAGCTCCTCGATCGTCTTCAAGGTGACGCCGCGCTCGGTGAAGAAGAGCAGGCTCGCCAAGGCCTACGTCAGGGTGTCGGGCACGGTCTACCGCAGCGACTCCCCCTGGAGGAACAAGCTGGTCAGCGTCTACCACAAGCGCAAGGGCGCCGACTGGAAGCTGATCACGACCACGGGCACGAAAGGCTCGGGCGAGTTCAGCAAGAAGGTCAAGGCCAGGGTCGGGCACTACCGCGTGAAGGTCATCGGCACGAGCCGCACCTACGGTAAGACCTCTCGCGCCGTCTACGTCGGCGTTCGATGACACCGAGGCCGGCACGGGTGTCGTGGGGCACCGCGTGCCGGTCCGCCGGTGACATGACGTCGCGCTGAGCGGTCGCCGCGCGCCGCGGCGACCGCAGGCCACCTGTACGGCGGGAGCCCGCACCCCGGGCTCCCGCCGTACCGCTCTCTCCGGCTTCTCCGGCTTCTCGGCTTACTCCGCCGTCTCCGCTTTCTCCGCGGAACTCCAGGTGGGAAGGCCGCGCCCGTCAGCGGCCCAGGAAGGTCAGGACGGCGAGCACCCGGCGGTGGTCGTCCGCGGCCGGTTCGAGACCGAACTTGGTGAAGATCCCGGAGATGTGCTTCTCCACCGCTCCCTCGGACACGCCGAGACGCGCGGCGATGGCCGTGTTGGACCGTCCCTCCGCCATGAGAGCGAGCACGTCGCGCTCCCGCGCGGTGAGCAGGTGGAGCGGGTCCTCCCGGGTGCGCCGGCTCAGCAGCTGGACGACGACCTCGGGGTCGATGACGGTGCCTCCCGCGGCGACCCGGCGCATCGCGTCGAGGAAGTCGGCGACGTCGGCGACGCGCTCCTTCAGCAGGTAGCCCATCGCCGCCGAGCCGCCGCTGAGCAGCTCGGTGGCGTAGCTCTCCTCGACGTACTGCGACAGCACCAGGATCGGCAGCCCCGGCTGCCCGGCGCGGGCTTCGAGCGCCGCGCGCAGCCCCTCGTCGGTGTGGGTCGGCGGCATGCGGACGTCCACCAAGGCGAGGTCGGGCCGCTGATCGTGAACGGCTCTCACCAGGCCGGGCCCGTCGCCGACGACGGCGACCGTCTCGATGCCCCCGTCGGCGAGGAGGCGCACGAGCCCTTCGCGTAACAGCACCGAATCCTCGGCGATCACGACACGCACATCGCCAGACTAGCCCCGGCGGCGCCACCGTCGCGGTGTTACCGGTCGCGGTGTTACCACTGGCAGGGAAGCCGGGCTTCGACGAGCGTGGGACCGCCGGGCGGGCTCGACACGGTGAGGATGCCGTCGATGGTGGCGGCCCGGTCCGCGAGTCCGGCGAGTCCGCCTCTCTCCTGCGCCGCCGCGCCGCCGACGCCGTTGTCGCGGATCTCGACGACGACCTGTTCACCGTCCCGGCCGACGAGGATCGACGCCTCCGTCGCCCGCGAATGCTTGGCGATGTTGGTGAGGCATTCGGCGACGATGAAGTAGGCGATGCTCTCGACGGCGGCGGGCGGGCGTTCGACGATGTCGACGGTGACGTCGACGTGGACGGGCGCGCGGGCGGCGAGCGCCGACAGCGCCGCGTCGAGTCCCCGGTCGGTGAGGATCGCGGGGTAGATGCCCCGGGCCAGGTCGCGGAGTTCGGCGATGGCGGCCTTGGCGCCGAGGTGGGCCTGGGCGACGAGTTCCCAGGCGGCCTGCGGGTCGTCCGCCATCTTCTCCTGGGCGCGGCCGAGGTCCATGGCCACGGTCAGCAGGCGCTGCTGGGCGCCGTCGTGAAGGTCGCGCTCGATTCTGCGCCTCTCGGTCTCGGTGGCGTCGACGCCGCGGGCCCGGCTGACCTTGAGGTGTTCGGCGCGTTCGGCGAACTGGGCCTGGTCAGGGCCGAGGAGGGCCTGGCCGAGCGTGGTGTGGAGCCAGGCCATGCCGCGCACGCCGTACACCGTCAACGCCAGCACCGCGATCCCCGCGGGCACCGCCACGAGCGCCTCGGTCCACGAGTCGATGACGACGCCGCTGAAAAGGGTGACCTTGTTGTGGAACACGATGAACAGCGGTGCTCCGATGAGCCCGACGACGCACCCCCAGAGCACGAGGGACACGACCGTCTCCACCAGGCCGAGCGGCAGCAGGAGCAGCAGGTAGCCGAGATCGCGCCAGGTGGCCGGGTCGCCGAGCATCCAGGCCGCCCACCGCAGAACGCCCCGCCCTTGAGGTCTGGGGCGGTACGGCGAGGCGATGCGCATGCCGAACGCGAGCCTGATCAGGTGCCGGTGGAGGGTCGCGGCGAGGCGCCACAGGAGCATGACGGCGAGGGCGAGCGGCACCCCGACCCAGATGACGATCAGCGGCAGCGACAGCGACAGCCCGGCCGCCAGGAACACGAACCAGGTGAGCCCGAAAGCGAGTCCGACCACCAGGTACGATGCCGCCCGCCATGTCGCCGGATCGACGAGCAGGCCGAGCGGCCCGTTCGGTCCGAGCGGCACCCTGGCCCGTAGTGGCGGTTGACCGGCCACCGCCGTGTCGGCAGTCATGCGTCCACTCCCTCGTCTGCCGATGGGACTTCACCGATGAGGCTTCAGCGATGAGACGTATGCTCCGCCCGGCTGGGGCCCGGTGTGCGGCTGTTGTCCGGGAAACACGGTGGAAGGGGAGCGGACGGGCATCCTCGACCTAGGAATAACCCAACTGCTGGTAGATCACACGCGGGAATCGTTTACCGTTCGCGGCCTGAACGACGCCAGGGCGGACCGCGGGTCGCGGTCCGCCCTGGCGTCGTGCCGTCGGTCAGTCGCGGTCGGAGCTCACCGTGGTCTTCTGGACCTGGAGCAGGAACTCCGCGTTGGACTTGGTCTCCTTCATCTTCTCAAGGAGCAGCTCCAGCGCCTGCTGCATGTCGAGCGCGTGCAGCACCCGGCGCAGCTTCCAGACGATCTGCAGCTCGTCCTTGGACATGAGGATCTCTTCCTTGCGCGTGCCGGACGCGTCGACGTCGACCGCGGGGAAGATGCGCTTGTCGGCGAGGGACCGGTTGAGCTTCAGCTCGGCGTTGCCGGTGCCCTTGAACTCCTCGAAGATGACCTCGTCCATCTTGGAGCCGGTCTCGACGAGGGCCGTGGCGAGGATGGTCAGCGAGCCGCCGTTCTCGATGTTGCGCGCGGCGCCGAAGAAGCGCTTCGGCGGGTAGAGCGCGGTCGAGTCGACACCACCGGAGAGGATGCGGCCCGAGGCGGGAGCGGCCAGGTTGTAGGCGCGGCCGAGACGGGTGATCGAGTCCAGCAGCACGACGACGTCGTGTCCGAGCTCCACGAGGCGCTTGGCGCGCTCGATGGCGAGCTCGGCGACCGTGGTGTGGTCCTCGGCGGGACGGTCGAAGGTCGAGTGGATGACCTCGCCCTTGACCGACCGCTGCATGTCGGTGACCTCTTCCGGACGCTCGTCCACGAGGACGACCATCAGGTGGCACTCGGGGTTGTTCCGGGTGATCGCGTTGGCGATGGCCTGCAGCACCATCGTCTTACCGGCCTTGGGCGGGGAGACGATCAGTCCGCGCTGGCCCTTGCCGATCGGCGACACGAGGTCGATGATGCGCGTGGTGAGGATGTTGGGCTCGGTCTCAAGCCGCAGCCGCTCCTGCGGGTAGAGCGGGGTGAGCTTGTTGAAGTCGGGCCGGTTGCGCCCCTGGTCGGGGTCCATGCCGTTGACCGTGTCGAGGCGGACCAGCGCGTTGAACTTCTCGCGCCGCTCGCCGTCGCGCGGCTGGCGCACCGCGCCGGTGATGACGTCGCCCTTGCGGAGCCCGTGCCTGCGGATCTGTGCCAGCGAGACGTAGACGTCGTTGGCGCCGGGCAGGTAGCCGCTGGTGCGCACGAAGGCGTAGTTGTCGAGGATGTCGAGGATGCCGGCGATCGGGATGAGGACGTCGTCCTCGGCGATCATCGGCTCGTTGTCGGAGAAGCGGTCGCGCCCGCGGCGGTTGCGCTCCCTGAACCTGCCGCGCCGGCCCCGGCGGTCGTCGTCCTGCTCGCCGCGGCCTTGGTCGCGGCCCTGACCGCGGTCGCCGATGTCGGCGGCGCGCTGGTCGGTACGGCTGTCGCCGCGGTCGCGGCGGTCGCCACGCTCGGACCTGTCGGCGCGGTCGCCCCGCTCGGCGCGGTCGCCGCGGTCGGCACGGTCGCCGCGGTCGGCACGGTCACCGCGCTCGCCGCGGTCCGCACGGTCGCCGCGGTCGCCGCGGTCGCCCCGGTCACCGCGCTCGCCGCGGTCCGCACGGTCGCCGCGGTCGCGGCTGCGGCGCTCGCGACGGCCGTCGCCGCGCTCGGACCTCGACTCGCTGTGCGGGGTCTCCCGCTGCTCGGCGACCGGCTCGGCGACGAGCGCCACGGGCTCGGCGGCGACGGGCTCGGCCACCGGCTCGGCGACGGCGCGGGTGCGCTCACGACGGGTGCGCGTCGGCCGCTCCCGCTCGGGCGCGGCGGGCGCGGACGCGGCGGGCTCGGCCTTGGCGCTCGCGACCGGGGCCGCGGCGGTGGTCTCGCTGGAGGAGCGCTCGGTGCCGACGGCCGTGCCGCCGTCGCCGGTAACACCCTGCTTCTCCTGGATCGCGGCGATGAGCTGGCTCTTACGCATGCGCCCGGTCCCGCTGATGCCGAGGCCGGAGGCCATCGCCTGCAGCTCGGGCAGCACCATGGCCGACAGCCCGGTGCCGGAGCGACGGCGCCTGGTCGCGCGTGCAGGGGTGTCACCGGCTGCCGGCTGCGTGGCTGCGCCGGTGTCGGAGAGGAGTTCTGTGGTGTCGCTCAACTAAGGGTCCTTCCCAGGGGTCGGGCGCCGGATGTGATCAGTCAGACGTCCCGTTGATGCGACCCGGCGGGACAGACCGGGTCGGACTGGACGAATTTCGGAGGTGCGACCGTGCTGCTCGGCCGTCCCGCAGGACGGTCGTCACAGTCAGGAACAGGTGCGTTCATGGGATCACCGTCGAGATTCGCCAGCGGTGGGGGTCCGGAGGTTGCCCCCCGGGGTGGTACCGCCAACCAGATGTCGAAAGACTCGAACGCGCAAGTCCCCTCAAACGCCGGCTCTCGCCGCGCCAACCGGATGTGGGCCAACCGGAGGCAATGAACTCAGGGAGACCGCCGTGACGCACGGTGCAGCGATGTGAAGCTGACCAGCACGCACCCAGCAAGGGGGCATCTGATGCGGCTATCAGCCTAACATCACCAGCGCACACAGCTATTCCCTGAAGGTCTATGAGGATCAGCGTGTCTCGGGAGACCGAACGTGCGAACCTGCATTTTCGACGTCCAGTGGCTGGATGTGCCAGGGAGTACCCACTACAGACGCGATCAAATCCTGCGAATTCGGAGACGAAAACGCGAGGACCGTCGGACCCGCCCCCGAGACGACCGCCGGGACACCCATCGCGCGCAGACGTTTTACCAGATTTAGAGTGTCCGGCATCGCAGGCGCGCGGTAATCCTGGTGCAGCCGGTCCTCTGTGGCGGCCAGCAGCAGATCACTCCTCGGTTCCCGCAGCAGCGCGGCGACCAGCAACGCGGCCCTGCCCGCGTTGGCCGCGGCGTCGCCGTGGGGCACCTTGTCGGGCAGCAGACCCCGCGCGACCTCGGTGGACAGCCGCTCCTGCGGGATGATCACCACCGGCCGGTGGCCGGGGTGCGGGACCAGTTTCTCGACGCGCGGCATGCCCGAACTCTCGGTCCAGGCGACGGTGAGCCCTCCGAACAGGCAGGGCGCGACGTTGTCGGGATGGCCCTCCATCTCGGTGGCCAGCGCGAAGACCTCGTCGTCGGTCAGCCGCGGGGCGGCGAGCGCCCGCGCGGCCAGGATGCCGGCGCAGATCGCGGCCGAGGAGGAGCCGAGGCCGCGGGCGTGCGGAATGCGGTTGACGCATCGGAGCCGGATGCCCGCAGGGCGCTCGACGCCGACCCGGGCGAACGTGGCGGACATCGCACGCACGATGAGGTGGCCCTCGCCGAGGTCCAGGTCGCCCGCCCCCTCGCCCTCGACCTCCACCTCGACGCCGCCGCTCCCGGAGACGGTGACCTCGACGTCGTCGTGGAGCGTGAGCGCCAGTCCCAGCGAATCGAAGCCGGGGCCCAGGTTGGCGGATGTGGCGGGCACGCGAACGACGACGGTTGTGCTGTCGGGCATTGTCCCCTCAGAAAAAATCACGTCGAACGATGGGAATCACTCTGGAACGAATGAACTGGATGAACTGGATGAACTTGGTGAAACTGACCCGCTGACAAGCGGGTGGACGGGTGAACGGCCGTGCCGTTCACCCGTGAACGGCCGCGCCGACTCAGGCGAGTTCGAGCGCGACGGCCGCCGCGTGGGCGTCGATCGGGATCGTCACCGGGGACGGCGCACCTGAGATGGCCCAGTCGGGGTCCTTCAGTCCGTTGCCGGTCACCGTGCACACCACCCGCAGGCCCGAGGGGAGCGCCCCCTGCTCACGGGCCTGGAGCAGGCCGGCGACGCTCGCGGCCGAGGCGAGCTCGACGAACACGCCCTCCTCCTGCGCGAGCAGCTTGTAGGCCGCGGCGATCTGGCGGTCGGTGACGGCCTGGATGTCCCCGCCGGACTCGTCACGCGCCGCCTCGGCGAGGCCCCACGAGGCCGGGTTGCCGATGCGGATCGCGGTGGCGATCGTCTGGGGGTGCGTCACGGGTGCGCCGCCCACGATGGGGGCCGCCCCGCTGGCCTGGAAGCCGAACATGCGGGGGGCGCGGGTCGCCGTCCCGTCGCTCTCGTATTCGCGGTAGCCCATCCAGTACGCCGAGATGTTGCCCGCGTTGCCGACGGGGATGCAGTGCACGTCGGGCGCGTCGCCGAGCGCGTCGACGATCTCGAAGGCCGCGGTCTTCTGCCCCTGCAGGCGGTAGGGGTTGACGGAGTTGACCAGGGCGATCGGGTAGTTCTCCGACAGCTTCCTCGTCATCTCCAGACAGTCGTCGAAGGAGCCCTCGACCTGGAGGAGCCTCGCCCCGTGCACGAGCGCCTGGGCCAGCTTGCCCATCGCGATCTTGCCTCGGGGCACGAGCACCGCGCAGGTGAGGCCGGCCCGGACCGCGTAGGCGGCGGCCGAGGCGCTGGTGTTGCCGGTGGAGGCGCAGATGACGGCCTTGGCGCCCTCTTCCACGGCCTTGCTGATGGCCATGGTCATGCCGCGGTCCTTGAAACTGCCGGTGGGGTTGGCGCCCTCTACTTTGAGATGGACGTCACAGCCGGTCAACGCGGACACCCTGCGTGCGGGGAGCAGCGGTGTGCCCCCCTCCAGAAGGGTGACCACCGGCGTCGTCGTGCTCACAGGAAGCCGGTCACGGTATTCCTCGATGAGGCCACGCCACGCCCTGGTCATGATCGCTCCTTTTGCGCCCGGCTCTCTGCGGAGGTCGTCGGCGCGCTACTGCTGCGTTTGCGGTCAGAGTCTACGGCCATCGGCAGCACCCCGTGGGAAACAGGTTTGGCGGGCGCTCTCCTCCACCCGCTCATCGTTACCGCGCGCTGCGCCAATCGGTGAATAGTCTTTGACTGGGAAAGGTCACCATCAATCTGTACGGTCACCGCAAATACCACGGAATCCGGCTTATCAGCAGAGGAGAAACTTGATCATGACGGGTGGAGTGAGCACCCCCACCTCGCCGTCCTCCCCGCCCTACGAGCCCCGGGACCGGCCACTGATCAAGCACAACGACTACTCCCCGCTCTCCCCGCCGGCGATCGGCGCACGGACCCCCTCGCGCACGGTCAGCGTGGTGATTCCCGCACATTCCGGGCAGAACAGGCTCGATACGACCCTGGCCGCCCTCACCGCCCAGACCTATCCCGCGCATCTCATGGAGGTCATCGTCGTCGATGACGGCAGCACGCCACCCCTGCGCCTCCCCGAGATCAGGCCCGAGGGCACCCGCATCGTCGCCGCGGAGAACGGCGGATGGGGCATCGCCCACGCGGTCAACACCGGCGTCCGCGCCGCCGACGGCGAACTGATACAGCGTCTCGACGCGGACATGGTCATCTGCCGCGAACACATCGAGGCGCTGGCCCGATGGCACCACGAGACGGACTATCTCGTGACCATCGGCATGAAGAGCTTTACCAACGCCATGCCGCCATCGCCCGAGGACGTCCACGACGCGGTCAGCATGGGGACGCTCTCCACGCTGTTCCCCGCCGACACCCTCGTGCCCAGCTCCACCACCGCCACCATCGCCCGCCTCGACGGCCTGCGTGCCAGCCGCAACCCCTACCACGTGTGCACGGGGCCCACGGTGTCGCTCAGGAAGGACGTGTTCGAGGCGGTGGGCGGCCTCGACCCGCGCGTGCTCCGCGGCGAGGACACCGAGTTCGCCTACCGGCTGGCCATGCACGGGGTCGTGTTCGTCCCCGACGAGGCCGCCGAGGCCGTCCACCTCGGCCTGCCCGCGCAGCGGCTCGCGCCCGAGCGCGCGGTCCGGGCGGTCGAGCCGTACCTCGCCCACCGGGTGCCACTCCGCCGGGATTTGCGCAAGGCGCCGGGACGGCGGTGGCTCGTGCCGTACGTGGAGATCGTGTTCGAGGTGGGGGACGCGGCGGAGGACACCGTGCGCGAGGCGGTGGGGGCAGCGCTGACCGGGTCGCTCCAGGATGTGGTCGTGACGCTGGTGGCTCCCTGGTCGGCGCTCCCGGAGGGCCGCCGTCCGGTGCTCACCGACCCCTCGTTCGACCTGCACGTGATGCGGGAGCATTTCGCCCACGACGAGCGGGTGCGCCTGCGGGACGAGGCGGCGCCGACTCCCGCGCCCGTGCCGTACAGGTATGTCGGTCCTCTCGACGTCCCGCCGGCGGCGGGGACGCTGGAGAAGATGATCGCGACCGTGCAGAAGGAACGGCCCGGTGTGCTCGTCGTCGACCTGCCGGACGGGCGTACGGCACGGCTGGAGCGCACCGAGGCCCTCGGCCGCGCCCTGCTTCTCGCGGGCCCCGGCCGGGACCGGCACGAGGTGATCCGCGCCACGCACGGCGTACGGCACGGCGCGATGCAGGACTACTGGCCCGCCCGGGCCTCCACGCCGGCCGCTCCCGCGACAGCCGCCCCGACGTCGGAAGCCTCCACGACCGGCGGTCGCGGCGGCTCGGTAGGCTCCGCGCCCAGTGCGGCGCCGGACACCGCCGCCCCCGCCTCGCGGTCCGCCCCCCAGTCCGCGCCGCGGCGGACCGGGTCCTCGACCCCCGCCTCCAGCAGGTCCGGCGGCTGGCTGGACAGGGCGCGCGAGGCGATGCGGCGGCTCTGAAGCGCGCCCCGCGCACCTGGAGCCCCCTCGCGCTGGACCGAGCCCCCTCGCGCTGGACCGCCCCTGACGCGGCTCAGCGGTCGGCTCAGGGGCTCAGCGGCTCAGCTACTCGCGTGCGCAGGAGCGGGCGCGGCGTCCGAGTCGGCGTGGGGTCGTACGCGGCGGCGGACGACCAGGCCGAAGGCCACCACCATGAGTCCGAGTGTGCCCGAGATCACGAAGGGCGCGGCCGGGCGCCACAGGTCGTACAGGAGTCCTCCGAGGGCGGACACCGTGAGGATGCCCGCCGCGCCGCACAAGGTCTGCACGCCGAACGCCGAGGCGCGGACGTCGGCGGGGGCCTGCTGGGCCAGGAGCGGGCCGACGGTGACGATGCCGGCGATCTCGCCGACCCCCACCAGTACGGCGACGATCAGCATGCCCGACCCGAGCGGGTCACTGACCAGCAGGGTGGACAGGTAGGAGAGCGCGGCGACGGTCTGGGCGAGGATGACGACGTTCTGGCGCTGCATGCGGTCGCCGAGCCAGCCGAAGAACGGTGCGGCCAGCAACGCCGCCGTCTGCGCGATACCGACGATCATGCCTCCGCGCGCGAGCGCCTCCACCGCGGACATCCCCCGCTCGTTGACGGCGTAGTCCTGAACCCAGAGCGTCATGAATCCCGCGATCACGGCGAGGTCGGCGCGGGCGACGAAGGCGGCGGCGTAGGAGAGGGCGACGCCGGGGTCCTTCGCCAGCGCGATGCCCTCGGCCACCAGCTTGTGCAGCGGGATGCGGGGCGCCTTCGCGCTGACCGCGGCCTTGGACATGATCCGCCACACCAGCAGGCCGACGACCAGCAGCCCCGCGGCGACGGCGCCGAAGGTGACCCTGGCCGCGGTGACCGGGGACATGCCACCGGCTTCGAGGCTCTGGGGGATGCGCACGAGGCCGAGGACGGCGACGAGCGCGCCGAGGCCGCTCAAGACGCCGATGAGGCCGTAGGACTTCCCGCGCGACCGGTCACGCACATAGTCGATGGCGACGGTGGACAGCATGGTCGTGAGGGCGGCGACGCCGAGGGCGAACACGACGCGCAGCGCGACCAGCACCGTGTCGTTTCCGGCGAACGGGAACAGGGCGACCCCGAGTGCGCACAGGGTGAAACCCGCCAGGACCACGGGCCTGCGGCCGTACCGGTCGGCGAGCGCGCCGTACCACGCCAGGCTGGCGATCATTGCGATCTCCGCGGCCACGCCGAGCAGGCCGACCATGCGGCCCTTCTCCTCCGAGGGCATGCCAAGCACCTCGGTGAGGATGAACGGCTGGGCCGAGGGGATGAACGAGATCACCATCGTGGAGAAGAAGGCCAGCGACAGGCAGGCCGTCAGGTTGATCCCGGTGACCCCGTCCGCGAGGTGGAGGCCGAGAAGCCGTCGCGGCCGAGTTACGGATGAATCCGGCATAAAGCTGATCATCCCAGGCGAGAGATCATATCTCCAGGCTCGATTTTATATCACTTAATATCACCCGAATCGCCCCAAGGGAGCTAAGATCACCGGAATCACGTAGTCCTATGCCCGAAGGGCGGCACAGGTGACCGAGCAGGGGCCGTCAGGAGTCAACACGCGCATTCCCAACGTGGCGCGCATGTACGACTACTACCTTGGAGGAAAAGACAACTTCACGGCGGACCGGGAGGCCGCCGAGAAGGTGCTCGCCATCGTGCCGGAGGTCAGGTTCAGCACCCGCGAGAACCGCGCCTTCCTCGGCCGCTCGGTGCGCTTCATGGTCAACGCCGGCATCCGGCAGTTCCTCGACATCGGGACGGGTCTGCCCACTCTGCAGAACGTGCACCAGGTCGCCCAGGCGATAGAGCCGGAATCGCGGGTGGCCTATGTCGACAACGACCCCGTCGTAGGCGTGCACGGCCGCGCGATCCTCGCCCGCACCGAGAACGTGACCATGGTCGAGGGCGACCTGCGCCGCCCCCAGGAGATCCTCGACCAGCCGGCCGTGCGGCAGTTGATCGACTTCGACCGCCCCGTGGGCGTCATGCTTCTGGCGATCATGCACTTCATCTCGGACAAGGAGGATCCCATGAGCATCATCCAGACCTTGCGCGAGGCGATGGCACCCGGGAGCTACTTCGTTCTATCGCATGTCGCCATCGACGCGCGGCCCGCCGCCGCCCCCGGCGTCGAGCAGGTCTACAGCAAGGCGTCCAGCCCGTTCATCAGCAGGACGGGAGCCGAGATCAGCCGCTTCTTCGAGGGGTTCGAGCTGGAGGAACCGGGCGTGGTGAACTTGCCGGAGTGGCGCCCAGACCCCGGGAGTCACGTGCTTTATCGGGGCATAGGTTCGTATTTCCTCTGCGGTGTGGGCCGTCGCCTATAACGCCGACTCGTCACTGCGGCCCGCCACGGCGGTCCTTCCCGAGGCCGCATCCACCGGCCCAGGGCCGAGCCGAGCTTCACACGATCGCGCCCCCGCTTCCGGTGCCGCCCCCACTACCGGCACCGCCGCCACCGCCGCCGCCACCACTGCCACCACCGCCACTGCCGCGCCGGTCCGCCCTGACGGGGCGGCCCCGGCGCAGCGCCCGCTTGACCGATGTGGCGAACATCGCCCGCAGCCCCCGTTTGGAGGCGGCCAGCTCCCGCCGGAGCGTGGCCAGCTCGCGGCGCAGCTCCACGGCGCCCTTGCGCCACTTGGCGACGTCCTCGCGGTATTTCCCGGCCTCCTTACGCCACCGCGTCACCTGGGCGCGCAGCCGTTCGGTCTCCTTCTTGAGCCGCGCCACCTCCGCCTCCGCCTCGACACGGGCGCGAAAGGCGCTCCTGCGCCCGGTCATCGAGTGGTCCGGCTCCGCCCTGCTGAAGCCGTACGTCTCGGCGTCCACCCAGACCACCCCTGCCACGTCGTCGACGGCGTCGTCGAGGGGTTCCCCGGGCTCACGGACGAGGGCGGCCCTCGCGAACGACGACGTGCGTTCCAGCCTGGCGGCGAGCACACCGTCGCCGTCCTCGTCGAGCAGCACGCACACCAGGCCGTACCCTTCGCCCCCGGCCAGCTCCAGCAGCGTGGCGAGCGTGTCCTCCCCCGGCACCCACCCCGCGGGCAGGCGCAGCCGGTACGGGACCGCGCCCCCGCCCGACTCCCCCGGAACGAGGGCCCGGCCCGCGCCTTCTCCCCGCACCGCCCACGCACCCCCGCCGTCACCGCCGGCCGGGTGGGAGCCGGTTTCGGGGCGGGGCGCCAGCCGTACTCTGCCTTCGTGCGCGTAGTGGCCGCGCAGCAGCACGAGGTCGAGCCGCGGGTCGGCGAGGGGGGACCGGCGTTCGGGGGTGAGGGTGTCCCAGGGGCCGGTCAGCACGACGGCGACGTCGTTGACGGTCCCGGCGAGGACGGCGTCGACGGTGGCGCGCACGTTGTCGTAGTCGGCCTCCTCGGCGTCCACGACGACCTCGACGTAGGGCACTTTCCACTGCCTGGTGGGGTGCGACCGCAGCCAGCGGTAGGCGGGGACGCGGTCGGCGACGAGGGCGTGGCTGACCCGGTCGATCGGGGCTTTGCCGCGCATGCGCATGGTGGGGCCGAGGTGGTAGCCGCGGGCTTCGGGCTCGGGCACGAACACGGCGCCGACTTGAGCGAGCCGGTATCCGAGTTCGGTGTCCTGGCCGAGGATGAGGTCGGTGTCCATCGGCCCGGCGCGGTGGAGCAGGGCGGCGTTGACGGAGGAGGCGCCGCCGACGTGCAGGCTGAAGGCCCGGTGGGGGTCGCCGATGAGGCCGTCGGTGCGTTCGATGAGGTCGATGATCCAGGCGTGGGGTTCGGCGGGTTCGAACAGGGACGCCAGGTCCGTGCCGGCGATCTGCTCGGGCTGCGGGAGGGGGGCGTCGGTGAAGCGCAGGTAGGAGGTGACGACGAGATAGGGCGCGAGGTGGTGCCAGCGCATGTGCGCCTCGACCGCGTCGGCGGCGGGCACCACGTCGGAGTCGAGCCAGTGCACGATGTCGCCTGTAGCCTCGGCCAGCCCGGCGTTGCGAGCGTTGGCCCGCCCGGGGGCGCCGCAGATGATCAGCCGCGTGTTCGCGGGGCGGATCGGGGGCAGCCGCAGGGCGGGAGTGCTTCCGTTGTCGACGACCAGGACCTCGGTAAGCGCTTCGGGGTAGGTCTGGGCGGAGAGTCCGGCCAGGACCAGGTCGAGTTCGTGCTGGCCCCCGTAGGCGGGGATGACGATGCTCACCCGGAGTACCGGCTTCCAGGTGCCCAGGTCGGGAGGGTTGAGCACGGTGTACTGGTTGCCGGGGATGCGGGGGGTCACATCGTCTCCATGATCTGGCTGGGGCGGAAACCGTGCCACTGCCGGCTGCTCCGCCGCAGGAAATGGGCGAGGGGCAGCCGCCAGGTGTGGTCGCCGAGGGCGCGGCGCAGCACGTATCCGAGCCCGTGGGTGCGGTAGATCCGGCCTCCGGCCCTGCGTGCGGCGGCGAGTAGCCTGGCGTCCACGCCGCGCGGCTCGGGTTCGAACCCTCCGACCTCGCGCAGCATCGCCGTCTCCAGCATGATCGTGCCCCCGGCGACGTGGTCCGTCCAGACCTCGCTGGAGTAGTCGGTTCTGCGCACCGTGGTCACCAGGGGTTCGAGGTAGAAGAACTCCGGGGCGACGCCGACGACCTCGGTTCCGGAGTACTTCCGGGCCATGAGGAGGTCGGACAGATGCTCAGGGCTGTACCAGTCGTCGTCATCCCATTTCGCGATAATTCCAGCGTCGGCCTTGTCGGCGGCGCGGTTGAGCACCTCGCCGAAAGGCACCTCCCTGCCCGCCTCCACCACGGTGATCGGCAACCGGCACTCCGCGACGGCCCGCCTGACCGCGGCGTCCTCGACGGACGTCCCGTGCAACCCGAGCAGCACCTCGACCTCGACACCGCGCTGCCGTTCCATCTGGCGGAGCGCCGAGGCGAGCATGGCCGGCCGCATGCTCGACATGAGGACGCTCACCGCGGGATTCGTACGGCCGCCGCCCAGCGCGTGCCGCCGGAGCCGAATGCTGTGCTCCTCCCTGCGCAGATCCGTCAATGACCGCAGGGAGTCGTCCGGCCGCTCCGGGGGCGTCCACGCGGTGAGCAGGCCGGTGAGGACGGGTTCGGCCTGACGCGCCCACGCGGGCGCCTCGGCGGAGAACAATGGCACACCCGCCGAGGCGAGCGCCGTCAGCAGGGGGGACACGGGTGCGGGCCGATCGGGCCAGACCACTCTGAGGCCGGCTCTCCCTCTCAGCCCGGCTGCGAATGCCGCCGTCGCGGGCTCGGGCACCGGGGCGCCCGCGATCTCCGGCCGCCCGTCCGCCCAGCTCAGGTCCCCCGGGGGTTCGGAGGGGGTACGGAGGAATCCCTGCGGCGTCGGAGGGGTGTCGGGGGCGTCGGTCACCGAAGGGTCCTACAGCGATTCGAAGGAGAGGGGCACAGACAAACCTACCCCTATTCCCCTTAAGCCTCCTGAAAGATTGCCGACACCTTCCTGCAAAGCCCACGAGCCGGGAGCGTGAGTACGCCCCCGGCCCATGTTCGCGTAGCTATTGTCTGGTTTCGGCCGTCCGATTTCGGACAGGCCGCGGCTGTCAGGGAGTGTCGTCGCCCTCGACCCGCATGACGCCGACGACGGCCCGGACGATGTCCATGCCGCGGAGCGTCTCGATGGTGGCCGACAGCGCCGCATCGGACGCCCGGTGGCTCACGAGGACGAGCTGGGCGTCGTCGCCGTGCCCCTCCTGGCGCACGGTCTGGATGGACACGTCGTGGTTGGCGAAGATCTCCGCCACGCGGGCGAGCACGCCGGGCTTGTCGGCCACGTCGAGGGACACGTGGTAGCGGGTGACCGTGTCGCCCATCGGGTGGACCGCGAGCTCGGCGTAGGTCGACTCGTCCGGCCCCCGGGTGCCGGCCAGGCGGTTGCGCGCCACCGCCACCAGGTCGCCGAGTACGGCCGAGGCCGTCGGAGCCCCTCCCGCGCCCTTGCCGTAGAACATGAGCTGCCCGGCGGACTCCGCCTCCACGAACACCGCGTTGTACGCCTCGCGGACCCCAGCCAACGGGTGCGTCCTCGGGATCATGGCCGGGTGCACCCGGACGCCGACCGACCGGCCGTCCTCCGAGCGGGCGCAGATGGCGAGCAGCTTGATCACGTAGCCCATGGCCTTGGCGCTGGCCACGTCCGCCGCGGTGATCTCCGTGATGCCCTCGCGGTGCACGTCGGCCGCCGTCACCCGGGTGTGGAAGGCGAGCCCGGCGAGGATCGCGGCCTTGGCCGCCGCGTCGAAGCCCTCGACGTCGGCCGTCGGGTCGGCCTCGGCGTAGCCGAGCGCCTGCGCCTCCTCCAGCGCATCGCTGAACGACGCCCCCGTGGAGTCCATCTTGTCGAGGATGTAGTTCGTCGTGCCGTTCACGATGCCGAGGACGCGGGTGACGTGGTCTCCGGCCAGCGATTCGCGCAGCGGGCGCAGCAGCGGGATGGCGCCCGCGACGCTCGCCTCGAAGTAGAGGTCGGCGCCGCCGGACTTGGCCGCCCGGTGGACGGTCGCGCCGTCCTCGGCCAGCAGCGCCTTGTTGGCCGACACCACCGACTTGCCCTTCTCCATCGCCGCGACGATCAGCGACCTGGCGGGCTCGATGCCGCCGATGACCTCGACCACGATGTCGATGTCGTCACGCGTGACCAGCGCCTCCGCGTCGGTGGTGAGCAGCGCCGGATCGACGTCCGCGTCCCGCTTGCGGCCGAGGCGGCGTACGGCGACGCCGGCCAGCTCAAGCGGCGCCCCGACACGCGCGGCGAGGTCGTCGGCCTGCTCATGGAGCAGCCGGACCACCTGGGAGCCGACGACACCGCAACCGAGCAGTGCGACTTTCAGCGGTTTCACAGTTGTCCCCTCAGCAGGTCCTCTTCGGTCTCACCGCGCACGATGAGCCGGGAAGCGCCGTCCTTGACCGCGACGACCGCGGGCTTGGGCAGATAGTTGTAGTTGCTCGCCAGCGACCGGCAGTAGGCCCCGGTCGCGGCTACGGCGAGCAGGTCTCCCGCGGCGAGGTCGCCGGGCAGCCAGTGGTCGCGCACCACGATGTCACCGCTTTCGCAGTGCTTTCCGACGATGCGCGAGAGCATGGGAGCGGCCTCGCTCACGCGCGAGGCGACCCGCGCGGTGTAGTCCGCGCCGTAGAGCGCGGTGCGCACGTTGTCGCTCATGCCACCGTCGACGCTGACGTAGGTGCGCAGGCCCTCGACGTCCTTGACCGTGCCGACCTCGTAGAGCGTCACCCCGCCGGGGCCGATGATCGCCCGGCCGGGCTCGACCGTCAGGCGCGGGACGGGCAGCCCCGCGTTGGCGCACACCTTGGCCACGATCTCGCGGAGGCCGTCGGCGATCACCTTGATGTCGGGCGCCTCGTCGGCCTCGGTGTAGGCGATGCCGAACCCTCCGCCGAGGTCCAGCTCGGGGAGGACGAGCCCGTGCTCGTCCTTGATCTCCACGAGCAGCACCGCGAGCCGGCGCGCGGCCACCTCGAACCCGGCGGTGTCCACGATCTGCGAGCCGATGTGGGAGTGCAGCCCCACGAGCTGCAACTGGGGCAGCTCCAGCACCCGGCGCACCGCCTCGGCCGCCGCGCCGCTGCCGAGGGAGAGTCCGAACTTCTGGTCGTCGTGCGCCGTCGCGATGAACTCGTGCGTGTGCGCCTCGACACCCGTCGTCACCCGGATGAGGACCTTCGGCCGCACGCCCCGCCGCGCCGCCGCCGCGCCGAGCCGCGCGATCTCCTCGAACGAGTCGATCACGATGCGGCCCACCCCGGCCGCGAGCGCGCGGTCGAGCTCGGCGGGCGACTTGTTGTTGCCGTGCAACGTGATCCGCGCGGCGGGGAAGCCCACGCTGAGCGCCACCGCGAGCTCTCCGCCGCTGCACACGTCGAGGCCGAGCCCCTCGTCGTCGATCCAGCGCACGACCTCTTTGCAGAGGAACGCCTTGCCCGCGTAGTGGACGTCGCCGCCCCCGAAGGCGGCGCGGAAGTCGCGGCACCTGCTCCGGACGTCTTCCTCGTCCACGACATAGAGGGGCGTGCCGTACTGCTTGGCGAGGTCACGCACGTCGACGCCGCCGATCGTCACCGCTCCGCCGGAGCGGGAGGCGGTCGTCGGCCAGATCGTGGGGTGCAGTGTGTTGAGGTCCGACGGGCGGCGCGGGGGGCGCTCCTGCGGCAGCATCTCGGCGTGCCGGTCACCTGCGGGATGGACGAAACGACTCACCCGATCGAGGCTATAGGACCTGCCGATCCCCATGGGACGGATGACCACCCAGCGAGACAGACGACAACAGTTTTTTCGGAATTTTTCAGGCATTGCGCCTGACAGCGCGGAAGATATGTTTTCCAGCCCCGCCGCGGCGTCCTTTCACCCGTTCCTCGCAAGATCACATCCGGCCCGGCGGACACTCCCCCAGCGCGCGCATCCCCTCCGCCACCGTCAGCCGCACCGCCTCCGCGAGCCACAGCCGCGCCGTGTGCACCGCCGCCGCCCCCTCGTCCCCCACCGGTACGGCGGGAGCCCTCTCGTGGGCGTCGTGATAGGCCAGCGCCAACCTCTCCACATAAGCCGCCCACCCCGGGTCCCGGCTCACCCTGCGCCCCGGCGCCTCGGCCAGCACCCGCAGCACCGCCCGATCCCACCCGCCGTCCAGGGCCTCCGGCTCGAACGGCTCCCGCCGTACGCCCAACTCGGCGCCCCACCGCCGTACGGCACAAGCCCGCCAGTAGGCGTATCTCACCACGAACCCGGGGTTGTCCCACGTCCTCGGGAAATCCGGCCACACGCGGCCCACGGTCCCCTCGGTACCGCCGGCCCGTGTGTCGTCGGTCGCGGTGTCGTCGGCCGGGGCGTCACCGACGATCTCCCGCGCCAGCTCGCCCGGCACCGCCACCACGATCTCCAGGAACCCCGCCCCGCGCACCCGGACCTCCCCCACTCCCGGAAGCCCCCGCACCTTCTCCGCCAGCCGGTCCGCCGCCTCCCGAGCCGCCCGCCCCGACCTCAACGCCGCGGCCGACACGTAAACCGCCTCACCCTCCCAGGTCCCCCTGGGCTCCGGCGGCCCCCCGAGCACCTCACCCAACCGACGCGCGATCACCAAACGACCCTATGCCCATCCCCTATGGCCCCGACATTGACACAATCCGCTGTCCACGGATTGCCTTGGACAACGCCTCATCGCCGGAGCCGCCGCCGCCAACCCCGCCCTCGCCGCCGACGAGGCCGAACTCCACCATCTCGAACTGAGCCTCCACCGCCGCAGGGTCGAACTCTACGAAAAGCAGGCCGCCGCCAACCCCGACGACGAATTCCTGGCCCACGACCTCCAGCGCGCCAAAGCCCGCCTCGCCGATTGAACGTTTCGGACATCCACCTCAGAACAGGGCGTGGGGTTCGGCGGGGCCGTACTCGATGAGGTGGGCGGAGGAGAGGAGGGCGGTGTCCTCCTCGCGGACACACACGTATTCGAAGCGGTCGGTGGAGAACACCTTCACGCCGTCGGTACGGCACTGCCTCATGAGCACCTCGTCCCAGCCGTCGGTGAGGTCGGGGAAGCCGAGGCCGCGCAGGACGTTGCGGCGGGCGAGCAGGGTGCCGCCGGCGATCTCGGGCAGATAGCTGTACTCAGCGTCGGGGCGGCGCAGCAGTGTGGCGCCGGCGGCGCTCAGGTGGGCGTAGTGGCTTGCTTTGCCGACGATGTCGGCGCTGCTGTAGAGGAAGGCCCGGCTGAGGTCGGTGAGGTAGTGCGGGCCGTACAGGTCGCGCGGGTCCATGACGGCGACGAGGTCGCCGTCGCACAGGTCGAGGGCGCGGTTGAGCAGGCCGCCCGTGGTCGTGGTGGGGTCGGCGGCGCGGACGACCACGTCGTAGCCCTGGGGCAGTCCGGGGTGCCGGGCCGCCTCGGGCGGGCCCATGAGCACGAGTTGCCGCACGTCTCCGGTCTGGCGGGAGATCTGGGCGAGGGCGGCGTCGAGCTCGGCGGGGTTCTGGACGGCGAGGATGATCGAGGTGGTGAGGGTGGCCCGGGCGGCGGGCAGGCCGACGTGGCCGAGGAGGGTGTCGACGCGCTCGGTCATGGTGCCGGCGGCGTACGTCTTGCGCAGCGTCTGGTGGGTGCGGCGGTCCTCGGTGACCGTCCCGATGGGGGTGCCGCAGGCCGCGATCTCGGCGAGCCGCCAGGGCGCGGTGCCCGGCGGGCAGTCGACGGCCCTCGGCCAGCGGTAGGACGTGAGGACGTCGGGGTAGGCGAGGTGGCCCGGCAGCAGCTCGTCGAGGGTGAGCACCCGGTCGAAGCGTCCCCCGGCGAGCGGGATGGGGTTGTGGATGCGGGGCTGTACGGCGAAGCCGAAGTGTTCGGCCCGCCCGACGGCCTCGCGCCAGCGCGGCAGGCTCGTCGCGTCGGCGGTGACGACGTGTTCGAAGAGCTTGGCGGCGCGGGCGTAGTCGGCGACGTCGCCTTTGGTGTGCCAGAAGACGGTGCGGATGCCGCGTTCGGCGCACCAGGCGAGCAGGGCTCGCAGCCCCTCGCCGGGTTCACCGGCGATCTCCTCGGCCCACGGTCCTTCGGACACCGATTCGACGAGCACCATGTGCGGGATCTCGGCGGGCAGCACGCGGTGGAAGTCGCGGGGGGTGAAGCCGGTCGTCTGGCGCCACTCGTAGCGCAGGAGGGCTTCGGCGTGGGGCTCGGCCACGACGGCGACGGTGAGGTGGGGCCGGGTGTTGGGGCCGGTGGGCACGCGGTACGGCTTCAGCTTGAAGGATGTGCCGGCGACGACGCGGGTCGAGGTGGTGGCCTGGAAGGCCGCTCCGGGGGCGGGCGCCTTGGCGGCGGCGGCCGGGTCGGGCACGGCCTGCCGTTTGGGGGCCGCGGGGCGTTTGGCGGGGCGGGCGGCGCCCTTCAGGCCCTTGGCAAGCCGTACGGGGTTGCGTTTGCCGGTTTTGATGGCGTCGCCGAGCCTGGACCAGCGGGCGACCTTGATCGAGGACAGCTTCCAGTTGGCGACCTCGGTCTGGTAGCGCTGTTCGGCGAGGTCGCGGCGGAGCCGCGCGGTCTGGGTGCGTTCGGCGGCCAGTTTCTCTTCTGCCGCATTGAGCTGTTCGGTCGTCGTGCGGAGTTCTTCGGCGAGCCTTTCGGCGTCGGCGAGTCGTGCTTGTGTCGCGTCCAGTGCCCTGGCCAGGTCCGCTGCGCGTTCGGCCTGCGCCAGCGCCTCCCGCAATGCTCGCCGCGTACTGTCGAGTTCCCCGCCGGCCACGTTGTCCTCCGAAAGTCTGAGCGGTGCAAAAGGATACCCTTTGGCCATTCGCGACATAGAGGAGTTGTGCGGTGGACGACACGATGGGAAAAGCTGAGTGGCCGTCACCTTCAGTTCGGCCGTACGTGTGCGGCGCCCTCGGCGACTTCGACCCCGACCGGGTGGACACGCTCCTCGCCGCCGGACCTCGGGTGCGTCCGGCGCTGAAGACCTCCGTCGCGACGCTGTTCAGCTCGGCCCCGCTCCCGCCGTACCACCGGGAGGGCCGGGCCTACGCCTTCGCCTTCGGTGAGCGGGTCCCGGACGGGCCATCGGAGTGGATCTCGGTCGCGGAGACCTTCGAGGCCCCGGGGCTGATCGACGACGGCGAACGGATCACCCTGCACGCCGGCGGCCTCGGCCTGGTGGACGTGTTCTACCTGGTCGACGGGAACGCCGTCTACTTCTCCTCGCTGCTCGCCCCCCTGCTCACCCTGGCCGCCCGGCCGCTCGCGATCGACTGGAGCGCGTGGGCCTCGATCATCCAGGTGACCTTCCCGCTCGGCGAGGCGACGCCGTACGCGGATGTGAAGCGGCTCTCGGGGTCGAGCGCGCTGGTGTACGCCCGCAGGAGCGGGCGGCTGGGCGTCGAGCGCCGACTCCCCCGCTGGCTCCGCACCGAACCCTACGAGGCGGGCAGGACCGCCGGCGAGATCGTCGAGCTGCTGCACGAGGTCTACAAGGGTTTCGAGGACCGGCCACTGCTCGTACCGGTGAGCGGAGGCTACGACTCGCGGCTGCTCTGCGCGGTCGCCGCGGCGCGCGGCGCGGACGTGGAGTCGTGGACGACCAGCCCCGACGACGGCACCGACACCGACATCTCCTTCGCACGCGCGATCACCCGCGAACTCGGCGTACGGCACCGCGTGGTCGACCAGGACCCCGCCACCTACCCCGACGACGCCCTGGCCGTGGCGCGGAGGCTGGAGCACCTCACCCCGCACCACGCCTGGTACGCCCCCTTCGCCCGGGAGATCCACCGGTCCGGCCGCACCCTGGTGGACGGCCTCGCCGGCGGGCCCCTCCTGAAGAACTTCATGGTCAGCGGGGACGCCATCGACGCCGACTCCGAGGAGCGGCGCCAGGCCGCGCTGCTCTCCTCGCTGTCGCTCGGCGCCCCGTCCGTCCCGTTCCTGTCGGAGGCCGCCGCGGCCTGGATCGGCGACGAGGTGCGTACGGCTTTCGCCCGCGCGACCTCCATGCTGCGCGGCCACCGCGCCCAGCTCCCCCTGTCGGTGCTGCACACCAGGACGGCGCGGGCCATCGCGCGCTCCCCGGTGAACCTCGTCGGCCCCGAGTCGTCGTTCATCGCGCCGTTCCTCGACCCGGACTTCTTCGACGCGGCCCTGTCGGTCGGCGTGGGCCGCAAGGACAAGGGACGCTTCTACCGCGAGGTCCTCCACGCCGCGAACCCGAGGGTGGCGGCGCTGCCGTCGACGAACGTGGTGAAGCAGCCGCTGCGCCGCGTGCCGCTGCGTTCGGGCGCGGCTCCGGCGCGGGCCCACGCCCACGGGATGCTGACACGGGTCGCCGAGGCGGTCCCGGGGCTGCTCTCCGACCACCTGCTCGGCGTGGTGGCGGAGGGACCGGACGCCCTGGCGCGGTTCACGGGGTGGAACGACCGGTTCTGGGTGCGCGGGCTCGCGCTGTTCGGCACGTGGCTGAGCGATGTCGAGGAGTCGGTCGGCGACCTTTCCACGCCCTGGAACTGAGTGAACTGAGTCACCCGGCGCGTCCGGCGCCACTCTCCGTCTCAATTATGCGACACGCCGTGTCCACAGACCGTGCCCTAAGGAAGTGGCGCGGCGGCCCATTTCCAGTGGAAGAAGTTCTGGTAACAGGGCTATTACGTGCGCGTATCACCATGATCGCGCGCGGTGCTCGAACAGCACTCACATAACGCACTTCATCAGGCCCAACCTGCTGGTAGTGTTCGGCCCAGCAGCGCCGCCGACAGTCCACCTTCGGGTCGCGACCCGGGCATCAGGCATGGGCATGGAGCACGTAAGGGATGACGTCTCCTGGGGCGGCGTATTCATAACGAATCACCACCGGCTGGCCAGCCGGTGATCTCGTTCTGCCCTTATCTAACTTGTGAGCGAACCATGATGAGTGCATCCCCCTGCCCGGAACCTGTTTCGGAGACATTCGTCTCCCAGGATCCACAGTGGTACAAGCGGGCTGTGTTCTACGAAGTGCTGGTCCGGGGGTTCAAGGACTCCAACGGGGACGGCACCGGTGACCTGCGCGGCCTTACAGAGAAGCTGGACTACATCGAGTGGCTCGGTGTGGACTGCCTGTGGCTGCTCCCGCTCTACGAGTCGCCTCTGCGCGACGGTGGCTACGACATTTCCGATTACATGAAGATCCTCCCGGACTTTGGAGACCTCGGGGACTTCGTGCAGTTGGTTGAGTCCGCTCACGAACGCGGCATCCGCATCATCACCGACCTGGTCATGAACCACACCAGCGACCAGCATCCCTGGTTCCAGGCGTCCCGAAACGACCCCACGGGGCCCTACGGCGACTTCTACGTCTGGTCCGACCATCCCCACGGATACCCTGACGTGCCGATCATCTTCATCGGGGCCGAAGAATCAAACTGGACATACGACCCCGTTCGCGGCCAGTACTACTGGCATAGGTTTTTCCACCACCAGCCAGATCTGAACTACGACAACCCCGCAGTCCAAGCGGCAATGCTTGAAGTTCTACGTTTCTGGCTTGATCTCGGTATTGACGGGTTCAGACTCGACGCGGTGCCCTACCTCTTCGAGAGGGAGGGGACCTCGTGCTCCGGCCTGCCCGAAACCCACGCTTACCTGCGCTCAATCCGCGCCGAGGTCGACCGGCTGTACCCCGATCGGGTGCTGCTGGCCGAGGCCAACGGGTGGCCCGAGGACGTGGTCGAGTACTTCGGCGACGCCACTGTGGGCGGTGACGAATGCCACATGGCCTTCCACTTCCCCCTGATGCCCCGCATCTTCATGAGCGTACGGCGGGGCAACCGCGAACCGATCTCCGAGATCATGTCGCGCACCCCCAAGCTCCCTGAAACCGCCCAGTGGGGCATCTTCCTCCGCAACCACGACGAGCTAACCCTCGAAACGGTCACCGAGGAAGAGCGCGACTACATGCACGCCGAATACGCCAAGGACCCCCGCATGCGGGCCTACCTCGGCATCCGGCGTCGCCTCGCCCCCCTTCTCGACAACGACCGCGACCAGATCGAACTGTTCACCGCCCTGCTGCTGTCGCTCCCCGGCTCCCCCGTCATGTACTACGGCGACGAGATCGGCATGGGCGACAACATCTGGCTGGAAGACCGGGACGCGGTCCGCACGCCGATGCAGTGGAACCCCGACCGCAACGCCGGGTTCTCCAAGGCCGACCCCGGCAGGCTCTACCTGCCCGCGGTCATGGACCCGATCTACGGCTACCAGGCGGTCAACGTCGAAGCGCAGCTCAAGAGCGAGTCATCCCTGCTGCACTTCACCAGACGTATGCTGCGCATCCGTCGCAGCCACCCCGTGTTCGGCACCGGCGCCTACATCGAGCTGTGGTCGTCCAACCCCGCCGTCCTCACGTTCGTACGCGAAGACGGCAACGACCTCATGCTGTGCGTCAACAACCTGTCGAAGTATCCGCAACCCGTTGAACTCGACCTTCAGCGCTTCGCAGGGATGATCCCCATGGAGTGCCGAGGCGAAGTGCCCTTCCCGAGGATCGGGGACGCGCCCTACACGCTGACGCTCCCCGGCCACGGCTTCTACTGGTTCTCCCTGAGCCGGCCGACCGACTGAGTCCGAGAACCGACTGAGTCCGAAAGACCGCGCGGGATCATCCCTCACCGCGCGGTCACAGGCAGCCTCGCACGCGCCGCCTTCCTGGCCGGCAGGAGCGCCACCAGCAGCGCCGCTCCCACCGCGAGCAGGACGGCGGCGGCCAGCACCAGCGGTGTCGGCGTGCGCCCGATCCCGGCCCCCACACCGCTCGTGTGCCCCTGCAGATCGATGAGCCAGGCCGCGGCGGACGCCCCCGCCAGCGTGCCGGCGAGCACACCGACCACCACCATCAGACCGGTCCCCGTGACCATCGTCGCCATCACCTGCCTGGGCGTCAGACCCATCGCCTTGAGCACCACGAGGTCGGCCGCGTGATCGCGCAGCCCGAGCGCGTTCACCGTCAACAGGTTGGCCAGGCCCACCAAGGCCAAGACCGCGATCAACGCGATGACGACCAGCCGGATGACGGCCAGCCGCTCGGCGGGGTTGACCACGTGGCGCACCTCCAGCACCCCGTTCGACCCGGCCAGCAACGCGGCGCGGACCACAGCGGGATCGGCGCCGTCGCGCAGCACCAGGCTGTAGAAGCCCGCCGGCACCGCGTCCTTGACCGCGAGACTGTCCAACCCCAGCGACAGCACCTCGCCGTCGCGCTCGGGTTCGATGACCCGGCCCACGAAACGCACGATCAACGGCGTGCCGCCCACCGTGAGCCGCACCCGGTCACCGATCTTCGCCCCGAGCAGGTCGAACAGCCCCTGGCCCGCCACCGCCTCACCCCGTTCCGCGAACATGCGCCCCTCGACCACGCTGAACGGGTACGGCTGCGCCGACGTGCCGAGCGCCCTCGCCAGCACGGTGCGTGCCTGGCCCGGCACCAGCGCCTCCACCTCCGTCCCCGGGAAGACGGACGTCACCCGCGGGTCGGCCATGGCCAGCCGCACGGTGTCGGCCGACGGCAAGGCACCCTGCCGTACATGCAGGGCACCCGCCTGGCCCACCCGGCGCGGGTCCTCCAGAAAGGCATCGAGCGACGCCCAAGAGCCCAAACCCACCACGATCAGCATCATCGGTACGGCAAGGCCCAGTGCGGTGAGCGCTGCATGGGCCGGGCGGGTGACGGCATCGCGGACGCCGAGCACGAGAGCCGGCGGTAGCCGTACGAGCAGGGCCAGACGGGCGGGCCGCGACAGGCGGCCCCGAAGCGGGGCGGCCGGGGCGGCGGGGATCGGGGCGGTACGCCCGCCCCGCCAGGCCGGCACCCCCACGACGACCAGCACCACCAGAGTCGCCCCCACGAGAACGCCGAGCGACTGCATCGGCACCGGGGTGCGTTCAAAGACCACAGTGGTCAGCACATGACCGCATAACCACCCAAGGACAACGCCGGACAGGCCGATCCCGCCGTGCTGGACCACCAAGGTGCCCACGATCTGGCCGCGGGTGAACCCGAGAGACTTCAACGTCGCCAGATCCCTCAACTGGCTGAGCACCCTGCCACCCGCCGCGTTCGCGATGGCGAGGGCAGCGGCCACCAAGCCGACCACGCCGAAGAACCCGAGCAACGTGCCGAGAAGCCGGTTGTCCAGCTCCATCGACGCGCGGATCTCCTGCCAGGTGGAGACACGTTTGACCTGGTTCTTCAGCACCGTGGCGACCTGCTGGGCGACCAGCCGCGTCGCGTCGGCGTCAGTCGTCTCCATACGCAGACCCACGACCGACTCACTGCGGCCCCGCTCCGGCTCGATCCCGTTCAAGGTCTCAGGCAACACCCAGACGAGACCCGGCCACTCGGGGTAGAAACCCTGATCCGAAGAGCCGGCGACCCCCACCACGACCAGGGGATGGCGGGCGCCGTTCAACGCGGTGACCGTCATCGGAGACCCAGGCCGCAACCCCATCGCACGGGCGAACGACCGCTCCACCACCACCCCGTCCACCGCCGAGATGTCGAGCCACCGCCCCTCCCGCACCAAAGGCCGGGCAACCGCGGGCAGCGCCACCGGCACCGCCCGCAACGCCACCGGCACCCGGCGCCCCTGCTGCATCAACGACGCCGGCGCCGCACGGTACGGCCCCGCCACCGCGGCCACATCCTTCAACCGCGCCAGCGCCTCCACGTCCGGGTCGTCGTTCGTGTGGATCCACACGTGCGCGCCGTTGGACTCGTCGAACAGGCCGCGCCACGGGTTCGTGCGGTCCTCCAGCAAGGTGACAGCGGCCATCAGCGCCGTCACCACCCCGGCGACCAGTATGACGACGAGGAGAGCCTCCCACCTCCGCGCTTTGAGATCACGTACTACCCACCTGCTTATGGCGGCTCTTCCCATGGCGGCGCTGCGCGCCGCGGCGAGAGGGCTGTTTTTGATTGCGGCGCTGCGCGCCGCGGCGAGAGGGCTCTTGACCCGATCCCTTCCCTCCTCACTCCGGTCGCTGCGCTCCCTGCGTTCGTCAGTCCAGGGACCGGCGCCCTCTCGCGCTCCCGGATTGAGCTCGTGCCCGGGAGTTTCGCTTGCGCCCTCTTGCGCGCTCTGGTTGAGCTCGTGCCCGGGAGTTTCGCTTGCGCCCTCTTGCGCGCTCTGGTCGGGTGTGGGGCTGGGGGGGGTGGTTGGGTCTTTGGGGTTGTTTTTGGGGGGTGTGTGCATGTGTGGCTAGCCGTGGAGTTCGATGACGTCGCCGGCGCGGCCTAGGGGGCGGCGGCGGGGGGCGGGGATGGAGCCGTCGTCGACGATCTGGCCGTCGAGGAGGGTGACGAGACGGTCGGCGAGGCTGGCGACGCGCGCGTCGTGGGTGACCATGATGATGGTCTGGCCGTCTTTGTGGACCTGGCTGAGGAGGCGCAGGACGTCGCGGGTGTTGCGGCTGTCGAGGTTGCCGGTGGGCTCGTCGGCGAGGAGGAGGCTGGGCCGGTTGGCGAGGGCGCGGGCGAGGGCGACGCGCTGCTGTTCGCCGCCGGCGAGGCGGGTGGGGGAGTCGTCGGCGCGGTCGGCGAGGCCGAGTTCACCGAGGAGGTATTCGCGGCGTTCGCGCGCTTCGCGGGGTGTCGCTCCGGCCAGGAGGGCGGGGAGTTCGACGTTGTCGGCGACGGTCATGTTGCCGATGAGGTTGAAGAACTGGAAGACGAGCCCGATGCGTTCGCGCCGGAGCAGCGCCCAGGCGCTTTCGGAGAGGGTGTCGACGCGTTTGCCGGACATCCAGATCTCGCCGCTGGTGCGGGGATCGAGCCCGCCCAGCATGTGGACCAGCGTGGATTTGCCCGAGCCGGACGGCCCGGTGATGGCGGTGAAGCTGCCAGGTTCGACCGAGAGGTCTATGCCGCGCACGGCCGGCACCGGCACTCCGCCGTTCTGGTAGATCTTGACCAGATTGACGGTCCTCACAACGGGATCGTTGCTCATATAAGTACCTTGCTTAAAGTTGCGCAGTGTGTCACGTCAGCTCTTCCCGGCACCGCTCCAACCAGTCGAGATCGGCCTGCAGGTGGAGCATGGCGCCCTCGATCAGAAGATGCGCGAAGCGGTCTTCGGGTGGGGTCGTCTCCGCGAGATGGTGGAGATCCCGCATGATCCCGAGGAAGTGGCGGGTCTGGCGCCCGATCAGCGCGGAGCGGTCGGCGATGCCGGTCATCGGGGCGAGGACGAGCTTCATGAAGAACTCGTCACGCACGCGTGGCCCCTCCACGATGCCGTCGGCCCATGTGGTGAGCGCCTCCCGGCCGTCTTCGGTCAGATAGTAGACCTTCTTGTTGGGGCGGTTGGACTGCTCCACAGCCACCGCGCGAACAAGTCCGTCCTTCTCCAGCCGGCCCAGCGTGACATAGATCTGGCCGATGTTGGGCGAGGGGTAGGCGGCGCCGAAGGTCAGCTCCAGGGCCTGTTTGAGCTCGTAACCATGGGCAGGTTCCTTGGCCAGGAGCGCCAGCAGCGGCAGCCGCACACCCATCTCCTCCGTTACGGGAGCGTAATCGCCCTGTGTGTTGACGTTCACATTACCGCTATGGATAACATGCATGCATTCGACGACATACCTAACAGGTATGCATAGCTCTGAACAGCGGAGGATCCCATGCCTCGCCCACCGGTAGCTGTAACGCTGGCAGTGCTGCTGCTGCTGGCGTCATGCACCGTAGGGGGGACGCAGGAGATCCATAGCGATGACAGAGTCGGAGGGACGGGCCCGTTCACGTTCGCGACCGGTCGCGACACGACGGCCTACCTCCAACCACTGCTCGACAGGTGGAACCGGGACCACCCGTCCGAGCGGGTCACGTTGATCGAGCTGCCCGAGGCGTCCGATGAACAGCGGGCGCAAGTGGTGGCGAACCTGCAAGCCAGAAGCGATAAGTACGACGTCATAGGTCTGGATGTCGTATGGACCGCGGAGTTCGCCGACGCCGGCTGGATCATCCCCCTGGAGAGAGGCATGTTCCCTCTCGATAGGTTCCTGCCGACGGTGGTGGACACGGCGGTCTACAGGGACAAACTGTGGGCGGTGCCGTACACGAGTAATGCGGGGCTGCTCTACTACCGCAAGGATCTTTTGAAGAAAGAGGGGTTCGCTCCGCCGAAGACCTGGGCGGAGCTGCGGAAACAGGCTTCAGTTCTCAGCAAGAAACATGACATCGGGGGTTACGCCGGCCAGTTCCTCGCCTACGAGGGACTGACCGTCAACTTCGCGGAAGCCGTACATTCGGCGGGCGGGCAGATCCTCAGCCCGGACGGCACGCGCGTGACCATGGACAACGACAGGGCCGCGGCGGGGCTCGACTTCCTCGCGCAAGGACTTCGCGAGGGGTGGATTCCCAAGGAGTCCCTCTCCTACAAGGAAGAGGAATCCAGGCTGGCGTTCCAGGAAGGGCGTCTCGCATTCGCCCGCAACTGGCCGCACGGCTATGGCCCGGCCACTCAATCGCCTGTCGCCGGAAAGTTCGCGGTGACCCGGCTCCCCGGTCTTGAGGGGCCGGGGGCGAGTTCACTCGGCGGCGTCAACCTGGCGATCAGCGCCTTTTCCAAGCGACAGGATTCCGCGCTGAAGTTCATCAGGTACTTCACCGGCCTGTCCAACCAACGGCTCGTCCTGACCGAAGGGTCGTTCCCGCCGGTCTGGGCCGAGCTTTACGACGACCCGGAACTCATCCGGCGTTTTCCTTATCTTCCCGTTCTCAAGGACAGCCTGCTCACAGCCAGGCTCCGGCCGGTCAGCGCCAAATACAACCAGGTCAGCCTGGTCATAGCGAGCGCCGTCTCCCGTGCTTTCACCCCGCCTTTCACGGAGTCGACCAGCGAGGTCGTCTCCGCCATGAGGGCGGAACTCGACGAGATCATCCGCGCCCGCTAGCCGGCGCCTGACCTCAGGCACCCGTAACGGCGCCCGGGCACCGGGCGCCCTACCTCCTCCACTGTCACCCCCGCTGAACAGTGACCAGCCCACCGGAGGCAATGCCATATGCGTATCTACAAAGTCGTCACCATGACCGCCGGCCTCGCGCTCGCCGCCACCGCCTGCGGCGGCGGCGAGGCCGCACCGCCCGCGACCGGTGGCGACAGTGCGGCTCCTTCACAGGCCGCGAAGGAACTGCAGGGGGTGAAGATCGAAGTCGCCGCCAAGTGGACCGGAGAAGAGCAGAAGAACTTCGAGCAGGTCCTCGCGGCCTTCGAGGCGAAGACCGGGGCGGAGGTGACCTACGCCTCCACCGGCGAGGACACCGGCGCCTATCTCGGCCCGCGCATCCAGGGCGGCAACCCGCCCGACATCGCGATTCTGCCGCAGCCGGGTCTGGTGCAGCAGTACGCCGACCAGAACGCGCTCAAGCCGCTCGGCGCAGACGTCCTCACCCAGGTGGACCAGAACTACACGCCGTATTGGAAGGAGCTCGGCTCGGCCGACGGGAAACCGTACGGCGTGCTGGTGAAGGCGGCGCACAAGTCGCTGATCTGGTATCGCAGTGCGGCCTTCGAGAACGCGGGCGTGCAGCCTCCCAAGACCTGGGACGACCTCATCAAGGCGGCGCAGTCCATCGCCGACTCCGGCACCGCGCCTTTCGCTCTGTGCGGGGCGTCGGGCTGGACGCTGACCGACCTGTTTGAGAACGTCTACCTTTCCACCGCCGGGCCGGAGAACTATACGAAGCTCTCCAAGCATGAGATTCCCTGGACCGACCCGACCGTCGCGGAGGCGCTCAAGAAGATCGCCCAGATCGCCGGGAAGAAAGACCTCATGCTCGGCGGTTCGAACGGCGCTCTCCAGACGGACTTCCCGACCTGTGTGACCCAGGTCTACGGCCAGGACAAGGCCGCCATGGTCATCGAGGCCGACTTCGTGGCCGCCTCCGCGGGCGAGGCCGGCGCCAAGGTCGGGGAGGAGGCCAAGATCTTCCCGTTCCCGAAGGCCGGGGACACCGATCCGGTGGTGCTGGGCGGGGACATCGCGGTGGCGCTCAAGGACGGGAAGGGCGCGATGGCGCTGCTCGCGTTCCTCGCCTCCAAGGAGGGCGGCGAGATCTGGGCGAAGCTCCCCGGGTACCTGTCTCCCAACCGCAATGTCTCTCCCGACATCTACCCGAGCGACATGACCCGCCAGCTGGCGCAGACGATCGTCTCAGCCGGCGAAGCCGTACGGTATGACATGTCCGACCTTGCTCCGAGCGCTTTCGGCGGCACCGACGGCAAGGGCCAGTGGAAGCTCCTCCAGGACTTCGTGCGTGACCCCTCCGACGTCAAGGGCATCCAGGGCAAGCTTGAGGCCGAGGCCAAGAAGGCCTGGAAGTGACCACGAAGACAGCCGGTAGGCGTGCCGCGACCCGCGGCACGCCCCGCCCCCCCGCGGCGACCGGCAAACGCCTCGGCCCCTCCCCCAAGATGGCGGTGTGGTTCCTGCTCCCGGCGGTGCTCCTGCTGGGCGTGATGGTGATCTACCCGATCGTCTACTCGATCTTCCGCAGCCTGTTCGACGCGAGCGGCTCCACCTTCGTCGGGGTCGACAACTACGTATCCATCTTCACCGACTCGGCCATGCTCACGACGATCAGGAACACCCTGATCTGGGTGGCCGTCGCACCGGCCCTGGTGACGGTGGTCGGACTCATCTTCGCGGTGATGACCGAGCGCATCCGCTGGGCGACCGCGTTCAAACTCGTGGTGTTCATGCCGATGGCCGTCTCCCTCATGGCCTCGGGAGTCATCTTCCGGTTCGTCTACGAGCAGGACCCCGACCGCGGGGTGGCCAACGCGGTGATCACCTCCGTGCGCGACATCTTCAGCTCGGGGAGCGGCATTCCAGGCGCTCGCCCCCGGGAGAACGACCAGGCACCGGTCGTCGCGTCGGACGGTGCAGTGGTGACACGTCAACCGGTCTCGCCGGGGCAGACCGTTCTCGTGCCACTTGTGGGGCTGCGCCCCGACATGCTCCCCGCCTCCACCGCACCCGCCAAGACTCCCGGCCAGGGGACCGCCGGGATCAACGGCACGGTGTGGCTTGACTTCACACCCGGTGGAGGCGGGGCCCCCGAGAAGGTCGACGTGGACGAGAAGGCGCTGGCCGGGGTCACCGTGGAGGCCCTGCGCGACGGAACCGTCGTCGCGACCACCACCACGGCGAACGACGGCACGTTCAGCTTCCCCGAGTTAACCTCGGGGGACCACGTCGTACGGCTGCCGCGCGAGAACTTCGAAGCGCCCTTCAACGGCCTGTCATGGCTCGGCCCGACATTGATCACGCCGGCCATCATCGCCGCGTTCATCTGGGTCTGGGCGGGTTTCGCGATGGTGCTCCTCTCCGCGGGGCTCGCCTCCATCCCGCGTGACGCGCTGGAGGCCGCCCGCATGGACGGCGCGACCGAGTGGCAGGTGTTCCGCCGGATCACCGTTCCACTGCTGTCACCCGTCTTACTCGTCGTCTTCGTCACCATGATCATTAATACACTCAAGGTCTTCGACCTGGTCTTCGTCATCGCCCCCGGCTCGGTGCAACCTCAGGCGAACGTGGTCGCCCTGGAGATGTGGCGGGTGTCGTTCGGCGGCGGCGGGGACTACGGGCTGGGCAGCGCCCTGGCGATCTTCCTGCTGATCCTGGTGCTGCCCTTCATGATGTTCAACATCAGGCGGTTCAAAAGGGAGCAGTCATGACCACCGCGACCCTCGAACCGAAGCACGCCCGCGACAGGGAAGGGATCCAGCGCAGTCCGCTGGCCCGTATCATCGACCGGCTCGGCGGCGGACTGCTCCAGGTCGTCGTCATCGTCATCGCCCTGTTCTGGCTCATGCCCACCTTGGGCCTGTTCGTGGTCTCGCTCCGCGAGCAGGAGGCCAACACCTCTTCGGGCTGGTGGACGCTGCTCACCCAGCCCGCCCAGATCACGCTCGACAACTACGCCAACCTGCTGGCGAGCGGGTTCACCTCCTCGTTCTGGAACACGATCCTGATCACCGTGCCGACGACGCTGCTCGTCATCGGCATCGCCGCCATGGCGGGCTACGCGTTCGCCTGGATCGAGTTCCCCGGCCGCGACGCGCTTTTCCTGGTCGTGATCGGGTTGCTGGTCGTGCCGATCCAGATCGCCCTCATCCCCATCGCGGGTCTGTACGGCACGCTCGGGATCTTCGGCTCCATCCCGGCCGTGGTGCTCTTCCATGTCGCCTTCGGCCTGCCGTTCGCCATCTTCCTGCTCCGCAACTTCTTCGCGGGCATCCCCCGGGAACTCCTGGAGGCCGCCCGCATGGACGGCGCCGGGGAATGGAAGATCTTCAGTACCGTCGTCTTCCCGCTGGCCAAACCCGCGATCGCCTCCCTGGGCATCTTCCAGTTCCTCTGGGTCTGGAATGACCTGCTCGTCGCCTTGGTCTTCGCCGACACCGAGAACCAACCGATGACGAAGGCACTTCAGTCGCAGATGCGTCAATTCCAATCGAATGTCGACATCCTCGCGCCGGGTGCTTTCCTCTCCCTCCTCATCCCGTTGATTCTCTTCTTCGCATTCCAGCGCTACTTCGTGCAAGGGATGCTCGCCGGCTCGGTCAAATGACCGAGGCTCCCCGGGGCCTCGTGGGACGGGCCCCGGGGATGTCCCCGGCCAACAACCCCATGGAGTGCGGCAAATGGCGGGATTCGGAACCCCGAACCATACCGATTCTGTCGGCGAAGGTGACTACAGTTAACGACCATGGCCGCACGTCCGTTGCACGAAGTCGTTGAACCGGGTTGGGCAGAGGCTCTCGCCCCTGTCTCCGACCGCATCGCCGCTCTCGGTGATTTCCTCCGGAAGGAGGTGGCCGAGGGACGGCAATACCTTCCCTCGGGGGCCAACGTGCTACGCGCGTTCAATCAGCCCTTCGATGACGTGAAAGTCCTCATCGTCGGGCAGGACCCCTATCCGACGCCGGGCCACCCGATCGGGCTGAGCTTCTCCGTGGCCGACGACGTCCGGCCTCTGCCCGGCAGCCTCGTCAACATCTACAAGGAATACATGGCCGACCTCGGCCATCCCCAGCCCACCAACGGCGACCTCACCCCCTGGACCGAGCAGGGCGTCCTCCTGCTCAACCGCGTCCTCACCGTCATGCCGGGCAAGCCCGCCTCCCACCGGGGCAAGGGCTGGGAAGACGTCACCGAGCAGGCCATCCGCGCCCTCGCCGCCCGCGGCAAGCCCCTCGTCGCCATCCTGTGGGGCCGCGACGCCCGGTCGCTGAAGCCGATGCTCGACCCCGTGCCCTGCGTCGAATCGGCCCACCCGAGCCCCCTGTCGGCGCGCAGCGGCTTTTTCGGCTCCCGGCCCTTCAGCCGCGCCAACGAGCTCCTCACCGGGCAGGGCGCGTCCCCCGTCGAGTGGAAACTCCCCTGACCGATCCCCCGCCAGGCCCCCTTCCCGGGGGCCTTTTCCATGCCGGTTCCATGCCGGTTCCATGCCGGTTCCATGCCGGCCCGGCTCAAGCCCGGCTTCAGGCCGGCTTCCTGCCGACACCGCCCCAGCCGAGTACGGCGAAGCCGGACACGGCCTCCTCCCCGACGAAGCGGGAGGCGTCGATCAGATCGAAATCACCGAGGAAACGGCGGATCTCCGGCACCGTGCGAGGCCACAGGCCTGAGCCCGGGCGGGAGTAGACGCCGGTCACGGCGTCGGTGTCCGCGCCGCGCTCCTCGGTCCTGGTCATGTGGCTGATGACCAGGAAGCTCCCCGGCGCCATCCACTCCCGGAGCGCGGCGACATGGGGCTCCGGATCCTCCAGGAAGTGCAGGACGGCGACGAGCAGGACGGCGACCGGCTGGTCGAAGTCGATGAGGCGGGTCGCCCGGATCTTGTCGTACAGGTCGGCGGTGTCGCGCAGGTCGGCCTGCACCATGCTGACGGTGGGGGCGCCGGCCAGCAGCGCGCGACCGTGGGCGCAGACGACGCTGTCGTGGTCCACATAGACCGTGCGGGTGCCGGGGGCGACCCCGTGGGCGACCTCGTGCACGTTGCTCTGGGTGGGCAGCCCGGTCCCGATGTCGAGGAACTGCCCGACGCCCTCCCGGGCGGCGAGGTGGTGCACGACGCTGCCGAGGAACATGCGGTTCATCCGGGCGCCCTCACGGGCCTCGGGAAACGCCTTGAGAATGCGCCCGGCCGCCTCCCGGTCGGCGGCGAAATTGTCCTTGCCGCCCAACAGGTAGTCATAAACGCGGGCGACGTTGGGCGCGTGGACGTCGATTCCCCGTGGGCCGAGCTCGCTCACTGGCACTCCTCCCGCCAGGCGAGATCGTACCGTTCAGTAGGCATCCGGTGGCGTGGTTTCACACTCACCGCGAGTCGGGCGGCACCGCTCCATGCGCGGGGCGCGGCGCCTCCATTCCCGCCCTATCCGTGCCGTATCCCCGCCCTATCCGTGCCGTATCCGTGCCCTATCCATGCCGTCTAAGCCGTCGGCGGGGGTGTGAGCGGTGGTGGATAGCGCCTGAGGGGAGAGGGGAGTTTCCACGGCTCATGGACGATCTTCGCGGAGAGGTGTTCCAGTTCGGGCACGTATCTGCGCACGTAGTCACCGTCGGGATCGAATCTCTTGGCCTGCCGGATGGGATTGAGCACGCGGTTCGGCCTGGTGTCGTTGCCCGTACCCGCCGCCCATTGCCAGTTGCCGGAATTGTTGGCGACGTCCCCGTCGAGCAGCAGGTCGAAGAAGTGGTCGGCGCCGAGCCGCCAATCCACGCGGAGGTGCTTCACCAGATACGACGCGACGATCATGCGGGCCCGGTTGTGCATCCACCCTTCGGCCTCAAGCTGGCGCATCCCGGCGTCCACGATGGGAATGCCGGTGTGCCCCTCCCGCCAGGCGTCCAGCGCGTCCTTGTCGTCGCGCCACTCCCCGCCCCCGGGCCGGTAGTCGCGCCGGTTGATCTCCGGAAACGCATAGGCGACCTGGTGGAAGAAGTCACGCCAGCACAACTGCCGGGTGAACTCCTCGCCGCCGACGCCCTCCGCCCTGGTCACGACCTCAAGCGGCGACAGGCATCCGAAGCGCAGGTAGGGGCTGACCTTGGAGGTGCCGTCACCCGCCAGATCGTCGCGCACGTCGGGGTAGTCGGCGGCGCTGAAGCGCAGCCAGCGCTGCAGGCGCTCCCTGGCGGCGGTCTCGCCACCGGCGAGCGTGCCGTGCCGTACGCTCCGCCCGGACGCCACGCCCCCGGCGGAACGGCCACGCCTGCCGGGAAAGGACGCGGGAATGCGACCGGGCGCCAGCCCCGCCGGCAGGGCGACCCTTTCCGGCGCCGGCAGTACGGCACGGCGGCGCGTGGCCTGCCACGCCCGCCAATACGGGGTGAAGACGCGGTAGTGGTCACCGCCCCCGGCGGGCACCACCGCACCGGGCGCGACGACCGTCACGCCGCCGAAGAGCTGGAAGTCCAACCTGGCCCGTTCGCATTCGGCGGCCAGCCTCCCCTCCCGGCCACGGGCGTAACCGCTGACGTCGGCGCTCGTCCACACGGCGTCGGCGCCGACCTCGTCGGCCAGCCTCATGGTCTCGGCGACCGCGTCGCCCCGCCGTACGACCAGGTCGCCTCCCCGATCGCGGAGCGAGGAACGCAGATCGGCGAGACAGTCGAGGAGGAACCCGCCGCGGTGCCCGGACGGCAGCTTGGGCTCGATCACGAACAGGGGGACGACCGAGCGCGCACGGTCGCAGGCGGCGTCGAGGGCGGGGTGGTCGTGCACCCGCAGATCCCTGTTGAACAGCACAATCACGCACTCCACACCCACGCTTTCGCAGCCGGGCGCGAGACGGTTGCATTTCCGGGCGCCGATCATCAGATCCATGTGCTGACCAGGAGATTCTCATGACTGAAGCAACTTGCGGGGATACAGCGAACAAGTATGAATAGCTTTTGACTACGTTAAGCGTGCAGTTCTCTCCACAGCGGCAGGGAGGCTCCCCATGGATTCGCTGGAGACACTGGAGACATTGGAGGCCCGCCTCGCCTCCGGCGACGACGACGCGCTCGGCGAGTGCCTTCGCGCCCACGCCCCGCTGCTGCGCGCCTACCTGCGCCGTCTGGTCCCCGCGCGCGACATCGACGACGTCGTGCAGATCGTCTTCTCCGAGGTGTGGCGTTCACGCCACCGGTTCGACCCGGCCCGCAGCCTCCCCGCCTGGATGATCGGCATCGCCCACAAACGGGCCGTCGACCACCTGCGGGCGCGCACCCTCCAGACGGTCCCCCTCGACGCCGTGGCAGACCCGCCCGCCCGCGACGGCACCGCCGAAGGCCACGGCCTTCCCGAGCGCGACGAGGTCCGCCGCGCTCTCGCCGCCCTCCCCGCCCCCCAGCGGGAAGCCATCGAACTCGCCTACTACGGCGACCTGACCCAGCGCGAGATCGCCGAACGCCTCCACATCCCCCTCGGCACCGTCAAGGCCCGTACCGCCCGCGGTCTCCGCCGCCTCGCCACCCTCCTGTCCCCCGTCGCCGCCTGAGTCATTCCGGGGAGAGGCGGAGGACGGTCAGGGATCGGGCGGGGAGGGTGAGGCTGTCGCCCGTGCGGCGGACGGCGGGGTCGGAGGCGAGCAGGACGGTGCAGGGCGGCATGCGCACGGCCGCGGGGTCCGGTCCGAGGTTGGCCGCGACGCGCAGCGTTCCCCTGTGGACGACCAGCAGCCGCGTCTCCTCGTCGACGTCGACGGCGACGCGGTCGAGCCGCGGGTCGCACAGCTCGGGGCACGCCCGGCGGAGAGCGATGAGGTCCTTGTACCAGCTCAGGTGATCTTGGTGGGTTTCGTAGCCCAGTTCCCCCCAGTCGAGCTTGGACCGCAGGAAGGTGGCCGTCTCGGAGGGGTCGGGGGCCTTCTCGGCCCAGTCGTCGTAGCCGAAGCCGACGAACTCGCGCCGCCGCCGGTCGGCTTCGCCTTCCCTCAGATGCCGCTCGATGTGGTCGGTGAAGAACAGGAACGGGGAGGCGGCCCCCCACTCCTCCCCCATGAACAGCATGGGCGTGTACGGCGAGGTCATCAGCAGCCCGGCGGCGAGCCGCAGCGCCTCGGAGTCCATGCGGTCGCCTCCGGGCCGGTTGCCGATCTGGTCGTGGTTCTGGACGCAGGCGACGAAGCGGTGTCCGGGGACGCGGGTGCGGTCCACGGGTCGGCCGTGGGAACGCCCGCGGAAGCCGGAGTATGTGCCGTCGTGGAGAAAGGCGGAGGTGAGGACCTTCGCCAGGGTCTCCATCGAGCCGAAGTCGCCGTAGTAGCCGTGCCGTTCGCCGGTCACGGCGGCGTGCAGGGCGTGGTGGACGTCGTCGTTCCACTGGGCGGCCAGCCCGTACCCTCCGGCCTCCCGCGGGGTGACGAGCCGCGGATCGTTCAGGTCCGACTCGGCGATGAGCGTCAACGGCCTGCCGACCGCCCCCGCCAGGGCGTCCACCTCGGCGGCCAGTTGCTCCAGGAAGTGCACGGCCCGCTTGTCCACCAGGGCGTGGACGGCGTCCAGGCGCAGGCCGTCCACGTGGTAGTCGAGCAGCCACTGCGTCGCGTTGCCGATGAAATAGGCCCGCACCTCGTCGGACCCGGGGCCGTCCAGGTTGACGGCGCGTCCCCAGAACGACGCCGCCGACTCGTGGAAGTAGGGCCCGAACTCCGCGAGGAAGTCCCCCGACGGACCCAGGTGGTTGTAGACGACGTCCAGGATCACTCCGATCCCGGCGCTGTGGCAGGCGTCCACGAAGGTCTTGAGCCCGTCGGGCCCGCCGTACACCTCGTTGACGGCCCACAGGTCCACCCCGTCGTAGCCCCAGTTGCGCTCGCCGGGCACCGGCGGCACCGGCATGAGCTCGACCAGGTCGACCCCGAGGTCGACGAGGTGGTCGAGCCGCCGCGCCGCGCTCTCGAACGTCCCCTCGGGAGTGAAGGCGCCCACGTGCAGCTCGTAGATCACCGCCCCGCGCAGGTCCCGGCCGCGCCAGCCGTGGTCGCTCCAGGTGAACATGCCGTGGTCGTAGACGCGGCTCGGCCCGAAGATGCCGTACGGCTGCCGCCGGGCCCGGGGGTCGGGCAGCGGGCGGCCCCCGTCCACCCGGAACGCGTAGTCGGTGCCGTGCCCCGCCCCCGGCACCTCGGCCGACCACCACCCGCCGCGGCCCGCGCGCATCGGGTGGCGCACTCCGTCGATCTCGACCTCCACCGACGCCGCATCAGGCGCCCATGCCTCGAACATCTCTCTCCAGAAGCGCGACGGGACAGCGACCGAGAAGGTGTGCCAGCGGCACCTTACCGGTGTACGGCCGGCCTGTGAGCAGGTCGTTCCAATGGCCCGGGGGCAGCGTGACCGTGGTGCCTCCCCATCCGCCCCGCCGCTCCAGCCCCACCGGGAGCCTGGTGGCGACGGCCACCACGCTGTCGCCCCGTGCGAAGGCCACCGCGTGCGGCGCCGCCTCCCCGTCGGCGCGCAGCGGCGTGTACGGCGCCGCCGGGGCGAGCCACCTCCGCGCCGCCAGAGCGCGCGCGGTGACCAGCAGCTTGGCGGAGTCCCACGTCTGGCGGCCCGGCCCCGCCGCCAGGGCGGCGATCCGCGCGGCGAAGTCGACGGGCCGCCTGTTGTCCGGGTCGACGAGCGAGAAGTCGGTGAGCTCGTTGCCCTGGTAGACGTCGGGAACTCCGGGCATGAGTAGCTGGATCAGCTTCTGCCCCAGCGAGTTGGCCCGCGCGTAGCCGTCGATCCGCGCGGTGAACGCCGCCACCGAAGGGCCGCACTCCCCGATGGCCCGAGCGGCGAAGTCCCGGATGCCGCGCTCATACCGCGCGTCCGGCGACATCCACGAGATCGAGGTCTTGGCCTCGCGCGCCGCTTTCAGCAGGTAGTCGGTGAACCGGTTCACGTCGATCGGCCACGCGGCCATGAGGTTCTGCCAGGCCAGGTAGTCCAGTGCGGGGTCGAACCACACCCGCTCCGCCCACCCGCTCACGGCCTCCGCCCACTCGTGCGGCATTTCGGAGAGCACGGCGAGCCGGGCCCGGACATCCTCCGAACGTTTGGTGTCGTGGGTCGAGAGCGCCGTCATCGACGCCGGCGGCATGCCCCGGCAGAACGCGTGGAACTCCTCGACGTCCGAGCGGAAGTCCCCCGGCTCTCCCCCCACCTCGTTGAGGCAGGTCAGCGGGAAGAACCTGTAGAGCGCCGTGTCCTCCACGCCCTTGGCCATGACCGGGCCGCAGGTCTGCTGGAAGCGCACGACGGCCTCGGCCGTGCCGTACAGCACGTGGTGGGCGACGGTGTGCACGGCCTCGGGGTCGGCGTGCTTGGCGGCCTCCTGCGCGGCGACCGTCACGATGTCGCGCGACCGTCCGGGCACGGGCTCGCCCGGCACGACGTAGGCGCGGTAGACCGGCATCGCCACGAGCAGCTCCACCACGGCCTCGCGCAGGGCGGCGGTGGCGCGGGGCCCGGCGGAGCGGGCGACGGCCGCGGCCAGGCGGTGGACCTCGGCGGTGAGGAACTGTGTGAGCACCTGCCGCTTAGCGTCCCGCACCACGGTGAGGTAGTCGGCGGAGGTGCGCGTGAGCCGTACGAAGAGGTCCGTCAGCGGCCCCTCGCCGGCCGGGTCCACGAAGAGGCGCAGAATCCGGTTGAGCGCGTCGTATCCGGTGGTGCCGTCGCACGGCCAGTCATCCGGCAGCCGCTCGTCACCGATCAGGATCTTCTCCGCCACCGTCCACATGCCGCCGGCGCGCTCACGCAGCCGCGCGAGATAGCCCCTGGGGTCGGTGAGCCCGTCCGGGTGGTCCACCCGCAGGCCGTGGACCAGCCCCTCCTCCACCAGGCTCAGGACGACCGCGTGCGTCGCCTCGAAGACCTCCTCGTCCTCCACCCGGAGGGCGATCAGCGAGGATACGTCGAAGAAGCGGCGGTATCCCGGCCCCTGGGTGTACGGCACCAGCCTGTAGTGGTCCGCCGGAAGCGGGAACACGTGATCGCCGTAGTGCAGCACGCCGCCGTCCACGCGTGGCGGGGACGCGTCGCCCAACACGGGTAGATCAATCCGCCCGTCCCGGTATTCCACATCGAACCAGGACGCGTACGGTGAGGCCTTCCCTTCACTCAGCACCGACCAGAAGCCGGCATTGGCCGACTCGGGCGGGGCGACCGTCATGTGGTTCGGCACGAGATCGGCCACGATCCCCAGGCCGAGCTCGGCGAGTCGCTCCGCCATCGCCAGGAACGCGGGGGCCCCGCCGAACTCCTGGCGTATGCGGGAATGGTCGGTGACGTCATAGCCGTGGCGTGAGGAGGGAACCGCCTGGAGGACCGGCGACAGGTAGACGTGGCTGACACCCAGCGCGGCGAGGTACTCGGCGAGGGCCGCCACGTCGGCGAAGCCGAAGTCGGGGGTGAGTTGCAGGCGATACGTCGCGCGCGGCGGCGACCACCGCGGGCCGGCCGCCGGCGCCGCGACCACCGCCCCGGCGGCGTCGGGCATGGGGGCCTCGTCGGACACTGCGGCGTCGGACATGCGGGCGTCGGACATGCGGGCGTCAGACACGGCGCAGCACCCTTACCGAACGGCCCTCGACGGGAACCCCCTCGCCCGCCTGGCTCGGCCGGGGCTCGATGAGGATCGGCGCGGCCGTGTCGATCTCCGTCACCCACAGGTCCCCGTAGTCCTTGGGGATCGTGAAGGTGATCGTCTCGTGGTGAGCGTTGAACAGGAGCAGGAAGGAGTCGTCGGAGATGCGTCGGCCCCGGCGATCCGGCTCGGTGATGGAGTCGCCGTTGAGGAACACCGCGAGGGAACGCGCGTAGCCCACGTTCCAATCCGCGTCGGTCATCTCCTCACCCGCGGGGGTGAGCCAGGCGATGTCGCTCAGCCCATCGTGGGACCCCCGTACCGGCCGGCCGTAGAAGAAGCGGCGGCGGCGGAACACCGGGTGGTCGCGGCGCAGCCTCGCCAGCCGCTTGGTGAAGTCGAGCAGCAGCCGGTTCTCCTCGATGTCCGACCAGTCCACCCAGCTGATCTCGTTGTCCTGGCAGTAGGCGTTGTTGTTGCCATGCTGCGTCCGGCCGAGTTCGTCGCCGTGGAGGAGCATAGGCACCCCCTGCGATACGAACAGCGTGGTCAGCAGGTTCCGCTTCTGCCGCTCGCGCAGCACTTCGACCGCCCCGGTGGCCGGGCCCTCGACGCCGCAGTTCCACGACCGGTTGTCGTCGGTGCCGTCCCGGTTGTCCTCGCCGTTGGCCTCGTTGTGCTTGTGGTCATAGGACACCAGGTCTTGCAGCGTGAAACCGTCGTGGCAGGTCACGAAGTTGATCGAGGCGGCCGGGCGGCGGCTGTCGTCCTGGTAGAGGTCGCTCGACCCGGTCAACCTCGACCCGAACTCCGGCAGGGCGGCGGGCTGCCCCCGCCACAGGTCGCGGATGACGTCGCGGTAGCGTCCGTTCCATTCGGTCCACCGTCCAGGGAAGTTGCCCACCTGGTAGCCGCCCGGGCCGACGTCCCACGGCTCGGCGATGAGTTTGACCTGGCTCAGCACCGGATCCTGCTGGACGAGGTCGAAGAACGCCGACAGCCGGTCCACCTCGTGCAGTTCCCTCGCCAATGTCGCGGCCAGGTCGAACCGGAAGCCGTCGACGTGCATTTCGGTGACCCAGTAGCGCAGGGAGTCCATGATGAGCTGAAGGACCTGCGGCGACCGCATGAGCAGGCTGTTCCCGGTGCCCGTCGTGTCCATGTAGTAGCGCTGGTCGTCGTCCACGAGCCGGTAGTAATCGGGGTTGTCTATGCCCCGCATGCTCAGCGTCGGACCCAGATGGCTGCCCTCGGCGGTGTGGTTGTAGACGACGTCGAGAATCACCTCGATGCCCGCCTCGTGCAGCGCGCGGACCATCGCCTTGAACTCCAGCACCTGGCCGCCGCGCTGACCGGTGGAGGAATAGGCGTTGTGCGGGGCGAAGAATCCGATCGTGTTGTAGCCCCAGTAGTTCGTGAGCCCTCTTTCCACGAGAACGTGGTCGGTGACGAACTGGTGGACCGGCATGAGCTCGATCGCGGTCACCCCGAGCGCGGAAAGGTGGTCGACGATCTCGGGGTGGCCCAGCGCCGCGTATGTCCCCCGGATACGCTCGGGGATCTTGGGGTGGTCGATCGTCAGCCCTCGGACGTGGGCCTCGTAGATCACCGTGTCGTGGTACGGCGTCGCCGGCGGGCGATCGTGTCCCCACCCGAAGAACGGGTTGATCACCACCGACCGCGGGACATACGCCGCCGAATCACTGTCGTTTCTTGTCTCCGGATCGGCGAAGCGGTAGCCGTAAACCGCTTCGCTCCACCGCACGTCACCCTCGATGGCCTTGGCGTAGGGATCGATCAGCAGCTTCGCCGGATTGCAGCGCAGGCCGCGCGCCGGGTCATAGGGGCCGTGCACGCGGTGGCCGTACCGCTGCCCCGGGCCCACTCCCGGCAGATAACCGTGCCAGATGTATCCGTCGCATTCGGTGAACGCCACCCGGGTTTCGTGGTCACGGTCGTCGAACAGACAGAGTTCGACGCGTTCCCCGGCCTCCGAGAACAGCGCGAAGTTCGTGCCCGCCCCGTCATAGGTGGCCCCCAGTGGATAGGGATCACCTGGCCATATCTCGGTCATTCCACCGCCCCTCAGCGGTGAAGGGATATGCCCAGTCTTCCGGGGGCGCATGCCTGTCTTATCGAATCACCGCGGCGCGCACCCGTCGGAGGACGCACCACACGGCCGGGGGCCCGAGCGGGTCGGGCGCCCCGGCGGCTTTCACTGAGGTCAGAGCTTCTTCAGCAGTTCGCGCATGGTGTCGATCTCGGTCTGCTGGGTGGCGACGATGGTCTCCGCCATGGTCTTGGCCTCGGGGAAGGCCCCCTGCGCGACCTCGGTCTGGGCCATGGTGATGGCGCCCTCGTGGTGGCGGATCATGAGCTCGGCGAAGAGCTTGTCGAACGCCTTGCCCTTGGCCTTCTCCAGGTCGGCCATCTCGTCGGCGGTCAGCATGCCGTCCATGGTGTGCCCGGCGGGCATGGGCTCCTTGCCCCAGGTGGTCAGCCACGAGGTCAGCTTGGCGATCTCGGGCCCCTGGGCCGCCTTGATCTCCTCGGCCAGCTTCTTGATCTCGGGGTTGGACGCCCGGGTGGCCGCAAGGTCGGACATCTCGATGGCCTGCTGGTGGTGCGGGATCATCATCTGCGCGAACGTCACGTCCGCGTCGTTGAACGCCGCGCCCGGCTGGGTCGAACCCGCCGTGGCCGGGGCCGACGACGAGGCGGCGGTGCCGTGGCCGCCCGCGTGCTCCCCTCCATCGGCCTGCGTGGCCTCCCCGCTGGAGCAGCCCGCGAGTACGGCTGCCGCGGCGGCGGCCACGGCGAGGGCACGGAACTTGGTCGTCGTGAAGGTCGTGAAGAACGTGGACATGCGTGCGAAGCCTTTCGGATTTCCCTATGAGTCTGAACCGACCTGCAAAAACAGGGCGGTTTAAACCCGCAGCACCGAAAGCCGGGTGAGGAGTGGGCGGCCCCAGAGCGGCGGCCCCCGGGACGGGGTCGGGGCGTGGCGCGTGCCGCCGGTGAGCCACGTCGAATCGCCCTGACCTCTCAGCGGAAAGAACGCGACCGAGAGCAGTGCGACGGCGGCCAGGACGGCGACGCAGATGAGGCTGGGATCGAGCGACAGCGGCAGACCGCCGCCGGGGGCGCCGGCGAAACTGTGCGCCGGGCTCCCGGCCGCGCCCGTCACCGCGTGCCCGGGCGACGCCGCGCCCGCGCGGGAGACCTCGCCGGCCTCCGCCGGGGCGGTGTCGCCGCCGTGGGCGGCGTGTGGGCGCTCGGCCACGTGCCCGGCGGGCGGCGACACCATGCCGGGGGAAAGGCAATGCGACGATCCGAGGGTGTGGGAGGTGACGTGGCCGAGGGTGTGCATCGCGGCGACCCCGAAGACCACGGCGAGCATCAGCAGGAAGAGCAGACCGTGCCCGGCCGTCGTCACATCGGCACGGCGGCCCACCGTCACCCCCCGAAGGATCCGAAAAACGCGAATACCCGCCCCAGGTAGATGCAGGCTACCGGCTGGGGGCGGTGGTCGGTCCCGCGGTCCCGGGCGCGCCGCCCATGCTCCCCTCACTGCTGATAGACCGGGACGGTGTGCCCCTGCGCGGTCTCGCCGGAGACCGGGACCTGACCGATGGGCGTGTCGCCGCCCATCGGGCCGGGGACCGTGGTGAAGGTCGCCGCGGTGGTGCGCTGGGGAGCGCCCGGAGTGGTCAGCCGCAAGCGGATGCCGCCGCCCGAGGCGGCGGCCGCGAGGTAGTGCCACTGGCCGGAGGGCCCTTTCCACCAGGTGCCGGAGGCGATGTCGCGCTTCAGATGGCTGCAGTCCCACGTGTCGCGGCGCTGGCCGGTGGGGACGGGGCTGGTGTGGCCGCCGGACGTCACGAGCAGGACCGCGCGCGTCGTGCTGCGGCCGGTGACGTCGGCGAGGCGGACGCAGATCCAGCGGCCCCTCGCCCCTTCCGGGAGCGCGCCCCGAAAGAACTCCCACGCGGTGGCCGAGCGCACCTCGTCGTTGGGCCTGGCGAAGGCGCAGCCGAGCTGGGACCAGGCGGTGAAGCCGTCGGCGGCGGTGTCGAGCCCGCTCGGGGCGGAGGACGCGGCCGACCGGTAGTCGAGCGTGGCGAGCGTCAGCCGCCCCATGTCGATCGCGGTGGAGGTGGGACCGGCCCCGATCTGCGGGGCGCGCAGCCGCAGCACAGGGCCGCGCCAGCAGCGGCTGCGACGCTCGTGCGGGACCGCCGCGGTCACGCCGCCCGCGACGGCGACGGGACGCCAGCGCGGGCGGTGGCCGAGGGAGGCGGCATGCACCTCCTCCACCCAGGGCGGCAGCAGGTAGTGCGAACCCGACCGGGAGGTGAGGAGCTTGAGCGGGGTCGCCTCGCCCGCCGACTGCCGGGGCTCGGGGAAGATGTCGAGGGACCGGCCGCCGACCGTCTCGGTGTAGCGCGCGACGCGGCCGGGGTCGCGCAGGAGCACCACGCGCACCCCGCTGAGGCGGCCGGCGTAGAGGAGCTGCGGATCGGCGGAGGGCGCCCGGTCGGGCACCCCGTGGAAGGCCCGGTGCGGCACCTTCCCGGGCCGCAGCCACGCGGCGAGGGCCCGGCCCACGAGGGCCTTGTCGCCCCGGAGCGCGCCTCGCGCCTCCCAGGTGCCGAGGTCGAGGTCGGTCGTGGTCCGCCAGGCGCCGCGCGGCACCTGGCGGACCACCGGCGCGTCGGCCGCGGCCGGGCCGGCGCCGTGGGCGGGGCTGCGCTCGCCGTAGAGGTCGAACCAGACCGGCACCATGGCGGCGGCGGCGAGCAGCGCGAAGGCCGCGCCGGCCACGATCAGCCTGCCGGTGTTGCCCGAGGGGACGCGCCCGTAGACGCGGGCGATCGTCGGGTCGATGGAGGGGCGGTGGAGCGCGGCGCTGTCGGGCCCAAAGTCCGACTCCAGCGCGACCACGGCGGCCAGGGCTCCGCCGGGGTCGTCGACGCCGGCGGAGGCGAGCACGGCGCGCGTCTCGGCGGCTCCGAGCCCCTCCATGCGGTAGAGCGCGTATGCCGCCCGGGCGGGGGCGGGGAGCCTGTCGAGCGCGGCGGTGAAGGCGAGGTCGGCGCCGCGGGTCACGGCGGGGACGACGTCGAGACGGGAGGCGCCCCGGAGGCGGCGCCGCAGGGCGCGGCGGCGGAGAGCCCGGCGCAGCACCTCGCCTCTGAGCCGCGGGTATGCCTCGCCGTCGGCGGACGGGTGCCGGGCGAGGGCCTCGGCCACCAGCCGGTGGGCGAGCACGAGGCGCCGTTCCCCGTCGCCGCTTGAGGGCAGCGCCAGGTAGGCGAGCCAGACGAGATCGCGGTAGGGCCGGGCGAGTGCCCGATCCCCTCGAATGGAACGTCCCACGGAACGCCTCCCCTCATTCGATCACTTCGTGTAATCGAACATGCGCACAGTGTGAATGCACATAGTAGGGGTCCCCGCTGCGCTGAGTCGGAGGATGGCGAAACGCCGCCGGACTGCTCCGGATTGCTCCGGAAATGACGACTGACCGTCACCGCCGAACCAGCACCGCTGAACCGGCGTCCCACTCCACGACGTCATGTACGGTGCTTGGGCGACAAATCGGCCGCAGGGCACCCGATCAAGGTCGCGTCACGGCAACGAGAACCGGGGGTGGTCGCGTGCTCGTACTTCACGGTGCCTGGACAGAGGGGAATCTGGCGATCTGGGGTGAGGACACCTCTCTGGCGGATAGGGCGGATCCGTCCCCCGACGCAGGGGAATCGCCCCGCACCTCCTCCTCCGAGCCGCATCCGCACCCCTGGGCGGCGAGCGCCGCCGATCTCGCCTCGGCCCTGTGCCCGGCCTCCCCCGACACACCCACCGATCCCGCCGCATCCCCGGTGCCCCCGGTGCCTCCCGCGCACCGTACGGCGGAGCCGACCGTCCTGCTCCCCGGCTCCGGCCCGTCCCCCCTGCCGTCCCCCGAGTCGGGCATCCCGCAGGCCGCGGCCCGCCCGGAGCTGCTCCCCTGGCGGGTCCCCGCCCTCCTGCTCGACCCACGGGAGGCGCTGCGCCTCCTTGAGTCGCTCCCCGGGCCTGTCGACGCCGCGGAGTGCGCCGACGAGGACGGCGCGCGGCCCGAGTGGGGGCCGGGGGCCTCGCTGCGCTACCTCGCGCTCGTCGCCGACCTGGCGTCCCGCCTGGTACGGCGGGGCCGGGTGCTCCCCCAGCTCGTCACCGAGCCGTCCGGCCACGCCGCCAGGTGGCGGCCCGTCCTCACCGGAGCGGACGCCGCCGCGTTCGCGGACTTCACGACCGCCATGCCGCCCGTGTGCCGGGCGGTCGCCCCGGGGCGCTCCCCGGCCGACGCGCTGCGGGACGCCCTCTGCGGCCTGGTCGACGCGGCGGCGCGGCGTTCGCTGCCCGACCGCCTGATCGTCGGCCAGCGGCCGGGCGTGAAGACCCCGCTGGCCGACCGCTGGCTCCTGGCGCTCACCGCCGAGAACGCCGGGCTGCCGCAGGCCAGGCCGGAGGAGGCCGAGACGCTGGGCCGTACGCTGCGGGCGTGGATCGACGCGGCCCACGAGCTGGACGGCCCGGTCCGCGTGCACTTCCACCTGGTCGAGCCGGACGACGGCGACACCTGGCGGCTGGAATTCGCCCTCCAGTCGGCGGGCGACCCCGACCTGTTGGTTCCCGCCATGCGGATCTGGGAGGGCGAGCGGGCCGACTGGCTGTCCGAGACCCCCGGGGAGGAGCTGCTCGCCGGGCTCGGCCGTGCCGTACGGCTCTGCCCCGACCTCCACACCGCGCTGCACGGCGACCGGCCGACGGGCCTGTCGGTGGAGACTGCGTGGGCGTTCAGGTTCCTGCGGAACTCGGCGCCGCTGCTGCGGGCGGCGGGCTACGGCGTACGGCTGCCCGCCTGGGCGGGCCGCCAGCGCCTCGGACTGCGGCTGACCGCCAAGCCCGGCGCGGAGGACCGGGCCTTCTCCTTGGACACGCCGCTTGAGTTCACGACGGATGTCGCGATCGGCGACCACACGATCGGCGAGGAGGAGCTGGCCGAGCTGGCCAGGCTGAAGATCCCGCTGGTGCGGGTGCGCGGCCGGTGGATGGAGCTGGACGAGGGGCAGCTCAAGGCCGCCCTCAAGGCCGTCGAGCAAGGGCGCGGCGGCAGCATGACGGTCGGCGAGATGATCCGGCGGGTGGTGGAGGGCGGCGATGTGGAGCTGCCGCTCATCGGGATCGACGCCGAAGGCCCGCTCGGGGACCTGCTGTCGGGGCAGGCCGACCGCCGCCTGACCCCGGTGCCGACGCCGGAGGGCTTCAACGGTGTGCTCCGGCCGTACCAGGAGCGGGGGCTGTCATGGCTCGCGTTCCTGTCCGAGCTCGGCCTCGGCGGTATCCTCGCCGACGACATGGGGCTGGGGAAGACCGCCCAGACCCTGTCGCTGCTCCTTCGCGAACGCACGCACGCGGGCACGCACGCGGGCACGCACGCGGGCGCGGGCGCAGACGCGGGCGCGCGACCCGCGCCGACGCTGCTGGTGTGCCCGATGTCGCTGGTGGGCAACTGGCACCGGGAGGCGGCCCGGTTCGCCCCGTCGCTGCGCGTCTACGTCCACCACGGCGGCGGGCGCGAGCGGGGGGCCGAGCTGGAGCGGACGGTCGCGGCGGCCGACCTGGTCATCACCACGTACGGCACGGCGCTGCGGGACCTGGGCGCGCTCGCCGCGCTGACGTGGGGCCGGGTGGTGTGCGACGAGGCCCAGGCGATCAAGAACAGCGGGTCCAGGCAGGCCCGTGCCGTACGGTCCATCCCGGCGCCCACACGGCTCGCGCTGACCGGCACCCCGGTGGAGAACCACCTGGCCGAGCTGTGGTCGATCATGGAGTTCTGCAATCCGGGCCTGCTGGGCGCCGCGCAGCGGTTCCGGCGGCGCTACCAGGAGCCGATCGAGCAGCGGGGCGACGAGACGGCGGCGCGGGCGCTCCGGCAGGCCACGGGCCCGTTCATCCTCCGCCGCCTCAAAACCGATAAGACGATCATCTCCGATCTGCCGGAGAAGCTGGAGATGAAGGTCTGGTGCACGCTGACGCCCGAGCAGGCGGCGCTCTACAAGTCCGTCGCCGACGAGATGTTGGGCCGGATCGAGGGCAGCGCGGGCATCGAGCGCCGGGGCAACGTCATCGCGGCCATGACCCGGCTCAAGCAGATCTGCAACCATCCCGTCCACCTGCTGAAGGACGGCTCCCGCCTGGCGGGCCGCTCGGGCAAGCTGGCCCGGCTGGAGGAGCTGACCCGCGAGATCGTCGACGAGGGCGAGAAGGCCCTGGTGTTCACGCAGTACGCGGAGTTCGGGTCGCTGCTCCAGCCCTATCTGGCGACGCACCTCGACCGCCCTGTGCTCTGGCTGCACGGCGGGCTGTCCAAGCAGCGGCGGGACGAGCTCGTGGAGCGCTTCCAGGGCGACGAGGAGCCGATGGTGTTCCTGCTGTCGTTGAAGGCCGCGGGCACCGGGCTCAACCTCACGGCGGCCAACCACGTCATCCATGTGGACCGGTGGTGGAATCCTGCCGTCGAGGACCAGGCCACCGACCGCGCCTTCCGCATCGGCCAGACCAAGAACGTGCAGGTCAGGAAGTTCATCTGTGTGGGCACCCTGGAGGAGAGGATCAACGAGATGATCGAGAGGAAGAAGTCCCTGGCCGACCGCGTGGTCGGATCCGGCGAGGACTGGATCAGCGATCTGTCGACCGAGCAGCTGCGCGAGCTGTTCCGTCTGGGCCCCGGGGCGGTGAGCTGAGGTGCCTGACGAGGTGACCGGGTTCGACGTGACCGTGTCCGGCGCGGGTGGGGAGGCTTCGCTCGGCGACCGCCTGGACGACTTCTACGCGCCCGCCGTGTCCTTGAACCGGCTCCGCGACAGCGGCGGGGCCGCGGCCACACCGCCCGACCTGCTGCTGCGCGCTCTGGCGGCCCCGGAGGTCAAGGTGCGCCACATTCCGCTGCTCGACATCCTCAGGTCCGCCTATCGCGACCTGGGCCACGAGGACAGGTGAACGGCCTCAGCCGGGCGCCGGGGGCGCACCGGTGACCGGCGGGCCGCCCCAGCTACGAGCGGCCCGCCGGCACCGGTGCACTACACGATCAAGTCGTCGAACTCGCCGCCCTTGGCCCCGCGGAGGAACGCCTCGATCTCAGCCGGGGTGTAGATCAGGGCCGGCCCGCCCGGGTCACGGGAGTTACGGACGGCGATGTCACCGCCGGTCAAACGAGCCACTTCCACACAGTTCCCGCTCGGGTTGCTGTATGTGCTTCTCCGCCAGTGCACCTCGTTGAGTCGTGTGGCGGACATGCCGTTGTAGATCTCCACCATAATTACCCCGAAATCCCCTCATATCTGGCCGATGAGCTGCATTGCTGCTTGCATCCGCAAGATAGGGGATTTGAGCTCCTCACATGATGAAAAATCATCATTCGATGCCAGATCAGGGCAACAATTCGTCGCGCAGCCTCTCCAGGAAGCCCCGGGACTGCTCCGGAGGCTGCGCCTCCAGGCAGAGTTGTTCCATGACGTGCATGTAATGCTCGGCGTCGTCGCGCTTGTCGATGTAAAGCGCGCTGGTGAGCTGCTCCATGTAGACCACGTCCGGCAGCTCGGGCTCGGCGAACCGGAGAATGGTGAACGGCCCGCCCGCCGCCGCGTGGCCGCCGCTGGCGAACGGGATGATCTGCAGGACGACGTTGGGGGACTCGATCGCCTCGATGAGGTAGTCGATCTGCTCGCGGAGCACGGCGCGACCGCCGAGCGGGCGGCGCAGCGCGGCCTCGTCGATCACCGCCCACAGCTTCGGGGCCCCTGGCCGCCGCATGCGCTCCTGCCGCGCGGCCCGCAGCGCGATGCGCCGCTCGATCTCGGTGACGGACGCGGCCCCATGCCCCAGCATGATCACGGCTCTGGCGTAGTCTCGCGTCTGCAGCAGGCCGGGGACGAACTGGATCTCGTAGCTCCGGATCACGTGAGCCGCTTCCTCAAGCCCGACGTATACCTCGAACCAGGCGGGAAGGACGTCGCCGTACTTGTGCCACCATCCCTGCGCCTTGGCCTGGTCGACCAGCTTGAGCAGAGCCTCGCGCTCGACCGGGTCGGTGACGCCGTAGAGCGTCAGCAGATCGGCCACGTCACGCGCCTTGAAACCGACCCGTCCGAGCTCCAGCCGACTGATCTTGGCGTGGGAGCCCCTGATGGCCTCTCCCGCCTCCTCCCGGGTGATGCCGTTCGCGATGCGAAGTCGACGCAACTGTGAACCGAGCAGAATTCGCAGGACAGTGGGGCCACCACCTGACGGGAACCCCACCACGCGGTCGCCGGGCGAGCGGTCGTCCGCATGGGAAGAGATCATCGGTGCCTCCGGAGGACCAGTGATTCAGAACTCACCTTTTCACGTTCGGCTGGAATATGCAGTCCCCGAGAGGGAATGCACGTGCATCTGTTCTTGCATCTGTACGCAACAAACCGAAAGAATGACTGTCGCACGACTTGCCCGGACCGCGTGATCCACATGTTGCCCGTAGGGACTTCGATGACCGCAAACCTGGCACGCCGGCACGCCGCTACGGGGACGGCACCTGACTGGCTGCTGAAGGCGATCGGTGGTGATGACCCGGCCGTGTCCTCGGCCGAGTTCGACATCACTCGCGCGTCAGCTAAATCCGCCAGAGACTTCGCGACCGCGACTCTCGAAGCCTGGGGACTGTCGGAGCTTTCCTTTGATATGCAGCTTGTCGTCTCCGAATTAGCGACCAACGCACTGCGCCACGCGGGAGGGGCGCAACGGCTCTACGTGCTCCGCCGTACCGGCGGGGTCGTCTGCGCCGTGCTCGATCCCGCTTTGGAGGCTCCGGTCCCGACCGAGGCCGACGAGCTCACCGAGAGCGGGCGGGGCCTCCACCTCGTGGCCGCCCTCACCACGGCGTGGGGCTGGTCACCCACGCCGTCTGGGGGGAAGCTCGTCTGGGCCTCGTTCCAGACCGGACCGTCACCCTTTCAGGGTGAGTCCAGGTCGGCCCTCACGCAGCTCGGGTCCGACCTCGACCCCCACCTCGACCCCGAGCTGGAGACCGAGCTGGAGACCGGGGCGGCGGTGACCTTTCGAGATCCGCGCTAGATCAACTGGTGCAGGATGCGCTTGTTGCGCATCACCTTGATGAGGGGGGTCACCGCGCCCACCAGCAGGAGGGTGAGGATCGGGGCGAGGATCGCTCCGATGAGGAAGCCCACCAGCACGTCGTGGGGGTAGTGCACGCCGACGAACACGCGTGAGAACGCCATGCCGGCCGCGAGCGGGAGCGCGAAGTAGCGGCTCGGACGCCACACGACCATCAGGGCTCCGGCCGCGCCCGCGGCGATGGTGGCGTGGTTGCTGGGAAAGGACCAGTCGCCCGCCGCCGGGCACTCGGCGATCGTGGCCACCGCCATGCTCCAGCAGGGCCGGTCCTGCTGGATGAGCGTCTTGGTGACCTCGCTGACGATGTAGGCGCCGACGACGGCGACCGGGCCGACGAGCGCGAGCGCCATGCGCCGGGGATCACCGCCGCGTGCCAGCCACCAGTTCAGCAGGAAGATCACAGCGAACAGCACGAGTCCGGCGTCGGTCCCGATCTCCGCCAGGACATGCACCCACGAGGGCAGCCCTCCCGCGAACTCCACAACCGCTCTATACAGCTCGACACTGATCTCGGGGGCCTTCAACTGATCATGTCCATTCGGCATACGGGCAGTTACGGGTAAGGGACCACCTTAGAGACCACCAAGGAGAGCTGCACATCAGCCGTTCGGCCAATCCGATACCCCGTCAAGAAAACGTCAAGATTCGCGGAGTACGCGTCGAGATCCAGTCAGGGGCCCGCACGCGCGAAGGAACACCGCCTGATAGTTGGGGTGCCGAGGTCAGGAGGACATATGGCGGCGCTTGGCATCGACGAGGACAGGCCCCCCGATACCGGCCGATACTTCGGCGGCGGCATGGAGCAGTTCCACCACCCCAGGCCGGTGCGCGACCGGCGCACCTTCGCCCCCACCCCCGAACGGGCCGCACTGCTCTCGGATCTCACCGGGACCGTGCTGGAGATCGGCTCGGGCGACGGGGTCAAGGCGATGTGCTACCCGCCCGGCGTCACGGAGATCATTCTGGTCGAGCCCGACCCCTTCGTCCGGGAGACCGCCCGCCACACCTGCGAGCTGGGCTGCCCCCGCGCCCGGGTGGTCGGCGGCGACTTCACCGCCCTTCCCGTGGCCGACGCCACCTGCTCGGCCGTCGTGTGCTCGCTCGCCCTGTGCCGGGCGGACACGACCGCCGACGCCCTCGCCGAGATCCGCCGGGTGCTGCGCCCGGGCGGACGGCTCAGGTTCTACGAGCACGCCGTACCGAAGAACCCCGTGACCGCGCTCGCCACCTCGCTGGTCTCCCCGCTCTGGCGGCGCGCCTGCGGCGGCTGCCGCCCCGACCGCGACCCCGTCGCCGAGATCCGGCGGGCCGGCTTCACCGTCGAACACCTCCAGCACCTCACCTTCGACCGCATCGGCCATGTCCTCGGCAGCGCCGTACCCGGACCGGACACCGCCTGAGAGCGGCCCTTCGCCTCACGCGTGCGGCGGGCCGGGCGGCCGGTCGCCGACGCGGAAACGCATCCGGCAGATCACGACGTCCGTCCGCCGGAGCGCGGCGGCGATGATCGCGCCGCGCTGGTTCTTCAAGATCGCCTGCCATCTGTGCTCGGGCTGGATCTCGGCGATCAGCACGAGCACGTGGCTCTCCCGCAGACCCGTCACATAGGTGATCAGCGGCTCGGCCGTTCTGAAGCGCGGGTCGAAGACCTGGACGAGTTCGACGCCGGGGTCCCAGCGCTCCCACTGCTCCACGAACGCATGGGCCTCCCCCTCGTCGTCGGGGTGGGTGACGTTGACGGCGACGACCCGGTCGCCCAGGGACAGGGCGACGGCCAGGGCGTCGTGGGTGAGCCGGTTGACGGTGTGCACGGGCACCACGACCACCGAACGGCGGGGCCTGGGCGGCGTGGGGACCTCACCGACCTGAAGCCGTACGGCGAAGCGGGCATAGGCGCGGTTCACGCCCTCCATGCCCGCCACCAGCAGAGGCAGCGCGATGACGATCAGCCAGCCGCCCTCCCCCACCTTCGTCACGGTGATCACGATGGCCGCCGCCCCGGTGAGGAACCCGCCGGTCCCGTTGAGCGCCGCCTTGTAGTGCCATCCGGCCGGCCGTGAGGTCAGCCAGTGCTTCACCATGCCGAACTGCGACAGCGTGAACCCGATGAACACCCCGATGGCGAACAGCGGGACCAGGAGGTTCATCTCCCCCTCGGCGACGACCAGCAGGAGGGCCGCGGTCACGGCGAGGAAGGCGATGCCGTACCGGTGGACCTGCCGCTCGGCGCGCAGGGCGAACAGGTGCGGCAGGTTGTCGTCCTTGGCCAGCAGGTGCGCCAGCACCGGCAGGCCCCCGAACGAGGTGTTGGCCGCCAGCGCCAGCAGGATGACCGTGGTGAACTGCACGAGGTAGTACAGGGGTCCGTCCCCGAGGGACGCCTCGGTGACCTGGGACAGGACGGTGACGCCTGGAACCGGCCCGATGGAGAACTTCTCGATCAGCACCCCGACGCCGATCAGCATGGTCGCGAGCAGCGCGCCGAGCGCGACCTCGGCCCGCTGCGCGTGCCGTACCCTCGGATCCTTGAACGAGGGCACCGCGTTGGCGATGGCCTCCACGCCCGTGAGCGCGACGCAGCCGTTGGCGAAGGCCCGCAGCAGCAGGAACACGCCCACCGTCTCGACCGCCTGGACGTGGTGGCCGTGGTGCGCCACGGCGGGTGAGCCGCGGATCAGCCCGACCACGATCACCAGCATGATCGCGCCGATGTAGACGACCGTCGGGGTGATGAAGGCCCGCGCGCTGCGGGCGATGCCTCTGAGGTTGATGCCCGTGATCAGCGCGAGCACCACCAGGCACAGCACCACGCGGTACGGCAGGAGCTCGGGAAACGCCGACGTCAGCGCGGCCACGCCCGCGGCCACCGAGACCGCCACGTTCAGCACATAGTCGATGATCAGGCTGGCCCCGGCGACCAGTGCGGCGGGACGGCCGAGGTAGGTCTTGGACACGCCGTACGCGCCGCCGCCTGTGGGGAAGGCCGCGATGACCTGGCGGTACGACACGGTGAGCACGGCCAGCAGCAGCGCGATGGCCACGGTGACGGGCAGGGTGTAGCCGAGCGCCGCGGAGCCCGCGAGGGCGAGCACGAGGACGATCGCCTCGGGCCCGTAAGCGATGGAGGCCATCGCGTCGAGGGACAGCGCGGACAGGCCCCCGACGACGCCGAGCCGGTCGTGGTCGGCCCCCTTGGGATGTCCGGGGCGTTTCCCGTGCGGCTGGGCGGACGTGGGCACCGGCCCATTCCACCTGATCAGGACAGTCGGATTCAGGATCCGACTGTGCGGCGCGTCAATACCGAACCCGGGCAATTCCCAAGAGCACTTCCCAGGAACCGCCCGGGTTGACGGCACTCCCCGACGCGCCTACCGGGGAAGCTCAGGAGGGCAGGTGCCCGATGCGGAACCGCATCCGGCACACCACCGCGTCCGTACGGCGCCGCAGCGCCCTGGCCAGCACCCCGCCGCGCTGGTTCTGCAGCACCCGCTGCCAGAAACGCTCGGGTTCGATCTCGGCGATCAGTACGAACACCTGGCTTTCCGGCACCGCGGACAGATAGGTGACCAAGGGTTCGGCCAGCCGGAAATGCGCGTCGAAAAGCTGCACCAGTTCGACGTCGGGATGCCAGCGCTCCCACTCCTCGACGAAGGCGCGGGCCGCGCCCTCGTCCTCAGGGTGGGCGATGTTGACGGCGACGACCCGGTCGCCCAGCGAGAGCGCCGCCGCGAGGGCGTCGTGGGTGAGCCTGTTGACGGTGTGCACCGGGACCACGGCGACCGATCGGCGGGGCCGGGGCGGCACCGGGGTCCTGCCGAGTTCCAGCCGGTCGCCGAAGCGCGTATAGGCGCGGTTGACGCCCTCCATCATCACGACCAGCAGCGGCAGCGTGACGACGATCAGCCATCCGCCCTCGCCGAACTTGGTCACCGTGACCACGACGGCGGCCACGGCGGTGAGCAGCGCGCCACCGCCGTTGAGGGCGACCCGGGCCCGCCAGCCGCGCGGCCGAGCCCCCAGCCAGTGCCGCACCATGCCGAACTGCGACAGCGTGAACCCGACGAACACCCCGATGGCGAACAGCGGGACCAAGAGGTTCATCTCGCCCTGCGCGATCACGAGCAGGATGGCGGAGGTGACGGCGAGGAAGGCGATGCCGTACCGGTGGACCTGCCGCTCGGCGCGCAAGGCGAACAGGTGCGGCAGGTTGTTGTCCTTGGCCAGCAGGTGCGCCAGCACCGGCAGGCCCCCGAACGAGGTGTTGGCCGCCAGCGCCAGCAGCACGACCGTGGAGAACTGCACGAGGTAGAACAGCGCGCCGTCGCCGAGGGACGCCTGGGTGACCTGGGCGAGCACGGTGACGCCCTCGACGGGCCGGATGGAGAACTTCTCGATCACGACCGCGATGCCGATCAGCATGACCGCGAGCAGCCCGCCGAGCGCGACCTCGGCCCGCTGCGCATGCCGTACCCTCGGCCGCTTGAACGAGGGCACCGCGTTGGCGATGGCCTCCACGCCCGTGAGCGAGGCGCAGCCGTTCGCGAACGCCTTGAGCAGCAGCAGGACGCCCACCGTCTCGACGACCTGGGCCTGCGCGGCGGGGTCCGCGGCCACGGCGGGCGAGCCCCGCAGCACACCGGCGGCGATGACCGTCACGATCGCCCCCACATAGATGACCGTGGGCACGATGAAAGCCCGCGCACTGTGCGCGATACCCCTGTAGTTGACCGCGGTGATCACAGCCAGCACGAGCAGGCAGAGCACCGTCGTGTACGGCAGAAGCCCCGGAAACGCCGACGTCAGCGCGGCCACGCCCGCGGCCACCGAGACCGCCACGTTCAGCACATAGTCGATGATCAGGCTGGCCGCCGCGACGAGCCCGGCGCGGCGGCCGAGATGGGCCTTGGCCACGCCGTACGCGCCGCCGCCGTCGGGGAAGGCCGCGATGACCTGGCGGTAGGAGAAGGTGAGCACGGCCAGCAGCAGAGCGATGGCGAGCGTGACGGGCAGGGTGAACCCCATGCCCGCTCCCCCGGCGAGGGCGAGCACCAGGACGATCGCCTCGGGGCCGTAGGCGACCGAGGCCATCGCGTCGAGGGACAGGGCGGCGAGCCCACCGACGACGGTGAGCCGGTGGCGGTCGCCTGCGGCGGCCCGGTCAGGTGCGGGGGCCGGCGGGGGAGGACTTGACGTGGACGATGTGGTGGTGGACATCGGGCTCATTCCGCGTGATCAGGGTCCCGCGCTTCTGCATCCCGCCGGGTCTGCGGCGGGACGGTGAGAGGAGCAGGCGCGGAACCGTGGGTCGACCCGTGTGCGTTGGGCATAGAACCGGGCATGGAACCGGGCATGGAGCTCGGCGCCGGGCCGTCGGGAGTGGAGGCGGGAGGCGTCGAGACGGGCAGGGTGAGGATCATGGTCAGTCCGCCGCCCGGCGTCTCGTCGGGGATGAGCGTTCCGCCCATGGCCTCGGCGAGACCGCGCGACAGGGCAAGGCCGAGCCCGACCCCGGTGTGGTTGTCGCGGTCGCCCAGGCGTTGGAAGGGGAGGAATACGCGGTCGTGCTCCTCGGGCGGGATGCCCGTGCCGCGGTCGATGACGCGGATCTCCACATGGTCGCGGTGCCCGCTCGCGGTGATGAGCACCACGGTCTCCTGCGGGCTGTAGCGCACGGCGTTCGAGATGAGGTTGACCAGGATGCGTTCCAGCAGGGTCGGATCGGCGAGAACCTGGGGAATCGACGGGGATATCCCGGCCCGCACCCGTTCGCTGAGCGGGCCGATGTCGTCGACGGCACGCGGGACGACGTCCTCCAGCGCCACAGGCTGCAAGACGAGCCCCAGCACGCCCGCCTGGAGGCGGCTCATGTCGAGCAGGTTGGAGACCAGCCTGGCCAGTTTGACGAGGGATTCGTCGGCGGTGGCCAGCAGTTCCTCCTTGTCCTGCTCGGACCAGTCCACGTCGGTGGCGCGCAGGCTCTCGATGGCGGCCTTGGCCGACGCGAGAGGCGTACGCAGGTCATGGCTGACCGCGGCGAGCAGCGCCGTACGCATCCTGTCGGCCTCGGCGAGAGGGCGGGCCCGTTCGGCCTGCTCGGCGAGGCGCTGCTGGCGCAGCGCCACGGCGGCCTCAGCGGCGAACGCCTCAAGGACACGCCGATCGGAGGCGTCGAGAAGCCGGCCTCGCAGCGCGAGAATCAACTCCTCGTCGATGACCATCTCCGTGTCGGCCGCGCCCGGGCACGTACACGGAGTGCCGCCAGAGGTCGCGACGATGCGCCACGCGTCCGGGTCGTTCTGATCGCCCGGGGTCGGCACGGTGCCGGGCACCCGTTCGAGCAGCGTCACCGACGTGAGCACGAACGTCTCACGCAAGCGGCCGAGCAGCGAGTTCAACGCGTGCTCGCCGCGCAGCACGTGTCCGGCGAGCGTCGACAAGACCTCGGCGTCGGCCCCCGCGCGCGCCGCCTCCCGCGTACGGCGGGCCGCCAGACCCACCACCGCGCTCACCATGACCGCGATCAGCACATAGACGAGTAGCGCGAAAAGGTTCTTCGGGTCCGACACCGTGAACTGGTCGAGCGGCGGAGTGAAGTAGTAGTTGAGCAGCAGGAAACCGAACACGGCGGCCGTCACCGCAGGCCACATGCCGCCGACCAGCGCGACGATCACGACCACCAGGAGGAACAGCAGGATCTCCACAGGAAGCCCGGCGTCCTCGCGGAACGGGTAGAGCGCGGCCGTCAGCGCGGGCTGCGCCAACGCCGCCAGCAGCCACCCGGCGCGGAGCCTGGCCCGCGTCAGCACCGCCCGCGACCGGTGCGGACGGCGCCCCCGGCTCACCTCCTCATGGGTGATCATGTGGACGTCGATCGACCCCGAGAGCGCCGTCGTCGTCACCCCCACCCCGCGAGAGAACAACTGGGCGAACCGCCCGCGCCGCGACGCCCCCAGCACGAGCTGTGTCGCGTTCACCCCCCGGGCGAAGTCCAGCAGCCCGCGCGGCACATCATGGGCCACCACCTGGTGGTAGGAGCCGCCGAGGCTCTCGACCAGCGTGCGCTGCCGCAGCAGATTGGCCGGGTCGGCCGTCGTCAACCCGTCGGAGGCGGTCACGTGGACAGCGAGCAGATCGGCGCCTTTGGTGCGGGCCGCGATACGGACGGCACGGCGGATCAGAGTGTCGCCCTCAGGCCCGCCGGTCAACGCCACCACGACCCGCTCACGCGCTTCCCACGTGCCGGCGATGCCGTGCTCGGCGCGGTAGCGGTCGAGCTGCTCATCCACTTTTCCCGCCACCCACAGCAACGCCAGCTCCCGCAGGGCGGTGAGATTGCCTTCACGGAAATAGTTCGACAACGCCGCGTCGATCTTCTCCGGCGGGTAGACGTTGCCATGGGCCATACGGCGGCGCAGCGCATCCGGCGCCATGTCGACAAGCTGCACCTGGTCGGCCCGGCGCACCACCTCGTCAGGCACGGTCTCCCGCTGCGGCACGCCGGTGATCTGATGCACCACGTCGTTGACCGAGTCGAGATGCTGCACATTGACGGTGGCGACGACGTCGATGCCCGCGTCGAGCAGCTCCTCGATGTCCTGCCAGCGCTTCTCATTGCGGGAACCGGGCACGTTGGTGTGCGCCAACTCGTCGATCAGCGCCACCTTCGGGCGCCGGGCAAGGATCGCGTCCACATCCATCTCGGCGAACGGGACACCCCGGTGGTGCAGGGTCCGCCTGGGCACCACCTCCAGGCCCTCGACGAGCTCCGCCGTACGGGGACGGCCATGCGTCTCGACCAGGCCGACCACGACGTCGGTGCCCCGATCGGAACGCCGCCGGCCCTCGCCGAGCATCGCGTAAGTCTTCCCCACCCCAGGGGCCGCCCCCAGGTAGACCCGCAGCCGACCCCTGCTCATTGCGCGCCTCCGGCGCGCGATGTGTCTGATGGCGACGCTTCGCGTCGCGGCGAGGGGGCTCTTGACCCGGCGCCTTCCCTCCTCACT
>NZ_FNCN01000005.1:0-38532 GCF_900100605.1 Sinosporangium album | reverse complement strand
GAGCTTGGCCCCCCGGTTTGGTGGGTGGTGGAGCTTGGCTGGGTTTTGATGAGGAAGGTTGGCATGCCGTTACGCCTTGTCGAGGGCCAGGTTGAGTTGGAGGACGTTGACGGCGGGTTCGCCCATGAAGCCGAGGGCGCGGGGGGTGGTGTTGGTGTTGATCAGGTTGCGGATGCGGTCGATGGGGAGGCCGCGTTCGCGGGCGATGCGGGGGGCCTGGAGTTCGGCGTAGGCGACGGAGATGTGGGGGTCGAGGCCGCTGCCGCTGGCGGTGACGGCGTCAGCGGGGACGACGGCTCGGGCGTTGCCCCGGATGGGCACGGTGCGGCCGGCGGCGTAGTCTTCGCCGGGTTTCCCGCATTCGACCGGCAGCCCCTTGTAGGTGGGGGTGAAGGGGGTGGCCGGGCAGGCCTGGTTCACGCTGACGGCGCGGTCGGGGAACACTTTGAGGACCGCGCCGACACCGTCGGCGGTGCAGTACGGCCTGGCCCCGCTGACGCCTTCCAGTTCGCCGACGGCCTTGCTGCGTGTGCAGACCTGGGTGAGCAGGGACTGCGTACCCTCGTCGGGATTGCCTTCGTCGTCTTTGGCGCCCGGCACCGGCAGTGTGTCGATGATGTCCTCGGGGCCGAGGTTGCTGGCGCTGGTGGAGGTGGGGTCGTAGCCGTCGCCGGCGGCCGAGGGCCGACTCTGGAAGTATCGGGCGATCGGCTTGCCGTCGGCGTCGGTGAAGGACTGGCCGATGAGCGAGCTGCCGACCGGCTTGCCGTCTTTTTCGATGATCGAGCCGTTGGCCTTGCCGTTGAACAGCGCCTGGGCGACCCCGGTGACCAGGAGCGGATAGATCGCCCCGGTGAGCAGGGTGAGCACGAGCAGGGCGCGGAGCGCGGCGAGGTGCTGACGGACCCAGCTTGGCAGACGTTCCATGACTACATCCCCGGAAGGAACTGAATGAGTAGATCGATGACCTTGATCCCGACGAACGGGGCGATGATGCCACCCAGCCCGTACATGTAGAGGTTGCGGCTCAGCAACTTCTCCGCGCTTTCCGGTCGGTATCGGACACCGCGTAGAGCGAGCGGGATCAGGGCGATGATGACCAGCGCGTTGAAGATGACGGCCGACAGGATCGCCGATTGGGGACTCGACAGGCGCATGATGTTGAGCGTGTCGAGGCCGGGGTAGACCGCGGCGAACATGGCCGGGATGATCGCGAAGTATTTGGCGATGTCGTTGGCGATGGAGAAGGTGGTCAGCGCGCCTCGGGTGATGAGGAGCTGCTTGCCGATCTCGACGATCTCGATGAGCTTGGTGGGGTTGGAGTCGAGGTCGACCATGTTGCCGGCCTCTTTGGCGGCGGACGTTCCGGTGTTCATGGCCACGCCGACGTCGGCCTGTGCGAGCGCCGGCGCGTCGTTGGTGCCGTCTCCGGTCATGGCGACGAGGCGGCCGCCCTCCTGCTCCTTTTTGATCAGGGCGAGCTTGTCCTCGGGTGTGGCCTCGGCGAGGAAGTCGTCGACGCCCGCCTCTTCGGCGATGGCCCGGGCGGTGAGCGGGTTGTCACCGGTGATCATGACGGTTTTGATGCCCATGCGGCGCATCTCGTCGAACCGCTCGCGCATGCCCTGTTTGACGACGTCTTTGAGGTGGACGACGCCCAGCACGTGGGCCTGCCCCTCGGAGATCTCCCCCACGACGAGCGGGGTGCCGCCCGCGGCCGAGATGCCGTCCACGATGTGGCCGACCTCGTCGCTGGGGTGGCCGCCGGCGTCCCTGATCCACTTCATGACGGCCGCCGCGGCGCCCTTGCGGATCTGGCGGCCGTCGACGTCGACGCCGCTCATGCGGGTCTGGGCGGTGAACGGGACCCAGGTGGCGTGGGCGAGCTCGCCGGGCTGGCGTTCGCGCAAGCCGTACGCCTGTTTGGCGTAGACCACGATGGAGCGGCCCTCGGGGGTCTCGTCGGCGAGGCTGGAGAGCTGGGCGGCGGCGGCGAGGTCGTCGGCGGAAACACCCTCGACGGGGTGGAACTCCGACGCCTGGCGGTTGCCGAGGGTGATGGTGCCGGTCTTGTCCAGGAGCAGGGTGCTGACGTCGCCGGCGGCCTCGACCGCGCGTCCGCTCATGGCGAGTACGTTGCGCTGGACCAGGCGGTCCATGCCGGCGATGCCGATGGCCGACAGCAGTGCGCCGATCGTGGTGGGGATGAGGCAGACCAGCAGCGACACCAGCACGATGCCGGTCACGCCGTCGGCGGTGAGGGCGAGGGAGTCCGGCACGCCGGGGTTCTGCGCCTTGGAGTAGATCGCCAGCGGCTGCATGGTGACGGTCGCGATCAGGAAGATGATCGTGAGCGCGGCCAGCAGGATGTTCAGGGCGATCTCGTTGGGGGTCTTCTGCCGACTCGCGCCTTCCACGAGCGCGATCATGCGGTCGATGAAGCTCTCGCCGGGCTTCTGGGTGATTTTGACGATGATCCGGTCGGAGAGCACTTTGGTGCCTCCGGTCACCGCCGACCGGTCGCCGCCGGATTCGCGGATCACAGGCGCGGACTCGCCGGTGATGGCCGACTCGTCCACGCTGGCGATGCCGTCCACCACGTCGCCGTCGCCGGGGATGATCTCTCCGGCCTCGACGACGACGTGGTCGCCCTGCTTCAGGTCGGTGGCGCCGACCGTGTCCCAGGCGAGTTCCCGGCGTCCTGCCGTCCAGTCCTTCAACCGCCGCGCGTTCGTGTCGCGCTTGGCCGCCCGCAGTGTCGCGGCCTGGGCCTTGCCGCGGCCTTCGGCCACGGCTTCGGCGAGGTTGGCGAACAGGGCGGTCAGCCAGAGCCAGACGACGATCGCCCAGGCGAAGAAGGAGGGGTCCATGATGGCGAGCACCGTGGTGAAGACGGCGCCGATCTCGACGATGAACATCACCGGGTTGCGCCAGAGCGTCGCCGGGTTCAGCTTGCGGAAGGCGTCGGGCAGCGACCTGACCAGTTGCTTGGGGTCGAGCAGCCCGGCGCCCACTTTGCCTGGAGGTTGCGGCCCCGGGGCGTTCTGCGTGGGGAGCACGTGGGTGGCCATGTCTACTGGAGTCCTTCTGCGAGCGGCCCGAGCGCCAGGGCGGGGAGGAACGTGAGGGCGACGAGGATCACCGTGACGCCGACGACCATGCCGACGAACTGCGGCCGGTGGGTGGGCAGCGTGCCGGCCGAGGCGGGCACGGGCGACTGCCTGGCCAGGGATCCGGCGAGGCCGAGGACGAAGATGATCGGCAGGAAGCGGCCGAACAGCATCGCCAGGCCGAGGGCGACGTCGTACCAGGGCGTGTTGACAGTGAGGCCGCCGAACGCCGATCCGTTGTTGTTGGAGGCCGAGGTGAAGGCGTAGAGCACTTCGGACAGGCCGTGCGGCCCGGTGTTCAGCATGCTCGCCCGATGTTCGGGAGAGGCCATCGCGAGGGCGGTGCCGACGAGCACCAGGATGGGGGTCGTCAGGAAGTAGAGGGCAGCGAACTTGATCTCGCGGGAGCCGATCTTCTTCCCGAGGTATTCGGGGGTGCGGCCCACCATGAGTCCGGCCACGAAGACCGTGATGACGGCCAGCATGAGCATGCCGTACAGCCCCGCGCCCACACCGCCGGGCGCGACCTCGCCCAGCATCATGTTGAACATCGTCATCATGCCGCCGAGGGCGGTGTAGGAGTCGTGGAAGGAGTTCACCGCTCCGGTGGAGGTCAGCGTGGTCGCCGCGCCGAAGGTGGCGGAGTTCATGATGCCGAACCGCGCCTCCTTGCCCTCCATCGCGGCTCCGACCGCCTGCGGCACGGTGCCGTTGTGCGCGAGCTCGAACGTGTTGGTGAGCACGACGCTGAGGAGGGCGAGGGTGCCCATGACGGCGACGATCGCGTAGCCCTGGCGGACATCGCCAACGACCTTCCCGAAGGTGCGCGGCATGGCGAACGGGATCAGCAGGATGAGGAAGATCTCGACCCAGTTGGTCCAGCTCGTGGCGTTCTCGAACGGGTGCGCGGAGTTGGCGTTGTAGAAGCCGCCGCCGTTGGTGCCGAGTTCCTTGATGACCTCCTGGCTCGCGACGGGCCCGCCGGTGATGGTCTGCTGGGCGCCTGCCAGGGTGTTCACGGTGTGCGGGTCGGCGAAGTTCTGGATCAGGCCGCCGGACACCAGGACGATCGCGCCGACGAAGGCGATGGGCACCAGGATGCGCAGCGTGCCGCGCACCAGGTCGACCCAGAAGTTGCCGAGCTGGTCGGTCGACTTGCGCGCGAATCCGCGCACCAGCGCCATAGCCACGGCCATGCCGACCGCCGCGGACACGAAGTTCTGTACGGCCAGGCCCGACATCTGGACCAGGTAGCCCATCGTGGACTCGCCGGAGTACGCCTGCCAGTTGGTGTTGGTGACGAAGCTGACCGCGGTGTTCCAGGCGATGTGGTCGGTGACCGGCTCCATGCCGACGGATAGGAAGAGCTTGTCCTGGAGGCGCTGTAAGCCGTACAGGACCAGGAGCGACACCGCCGAGAAGGCGAGCACTCCGCGGGCGTAGACGCTCCATTTCTGCTCGGTGTCCGGCTGGACGCCGAGGAGGCGGTACATCAAACGTTCCACGCCGAGGTGCCGGGGGCTCGTGTACACGCGGTACATGTAATCGCCCAGGGGTCTGTGCACCAGCGCGAGCGCGAGTATGAGGGCTCCGATGAATAGGATCCCCGCGAGGGTGGGATTCATCAGAAGCGCTCCGGGAAAAGCAGGGCCGCGATCATAAAGATCACCAGGCCGGCGGCCACCACAAGGCCGGCGAGATTGACGGCACTCACAGGCGCTCTACCGCCCTCACGACGATCCCGAGGATCGCGAACAGCGCGATCGTCAGGACGACGAAGATGACATCGGCCATCTCCACTCCTCTAGGCACATCCCGGCCGCCCACCTATGGGCGACTCTGAAAGCAGCAAAGCGGAAAAATTTCGCTCTTCTCCGCTTCTTGACGGGTTCCATACGCCTCGGGAGCAAGCGTTTACGTATTCCCTACATCCCCCCTACTTCTGCACTATTGCCCCAGTCCACACCCCCCGCCTGACCCCCCGGTCAGCCCCATCAGATGCTGCCCGGCGCGACCAGAAAAATTCTCGCGTTCAGGTTCATGTCCGGAACGGAATCCGGAATCACCTCACGATCGGGCGGCTCGATGGACGGTCCGGCGCACGCGGTACGGCGCCTGGCCTTCCTACACGCGACCGACCCGGTGGTCCGTACGGCCCTGGCCCGCGAACCCCGCCCCGCCGGCGGCCTGGCGGCGGCCTCCCGGCCCCGGCCGGGGAGATCACGACCTAGCCGGGGAGGCGCCCCGCGGGCGCCACGGGGTCTGAGGAGGCGAAGCGCAGCAGGGAGCGGGCCAGCGACTCGTAGGCCCGGGCCCAGACGTCGTCGAAGAGGATCCACTGCTGGTAGCCGAAGAAGCCGCTGAGGTGGATCGACATCTGGGCGGTGTGCGCGGCGGTGTGGATCAGGGTCTTGCCCGGGTCGCGCCCCTCCTCCGGTCCGCGGAACCGGATGTGTCTCATGGCGTCCTCGTGGGCGACCGCGTGGTCGCCGGCCAGGTCGACGGGCACGGGCCACTCGGTGAAGGAGGGCCAGAGGTTGCAGCGGCCGAGCGCCGACGTGAGATCGCGCTCCCCCGGGGCGACCAGGGCGCGGAGGATGAGCAGCTCGGACGGCCACGCGTCGGGGCCGACGGGTTCGCGCAGCCGGGCGGCGAGATCGGGCAGCCGGGTCCCCGGGATGGCCACGGGGCCGACGCGTCCGCGGCTGGCGCCATCCGCGAACGTCAGCAAAAGCGCATATGTCGTGCCCTCTCCGCCCGCTCGCGCGAACGACAACTCCTCAATCTGGTCAAGTGGGGTGAAAAGGGTTTCCCCGCGGGACGATTGAAACTCCTGGAGAAGCTGCGACAGCTGCGCCGGAAGCGACACCTCTTTCCTGATGGAAAGCGGCACGTCGGGAAGCCGCCACCCCTCCCACAAATGAAAGGCCAGCAGGTCCGGATGCGCCCCCACGAAGGAGTCATCGCAAAAGTAATAGGCCAATTGGATCTCGTCGTCGTCGGTGAGAGCCCGGACGAACGACGGCTCGACCCGCACCTCACCGTCGACGCGGAGATGCGCCTGCAGCACCTCCCGCAGTCCGTCCCAATCCGCGGGCGGCGGCAGCCGGTGCTCGCGGGCGGCGACGAAAACCGAGGAAAGCCCGTGGACATCTCCGCCGAGTTCGGCGGAGACCCAGGTTTCGATATCGGCGAGCGCATCACCCGCGACCTCGAAGCCGCGGCGGAACCAGTCCAGCGCCGTGGCGTCGGGCAGTCGGCGAACGCGCTTGCTCAGCGGCCCTTCGTAATGACTGCGATACACAAACCAGGTCATGCGCACAAGGTCGCATATGCCTACGACAATTTCCCCGAATTTGGGTTTACCACGAGGATTCCGTGCGGGCGACACTTTGGAAGTCGGCGAGAAGAGGACCCATGTCCTTGGTATGGACACCGTATCTGCCGCCGATGCCGGCGAGGCTGACCACGACCGGCACCGCGAGGGTGGCGGTGCGCAGAATCTGACCGATGACCAGGTCGAATTCGTCACGCACACTGACCGGGTCGACCCCGGTGCCGTTGTCGGCGGCCACACGCTCGGCGTCGTGCGTGGTGAACAGCTCGTCGACCAGGGGCCAGACCGATTCGAGCGCGGTCTGGGCACGGGCTCGGGCGTAGGAGGTGCCGTCGCCGAGCCGTACGATCCACCCGGCGGAATAGGCGCGGTGGTAGGCCAGCTCCGTGAGGCCGCGCTCGGCGAGAGCGGCGAGGACGGGGTCGAGGGAGACCGTGAGGCGGTGGAAGAGGGCGAGCCGCCACGCGGAGAAGACGAGGAGCCTCGCCATGAGCTCGCTGAAGTCGGCGCTCGCGACCTCGACGAGCCGCACGTTGCGGAACTCGTGCTCCTCCCGGAAGTAGGCGAAGTGATCTTCGTTGTGCCCGGTCCCGTCGGCCTGCCCCGCCCGGGACAGCAGCATCCGCGCCTGGCCCAGCAGATCGAGGGCGATGTGGGCGATCGCGACTTCGTCTTCCAGCTCGGGGGCGCGCGTGCACCACTGCTGGAGGCGGTTGGACATGATCAGCGCGTCGTCCCCCAGCATCAGGCAGTACGCGGCGAGATCGGCGCCTTCCACACCCGAGGGCAGCGTGGTGTCGACACCCTGGAAGATGTCGCCGAATCGGGTGTCGAACGCCCACTGGTCGTCGCCCGACCCGGCGACGGCGCCATAGGCGCTGTCAGACGGCATGGTCGATCGCTCCTCCCGCAAGAGGTGTCTCGCAGAACCACCAGGGCCCATTTCCAGTATCCCTCGGGAACCCTCCTGATGGGTCCGCCGACCACGACCTGATCTTCCGGGCCTCCTTCCAGACCCGTCCCGCTCCCCGCTCCACCCCGACCTGTGCCTCGTCCAGCTCCCGCTCCATTCCGATCCGGTTCCGCCGCGATCCAGGGCCGTCTCGAACCTCGGTACGGCCGGGGCCCACCTCGCCCCTCCGTATATGCTGCCCATGCGGCTGGTTCGCCATGTGCCTCGCGCCCATGGCGTCGTAAGAGGGAACCCGGTGCGGCACCCCCGTCCATCTCGGTGGCGGGCTCGCCAATTCCGGGACTGCCCCGCAGCGGTGAGCGGGAACGACCGCCGTCAACAGCACTGGACCTCGCCGTCCGGGAAGCGACGGCCATTAGGAGACCGCCTCCCCCACCCCGGGGAGCGCGACATGCCCGCGAGTCCGAAGACCTGCCCGCCGCCCGCGCGCCGACCGGCGCGCGGTGGGTCTCGTGGTCTCGTGGGAGGACCTGTGACCGGGCGTAGCCGTGCTTTGCCGGGGAAATGGCCGCCGAGTCGGCCGCCGTCGCCGGCCGCTCCGCGTGCGGCGGAGACGGCCAGGGCGTCCTCCCCTCCCTCACGGTGTCCACGCGCGGTGCCTCCTGTGCGGCCGAAGCCCCCCATGGCATGACACGAGGGAAGGACCGCCATGCACGCCATGAACGCCATGAACGGCGTCACCACCACCATCCTGGGCTATCCCCGCATCGGCCCGCGCCGCGAGCTCAAGCGCGCGACGGAGGACTACTGGGCGGGCAGGATCGACGCCGACCGGCTGGAGGAGACGGCGGCGTCCCTGCGCGCCGGGGTCTGGCGCGAGCTGGCGCAGGCCGGCCTGGACAGAGTGCCGTCGAACACGTTCTCGCTCTACGACCAGGTGCTCGACACCACCATCCTCCTGGGCGCGGTCCCCGCGCGCTTCTGGGGATTCACCGGGCTCGACCGCTACTTCGCGATGGCCCGCGGCGCCGACGGCGTGCCGCCGCTGGAGATGACCAAGTGGTTCGACACCAACTACCACTACCTGGTGCCCGAGCTGGGGCCGGAGACCCGGTTCCAGCTCTCCTTCGACAAGCCCCTGGCCGAATACCGCGAGGCACGAGCCCTCGGCATGGAGACGCGGCCCGTGCTGGTGGGCCCGCTGTCCTACCTGCTGCTGGCCAAGTCCACGCAGCCGGACTTCTCCACCCTGGACCTGCTGCCCGACCTGCTCGACGTCTACGCCGAACTGCTCGAACGGCTCGCCGGGGCCGGGGTCACCGAGGTCCAGTTCGACGAGCCGGCGCTCGCCGCGGACCGGTCGGCGGACGAACTCGCCGCGCTGCGCCGCGCCTACCACACCCTCGGCGGGCTGACGGCCAGGCCGCGGCTCCTGGTCGCGACCTACTTCGGGGAGATTGGCGAGGCCCTGCCGATCCTCGCCGACAGCGCGGTGGAGTCGATCGCCCTCGACTTCGTGGCCGGTCCGGGCAACCTGCGGACCCTGGCCTCCGTGGGCGGGCTCCGGCACAAGACACTGGTCGCGGGTATCGTCGACGGGCGCAACGTGTGGCGCACCGACATCCCGGGCGCCCTGTCCACGCTGGTGTCGCTGCTGGGCCTGACCGACAACCTGGTGGTGAGCACGTCGTGCTCCCTCCTGCACGTGCCGATCGACCTCTCCCTGGAAACGGGGCTGGACGAGGGGCTGCGCGACAGGCTGGCCTTCGCCAAGGAGAAGGTCGCCGAGGTGGTCCTGCTCGGGCGGGCCCTGCGGGAGGGGCATCAGGTGGTCGCGGGGGCCCGTGCCGTACCGGCCCCGGGGGTCAACGAGCAGGTGCGGGCGCGGCTGGCCGAGCTCGGCGACGGCGCGACGCGCTCCCCGCACGCTGAACGGCTGGCCCTGCAGGCCTCCTCGCTCGGGCTGCCGCCGCTGGCCGGCACGACGATCGGGTCCTTCCCGCAGACGCCGGAGGTGCGGCGGGCCCGCGCCGACCTGCGCAGCGGCGCGATCGACGAGGCGGCCTACGAGAAGCTGAACCGCGGGGAGATCGACCGGGTCATCGCGCTGCAGGAGGAGCTCGGCCTGGACGTGCTCGTCCACGGCGAACCCGAGCGCAATGACATGGTGCAATACTTCGCCGAGCTGCTCGACGGGTTCGCGGCGACCGAGTTCGGCTGGGTGCAGTCGTACGGCTCCCGCTGCGTCCGCCCGCCGATCCTGTTCGGTGACGTGTCGCGGCCCGAGCCGATGACACTGCGGTGGGCGACCTACGCGCAGTCCCTCACCGGCAAGCCCGTCAAGGGCATGCTGACCGGCCCGGTGACGATGCTGGCCTGGTCGTTCGTCCGCGATGACCAGCCGCTCGCCGCCACCGCCCGGCAGGTGGCGCTGGCGCTGCGCGACGAGGTCGCCGACCTGGAGGCCGCGGGCATCCGCGTCATCCAGGTCGACGAGCCGGCCCTGCGCGAGCTGCTGCCGCTGCGGGCCGCCGACCGCGACGCCTACCTGGCCTGGGCCGTGGGGGCGTTCCGCCTGGCGACCGGGGGCGCCGCCGACACCACGCAGATCCACACGCACATGTGCTACTCGGAGTTCGGCGAGATCATCGGAGCCATCGGCGACCTGGACGCCGACGTCACCAGCGTCGAGGCGGCCCGGTCGCACCTGGAGCTGCTGGACGATCTGCGCGAGGCGGGCTACCGGCGCGGGATCGGGCCGGGGGTGTACGACATCCACTCGCCGCGTGTCCCGACGGTCGAGGAGGTGGAGCGGGCGCTGCGCAAGGCGGTGACGACGGTGGACCCGGCGCTGCTGTGGGTCAATCCGGACTGCGGGCTCAAGACCCGCGGCTACGAGGAGGTCACGGCGAGCCTCGCGAACATGATGGAGGCGGCTCGGCGCGTACGGGCCTCGCTGACCCCGTGACGGGACGCGACCATGACGGGATGTGACCGTGACGGGACGCGACGGAGCGTGACGGGGTGAGGTGAGCCGGCGGTTCGGCAGGTTCGGCCGGTGACCGCGGCAGGCCCGTGCCGCGTCCCAGACGGGGCGCGGGCCGTTCGCGATGTCGGGATTCTCACGGCCAGGACGTAGGGATTCTCACGGCCAGATCGACGACGCGCCGCACACATGCACTTACTTTTCGCGACTTCCGGAGATCCTTGAGGGGCCCGACCAGGCCTACGCCCTGAAAGGACACCGTGAACCAGGACCCCCGCACCCCTTGGACCGGCCGCCGCGTCTTCACCACCGGCGCCGTCGTCGTCGCCTTGGCGGCGGCGGTGTTCACCTTGAGCCAGCTTTCTCAGTCCGACACCACGGATACCACGTCACCACCACCGATACCGTCACTCGGCGGACGGTGACCGCAGGGCGGTTCGCGAAATCCTGCGACATCGCTCCAGTGCAATGTCCAGCGCCAGGATTTATCCCTTATCCAGGCTGAACGCCGTCAACGACCACCCCCTCCCCCCAATAACATGGACAAACACATCCGAGAAGGCACGTTAACGGCTAAAAATCGCCGCCCTTCCCGATGCCTCCCGGGAACGTAAACACGACGTCACCGCAGGCGCGACAGATAACTTTTCTGCGAATTTCCCGAACCATCTCCAACCCGTTGGCACAACTGATATGTGTTGCCTTCACGAGGTGGAGGTCATTAACGGGAGTTGATCATGCGGTTCCGCGTCGATGTCGCGGCGGGCCACGCCCGGATGGAGTGGCCGGATGTCCACGGACCCGCCAGAGCGGTGGTCCACGATCTCATCCGCAGCCAGGACGCCGAGCTCGCCGCCGAGCTCCACAGCCACGGATGGGGCGGCACGCCACCCCGCCCGCTCGGCGTCTCGCCGCCGGTCTTCACCGGCACACGCAGGACCAAAGGCGCCTATATGACCTCCGACACCGGCTCCCTCTGGCTCGGCTCCCCCATCCCGCAGATCGCCCTCTGCATGCTCGCCGGCCTCGCCGGCCGACACGAACTGCATTGGGGCCGCGTGCCGCTCCGCGTGAAAGGCGTCCAACTGGAGCACGGCCCTGACCACTCCTCCGGCCGTGCCGAGTTCGCCTCCGTCTCCCCCGTTCTGGTGAAACACCACGACCTGTACCTCCTCCCCGACGACCCGCAATACGGCAAACGCCTGGCCCACAACCTCCGCCACAAGGCCGAGATCCTCGACCTTCCCCGCGATGTCGAGGTGGAGATCGTGGAGGCGGGCCCTCGGCGGCGCTTCGAAGTGCAGGGCGCGCTGCGTATCGGGGCCACCGTACGGCTCCGCGTGGTCGCGGCCCCCGCCCTCCTCGACGCCTGCCACCAGGGCGGTATCGGGCTCGCCACCAATCAGGGCTTCGGCTGGCTGCGCTGAGCCGCCCTGTGGCGCCACGCGGCGGGCGAGGGGCGGGGGCTCGGCCGGCAGGGCTGTGCCGTACGGCTCTTTGTAGTTGGCTGTTTCGCAGGTCGGTCCCGTGTGCATGACCGCGTCTACGATGATGCATAGTTGTAGTGCCCATCGGGGCCCGCAGCCGTTCGGCCCCGGCGCAACCGCGACGAGCAGTGAGGATCTCGACCGAGCATGGACACGACCGATCGCCGATTCACGCCCGTTCTCTATGCGCTGGCCGCCTCGGCCCTGCTGCTCACCGCCGCGTGCGGCGGGGCGACGCCGACGACAGAGGCGGCCAGCGGGCAGACGACGGGGACGGCGGGGGCGGCGGGGGCGGCGGGGGCGGCGGACGCCGCCGATCCCGGCATCGGCCACGTCCACGCGGTGGACGTCGACCCGAGCGACGGCTCGGTCTACCTGGCCGGACACTACGGGCTGTTCAAGGTGACGTCGAAGACGGAGGCCGTCCGGGTAGCCGACCTCGTCCAGGACAACATGGGTTTCACAGTGATCGGCCCCAAGACCTTCCTCGCCAGCGGGCACCCCTCGGCCGAGGACGTCCAGGCCGGCAAACCACACCACCTCGGGCTGATCCGCAGCGCCGACGCCGGTCTCACCTGGACCACCGTCTCCGAGGGAGGCAAAGCCGACTTCCACTCCCTGCAACCGGCCGGTTCCGAGCTCTACGCCTTCGACAGCCAGACCGGCCGCGTACGGCGAAGCCAGGACGAAGGCCGCACCTGGGAGATCGGCGCGCAGGCCAAGGTGATCGACCTCGCCGCCCACGCCGACGAACCCCGCCGCGTCTACGCCACCACGCCCGAGGGCCTCACCGTGAGCGAGGACGGCGGCGCCACCTTCACCACCGCGGCGGGAGCACCCGCGCTGGCGATGGTCGACTCTCCCGCCAAGGGCACACTCACCGGGGTCGCCCCGGACGGGGCGGTCCACGTGAGCGAGGACGCCGGCCGCACCTGGACCAGCCCCGGGCGGCTCCCGGCGCCGCCCTCGTCGTTCAACGCCGAGGGGAGGCAGCACCTGCTCGCCACCCTGGAGGACGGCACCGCCGTCGAGTCCAAGGACGGTGGCCGCACGTTCACCGTGGTCTTCCAGCCGTCCGCATCCTCGCACTCGTCCCACTGACCCGGCCCGCGCCCCGGGCGACCGTACGCTCCGCGCCGGTGCCACCCCGGCGCGGCCGTACGCCCACGCGGCCGTACGCCCACGTGTACGCGCCCCGGGCGCGCGCTTCGCTCAGGCGGGTCCGCCGCCGACGGTCGCCGGCTCCCGCGCCGGCTCCCGCGCCGCCTCCTGCGCCCCCCGGCCGCGCCGCCGATGCCGGCCGACAAGCGGGCGCCTGGGGCCGCGCAGCTGCCGCACCAGGAGGATCAGCGCGAGGAGCAGGGCGAGGGTCCCGGAGGCGTAGGCCGCCGTCTGCGGGGTGATGGGCACGCCGATGTTGGGCGAGGGCGCCGCCACCGTCACCGCTCCTACCCCGAGCTCCTCCATGTAGCCGGGCATGGTGTCCGCGTTACCGCGCAGGGTGATCTGGGTGGCCGCGAGTTCGTCGAGGTGCTCTTGGACCTTGCGGGGCAGGCCGTACCCGACGACCTTGCTCTCGTCCCGGACCTTGCGCTTGAGCCACACCCCGTCGACATTGGCCTCGATTGTGTGGATCTTGCCGTCGCGCACTTTCTCGACGAGCCCCACGTGGTCGATGCCTTTGATGGCGTCTCCACCGGCCCAGTCGTAGAAGACCACGGCACCGGGTTCGGGACTGTCGGACCACGCCGCCTGCTGCTGGAACCACACCGCGTGCGAGGGAGTCCAAGCGAATTGTCCGACCACTTCGGCAAGGCCCGCCTGTTCGGCTGCCCACGCGATGAACATGTCACACCACGGGGCGTTCCGATACTTCGGGTGGATATCAATGGTCTCTGCGTACCACTCACCGTATTTAGTGAACTGTCCAGCTTTCTCCTGATATCCAAGCTCCGGCCGCACGACATCGAGCAGGCGTTCCACAATCGGATCCATCGGCTGTGCGCTCTCCCTCAACAGGCGTCAACCAGCAGGCACGTACGGCAGAAGCCGCACCGCCATCGCCGCGCGCACAGCACCCTCCGCCGAGCGGCGCGACCGCCGCATGCCGGTTTCCCGGCATGCCGCAGCAACGTCCAACCCCAACGAGAACCCGGAAACCGCCCTCGCGATTCACCCCTGTACCGCGAGAGCCCGGCAGGCGGCGACACCCCTTCGACCCCGTTCAACGTCGTTCAACGTCGTTCAACCTGGTTCGACGTCGCTTCCGGGCACGCGGGGTAGCCGCGGCATATCCGAGCGAAGTCTTCAACGAGGTCTCAGAGAGATCGCCAACCGATAACGATTGACTGTAACCGCCAATCGGGGCGTGCGGGACAGAACAACAAAACCCAGGAAAATGCCCCCGAAGCGGCGAGCCCGGCCGGGCGACTCGCCGTGCCGCACCGCCGCCGGAGAGGAAACAAGGTCAGGCTTGCCTACCATGAGCTGCGGAGCCTCACCCGGCCCTCTCGCACCCTCGGAGTCATCCATGGCCACAATGAGCATGCGGACAACCCGGACGGCGCAGCCGAACCTAAGCCTGACGGTCAGATCGAGACGGACATCACCAAGGCGTCGTCAGCATTCCTATCAGGACACAAACGACATCGCCGTACGATGAGCGCGCTATGACGGCTGACGGAATCGTGCTGGTGCATGGGGCCATGTATGGCAGCTCATGCTGGGACCCTGTTCTGCCCCACCTGGGGCTCCCCGCCGTCGCGGTCGACCTGCCGGGGCGGGTCGGCGCGCGACTCAACCGACTGGTCTCGCTCGAAGGCTGGGCTGCGACGGTCGCCGACGCGGTCAGACGCGAGGGCTATCGACGGGCCATGGTGGTGGCCCACTCCCTGGGCGGCCTCAGCGTGCTCGACATCGCGGCGCGGGTCCCCGGCCGGGTCCGCGACCTCGTCATGGTGGCGGGCGTGGTGCCACGGGAGGGGCAGACCTATTGGGACACGCTCCCCCGGCCCGTCAACCGCCTCCGCGGGCTGGTCCGGGCAGGCCGGAAGGAGATCGTGCTCCCGCGCGGGCTGGCGAGGTTCCTGCTGGTCCACGACCTCGAACGCGCGACCAGGCGCACGATCCTCGCCGGCCTGGTGCCGGAGCGCTACTCGCTGCTGTCGACACCGGTCCGGCACAGGTTCACGCAAGGAGTACGGCTCGCCTACGTGCACACGACCAAGGACCGCATCGTCCCGATGCGAGCTCAGCGCCGCTACGTGGCGAGGCTGGGCGACACCGTCACCCGCGCGTTCCTCAACAGCGGGCACAGCGTCTTCGCCGCGCGCCCCCGGGAACTCGCCGACGTCCTCAACCGCCTCGCCTTCGCTTGACGCGCCCCTCGGGGTGTCACGACCTGGTGTCACGACCTGGTGTCACGACCTGGTGTCACAACCTGTCGCGGGAGTCGATGAGCATCCAGTAGGCGGCCATCGACCCCGCGTGGACCGAGGTCACCACGGTCTGCCAGTCCGTGGTGAGGTCGCCCGCCGCGTAAACGCCGGGGATGCTCGTCCGCCGCGCCTCGTCGGTCTTGACGAACCCGTCGTCGGAGACCACCAGGCCGAGGCGTTCGACCAGCGGCACCTGCCGCTGCCGAGGACGCCACACCAAGGTGCGCCGCTCGACCACCGTGCCGTCGGCCAGCTCGACGGCACGCAGGTCGCCGTCCGCATGGTGCAGCCGGGTGATGGTCTCCACGACCAAAGGGAGGTCGTCCTCCCCCGGCTCCCGAGGGTCCGCGCCGTTGCCGAACAGCAGGACGTCCTGGCTCCACGGCGCGAACTTGGCGGCGGCGACCCTCGCCTGCTCCGCCGTGGCGACCACCACTCCCCACGGACGGTCGCCGTTCTCCCAGCCGCCGCAGAACGGGCAGTGGATGACGGTCTTACCCCAGCATTCGCGGAAGCCTTCGACCTCCGGGTAATCGTCGACCATGCCGGTCGCGAGCAGCACGCGGCGCGCCCACACCGGCTCTCCGTGGCGCGGCACGACAGTGAACCCGCCGCCGTCGGCGGAGACCACGTCGTCCACCTCGGCGTCACGCCGCCAGGCCATGCCGTACGCGCCGAGGTCGGCCCACGCCCGCGCGCGGTATTCCGCCGGCGACAGCCCGTCGAGCCCCACGATGCCGTGCATCCCCAGGGACATCGCGTTGCGGGGAGGCGCGGGCGACTCCAAGACGACCGTCTTGAAACGGGACCGGCTCAACGTCATCGCCGCAGTCAAACCCGCCGGCCCGCCCCCCGCAATCGCGACATCGAACTGCTCCACTGGCGCTTCCCACTCCCTCTCGTCCCACGCGATACCATCCGCCCCATCCTTTCGGGCGGGGGTGCCGCCGTCGAACCCGACCAGCCGCCCCCGCCGCCCCGGGCGGCGGTCGGCGGGGGACGGCGGAGCCGTACGCGGTGGTTATGATCGGGCCAGAGACGCCCGCACCCGCTGGAGACCGGTGACCGAGCCCCCGCACCACGGCAACCGCCCGCTCGCGTCCTTCGCGGCGGCGGCCAGAGCGTTGCTCGACCTCGGGCGGCTGCGTGACGTGCCGGTCGTCGTGATGCTGGCCTGGGTGGGCTGGCTCGCCATCCCATGGCCGACCGTCGGCCCCGCGCAGGCGGGCAGCGCCGCGGGCCAGCCGCTCCACGCGGGCGACGCCGTCCCGCCGCCGTTCGACGAACCATCCCTCGGCCGCGCCCAGTCCTTCCACGGCCAGTCCTTCCACGGCCGGCCCCTCCGCGCAGAGCCGCTTCACCTCGGGGACGGGGCTTCGCCTCGGGGCGGCGCTTCCCTGCGGGACGGAGCTTCGCCTCAGGACGGGGCTTCCTCACGGGACGGGGCTTCGCCTCGGGATGTCGGCGAGGTCATCGCCGCCGAGCGGGAGCGCATCGCCGCGGAGGTGCACGACGCCGCCGGGCACAGCCTGGCGGCCATCGCCATGCAGGCCAAGCTCGCGCTGCTCGTCTGGGACGAAGACCCGCGCCAGGCACGGGAGTCGCTGGAGGCGATCCGCACGACCAGCACGCAGACGCTCGACCGGCTGCGCCTCGCGCTCGACGCCATCGACCCGGGCGGCGGCCACAGCAGCCGCGACGGCCACGACGGCCACGGACGCGCCGATTCCGGCGACGCCGGGACCGACCTGGGCCGGCTGATCGACGGGGTCCGTACGGCGGGGCTGCCGGTCGACGTCGCCCCGGCGGAGCCGTACATCCCGGCCCGGCTTCAGGGGGTCGTCTACCGCGTCGTGCGGGAGTCGCTGACGAACGTGATGCGCCACGCGGGGCCGACCAGTGCCGCAGTGCGGTTCACTTACGACCCCGCCGGGTTCGCGGTCGAGGTCGCCGACCGGGGACGCGGACCGTCGACCGCGGGCGAGGGCCGCGGCCTGGCCGGGATGCGCACGCAGGTGGCGAAGGCGGGAGGGGCTTTCGCGTACGGCTCCCGCGACGGCGGCGGATTCCGCGTCGTCGCGCGCTTCCCGGGCGAGACGGCCTGATGCGGGGAGACGGGCCGACGCGGGGAGACGGGCTGATGGGGGCGGCGAGCCCGGTCGGGGCGCCGACGGGTCCGATACGCGTGGCGCTGGCCGATGACGAGGCCGTCGTCCGGATGGGGCTGAAAGCCATCATCAGCCGGGAACCCGACCTGGAACTCGTCGGTGAGGCCGCCGACGGTTCCGCCGCCCTTGAGGTGCTTCGCACCACCCGTCCTGACATCCTGCTGTTGGACCTACGCATGACGGGGTTGGATGGCATAGACACGTTGCGCGCCATCGCGGCGGACCCGGAGCTGAAGGCGACCCGGGTCATCGTCGTCACCACCTTCGACACCGACCGCTACGTGTTCGCCGCCCTCCAAGCCGGAGCCGGCGGCTTCGTGCTCAAGGACAGCGCACCTGAGGAACTCGCCCACGCCATCCGGGTGGTGGCCTCGGGCGAGGCGCTGCTCTCCCCGTCGGTCACCAGGAAGGTCATCGGCCTGTTCGGCCGCCACGACACCGCCCCCGTCGAAGGGCTCGACACGTTGACCCCCAGGGAGCGGGAGATGGTGGCCTGGGTCGCCACCGGCCGCTCCAACGACGAGATCGCCGCCGAACTCGTCATCAGCCCCGACACGGTGCGCACCCACGTGAGCCGCGCCATGGTGAAACTGGGCGCCCGCGACCGCGCGCAACTCGTCGTGTTCGCCGTCAGATCCGGGCTCGCGGTTCCCTGAGGAAGCCCTTGTATTCGCGCTGCCCCACCTGCGCCTCGATCTGCTTCACCGTGTCGAGGCCCACACCGACCATGATGAGGATCGACGCGCCGCCGAAAGGGAAATTCTGCTGGCTCGAAGGGTCGCGCAGAACAATGAACGCGACGATGGGAATCAAGGAGAGCACTCCCAGATAGAGAGCGCCGGGAGCCGTCAGGCGGGAAAGCACGAACCCCAGATATTCGGCCGTGGGGCGGCCGGGGCGGATACCCGGCACGAACCCTCCGTTGCGCTTCATGCTCTCGGCCACCTCCACCGGGTTGAAGGTGATGGAGACATAGAAATACGTGAACGCCACGATCAGCAGGAAATACAGCGTCATGTAGACGGGGTGGTCGCCCGACACGAGATAGCGTGAGACCAGTTCCGCGACCGGGCCGGTGCCACCCGTGAACTGCACCACCAGGTTCGGCAGCATCAGCATGGACGACGTGAAGATGACGGGGACGATGCCGGCCTGGTTGACTTTCAGGGGCAGGTAGGTGGTGCTCCCGCCGTACGATCTCCGTCCCACCATCCGTTTGGCATATTGCACGGGCACACGCCGCTGGCCCTGCTCCATGAACACCACCGCGGCCATGAGGAATACCCCCGCGACCAGCATCACCACCAGCGCGAACGGGTTGACCTTCAAAATGTTCGACATATACGACGGGAACACGGCGACGACCTGAGTGAAGACCAGGAGCGAAATGCCGTTGCCGACGCCGCGATCGGTGATCAGCTCACCCAGCCACATCGTCACGCACGCCCCGGCCACCATGACCGCCACGATCAACGTGGCCGCCCACACCCCGTCGTCGTGCAGCACCGGGCGAGTGCAGGAGGGGAAGATCTGCCCGTTGCGCGCCAGCGCCACCACCGTCGTCGCGTGCGGCAGCGCCAGGCCGACCGTCAGATAGCGGGTGTACTGCGTGATCTTCGCCTGTCCCTGCCCGCCTTCCTTTCTCAGTGCTTCAAGACGCGGGATGATCACCGTGAGCAACTGCACCACGATGCTCGCGGTGATGTACGGAATCACCCCGAGAGCGAACACCGACAGCTTCAGCATCGCGCCGCCGCTGAACAACTGCAGCATGTCCAGGGCCCCGCCGTTCGCCCCGCTCAAGCACTGCTGCACGGCGGTCACGTCCACGCCCGGCGCCGGGAGGATCTGACCGACCCTGAACAGGGCGAGCATCGCCAGCGCGAAGAGCATTTTCTTCCGCAGGCCGGGCACGCGGAAAGCACGGATGAGAACGGTTGGCATGCGCTGATTGTGACCGGGCCCCTACGGCGTGGTCATCCGCTCGCCGGAGGCTTCGCCGTACGCGGATCTGCGTATGCGCCGAGGAACCGCTCAGCACCCAAGTTTTCCATCGGCCATCTTGCCGGATTAGGTTAGGCAAAGCTAAGTTCGAGGAGAACCTGCACATAAGGGAAAGCAGCACCAGTATGACCGTCACCAGTGAGCAGAGCGTCGAGCAGGCCGAGGAGATCCCGAGTCAGCGCGTGTTCCGGGTCGAGGTGATGAGGGCGGTACGGCTCAGCACGAGCTTCATCCGGGTCACCTTCACCGGCGATGATCTACGCTACTTCGCGGACAACGGATACGACCAGCGCATCAAGGTGGTCCTTCCCCATGCGGAAGGCGGTTTCCACCACTTCCCGGAAAACGGCCGCGACTGGTACCAGAGGTGGCGGGCACTTCCCTCCGAGCGGAAGAACCAGTTCCGCACCTACACCGTGCGCGCCGTACGGCAGGATCAGGCGCAGGTCGACGTGGATTTCGTGCTTCACGGCGACAGCGGGCCCGCGTCCCGGTGGGTCGCGAGGGCGCAGCCCGGCGCCCCGGCCATCCTCGTCGGGCCGAACGCCGCATACGGCGCAGTGCACGGCGGCCTGGAATGGCGTCCGCCCGCGGAGGCGACAAGTGTGCTGCTGGCAGGGGACGAGACCACCGTGCCGGCGATCACCAACATCATCGAGACACTGCCCGCGGGGGTCCGGGCGCGGGTGCTACTCGAAGTGCCGGCCGCCGACGACGCCCTGCCCATCGCCGCAGGACCGGACGTGGAGATCTCCTGGCTCGCGCGCGGCACCGCGGCACACGGCGAACTGCTGGTGCCCGCCGTACGGCAGGCCGCCCTCTCGGTGGCGGTTGCCGGTTCGGGCGCCGACAAGACCTTGAACGACGTTGACGTCGACACGGACATCCTCTGGGAGGTCCCGGACCCCCAGAACGGCACGTTCTACGCATGGCTCGCGGGAGAGGCCGGAGTCGTCAAGACTCTCCGCCGCTACCTCGTGCAAGAACTCGGCGTGGACCGCCGCGCCGTCGCGTTCATGGGCTACTGGCGGACGGGACGCTCCGAGCCCAACTGACCCCGTCCCCCACCGACCTCGCATGCGACCGTCTGGCACGATGGACGATAAATGCGACATGACACACCGGATATCAAGCTGTTCCTGCCCTCACAAGCGGACGAACGGCTGAAGGCCGACACGCACCGGATCATCCACGCGGTCGCGTCCCTCGGCGGCGCGGTCGGATACGCCGCACCGCCGAACCGGGACGAGACCGACCCATGGCTCGACTCCCTGTTCCACTCGATCGCTCACGGCGACGCCGCGATGGCCGTCGCGCTGGTGAACGAGCGTCCCGAGGCGATCGGCTTCTGGGTACGGCAGAGCGCACCGGTCTTCCGCCATTCGGCGGAACTGCGGAAGATCATGGCCCATCCCGCCGCGCGCGGGCTGGGTCTGGGCGCCCTCGTGGTGGAGGCCCTTGTCGACGACGCAAGAAAAGCGGGCCTGGAAACCCTGCACCTCGGGGTGCGGGGCAACAACCACGGAGCGATCGAGCTATACGAACGGTACGGCTTCCGCGAATGGGGGCGGCTGCCCAACGTCATCGAGGTCGGCGACCTGCGGTTCGATGACGTACGCATGTATCTCGAACTCGGCCGCGCCCCCGGCGTCGTGCTGTGCGGGTCGGCGCCCGAAGGGCCCGGATCGTCGCCGCGGCGGTCGCCGTCGCCGTGAACAGCTGGTTGAACGGCAGGTCGAACAGCGTGTCGAACGGCAGGTCGAACGGCGTGTCGAACGGCAGGTCGAACGGCGTGTCGAACGGCGGCACGAGCGTTTCGGTGGTCGGCGGAAAGCGCTGAATTTGCGCAGCCTCGGTACGATGCCCAGGTAACCCGACCCCCGTATACGACCAGGTGACTTTCCTCATGGATGAATTGGGCCAGACCGCCGAAGGGACCGTGCGCCCCATCTGCTTCGTCGGCGACCCGGTGCTTCACCGCCCCTGCGAGACGGTGACCGCTTTCGACGACGAGCTGGCGACGCTGGTGCAGGACATGTTCGCGAGCATGTACGCCGCCCGGGGCGTCGGCCTTGCCGCCAACCAGATCGGCGTGGCTCTGCGGGTGTTCGTCTACGACTGCCCGGACGAGACGGAGGAGCACCAGGTCGGCGTGGTCGTCAACCCCACGCTGCAACTGCCCGGCATAGGCGATCGGCGACTTGAGGACTACGAGGAGGGCTGCCTGTCGGTGCCCGGCCAGCGCGCGTCGCTGCCCCGCCCCGACCACGCTGTGATCCACGGCTTCGACGTCACCGGCGCGCCCATCACCGTCGAAGGCACCGGCCTGCTGGCCCGCTGCTTCCAGCACGAGACCGACCACCTTGAGGGAACGCTCTACATCGACCGCCTTCCCGCCAAAAGGCGCAAGGCGCTCCTCGCCGCCTACGAGGAAGAGCTCCGCTCAGACACCCCGGCCTGACGTCCCGGGGCACGCCCCCGGGCCCCTGTGCTGGGCCCGGGGGCCTACCCGGCCGTGCGGGGCGGGCCTGCTAAGGACGCGTGGTCACGATACCGAGGCTGCGCCAGTGAGCCATGTCACCGTATTCCAAAAACGTCGCCGCAGGCCCATCCGCAGACAAAGCACTCAGGACCTCGACGAACCCGGCACCGCCGGCGCTGGAGCCGGTGTCGCCACCGGCCGCGGAGGACGCGACGGGCGTGGCGCCGCCGCGCGTCTCGGGCGCTGCGGGGGCACTGACGTCTCCCCCTCCCCCACGTCCCGCGAGAAACACACCGGCCACTGCGAGAACGGTTCCATATCCGCGCATAGCGGCGGACTTCACGGGCATACGCCGCCGTTCAACTACCTTCATCACATCTATCACGATGAACTGTTTCCTCCGCAGGTTCACCATCCCGGGGAGTTGTGGACCGGTTCTGGATGGCGGCGCGCAGCGACGTCGAGGCTCCAACAACGAGAAAGCGTGAAATCGGGTCGAGGCAGGCTATTTAAGGGCGCCGAGGAACTCTTCGGCGAGATCAAGTAGGTGCCGGTCATCACGGGCGGTGTGCTGAAGATCCAGGATGATCTCGTGGACTCCGGCCTCGACGGCCGAGCCGAGGTAATCGACGATCTGCGACACCGTTCCCTCGTGGGGCACGCTTTCCGGCGCCGCGGGAGTCTCGGTGACAAGGGGGTTCGCGCGCAACACGATGCGCAGCGCGTCCGGGTCGCGGTCGGCTTCTTCCGCGCTGTGCCGTACGACATCCCACATGGCGGTCAGCTTGGGCACCGGAAGCGTGGCCGTGAGCCAGCCGTCGGCGCGGCGTCCGATGCGGCGCAGGGCGGCCGGCACGAACCCTGCGAGATAGAGCGGTGGACGGCGCGCCGGCTTGGGCCAGATATGGCTGGGCACGATGCGCCAGTGCTCGTCCTCGTATGACACGGGATCGGTGGTCCAGATGGCATCGAGCACGTCCAAGGCTGCTTCGAGCCGGGCCGCCCGTGCTCGCCATGGCACACCCACCGCCGCGTACTCGTCCGATGACCAGCCGAGGCCGAGTCCCACGCAGAGCCGTCCGCCGCTGAGATGGTCGACCGTGGCGAGGGACCGGGCGAGGAGAGCGGGGGGATACCAGCAGGCGTTGAGTGCGCTGGCTCCCAGCCGTACCGTCGTCGTGTTCGCCGCGGCGACCGACAGGACCGCGATCGGGTCGAGAAAGGTCTCCTGCGCCGGCGGGATCTTTCCGCCACCGCCGGGATAGGGGTCCTTTGGTGCGAGCGGGGTCAGCAGCCGATCGCCCACCCATAGACTGGTGAATCCCAACGACTCACTTTCCCGAGCCACCCGTTGCAGGCTCTCCAGTGATGCAAATCGCCCATATTGCGAAATAGCCAGACCGATCTCCACGCCCGATCCCATCGTTGAACGTTCAGAGTTTCGCAGCCGTCTATCGTCAGACTTTGCGCCCGACCCCGCATAAAAGCAGTGATTCCTCAGGCCGGGCCATCAACTCCTGGTCTTCCCCATCCCATTCGGACACCCATACCAGGCCCGGATCGACCAGCTCGAACTCCTCGAACATCGCCATGATTTCGGCCCGCGTACGCAACACCAGCGGCGATGTCGCCCGCTCATACGCCGAGGTGCCCGCCTGCACCGCCGCCGCGCGCGCTTCGCGATTGCCGTGCGACAGGACAAGGTAACTGCCGGGCGCGAGCGCGGAACGCAACGTGCGGAGAATCCCCGCGGGGTCGTCCGCATCCCTGATGAAGTGCATGATGGCCACGAGGAGCAGGCCCACCGGCCTGGAGAAGTCGATGGTGTCGAGCACGTCCCGGTGCCGCAGGATCCCCTCGGGTCTTCGCAGATCCCCCTGTACCACCGTGGTGTCGCCGCCCCCGCTCAGCAGCGCCCTCGCATGCGCAAGCACCACGGGATCATTGTCGACATAGACGACACGGGCCCCGGGGGCCACCTCGGCCGCCACCTCATGCACGTTGCCCCGTGTCGGCAGGCCGGTGCCGATGTCCAGAAATTGCGTGATGCCTTCGCGGGCCAGACGGCGTACGGCGCGGCCGAGAAACGCGCGATTCTCCCGAGCCGCCATGCGCAACTCGGGGGCGACGGCTAAAATCCTGTCGGCCGCCTCCCGGTCTGCCGGGAAATTGTCTTTGCCGCCCAGATAATAGTCGTAGAGCCTCGCGACGTTAGGGGTGTTCGGGTCAAACCCCATGGCCTCGCCATCGTGCCCCAAGCTGGACTCCCCGCAAGCTTCGACGTTGCGGCGAGCATAACAATCTTCCCTCTTTCCCCGCACCATCTTGATTGCCCACGTTTCACCAGATAACCCGACATATACCCCAAATAGCGTTGGCTTGTGACACCGCACCCCACGACCCCACGCCGCCGTCACGCGCCCCTCCGCCAGGCTCATGCCGTACGGCTCGCGCCCCCCACCCCGCGCACCCTGACCGCACCCCGACCCCGCCGCCGCGCCCCTCCCCGCCGCAGCACTCCGGCAGACGGACACCACCCACCACGTAAAGCCCTCAACCCCGCACCCGGCCCACGAAGGTTCCCCCAAGGAGCCACAGGCCATCGCGGGTAGTTGCGGGCGATCACGGGCGATCACGGGCGTTCGCGGGCGTTCGCGGGCGAAAGCCGTACGCGACGCCCGAACCGCCCTCGAAACGGTCCCGCACGTGCCCCGTGATCCCGCCGGCGGCCCCGGCCGGGCGGGCGAGACCCGGAAAGTGTCGCCCGGGTCTGGTAGGACAGGATCCGCCAATCCCCAGCCAAGGACCATCGCCATGATCGAGCACGACCCTCGCCACTCCTACCCGCATGACTACAACGACACCTATGCGGGTCTCCCCGTCGCGTCCGCTCCCCTACCGGGCGATGCCCCCGACCGGGAGCTGCCCGACGCCGCCGCGGCGGCGTGGCGGCTCGAGGCCAACACCGACGACCCCGGACTGGACGACAAGTTCGAAGAGGTCTTCGCCCGTTTCCTTACGCGCATGGACACGGCCCGGGTCACCGCCCTGCTCGTCGGCGGCTGGGAGAACAGCTACGAGGTCGACTCCAGCCACGTCGTGCGACTCTTCGTGGAGAACGCCGAGCGTTTCCCCGCGCTCCGGTCGCTGTTCTTCGGCGCGATACCGAGCGAGGTGGCCGAGATCTCCTGGATCCAGCAGTCCGACGTGACGCCGCTGCTCAAGGCGTTCCCGGCGCTGGAGCGGCTGGACGTGCGCGGAGGCGGCATGCCGGCCCTCCAGCCGATCAGGCACGAGGCGCTGCGGATGCTGCGCCTGGAGTCCGGCGGCCTCGGCGCCGACGTGGTGCGCGCGGTCGGCGAGTGCGAGCTGCCCGCGCTCGAATACCTGGAGTTGTGGCTCGGCGTCGAGCAATACGGCGGCGACGCCGCGGTGGCCGATCTGGGCGCCATCCTGTCGGGCGAGCGCCTGCCCTCCCTGCGGCACCTCGGCCTGCAGAACGGCGAGATCCAAGACGAGGTCGCCGCCGCGGTGTCCGCCGCTCCGATCGTCGCGAGGATCGAGTCGCTGAGTCTGTCGATGGGCGTGCTCACCGACACCGGCGCGGAGGCCCTCCTGTCCGGCCAGCCGCTGACCCACCTGCGCCGGCTCGACCTCCACCACCACTTCCTCACCGACTCCATGATCGAGCGCGTGACCGACGCCCTGCCGGGCGTCGACGTCGACCTCTCCGACCAGGAGGAGCCCGAGGACGAGTGGTTCTACACCGCGGTGAGCGAGTGACATGAGGCTCGCCGTGGTCGGCACGCCGGGAGACCGGCGCGTCACGATGTTCCGCGACGCCGCCGTGGCGCGGGGGCTCGCCGAGCCGCACGTCGTCGCCTGGCGCGACGTGCTGTCCGGAGTCACACCGGAGCTGCCGCCAGGCACCCTGGTCCGCGTCGACTCCCCCGGGGAGGACGCCGAGACCGACGCTCTGCTGCGCGGCCCCGGCGACCCGACACGCGTCGGCGGCGGCGCCGCCTGGCACACCGGCTTCATGAAGGGCCTGTCCACGGTGGCCTCCTTCGCCGGCGCCGGCCTGCTCGACGACATCGACGAGATCGCCGTCATGTTCGACAAGCGGCTGAGCCACGCCCGCCTCAGCGAGGCGGGCGTGCCCGTGCCAGCGGCGCTGCCCGGCCCGATCAGCTCCTATGCCGCCCTGCGCGAGCAGATGGCGGACGCCGGCTGGTCCCGCGTGTTCGTGAAGCCCGCGCACGGTTCCTCCGCGTCCGGCGTGATCGCCCTGCAGGCCCTGGGCAGCCGCATCAGAGCCGTCACCTCGGCGGCCTGGGTGAGCGGCGGGCTGCACAACTCCCTGCGCGTCCGCGCCTACGAGAGCGAGCCCGACGTGCGGGCGCTCGTCGACGTGCTCGCCCCCGACGGCCTCCACGTCGAACGCTGGTTCCCGAAGGCGTCCTACAACGACATGGCCTTCGACCTGCGTGTCGTCACCGTCGTGGGCGTCCCCACGCACGCCGTCGCACGCGCAAGCCGTACGCCGATGACCAACCTCCACCTCGGCGGCGTGCGCGGCGACCTCGGCCTCATCCGCGAGCGCCTGGGCCCCGCCAGGTGGGGGCAGTGCCTGCGCGTGTGCGCCGACGCCGCCGCCTGCTTCCCCCGCAGCCTGCGCGTGGGCGTCGACCTGATGGTCGGCGCCGACTGGCGTTCCCTCGCCGTGGCCGAAGTCAACGCCTTCGGCGACCTGCTGCCCGGTCTCGGCGCCCTCAACGGCGACAGCGACGACACCTACACGGCGCAGGTCCGCGCCCTCATCGCAGGGTGGCGCCCACCTGCCCGCCGCCCCTCAGACGCCCCCCACCGCCAACCCGCCCCACTGTGACGCCCCACTGCGACACCCCACTGCGAACCCCGCCCCGCTCTTTCTCCGGCCCGCGTCATCTGTGCCCGATGCGACGTTGACCATAGGCCGACTCCCTTCTGACCAGGAAATTCATGGGTGTCGGTCATGTTCGAGGGCTAGCGTCAAGGGGAAATCCGGACATCCTGATCGCCCCGGAGTCGCTCATCCCTTCACCACGCCGAATAGGAACAATCTTCTCAGACACGTATCAACCTCAGCTCTTAGAGCTCTCGCGGCCACCGCATATTTCGATGACTTCGATTTGGTTCTGATTGAGCTCTTGCGCAGATTCACGCCAGTCCGAGTCTGCACAGTTAACGATGACCGACCGCCGTCCGTCCGCGACGACCGTGGCTACGAACTTGTGATCAGATGGATCGAACTTCCGCAGACCATCAGGGACTTCGCTATAGGAACCATGACCATCAGGAGTTATATCAACTTTCTGAACGCGACGAGGATCGGCCTGCGTGAGATGCAGATGAAGAAAGAACCGGTCACCTACCCCAGGCTGACCTCTATACGAGCAGTACCTTTGATACTCCTCGAATATTTGTTGTGAGTTGTCCAGGACGACCACTCCGCGACTCTCGGCATGCTCCAGAAAGCTAATCGCCGAAATCACGCATTCATCACTCACGTGATCAGCTTCTCCGTTGGAGACGATCAGCACGTTGGTGTCAATCACGACACGGGACGGGTGGCTCAAGTCGACTTCTCTTTGGCCGCCCGGTCGCGCGCCGCACGATTCATCGCCGCAGCCTCTGCGAACTGGTTACCAAAGAAATCTTCTGGCCAATTGGTGATGTTGCCGAACGGGTCTAGCCCCAGCCTACTGATCGTAGACGCAGATCCTTCCGCATGACAGAAATACAGAAGACAGTCTTCCGGCTCAAGCGTTACGCCTCTACCGATCTCTCTTTCCGCGAGCCGACGCTGCAGGCGCTGCAGAAAATGCTCAGAGTGACTTTCAACCACAACCTGAATTTTGCGGACCATGGCGGCTTCTATCACCACATCTGCGAGTGCGCTTTGCACTGCAGGATGCAGGTGAATTTCGGGCTGCTCAAGGAGCACTGTCGCCCCCTCGGGAGCGTAAGCCAGAAGGACCAATACCGGTAGCACCTGGCTGACCCCGAAGCCGACATCCGTAAGAAGAACCGGGGTGCTGCCTTGCGAGCGTCTCACCTGAACACGGTAGAGCGTTGCCCTGTCGTCAACCGCCTCCACCGCGAAGGAATGGATCAGCCCCAGCTCTTGAAGCCATGCTGCTACATGTTCTTCCACAGTGATCAGTTTAGTGCGACGTGGCCCATCTTTTCGGATTGTGAAACCGCGCGAATTGGTTTTGCCATCGACTTGAGAAGCAATAAGCGCATCAACCGCAAGCTCACCCCTTCTACCAACATCGACAGGCCTGCCTCCGGACCAGATGTATTGACGCGCCGGATCCTGCCTTAGAGGACCGAGATAGTATATCCGCTCACAGAGGTTCTCGAATTGGAGCTCAAGATCGGACAGGAAGGCCGCATTCTGATAGTAGGCACGCACCTGGTCGGGAAAGCTGTAAAATTTTCCTGGGGACGGCAGTGGCCACGGCCTACCTGATACACGCTTGAAACGATACCCATCGGAGCTTAGTGCGTATTCATCTTTCCCGCTGCTTCGCGCCAACGAGAAACGGAGATCGCCCAGCCCGTACTCGACCTGTTGAACCACAGGGAATGAACGCACGTCCCGGACCTGCACGGAGATACCAAGATCCCGACTAGAGGCGATCAGATCCTGCCCCTTCGTCTCCGTGTTTCGGATTTCAAAGGCCTCGTCCTCGCGCCACTCGATCTCAACTCCAACGGTGCGCTCGGAGGCATGCTGGAAAGTAATATCGTTAAACGTTCCCAGGCTTACGAGCGAAGCCGCCCCACCCAGATCGAACACGCGCCCCCTGTCCGCAGACTCAGCGGTTTGCTTGAGCAGCAATAGGCTTTGCAGGAAACTCGTCTTTCCAGACGAGTTACTACCAAAGAACGCGGTTATAGGGCCGAACTCGACATTTCCACTGTCTTCCCATGCCTTGAAGTTTTGAAGTCTTAGATTTGTTATCATCTGATCTTCGTCTCTCCAACATTCACGGCAAGCACAGTTGCGCTCCAGACGAATATCTTAGTAGTTGCAGGTCGCGAGCCACCGGCCCTACACGAGCATCCAGAACCCCGTCCGATCTGGCGATGACCCCGAGCTGCCATCTGTTAACCATACCCGCGCTCTAGCGCAAGCCCTCCATAAAGCCAACTCTGCGCTGTTGTCCGCCGCGCCATCGAAGGTCTGCAAGATGCCTATTCGGCTGCCCCTGTTCTCATCAGTCCGCCGAGCACCGTCCGGCGCCCGTGTCAGGCCAAGCAGGCGTCCCGGCCCGCGCAGTCGTATCCCCCGATCGCCTCCCGTCGTCTAGCGGGGGGCCTCGGACCCGAGCCCGGACGTGGCTTCGAAGGCGTCGACCATCTGCTTGGGAGCGGTCAGGCACCACGCCTCGGCGACCAGCTCTAACAGCTCATCGGCCTCGATGCCGGCGAGGTGCACCACCACCCACCCGAAGCGGCCCGCGGTGAACTGCGGTTCGAAGACCTCTGGCCGCTCGGCCACCAAGGCGATCTGCTCCTCGATCGTCGCCTTCAGCCCGACGGTCTCCGTGCGCTCCCACAGGTAGCCGAAGCCCTTGCCGCGCACCTTCAGCGCGACCCAGTCACCCGCCTCGAACTGCTCGACACCAGGGAGCCGACCCAGCATCGAAAGGAACTCGTCAACGCGCACAGCCATGGCCACTGGTCTATCAGAGCCCACCGACAATGCGGCTCCCCCCACCGGAGCCCGGTGAAGCCCGCGCCCGGTGAAGCTCCAGCCCGCCGGGCCCCGCCGCTCGCACGGACGACGAGACCGGTGTATCAGCCGACCCCCTTCGCGCATCTCTCAATGCGACACGGCACCCGACACCGGAAGGACGCCACACGATGATCTCCATGACAGCCGCCCCCAAAGGGCAGGGCCCGGGGCGCGCCCGACGCGCTCTCGGCCGCCTGCGCCGGGCGGTCTTCGACCGCCGCGGCATAGTGCGGCGCCTGGCCCGCCTGCTGTCGCTCCGGTCTCGCCGACGCGATCAACCCCGCGACCGACCAAGCGCGAAGCGCCGTTCGGTGCCTCTCGCCCACTACATGCGGCGGCACCAAGGGCAGCAGACCTGCAAGGTGAGAGCGGCGACCTACCTCCGCTGCGACGGCCGCCGACCATGAAATGGCCCACCCTGTTCGGCTGGACGTTCGGCTGGACGTTCGACTGGACGCTGGACCCGACCCCGGCCGACCTCAGTTCATCCCATTCCCAGGCTCCCGAACATCCCGTACGGCACACGCCGGACAAGCCCGCGCCCCGCGCCGATCGGCCAACGCCGGGAGCGGAGCCCCACGACGTGACCGCCGAATGCCGCTACAGGCTGATCGCGGCGCTCCTCCAGGAAGAGATCGCCTTGAACGGTGATGCCTCCGACACGACATCCGCCAGCGAAGGATTCCCCAGCGAGGAGGAGGTGATGACCACCTATCGGTGCACCCGGGGCACAGCCCGTCAGGCGTTGCGCACACTTCGGATCGCGCTCTCGAACGCGGGGTGGCGAAGAGGCGAGGCGGGAGCCGTACGGCCTCCGCCCGGCCGCCCCCCGGATCGAGGACCGCACCCCGCGAAATAACTTCTCCCAGACTATGGTTCACTGAGTGAAGTTTCCCCGCGCGGGCACAACGGTGACACGCGCGGCTTGGAGGCCGACCCCTGCTTTCAGTGTCCGCGACCTGCCGCCCGGCAGTGCCCGCGCACCACAAACGCACCCATTGGAGCGTCCATGTCCGACACCCCGCTCATCTTGATCACCGGAGCCACCGGGCAGCAGGGAGGCGCGGTGGCCCGCCACCTGCTCGCCTCCGGCGATTGGCGGGTGCGGGCACTCGTACGCGACCCGGGCAGCCCGCAGGCTCTCGCACTGCGGGCGGCGGGCGCCGAACTGGTCCAGGGCGACCTCGACGCGCCGGCTTCGGTGCAGGCCGCGGCGACCGGGGCGTACGGCCTGTTCAGCCTCCAGACCTTCACCGGGCCCGGCGGGGTCGAAGCCGAGGTCAGGCAGGCGAGGACGGTGGCCGACGCGGCCAAGGCCGCAGGGGTGCGGCATGTGGTCTACAGCTCGATCGACGGCGCCGAGCGCGACAGCGGAGTGCCGCACTTCCAGACGAAGCACGAGGGTGAGATCTATCTGGACTCCCTCGGCCTGCCGGTGACCGCGCTGCGGCTCGTGTCCTTCATGGACAACTTCAGCACCTACTCGGCGCCGCCGCTGATCGACGGCGAGATCGTGCTGAGCTGGCCGCTCGACCCGGCCACGTCGCTGCAGATGATCGCCGTGGAGGACATCGGCGCGTTCACCGCCCTGGTGTTCTCCCGCCCCGACGAGTTCATCGGCCGCAAGATCCCGCTGGCCGGGGACGAGCTGACCCTGGCTCAGATCGTGGAGACCTTCACCAAGGTCACCGGCATCCCGGCGCGATACGAGCGGCAGGACATCGAGCAGGTTCGGGCTTACAGCGAGGACGCCGCCCACATGTACGAGTTCTTCGCCGAGAAGGGCTTCCAGGCGGACATCCCCGCGCTGCGGGAGATCTATCCGGGGCTGACCACGCTTGAGGGATGGCTGCGCCGTACGGACTGGCAGCCGCAGCCCGCGCCGGAGTTCTGGACGTCCTGAAAGCGACACCGACTCCGCCAGAAGGGGTGTCTAGGGCGTGGTGCGGGGGCGCCACGCCTCAGACCTCCACCCGCGCGATGCCGGGCCGTGCCCCGCTATAACCTGGCAACGTGTCGAGAAGACTGACCTGGGATGACCTCCCCGGTGAGGTCCCCACCGCCATATGCGTGCACACCGGTCCCATACACCGGGTCGAGCACGTTGACTCAGGGTTCAGCAGCCAGATGGCCGTCACGCTGGACACTGCGAGCGGCCGTGTCTTCGTCAAGGGGATGCGGATAGATCACCCAGAGGCGTGGACGCAGGAGCGCGAAGCCAGGCTCAGCCCGCACGTCATCCCGCTCGGGCCTAGGCTGCTGTGGCGCGTCGCGGCCGGCGGCTGGGACCTGCTGGGATTCGAGCACCTTATCGGACGTGGCGCGGAATACGGCACCGCCTCGACCGACCTGCCCCTGGTCGCAGCAGCCATGACCGCCATCGGGCGGCTCCCCCGGCTCGAAGTGGAGCTCGTGCCCATCGAGCAGCGCTGGGGCAACCACCTCGACGATCTCTCGCTGCTCGCCGGCAACACCCTCCTGCACACCGACTGGAACCCCACCAACGTGCTCATCACCGCCAAAGGCGAGGTGCGGCTCGTCGATTGGCCATGGGCCACCCGCGGCGCCGCGTGGATCGACCCGGCCTGCTGGGTCGTCTGGCTGATCTTCGCCGGGCAGACCCCACCCGAGGCCGAACGCTGGGCCGCCAAGGTGCCCGCCTGGTCCACCGCCCCCGCCCGAGGCCTCGACCTGTTCGCCACCGTCCAGGCCCGCTTTTGGAAGAACACCGCCGCGGCCCACTTCAGCCCCTGGACAGACCGCCTCCGCGCCGCCGCCACCCGATGGGCCGCCCACCGCGCCTCCCGCCCCTGACCCGTACGGCGACAGCCCGCCCGACCGGTCACCTGAAAGGGCACCGGCCGCATCCCCGTACGACGCACCCCACAGCCGGGCGTTCCCCCCGACCGCGCATCTCCGATCAATATGGGCGTCCCTCTGGTCCGCCACCCGGAACGGCCAACACACAGATAGCCTCAAATCCGGACGGGCCACCCTTAAGACCCACAGCTTCGGCCACTTCGGCCACGACAAAAATCGCTTTCGCGACTCGCGTCAGACGTCAAGATCTCGCTCCGGCGACAATAGATTCCACAAGTCTTAGATGACGCACGCCAGGCCGTACCCAGTCGTCCATACGACAACGACGTGACCTCATTGCCAAACCTCACACCATGGCACACAGAGCGCATATAGGCCGCTGGCTGCACATCCAAAAAGGCATCCCATCAAAAAGCCGCCAGAACCAGCACGATTGCTTCCGTTTACTTGATCACGAGATTACGATCCAGGAGGGCCGCCCGACCACAGGCCTCAGAACATCACCCACGGATCCCACACGAAAGAATCAGACACAATGTCCACTTCACTGATCGACACGACAGCGCTGGGGCCACTTACCTCCGTCCCGCAGTGTGTGGACAACCAGTTCTTAGTGAAAAGCCTCTACAGCAAGATCGCCGGAAGAACACCTCTAAGGAGCGTACTGGAGGGCGTTCTCGAGAACCGTGAAGCCGATCGCCCCCTCCACGATCATGAGCGCAGCTCAAAAATCGAGTATCTCCGTTCCCTGATCTACTCCCGCCAGGTCGTGGTCAACCGAGCGGCCTTCTGGAACAACCCGCTCTTCATCTCCTCCACACTGGGAGACGACAGAAAAGGGCTCATAAGCCTGATAGCCAACCAGGCGATCGTCCCGTTTCTCTACTCGGAGTCGGAATTCGAGGCCCGCCCCACGTTCGACGTCCTTCCCGACGGCCAGCGGGCCGTGGAGAGCCTGGCAGGCGACGCGGACCTCTCCCGACTCGTGTGCGTGCGCCTCGGCGGAGAAGACGCCGGCGACAACGCCATACGCCGGGCGGACATGGCGGGAGAGTTCCGGACCCAGCTCACTCGGCTACTCGATCGAGACGACCCCGAACTGGCGTATCGCCACCTCGCCAAGGTGCTCCTCAAAAAGGAAAGGAGCCGGAAGGGCCGCATCGACGAATTAGCGGGGCAACTGAAATCCGCCTCCGAGTGGATCCGGGCCGAACGCCCCAACCGAGACGGCATCTACGGCCACCTCATCACCACAGGCAATCCGAGCGACGGGCTCTACCGCACCGACCCCTTCACGTTCGAGCTCAAGAAGTGGATCGACCTGGCCTACAACGCCAACCTCCCCAAGTTCCTCGGCGTCCTGATGTTCGTCCCCCACGACTTCCCCTCACCGACAGACGCCGGCATGACCTGGGGCTTCGGACAGACCGCCAAAACCCTCCCCGGCTCCGCCGACTCGGCTCTCGAAGAAATCATCGAACGGGCGGAAAGCGAAGCCACCTGGCAGGCATGGAACACGGTCAACCAGGAGGCGAACCTCGCCATCCCCGCACCGCACGAGCTGAACCACAACGACATCCTGGAACTCCGCAGCCTCCCCGAGTGGGAGACGATGATGGAGCGCCTCGAAACCCATCTCAGCAGGCCACTGGACATGGACGACCTGCGGGAGTTCCAGCAGGCGTACAGCGACTTCCTGAAGGCCCAGGAAGCCTGGTGGCTCTCCGGGCGAGGAAAAGATCGACGGCAAGAGCTGACCTCCGGCGTGGCGAAGGTCTACCGGGTCGGCGACTGGATGATCGGACTGCTCACCGTCGGCGAAAGCCTCTTCCCCCTGCTGCCCGACGTACCACTCCCTCCCCTCCCTCCCTCCGGGCTCGTCAACCTCACCGTCGAGACCGCGCTCTACCTGTTCCAGCGAGGCAGGGTCGACCTGCAGCGAAGCCAGTTGGTACGTCAGCTCCGCACCCAACAAGGCGTGACGCGGGAAAGATTGCTTGAAATAGAGCGGTCCCTGCAAAACCTTCGCCAGCGGCTCGACCCACGAGACGCGCCCGAAAACACCCACGGCCTCGCCCAAGAGCAGGATCCGTGATACACACACGAGGTCCCCTCCATCAAACATGCCGCCCATAGCGCCACCGGGGCGCCGCATGCGAGACAAAGGAGATCCAGGGTTCATCGTGTTGACACAGCACCAACGTGAGGCACTCGACCAATACTTCGAACTGAAGGACCGCTACCCCAAGCTCTTCGAAGAGCGGAACAGCCGTCCGATCACCCTCGATCGCAGAGCCCTGCAAAGCTATGCCGAAAAGCACGGCATAGTCCTAGGAGTGGCCGCGGAGACGCCATACGTTCTCCTTCTCGTCGACCTCGTCAGCACGACCCGACCGGACGGGTCGATCTTTGAGTTCCCTTACTTCCGCACGATTTACCGGAAACAACTGGAAGGCGCCACCAACGCGGTCGTGCTCGGCACGATCGCGAACCCCGACCTCGGCCCAGAAGGCGCCATCGTCCTACTGGGCCAGGAGCGCCACGCCACAGGCTCACGCCACGTCGAACTCCCCAGAGGTTTCGGAGAGCAGGGCATATCCGGCGAGGAGAACGCACTGAAGGAGCTTCGCGAGGAGACGGGATTCGTCGGCCGAGCCGACAGCGTAACCTTGCTGGGCGAGACCTTCACCGACACGGGCCTGACCGACGCACGCGTATCGTTCTACCACGTGGAGATCGTTGATCGAGGCTCCGAGAGCACAGAAGCATTTGAAGTGAAGAAAAGCGTGGAACTGGTCTCCGAGAAAGAGCTGTGGAACCGGATACGCGACGGCGACATGACCGACGCGTTCACCATTCAAGCAATGACCTTGTGGAGCACACGCGACCGACGCGGAGGCGGTTAGCCCACCTGGGCACGCACCTTGGGAACGGACATCTCGGGGACCGCGCACTCGGCTTCCGGAGGGATCGCAACGCGGCGACCGCCTCCCGGATCAGGCGGGCAGAGAGGCGAGCCAGCCGATCAGGATCTCGTTGACCTCGTCTCGCCGTTCCTGTTGGATCCAGTGGCCGCAGCCGTCGAGTATGTGCGAGGAGACCAGGCCCGGCAGCGTGACGGGGAATGCCTTGATGGCGTCGGCCATCCAGGTGGTCGACGCGTCCAGCGCACCTCCGACGAACAGCGACGGCTGAGTGATGGGGGAACCGTCGAAGTCGGCGAGGTCCTCCCAGTCCCGGTCCATGTTCCGGTAGCGGTTGAGAGCTCCGACCAAACCGGTCCGCTCGAACTCCGCGGCGTAGACATCGAGGTCGGCCTCGCTCAGCCAGGCGGGCAGCCGACCGGCGGGGAACCGGTCACGCAGCCTCCCGCCCTTGAACACGAAGTGCGGGTCGGGGGCATCGGCGGGGGGCATCGTGTCGGCGGACAGGGCGGCGTACATCCCGGCGAGCCAGCCGCGGACGTCTGGTTCGATCTCGGCCTCGGCCCGTCCGGGCTTCTGGAAGTAGCTGACGTAGAACTCCTCGTCTCCGCCCATCCGCGAAAAGATCTCGGTCGGGCGCGGTCCGCCGCGCGGCGCGTAGGGCACGCTCAGCAGCCCGACCGCGCGAAAGACGTCGGGCCGTACGAGGGCGGAGTCGGCGGCGATCGTCGCGCCCCAGTCGTGGCCCACGATCACCGCTGTCTGCTCGCCCAGGGCATGTACGACGGCGGCGTTGTCCTCGACGAGCTCCAACATCCGGTATGCGGCTATGTCGTCGGGCTTGGAGGACCGGCCATAGCCGCGGACATCGACGGCGACGGCCCGGTAGCCGGCCGCAGCCAAGGCCGACAGTTGGTGACGCCAGGAAAACCACGACTCAGGGAACCCGTGCACCAGCAGCACCAGCGGCCCGGTGCCCTGCTCCACCAGGTGGACACGACCAGCGGGAGACGAGACCAGACGATGCTTGACCTGTGCGGCAGGATCGGACTTCGACATCAATCCCCCAAAACTTTGGACCCTCGTGCGCCCGGGTGCGGACGACGCCGACGCACCAGGCGATGGCTCTTGCGCCAAGCATCAGCTAAACGGTGATGCGGCAGTGAATCCTGTTGCCACTTCGGCAAATACTGCCACCGCCCCACCCAGCGCTTGCCTCCAGCGGGTAGCCCGAGAATGCGAAAGGGCCTGCGTTTCCGCAGGCCCAACCGTGTGCTGCTGGTGCCCCCTGCAAGATTCGAACTTGCGCTCCCGGCTCCGGAGGCCGGTGCTCTATCCCCTGAGCTAAGGGGGCTTCAACGGCACCAAGGTTACCAGTAGTTGAGGGCGGTCGTGACGTTGTCGGCAGGCGACGGCGCATCGGCGGAAAACCCCACGCGGTGGGGCTTGGAGGGGTTAGCCTCGCCGCCGTGAGTGAGGTACTGGGGAAAGTGCTCGTGGTCGACGATGACGAGGTCATCCGGCAGCTCATCGCCGTCAATCTGACGCTTGAGGGCTTTCAGGTGGAGACGGCCACCGATGGGCAGGACTGCCTGGATCGGGTCCTTGATGTCATGCCTGATGTTGTGACGCTGGACGTCATGATGCCTCGGCTGGACGGGTGGGTCACGGCATCGCGACTGCGGACGGACGAGGACACCAAGCACATCAGGGTCGTCCTCATCACGGCGCGCGCACAGGTGGACGACCGGCGGCGGGGGCTGGGCATCGGGGTGGACGCCTACCTGACCAAGCCGTTCGATCCGGCCGAGTTGATCCAGGTGGTTCGGGATCTCGCGGCGATGGAGCGCAAGCCGTAGCCCGGCCCGGCGTTCGGAGTCGGCTTTGGGGGCTGTGCCGTACGGCATGAGCCCCCAAAGCGTGGTTCCGTGGTGATTGGCCCAGATTGCCGGTAGGGAAATGGCTCTAACGCTGAGCCGCCTGAGGGCTTAACGTCGAGAAACGTGATGTCCATGTCCACGTTGACGGCGTTCGCGGCTGCCTCCTTGGTGTTGGTGGCCGTTCCTGGGCCGAACCATCTCTACATCGTCGCCAGGAGCGTCGCGCAGGGGCGGCCGGCCGGGTTGGCGTCGGCGCTGGGCGTGGAGATCGGGACGCTGTGTCACATCGCGGCGGCGGCTGCGGGTCTGTCCTATGTGGTCGCACAGTCGGCGACGCTGTTCGAGATGCTCAAGTGGGCGGGGGCGGCATATCTGATCTATTTGGGCATCCGCACGCTTCTCACCCGTGACCGGCCCGAAGGGCAGGCCGTGAAGGCGCAGTCATTGTGGCGGGTCCTCTCCGAGGGAGTCGTGGTGAACATCCTGAATCCCAAGGTCGTGCTGTTCTTCTTGGCGTTTCTTCCCCAGTTCGTCGACCCGGCCGCGGGATCGGTGCCGCTTCAGATAGTGGTGCTGGGGCTGGTGCTGATGTCGCTGGGATTGACGTCGAACATCCTTTACGCCCTGTTCGCAGGAACTCTGGGCAGCCGCATAAAAGGCCACATGACGGGGCTGCGGTGGTTCAGCGGCGTGGTGTACCTCGGGCTCGGAGTGGCCACTGCGTTCACCGGACGGCGTCCGCTGTGAACGCAGATGCGGCGTTGGCGAAATCACCGAGAAGCCGGGCCAGGGCACGCGGGTCGGCCAGGGCGCCGAGATGCCCGGTGCGAGGCAGCACATAGAGACGACCGTGGCGGCAGGCACGGAGAAACTCCCGTTCATCCATGCGAAACGGATCACGGGATCCGTTGATCAGCCAGACCGGCCCGGGGTAGGAGGCGACCGCCCCGAGCGGGTCAAAGGCCGACACTGCCGCCACGGTTCCCCCAACCGCCTCGCAGGCAAGGCCGCCTTCGACCCATGGCCTCACCTGGGCGCCCCGGGAGCATGCGGCGCAATGCGTAGGCGCTGAGCGCATTGGCATGGTCCGGATATCGCGACGCTAGAGAGGTTTAAAGGCTGAGGTTAGGGCGGCTGGAAGTCCAGCCCCGTCTTGGCGATGAACCCGGCGATGAGGTCAGGCCTGCGCTGCACA
>NZ_FNCN01000044.1 GCF_900100605.1 Sinosporangium album | reverse complement strand
CCCTCGACCCGAGTGGAGCTATGGGGATTCGAACCCCAGACCTCCTCCATGCCATGGAGGCGCGCTACCAACTGCGCCATAGCCCCGTGAGACGTGGATAAGCATATAGGAGTCAGGGGGTCGGTGATGCCATTGATGCGTTCCGCGTCGGCTCGGCTACGGCGGGCGACAGGCTTGGATACTTTGCCTGCTCATGAATGCTGTTGCGGCTCGGCCGTTGACTGGGCGGTGTTCGGGGATCTTCGAGGGTCGCGAGCATGCTTTGTTCGGGGTGAGCGCGTTGAACGGTTTTTTCAGTCGGGGGGCGGTGACGGCTTTGTTGGGGTGGGGGTTGTCGGTGTTCGGGCGGGTGGATGTGTTGGTGCCGGGGGCGGGTGAGTTGGCGGGAACGTTGGTGGCGAGGGGGTGGGATCCGGTGAGGGCGTCGGCTAAGGCGAGGGCTGCGGCGGGTAACACCCGTAATCGGGTGGGTCGAGCGTTGTCGGATCTCGGGGTGGGGGCGGGGGATGTCACGGTGTTCTCGTGGGACGACTTGGCAGGGAATGTCGGCTACGAGCGGCTCCGGGGCGAGGTGGAGTCGCTGTACACGGGTGATCGCCAGTTCGGTGAGGAGTGCATGCTGGCGGTGGCGGCGGTCGTCGGCGGCGCCGAGGCGGACAGGTCTCGGCGCGAGGCGGCGCTGCCGTTCCTCTTCGCGGAGCTACCGCTGGTCTTGGATACTCCCGCGATCCTCGGGGTGGGGTCGTCGCTGTTCTGTTATCCGCGCCCCATGCCCATGGTCGATCGTCTCTACGCGGGCACGCTTCCGGTGGCTCCTTCCCCCCGACAGGGGTTCCTCGTCACTCGTTTGACATAGCGAGTCACACACCGCGACCATTGGGCGTCGAGGGGGTAGACGATGGCTTCGGCGACTGATCCTTTCGTCGCACAGCTGGCGCGCAATGCGGGCAGCGCGTTCGACACCAGCGACATGGACCACGACGGCTATCTTGATCATCACGATATGAGCGTGGCGGCCGAGGCACTGTGTGATCGTCTCGGGCTGGCCGATCCCTCTCCGCAGCGTGATCTGGTGCTTTCGGCCTATGAGCGGTCGTGGCGCAGCGCCGCCGAGGTGATCGATTTCGATGGCGACGGCCGGATCAGCCGGGATGACTACATCCAGCACGTGCATTCGCCCCATCTTGACCGCACGGCCTTTGTGGCGCAGGTGGTGTGGCCGATCACGGACGCACTGTGGGATGCGCTTGACGCCGACGGCGACGAGAAGCTCAACCGACCTGAATATCTCAGGCTGTGGGCGGCTTTCGACGTGGAAGGCCCTTCGGCTCGCGAGGCGTTCGAGATGCTCGACGCCAATCGCGATGGGCGTCTCTCGAAGGACGAGTTCGCCCAGGCTATGTACGACTTCTACTACAAACCCGAGAGAGCCACCGTCCCCATCCTCGGCAGGCCCTGACGCGCGCAACCGCCGACGAACCCCCGTCACCGATGAACACCGGACCCACGGCCGATCACACGCGCCGGCCGTACGCCGCCGCGCGGCGGCGGCTCTCCAGGGGCTACGCCCGCCAGGCGGGGTCGCGTCCGCTGAGCGCGAGGGCACGCTCGAAGGTGCCGGCATGCGGCGAAGCGGGCACTTCATCGCCGAAGACCCCCGTCTGGCGGCCTTGAGGGGCCATCATGGCGACGAGGTCCATAGTCAGATGGGCGGTCTCCTCGTCGACCCGGTGGTCCTGGCCGGTGGCGACGGCGAGGTCCCAACCGTGGATGACGAAGTCGAACAGCACCATTTTGGCGACGACGTCCATCGGCAGGCCGAAGGACGGGCTGGTCCCCTCGTAGGCTTCCGGGGCACGCCAGGCTTCGACCAGTTCGGCGAGGCGCGCGTCGAACACCTCAGGCGTCCAGTCGTCGCCGAGATAGTCGCCGTCGGCGGGCATGTCGGCCTTCTTGGCGAGCGCCGTGAACATCACCGTGACATAGTTAAGGTGGTTGATCAGCTCGCGCACGGTGTAGGCGGCGCAAGGGGTGGGGTCGCCGAACCGATCGGCCCGCATCCCTTGTAGAAGCCGGGCCACCTCGCCGCCGGCGTGCGATATCCGCTCATGCAATTCGATCATAGGTTCGACACTATCAGGAGTTAACACCACCTCGGGATCTTCCAATGCGTTCCACATCATGAGTTGAAACTCCGAGCACCGTAGAAAGTCGTCCTGCCCACAGGCCAGGATGTGCTCGATGACCTGCATGGACTCCTGAAGCGCACACACCAGCTCCGCCAGGTCCGCGTGGTGGCGCGCGAGCAGTTCGCCGTGCGCCCGAGTCGTCGCCCCGGAGATCACGGTCAGCCCGTAGGAGGCTGGACTACTCCCCCGTGTCGTTTAGCAGCCGCCGTCGCCACGCCGGGGCAGGCGATCGGCGGAGCCCTCGGCATCGCGGACTCACCGCACGCCTGACCATGATTGCGCCATGGGCCTTCGTAAGAGCGATCCCGCCGTGTCCCCTCTCCGCGGGGGCGCCCGCCAAGGTTCGACGGGCCCACCGGGTCACCTGGTGAACGCGTCGGCCGTACTCGCGGTCATCGGGGTGTTCTGGCTGCCGCCGGCCGTCGACGCGGCCGACGCCTGGCGGTCGGCCGCCGGGCTGGTGTCGGCCGTCCTCGCGGCGGCGGGGATGCTGTCGCGGTGGCGGCTGCCCGTCGCCTCGACGGTGACCGCCGGCGCCGCGACGGTCGGCGCGAGTGTGCTGGGCGTGTGCCAGGATCCGATGCTCGCCGCCGCGTGGTGCCTGTATCCGCTGGCTCTCACCCGCGCGGCGCGGACGCGGATGCCGCTGCTCGTCGCCGTCGGCACCGTCGCCGCGCTCGCCATGGTGACCGGTGTCCCCGCCGAGGACGTGGGCGGGTCGGGTCAGCGTCTCGTGCTCGCCGTCACGGCACTGAGCGTCGCGTGGCTACTGGGAGCCGCGGTCGGAAGGCAGGTCGAGACCGCTCGGGAGGCGGAGCGCGCCCGCGCCGCCGAGCGTACGACCCGCGTGCAGCTCGACGTCGCCCGCGATGTCCACGACGTCGTCGGCCACGCCCTCGGCGTGATCAGCGCCGAAGCCGGCGTGACCCGCGGCCTCTCCGACGCCACCGAGCAGGAGCTGCGCGACACACTCGCCGACATCGAACAGCACGCCAGGAGCGCCCTGGAGGACATTCAGGCACTCGTCCGCTCCCTGCGCACCGGAGACGGCTCCGACTCCCCCGGCCTCTCCGCGCTGCCCCCGCTCATCGCCGCCACCCGCGCCGCCGGACTGCGCATCGACACCCGGATCTCGCTGCCCGACGGCCTCCCCCCCAAGGTCGGCGCCACCGCCTTCCGCATCGTCCAGGAGTCCCTGGCCAACGCCGTACGGCACGCGCCCGGCGCCGCCTGCACCGTAGACCTCCACACCGACCACGACACCCTCGTCATCCGCATACGCGATGAAGGCCCCGGCATGCGCCCCGGGAATCACTCCTCCGGCTTCGGCCTGCGAGGCATGCGTGAACGCGCCCGCCTCATCGGCGGCACCGTAACCTGGCGCGACACCCCCGGCCATGGCTTCGAAGTCGAAGCCCGACTCCCCCTAGACCGTCGGGGTGGGAGGCCACGATGAAGGCGGCCGGGTTGCGGCAGCACGCAATCGGGCGCAGAGGAGCCTCTTCGCGGGAGCATAAATCGCAGGTCAGGGATAATTCGGTGGCTCATCCCGCAATCCCTGGCGGTACATCGGTCACCAACTAAAAAGACATCCGTACGTGCCTAACGGCAGGTGTGGCGGCCTTCTCCTGCACCCCAGGGTGAGGGCATGTCATTGATCAACATCACTCCCGCGTCGGTTCACCACAACGCCTGGTTTCCCGGGCGCTTCCTCGGAGGTGTCGCCCTGGTGCTCGGGCCGCTCCTGTGGCTCGCCGGGCTGACGCTGCGCCGCCTGGCGGGAAGCACGGCGGAGTTCACGCCGGAGCAGTACTTCGCCACGCAGCCCGACTCGGGGTGGCCCAGTTCGCCTCACTCGGCTTCCACCCCCACCAAAACCAACCGGCACCCCCAAACAAAGCACCTTCCACCCCAACCCGAACCAGCAAGCACCCCCAAACAAAGCACCTTCCACCCCAACCCGAACCAGCGAGCAACCACAACCAAGGGGGTGCGGGTGGCGAAGCCCCCGCAAAGCGAGCGAAGCGAGCACAACACGACGAGGGCGACGCGGCCAGCGCATCCTGCGCGGCACACGTCGCCCTCGACCCGAGTGGAGCTATGGGGATTCGAACCCCAGACCTCCTCCATGCCATGGAGGCGCGCTACCAACTGCGCCATAGCCCCGTGAGACGTCCGTCAGTGTATCGGAGTTGGACTGGCCGGGGGTAATGGAGGGTGTTGCCGCCGCCTCGTAGGCTCGTCGGGTGGTTTTTTTCGTGGTCGTGTTTGGTTTGACGTGGTGGCTCGGCCTCTATGTGGTTTTGCGGGGTTGGGGTGTGCCAGGGGCGTTGCGCGCGGGTTTGGGGATTGTGGTGTTCGCGCTGGCGTTGGCGGTGGATGCGCTGCGTGTGGGGTTGCCGGGTGATGTGGTGTGGCTGGGCAGGGTTGAGTCGGTGTTGATTGGTGTGCCGCTGTTGTTGTGGTCGGGGGCCTGCGTCCGTCTGGTGGGGGCTGGGGACCGGCTGGATTGGTTGTGGCGGTTCGGTGTGCTGCCTGTGGGGGTGGTGGGTCTCGCGGGTGTAGTGCTTTCTGGGGGTTTGTTCGAGGGGTGGCATCCTGCCCATCTGGGCCTGGCGGTGGTTTTGGTGGCGCCGTTGCTGGGCTTGGCCGTACTTTTGGCGCGGGTTTCGGCGGGGTGGCTGGTGGTGTTGGCGACGTTGTTCGCGGGTCTCGGCGGGGCGTTGTTCTTGCTGCCGATGCGTGTCCCGGGCTGGATGCTGTTGGGGTCGCTCGCGGTGGACATGGCGATGCTGGGTGTGGCGGTGTCGAGGTCGAGTGCTTTTCTCGCCGGCGAGGTGCTGTGGCGGGACATGTTCAGGTCGCTGCTCGGCGCTGTGGCCGCGGGGGTGTTGTTCGGCAGCCAGGTGCTGCTGCTCGGGGTCGGTGAACCGTCGGCGCTGCCTGTGGTGTTCGGGGTGGTGGCGACTGCGGTGACCGTGTTCACGCTGGCGGATCCTGTGCATCGGCTGCTGGATCGGCTGGCGTTCGCGGGGGACGGTGTCATGCGCCGGGAGCTAGCGGAGTTGCGTGATTCCGCGGCGGCGCTGCCTCGGCTGGCGGAGGCGGTGCCGGTGGACGACGAGGAGTTCGTACGGCTGACGCGCCGCGCTCTGGCCGCGTACGGCGATTTGGCGAAGTTGACGAGCAGCCCGCTTGTGCACATGCCGGTGGTCGAGCGGCGGGTGAGGGAGCGGGGCGCGGGGCAGCCTCTCGATCGGGCCGCGGAGTTGAAGCAGCTGCTGTTGGAGAGCATCACGCGGTTGAAGCCCCGTGACGGGGAGTTCGGGACGAGTGAGGAGTGGCGTTATTTCAACGTGCTCTACTTCCCGTACGTGGTGGGGTTGAGGCCGTACCGGCGGGGTGCGACGCATCACGGGTTGTCCGGCGATGAGCGCCGGGCTTTCGAGTGGTTCGTCACTCAAGTCCCCGAACGTACGCTCTATAACTGGCAGAAGACCGCCGCGAAACTCATCGCCGACGACCTGAGACGCGGGAATCGGCAGTAAATGGCAGTGGAATGTCTGCAGGTGGCACTGCTGTCCGGGGTCGGATGAGCGTGTTGGAAGGAGACACCTCATGCTCACCCGAGTACTGAAGTCAGACATGCTGCTGTGCGCCGTCAGCGGCCTGCTGCTGGCGCTGGCCGCGGATCCGCTCGGCGACCTGTTCGCGCTCCCCGCCCCGCTGCTGCGCTGGGCGGGCATCGTTCTGCTGCCGGTCGCCGCGTTTATCGGCTATGTGGTCAGCAGGACGCCGCACCCGACAGGGGCCGTCTGGGCGATCATGACCCTCAACAGCCTGTGGGTTGTCGACAGCGTGATCCTGCTGTTCACCGGCTGGGTCGACCCGAACGCGCTCGGCATCGCCTTCATCATCGCCCAAGCGCTCGTGGTGGTGGTCTTCGTCGAGCTGCAATACATCGCCCTGCGCCGCCTGCGCCGTGCGCCCCACGCCATGGCGGCGTAGGACGCGCACGCGCCTAGTACGGCTTGCGCCGCCCCCCAGTGGCGCAAGCCGTACTAGCGCTGGTCTTCCACAAAGGCGTGTCGGCCGGCGTAGAAGCCGGCGACGATCATCACCGTGACGTCGATCAGCAGGACGACGAACGGCAGGTCCCATCCGCCGGTGAACTCGTAGAGGATGCCGACGACGAGGGGGCCGATGCCGGCGATGAGGTAGCCGACGCTCTGGGCGAAGGCCGACAGGGCTGCGGTGGCGTGAGCGGTGCGGGTGCGCAGCGCGAGCAGCGTGAGGGCCAGCGGGAACGAGCCCATGGCGACGCCGAGGAGGATCACCCAGAGCCAGGCGGCGTCGGGGGCGAGCCACAGGCCGGGAAAGCCGATCAGGTAGAGGGCGCCGCACGCCGCCACAAGGCCGCGCTGGTGCAGGAGGCGTGAGGCGAGCGGGGGGACGATGAGGGCGACGGGAATGCCGAGCCCGGTGAAGACGGCGAGCATCAGACCGGATTGGCCGGAGCTGTAGCCGCCGTCGATGAGGATCTGGGGAAGCCATCCGAACAGCGCGTAGGCGATGAGCGACTGGGTGCCGAAGTAGACGGCGACCGCCCAGGCGAGGGGGTTGCGGACCAGGGCCCCGATGGCCACGGCTTCGCCGTTGCCGCGCCGGTCGCGGTCGTCGCGGAGCATCGCGAACCACGGCACCGCGGCGATCGCGGCGAGGGTGGCCCAGATGCCGATGCCCAGCCGCCAGTTTCCGCCGCCGAGGTCTTGGATGGGCACCGTGAACGCGGCCGCGATCATCGTGCCCACGGCGAGCGCGGTCGAGTAGACCGTCATCATGGGGCCCGCGCGGTGCAGGAAGTGCTGCTTGACCAGGGCGGGCACCAGCACGTTGCCGATGGCGCTACCGGCGAGGGCGAGCGTGCTCGCGCCGAGGAACAGCCAGGCCGAGTCGGCGACCGCGCGGATCAGCAGGCCGGTGCCCATGGCGAGGATCGCCGCCAGGAACAGCGTGTGTTGGCCCACTCGTCGGCTGACAGCGGGGGTGAAAACGCCGAATACGGCGAAGCAGAGGACGGGGAGGGTCGTCAGCAGGCCCAACGTGGCGCCGGACATGTGGAGTTCTGTGCCGATGCGGTCGAGCACGGGGCCGATGCTGGTGACTGCGGTCCGGAGGTTGAGTGCGGCGAGCACAATGCCCACGACGACAAGCCAGGCGGGAGACCCCTTACGGGTCCCGCTCGGCGTGTGCGCCACTGCGGTCATGGTCAACCCGACCCTCCCCAATCATGGAATCATAGGATGTTTAACTCGACTACCATAGCAATCCTTCCCAGACCACACACACCTACCTACGCGAATGCCATAGCCAGAACAATCCCACCGCTGGCAGGACAAGCGGGATGAACATGTATCCGCCGCCGAAGTTCGACCAAACAGTCTGGTCGGGGAACGAATCCGGCACCAGCCTGCTCACCAGCCCGACGACCAGTACGCCCACCATCTCGATGCCGCAGGCCACCAGAGCCGTACGGTGCGCCGAACGCGCAAGCGCGACCGTGGCCACGACGTACACCACCGCTGCGAAGGCCGAGAGCAGGTAGGCGACTGGAGCCTCGGCGAACCGCGTGGCGATCTGCACCCCCGCCCGCGCGCCGGCGGCGAGGGCGAAAACGCCGTAGATCGCGACGAGTACCCGGCCCGGGCCCGTGCCGAGGGACGCGCGCGTGGCGGTCACGCGGCCCCCTGCCAGATCTGCAGCAGCCGTCCGGTCATGGCCGCCACCGTGAACGCGCCCACCACGATCACACCCGACCCCCACCGGCTGCGCTCGGCCAGACCGAGGAAGGCCGCTCCCGGGGGGATGATGACGATGGTCGCGAGATAACCGATCAGAGTGACCTTGTCGGCCGGCCCCTCCCCGCCGATCAGTCCGACCACGACCAGCGCGGTCTGGATGAGGATCACGAGCTCGACGACACCAAGACCGACGAGGACGAAGCTCCCCATCGCACGATCGCGAATCGTGTTGATCAAGCTGACAAGCGCGAGAACCACCGCGCCGGTGATCACGATCGCGGCCAGCGCACCGTTCATCGGCCGTTACCGCGCGGGGAGTGGAACATGCACGTCAGGCTACCGCCCTGGCACGCCGCCTCCTGCCTCAGTATGGCCACGCATCGACCATCGGCCGGCCGGTGTGCCAGGTGCAGTAGACCGCCGTGCCGTGCCCTTCCCCGTCCACCAGGTCCACCCTGATCCAGAACTCCACACTGACGATCTGGGACTTGAACCCCGCCTTGGGCGAAGCCGAGATGAAGCTGCACTTGTCGTTCGCCATGTCGAAGGCGACCTCCCCGCCCTTGGCGGTGACGACCTTGACCTGGCTCCCGTCCGACCGCACCGGCAGGGAGGAGGGCACACCAGCGGGTGTTCCGCTGGGGTCCGGTGAGCCGTAGGGAAGGGCTTTCACCGTGGTGTCAGGGGACAAGACCCGCTCCGACGGCTTGCCGCTCGGCTCGGGACGGCGAGGGGGCGAGGGAGTAGAGGGAGTGGAAGGAGTGGAGGCCGTAGGGGTGTGCGGCGTAAGCCCGCGAGGTGGTTTGGGTGACTTGGGGGGTGTGGTGGATGGAGTGGCCGATGGCTGGACGGTGGGGGGCGGGGAGGTGTCCGCCAGGGCGGACTCCATATATACGTCGTCGAAGGACTCGGCCTTCAAGACGTCCCGGACACCGAACCAGGCTACGGAAACCGCCAGTGCGGTGGCACCGCACCAGATCGCACCATAACCCAGCGCTCTCCGCATGCTTGAATTATGGAGTATTGCCCCAGAAGTCGCTTCCGTTACTACGGTTATGTGACATGGCGACGGTGCTCGTGGTGGAGGACGATGACTTCGTCCGCTCAGCCATGATTCAAGAACTCAAACGGCGACACCACGCGGTGCGGAGTGCTGGGTGCGCCCTCGACGCACTGCGGGAGATCTCGCAACAGCCCCCCGACGCGGTCATCCTCGACCTCGGCCTCCCCGACCTGGACGGAGCCGAGGCGCTGAAGATGGTCCGAGGCATCTCCGACGTACCTGTGATCATCGCGACGGCACGCGACGACGAGGCCGAGATCGTCCGGCTGCTTCAAGCAGGAGCGGACGACTATCTGGTCAAACCGTTCTCCGGAGACCACCTCAACGCCCGGCTTGAGGCCGTACTCCGCCGTTCACGGGCGGTCGCGCCTCCCCGCGTGGTGCGCGTGGGCGGGCTCAACCTGGACATGGACCGCAGGGAGGCACAACTGGACGACGCCCCCCTCGCCCTGACCCGGCGGGAGTTCGACCTCCTGGCCTACCTCGCGGCCAGGGCCGACCGGGTCGTGTCCAAGCGTGAGCTGCTGGCCGAAGTGTGGCGACAGTCGTACGGCGACGACCAGACCATCGACGTGCACCTCTCCTGGTTGCGCCGCAAACTGGGTGAGAGTGCCTCCGCCCCCCGATACCTCCACACCGTGCGCGGTGTCGGAGTGATGCTCGCGACCCCGCGGTGAGGCGCACACTGGTCCTGCTGGCGGTGGCGATCACCTCCATGGTGACGCTCGCCTTCCTGATACCGCTCGCGCTGGTCGTCAGGGAGACGGCGTACGGCCGTGCCGTGGCCGAGGCCGAGCGGCAGTCCTCGGCGCTGGTCCCGGTGCTCGCCATCACGTGGCAGCCCGAGAACCTCATGTTCGCCATCAACCGCAGCGAGTCCGCCGCGGGCGGGCAGATCGCCGTACACCTGCCGGACGGCACCAGCCTCGGGCAGCCGCACGCCCCGGAGGAGGAGGTGGCCGCCGCCTTCGAACAGGCCAAGTCGATCGAGCTGGAGACCGACGACGACTACATCCTGCTGCGCCCGGCGACCTTCGACCGCAACCGGATGGCGGTCATCGAAGTGCGTCTTCCGGCCTCGGAGCTGACCCGCGGCGTCGCAAGCTCATGGGCCGTGCTGACCGGGGTGGCGACCGTACTGGTCCTCGGCTCGGTCTTCGTCGGCGACCGGCTCGGCGCGCGGGTCGTGCTCGCCTCTCAGCGGCTCAGCCAGGCAGCCACCCAGCTCGGCTCCGGTGACCTCAGCGTCCGCATCCGGCCCGCGGGACCGCACGAGCTGGTAGCCGTCGGTCTGGCCTTCAACCAGATGGCCGACCGGGTCAACCAGTTGCTCTCTGCCGAACGCGAGATGGCCGCCGACCTCTCCCACCGGCTGCGCACCCCCCTCACCGCGCTCCGCCTCACCCTCGACCACCTCGGCCCCGCGGCCGAACAGAGCATCGCGGCGCTCGGCCGCCTGGAGCACGAAGTCGACATGATCATCTCCGCGGCCCGGCGCCCGTCCCGAACCATGGGCTTCGAACACTGCGACGCGGCCGAGGCCCTCCGGGAGCGCATGGCCTTCTGGTCGGCGCTGGCCGAGGACCAGCACCGGCCGTGGGAACTGATCGGCGCGACGGGGAGCGTGCGCGCGCCCGTTCCCGCCACCGACCTGAGCGCCGTCGTGGACGCCCTGCTCGGCAACGTCTTCCGGCACACCGCCGAAGGCACGGCCTTCACCATCACCCTCCACGAGGGCTCGGACGTGATCGGCATCCTGGTGGCCGACGCCGGCCCGGGTATCCCCGACCCCGAGACCGCCCTCGAACGCGGCGCCAGCGGGTCGGGCTCCACCGGACTCGGCCTCGACATCGCACGCCGCCTCGCCGAGTCCTCCGGCGGGACGCTGCGCATCGGCACCTCGTCGCTGGGCGGCGCCCAGGTCCAACTATGGCTGCGGACCCGCAAGCAGCTCCTCCCTCCGGAGGAACGCCGCCTCGTACGGCGAAAGCGAGGCTGACCTGGGCGCACGCCAGGTTCAGCGGCCCTCCGTACACCTCCCCCGAAAGTGGATCATGGTGAAGTGGCACATAAATAGAGCTTAAGTGCGACTAAAACAGGTGATCTCAGGTTTTCTGACCCGGCAGAGTAAGCGCCATGGGAATCGCCTCATCTCCCCGTCGAAGAGCCATGGCCGCCGCTGCCGTCGCCGTGCCGTCCGTGCAGGCGATGACGCTGGTGCCGAGCTCGGCGTATGCCCACGGCACGATGAACAACCCGCCGAGCAGAACGTGGGTCTGCTTCAACGAAGGCCCTGAGCACCCCAAGACCGCCGCGTGCAAGCAGGCGGTCGCGATCGAAGGAACCCTCTGCGGCGGAGACGCGGTCAAGAGCATCAGCTCCCGCGCCTTCAACCCCCAGCGCGTGAACGCGCCCAGCGCGACGGCCCCGAACTGGTACCCCACCTTCAACGCCGTCCGCAAAGGCACCCACACCGTCACCGTCACATGTGCCGGTGGAGGGCTTGCCCGCACAGTGCTCACCGTGAGCTGAGCCCCCTGAGCCGAGAGGGCCGGGCGTCCGAGTCGCCCGGTCCTCTCACCTTTTCCAGCGAGCCGCACCAGGCGCCCTTCGCAACCTGCCGATGCCCGGACGGCATCCGCCCTTCCACGCAGTGCCGTTCATAACCGTCCCGCGTTCGCCAGCGGCCTAGCCGTATACCCGCACCGGTCAGCTGACGCCCTGGACGAGGTTGTCCATCAAGGTCTCGGCGCCAAAGCCGGCGAGCCCCCAAAACAGGGCACCTTCCACCCCAACCCACACAAGGCAAGCACCCCAAAACAGGGCACCTTCCACCCCAACCCGAACCAACGAGCAACCACAACCAAGGGGCACCTTCCACCCCAACCCACACAAGGCAAGCACCCCAAAACAGGGCACCTTCCCCCCAGCCCGAACCAACGAGCAACCACAACCAAGGGGGTGCGGGTGGCGAAGCCCCCGCAAAGCGAGCGAAGCGAGCACAACACGACGAGGGCGACGCGGCCAGCGCATCCTGCGCGGCACACGTCGCCCTCGACCCGAGTGGAGCTATGGGGATTCGAACCCCAGACCTCCTCCATGCCATGGAGGCGCGCTACCAACTGCGCCATAGCCCCTTGTCGCCGCTCGGAGTGTTCTCTTTACGGCGCTCGCAGAGCATATAGCGACCTTGAGGGGTTCGCATAATCGGTGTTGGTGTCGTGTTCGTCCTGGCTTAACCGGCGGGTTCGTCTTGGCGTGACCGGCAGCGGGAGGCGGGTGTTGCTGCTTTCGCGGTTTCGGCCGGGCCGACTGTGCCACACAAAGCCATACAAAGCCCCAGGAAGCCACACAAAGCCCCCCAAGGTCCACAGGGTCCCGTAAAGCCCTCAGGAACCAGCCAGGGAACCCATGAGACAAAGGGGGGCGAGCCGCCCTTCTAGGCGGCTCGCCGAGGGGTGGTCAGTGGGCGACTTCGGGGGCGTCGTCGCTGCGGACGGGCTCAGGCAGAGTGCCCGCGTTGTGTTCGAGGAGCCGCCAGCCCTTGCGGCCCTGTTCGATGACCGACCACGAGCAGTTCGACAGTCCGCCCAACGCGTGCCACAGCTCCTCGGGGAGGCCGAGGAGACGGGCGAGTCCGAGCCGGATCGCCGCGCCGTGGGAGGCGACGACGAGAAGGCCGTCCTCGTCGATCTTCTCCGCCCATCGGGTGATGGACGTGGCGACGCGGTCGGCGACCGCGGCCATGGGCTCGCCGTCGGGCGCCTCCCAGTTTTCGAACTGTTCCGGCCACCGCTGAGCGATCTCGGGCCGGGTCAGCCCCTCCCAGGCTCCGCCGCCGCGTTCGCGCAGCTCGGGGTCGACGGAGACGCCGAGGCCGGTGACACGACCGAGAGCCGACGCCGTGTGGTGGGCTCTCTGAAGGTCCGACGAGACGATCATGCTGGGGTTGAGCGAGGCGAGCAGGGAGGCGGCTCGGGCCGCCTGCCGTACGCCTGTCTCGTCCAACGGGATGTCAGAGTGGCCTTGGAAACGCTGTTCGACGTTCCACAGCGTACGGCCGTGGCGCCAGCAGACGACCCTGCGGCTCATGAGGTCTCCCTGGGGCCGCAGGTGGTGATCACGTGTGCGCGTGCCGGAGCGCCGCGCCGTGTGCGGCGCTCAGTCACCTGCCGTCCCGCGCCTGGCCCGCTGGGTCGCGGCCTGGGTGACGGCGTCCGGCAGGGAGATGGAGGGGCAGTCCTTCCACAGGCGTTCGAGCGCGTAGAACGTGCGATCGTCCTCGTGTTGCACGTGAACCACGATGTCGATGTAGTCGAGGAGGACCCAGCGGCCTTCCCTCTCGCCTTCGCGGCGGACGGGTTTGGCGTCGGCCTCGATGCGCAGGCGGTCTTCGATCTCGTCGACGATGGCCCGCACCTGGCGGTCGTTGGCGGCGGAGCAGAGCAGGAAGGCGTCGGTGATGACGAGCTGATCGCTCACGTCATAGGCGAGAATGTCATCGGCCAGCTTGTCGGCGGCGGCCTCGGCCGCGACCTGGATGAGCTGGACGGCTCTTTCTGATGCGGTCACGGTGTGAGTTTGTCCTCCAGTGTTCGGCACCTGTCAGGTCTGAGCCTGCCCGTTGTGGCCGGAGTTTAGTGATGACCTAGGCAAGACACTACCGGCAGCGGCCGGCATCGGCAGGCACCATTCCTCTGGTCCCCTGGCCCGCGTGACCGACCCGCACAACGTCAACAACCCCCCATGCCCTCGGATTCCCTGGGACGGTAGAGTCCGCGCTTGTTGATGTACTGCACGATGCCGTCGGGAACGAGATACCAGATCGGTTCTCCCGCGCCCACCCGTGCGCGGCACTCCGACGAGGAGATCGCCAACGCGGGGATCTCGATCAGGCTGACCTTGCCCTCGGGCAGTCCGGGGTCGTGGAGCACGTGTCCGGGCCGGGTGCAGCCGACGAAGTGGGCGATCTTAAAGAGTTCATCCACATCGCGCCAAGTCAGGATGTGGGCCAGGGCGTCGGCGCCCGTGATGAAGTAGATCTCGGTCTCGTGGCCGTAGATCTGTGACACGTCGCGCAGAGTGTCGATGGTGAAGGTCGGCCCCGGCCTGTCGATGTCCACCCTGCTGACGGAGAACCGCGGGTTCGACGCGGTCGCTATCACGGTCATGAGGTATCGGTCTTCGGGGGCGGACACCGCCTGCTCCGCCTTCTGCCAGGGCCTGCCGGTGGGCACGAACACCACTTCGTCGAGCTGGAAGTGGTGTGCGACCTCGCTCGCGGCCACGAGATGTCCGTGGTGGATGGGGTCGAAAGTCCCACCCATCACGCCCAGTCGCCGCTTTCCCCCGCGGGTCACCGCGTTCATCATGAGATGGACCATACGGCCAGCTCGCAGCTCACTTCACAGCCGGGGTCCACAGCACGGTCAAGGACCGCGCGCGACTCCCAGGACGGACGTAGCATGCCGGGCATGACGACCACCCCGGATCGCACCCGAGTCCCGCTGCCCGGCATCAGCTCTCGTGCGTACGAACATCCCGCTGACCGGTCCGCGCTGGTCGCGATGCGTTCGCTCAGCGGGTTCGACACCGTGCTCAAGCAGATGTCCGGCTTGATCAGCGAGCGACGCCTCAGACTCATCCGCCTGGCCTCGGCGGTGCGCACCGGCGACACGCAGTTCCGCGCGCTGCACGACATGGGCCGCGACAGCGCCTACATCCTCGATCTTCCGAGGGCGCCGGAGATCTACGTCCAGCAGGACCCCAAAGCCAACGCGATGGCCATCGGGTTCGACGACCCGTTCATCGTGATCACCACGGGTCTGCTGGATCTGCTCGACGAGGAGGAACTGCGCTTCGTCGTCGGCCACGAGACCGCCCACATCCTGTCGGGCCACGCGGTCTACCGCACGATGCTGCTGATCCTCACCCGTCTGGCCTCCCGGGTCGCCTGGATTCCGCTGGGCTACATCGGCCTGCGGGCGATCGTGGCCGGGCTTGAGGAGTGGTTCCGCAAGTCCGAGCTGTCCGCCGACCGCGGTGGGCTGCTGTGCGGCCAGGACCCTGACGCCGCGCTTCGCGCGCTCATGAAGCTCGCGGGCGGCTCCCGGCTCCACGAGATGAACGTCGAGGCGTTCCTCGACCAGGCCCGCGAGTACGACACCGCCGGCGACCTCCGCGACGGTGTGCTCAAGGTCCTCAACCTGCTCGGCACGACCCACCCGTTCGCCGTGGTCCGGGTCGCCGAGCTCGACAAGTGGCGGCGCTCAGGCGCGTACGACGTCGTCCTCGCCGGCGACTACCCGCGCCGCGCCGACGATGCCCACGCCAAGATCACCGAGGAGGTCAAGGCCGCGGCCGACTCCTACCGCGAGTCCTGGTCGCAGTCCCAGGACCCGTTCATCGGGGTCCTGCGCGATGTGGCCGAGGGCGCGGTCAACGCCGGCGAACGGATCTTCAACAGGTTCGCCCGTAGGGACAACTGAGGGCGACCGATGCGAGTGGGCGACCCGATCGCGCCGACGGGTCGCCATCCGCCCCTGGAGCGAGCAGCTCTCAGAGCAGAAGCGCCACAACGCGCACTGCAACCGCACAGACAGCAACAAATCCCCCCAGTACGGCAAGAGCCCGGAGCCCCTCCTTACGGAGTTCGGGCAACTGGGGGCTGACCCGCTCAAGCTCACGGCCGATGGTGGCGCCGAAGACGACGCCGAACACCACCCCGGCGATGGTGACGGGCACCGGGTTTCCCGTCCACCAGGCGGAGTCGAGCAAGGTGCCCGAGATGGCCCAGAGGGTGCCGCCCGCCGCGACGGCCGCCGGCACACCGGGCCAGGCGATCGTGGCGACGAGAGCCCCGGCCAGCGAGGCGGGAAAGCACACGATGCGCAGCGCGGCCCGCACCCTCGCGGATCTTCGTTTCCGCACCATCCAGTGGCCCATCCAGACGGCCCTGGTGATCACGCCGAAGGCGGCGGTGACGGCGAAGGTCGCGAGCGGCCAGACGACCATCGCCACCACACAGGGGACGGCCATGACGGCCAGGGTGGCCAGTGTCGCGTTCCCGGCCGGAAGTGCCCCCACGGGAGAGGCCACCGACTCCTCCTCGGCGCCGCGGCGCCTGCCCGACCGGGAAGCGGCTCCCCCGACGGCCCGTGAACGTCTCTTGGCGGGCTTGCCGGGATTGCCGGGCTGTGCCGTACTCGTTGGGCGCTGCGCGGGTTTGGGTCTACGCCCCCTCGGCGCCTCGACCGCGCGGGCCAGCCTGGCGAGGCGGTCGGCCAGGATGGCGGCGGTGGGCCGCTTGACGGGCTCCCTGTTGAGCGCCGCCCGGAGCAGGGGGAGCAGGGACGCCGGCACGCCGTCGAGGTCGGCTTTGCCGTTCACAACGGCGTACATCTGGGCCTCGACCGTGCCCCCGCCGAAGGTGGGCCGCCCGGTGGCGGCGAAGGCGACGGTGGCCGCCCAGGCGTGCACGTCGGCCGGTTCCGCCACGGATTCGTCGGCGAAGAGCTCCGGCGCGGAGTAGCCGGGGGTGCCGAGGAAGGTGCCCGTCATGGTGAGCCGGGTCGCATCCACGACCTGGGCGATGCCGAAGTCGATGAGAACCGGCCCCTCGGCCCCGATCAGCACGTTGGCCGGTTTCAGATCCCGGTGTACGACTCCGGCGGCGTGCACGATCGCGAGGGCGGTCGCGATGCCGTGGGCCAGCGCCACGAGCTCGGGGCCTTCGATCGGCCCGCGCTTTTTGACGGCGTCGAGAAGGGTGTCGCCCTTGATGTGCTCCATGACCAGATAGGGGCGGTCACCGTCGAGATCGGCGTCGAGCACACACGCCACATAAGGGCTTTCGACCCTGCGCAGTGCGGTGACCTCACGCCGGAGCCTTAATCGCGCGTCGGGGTCGTCGTCGAGCGGATCGCGCAGCATCTTGAGCGCCACTCGATCGCCCCGCTTGCCCTGGGCGAGGTAGACCTCGCCCATGCCGCCTCGGCCAAGGCGCTCCAGCAGCGTATAGGGCCCGACCCGGCCGAGCTTGCTCACGCTCCCCCTTGCCAGGTGCCTTGCGGTGCCAGGCGCACCCGTTGGGCACACAACCCTAGCGGGCAAGCACCCCCGGCACCGGACGGCACGCCGTAGGGAATTGAGTTATCTTGTCCCGGATCCCGAGTCGTGGGCGGCTGACGTCCCCTGATTCTCCTCAGGCCCGGAGGACGGCGGCCTGTCGATCGGCTGCGTGTCCCCCGGCCGCACCGCCGTCGGCGGGGTGTACGGCACAGCCGCCTCCTCCGCCCGGCGACGCTCGGCCCTGCGGCCGAAGATCAGATGGTCGAGGCTGAAGCGTCCGCCGCCGGCCGCAGCCAGCAGCAGCGCCCCCACCCCGAGTGTGGCGACCAGTTCGAAGCCCTGCTCGGAGACGAAGATCCCATGGCGTCCATGGACGAAGAGGAACGCACCCAGCATGACCACGAACAGCAGCAGCCCCGCGAGCGGGGTGAACAGCCCGAGGATCAACAGGACGCCCGCCACCACTTCGACGATCATCGCGAAGCCGGCCGAGAACCCGGGCAGCGGAATGCCCGACGCCTGGAACATCTGCGACACGGCGCCATAGCCCTTGGACACCTTCTGCCAGCCGTGGGCGACCATGATGACGCCGATCGCGACGCGCGCGATCAGGGCGGCGACGTCGTAGAACGTCCGTCTCATCGCCGGCCTCACGACCCGCGCGAGGCGTCGGCGAACAGGGTGTCGAGCTCAGCGCGGGGGGCGGCCGACAGGTCGTGCCGCCCCCGGCGCCGCCAGCGCAGGTGTCCGTGACGCTCCAGCCAGAGCATCAGCCGGTCGGCCCCGAACAGCACTGCGGCGACCGAGAGGAAGATGACCGTAATCTCCATGCCACCCAGTGAAACCCGGTGCGCCATGGCCACGCTGCGTAGCCGATGGGAACAGGGAGTAATATTCCCCTCTATCTTGCGCCAGGTATGGCTCAGCTTCCCGCCGGCGCGATCACTGTGCCGGTAGATGTCCGCAAATGCCCCTCGCCGGTGTAGACCCACTTCGTTGAGGTCAGCTCGGGAAGTCCCATCGGCCCCCGGGCGTGAAGCTTCTGCGTGGAGATGCCGATCTCCGCCCCGAAGCCGAACTCCCCGCCGTCGGTGAACCGCGTCGAGGCGTTGACCGCCACGGCGGCCGAATCCACGAGCGCGACGAAACGCCGGGCGGCACCCTGCGAGCGGGTGACGATCGCGTCGGTGTGGCCCGAGCCGTACGCCCGGATGTGCGCCACCGCCTCGTCCAGCGAGTCGACCACGGCGGCGGCGATGTCCAGCGAGACGTATTCGGTGCGGTAGTCCTCCTCGTCGGCGGGCACCACCGCGTCGGAGAGGGCGGCCACGCGCGCGTCGCCGTGCACGGTCACGCCCGCCTCCGCCAGCGCCGCGAGCGCCCGCGGCAAGAACGCGTCGGCCACCGAGGCGTGCACCAGCAGGGTCTCGGCCGCGTTGCACACCGAGGGACGCTGCACCTTGGCGTTGAGCAGGATGTGCAGGGCCATGTCGAGGTCGGCGTCGGCGTCGACGTAGACGTGGCAGTTGCCGACCCCCGTCTCGATCACCGGCACCGTCGACTCCTCGACCACCGACTGGATCAGCGACGCGCCGCCCCGCGGGATGAGCACGTCCACGAGCCCGCGCGCCTTCAGGAGATGCTTGACCGAGTCGCGGGTGATCCCCGGCACGAGCTGTACGGCTCCCGCCGGCACCTGCGTGTCCGCCAGCGCGTCGCGCATCACCCGGACGAGCGCCGTGTTGGACTCGAACGCGCTGGACGAGCCGCGCAGCAGCACCGCGTTGCCGCTCTTGAGGCAGAGCGCCGCGCCGTCCACGGTGACGTTGGGGCGGCCCTCGTAGATGATGCCGACAACCCCCAGGGGCACCCTGAGCTGACGCAGCTCCAGGCCGTTCGGCAGGGTGCCGCCCCGGACCACCTCACCCACCGGGTCGGGCAGCTCGGCCACCTCGCGCACAGCGGCCGCGATCGCGCGGACCCTGTCCTCGTTGAGGCTCAGCCGGTCGATCATGGTCTCGGGGGTGCCGTTCTCCCGGGCCCGGTCGACGTCGAGCGCGTTGGCCGCGATGATCTCGGCGGACCGCTCGACGAGGGCGTCCGCGACCATCCGGAGGGCGGCGTCCTTGGGGGCGCGCGGGAGCGGGCCGAGCAGCGCGGCGGCGTCGCGCGCCTCCCTGGCGACCTTCAGAAAGTCATCGGCTTCAGACATGGCCCCGCTCCTCGGTGCTCCCCGCCGCCGGACGGGCGGCGGGGACGGTCAGACGGTCAATGATGTGACTCAAGTATGACGATGTCGTCTCTGTGGATCAGCTCCCGCTCGTATTCCGGACCGAGGGCGCTGGCGAGCTCCCGCGTGGACCGGCCGAGCAGCTCGGGGATCTCCCCCGCGTCGAAGTTGACGAGCCCCCTCGCGACGACGGCGCCGACCGGCGCGCAGAGGTCGACGGGGTCGCCCGCCGCGAACTCGCCCTCCACCGCGGTCACACCCGCGGGCAGCAGCGACTTGCGCCGTGTCACGACAGCGTCCACGGCCCCGTCGTCCAGGTGCAGCCGCCCCCGCCCGGTGGTGGCGTGGGCGAGCCAGAGCAGCCTCGTGCCGGGGTGGCGGCCACCGGGGTGGAAGTAGGTGCCGATGTCGGCTCCGGCGAGCGCCTGGGCGGCGTGGGCCGCCCCCGTCAGCACCACGGGGACGCCTGCCCCGGTGGCGATGCGCGCCGCCTGCACCTTGGTGATCATGCCTCCGGTGCCCACCGCGCCGGACCTGCCGAGCTCCACCCCGACGAGATCGTCGGAGCCGCGGATCTCGGCGAGCCGCCGCGACTCGGGCTTGCGCGGGTCGCCGCTGTAGAGCGCGTCGACGTCGGACAGCAGAACCAGGGCGTCCGCGTGCGTCAGATGGGCCACCAGGGCGGCCAGCCGGTCGTTGTCGCCGAACCGGATCTCGTCGGTCGCCACCGTGTCGTTCTCGTTGACGACCGGCACGATGCCGAGCTCCAGCAGGCGCGTGAGAGTGCGCTGGGCGTTCCTGTGGTGGGAGCGGCGCATCATGTCGTCGGCGGTGAGCAGCACCTGTCCGACGCGCAGCCCGTAGCGTGCGAACGAGGAGGTGTATCTCGCGACCAGCACCCCCTGCCCCACCGACGCGGCCGCCTGCTGCGTGGCGAGGTCGCGGGGCCGCGCCGCCAGGCCGAGCGGACCGAGCCCGGCCGCGATCGCCCCCGAGGAGACCAGCACGATCTGCGTGCCGGTACGGCGGCGCGCGGCCAGCACGTCGACCAAGGCGTCGACGCGATCGACGTCGATCACTCCGTTCGGCGTCGTCAACGACGACGAGCCGACCTTGACGACGAGGCGTGACGCCGTACGGACACGGTCCCGGGGTGTCACCTGCGTCATCCGATCCTGTTGTCCGTCCCGCGCGGCCCGACGCGGTGGGCCTCGGCGTTGAGGGTGGGGGCCCAGTCGAAGAGGTAGCCGCCGTCCATCGGGCCGATGACCACCTCGGCGCCGGCCGTCGCCCCGGCCTTGGTCAGGGCCTCCTCGACGCCCAGCCGTTCGAGGCGGTCGGCGAGATAGCCCACGGCCTCGTCGTTGCTGAAGTCGGTCTGCCTGATCCAGCGCTCGGGCTTCTCGCCGGTCACCTGGAAGCTGTTCTCACCCGTACGGCGCACCTCGAAGTCCGCCGCGCCGAGCTGCTTGGGCCGGATCACGAGCCGGGTCGGCTCCTCGACCGGGGCGGTCTCGCGGTGGGCGGCCACCATGGCGCCCATCGCGAAGGACAGCTCGCGCAGGCCCTCGTGGCTGGCGGCCGAGATCGTGAAGACCCGCATGCCGCGCTCCTCCAGCATGGGGGTGACCAGCTCGGCCAGCTCGCGGGCGTCGGGGACATCGGCCTTGTTGAGCACGACCAGCCGCGGGCGCTCGGAAAAGTCGCCATATGCCGCGAGCTCCGACTCGATCACCTCGACGTCGCTGACGGGGTCGCGGCCCGGCTCCAGCGTCGCGCAGTCGAGCACGTGGACGATCGTGGAGCACCGCTCGACGTGGCGGAGGAACTCGTGGCCGAGGCCCTTGCCCTCGGAGGCGCCGGGGATGAGGCCGGGCACGTCGGCCACCGTGAAGACGGTGTCACCGGCGGTCACCACCCCGAGATTGGGGATGAGGGTGGTGAACGGGTAGTCGGCGATCTTGGGCCGGGCCGCGCTCAGCGCCGCGACCAGGGAGGATTTCCCGGCGTTGGGGAAGCCGACGAGCGCCACGTCGGCGACGGTCTTCAGTTCGAGGACCACGTCGAGCGCGTGGCCCGGCTCGCCCAGCAGCGCGAACCCGGGGGCCTTGCGCCGGGTGGAGGCGAGCGCGGCGTTGCCGAGCCCGCCGTGGCCGCCCTCGGCCACGACATAGCGGGTGCCGACCCCGACGAGGTCGACGAGCACCTCTCCGGTGTGGGCGTCCTTCACCACCGTGCCGTTGGGGACGGACAGCACGATGTCGGCGCCGCCTGCGCCGTCGCGGTTGCCGCCCTGCCCCTGCTTGCCGTTGTCGGCCTTGCGGTGCGGACGCCGGTGGTAGTCGAGCAGCGTGGACGTGCTCGGATCGACCTCCAGGATCACGTCGCCGCCGCGGCCACCGTTGCCGCCGTCGGGCCCCCCGAGCGGTTTGAACTTCTCCCGGTGGACGGACGCGCAGCCGTGACCGCCGTCACCGGCCTTGATGTGCAAGACCACTTGATCGACGAAGTCCGCCACCAGGTCCCCCTCTCATAGACGAACAGGGGTGGATCGCCGTCGGCGATCCACCCCTGTCGAAGAACGTCTCTCGGCGCGAACGCGGTCCTAGTTGGACACGGTCTCCGCGACGGGAACGATGCTCACCGCGCGACGACCGCGCTTGCGGCCGAACTCGACGTGGCCTGCAGCGAGCGCGAACAGCGTGTCGTCTCCACCGCGGCCGACGTTGTCGCCCGGGTGGAAGTGCGTGCCGCGCTGGCGGACGATGATCTCGCCGGCCTTGACGAGCTGACCACCGAACCGCTTGACACCAAGGCGCTGAGCGTTGGAGTCACGGCCGTTCCGGGTGGACGATGCGCCCTTTTTGTGTGCCATCTCAAAAACTCCCGATCAGGCCTGGTTGATGCCGGTGATCTTCACCTGGGTGTAACGCTGACGGTGACCCTGGCGCTTCTTGTAACCGGTCTTGTTCTTGTACTTGAGAATGCGGATCTTGGGGCCCTTGGTCTCACCGAGAATCTCGGCGGTGACCGAGAACCGGCCGGCCTCCGTGGTCACGTCGCCACCGTCGACGACGAGCAACGTGGGCAGCGAAACCGAGGAACCGACCTCGCCGGCGACCCTGTCCACCTCAAGGACGTCACCGACGGAGACCTTCTGCTGCCTGCCGCCGCAACGAACGATCGCGTACACCGCGGAACCCTTCTTCTGCCTTTGTGCTCGCTGGATGCTGCGCCCCGCATCCGGCTGCTGTCTCATTCAAGAACCGACGAACCGGGCAGACGCGCGAACGGGCACGCCACCAGACGCACCGATTGACCAGGGTACCGGATTACGGATGCCCAGGCGAACCGGACGGATCATCGGCTGTCAGCCCTAATCGACCGACTTAGCTCGGCGGGAGCGTCGCCGCCCCCTGCCTGAGATCTGTTCGGCCCGGGAGTCCTCATCTGAGACATCGCCGAGCGCGCCTGTCACGGTATCACGTCCACCCTGGTCGGTCGCCGCGGACACCTTTTCCGAGACCGCCTTCTCGACGGCCATCTTGCCCTGGGTGCCCCGAGGCTCCGGCTTGCCCTCGACCGGCTCGGTCGACAGGATCAGGCCGCGCCCGTTGCAGCACTCACAGGCCGTCGAGAACGCCTCAAGCAGCCCCTGGCCGACCCGCTTGCGGGTCATCTGCACGAGCCCCAGCGAGGTGACCTCCGCCACCTGGTGCTTGGTCCGGTCGCGCGCCAGGCATTCCAGGAGCCTGCGCAGCACGAGGTCCCGGTTGCTCTCCAGCACCATGTCGATGAAGTCGATCACGATGATGCCGCCGATGTCGCGCAACCTGAGCTGGCGGACGATCTCCTCGGCCGCCTCCAGGTTGTTGCGCGTCACCGTCTCCTCGAGGTTTCCGCCCTGGCCGGTGAACTTGCCGGTGTTGACGTCCACCACGGTCATGGCCTCGGTACGGTCGATGACCAGCGAACCGCCACTCGGCAGCCACACCTTGCGCTCCAGCGCCTTGGCGATCTGCTCGTCCACGCGGTAAGCGGCGAAGACGTCTCCGTCGTCCTCCCACCGCGTCAGGCGATCGGCCAGATGCGGAGCGACATAGCGCACATACTCATCCACCGTCGCCCACGCCTCGGAGCCTTGGACCACCAGCGAGGAGAAGTCCTCGTTGAAGACGTCCCGGACCACCCGAACGGTCAGGTCCGGCTCGGAGTAGAGCAGCTCGGGCGGACTCGCCGACCTGGTCTTGCGCTGGATGTTCTCCCACTGCGCTGACAGGCGCGCCACGTCGCGGCTGAGCTCCTCCTCCGAGGCGCCCTCGGCGGCCGTGCGCACGATCACACCGGCGTTCTCCGGCATGACCTTGCGCAGGATGCTCTTGAGCCGCGTGCGCTCCTTGTCGGGCAGCTTGCGGCTGATACCGGTCATCGAGCCGTCGGGCACGTAGACCAGGTAGCGGCCCGGCAGGCTGATCTGACTGGTCAGACGCGCACCCTTGTGCCCCATCGGATCCTTGGTGACCTGCACCAGCACCGACTGCCCCGACTTCAGAGCCGACTCGATGCGCTTGGGCTGGCCCTCCAGGCCCGCTGTGTCGAAGTTCACCTCACCGGCGTAGAGCACGGCGTTGCGGCCCTTGCCGATGTCGATGAAGGCCGCCTCCATGGAGGGCAGCACGTTCTGCACCTTGCCCAGGTAGACGTTGCCCACATACGACTGGCTCGACTCGCGGTCGACGTAGTGCTCGACGAGCACGCCGTCCTCAAGGACGGCGATCTGGGTGCGTCCGCCGTACCTCCGCACGACCATGACGCGCTCGACCGACTCGCGGCGGGCCAGGAACTCCGACTCCGTGATGATCGGCGGGCGCCTGCGGCCCAGCTCGCGGCCTTCGCGGCGGCGCTGCTTCTTGGCCTCCAGGCGCGTCGAGCCCCGCACGCTCTGCACCTCGTCCACCGAGGTGACACGGCCCACGCGGGGAGCGCGGATGCGCACGACGGTGTTCGGCGGATCGTCGGCGGCCGGTTCGAGACCGTCGTCGCCGCCCCTGCGGCGGCGGCGCCTGCGGCGGCGCGAACCCACGGCCTCCTGCTCGGACTCATCGGTCTCGTCCTCGCCCTCGGCCTCTTCGGCCTCGCCCGCGGAAGCCTCCTGAGCCGCGACCGGCTCGGACTCCTCGTCGAGCTCGTCCTCGGCGGCCTCGTCGCGGTCACGTGCGCGCCCGCGGCCACGGCCGCCCCTGCGGCGGCGGCGGCGACGGCTACCGTATTCCTCGCCCTCGCCGTCGGCCTCGTGGTCGTCCTCGTCGAGTTCCTCGGCCGCCTCCGGCTCGGGCTCGCGCAGGACCACCTGCGGACGCTCCTCCCGGGCGGGGCGCGACGGCTCGGCGCGGAACGGGTCCGGCGGCTGGAACAACGGTGTGAACACCGACGACGACGCCTGGAACAGCGGCGCGGGCGCCGCGAGGCTCTCACTCGCCGCGAAACCGAACGGGTCGGACAGCAGCCTCGGCCGCTCGGTAAGATCGCTGTCGAGCTCGTCGTCCTCGTCGAGGTCCTCGCCGGGCGACTCGCCGTCGAGCGGCTCGTCCCTGAGCTCGTCGATCTCCTCGGCCGACGGCGGGGCGACGGCCTCCTCGGGCTCCTGCTCGCTGGAGCGTTCCTCGGCCGTCCTGCGCCGCGTCCGGCGGCGCGCCGTCGGCTTGTCCAGCTGCTCCGGCGCCTCGGGCGGTGCCGCGGCGCCGCTCTCGCCCGCCTCGTCCACGGCGGCGGCCGGTTCCGGCGGGGTCGGCGCGGCCTCCTCCGCTGCGGCCTTGGTCGTCCTGGTGGTGCGGGTCGTCCGCGTGGCGCGCGTCGAACGCGTCGAACGCGCGGGGGTGGTCACCGCGACCGTCTCGGCGGCCTCCACCGACGCCTCCGGCGTGCCGACGCCCTCCCCGACCTCGGCCTCACGTCCGGTTTCAAGCGACGCGCCGGCGTCTGGTACGGCGGGAGCCCCCTCAGGCACGGCGACCGCGCCCTCGGCCGGCTCGCCGGCGAGGGCGGGCTCAGGCTCGGGCTCGGTCTTCTTGGCGCGGCTGCGCCGAGCGGTGGTCGTGGCCGTCGAGGTCGTGGCCCGGCGGCGGGTGGTCTTCTTGGGCTTCTCCTCCGGCTGGACGTCGGCCTCCCCGCCGACGACATGGCCGGTGTCTCCCGCGCCGACTCCCGCGTCGCCCCCGGCCGCGCCGACCGGTGCGGTCACCGTGTCGGACGCCGTATCGGGCCTCACGTCGGCCGCGGGGGTGGTCTTCTCGTCCGTGGTCTCGTCCAGCGCCGCCGAGCCGGCGGCGCGGGTCGAACGGGTCGAACGGGTCACACGGGTGGTGGCGGCCCTGACGTAGCTCCCGGCTGAGCCCGCCGTGCGCGTGGCCGGGGGCACCGCGGCCGTCGCGCCCTCCTCAGGGGGAGGTCCGGCCGGGCGGCTGGCGGCACCGCGTCTAGGCGATGTCGCGACCTTGCCGGTGGCCCCTCCCTGCTTGACCGATGTGGCGATCTGTGTCTGTTCTGTGTCCCCGCCGGAACCTTCTGCCCCGGCGATGGGCTCGTTGTCGAGCATGCGGGCGCTCTCCCGTCAGCTCCCGGGCGCGTCGCCGCGCCGCGCAGGAGCCATCGTCTCTCTCATTGTCCGCCCGCCCCTCGATCGGAGGTCACGGGCGCCAAGTCCTATAGGTCGCCGCCGACGCGCTCGCCCACCGGCACCGCTTCGCCGCCGCGCTTCGTGTCGCGGTCAAGGTCGAACGGGTCGCTGGGTTCCCCGGTGTCCGCGTCCAGCGGCCCCTGCGCCAGCCTGGTCACCTCGGGGGGCGACGGCGGCGCGAAGTCGGCTAGAAGACGCAGACCAGTGAGAACGTCGTCGGGTCGAACGGCAGGAGTCACGTGCCGTACAACCATGCGAAGTATGACACACGGTTGAGTCGGCGTCTGACCTGCTGCTCTCCCATCTGTCCCCTCGGACACCACCAACCCCAGCACCGCCTCACGGGCGTCGAAGCGGCGCATGCCCTTCTTGGTCATGCGCTCGACCTCGACCCGCTCGGCGGCGAGGAAGCATCTGACCGCCTCGGAGACGGTCTCGACGGGTGTCCCGGGCAACCGCAGCTCCCAGGACGATCCTTCCAGCCTGTCGGCCAGACTTCCCTGTCTCGCCTCAACGACGTCGACGACGTCGAGACCGTGGGGCAACGAGGCGTCGAGCGCGTCCCGGAGCCGGTCCGGCTCGCAGGGGCGCGTCACACCGATCTCCAGGTATTCGGCTTCGCTGGCGACACCTGTAGGCGCTGCTCCGGCATAAGAGATCTTGGGGTGTGGGGAGAAGCCCGCGCTGTATGCCACCGGGATGCCTGCGCGCCGAACAGCGCGTTCGACGGCTCGCGAGATGTCACGGTGACTGGTGAAACGCAGGCGGCCGCGCTTGGCATAGCGCACACGAAGGCGCTGCGCCACCGGCGCGGGCGGGGGCCCGTCGGGAACAGGTTTCGTCAGTGCTGTTTCCTTCCCATGTGGCGCGGACCCATCCCCATGCGGTGCGGTCGAAGATCGCCAAGCCCATCAGGAGGGATCACGCTCAAGTATGTCGTCGTCACTTCAGGATAAGGCCGCTCCGGAGCCGACTCCTCCCAGGCGGCATCGCATATCTTTCAAACCCCGCCGTATCAACGGGCCTCTCGCACCGGCCGACCTGCCAACCCCGCCGTCGCCACGGGATATGCGCGGGCACCGCCCGCCACGTGCGAGAGCTTTCGTTAGACAACCGTGAGCGGAAGCAACTTCTTCCCGGTGGGTCCGATCTGAATCTCGGTGCCCATCGTGGGGCACACCCCGCAGTCGTAGCACGGAGTCCACCGGCAGTCCTCGACCTCGCCGCCCACCTCGGCGTTCTGCGCCTCCTGCCAGTCCTGCCAGAGCCACTCGCGGTCGAGCCCCGCGTCGAGGTGATCCCACGGAAGGACCTCGTTCTCCTCCCGCTCACGCGTCGTATACCAGTCGACGTCGACCCCGGCGGCCTCGGCGCCTTTCATCCAGCGCTCGTAGGAGAAGTGCTCGCTCCAGCCGTCGAAACGGCCGCCCTCCTCCCACACGGCCTTGATCACGCGGCCCACCCTGCGGTCGCCGCGGGACAGCAACCCCTCCACGATCGAAGGCTTGCCGTCGTGGTAGCGGTAGCCGATGGCTCTGCCGTATTCCTTGTCCTTGCGCAGCGCGTCGCGCAGGGCGCGCAGCCGGTTGTCCACCGTCTCGTGGTCGCACTGGGCGGCCCACTGGAACGGCGTGTGCGGCTTGGGCACGAACCCGCCGATGGACACCGTGCAGCGGATGTCCCGCGACCCGGTGATCTCGCGGCCCGCCTTGATGACCTTCTTGGCGAGATCGGCGATGCCGAGCACGTCCTCATCGGTCTCGGTGGGGAGACCGCACATGAAGTAGAGCTTCACCTGCCGCCAGCCCTGGCCGTAGGCGGTGGTGACGGTGCGGATGAGGTCTTCCTCGGTGACCATCTTGTTGATCACCTTGCGCATGCGCTCGGATCCGCCCTCGGGGGCGAACGTGAGGCCCGACCTGCGGCCGCCCCGGGAGAACTCGTTGGCGAGGTCGATGTTGAAGGCGTCGACCCGGGTGGAGGGCAGCGACAGGCTGACGTTGCTGCCCTCGTAGTTGTCGGCCAGGCCCTTGGCCACGTCGGCGATCTCGGAGTGGTCGGCGCTCGACAGCGACAGCAGGCCCACCTCGTTGAAACCGGACTCCCTGACCCCGGTCTCGACCATGGCGCCGATCGTGGTGATCGAACGCTCGCGCACCGGCCGCGTGATCATGCCGGCCTGGCAGAAGCGGCAGCCGCGCGTGCAGCCGCGGAAGATCTCCACGCTGAAACGCTCGTGGACGGTCTCAGCCAGCGGCACCAGCGGCTTCTTCGGATAGGGCCACTCGTCGAGGTCCATCACCGTGTGCTTGTGGATGCGCCAGGGCACGCCAGCGCGGTTGGGCGCGACCCGCTGGATGCGGCCGTCGGCGTGGTAGTCGACGTCGTAGAACCTCGGCACGTAGACCCCGCCGGACTCGGCCAGCCGCATGAGCAGCTCGTCACGCCCGCCCGGGCTGCCCTCGCCCTTCCACTCCCGGATGACCTCGCTGATCGCGATGGCGATCTGCTCGCCGTCGCCGAGCACGGCCGCGTCGAGGAAGTCGGCGATCGGCTCGGGGTTGAAGGCGGCGTGGCCGCCGGCCAGCACGATGGGGTCGTCGTCGGTGCGGTCGGCCGCCTCAAGCGGGATGCCCGCGAGGCTGAGGGCGGTCAGCAGGTTCGTGTATCCGAGCTCGGTGCTGAAGGACACGCCGAACACGTCGAACGCCCGCACCGGCCGGTGCGCGTCGACGGTGAACTGCGGCACGCCGTGCTCACGCATGAGCGCCTCAAGGTCGGGCCAGACCGCGTAGGTGCGCTCGGCCAGCGTCTCGGGCAGCTCGTTGAGGATCTCGTAGAGGATCTGCACGCCCTGGTTGGGCAGCCCCACCTCGTAGGCGTCGGGATACATCAGCGCCCAGCGGACAACCGCCTCGTCCCACTCCTTGACGGTCGAGTTCAGCTCACCCCCGACATACTGGATCGGCTTCTGCACTCTGGGCAGGAGCGGTTCCAGGCGGGGAAAGACAGACTCGACAGACATGGGGTTCAGGGTATCCGGTCCCGCGCACTCCCCGTCCGCGATCTCGGACCCACCGCCTTCTAAAACGCCCGTTCGCTCCGGCGATGACCCCTGATGTGGATCGCCTGCAGGATGCCGACCGCCGCCATGTTGGCGAACGTCGCGGTCCCGCCGTACGACACGAACGGCAGCGGCAGGCCCGTGATCGGCATGATGCCCACGGTCATGCCGATGTTGATGAAGCTCTGAAACGCGAGCCAGCACACGATGGTCCCGGCCACCAGCGTGCCGAACCTGTCCTCGCAGTCGCGCGCGATGCGAACGCCCCGCAGCAGCACCGCGCCGATGAGCGCCACCACCGTCACCGACCCCAGGAAGCCGAACTCCTCACCCGCCACCGTGAAGATGAAGTCGGTGTGCTGTTCGGGCACGAACCGGCCAGTGGTCTGACCACCCTCGAACAGCCCCTTCCCGAACAGCTCCCCGGAGCCGATCGCGATCATGGACTGTGTGCTGTTGTATCCGACTCCCCGGGGATCGGTGGAAGGGTCGAGAAACGCCGTGAACCGCGCGATCTGATAGGGCTCAAGCAGATCGAGGAACCACACGGCCGCCGCACCCGCCGCGGCCAGCAGGACGAGACCCGCGATCCACCGCTTGCGCACCCCGCCGAGGACCAGCGCCCCCATCAGGATCACCCCGAGCACCAGCGTGGTGCCGAGGTCCGGCTGGAGCATGACGAGCCCCATCATGAGCACCGCCGCGAGCAGCGCGAACACCACGTCCAGCGGCCTCGGCCGATCGGTGCCCTCGGCGGGCCTGGCGAAGAGCATCGCCAGGATCAGCACCAGCCCCAGCTTGGCGAACTCCGACGGCTGTACGGCGAAGCCGCCGCCCAGCATGATCCACGAATGAGAGCCGTTGATGGTCGAGCCGAGCGGTGTGATCACGACTACCAGACCGAGCAGGGTCACCAGGTAGATCAGCGGAGCATACGCCCGCAGCAGCCGGTGGTCCATCATCGCCACCAGGGCGAACAGCGCCCACCCGATGGCCAGGTTGAGCACGTGCTTCTTCACCAGCCCCGTCGCGCCGGGGGCCCACGTCCTGGTGGACGACCACACCAGCAGGGTGCCGATGACCGTCAGCGCGGCGACGGCGACCAGCAGCACGCCGTCGATCCGCCATACGGCCTCGGCGCGGTCGGCCAGAGTGCGCCTCTTGGCGAGCGCGGTGCGGTCGACCGCTCCGGCCGCGGGCCTGCTCACCGCGCCACCCTCCCGTCGGCCCCGATCACGGGGAGGACGTCGGCCGGCCGGCCCGCGGGCAGTGCCGCCTCATCGCGCGGCCCCTCCTGGCCCTGCCCGGGCCCGGCGGACGCGCCTGGGCCGGGGGTGGGGGTCGCCTTCGCAGTGATCCCGTAGATGCCCTCGTAGATCTCCCGGACCGCCGGAGCGGCGGTCGAACCGCCCATGCCGCCCTGGGACACCATGACCACCACCACGAAGCGCGGCTTCTCCGTGGGGGCGAAGGAGGCGAACCACGAGGTGTCCTGCTTGCCGTACACCTCAGCGGTGCCGGTCTTGCCTCCGATGCGCACCTGGTCCATGGGCCAGCCGCTGAACGCTCCGGCCGCCGTACCGTCGGAGGCGACCTCGCTCAGCGCCCGCCGAATGTAGGTGCGCTGCTCCACGGTGATCGGCAGTTTGCCGATCACGGGCGGGACGATCTCCTTCACCCGGGTGCCGTCGGGCCGGACCAGGGCCCAGCCGACCCTCGGGCTGCGCAGTTTGCCGTCGCCCGCGAGCGCCGCGTAGGCCGAGGCCAACTGGAGGGGGGTCACGAGCACGTCGCCCTGGCCGATGGAGAAGTTCGCCGCGTCACCGGGACGCAGCTGAAAGCCCTCCAGGCAGTTCTCGTAGGCCAGCCGCTTGAGGAAGGCGCCCCGGGTCGCGTCCTTCTTGGCCACCTCGGGATAGCCGGTCTTGGACCTCTTGCAGTTCTCGTCCTTGGTCGCTGCCCAGATCTGCCGCTTCCACTCACGGTCCGGGATGCGCCCGGCCGACTCCCCCGGCAGGTCGATGCCGGTGGGACGGCCGAACCCGAACGCCCGCGCGGTGTTGGCCATCGGCTCCTTCGTGCGCCCCTTCGGATTCAGGCCGCCGTCGCGCAGCCACTGCTCGTAGGCCGCCCGGTAGAAGATCGTGTCGCAGGATTTGACCAGCGCCGTGTGCAAGGTGAGCGTGCCCAGGCCGATGCCGCGGAAGTTGTTGAACGGACGGTCGCCCACCATGAACGACCCCGGGCACGAATACTGCCCTTTCAGCGGATAGCCGTCGCCGAGCATGGCCGCGACCGACGACACCTTGAACGTCGACCCCGGAGCGAACTCGCCCTTGATCGCGCGGGAGACCAGCGGCTTGCCCGACTTCTCCGACAGCAACCCCTGGTATTCCAGCTCTGAGATCCCGCCGCTCCAGATAGACGGGTCGTAACTCGGCGCGCTCGCCAGCGCCACCACCCGCCCGGTGCGCGCGTCCAGCACCACGCCCGCCGCGCCGTCGGCCTTCGGAGCGCGTTTCATCGCCCCCGCGAGGGCCTTCTCCACCACATGCTGCACCTTGGCGTCGATGCTGGTGATCAGCGTGTGGCCGCTGACCGAGGCCACCTGCTGCTCCACCCCGATGACCTTGCCGAGCCGGTCGACCTGCACGCGCCGTACGCCCGGTTTGCCCCGCAGTTCCTCGTCGTAGACGTATTCCAGCCCGTCCCTGCCCACAAGGTCCACACCCGAGAACGTGGACTTGAGGCCGTGCCGCTTATCGAGCTCCTCCTTGGTGACCGGCTGAAGGTAACCGAGCACCTGGGACGCCTCATGCTTGCCGGGATACTCGCGTACGGCCTGCACCTCCGCCGTCACCCCCGGAAACTCCTCCTGCCGCTCCAGGATCTGCAGCGCCTGCCGCGTCGTGACCGTCGCGTCGATGGGGATCGCCTGATAAGGCGACCCCGGCCAGCAGGGCCGCGTCACACCGGGACCGCAGGCGCGGATCCGCTGCTTCAACTCCGCCACCGGCTGACCGAGCACCCCCGACAGCTTCTTCAGCACCGCGGCCCCGCCGTCGCGCATCCGCACCAGCGCCGTCGGCTCCACCGACACCACAAGCGCCGTATGGTTGCGCACCAGCGGACGCCCCGCCGAGTCGAGGATCTGCCCGCGCACCGCCGGCACCATCACGTCGCGGGTGCGCGTCTCGGTCGCGGCGTTCACGAACTCGGCCCCGCGCACCACCTGCACCTGCCACAGCCTGACCGCGAGCACCGCCAGCATGGCCAGCACCAGCACATGCAGGATGAGCAACCTGCCCCACGCGCGCCTCATATACGGCTCCGCAGCGGCAGCGGGGCGGCACGCCCCTCGCGCACGGGCCGCGCACCGAGCATCCGCCGTACGACCCAGACCAGCAACGGCGCCGCGAGCAGCGTGTAGACGACGGTGAGGGGCAGCGTGGCCTCCAACCCTCCGAGCGACACCCTCGGGTCGCCGAGCAGGCCGCCCACCGCCGCCGCGATCAAGGGCCCCCCGACGACACAGGCCACCACGACGGGCACTCCCGCGCGCGGTGACCGTTCACTCAGACGGCCCGCTACGAACCCAACCAGACACATCACCAGCGCGTATTGCCCCACAGGATGGACAACCGGCGGAAGAAGGTCACTCAGCAATCCGGCGCAGAAACCGATCACCGCGCCGCTCGCCGCCCCCCGCACCATCGCGGCCGCCACCACGACCAGCAGCACCAGATCGGGTGCCGCACCTCCGGGAAGCGGCAGCAGGTTGATGACGGTGAGCTGCATCAGCAACGCCGTCAACAGTGCCACCGCGATCACAGAAGACCCCCCTCTCACCATGACCGGGACCCCGCTTCACCTCTTGCGATCGCGTTCGGCGGGCGCCGCCCCACGCGGATCCCGCTTCGGCGCCTCGACCACCACGCCGACGACGTTCAAAGCCGTCAGATCGGCATATGGCTTGGCGTATCCGATGCGTGTCAACTCCCCCGGGGTCGCCTCCACCCGCTCGATCACGCCGATCGGCACGCCGGGAATGTAAGGAGCCCCCCGATGCGACCCGAAGCTCACCACCCGGTCTCCGGGAGCCAGCGTCGCGGTCGCGTCCAGCAGTTTGAAGCGGACCAGACGCCCCTGCTCACCCACTCCTTGCACCACACCGATCTCGTTGCCCCGCTCCAGCCTCGCCCCCGCGGCCGACGCGGGGTCGCTCAACAGCACCACCGTGGACGTGCCCGAACCAGCCTGAACCACCCGGCCGACCAGGCCCTCGCCGTTCACCACCGTCATCTCCGGCCGCACGCCGTCCCGCGTGCCGACGTCGAGCTCCACGGCGTCCTCGAACCCCGGCAGCCCACGCCTGGCGATCACTTGCGCGGGAACCACCCGGTATCCCGCCGTTCCCGCGGTGCCTAGCAAACGCCGCAACTCCTCCGAACGGCCGCGGTCCAGCCTGTTGCCCGACAACTCCGTACGAAGCTTGGCGTTCTCCTCGCTGAGCCGTTCGATGCGCTCATGAGCCGACGGCGCGGAGGTCACCATGGAGACGAAATCACCGATGGGACGCACGACATGCGACATCGCAGTCTGAACGCCGCCGAAGGCCCACGAACCGATCTCGCGAAGCGTCGTGAGCGGCGATCCACCACGAGCGCGGTGGTCGACGGTGACGAGCACCAGCGCGGCGGCGAGCAGCAGCCCGAGAATCAGCCGTGCCCGGCGCGTGTCCCTCATCAGTGCCGCGGTTCCGGAACCAGCACCTGCTGCAGCGCCTCGAACTCCTCGACGCACTTGCCCGAGCCGAGCGCCACCGAGTCAAGGGCGTTGTCGACCAGATGGACGGGCATGCCCGTCTCATTGCGCAGCCGCTCGTCCATCCCCTTGAGCAGTGCGCCGCCGCCGGTCAGCGCGATGCCGCGGTCCATGAGGTCGCCCGACAGCTCGGGCGGGCACTTGTCGAGCGTGGTCTTGACCGCGTCGACGATCGCGTTGACCGGCTCCTCCGTCGCCTTGCGTATCTCATGGGCCGAGATCACGATCGTCTTCGGCAGGCCGCTCACCAGGTCACGCCCGCGGATCTCCGCGTGTGCCTCCTCCTCAAGCGGGCACGCCGAACCGATGGCCATCTTGATCTCCTCGGCCGTGCGCTCGCCCAGCATCAGGGAGTATTCCTTCTTGGCGAAGGAGATCACCGCTTGGTCGAGCTCGTCGCCTCCGACCCGCAACGACTGGCTCGTCACCACGCCGCCCATCGAGATGATGGCCACCTCGGTCGTGCCGCCGCCGATGTCCACCACCATGTTCCCGGTCGGTTCGTGCACCGGCAGGCCCGCGCCGATGGCGGCGGCCATCGGCTCCTCCACGATGTAAACCTTGCGGGCACCCGCCTGGTAGCCGGCCTCCTTCACCGCGCGTTGCTCCACACCGGTGATTCCACTGGGAACAGCGATGATGATGCGAGGTTTGGCGAAATGGCGGCGTTTATGCACTCGCTGTATGAAATAGCGGAGCATGCGTTCAGTGACGTCGAAATCGGCGATCACGCCGTCCTTGAGCGGACGCACGGCCACGATGTTGCCGGGAGTCCGGCCTATCATGCGCTTGGCCTCGATGCCCACCGCGACGATCTTGCCGGTCGCCGTGTTGATCGCCACGACGGACGGCTCGTTGAGCACGATTCCGCGCCCACGCACGTAGACCAACGTGTTGGCGGTACCGAGATCGACCGCCATGTCGCGGCCGAGAAAAGCGAGCTTGCTGCCCATGGGGAAGGAGGCCTTCCGTAACGTCGTTGGCGAATGATTACGGATCGCATCCGAATCGTAACGTGACGTACCCACCGATGAGCACAATGAGCCCTGCCGGTCGGGGAAAAACTTGTCGTCTCTCCCTCAACTCCTGTTTGCCCGGAATGCGGAGAGCCCCGTCATTCGACCATGACGGGGCTCAACATGCCAGGCGCCACACCGAGCGCCTCCACCCTCCGCAGGTGAAACCCAGGAGAGCGACGCGCTCAGAAGCGGTCCGGGAAGAAGATCTTGATCTCGCGCGCGGCCGAATCGGGCGAGTCGGAACCGTGGACGACGTTCTCGCCGATCTCCAGCGCGTGGTCGCCGCGGATCGTGCCGGGAGCGGCCTTCACGGGGTCGGTCGCACCCGCGAGAGCGCGGAACGCCTCGATGGCCCGCGGGCCCTCAAGCACCATCGCCACCAGCGGTCCCGACGTGATGAAGTCGACCAGCTCGCCGAAGAACGGCTTCTCGGCGTGCTCGGCGTAGTGCGCCTTGGCCGTCTCGGCGTCCAGCGTGCGCAGCTCCAGGGCCACGACCAAAAGCCCCTTGCGCTCGATGCGGGAGATCACGTCGCCGACGAGGCCGCGCTTCACACCATCGGGCTTGACCAGGACAAGAGTGCGCTCGGACACGGGAGGTTCTCCTTTTGAACAAGACGGAGCCGCGGAATGCGGTAAAGGACGCGCGAAGTTTACCGCCCCTGACCCGGCCCACCCTCCTTCTCCGCCGAGAGCCCCGGCTGACCGGTCCCCGCCGAGCTCCCGGGAACGCCCCCGGGAAGCGTGGGGCCGGCGGGTGCGGCACCGGGAAGCACGGCACCAGGGGGTACGGCACCGCCTCCCGCACCCGCAACCCCCGCTGAACCCGGGCCGCCGCTCGCGAAAAGGATGTCACGCTCGGTCAGACGCTCCGTCGAATCCGTGGCGGGACGCCCCCGCCTGTGTCCCTGCCTGTGTCCCTGTTCGTGTCCCTGCCCGTTCAGCGCCTCGAACGCCGCGCTGGGACCGCCGGCCACCAGGATGTCCTGCCCGGAACGCTCCCCAGCGCGCCGCGCCGACGCCTCCAGAGGCGCCGCGGTGGCCAGGTCGCGATTGACGAGCCGATCAGATGGGATGCCGTGACGTGCCGGGCTGTTGCCGACCAGCCCGTCCCGTTCCGCCCCGCCTGTCGCCGGAGACCATGCTCCACCGGCGCCGGGCAACGGGTTGAGGGGGGCCTGCGCCGGCTCATGCCGTACGGCGGGCGGGGCGGTCTGCGACGCGGTTTGCGGGGCGGTCTGCGATGCCGCGACCGGTGCGGGCAGCATGCCGTCAGGCACCGCAGGGGTGCCTGCCTCGCCGGCGAACGGTGCGCCTGACGCGGAGCGGCGGGACAGCGACGCGCCCAGGATGACGACCGCGATCACCAGGAAGCCCGCGACGAGCGCCCAGAGATGCACGGCTCCCACCAAGGCATCGACGATGCCCTGGGTGGACACGACATCGCGCAGGTGCGCCAGTTGAATGCCCGTGCCGAGCATGTAACCCGCGAGAAGCGAAGGGAAGCACAGGGAAAGCGCCCAGAGAGCCGACTGCAGGCCGACCACCCGCAAGGACGCCATCAAGGCGAGCGCCGCGCCGGCCGCGACCAGGGTCAGCGGCACCGTCATCGGCAGGCCGTCCTCCGCCGGAACCATGACCCGGACGGAGACGAGGCCCGCCACCAGCAGGAGCAGCCCGGACCATACGAGAGCGGGTGCGCGGTCCGCGGTGAGGCGGATGGCCACCACCGCCGCGACGACCGCGGCGGCCACGGCCACGGCGAAGGACATCCATAGCCCCGAGAGGCCGGGACCGCCGAGCCCTCGAAGCTCGACGCTCGTGACCTGGGCGGTCGTGGGCAGGATCACCGCTCCCACGGCGACCATGAGAAAAGCGGCCTGTCGGCGGTCGGCCAAGGAGGCCAGCACCAGGAACGCCACCAGCGACAGACCCGCCGTCACCAGAACGAGGTTCGCGGACCACCCGTAGGTCGTGCCGACCGCGAGACCTCCCACTGCCAGGGCGGGAAGCACGGCGACCAGCGGTCGCCCGCTCTTCGCGGTCTCAGCGGTCGCGGCCTCGGTCACTGCCTCGGTCGCGGGCCCGGCCTCGTCATCGGCTTGATCGGTGGCCGCCCGGCGGGGGCTCCGGAGCCACAGGATCAGATGAACCGCCGCCAAGGCGAGCGCCACCCCGGTGACCAGCGGATACGGCTGAAGAGTGACACGCCAGGAGGTGACGGCGTCGATCGGCCAGAGCGCCAACGCCTGCGCCGACACCAGACCGGTCGAAAGCGCAGCCACCCACACGACCTTCACGTAACCGGCGCACCCCCAGGCGGCGACGAGGCTCGCCGGGACCAGGAGGCCGGCCCCGAGCCCGTGGAGACCCCTCACGAGGCCCACAAGCAGGGTCGAGTCGGCGAATCCGCCCGCCGCGTCGGCCAGCGCCATCAGCGCCAGCCCGACCACCATGATCGGAGCTGGGCTCACCGCGCGCATCAGTGCGGCGACCAGCGGCACGGTCACGGCCATCACAGGCAGCGCGAGCCCATGGGCACGTAGCAGGGCGACACGCTCCACACCAGGCGGGAGCAGGGCGCTGACGAAAGATGCGGTGTTGGGGACTGTGACGATCGCCAGGGGCAGAGCAAGTGCGATGAGCAGCACCAGCACGACGTTGCTCACCGAGGAGGGAAGCACGCGCGATGGGCCCACAGCAGAAACAGCGACTGCCTGGCGCCGCTCGATTGGGGGGACGGCCATGTAGGCCGACTTTAGCGGGAAGTTACGCTCTCGACACGGCGAGCGACGATAATCGCAGTGATCCATAGAGCTGCGAAGATCGCTCCGAGAAAGAACATCGTCGAAACCAGGAATCCCGTCGCGATCGCCAGCACCTGGATCAAACTCCCCAAGACATAGGCGAAACGCCGCTTCAGCAGGCCCGCCGTGAGAACGCAGAGTACGGCGAGGCCGATGCCCACCGTCACCGCGAGCGCCGGCTCCACCCCACCGACGGAGATCGCCACCGGCGTGATGAGCCCCACGACGATCGCCTCCATCCCGAGCACGGAGGCACACAGGCGCCGCATACCGGGCGTGACGTCAAACTTCATCAAGCATCCGCTTTCAGCAGCATGCGGGCGTCGCCCGCGGTGACCACGGAACCGGTGATCAACAGCCCGGCCCCGCTGAACTCCCCGGCCTCGTCCACCAGCCCGATGCCCATGTCGATCGCATCGTCCAGCCGATCCGCCTTGCGCACCCGGTCGGCCCCGAAGACACCCTCCGCGATCGCGGCGAGCTCATCTGGATCCATCGACCTCGGTGAGGAGTTCCGCGTCACCACGATCTCCTCCACCATCGGTTCAAGCAGCTCGACCATAGTGGCGACGTCCTTGTCCGCCATCACGGCGAGAACGGCGACCAACCTGGTGAAACCAAAGGAATCCTGCACCGCCTCCAGCGACGCCTCCATGCCACCGGGGTTGTGCGCGGCGTCCACCAACACCGTCGGCCCCCGCCGTACGACCTCAAGGCGGCCCGGCGACGCCACCTCGGCGAAAGCGGACCGCACAAGCTCCTCGTCCAACGGCTCGTCCCCGCCCGTCAGCGCCTCCACAGCCGCCAGGGCACAGGCCGCGTTCGCCGCCTGGTGCGCGCCGTAGAGCGGGAGGAAAACCTCGTCGTAGACGCCCTTGAGCCCCTTCAGGTGCATCAGCTGGCCGCCGACCGCGAGCTCGAGGCCCAGCACCCCGAACTCGATGCCCTCCCGCGCCACCACGGCCCCCGTCTCGGCGGCCTTGTGCACCAGCACCTGCGCCGCGGGCAGCGGCTGCTGCGCCAGCACCACCGTCGCCCCCGGCTTGACGATGCCCGCCTTCTCCCCCGCGATCGTCTCCACGTCGGATCCGAGGTAATCCGTGTGATCGAGCGAGATCGGCGTCACCACCGCGACCAGGCCGTCGGCCACATTCGTCGCGTCCCAGGTGCCGCCCATCCCGGTCTCCACCACCGCGACGTCCACCGGAGCGTCGGCGAACGCCGCGAAGGCCATCGCGGTCAGGACCTCGAAGAAGGACAGCCGCACCCCGGCGGGGTCGGCGGCATCCGCCATCTCCACATATGGCTGGATGTCACGAAAGATCTCGACGAACCGCTCCTCCGAGATCGGAACGCCGTCGACACAGATCCGCTCACGCAGGCTCGCGAACTCAGGGCTCGTATAACGCCCCGTCCTCAGCCCCCGGGCCCGAAGCAGGGCCTCGACCATGCGGGCCGTACTCGACTTGCCATTCGTCCCGGCGATATGCACCACAGGGTAAGCCCGCTGTGGATCCGCCAGGATGTTCATGAGTCGGGTGATCCTATCGAGAGTGGGATCGATGTCCCACTCCACACCACGGCCTCTGATCTCTGCCTCGACAGCCGCGAGCTCCTGCACTGACATCACCAGAACAGCCTAGTGCGGTAGCAACCCGCCCCCACCCGGCCCTCCACGGACCGACGACCGGCGGCCCCCCAGCCCTCTCCTAACCCGACGATAGGCTCAATCGGTGACATTGGACCCAGTGTTCTTCGACGAGTGGCAGTCTCGCGCCGCAGGCGAACCCCGTAGCCAAGACCGCGCCCGCGCGCTGATCAAAGCCCTCGAACTCGACGCGGCAAGCACTCCGGTCCTCAGCGTGGTCGGCTCCAAAGGCAAAGGCACCACCGCGACATACGCCTCCGCCGTGCTCGCCGCCGCCGGCCTACGCGTCGTCACCATCACAAGCCCCGCCTTCCGCAGCAACCGCGAACGCATCCGCGTCAACGGCGCCGCCATCGACCACAGCACCTACGCAGCCCTCGCCCGGCACCTCGACGACGCCCGCCGCGCCCTCCCCGACCACACAAAAGAGTCCGGCTATCTCGCCCCGTCGGGCCTTTTCACCGTCGCCGGAGCTCTCCACGCCCAGCACATCCACGCCGATGCCCTCGTCATCGAAGCCGGCATGGGCGGCCGATCAGACGAGATCTTCCTTTTCCCTCCCACCATCGTCGCCATCACCGAGATCTTCGGTGAACACCTCGGCATACTCGGCGACAGCATCATCGAGATAGCCGAAGAAAAGGCCGGGATAATCGCCCCCCGCACCCAGGCCGTCATCACCGCCCCCCAAACCCCCGCCGTATTCAACGCCATCAAAGACACCGCCGACCAGTACGGCACCGCCACCCTCGACATGTTCACCCCCTGGGCCTCATCCCCCACCGGGCCGACATCCGGCCCCTCTGCCTTCCCTCCCTCGCCGGCGCACGACGCCCCAGCATTTCCCCCCGACCTCCTCCCACGTGGCTTCAGTCGCCTCAACGCCCTCCTGGGCCACGCAGCGGCCCTACGCCTCCTTACCCACCTTCATCTGCCGCCGCCCGAACCCAGCCGACTGGACAGCACACTCCGGACCGTGCGCCTCCCCGGACGCCTGTCCCTCCACGCCCTCGCCCCATCGCCCCCCGTCGGCACCGCGACCACGCACCTCCTCATCGACTCCGCCATCAACGAAGCCGGTGCCCTCTCCGCCCGCGGACACGCCCTGACCCAGTGGCCCGGCATCGACCACGTCCTCGTCTGCATGCCCGACCACAAAGACCTCGACGGAGTCATCTCCGCCCTCCACGGGCTCTCCGTCACCTACGTACGGCTGCCTTACAACCGCCTCCGCTTCACCCGGCCCCTGCCCCACAACTGGCAAACCATCGATGCAGCCGACCTCACCGTCGACCACATCGCCTCCCTCGGCCCCCACGTGCTCGCCCTGGGCACCGTCTACTTCGCCGGCACACTCCTCGACACCATCAACGCCCCCACCGAAGAACTCTTCACCCCACCCCGAACAACCCCCTGAACAACCCCCGCAGACAATAAGCGGCATCCCTTTCCTTGCCCCTGGAAGGCAGCACGCCCTGCTTGCATGCCCACCAAAAAGCGGCCCTATATCACCAGCATCGTCACACCAGAACAGTCGGCCAACATCTCCAAAACCAAAAAGACGGCCCAAAGCCACCCATCAACAAGAAACCCCGGAAACCAACCACCGCACAAACAAAAAAGGGGGCCACCCGGCCCCCACAAAACAAAACCAGAACCCCCCACACCCCGCCGGCAACCCCACACCCCACCGACAACACCAAAACAACAAAAAAAGGGGGGCCGCCCCACCCCGGGCAACCCCCCAAAACAAGAAAAGGGCCACCCCACACAGGATGGCCCCTCTCATATAAAATTGTCCGGCGGCGACCTACTCTCCCACACCCTCCCGAGTGCAGTACCATCGGCGCTGGAGACCTTAACTTCCGGGTTCGGAAAGTAACCGGGTGTTTCCCCTCCGCAAAAACCGCCGTAACCCCAACGACAACAACCAAAAGATTGCCGCCTCAGAATCACACAGTGGACGCGAGCAAAAACGCACAGCACACAGACTGCACAAAACCTTGCGGTCAAGTCCTCGGCCTATTAGTACCGGTCAGCTCCACACCTTACAATGCTTCCACACCCGGCCTATCA
>NZ_FNCN01000096.1 GCF_900100605.1 Sinosporangium album | reverse complement strand
CCGGCCTGGCCATGTCCGCCCGCCTCACCGCCGGAGTCGGCATCCGCCGCGCCGCCCGCATCGCCCGCCGCATCACCCGCGAAACCGCCACCGCCACCGCCGGCGGCGGCGGCACCAGCCGCCGCGCCATGCTCCGCGCCACCGGCACCGGCGCACTCGCCCTCCTCGGCCTCACCCTCGGCACCGGCACGGCCCTCGCGCGAGCCGACGACCCGGGGCTTTTGACCGGCGCCGCCTACAAGAAGGCCATCGACACCGCCGCCGCCGCGGGCGAGGTCAAGGCCGCCGTCGCCGGCCTCCCAAAGAGCGGCTTCAACGGCACGGTCAAACGGGCGCTCGCCTTCACGACGGAGACGGCGTCGACGATCGTCATTCTGTTCTTCGCCCCGGAGAACAAGGCGGAGGCCAAGAGCAAGGCGGCCGTTCTCACTCACGAATACGGGGGCGCGTCCGACAATTCGAAGACCGTCGTCGAATTCGTCACCGCCGACCTCGACGCCATCAAGAAACGGGACAGGTTCGAACGCGACGACTTCAAGGTCGTCAGGGCCGGCGGCGCCGCGCCGCGCGGCGCCGGTGAATACTTCAGTTGCATGCTGGCCTGCATCGGCATGCAGTGTGCCGGCCCCGCGACGCGCTGCCGGGGGCTGATATTCCTCTGGGCCGTCCTCGCCTGCATGGTGGCCGTGTGCGGTTCCAAGGCCCGTAGCTGCCATGCCGGCTGCAAACGCCTTTGGTGAAGCCGATCCGCACCGCGGTTCGGGAGCGCATACCGGCTCCGACGGCATCGCGGCGTATGGTCCGGTGGGCAGCGGACGGTAATTCAGCGCCCACCGGGCCGTTTCATTTTCTCGGCATGATGTTTTTCATTCGGCTTGGCGGTTCGCCACACGGGAGGCAACCATTTCCCTCATTAGCATGCACGGAGAGCGGGAAGCAATCTGCACCTTCGGCGTGGACTGCCGAAAGGAGAACCATGAAGAGATATCTGTTGTTCGACGAGGGATGTCTCGTCTGCACTTCCACGGCTAAGGGGGTGGAAGAGGACTCCGGGCACTGGCTCGAAGCCCGCAGCCTCCGCGACCCGCGGATGAAGGCCCTGCTCGACACCCACAAGCCGGGCTGGAAACACCGGCCCACCCTCGTCATCGACGACGGCACCACCGTCCACATCGCCACCGGCCT
>NZ_FNCN01000006.1:26475-300439 GCF_900100605.1 Sinosporangium album | reverse complement strand
TCACGCTCACCGCAGGCGCGGACACCAGGTAGCAGCCGCTACGCGGCCCGACAGACACCGTCGCGACCTCCCACCCGGCTTCGTCGACCGCGAGCAGTTCCCCGTTGCTCTGCATCACCGGGGACAGCCCCAGCTCAGACGAGAGCAGCAGGGATTCGGGGAGCATGCACCCGGTCATAGCGACTCCCGGCCGTACGGGAGCAGACCCGGCAGGCTGAGCGGGTCGTTGCGGAGAAGCTTGGCCAGCTCGCCCACGGGGAAGAGCCACTCCTTGGCCACCGGGTCCATCTGGCGGACGAGGAAGTGCAACTTCCGCCCGTCCCAGATCGGGGTCTCGACCACACTGACCGTCGCGGCGACCCCGCAGGCCGACCGCACCAGCAGCCGGTGACCCGCTTCATGCACCACCGCGTGCTGAGACCTCAGCGCTGAAGCGTAAGGCCGCAACACCTCCGAGGCATTCGCCCCTCTCACCGGTCTTAAGGCCGTAAGATTCATCCCAGATCGCACCTCACTTGCGATCGAGGGTCCGTCGTTCGAATGCCATCGTTCGACGGACCCGTACTGGTCGTTATCGGTCTTCGTGGCTTCGCGTGAACTATCACCGGCTTGACATCGGTCGAGCCTTTGACTCACCACTCGCTTAGCCGCCTTAGATAGATGTGCCTCTAAGGTCTCTAGGTCGCTGGCCCTTATGCAGGCTTCTGCGCCATCAATGCGACGAGCGACCCAATCCCCATGACGCCCCTGATCGATTTCGCGCCAAATCTCCCAGGCATCGCTGAATTTCGCTTGCAGCTCCTCAGCGGGAGTTGGCCATGGGCCATGCAAGCTCTCCCCACGTACTCGCTCAGGTCTCATCATCACCTCGCTGGGCACGACGAGAGAGACGATAGGCGGAGGTGCCCCACCAAAACAGAAGCGCAGCACGGCCCTTACCGTGCTGCGCGATCTGAAGGGCTACGTTTCGTAGACCTAGTCCATGATTCCCATATGGTCGGCCAGGGCCCTCTGTTGCTCCGTGAGCTTCCGGGCACGAGTGGCGAGCACATCACGCAAGGTGTCTCGCCCGAGCTGCTGATATCTCAGCCATTGGGGACTACGCCGCCGCAGCTCTACTAGAACTTCTGTAGCTTCTTCAGCGTTGCCGGTCTGCACATGAGCACGTGCTCTGTCGAGAAGATGACGGTTCCACTCCTCATCGGTGAGGTCTTCAGTCCTTGAAAGCGTGGATGCGAGGGCGAGCGCCTTGTCAGGTGCCCCAGAGACAAGGTGATTCTCGACCGCCTTTAGCGCGACCGTCGCAGGCCCGAAGCTCTTCTGATCCACGGTTGGGTGCTCCCGCCGGAGCGGCGCGGCGGCAGCGGCGGCCATCCCCTGGTACTCCGCTGCTTCATGAGGGCGATTGTTCCTGGCCGCAGCCGCACTTGCCCGCAACAGCATCCAGCCCCACGCTGATAGCTGTGCGGGGGTTGCCTTGGACAGCCTTGGTTCGAGCTGCATCGCTGCTTCGGCGCACAGTATCTCTACCTCTGCGAGGCGGCCCTGTCGCAACATGGCGTGAGCCTGTCCGCTCACGGCCGCAGCCGCCCGCGCGGCATCATCGATCTCTAGTGCATCCCGAAGCGACGCGTGAAGCGCAACAAGGGCCAAGTCATGAGCCCGAATCTGGATCAGATAGCGCCCTGCTAGTCCAACCACATCCGCGCGTAGCTGTAGCGCTTCCCGATGAGTTTGGCCTTGGTCCATCGAGTGGCCATCAACGTGATGGTGCGCTGAACGCACCAGCGACGGTAGAAAGCTAGCTAGATCGTCATATCGGTTGGTTCGGTATGCCCTTTCGGCCAGTTTGACCGCCTTAGCCAAGTGCTCTAGGTCGAGTTCCTCGTCATCAGCCGACCCGTAGATAGGGCGGCCTGTGAGCCCCATGGGTGGCGAGATCGCGGATCTTAAATCCGCAAGCACCGCGTCATCGTTATCTTCTTTCGGCTCAGGCGAAGTCGGTCCGACGAAGGTGAGGGTTACCACTCCTAGAGCCCGTGCAAGTTGGTGCAGCGTTTCCAGCCTTGCACTCCCACCACGTTCGATCTTTTTCACCACCTGAAGACTCAGGCCCGATGCGTGGGCGAGCTCTTCCTGTGTAAGGCCGCGTCGTCTACGCAGGTCGCGTAGACGGTCTGCGATTCCGTGGTTGTCTGCGATGGTGCATCACCCTCTCGCAATTTGCGCTGATCCCAGGCTAGCCGAACAGTCACCACATGCCGGGTGAGCCAACATGAGGCATAGCTCTACTATGCGGATAGCGTGACATTGCTCACGGCCCAAATGGCGGTAGTCCGCATAAGCCCAGGTCAAAGGCGGATGGGCTAGGGCACCCTTAAGAAGGCTTGTTTGTCCAAGCACCGGCGCCCCCTCGCGCTCCCGGGGTGGGCGGGTCCGGAATGGGGACGGGCCGGGTTGGCCGACTCCCGGCATGTTGGGCAAGCTGTGTTTGATGGCGACGCTTCGCGTCGCGGCGAGGGGGCTCTTGATCCGGTGCTTTCCCTCGTCGCTTTGGTCGCTGCGCTCCCGGCGCTCCTCAGTCCAAGCACCGGCGCCCCCTCGCGCTCCCGGGGTGGCCGATCACCGAATCGGTATGGGCTTCGGTCGGGCGGAGGCCGTCGGTCGGCCGCTGCTGCCCGGTGGGAGGGATGAACGTTCTTCCTCTGCTGTCCTTGGACACCGGAGCCGCTTGGGTGTCGGCGGTCAGCGTCATTCCTTCACTCGCGCTCATTGAGCACCGCCGGCCTTGCGCGGTCGAGTCTGTTCACGGTCCACCGCGATCGGCGCTGGCTCTCGACCGTCTGGATTGTCCGTGACGACCGCCTTTCGACCGAGGTCGGCGACGAACCGGATCTCATCAAGCGTGATCACAGCGACTCCCGACCGTAGGGGAGCAGGCCGGGCAGGCTGAGCGGGTCGTTGCGGAGAAGCCCGGCCAGCTCGCCCACGGGGAAGAGCCATTCTGCGGTAGTCCTTGTCGCCCAGGGCGATGTAGACGAGGGAATCGCCGAGGCTCGTCGATGCATTATCGGTGCGGAAAACGTTAAATCTGTCAGCATCCGAAATGATTTACGAATGTTGGCAGCGGAAATGCGCACCCACGGACATGTGGAAGTTGCCGATGAGCTGGAGCGAGATTGATGACATTTTGCAGGAGGCGTTGATCCATCACAGGCGGAAAGGTAATGCCTGAAAGCCGGTGCTGCCAGGGCGGGGAGACCCTGAAAGTGCGACCTGGTTCCTTTCTTCAGGTCCCTGGGAGACCGGCCTCGGGTTGGTGCGGGGCCCGAAGGGTCAGGGGCGGAGGGCTTGCCAGGCGTCGGTGATGATGGCGTGGAGGCTGGGGTGGGCGGGCTTCCAGGAGAGTTCGTGCTGGATGCGGGCGGAGGAGGCGACGAGGACGGCGGGGTCGCCGGGGCGGCGGGGGCGGGTGATGGCGGGGATGGGGTGGCCTGTGACGTCGCGGCAGGCGGAGAGGACTTGGCGCACGGAGAAGCCGGTGCCGTTGCCGAGGTTGTAGATGGTGTGGGTGCCTTCGGCGCAGGCGGGCAGGGCCAGGAGGTGGGCCTGGGCGAGGTCGGCGACGTGGATGTAGTCGCGGATGCAGGTGCCGTCAGGGGTGGGGTAGTCGTCGCCGAAGACGCTGACGGAGTCGTCGAGGCCGAGGGCTACGGCGAGGACGCGGGGGATGAGGTGGGTTTCGACGGTGTGGCGTTCGCGGTAGACGCGGTGGTCGGCGGCGGTGTAGGCGCCGGCGACGTTGAAGTAGCGCAGGCTGACGGCGGCGAGGCCGTACATTCCGGCGAAGGCGGTGAGGGCGGTGTCGACGGCGAGTTTGCTTGCGCCGTACGGGTTGGTGGGGCGGGTGGGGGCGTTCTCTTCGATGGGGGTGGTGTCGGGTTCGCCGTAGGTGGCGGCGGTGGAGGAGAAGACGATGCGCGGGACGCGGTGGGTGCGCATGGCGTCGAGGAGGGCGAGGGTGCCGCCGAGGTTGTTGGCCCAGTAGAGGTCGGGGTGTTCGACCGATTCGCCGACTAGGGATCGGGCGGCGAAGTGGAGGACGCCGTGGAAGCCGCCTTCGGCCAGGGTGTCGCCGGCTTCGGTGATCGGGGCGCGGACGAAGCGGGCCGCGGGGGGGACGGCGTCGGCGTGCCCGGTGCTCAGGTCGTCGAGGACGACGACGTCGTGTCCGGCTTCGCAGAGCTGTGCGGCGACGACGCTTCCGATGTATCCAGCGCCTCCGGTGACCAGCAGTTTCACGAGATCCTCACGGTGATCGGCTTATGGGACGGATGCGGGGCCGCGCGCTGGTTTCGCCCGGCCGGGGGACGGCGCGGCGGGGGAGAGGAACGCATTCGATAAGATCGAAGTTTCCAGCATAGGGGGTTGTCACTTCGGGGAGTACGCTGACAGCTCCACGTCAGCGTCTGCGCAATCCGGACGGGAATCGAGCCGTTGAACAGCGTCCTGGTCAACTCCGCCATCGTCCTGCTCTTCATTCTGATCGGTGGCTTCTTCGCCGCGGCCGAGATGGCGCTGGTGTCGCTGCGGGAGAGCCAGGTGCGCAATCTGGCCGCGCGGGGGAGGGGCGGAGCCCGTGTGGCGCGTTTGGCGCGCGACCCGAACCGGTTCCTGTCGGCGGTGCAGATCGGTGTGACGGTGGCGACGATGCTGTCGGCGGCGTTCGGCGCCGAGACGCTGGCCGCCCACCTGATTCCCACGCTGGTGTCGTGGGGGCTGCCTCAGGGCCTCGCGCCCGCGGCGTCGTTGGTGCTGGTGACGCTGGCCATCTCCTATGTTTCGCTGGTGTTCGGCGAGCTGGTGCCGAAGCGGCTGGCCAGGCAGCGTGCGGAGGGCCTGTCGCTGTTCGTCGCGCCGCTGCTGGACGGCATGGCGACGCTGTCCAGGCCGGTGATCTGGGCGCTGTCGAAGTCGACCGATGTCGTGGTGAAGCTGCTCGGCGGCAACCCGTCGGCCGACCGCGAGGAGATGACGACCGAGGAGCTGCGCGACATGGTCGTCGGCCACCACGAGCTCACCGAGGACGAGCGGCATCTGATCGGCGAGGTGTTCGCCGCCGGGAAGAGGCAGCTCAGGGAGGTGATGCTGCCGCGCACGGAGGTCGAGTTCATGGCGGCCGACACCGCGCTGGCGGAGGCGGCGGTGCTCGCGGTCGCCATGCCGCATTCGCGCTATCCGGTCTTCCGCGATTCCTACGATGAGATCATCGGGTTCGTCCATGTCAAGGATCTGCTCGACCCGGTGCTCACGGGCCGGATCGAGCCCATCAGTGAGCTGGTGCCGATCCGCCCGGTGAAGCTGGTGCCCGCGAGTAAGCGGGTGCTCACGACGTTGTCGGAGATGCGGGACGAGGGCCACCATTTGGCGATCGTGGTGGATGAGTACGGCGGGACCGCGGGGATCGTCACCCTCGAAGATCTGGTCGAGGAGCTCATCGGCGACATCCGCGATGAATACGATCTCGATGGCGGCCGGTCGGTGCGCCTGCCGGCTGGTGAGGTCGAGATCGAGGGTCTGGTCAACCTTGATGAGTTCGCCGCTAAATGCGGGATCAGGCTGCCCGACGGGCCTTATGAGACGCTGGGCGGGTTCATGATGGCGGCGCTCGGCCATCTGCCGACTCTCGGCGAGCGGGTGGAGATCCCCGGTTTCGAGTTGGCCGTCACCGCGATGGACGGCCGCCGTGTGGACCGGGTCCGGGTCAAGCGCCGCACGCCGTCCCCTCCGCCGGACTCGTCGCTTTTGCCCCCTGCCCAGGTCGGCGAGTCGGCGTCATTGTCCGCGCCGTCCTCCGAGGCCGATCCGCGATCTGCGACCGGGCAGTCCACCGGTGTGCGGCCCACGGCGTCCGGGCCGGAGGCGAACGGCAGGGGACCCGGTGGTGCCGAGTCGCATCCGCCCCCCGGGGCCTGACAGAATTGCACGCTATGGCAGCCAGACCACGTGTGCTTTCCGGCATCCAGCCCACGGCCGACTCTTTCCACCTGGGCAACTACCTCGGTGCGGTGCGTCAGTGGGTGCCGTTCCAGGACACGCACGAGGCGTTCTACTGCGTTGTCGACCTCCACGCCATCACGGTGCAGCCTGACCCGAAGGAGCTGCGCCACCGCACGCGCGTGGCCGCCGCTCAGCTGTTCGCGGTGGGGCTCGACCCGGAGCGGTGCACGGTGTTCGTGCAGAGCCACGTGTCTGAGCATGCCGAGCTGGCGTGGGTGCTCAACTGCATGACCGGCATGGGCGAGGCGGGCCGGATGACGCAGTTCAAGGACAAGTCCGCGAAATACGGTGAGGGTGCGGCCAGCGTCGGCCTGTTCACCTATCCGATTCTGCAGGCCGCCGACATTCTGCTCTACCACGCCGATCAGGTGCCGGTGGGGGCCGACCAGAAGCAGCATCTGGAGTTGACCCGCGATCTCGCGCAGCGGTTCAACCACAGGCACGGGGAGACGTTCACGCTGCCGTCGCCGTTCATTCTCAAAGAGGTCGAGAAGATCTCCGATCTGCAGGACCCGTCGGCGAAGATGTCCAAGTCGTCCTCCAGCCCGCAGGGCATCCTGGACGTGCTGGAGCAGCCGTCGTCGCTCCGCAAGAAGGTGATGCGCGCGGTCACCGACACCGGCACCGAGGTGAAGGCCGACGAGGTCGACAAGCCGGGCGTCACCAATCTGCTGCGCATCCAGTCGGCGCTGACGGGCACCTCGATCTCCGATCTTGAGGCGCGTTACGCGGGGCAGGGCTACGGCACCTTCAAGAAGGAGGTGGCCGAGGTGGTGGTGGACGCCTTCACGCCGATCCGGGAGCGCACCGAGGCCCTGCTGGCCGATGAGGAGAAGCTCGACCGCATGCTGGCGATCGGCGCCGAGCGTGCCCGCGCGGTGGCGGCGGAGACGATGACCAAGGTCCGCGACAGGGTGGGGTTCCTGCCGAGAGGCTGACCGGTCGGTACCGCGAAAGCGCCTGAAACATCCTGAATGTCCGGCTCGTGTGTCTGCGGGTCGGACATTCTGCTGTGGCGGGCGATGTCGATCGTTGACACTGGTGTTCTTTTTTAGATTGATGTTGTTCTTTCATGATGGAGGCAGTGGCACTCCAGAGACACGCTTGAACTGCGTCAACATTGTTCAACTTCAGGCGTATGGGTGAACCGGGCGGGCAGGTGTGGCTACATGCGAATCCGTACGAAGCTACCCTGAGATCACCATGGGGACGAAACACCTGGTGTCGGTCACGGCGCTACTCGCCTCTGTCGTACTCGTCCATGCGCCTCCCGCGCAGGCCCGTACGGCGCCGCCCATCGGCGGCGACCTGCTCGGCCATCGGGGCCTGGTGGCCCCGGCCGAGGTCAAAGCGCCACCGAAGACCAAGGCGAGGTCCTATGTCGTCGCCGACGCGGGCACCGGCGAGGTGCTCGCGGCCAAGGACGCGCACGGACGCTACTTGCCGGCCAGCACCCTGAAGTCCCTCACGGCGCTGACCCTTATCCCGCAGCTCAACCGCAACAAGCGGGTCACGCCCAGCCGCACCGCGTGCAACCAGGAGGGCAGCGCGGTCGGCCTGGTGCCGAAGCCCCTCTACCAGGTGCACGATCTGTTCCGGGCGCTGATGCTGTCGTCGGGCAACGACGCGGCGATGGCGCTCGCGGAGGCGAACGGCGGGCTGGAGCCGACGCTCGCGCAGATGAATGCCGTCGCCCACAAGCTCCAGGCGATGGACACGGTCGCCAAAACCCCCAGCGGGCTGGACAAAGCCGGACAGAGCAGCTCGGCCTACGACCTTGCCCTCATCACCCGGGCAGGGCTCGCAAACCCCGAGTTCCGCCGCTATGTCAGCACAAAGACTGCTAAGTTCCCCGCGCCCAAGGGCTACTACGAGATCGGCAACCACAACAAGCTGCTGTGGAGCTACGACGGCATGGTCGGCGGCAAGAACGGCTGGACCACCAAGGCCATGGGCAGCTTCTCCGGAGCCGCCACACGCGGGGGCCACACCGTCATCGTCGCGATCATGCGCCACGAGGGAGCGTTCTGGGGCGAAGTGGCCGACCTGCTCGACTGGGGATTCGCCGCGCGGGGCAAGGTCACCCCGGTGGGGCGCCTGGTCGACCCGCTGCCCGACAAGCCTGCCCAGACCGCGTCACCCAGCCCGGTGGGCACGCCCATGAACGCCGCCCCCGCCGACGCGGCCAAGGCGTCGGCGCCGGGCACCGGCTCCGGCCTCGCCGTACCGCTGCTGATCGGCGTCAGCCTGCTCGGCGGCGTGGCAGGTGTCCTGTACGGCATGCGCCGCAAGGTCAAGGCCCGTGCCCGTTGAGCGCAGGCCCCGGTGACCTCGGCATCCCGAGGCCCGGCACCGGGGTGGGCGCGGGAGGAGGGCCCATGTCGGCGGTGGCCGTCCAGGCGGCGACGTACAGCGTGAGCCGGGCCGACAGGTTGATCCAGATCAGCAGCCCCACCATGACCGCGAAGGCGCCGTAGATCGGGTTGTTGAGCGTGACCGGCAGCACGAGCGCCGCGATCTGCTTGAGCACCCCGAACCCGATGGCGCCGAGCACCGCGCCCTTGAGGATGGTGCGGAAGGGCTGGGAGGGCTTGGCCACCCAGCCGAGCACGATCAGGAACAGCACGATGTCCGCGGCGACGCCGACCAGCACCCCGGCGAGCCAGACGGCACGTTCGGCCACGGCCGATCCGTCCAGGCCGACCCAGCCCGTGACGATGGCGCCGGCGCTGGTGGCGAGCCCCGTCACGACCGTCGACACGATCAGAGTGAGCCCCAGCATGAACAGCGTGGCCAGGTCGCGCAGCTTGGCGAGGGCGAAGTTCAACGGCGGCTCCGTGGTCATCCAGATCTGCCGCAGTGCGCCGCGGAGCGCGTCGATCGCGCCCAGCCCGGCGTAGAGCAGGCCGAGCACACCGATGAGCCCCGCGCTGAACCTGGCCTCTCCCAGGTGCGCGACGTCGAGCTGTTCGGCCAGGCCGGGCAGTTGCCCGTTGATGGCGTTGGTGAGCACCTGCAGCGCGTCCGGGCGGAAGGTCACGATGTAGCCGAACACCGCGAAGGCCAAGGCGAGGATCGGGAAGAACGACAGGAACGCGAAGTAGGTGACCGCGCCCGCGAGGCGGTCGCCGTACTGGACCTGGTAGCGCTGAACCGTCCTGATCAGATGGTCGACCCAGGGGTGGCGCACGCGCTCGCGGCTGGTCACGTGTCGGCCCCACTCCTTGACCGACTCGACGCGGCGTTGGATAAGGGTGACCGTATTTCCCATAGAGGACCATTACCCCATGGATTACGGTCAGACCCTCCCGCTCATAGGGCGGATCCCAGGGCCAGATGCGTTTTCCGGTGCAGCGCCATGGCCTCCTCCGGCGAGTCCGCGATGCTCGTGAACCCCAGCTTGCCGTGCTCCGGCACCGACCCCAGCAGGTGCAGCACATTGCCGGTACGGCTGCGCCGGTCGAACCCGAGCCCGAGTTCCTCGACCCTGCGCACCACCTCCCCGGGCGTGCTGCCCCGCAGGCTCGGCGAGGCGCAGTTGTCGGTCGCCGTGTAGTACTTGGGCCTGCCGTCCGCCGCCACCGCGCCGAGCACCGGGTCGAAACGCGCACCTGTGGTGAGGAGCATCGCGCCGAAGGGGTGCGTGGTTCCGCCGATGCGCAGGTTGATCTCACAGAGCAGCGCCCGGTAGCCGCCGTCGGTCTTCACGACGAAGAAGTCGATGCCGAACAGGCCGATGACGCCTTTGCCGGCCAGCACGCGGCCGATGCGCAGGGCGCAGCCGTTCACCTCGGCGCGGTACTCCCCGCGTGAGGGGAAGTTGCATCCCTGGTACAGGTCGGCGTTCACGCCGCCGAGCACCTGGTCGTGCGTCGCGATCACCTCGGCCCGCCCGTTCGGCGTGATCTGCACAAGTGCGCTGGGGAAGGAGACCAGGTCCTGCTCGATGTACTCCTCCAGCACCGCGCCGCGCTCGCAGATCTTCTTGGCGAACTTGTCCCAGGTCTCCCTCGCGGCGGAGAAGCTCGTGGGGGAGTCGGCCAGGGAGTGTCCGCTCCTGGTGACGATGGCGTTGCCCAGGCCCGAGTAGCCGTCGTTCAGTTTGACGATCATGCGGCGGCCGGACAGCGCTCGCGCGGCGTGCTCCACCTCGGCGAGGGAGTGCAGGTCGGCGAAGCCGCGCGGCATGGGCACCCCCGCCTGCCGTCCCGCTTCGCGGGACCCGCTCTTGGAGCCGAAGCGCGCCGCGTGGGCGGCGCTCGGGCCGTAGATCGGGAGGTTCCAGAGCCGCGCCAGCTCCGCCTCCAGGTCCGTGGAGATCCATGGGACCATCCAGGCCGGGCTCTCGTGGATTCCCGGGGCTCCCGGGGCTGTGCGCGTCTCGGCGAGGAGCGCGCGGACCCGGTGGATGAGGTCGGGCCTGTCCAGGAGGGCTTGGCTCAGCGACTGCGACTGCGACTGCGACGGCGGTCCGGGGGTGTCGGGGCCGGGAGTGTCGGCGCTGATCATGTGGAGGCGTCCGGCGGCGTCGCGGGGGTCGCGGAGGAAGCCGAGGTAGTAGTCGACGATGGCGGGGTCGACGGGGAGGGACGACACATAGATGAGGTGTACGTCCGGATGATCGAGGGCGAGCAGCAGGAACATCAGACGCTCTTCGTAGTGCCGTACGCCCTTGATGCAGCTCAGTTCCGCTGGGGGAAGTGAGATCGAGGGAACGACCACCATGGTCCCCTCGCTCGGTTCGAAGATGTTCAAACTTCCACACTTCCCGGCGAATGGGATATTAGCGATCACAAGGGCAGTGAAACATGCATTTGTCCTGGTGGCATGAGTCGAGGGGGTGCGATGAGTGGCACCGGGGGTTACGGCATTTGCATGGCTAGTCGATGTTTGCCGAAAAGATCGGCGGGACAGAGTGGGAGGATGTTTGTCCGGGATTGTCCGGTCGCCTGTCACGCTGTGGAGTGGGCCTAATACGCGAATCCGGCGAAGCCGGATTAGAGGGGTCATCTCTCACATGACCCCCTGTGACTACGGAGGCATGGTGTCTCCGGATGGTTGGTGGATCATCTGCGTGGCCACCGGTGATGTTCGCCCACGTGAAGGCCTGGTCAGCGGCATGCTGCATCCCAACATTTGGTGCGGTTACTCACGTGACCAGGCGTGAGCGGGATACAGTCGAATCATTCGTCAACGCGCACACGGCCTTCCCGCCGTGTCTCTTCGCGATGGCGATCTCAGATGGGAAGGGTAACAATGCGGGGACGTGACCTACGGGGGGAGCTTGACGCGTTCCTGGCCGGGACCGAACGGGCTCTGGTCGGCTTTCGCCGTGACATCCACATGCATCCGGAGCTGGCCTTCGCGGAATACCGCACGACTCAGCGCATCGTCGACAGGCTCGCCGAGGCCGGGCTCGCCCCCGTGGTGATGCCGAGGGGCACGGGCGTCATCTGCGACATCGGCAGCGGCGACGGGCCGACGGTGGCCCTCCGCGCCGACATCGACGCCCTGGCGCTGCCGGATGAGAAGGACGTCCCCTACGCCTCGACCGTCCCCGGCGTGTGCCACGCCTGCGGGCACGACGTGCACACCGCCATCCTGCTGGGCACGGGCCTGTTCCTCGCGGGCCAGGCCGCCGAGGGGCTGCTGCCCGGCAGGGTCCGTCTCATCTTCCAGCCGGCCGAGGAGCTGCCCGGCGGCGCGCGTGAGGTGCTGGCCTGCGGCGGCATCAGCGGCGTCGACCGGATCTTCGGCCTTCACTGCGACCCGAGGGTCGAGGTCGGGCAGGTCGGGCTCAAGGCCGGGCCGATCACCTCCGCGTGCGACAAGGTCGCCATCCACGTCAGCGGCCCCGGCGGCCACACCGCGCGGCCCCACCTGACCGCCGACCTGGTCTTCGCCCTCGCCAAGATCGTCACCGAGGTGCCCGCGGGCCTGTCCCGCCGGGTCGACCCCCGCTCCTCGCTCAGCCTGGTGTGGGGCCGGGTCGAGGCCGGTTCGGTGGCCAACGCGATCCCCGACGGCGGCGTCGCCGAGGGCACCGTGCGCTGCCTGGACGAGGAGGCGTGGCACGCGGCCCCGGAGCTGATCCAGACGCTGCTCGACTCCGTGGCGGGCGCGTACGGCATCGAGGCCAAAATGGACTACGCGCGCGGCGTTCCCCCCGTCGTCAACGACGAGGAGAGCGTGCAGATGCTCGCCGAGGCGGCCGAGCGCGTGCTCGGCGCCCAGGCCGTGGTGCCCACCCAGCAGAGCCTCGGCGGTGAGGACTTCGGGTGGTATCTCGAATCCATTCCGGGCGCCTTCGCCAGACTCGGCACCCGCAGACCGGGTTCCCCGCTCCAGACCGACATCCACCAGGGCACGTTCGACGTCGACGAGAGCTGCATCGGCATGGGCGTGCGTTTCATGGCCGCCACGGCGCTGACCGCGCTGTGGGAGGGCGGCAGGCCGAGCGTCGACGGCCTCACCGAGCAGTTGAGCGAGCTGGGCAGGGTCTGAGCACACCGTCTTCCGCCCCGGGCATGGGGAGTGTGGAGATTTTGGTGAACTCCTGTGACGTTTCCTTGTGGTGAAGCTGGTCACACTCTGACTAGCCAACCAAGGAGTCCCATGCACGCCCCTCCCGTGGCAGTCGGTTCGCGGGCTCGTGCCGTACGGCTTGTCGCCGCACATGCCGGGCCCGTCGGGCCCGGCCTTGATCTCCCCGCCTGGTCACGGGCAGGAGTGCGCCGGATAACGGACGTGTTGCGGACTACATCCTGGGTTTGGCCATGGCAGGTCAATCACATACCTTCCGTCCAGAGTTGCCGTGCATCGCTCTCTCCATGCATGTACACAAGTTGGACGCGGGGACAGGAAGGGAGTCACCTTGCTCCGCAATCGAGTGGGCAGAATGGCCGCCGGCGTGCTGGCGGGTGCCATGGTCACCGTCGGGGTGGCCGCGTGTGGGGGAGACAGCACCACCGCGACTCCGGCTGAGGGCGGCTCGTCGGCCGCCGCGCCGACAGGAGCGAAGGTCGGACTCGCTTACGACATCGGCGGACGGGGTGACCAGTCGTTCAACGACTCGGCCGCCGCGGGGCTCGACAAGGCGAAGTCGGAGTTGAAGCTGCCCGACCCCCGTGAGCTGACCGCGAGCCCCGGGGAGACCGAGGCGCAGAAGGAGGAGCGGCTGCGTCTGCTCGCGACCAGCGGCTACAACCCGGTCGTGGCCGTCGGCTTCGCCTACTCCGGCCCGGTGAAGAAGGTCGCCGCGGAGTTCCCCGACGTCAAGTTCGCGATCGTCGACGACGCCGCCGCGACCGGCCCCAACATCTCCAACCTGGTCTTCGCCGAGCACGAGGGCTCCTTCCTCGTCGGAGCCGCCGCCGCGCTGAAGTCGACGAAGAACAACGTCGGCTTCGTCGGCGGCGTGCAGGTGCCGCTGATCCAGAAGTTCGAGGCGGGCTTCGCCGCCGGCGCCAAGGCGGTCAACAAGGACATCACCATCCAGAGCAAGTACCTCAGCCAGCCGCCGGAGTTCACCGGCTTCAACGACCCGGCCAAGGGCAAGACGGTGGCCGAGGGCATGATCGACGCCGGGGCCGACGTGGTCTACCACGCCGCCGGCGGCTCGGGCAGCGGCGTCTTCGAGGCGGCCAAGGCGGGCAAGGCGCAGGCCATCGGCGTCGATGCCGACCAGGCGCTGACCGCCGACGCGGCCGTCAAGGACGTCGTCATGACCTCGATGCTCAAGAAGCTCGACGTCGCCGTCTACGACTTCCTCAAGAGCTTCGCCGCGGGCACCGTGAAGCCCGGGACGACCGTCTACGACCTGAAGGTCGCGGGTGTCGACTACTCCGTCACCGGCGGAAAGGTGGACGACATCAAGGACAAGCTTGAGGAATACAAGCAGAAGATCGTCAGCGGCGAGATCAAGGTGCCGGAGACGACCTCCTGACCTGCGCTGATCCCGAGGGCTCGGCGCGATGGTCGCCGAGCCTTCGTGGTCTAGTGTCAAACACCGGTTCGTTCGGCGACCGTATGAGGGAGGCCGCCATCAGCATTCCGACAGAGGTCGTGGCGCAGCCCGCCGTAGAGCTTGAGGGGATCACCAAGAGGTTTCCCGGGGTGGTCGCCAACCGCGACATCCGCCTGATGGTCAGGCGAGGTCACGTCCACGCGATCGTCGGTGAGAACGGCGCGGGCAAGTCGACCCTGATGAAGATCTTGTACGGCATGCAGCGCCCCGACGAGGGCGTCATCAAGATCAATGGCGATCCCGTCGCGTTCCGCTCGCCGGAAGGCGCGATCACCGCCGGCATCGGCATGGTTCACCAGCACTTCATGCTGGCCGACAACCTGACCGTGCTGGAGAACGTGGTCCTCGGCAGCGAACCCCGCAAGGGCGGCATCGCCATCGACTTCAGGGCGGCCCGCAAGAAGATCAAAGAGATCTCCGACGCCTACGGCCTCGGCATCGAACCCGACATGCTGGTGGAGGAGCTCGGCGTCGGCGCACGTCAGCGGGTCGAGATCCTCAAGGTGCTCTTCCGCGGAGCGCGCATCCTCATCCTCGACGAACCCACCGCCGTCCTCGTGCCACAGGAGGTCGAGGAACTCTTCGACAACCTCCGCGTGCTCGTCGGCCAGGGGCTCACCATCATCTTCATCTCCCACAAACTCGACGAGGTCCTGTCCGTGGCCGACGCGATCACCGTGATCCGGCGGGGGGAGACCGTCGCCGAGGTCGACCCGAGCGCCGTCACCGCACGTCAGCTCGCCGAACTCATGGTCGGCAGCGAACTGCCGAGCCCCGAGACCCGCGACTCCACCGTCACCGACGTGGTCGCGCTCTCGGTCGAGGGCCTCACCGTGCGCGCTCCCGACGGCAGAGCCGCCGTCGACCAGGTCGCCTTCACCATCCACAAGGGTGAGGTGCTCGGCATCGCCGGCGTCGAAGGCAACGGCCAGGCCGAACTCGTGGAGGCCATCATGGGCATGCGTCCCGCCGATGGCACGATCCACCTCGCCGACGCCGACATATCATCGTGGTCCACGCTGCGCCGCCGCGAAGGCGGCATCGGCTACATCCCCGAAGACCGGCACCGCCACGGGCTGCTGCTGGAAGCGCCGCTGTGGGAGAACCGCATCCTCGGCCACCAGACGCGGCGACCCAACGCCAAGGGGCCGTGGATCGACCGGGCGGGCGCCCGCGGGGACACCGAGCGCATCGCCCGCGAATACGACGTGCGCACCCCCGGCATCGACGTCGACGCCGCCGCGCTGTCCGGCGGCAACCAGCAGAAACTCATCGTCGGGCGCGAGATGAGCGGCGACCCCGTCGTGCTCATCGCCTCGCATCCCACGCGCGGGGTGGACGTGGGCGCGCAGGCCGCCATCTGGGATCACCTGCGCGCGGCGCGCGCGGACGGCCTCGCCGTACTGCTCGTGTCGGCCGACCTCGACGAACTGATCGGGCTGTCCGACACGCTCAAGGTGATTCTGCGCGGCCGGATCGTCGCCGATGTCGACCCGAGCGCCGTCACCCCCGAACAGCTCGGTTCCGCCATGACCGGCGCGGGGGAGGAGTCATGAGCCCGGCGGCCGGCGGTTTCCTCGACCGCGTGTCCGGCCGGGTCAAGCTCACCGGCTGGCTGTCGCTCGCCGCGCCGCTGCTCGCGATCCTGTTCGCCGCGGTCATCACCGCGGTCGTGCTGCTGATCACCGGCAACGCGCCGTTCGCGACGTTCGCGCTGATGGCGGAGTACGGCGTGCAGCCCCGTTCGCTGGTGCTGACGCTGAACTTCGCCACGACGTACTACCTGGCAGGGCTCGCCGTCGCGATCGGGTTCCGGATGAACCTGTTCAACATCGGCGTGGACGGGCAATACCGGTTGGCCGCGCTGCTCGCGGCGGCCGTCGGCGGCACGGTGGCCCTCCCGGGACCGCTGCTCATCGTGGTGGTGGTGCTGGTCGGCGTGCTGGTCGGCGCCCTGTGGGCGGGCATCGTGGGCCTGCTCAAGGCCACCCGCGGCGTCAGCGAGGTCATCTCCTCGATCATGCTCAACGCCATCGCCACGGGCGTCGGCGCGTGGCTGCTCACGCCCGCGCTGCTGGCGGTGCCCGTGGCCGGCAGCAACAACATCGGCACCAGGCCGATCCCCGAATCCGCGCACTTCCCGGGCTTCGCCCTGATCCCCGGCACCACGGTGAAGGTCTTCGGGTTCATCGTGGTGGCGATACTGATGGGCATCGCCTATCACGTGCTGCTCACCCGCACGGTCTTCGGCTTCGACCTGCGGGCCACGGGCAGGTCCGAGTCGGCCGCCGTGGCGAGCGGCGTGAACGTCAAGAAGATGGTGCTCGCCACCATGCTGATCTCCGGCGCGGTGGCCGGAATGGTGGGCATGCCCCAGCTTCTCGGCGCGTCCTACTCCTACAGCCTGGACTTCCCCGCCGGCCTCGGCTTCACCGGCATCGCCATCGCGCTCCTCGGGCGCAACCACCCGGTCGGCATCGCCGTCGGGGCGCTGCTGTGGAGCTTCCTCGACAACTCCTCCAACATCCTGGACCTCGAAGGCATCCCCAAGGAGATCGTGATCATCATGCAGGGCACGATCGTGCTCTCCGTGATCGTGGCCTACGAACTGGTCCATCGATACCGGATGGCGGCCGAGCAGCGCAGGGTCAGCCGCGAGCTCACCGGCGGCACCGGCGGCAGCGGCGGCGCAGGCGGTACGGCGACGCCGGAGGGGGCGGTGAGCCGATGACGGCCACCGGACTCGCCGCCCGGCAGCCGACCGGCACCGCGCCCGCGGCCCGCGGATTCAAGCTCACCTGGCCGGTGGTGCTCCTCGGGGTCGCCGGGTTCCTCGCGCTCCTGTCCCTGGTGCGGATCGTCACCGGCGCGACCGACATCGCCTCGGGCGGCACGGTGAGCGCCGCGCTGAGCCTTGCCGTACCGATCGGACTGGCGGGACTCGGCGGCCTCTGGGCCGAGCGGGCGGGCGTGGTGAACATCGGCCTTGAAGGCATGATGATCTTCGGCACGTGGTTCGGCGCCTGGGGGGCGATCGTCACCGGCAACCCGTGGGCCGGAGTGGTCGCCGGGGCGGTCGGCGGCCTGCTCGGCGGGCTGCTGCACGCCGTCGCCACCGTGACGTTCGGCGTCGACCACATCATCTCCGGCGTCGCCATCAACATCCTGGCGATGGGCGTCGTGCAGTATCTCTCCAAGCTCGTCTTCGCCCCGATGCGGGGCGGCGGCGAGACCCAGTCGCCGCGCATCCCCGGCATCGACCGGATCAGCCTCCCCGGCATCGGCGAACCGCTGCGCCAGGTGGAGAGCAACGGCTGGTTCTTCGTCTCCGACCTCGCTGGAGTGCTGCGGGGGCTCACCCAGAACGTGTCGCTGTTCACGATCCTCGCCATCCTGCTCGTGCCGCTCAGCGTCTTCCTGCTGTGGAGGACCGCCTTCGGCCTGCGGCTGCGCGCGTGCGGCGAGCGGCCGGTGGCCGCCGAGTCGCTGGGCGTCAACGTCTACACCTACAAGTACCTCGCCGTCGTCGTCTCCGGCGCGCTCGCCGGCCTTGGAGGCGCGTATCTGTCGATCGTGGCCGCCGGCATCTACCGCGAGGGCCAGACCGGCGGGCGCGGCTACATCGGGCTGGCCGCGATGATCTTCGGCAACTGGCGGCCGGGCGGCCTCGCCGCGGGCTCCACGCTGTTCGGCTACACCGACGCCCTCCAACTCCGGCAGGGCGGCACCTCGGTCCACGCACTGCTTCTGTTCGTGGCCCTGATCCTCGCGGCCGTGGCCGTCTACCAGCTCGTCAAGCAGCAGCGTGTCCGCGCCGCCGTGATCACGGCGGTGAGCGCGGCCGTGGTGTTCACCGTCTTCGCGGTCACCGACACCGTGCCCGAGCAGTTCACCTCGTTCACTCCGCACCTCACCACCCTGCTGGTGTTGGCGTTGGCCTCGCAGCGGCTGCGCCCGCCCGCGGCCGACGGTGTGCGCTACCGCAAAGGGCAGGCGAAATGACCGCAGCAATCGACTGGGACGCCCTGCGGGCCGCGGCGGCCGAGGCCATGACCCACGCCTACGCGCCGTACTCCAAGTTCCCCGTCGGCGCCTCCGCCCTGGTGGACGACGGGCGTATCGTGACCGGGTGCAACGTGGAGAACGCTTCGTACGGCCTCGGCCTGTGTGCCGAGTGCGGCCTGGTGTCCGCGCTCCACGCCACGGGCGGCGGCAGGCTCGTGGCGTTCACCTGTGTGGACGGGCACGGCGAGCCGCTCATGCCCTGCGGGCGCTGCCGCCAGCTTCTCTACGAGCACGGCGGGGCCGACCTGCTGGTCGAGACCCCGGAGGGGCCGTGGCGGCTCGCCACGCTCATGCCGTTCGCCTTCGGGCCTGAAGATCTGTCCAGGGGAGCCTGAACGTTGGACGCCATCGAGGTCATCACCACCAAGCGCGACGGTCGGCCGCTGTCGGCCGCGCAGATCGACTGGGTGATCGGCGCGTACACCGCCGGGGGAGTGGCCGACGAGCAGATGTCGGCGCTGGCCATGGCGATCCTGCTCAACGGCATGGACCGCCGGGAGATCGCCGACTGGACCGCGGCGATGATCCGCTCCGGTGAGCGCATGGACTGGTCCGCCCTCGACCGGCCCACCGCCGACAAGCACTCCACCGGCGGCGTCGGCGACAAGATCACACTGCCGCTCGCCCCTCTCGTCGCCGCCTGCGGCGCCTACGTGCCGCAGCTGTCGGGGCGCGGCCTCGGCCACACCGGCGGCACCCTCGACAAGCTGGAGTCCATCGCCGGGTGGCGGGCGTCGCTGTCGAACGACGAGATGCTCGCGGTGCTGCGCGGCGCGGGCGCGGTCATCTGCGCGGCGGGCGGCGGCCTGGCCCCCGCCGACAAGAAGCTCTACGCCCTGCGCGACGTCACCGGCACCGTCGAGTCGATCCCGCTGATCGCCTCCTCCATCATGTCCAAGAAGATCGCCGAGGGCACGGGCGCGCTGGTCCTGGACGTCAAGGTCGGCTCTGGGGCGTTCATGAAGACCGTGGACGACGCCCGCGAACTCGCCGCCACCATGGTCGGCCTCGGCGCCGACGCCGGCGTCGCCACCGTCGCCCTGCTCACGGCCATGGACCGCCCCCTCGGCCGGGCGGTCGGCAACGCCCTGGAGGTCGCCGAGGCCGTCGAGGTCCTCGCCGGAGGCGGCCCCGCCGACGTGGTGGAGCTCACCGTACGGCTGGCGCGCGAAATGCTGGACACGGCCGGGGTGCACGGCAAGGACCCCGAGGACGCCCTGATGGACGGCTCGGCCATGGACGCCTGGCGGCGCATGGTCGCGGCCCAGGGGGGCGACCCCGACGCGGTGCTGCCGAGCGCCGCCGAGACCGTCCAGATCACCGCCCCGGCGTCCGGCGTGCTGCGCAGGCTCGACGCGTACGGCGTGGGCCTGGCGGCGTGGCGGCTCGGCGCGGGGAGGGCGCGCAAGGAGGATCCCGTGTCGCTCGGCGCGGGCGTGACCCTGCACGCCGGGTTCGGCGACATCGTGCGCGCCGGGCAGCCGCTGATGACGTTGCACGCCGATGAGACCGAGCGCTTCGAGCGCGCGCTCGAAGCGCTGGACGGGGCCTACGAGGTGGGGCCCGCGAGCGACCCCGACGCCCTGCCGCTCATCATCGACCGCATCACCGCCTGAGCCGATCCGCAGGCGGCCGACCAGGTCGAGAACGCCTCGGCGAGCACCGCGCGGTACGTCGGCAGGGCCTCGGCCGGGCGGGGTGGCCCGACTTCGGCTGGTCGGTTCCCCCAATCCGGGTGAACGATCTGATGTTACGGAGCGTCATGACGTGAACAACGGCGGTTGAGGGGGCATCACGTGACCATGGACCCCACCATTCACTCTGTCCGCGCCGGTCGCTCAGTCCGCCCCGGTGCGGTGGCGAAGTCTCGCGGCGGCGCACGCCGTACCGCATCGTTGATCGCGGGAGGTGCGGCGCTGGCGATGCTGATGCTCGCGGGCTGCGGCGGCGCGCCCACGGCGCCGCAGGCGCCGACCGCCTCGCCCCCGATCGGTACGGCGCCGGCCCCGCCTTCGGCGGGCTCCACAGCCGAGGAATCGTCCCCCGACGCGCGGGCTCTTCAACCGCCGACCAGCCAGCGAGAGATCGAGGTCAAGCGCGCGACGGAGTCGCCGGCGCTGGTCACGGGGGTGAGGTTCGCCGGGCACCCGGGGTTCGACCGGGTGGTGATCGACCTGCGGCACGCGGTGCCGGGGTACAGCGTGCGCTGGGTCGACGAGTTCGTGCAGGACGGTTCGGGCAAGATCATCAAGACCCGCGGCAAGGCATATCTCCAGGTCGCGCTGAGTCCGGCCAACGCCCACACCGAAACGGGCGACTCCACGTGGACCGGCGGGCCGGTCTACCCGACGGGGTTGACCAACGTGCTGAACGTCGTCCGCATCGGCGATTTCGAGGCGGTCGTGGGCGTCGGGCTGGCGCTGAACCGCCGGGCGGGCTTCCGGGTGTTCAGCCAGTCGTCGCCGGACCGGTTGGTGATCGATGTGGCTCATTGACCCCGCAGACGCCCGAGTCACACCCGAGCCGACTCATCGGCGATATGGGGAACCGGCTTGCCTAAGATGGGCAGATGAGCCAGCGACCCACCCTAGATGAGATCCGTCGGGCACCGAAGGTTCTGCTCCATGACCACCTCGACGGTGGTGTGCGCCCGGAAACCGTCGTGGACCTCGCCCGAGAGTCCGGTTACAGCAAGTTGCCGACCACCGACGCGGACAACCTGCGGACGTGGTTCCGGGAGGCGTCCGACTCCGGGTCGTTGGAACGTTACCTGGAGACCTTCGCCCACACGGTCGGAGTCATGCAGTCGGCCGAGGCGCTGACCCGCGTCGCGGCCGAGTGCGCGGCCGACCTGGCCGACGACGGGGTGGTCTACGCGGAGGTGCGTTATGCGCCCGAGCTGCACACCTCGCAGGGGCTCAGCCTGGACGAGGTGGTCGAGGCGGTGCTCGAAGGGTTCAGGATCGGGTCCGCGGGGCGCGGCATCCGGGTCGGCGCGCTGCTGACGGCCATGCGGCACCAGGCGAGGTCCATGGAGATCGCCGAGCTCGCGGTGCGCTACCGCGATGTCGGCGTCGTCGGGTTCGACATCGCGGGCGCGGAGGCGGGCTATCCTCCGACCCGCCACCTGGACGCGTTCGAATACCTCCAGCGGGAGAACTCCCACTTCACGATCCACGCCGGTGAGGGCTTCGGCCTTCCGTCGATCTGGCAGGCCATCCAGTGGTGCGGGGCCGACCGGCTGGGGCACGGTGTCCGGATCATCGATGACATCTCCGTATCCGAGGATGGCACGGCGAAGCTCGGAAGGCTCGCGGCTTACGTGCGTGACAAGCGGATTCCGCTGGAGATGTGCCCGACGTCCAACCTGCAGACCGGCGCCGCGTCCTCCATCGCCGACCACCCGATCGGCCTGCTGCGCCGCCTTCACTTCCGGGTGACGGTCAACACCGACAACCGGCTCATGAGCGGCACGTCGGTGTCGGAGGAGTTCGCCAGGCTGGTGGACGCGTTCGACTACGGCTGGGATGACCTCCAGTGGTTCACGGTCAATGCGATGAAGTCGGCCTTCATTCCGTTCGATGAGCGGCTCTCCCTGATCAACGGTGTGATCAAGCCGGGGTTCGCCCAACTGAAGTGGCAAGCGTGAAACAGGTATTCCGATCCAAGTTCGCTCTGGTCCTCGGCTGGCTGTGGATGGCCTTCGCCGCGTTCAACGCGGTCGACCTGGTCATCCGCTTCACCGGACCGGATTCGCTGGTGGCCGCGGCGGTGCTCGGGGTGCTGACCCTGGCGATCTACATCACCTGCCTGAGGCCCGCCCTGATCCTCGGCGAGGACGGGGTGACTGTGCGCAACCCGCTGCGTACGGCGTTCCTGCCCTGGACGTCGATCGACGGCGTGCGCGTGTCCCACGCCGTCCTCATCGAGTCCGGCGACACCACCGTGCGCTGCTGGACGCCGCAGGCGTCGGCCCGCGAGCGGGCCACGGCCGGCCGCAGGGGGGCGCCCCCGGAGCGCCGGGGCCGCTTCCAGACCGAGCCCGCCCTCTCCAAGGGCGAGCAGGCGGCCCTTGAGGCCACCGCGGGCAAGACCCACGCCGACTGGGTCGCGGAGCAGATCGGCGAACGCGCGGAGGCCGCCCGCCGCAAGGGCGACCCGACCCCCGGCGACGTGCGCGCCTCCTGGGCGCCGGACGCCCTCGTCGCGACGGGCGTGACGGTCGTGCTGGTCGTCGCGGCGGTCATCGCGAAGCTCTGAGCCTCTGGGGTGCGCCCCTGAGGGGGTGCCCCTGAGGTGCCCCCGAAGTGCCTGTGAGGTGCCCTTGAGGCGGGCCTGACGCGGACCTCGGTTCCCTTGGAGCCGGGGTCCTTCTGTTGACCGCTCCACCTCAGACGTGATTAGGTATGCCTAACCTAAGTTCTGCGGTACGTCGGCGGCCCACAGCGCCGGCCGTACCGTGTGCCGAAGGCCAGACCGGATGAGCGCGGAGATTGCGCGGTCGTCCGCGCTCCCGGTCTGGCCCTCCGGTGAATCGGCCGTGCCGGTCCCTGTCGTCACGCGGTGCTGCTCGCCACGCTCGCGTCGCGTCGATGGGGGGCGGCACGGCCTCGCCACGTTCGGCGGGCCTCTTTCTTGACACATACCTCTTTCTTGACACATACATCGACACGCGCCAGGGCCTTCCAGTAGACAAGACCTGTCTTGGAGTGGGAACGGACCTAGCCCCGTGGAGCGTCAAGCTATGATCACCCGCTCGGATGTCGTGACCGCGATGCGGCGCATTGACGGCCGTGTCCGCACGACTCCGGTCCTCGCCGCGCATTTCAACACCCTTCCGGCCCCCGTCGCGCTCAAGCTCGAATATCTCCAGCACACAGGCAGCTTCAAGGCGAGAGGCGCGTTCAACCGCATTCTCGCCGCCCGTGAGAACGGGCGGATGGGGAAGGCCGGCGTGGTGACGGCGTCGGGAGGCAACGCGGGGCTCGCGGTGGCGCACGTGGCGCGGTCGATCGCCGTGGAGGCGACGGTGTTCGTGCCGGAGACGTCCCCCAAGGTCAAGGTGGACAGGCTCGTCCGCCTCGGCGCCGTCGTGCACCGGTCCGGCGAGCGCTATCAGGACGCCTACGAGGCCGCGGTCAAACACGCCGACGACTCGGGCGCGCTGTTCTGCCACGCCTACGACCAGGCCGAGGTGTGCGCGGGGCAGGGCACCCTCGCGATCGAGCTCGAACGGCAGGCCGAGACCCTCGACACGGTATTCGTCGCCGTGGGAGGCGGAGGGCTGCTCGCGGGGGTCGCCGCCGCGTTCGAAGGGCGTGTCCAGGTGATAGGCGTGGAGCCGGAGTCCAGCCCCACCCTGGCCGCGGCGCTGTCGGCGGGCCGCCCCGTGGACGTCGCGGTCGGCGGGGTCTGCGTGGACTCCCTCGGGGCCACGCGGATCGGGGACATTCCGTACGGCGTCGCCGTACGCGCCGGGGTGCGCTGGCTTCTCGTGGACGACGAGCACGTGATCGGGGCGCGGCAGTTCCTGTGGGACGAGTTTCGCGTCGCCGTGGAATATGGTGCGGCCGCGGCTCTCGCCCCGCTGCTCAGCGGTCAGTATCGTCCGGAGCCGGATGAGCGGATCGCGGTGGTGCTGTGCGGCGCCAACACCGACCTCATCGACCTCGGCTGACCTGGGGGTTTCACAGGCGGGCGGTCAGCCGTCCCACCCGGTCGAGGTGGACCTTTCACATGGCTGCGCGCAACATGCCCGTAGTGTAGTGGGGAGATTACCATCTTCTATGGTTCACTGCACAGGTAATGAACCCATGAAGCGGTTGAGGTGGGCGTTGTTCGACAACCGTAGTCCGATCTACCGGCAGATCGCCGAACAGATCAAAGCCGACGTGCTCAACGGCACGCTGCAGGCCGACGAGCAGGTCATGTCGACCAACCAATATGCCGCGTACTACCGAATCAACCCGGCGACGGCCGCGAAGGCGTTCCAGCAGTTGGTGGATGAAGGTGTGCTTTACAAGAAGCGAGGCATCGGCATGTTCGTCAGTCCCAAGGCCCGTGACGACCTGCGGGCGCAGCACAGGGACCGATTCTTCGCCGACATCGTGGACCCGATGGTGGCTCAGGCCAACGCCATCGGCATTCCCCTGACCGACGTCATCACGCACATCACTCACATCGCGGGCACCGGAGGCACCGGAGGCACCGGAGGCACCGGAGGCACCGGGGGCACCGGGGGCATCGCCGGAGAGGGCGGCCGGTGACCGCGACGGTGGAGGTACGCGGCCTGGGGGTGCGCTACAGGGACGTACAGGCCCTTTCGGACGTGACGCTCACCCTGCACGGCGGCAAGATCTACGGTCTGCTCGGCAGGAACGGCTCGGGCAAGACGAGCCTGCTGTCCACCATGGCGGGGTTCCTGCGGCCCACCGCGGGCACCGTACTGATCGACGGGGAGCAGGTGTTCGAGAACCCCCGCGCGATGCGGCGGGTCTGCCTGATCCGGCAGACCGCCGACGTCCTCGACAGGTTCGTCACCGTGCGCGATGTGCTGGAGTTCGGCACGCAACTGCGGGCGGGATGGGACGCGGACTACGCCGACAGGTTGATCGAGCGGTTCGAGGTGCCGCGCAAGCACATGACCGACCTCTCCCGGGGACAGCTCTCCGCGCTCGGCATCGTCATCGGACTGGCGAGCAGGGCGCCGCTGACCATCTTCGACGAGTCCTACCTGGGGATGGACGCCCCCGCCCGCGCGGCGTTCCAGGACGAACTGCTTTCCGATTTCATGGACACCCCGCGCACCATCGTGCTGTCGACACATCTCATCGAGGAGCTCGGCTCCCTGTTCGAGGAGGTGCTGATCATCGACCGGGGGCGCCTGCTCCTGCACGACGAAGCCGACGCTCTCCGCGGACGCGGCATGTCCGTCACCGGTCCGGCCCCCGACGTCGACGCCTTCGTCGGCGACTGCGAGGGCCTGGCCGTGCTGGGGCAGAAGCAGCTCGGCCCCACCAAATCCGCGATCCTGTACGGCGGGCTCGCAGGCGAACACCGGGACAAGGCCAGGGCGGCCGGGCTCGACCTCGGCCCGATCCCGCTCCAGGAGCTGTTCACCCACCTCACGCGGCCCTCGGGGGAACTCGCATGACGACGCGCACCACCCGGCCCTCTCAGGCCGCCCCCTGGCGACTCCCCATGGCGGTGCTGCTGCTGTTCAGCCACCTGCCGATGGTCGCCGCCTTCTGGGCGCTGCTCGTCGCCGTCGTCGGGCTGATCATCCTGGGCATGCACACGTTCGGCACGGTCTCGGCGAGCGTGTGGGACGACCTGGCCTCGGGATTCCCGCAGTGGGCCCTGCTCGGGACGGGCGTCGTCATGCTCCGAGTCTTCCTGCCCATGCACGTGGGGCACGGGCGGACCCGCCGCGAGTTCACCTGGCACACGACGCTCTTCATCGTCGCCTTCACGGGGGCTCTCGCCGTACTGCTCGCCGCGGGCTACTGGCTGGAGAAGGCGCTGTACGGCGCGGTCGGCTGGCCGCACATGATCGACCCGCACCGGTTCTTCACCGACGGCGGGCAGTTCGGGCTGATCGTGTGGGAGTTCTGGTGCGTGCTCCCGGTGTGGATGATCAGCGGCGTATGCCTGTCGGCCGCCTTCTACCGTTCGGTCAACATCGGTCTCGCCGTCGTGCCCGTCGCCCTGCTCTTCGCCGTGTTCGGCGGCAGTGGAAACGGCACGATCGGCGTCCCGTTCGTCGACACGGCCCTCCCGGCGCAGGATGTCTCCGGCCTCGCCTCCAGCGCCCTCTCCGCCGCCGTCTTCGCCCTCGGGGTCGCCCTCGCCTGGGCCCTCATCCGCGACATTCCCATCCGGTCGAAGGCCCTCTGACCCTCAGATAACCACTTCCATGATCTCCCGACCGGCGCGGATGTCATCTCGGCCGTTGGCGGGGCGGGGAGTGGGGGTGGTGCTTAGTCCACTGTGGGGAGGGGGGCTAGGGCCATGTTGTGTGGGGGGTGGATGTCTTTACGGTGGGTGGCATGAACGAAGCCGTGGTGCTTTCGCCGTGGGATCGGGTCCGGGACCATTGGGGGGCGCGGGCCTGGCTGCGCACGTTCCACGTGGCGGCGGGGACGCCGGTCGCGATGGCGACGGCGGGCGCCCTGGTGGTCTTGGGAGCTGTGGGGATCGTCTTCATCTGGACGGTCCTGGTTCCGCTTCTGGCCCTGACGCTGATCTTCTTGCTGGTGCCGCTGTTCTCGCGATGGCAGCGGGCGAGATTCATCGCGTTCCTGGACGTGGAGATCGAGCCCCTCCCGAGGCGGGGGGCCCGCCGGAGCGTACCGGCCTGGTTCTACGGCACGCTCCGAGCGGCGAGCATGTGGCGGCAGGTCGCCTACCATCTGCTCGCGCCGCTGTTCGGCCTGCTCGGGCTGACGCTGGTGCTCGGCGCCTGGGCGGGTGGCGCGGTGGCGATGACGGTGGCGGTCAAGGCCGGGGATGAGATGGGGGTGCCCGCGCAGGTGGCCTTCGTGGCGCTGTCCGCCGCGCTGTTCACGGCCGCGCCGTGGACGGCGCAGGTGGTGACGGCGCTGGACGTCACCCTGGCCAGGGCTCTGCTCGGGCCGAGCCGCAACGAGCTGCTCGCGGCGAGGGTCGCGACGCTGAGCGAGAGCCGGGCGGAGGTCGTCGACGCCGCCGACGCCGAGCGGCGCCGCATCGAGCGCGACCTCCACGACGGCACGCAGCAGCGGCTGGTGTCGCTCGCCATGAAACTCGGCATGGCGCGTGCCGTGTTCGCCGACCTGCCCGAACCGGCCCGAGACGTCATCGTGCAGGCCCACGAGGAGGCCAAACTGGCGCTCAAGGAGCTCCGTGACTTCGTGCGCGGGCTTCACCCGGCCGTGCTCAACGACCAGGGGCTCGACCCGGCCCTCTCCGGCCTCGCCGCAGGAGCGCCCTTCCCGGTGCGGCTCCGCGTGGAGATGGCCGAACGCGCCACCCCGACCATCGAGGCCGTCGCGTTCTTCGTGGTGTCCGAGGCGCTCACCAACATCGCCAAGCACGCCGAGGCGTCGGGTGCCGACGTGGTGCTCACCCGCGACGGCGACGTGATCCGCCTGCTTGTCCGCGACGACGGCAGGGGCGGGGCCGATCCGGCTCGCGGCAGCGGTCTGCGCGGCCTGTCCCAGCGGGTCGGCTCGGTGGACGGCACCCTGCGCATCGACAGCCCGCCGGGCGGTCCGACGACGATCGAAGTGGAGTTACCGTGCGAGTAGTCCTGGCCGAGGATTCCGTCCTGCTCAGGGAAGGGCTGATCTGGGTGCTCGGTTCGGCGGGCATCGAGGTGGTGGCCTCGGTGGCCGAAGCCGACGGGCTGCTCCGCGCGGTCGAGGAGCACCGCCCTGAGCTTGTGATCACCGACGTGCGCATGCCGCCGTCGCACACCGACGAGGGGCTGCGCGCCGCCCTGGTGCTGCGTCGGCAGTGGCCCGGGCTGCCGATCGTGGTGCTGTCGCAATACGTCGAGGAGCGCTACGCCACGCAACTGCTGTCGACCGAGACCAGCGGCATCGGCTATCTGCTGAAAGACCGGGTGGCCGACGTCGCGGAGTTCCTCGACGCGCTGCGGCGCGTGGCCGGCGGCGGCACGGCCCTCGACCCGGAGGTCGTCGCCCAGCTGCTGATCCGCGGGCGCAGAGACTCGATGGACCTGCTGACCCCCCGCGAACACGAGGTGCTGGCCCTCATCGCGGAGGGCCGGTCCAACAGCGGCGTCGCCGAGGCCCTGGTGATCTCCGACGGCGCCGTCGGCAAGCACATCAACAACATCTTCACGAAGCTCGGCCTCTCCAACGCCGACAAGGACCACCGCAGGGTGCTGGCGGTGCTCCGCTTCCTCAACGTCTGAGCCATGCGCGTGTTCAGGCCCTTCCGACCCGGCGAAAGGAGATCCGTGGTGAGACCGGTGACATCCGGGGGTGTGATGCAGCGCAGGACCAGACTGGCCTGGCTCGTCTCCGGTGGACTGCTCACGCTCGTGACGGTGGTGGCGTTCCCCCTCGCAGCATGGATCCAGCTCGACAGCGCCGAGACCGCCTACCCCAACTTCGTGCTGCACGAGGAGGGGAGCGAGACCACGACCACCGTCTACACGACGACCGCTCCAGAACTCGTCGTGAGGTCCTCCGCCGACGCCCAGGTCACCGTCGTGAAAGGCACGCCGGGCCGGGTGACGGTCAAACGTGAGATCACCTGGTCGCGGACGCGCCCCGACTTGGGGGAGAGCTGGAACGGCGGCACATTGGAGCTCGACGTCCAGTGCCCCCCGGGAGCCGCTTCCGCGGGGTGCGGGGCCGCCTACACCATCACCGTCCCCGACATTCCCGTCATCCGGGTGCCCCTCTGACCACGGTCCCGGGGCCGGATCACAGGCCGAGGGCGGGGGCGAGGTCGGCACGGAGGGCGGCGAGGTGCTCCTCGGCGCGGGTGCGCGCCTCCGCGACAGACCCCGTCACGGGGACGACGACCTCCAGATAGCACTTGAGCTTCGGCTCGGTGCCCGAGGGCCGCACGATGACGCGGGCGCCGCCTTCCAGGCGGTAGCGCAGCCCGTCGGTGGGCGGCAGGCCGCCCGCGCCCAGGGCCAGGTCCTCGGCCGACTCGACGGCTCGGCCGCCGAGAGAGGCCGGGGGAGCGGCCCGCAGCCGGGCCATCGCCGCGGCGATGAGGGACAGGTCGCTCACGCGGAGGGAGAGCTGGCCCGTCGCGTGCAAGCCGTACCTCCTGGCCTGGTCGTCGAGCAGGTCGAGCAGCGTGCGCCCCTCGCGTTCGGCCGTCGCGGCCATGCCCGCGACGGTCAGGGCCGCCCCGATGCCGTCCTTGTCGCGTACGGCGAGGCCGTCATCGGACCCGACGCTGTACCCGAGGGCCTCCTCGTAGCCGTAGACCAGCCGCTCACCCTCGCCGGCCGCCTTCACGATCCACTTGAACCCGGTCAGCGTGGCGGCGAAACGCACCCCGTGGTCCGCCGCGATCGCCGACAGCAGGGAACTGGACACGATGCTGCACGCCACCACGCGGTCGGCCCCGCGCGTGTGCTTGAGCACGTGCTCGGCGAGCAGCCCCCCGACCTCGTCCCCGGTCAGCATCCGGTAGGTCCCGTCGGCGGCCCTCACCCCCACGGCGCAGCGGTCGGCGTCCGGGTCGTTGGCCAGCACGAGATCGGCCTCGCTCCCGCCCGCGAGGGAGAGAGCGAGATCCATCGCGCCGGGCTCCTCCGGGTTGGGGAAGGCCACGGTGGGAAAGTCGGGGTCCGGGGTGAACTGCTCGGCCACCACCGCCGGCGCGGCGAACCCCGCACGCGCGAAGGCGCGCATCACGATCGCGCCGCCGACCCCGTGCATGGGGGTGTAGACGACGCTCACATCCCTGGCATCCCTGGCATCCCTGGCCGCGCCGACCGGTAGGCCGACCGGTAGGCCGATCGGCAGGGCCAGGACCGCCGACAGGTAAGGCTCCACGATGTCGGCGTCCGACAGCGTCCGCCAGCCGTCCCCGAGGGGCAGCTTGTCCACCGGGCCGACCGCGTCGATCGCCTCGGAGATCAGCGTGTCGAGCGGCGGCACGATCTGCCCGCCGTCCCCCCAGTAGACCTTGTATCCGTTGTCCCTCGGGGGGTTGTGCGACGCCGTGACCATGACCCCCGCCGCCGCCCCCAGATGCGGTACGGCGAAAGCCAGCACAGGCGTCGGCCAATGCCCGCCCATGAGCGCCACGCGCAGCCCCGCGCCGGTCAGCACGGCGGCCGTGTCCCGGGCGAACACGTCGGAGTTGTGCCGGGCGTCGTAGCCGACGACGACAAGGTCACCCGGGCTCAGCACCGCGGCGAGTCCCGCCGCGGCGCGCATGACGGTCACGCGGTTCATGCGGTTCGGGCCCGCGCCCAGCTCTCCGCGCAGCCCCGCCGTACCGAACTCCAGTTTCCCGGCGAACCGGTCGGCCAGCGCGGAGGCGCCGGACCGGTCGGAGGCGTCGCCTCCGGCGTCGAGGAGCGCGGCCAGCTCGGCCCGGGTCTCCGGGTCGGGGTCCTGGGCGAGCCACGCGCGCGCACGCCGTACGAGCTCGGCCTTGTCGTTCATGGGGGTCCCCCGCACTGGAGTCAGAGCCTGTCCACGATCTTGGCGAGCAGCACGCCCATGCGGGAGGCGGTGGCCCGGCCCACTTCGAGCACCTCGGCGTGGTTCAGGGGTTCGCCGACGAGGCCGGCGCCAGGGTTGGTGACCAGGGAGACGCCGAGGATCTCGGCGCCGCCCTCGCGGGCGGCGATGGCCTCAAGCACCGTGGACATGCCGATCAGGTCGCCGCCGAGCGTGCGGAGCATGCGGATCTCGGCCGGGGTCTCGTAGGTGGGGCCGCGGAACGCGACGTAGACGCCTTCGCTCAGGGAGGGGTCGAGCTCGCGGGCCAGGGCGCGCAGGCGCGGGGTGTAGACGTCCGTCAGGTCGATGAAGGTCGTGCCGGTGAGGGGGTTCGCCCCGGTCATGTTGATGTGGTCGCTGATCAGCACCGGGTCGCCGACCTTCTGCGTCTCCGGGCGCAGGCCGCCCGCGGCGTTGGTGAGCACGAAGGTGCCGACGCCGGCGGCGAGAGCCGTGCGCACACCGTGGACCACCGGCTCGACGCCCCTGCCCTCGTAGAGGTGGGTGCGTCCGAGGAAGAGCAACGCGTGCTTGCCCGCGGCGGTCTCCACCACGCGGATCATGCCGCTGTGGCCCGCCACGGCCGGCGGGGCGAAGCCGGGCAGGGAAGACATCTCCACCTGGGCGACCGTGCGCCCGATCGGCTCTGCCGCCGGCACCCATCCGGAGCCCATCACGAGCGCCACGTCGAAGGAGTCGACCCCGACGGCGGCGGTCAGCGCGGCGGCGGCGTCTTTGGCGAGGGCATATGCGTCTCTGCTCACGACAAATGAGGTTACAGCGCGGAGCTGCGAATCGGACTTTCAGGGACTCCGCGCAGGTCGGGGCTTTGAGGCCCCGACGTCGCCGCCGGGCCCGCCCGGTCGGAGGCCGCCCAGCCGGGCCTGCTCAGAGGGACCTGCTCAGCCGGGCCTGCTCAGCCGGGCCTGGTCAGTCGCCCAGCGACGTGCAGGGGCGGCCTCGCAGCTCCTTCACGTAGTCGTCGGGCGCCCCCGCCTTCTCGGCCGCGTCGGCGATGATGCCGAGGTAGCGGGCGGAGGGCATACCGCCTTCGTAGTCGTCGAGCACGTAGAACCAGGCGACGACCTCGCCCTCAAGGGTCTGGACGCGCAGCCGCACCTTGTGGTGAAGGAGGGCGCCGCCCTCCCACTGGTCGAGGGACGCCTCATCCCATTCGGGGACGTCGTAGAGCACCACGAAGACCTGTTCGCCGGGATCTTCCACGATCGTGGCGAGCGCGCCCTCCCACCCGACGTCCTCAGCTCCGAAGGTCAGACGCCAGCCCTGCAGCCACCCCGTCCCACGCATGGGGGAGTGCGGCGCGCGCTGGGCCATCTGCTTGGGGTCCATGTTGCTGCCGTAGGAGGCGTAAACAGGCACGGCACCAAAGCCTAGCGTCGCGCCATCGCCGATACTCCCCGGGTTCCTACGAGATTCGGTACGAAACTCGCCCCCTCCTGCGCGGTTGAGAAAAAGCGCGCCCGCCTTGAGCCCCCGGGGGCGGGGGGAAGCCCCGTATACGGGACAATGGGACGGTGACAAGGATCGTGATCATAGGTGGAGGGCCAGGAGGCTACGAAGCGGCATTGGTCGCCGCGCAACTCGGCGCACAGGTCACGGTGGTCGAGGAGGACGGGCCTGGCGGCGCGTGCGTCCTCACCGACTGCGTGCCCTCCAAGACGCTGATCGCGACCTCTGTCCGCAAGCAGGCACTCCTCGACGCGGCCTCCCTCGGCGTCTATTTCACCGGCGGGCCAGACGGAGACGTCGGCGGCGTCTACGCCGACATGCCGCTCGTCAACACCCGGGTCAAGGAGCTCGCCCAGGCGCAGTCGGCCGACATCGCCTCCCGCCTCGCCGCCGAAGGCGTCGAGATCGTCAAAGCCCGCGGTCGCCTCGTCGACCCGCAGGTCGTGCGTGCGGGCGACCGCACCATCCGCGCCGACGTGGTCATCGTGGCCACCGGAGCCACCCCGCGCATCCTCCAGGGTGCCGAGCCCGACGGCGAACGGGTGCTCACCTGGCGGCAGATGTACGACCTCGACGCCCTGCCCGAGCACCTCATCGTGGTCGGGTCCGGTGTCACCGGCGCCGAGTTCGCCGGGGCCTACCGCTCCCTCGGCTCCCAGGTCACGCTCGTGTCGAGCCGCGACCGCATGATGCCCAACGAGGACGCCGACGCCGCCGAGGTCCTCGAAGAGGTCTACCGCAGGCGGGGCATGAACGTCATGGGCCGCTCCCGGGCGGCCTCCGTCAAACGCACCGCCGACGGTGTCGTCGTCACCCTCGAAGACGGGCGCACCGCCGAGGGCACCCACTGCCTCATGACCGTCGGCATGGTGCCCAACACCGCCGGCATCGGCCTTGAGGAGGCCGGAGTCACCCTCGACAAGGGCGGCTTCATCCAGGTGGACAAGGTCTCCCGCACCTCCGCCCCCGGCGTCTACGCCGCCGGCGACTGCACCGGCGTGCTCATGCTGGCCTCCGTGGCCGCCATGCAGGGCCGCATCGCCGTCTGGCACGCGCTCGGCGAGGCCGTTCAGCCGCTCAGGCTCGCGACCGTCGCCTCCAACATCTTCACCGACCCCGAGATCGCCGCCGTCGGCGTGGCGCAGCGCGCCATCGAAAGCGGCGAGGTGGAGGCCAACGTCGTCAAACTGCCGCTGGCCACCAACGCGCGGGCCAAGATGCAGGGGTTCAACGACGGTTTCATCAAGCTGTTCTGCCGCCCCCACACCGGCATCGTGCTCGGTGGCGTCGTGGTGGCGCCGAGCGCGTCCGAGCTGATCCTCGCCGTGTCGGTGGCGGTCCAGCAGCGCCTCACCGTCGACCAACTGGCCCACACCTTCGCCGTCTACCCGTCGATGAGCGGCTCCATCACCGAGGCGGCGCGCCGCCTGATGCAGCCCGTCCCGAACGGCGGCCTGTAGCCCGGTCCCCGGTCACGCGTGGCCGGGGGACAGGCGCTGGAGCGCGCTCTGCGCGTTGTGTACGGCATGAGCGATGTAGGCCAGCTCCTCGGACGTGGTGGCGTTGGTGAGCAGGCTGAGGGCGGCCTGGTAGGCGTCCAGGGCCTGCTGCCAATCGCGCTCGCCGTGGGGCGTGGGGAAGCGGCCGGCGGAGCGGAGGCCGCGGTCCATGGCCTCGATGCGGCGGCCGAGGGCGATGACGTCGTCCTCGGTGGTCCGGTAGGCGAGGGCGAAGACGGCGTTGTCGCGGCCGTGGCGGCGGTGGGCCGCCGCCCACAGGCCGCTGGTGAGGGTCAGCCCGGCGGCGCCCACGATGACCATGATCAGACCGATGGACGGGCCTGAGTCCCGGTCGGCCGGGTGTTCCACGGAGAGCTGCGGCACGGTCGGCCGCGTGGGGCGGACCACCTTGGTCGGCGTGGGTGACGGTGCGCCCTTGGCGTCGTCGGGCACGTTCTTGGGGGTGCCTGTGGCGCCGGTGAGGTCGAGGTCGTCGGCCATCGTGAACGAGGCGTCCTGGACGTTCGCCCCGGTGAACGGCGCCCCGTCGAGGTCGGCCATGGTGAAGTCGGTTTCGCGCAGGTCGGCGTTGGTGAAGGTGGCGTTGAGAAGCTGGGCCTGACCCAGTTTGGCCTCATGCAGGCGTGCGCCGGTGAAGTCGGCCTTGCGGCCCTTGATCTGGCCGAGCACGGCATTGCGCAGGTCTGCTCCGGCCAGCGAGGCGTTGACCAGGGTGGCCTGGGTGAGCACTGTGCGGACGAACCGCGCCCCGCCCAGCTTCGCGTGCTGGAACTGTGCTTGACCCGCCTCCGCGTCGGTGAAGATGGCCTTGCGGGCATCCGACCGGTCCGCGTGCATCTGGCCGAGGTCGGCGTCGGTGAAGTTCGCCTCCCGCAGATCCGCGTACGTGACCGTGGCCTGGGTCAGGTCGGCCTCCTTCAGCGACGCGCCCCGGAGAATGGCCCCCGTCATGTCCTTCTGGAGGAGACTGACCCCGTCGAGCTTGGCGTTGGTCAGGTCGGCGCAGCGCAGGCTGCGCGGGAGCACACCCCGCCTGAGGTCGCGTCCCCGGAGGTCGAGGCCCTCCCCGGGGCGGCAGGGGCGGGCCGCGGCGCTCAGGCCCGCGGGCTGGAGCCGTACGGCATGCGCGGGCGCGCCGACCGTGCCCGGGAGCGTGGCGCGGGCGGACGGCGTGGCGAGGCTGGACGGCGCGGCGAGGGTGGCCGGTGCGCCCAGCAGGAGAGACGCCGCGCCGACGCACATGGTCAGGGCCGTGGTCAGGGCCGTGGTCAGGGCCGTGGTCAGGGCCGTGGTCAGGGTTGTGGTCACCGCCGGTGTGCGGGTGACCGTACGCCGGGGGCTGGTGGAACGGCGGGGGGTGATACGGCGGGGAGTGGAACGACGCAACGGGGAGCCTCCTCGGACCGCCTCCGAGTGTGCCAGGCATTTTTGATCGCCGCTTGAGCACCCCTTGCCTCAACGGTCACTCCCATGTCGGGCGTTCGAGGCGCGCACGCGAAGGCCGGTGGGTGCTTGAAGCACCCACCGGCCTGTGAGCTTCCCGGCCTGTGCGAGGCGGGGCGAAGGGCTAGAAGTCTCCGAAGTCTCCGCCGCCGAAGTCGCCCCAGCCGCCGAGGTCACCTCCGCCGAAGTCTCCGCCTCCGGCGTCGAGGCCCTGCTCGTATCCGGCGTCGTAGCCCGCGCCGTAGCCTCCGTAACCCCAGCCGCCCATCATGCTGCCGAGCATCGTGCCGACGAGCATCATGCTCATGACGTCGCCGAAGCCGCCGTAGTAGCCCGAGGCGTACGGCTGGTAGGCCGGGCCGGCCTCCCAGTAGGGGCGGCGCTCGCCGTTGACCATGACGGTGCGCATCTGCGGGTCGAAACCGCGTTCGATGGCCTCGGCGTCGGCGGCGCAGGCGGGCACGTCGCGCACGGTGCCGCAGGGCGGCGCCCAGCGGACGTCGCGGGCGGACGGGCCGTGCTGCGGGTTGAAGAAGCAGGGCGCGCGCCGCTCGGGGAGGGGGCGGTGCTCGACCCTGGCCTTCACACAGGCGAGGGCGTAGCGTCCGTCCTCCAGCGCGGTGGTGACGTTCCTGATCTCCTGGGCGTGCTTGACGGCGGCCAGTTCGGACTTGGCCTTCTCGTAGGAGTCGAGGGCGTGCTGCCAGTCGTGCTGGTGTTCGGCGCCGGCCCCGAGCAGACGCACCTCGGTGTCCAGGTCGGTGATCTCCTCACCGAACTTGGTCACGTCCTCCTCGACCGTCTTCTTGACGGCGGAGAGCTGGGCGGCCTCAAGGGCGGCCTGCTTCTTGTTCTTGCCGCGCGAGTAGAGGAAGTAGCCACCGCCGCCGACCAGGGCCAGCGCGCCGAGGGCGATGAGGGCTCCGAGGCCGGAGCCGCCGCCGGAGGAGGGTGCCGAGGCGCCCTCAGGGGGCGCCTTGCCGGTGCCCGCGGCCTCGGCGGATCCGATGAAGGCCGCCACCTTGTCCGCGGCGGTGCCGCTGGTCCGCCGCGCGTCCCGGATCAGCCTGTCGACGTTCACGTCGGGGATCGAGGTGTGCGCGATGAGCGTCTGGCCGACCATGACGCCGACGGTGTTCTCGCCGCCTACCTTGTCACTGAGCGAGGTCAGGAAGGTCTTGGCCTCATTGGTGTTGACCGACTTGGCGGGCAGGACGGCGAGGTAGACGGTGCTCGCCTTGGCGGCGGCCTCGCGCATGTCGGTCACGGCGCTCTCCGGCGCCTGGACCGACGGGTCAATGTAAAAGTGTCCGTTGCGTTTCCACTCGGACACGATCGTGTCGGGATCCGGAGCGGCGGCGTGGGCGGCGGGCGCCAACGCGGTGATCGCGAGCAGTCCGGCAAGTAGCGCAGTGAGCGCTGCCCCCACACGTCGCGCCGCAGTGGTGGTCTTCACGGCAACAAGCCCTCCTTCGTCGGAAGGACGAATGAGCAATACAAGAAGTTCCCTGCTTAATGTGACACTACGTATCGCTGTGGGGTGCTCTTGATCCGGCGCGGGGGGTGAGGGCGGTGAGCTGGACGCCCGGCCGGTCGCCCGCAGGGGCGGTGAACCGGCCGGGGCGCGGAATCAGACGTCCTTGATCTCGCAGATGACGGCACCGGAGGTGACGGTCTGGCCGACGGCGGCGGCGAGGCCGGTGATCGTGCCGGCCTTGTGAGCGGTGAGAGGCTGCTCCATCTTCATGGCCTCAAGCACGACGATGGTGTCGCCTTCGGAGACGGTGTCGCCGTCGGTGGCGACCACCTTGACGATGGTGCCCTGCATGGGGCTGACCAGGGCGTCGCCGCTGACGGCGGCCTTCCGGGCGCCGCCCCCGGCGCGCCGGGCGGGCTTCTTGGCGCTGGGTGCGGAGCTCACGGCGCCGAACCCCTGGGGGAGCACCACTTCGAGGCGCTTGCCACCGACCTCGACGGTGATGCGCTCCCGTTCGGCGGGTTCGGCGGTCTCGACGGCTCCGGCGTAGGGCTCGATGGTGTTGTCGAACTCGGTCTCGATCCACCGGGTGTGGACGGAGAACGGCTCGGAGGTGAAGGCCGGGTCGGTGACGATGGCCCGGTGGAAGGGGAGGACGGTCGGCATGCCGTCGATCTCGAACTCGGCGAGGGCACGGCGGGAGCGTTCGAGCGCCTCCGTCCGGGTGCGCCCGGTGACGACGAGCTTGGCGACGAGCGAGTCGAACGCCTGCGGCACGGTCATGCCGGCCTCGTAGCCGGCGTCGAGCCGTACGCCGGGGCCGGTGGGGGTGCGCATGGCGGTGATGCTGCCGGGGGCGGGCAGGAAGCCCCGGCCGGCGTCCTCGGCGTTGATCCGGAACTCGATGGAGTGGCCGCGCAGCACCGGGTCGCCGTAGCCGAGCTCCTCACCGGCGGCGATCCTGAACATCTCGCGGACGAGGTCGACCCCGGCGACCTCCTCGGTCACGGGGTGCTCGACCTGGAGCCGGGTGTTGACCTCAAGGAAGGAGATCGTGCCGTCCTGGCCGACGAGGAACTCGCACGTGCCGGCGCCGACGTAGCCGGCCTCGCGCAGGATCGCCTTGGAGCTGGTGTAGAGCAGCTCGATCTGTTCGGCGTTGAGGAAGGGCGCGGGGGCCTCTTCGACCAGCTTCTGGTGGCGGCGCTGCAGCGAGCAGTCGCGGGTGCTGACGACCACGACGTTGCCGTGGGAGTCGGCGAGGCACTGGGTTTCGACGTGGCGCGGCCGGTCGAGGTAGCGCTCGACGAAGCATTCGCCCCGCCCGAAGGCGGTGACGGCCTCGCGGACGGCCGACTCGTAGAGGTCGGGGATCTCCTCGATTGTGCGGGCGACCTTGAGGCCGCGCCCGCCTCCGCCGTACGCGGCCTTGATCGCGACGGGCAGGCCGTGCTCCTGGGCGAACGCGACGACCTCGTCGACGCCGGAGACGGGGTCGGGGGTGCCCGCGACCAGCGGCGCCCCGACGGCCTGGGCGATGTGCCGGGCCTGCACCTTGTCGCCGAGCGCGGTGATCGCGGAGGGCGGAGGACCGATCCAGGTCAGCCCCGCGTCGATGACGGCCTGGGCGAAGTCGGCGTTCTCCGCGAGGAAGCCGTAGCCGGGGTGTACGGCGTCGGCCCCCGTCTCGCGGGCGATCCGGAGGAGCTTGTCGACGTTCAGATAGGTCTCCGCCGGGCTCTGCCCTCCCAGCGCGTGGGCCTCGTCGGCGACCTTGACGTGGAGCGCGTCCAAGTCCTGGTCCGAGTAGACGGCCACACCGGAGATTCCGGCGTCCTTGCACGCGCGGGCGATCCGCACCGCGATCTCGCCTCTGTTGGCGATCAGGACCTTACGCACCGACGGGTTCCCCTTCCAGGTCATACCAGCCGAGCTCGCAGGGGTTTCCACGAGGCAGGGCGGCCTCCCAGGGAGTGTATGAGCCTCCGTCGAGCCGTCGTGAAGGACCCCCCTCCAGCCATCAGCAAGCCAGCGCTTCATAGCCGTTCTGCATAATGTGGATCTATCCCCTATCTGGCGTCTATCGTGGGGAAGCTTTGCTTTGGGACGTCGATCCAGAAGGAGACTGGCATGAGCCAGAGCTTGCTCGGTGGCAACCCCGCGGAAATGCAGCAGATGGCTACCGCGTTCAGCCAGCAGGCCGACCAGGTACGCACCACGATGGCGGCGCTCGACCGTGAGGCGGCCAAGGTGGGCACGGCGTGGACCGGTCCTGGCGCCGAGCGTTTTCGCGACGCGTGGCAGAGCTCCCGCGCCGCGTTCCAGCGCATGTCGGAGGAGCTGCAGGAGGCCGCCCGGGTGATCAACACCTACCGCGGCAACATCGAGTCCGCGACCCGCTGACCGGGGTCCCGCGCCCCGAGGGAAAGCGGGGTGCGGGCACCCGGTGGGGGGTCAGGTCCTCCTCAGAGGAGCACCAGGGGAGCATCAAGGGAGCATCAAGGGAGCATCAAGGGAGCGCGGCCTGCACGGGCGTCACCGTACCCGCGGTGACGAGCAGGCCGCGTCCCGGCGGACCGCCGCTCGCGCCGCGCGCGAGCCGTACGTTGAACAGGTCGCCGTCGGCGGGGCTCTGCACCGACAGCAGCAGGCCGGTGCGCGACTTGCGGGCCTCGGCCACGAACCCGCGGTAGGCCGAGGTCAGATCGCCGGTGGTGCCCGCGATGAGCAATCCGTGGTCGGCGTCCCGGCCCGCTCTCAGAACCTCCTCCAAGGCCATGCCGAGAGGCGAGTCCGGTGAGATGAGCTCGGCGTCGTCCACGATCACGACGTAGCTCCGCAGCTCCGCCACCGCCGCCCGCAGGTCGCCTTCCGCGGATAGGACGGCCGCCACCCCGGGCAGGCCGTCGAGGTCGCGCAGAGGGCTGCGCCGCGGGGCCACCGCCACCACGGGCGTCCCCCGGGACAGCAGCGAGTGCGCCGCCGTGACCAGCGCCGACGACCGGCCCGACCGGGAGGGGCCCGCCACGACCGCCCCCGGCCCGTGGGCCAGCACATCCACACCGAGCGGAACCAGGGCATCGCCCCCGACGCCCAGCAGCGCCCACAGCGGCGACGGGGCGGCGAAGTCGGGAACGAGGTCCATCGCCTGCCCCGCCGTCACATGCATCGGAAGCACGTCGACCCGCAGCGGCCCCCGGGCGCGCGGCGGCGCGACCTCGCGGGCGAGCGCCTGCAGGGCCGCCACCTGCGCGGGCCCCGAAGGGTCGTCGCAGAGCAGCGCGACCTGGCTTTCCGCCAATCCTTGCTCGCCGAGCGCGAGCACGCGCCCGGGCGGCATCGACGCGGGGAGATCCCGCATCGGGAATCCGGCCAGCCCGTAATCCGCGGAATCGGCCATCTTCATGATCAGCCGGTCGTCGAACACGGTGGAGATCTGGCCGAGCAGCCCGGAGCGGTCCGAGGTGACCACCGCCCGCAGCCCCACGGCCGGGCCTTCCCGCAACAACTGCAGGAACGCCTCGATCAGCCGCCCGTAGTCGTAGCCCTCGAAGGCGCCGACGAACCCCTCCCAGCGGTCCAGTAGAAGCAGCATCCACGGCGGACGCTCCCCGCCCGGCGGCGCCGCCGCGCGCAACTCGGCCAGCGACGCGTATCCCGCCTCCGCCAGCATCCGCTGCCGCCGCCCCACCTCGTCCCTGAGGCGGGTCAGGAGGCGCTCCACGCGCTCCAACTGGTCCCGCGTCACCACCGCCCCGCAGTGCGGCAGCGCGACCAGCGGCAGCAGCGCCCCGGAGCCGCAGTCGATCGCGTGCAGATGCACGTCGTCGGCCGACGCCCGGGCCGCGAGCGACCCGGCGATCGTACGCAGCAGCGTGGAACGCCCCGTGCGCGCCGCGCCCGCGACCAGCAGATGCCCGCCGCGCACCAGGTCCACGGCGAGCGCCTTCCGGTCCTGCGCCCACGGTCGGTCGGTCGTCCCGAACACCAGCGGAGGCACCTCGCCGCCGCCCTCCGCCGCCGGGTCCTCCGCCTCCGCCAGCGTGACCCGCTCCGGCAGCGGAGGCAGCCACGGCGACGGCCTGCGCGCCACCCCCGCCAGCGACGCGGCGTCCACCACCGCGTCGGCCAGCATCGCCAGGTCGGTGACCTCGGCGGTCTCCCTCGTGTCCCGTACGGCCGGCAGCGGCAGCCCCAGCGTCCGCCACGAAAGGTCGACCACGCGCAGCTCCGCCGTCTCCTCCCCGGCCTGCGCCCGCCCCCCGACCCGCGCGGTCTGTACGGCTGTCGCCGCCCCGCCGCCACCCACCACCACGTAGCAGCGGCCCGGCGTCGACGGGGAGATGTGTGCCGCGTCGGGCCGGTCGATGATGTCGGCCGACTCCTCCGGCTCGGTGACCCGCAGCGCGATCCGCAGCGAGGTGTTGGCCTGGATGTCGGCGGTGACCACCCCGCCGGGCCGCTGCGTCGCCAGCACCAGATGGATGCCGAGCGAACGGCCGCGCCGCGCGATGTCCACCAGCCCGGTCACGAAGTCCGGCAGTTCCGTCACCAGCGCCGCGAACTCATCGATGATCAGCACGAGCCGGGGCAGCGGCTCGGTGACGACACCCTTGTCCCGCAAAATCAGGTAATCGTCGATGTCCTTGGTGCCGGAGGCCAGCAGCAGGCGCTCACGCCGCCGGATCTCCGCCGCGAGCGACTGGAGCGCGCGCTGCGTGAGGTGACCGTCGAGGTCGCTGACCATGCCGACCGTGTGCGGGAGCCGTACGCACTCCTTGAACGCCGCCCCGCCCTTGTAGTCGATGAGCACGAACGTCATCTCGTCGGGCGGGTTGGCCGCCGCCAGGGACGCGATCAGCGTCTGGAGGAGCTCGGACTTGCCGGACCCCGTCGTACCGGCGACGAGAGCGTGCGGGCCGTCGAGGCGCAGGTCCACCGTGAACGGCCCCTCCGGGCCGACACCGATCAACGCCTCGGTGGTGCGGGTGCCGGGCCGCCACCGCTTGCGTACGGCATGGCCCGTCAACGCGGGCAGCTCCAGCAGATCGAGCAGGCGCGCCGCCGTCGGCAGGGCCGACGCCTCGTCGTCGCGGCTCACGTCGCGGATCGGCGCGAGCGCGCGGGCCAGCCGATCGCACCACGCCGCCGACACCCCGTCGACCAGGATCGGCCCGATGGCGTCGAGGCCGCCGCCGCGCAGCCGTACCATCCCGTCGCGCCCGCACTCGGCGACCGTCGCGCACTCCTCGGGGAGCAGGCGCTGGTCCTCGTCGATCGCCAGCGTGTAGACGCCGGCACGGGGCCCCTGGCGCAGCACCTGCGGCATACCCGGCAGACCGCGCAGCACCTGCGCGCCGTCGACGACGACGAGGACGTCATAGGGGCGCTGGTCGTAGGAGGAGAACGCGGGCTCGCCGTCCCCGCGCTTCTCGCCGGTCCAGGAGCCGCCGAACTCCTCCCACGCCGCCGCCGTACGGCCGGGGGCCTTCGGCGCGTCCTCGTCCAGCCGCTCGTTGATCAGGGCCACCAGTTCGGCGACGCGCCGCCCGGCGGTCTCGGGGTCGCCGCCGATCAGCGTGACGCAGTCCTCGGCCCCGTGCGGGGCGCAATGCGGCAGCCAGCGGACGAAATCCCACCGCGCCGCCCCGTCGCCGTGCGCCGTCAGCACCACGATGGCCAGGTCGCGGGGGCTGTGCAGCGCCGCCGCCTGGCCGACCAGCCACCGCACGAGACCCCCGACCACCTTGCGCGGCCCGGTCACGCCGGCCACCCCCAGCCGCCGCATCGCCAGCGCGACCGGCACGTCGCGGGACGTCGGCGGATCGGGCAGCCTCATGTCCATCGACGCGCCCCGCTCCGGCACGAGCTCCACATCCGCCGGCAGATCCGCCAGCCCGACCCTCAGGCGCAGCGCGTCCGCGTCGTGGACGCGCCGCTCCCACAGCCTGCGCCGCGGCCCCGTCGCCGTCAGCAGCACCTCCGCCGGGTCCGGCGCGGCGGCCCTGCGGGCCTTCTCATCGGCGGCCCTGGCCCGGTCCATGGAGCCGTCGAACTCCTCCATCCGCTCCTTGTAGAGCTTCATGGCCTGCCGGTGCTGCTTGCGTCCGTGTCTACGGTCGCTCCACCACGTCGCGATGAAGATCAACGGGGTGAGCAGGGCGAACAGCAGGAACATCCAGTTGCCCAGGATGAACACCATCGTCACGCCGAGCAGCGCCGGCAGGAACGCCGCCAGCAACTGCAGGCGCATGCCCTCGCTGGGCTTCGGCTCGGCGGGCACCTCGAACCGGCGCCGCGACTCCGTCTCGCGCAGCCTCGGGGGGCGGTTGTAGGCCAGGCCGCCGTCCTGCCGCACGTCCAGGTGCGCGTCGGGCGGTTCGATGGGCCGCACCGTGAACACCGAGGCCCCGCAGCGCAGCAGCGCGTCCTGCGGCCAGTGGACGGGCCGCGTCAGCCGCTTGCCCGCGAGCTCGGCGTCGGCGTACTCCAGCCGCTCCGACGCCCCCCTCATCTCCTCCCAGGGGGCCGCCTCGGCGTTCCGGTCGCCCGGCCGGTCGGAGTAGTCCTTCTCCTCGTAGACCGCCAGCCCCTCGTCCCACAGCCGCCGCAGCCGCCCGTCGTCGTCCCACGGCACCTCCTCGTCCCTGCGCCGCCGCCGCAGGCCCTTGACCTGCACCCCGTCCGGGGTCACCCGCATCACAACGGCTTCGGCGGCCAGCAGGGGATCCGGTACGGCTATCGCACACGCCGGCGACGACCCGATGACGTGGGCCCCGAGGCCCACCCGGTGCACCGCGCCGCCCGCCGGTCCGCCCACGACCCGCACCTCCACCACCCCGGCGGGCTCCTCCGCGATCGTCGCCGCGGCCAGCCGCCGGTCCAGCGTCACCAGGTCGCCGTCGCGCAGCACCGCTTGCGCCCGCGCCGCGGGGTCGAGCTCCCGCCCGTCCCGCCACAGCCGCACCGGTTCGGGGTCGGCTCCCCGGTCCATGCCGTACGGCGCCCGCGTCCTCGCCAGTTTGACCACCTTGGCGTGTTTCGCGGGCTTCCGCGTGGGCCCGTTGCTCAACGACCGCGCCACGTGGGCGACCGTCGTCGTCTCGTCGCCCTCCACCACGACCTCGCGGTCCGCTTGCTCCCCGAGCACGGTGAGCATGATCCGCATCGTGATCCCCCTCGGAGGTTCATGATCTCGACGACAGGCACGCACTCAACGTACCGACCCATCGGGGCATTCGGGATGGGGCGTTATCCACATGACATGTGCGGTGGATCGGCCCCGCGGTCGCTCGGCGGTCCCCCTGGGATCGCCCTCTGGTCGCCTCTCCGGTCGCGTCTGTGGCTGGGCTGTGGCTGGCTGTGGTCGCCCCGGGGCGCGTCGTTGTGGATCTTGTGTGCCCGCGGGTGCCCTTGGCGTGGTCCGCTGGTGTATTCCGCGCTCATGCCCTGTGGACGGCCGACCTGGCCTGTGGATGACATGGCAATCTGTGGACAGAGCTGTGGATAACTGGGGTAGCGCGTGGTGGCTTCGGGTGGTATGTGGGCACTTGAAATGGTCAAATGCCTCGGGTACGGCTTGTGGATGGGCGTGCACCCTCTGTGGAAAAGCCATGGTGGGACGGGGTGCCGCCGGGCGCCTGCGGGGCTGCGGCGCCGCGCCGGGGGGATGCTGTCGGGGCGCCGTTGATTATCTCGAACGTGAGGCGATTTGACCAAACGTGGCTTGTTGTGTCGGGTCCCCGGGATTGGACTTGAAGACGGAGGCAGAGGAGCTTCTCATGAAATTCGTCCAAGTCATCGAGTTCGACACCACGCACGAAGAACAGATCCAAAGCCTGCTGGACAAGTGGCGCGAGTCCACCGTCGGTGACCGTACAGCCACCCACACCATGCTGACCCGCGACCACCGGCGCCCTCAGCACTACATGGCGATCATCGAGTTCCCCTCCTACGAGGAGGCGATACGCAACAGCGAGCTCCCGCAGACCGGGGACCTGGCCCACCGCATGGCCGCCCTGTGCGACGGTCCACCGCGCTTCGTCGACCTGGACCTCGTCCGAGACGAGAGGTTCTGACCGCCCAGGCCGCCTGATGCCCCTTCAACGTGCCGCTCCCGGCGGGTCGGCAGGTCGCGGCGCCCACACGGCCGACCCGACCGCCGCCCGACCCCTGGGAGCGGTGCCGAGTCCGGCCCGGGGAGAACCCCATGTTCAGCGCCTGGCCGGTCAGGCATATGTCACTAAAGGTGGAGAAAGTTCCTACTGTACATATTTCGCAGCAAGGTTACGTTTTTCCTAGCAAGGATCACAGCCCCACTGGCTTCGTCCGCGCAAAGGAGTAAACGTGATCAGGAACTTTCTTGGAAAATTAGCTCTCGTCACTGCGTCCGTATCTGTGGCATTCACCGGCCTTGCCCCGGCCGGAGCCCAGGCGAATACGCCATCCACCTCCTCCGCGCAGGCCGGAGCCGCGGGATACTCCTACGTTCAACCCCGTAAGGCCCCCTGCGGAGGATTCGACGGCTACGTGGAATGGGGTGGTTCGGGCACGGTCGCCGACCCGGCATGGGTTGAATTGCAGGGACAGCACTGGAGCGTCTGCGATGGATACACCGCCTATATATATCTGGAATCGAGCATTGGTGGAGACAGCTACTACGTCGGCTTGGTGGATCCCGAGGAGTCGATTCCCCTAAATTGGGGCACCACCAAAACCGGTTCCATCTACGACAACCTCTATGTAGTGGTCTGCGTGCAACCCCCTGTCGGCAGATTTGTGTGCGGCGAACCGGCTTATGCCTGAGTTCGGCATGGCTCCGTCAATCCGGAGCCTTCCGGGAAGCGCCTGACTGAAGGAACCGTGGGTCCAGACAGCACCCCGGCTGATTTTCCTGCATGTCCAGAGTCGAGGCGCCGGTCGGAGCGATGGAGCCGTGGCCACGGCTCCATCGCCGTTCGCGCCTTTCCGGATCAACGAGACCGACCGCCCGACGCACTGCTCGGGCTCGGCCGGGCGGCCCGATCGCGGGGATCAGGCCGGGGTCTGGATGAGGGTTCGGGCGTGGCGGAGGTGCTGCACGAGGGCGTGTCCGTCGTGAGGCTCCGGGGTGACGTGCCGGCAGGTGAAGCGGTCGTCGGTGGAGTTGGTCCACGCGATGTCCGTGCCGGCGCCGGTGCCTGTGCCGGTGCCTGTGCCGATCCGGCCGATCGCGGTGAGTTTGAGCGTGTCGCCTGCGGGGCGAGCCTGGTGAAACCGTTCCCAAGGCTCTTCTCGCACCGTGTAGACGATGTTCCAGTCACCCGCGCCGAGTGCCAGGTTGAACGGGTCGATGGCGAGCCGTTCAGCGCATTCGAGGGCGAGCGGGTGGTAGGGGAGGGCATCCAGGGAGATCTCGGCGCCCAGGCCGGTGGACAGGGCGGTCAGCGCGTCGAGGAGGCCCGGGCGGGTGTTCGCGCCGGCGGTCGCGAGGCCCGCCTGCCGTACGGCGGCGGCCTCGTGCCATCGCGCCCGGGGACGGGCGACGTAGTCGAGCCAGGCGCCGCGCCGGGAGGCGGCGGACCGGTCGCGGGAGCGTGCCGCGTGGGTGAGCTGGAGGTAGGCGCTGAAATGTCCGCCGAGGTCGCCGGCGAGCACGATGAGGTCGCCGGGGCGGGCCCCGCGCCCGGGTGGCGCGCAGGGCGCACTGGGCGCACTGGGCGCACTGGGCATGGTGGGCATGGTGGGCATGGTGGGCATGGTGGACGCGGTGTCGGATCGGCCGTCTCGGTCTCCATCCCCGACGCCGATCGCCGATGCCACGACCTCGGGTGAAGGGCCCTCCGTGGCGTCGCATCCGGCGAAGACGATGTCGTTGGCCGCGCACTCCTCGGCGGCGCCCTCGATGACCTGGGCGGCGGCCTCGGCCGGCCACTCCCGGGGCAGGATCAACGCGAGCATGACGGCCTGCGGCTCGCCTCCGCCCGCGAGGATGCCGCTGCACGCGCTCGTCACCGCGAGGCGCCCCCACAGGCGGTGGTCCGCCCAGCCGTGCCGTACGGCCATGGGCCCGGCGACCCGGTCGATAGCGAAGTGCAGCAGCCGCCCGTCCGGCGTGCGCATGGTGCTCGCGGCATCGCCGAAGCTGTTCGCGAACGCCTCGTGGGTGGACAGGCGCGGCAGCAACTCGCGGATCAATGTTTTCTCGCCGATGTCCGCAATGGTGGGCATTTTTCCTGTGAGCATTTTTCCTCCTTGTGGGAGCCCTTGGCCGCTCTGTGGGTGGCGGTCAGGCCGTACGGCTGCCGACGCGGCCGACCGAGGGGCGTTGGATGAAGTAAGAAACTCAGCCGACGTGCTCATGGGACGCGCTTTTGGGATGTGTTCCCGGGAAATGCCATGTCATCGGCAGGATGATGAGGCATCCGCTCATCTCCTTATCGGTACAATAAGCTACCGGAATTGGGGCCGCTGTCGCGGTTATCTCCCTCCTGGTCGGCTCGTTTGTTGATATGGGCGAGATCGATATGTTGCGATCTTGATCTGGTCACCCGCCCGGTCCGGGGCTCTCCGTCTCCGATTCTCCGGGTCTCCTGGGGGTTCCCGGGAAACCGGGCGTGATCGCTCCGGGGGGTGGATGCCGGGGGCCTTGGTAAGGTGCCGTGCCCGTAAAAGGGGAATCTGGTCAGGCCTGAATTCGCCCTCAGCCGCTTTCTCCGCTCGACATAAGGCATATGTCGGGATTTACCCTGGGAGGAGTTCGGTTCCGGGGAGCGCGCATCAGGTGCGGTCCGCTCTGGCTAGCCTCGTCGCATGACCACGGAAGATCGACTCGCCACTGTCGACGACCTGCTGGCCCGCCCTTTTCCAAGCGAAGAAGAACGAGTGGTGCCGCCCGGAGGGACGTGGGAGGGGTATCGCTCCAGCGGGCAGCGCCACCACATGTGCGTCCTCAAGGCCGGCCGGGACTTCTGGGACGACCGCGGCGAGGATGTCGTCGAGGCGGCAGAGGAAGAGATCGCCGCCGCCTTCGAGACGCTGGCAACCGCGCTGACGTTGCGCTGGGGACGGCCTGAGGTGGTCGACCTGTGGCCTTACGTGGAGAGCGAGATCGCGGCGCCTGAGCTGATCAGCGAGCTCTGCCAGCTCAGCGGGAAGATGTCCGTCTGGCATCCCGGCGCCGGCCGATGGGTTGCACTCGCGGTCGGTCAGGCTGATCCGGAGTTCCCGATCCAGTTGCTCGCGGCCGTTGGTGAAACGTCGCTCCTCGCGGGCTCTCCTCAAGGGGCCGGGCCGGGTGGCCGGGGCTGTGCCGTACGACGGCGCTGAGCTGGGGGGTTTGTTGGGATTTATGCCCTAAAAGCGCTGAATGTGTGATGTGTTGTGCAGTCAAACGCAACGGGGGCGCTGTGATATGGATCACATTGGTGTCTTGGGGGGTTTAGTGGTGACTCATGGGGAATGTGAGATCATTGGCAAAGGGGGTAAATGCCGCTAAATAGCATGCATCTCGCCGCATGTCGCGGCTGTCATGCCAATGGGTATCGAGGTCCGTGGGATTGACAGAGGTCTGACTGCCCGTTGAGCATGGTTCCCCGTAATTGGTCGCGCGCACGGCCGTTTTGGTGCTCATAATGGCTTGAATTCGACAATTCGCCTGACATGATCAACTGAAGTTTCCGAGATCACCCGGGTGATCCGTCGACTCTGGGAGCCCCCGACCCATGAGGACCAGTGAGAGGCCGGTTCGCGATGGCCGCACCCCGCAGGGGGGCGGCTCGGGCCAGGCCAAGGGCGCGCCGGGCGGCCTGTCCGGCCCCGCCTCGCGCAAGTTGCCCGTGCCTCCGCGTGAGCGCAAGCCGGCGTTGGCGGCGCTCGCCGTACTGCTGATTCTCGGTGGAGCCCTGGCGACGACCCTGCTTGTTCTACGCAGCGGCGACCGGGTTTCGGCTATCCGCATCTCCGCGCAGGTCGGTGCAGGTCAGCCGTTCACTCCCGAGGTTTTGGAAGAGGTTCAAATCGCGGATACGGGCATCGGTTATGTGTCCTTCGCGGAGCGGGAAGAGGTCATGAAGACTTTCGCCCGGGTGACGTTGCTCCCGGGCACGCTGCTCACCGAGGAGATGACGGTGAGGGAAAGCGAAGAACTCGGCCCGGGCAAGGCGATTGTGGGCCTCGCCCTCAAACCGGGGCAGGTGCCGGCGGGATTGGACGAGGGCGACCGGGTGCAGGTGATTTTTGTACCCGGCCGAAATGGGGCGGGTGAACAACCGAAAGTGCTGGCGCAGGCGGCGCTGGTCCATCGGGTGCCGTCCGAGGGCAGGGGCAACGGGGTGATCAACGTGATCGTGGCCAGCTCCGCCGCCCCCACCATCACGCTCTACGCCTCAAGCGGCGAGATCGCGCTGGCCGAGCTTCCAGGAGCGCGGTGACGTGGCGCTGATCGTCCTCGCCGCCGACAAAGGGGCCCCCGGGGTGACGACGGCGGCGACCGCGCTGGGCGCGGTGTGGCCCCGGCCCGTGCTCGTGGCCGAGTGCGACCCGGCCGGCGGCGACATCGCCTACCGGCTGCCCGCCGAGGACGGCGGGATGCTCAACCCCGGCCGGGGGCTGCTGACGCTCGGCGCGACCGCCCGCAGAGGTCTCACGCCGGAGCAGATCTACGAGCACACGCAGCGGATCATCGGCGGGCTCGACGTGCTGGCCGGGCTGACGCACGGCGAACAGGCGGCCGGGCTGACATGGATGTGGGGGCCGCTCGGGCGGGCCTTCGCCGCACTCCCGAACGCCGACGTGCTGGCCGACTGCGGCCGGCTCGGCGGGCACCCGCAGATGAACGACCTGATCGCCGAGGCCGAACTCGTGGTGCTGTTCACCCGGGCGAGCCTGCCCCACGTGGCGCACCTGCGGGAACGTCTCGCGATCATGCAGAAGGGGCCGCAGGTGGGCGTGGTGGTGATCGCCGACAGCAGGCAGTACCGCGGCTCGATCGACGAGGTGCGCCGCATCGTCGCCGCGACGAACGCCGCCACCAACAAGGAGGTCGCCTTCGTCGCGGGCCTCGCCTACGACCCGAAAGGCGCCGAACTGCTGGGCGGGCAGTGGGGCGGACGCCTGGACCGCTCCCTTCTGATCCGTACGGCGCGCGAACTGGCCGGTCGCCTCGCCAGCAGCGTGCGCGCGCCGGAGCCGGCGCGATGAGCGCGGCGGGGACGGAGAGGCGGGCCGGGTGAGCATCATCGACCACGCGCTGGTGAAGCGGTTCCGGCAGGAGGTCGGCGACCGGCTGGCGCACCAGCGCAGACTCGACCAGGCGAGCGGCCTGCCGCCGATGACCGGCGAGGACGAGCGGCAGTTTGCCAGGGCGCTGATCGCGCAGGTGCTGGAGGAGTTCGCGCGCGGCGAGATCGGCGTAGGCCGTACGCCGCCGACCGCCGAGGAGGAGGAAGGGCTCGCGGCGGGCATCCACGCCGCGCTGTTCGGCGTGGGCCGGCTGCAGCCGCTCCTCGACGACTCCGACGTCGAGAACATCGACATCAACGGCTGCGACCGGGTCTTCGTCGGCTACGCCGACGGCCAGGAGCTCATGCACGAGCCGGTGGCGGAGTCCGACGAGGAGCTGATCGAGCTGATCCAGATCCTCGCGGCCTACAGCGGCCTGTCGAGCAGGCCGTTCGACACCGCGAACCCGCAGCTCGACCTGCGCCTGCCCGACGGGTCCCGCCTGTCGGCGGTCATGGACGTCACCGTGCGCCCGGCCGTGTCGATCCGCCGTGCCCGCCTCGGCAAGGTCTTCCTCAGCGACCTCGTGGGCAACGGCACCGTATCCCCGGAGGTGGGCCGCTTCCTGTCGGCCGCGGTCGCGGCACGCAAGAACATCATGATCGCGGGTTCCACGAACGCCGGCAAGACGACACTGCTGCGGGCGCTGGCCAACGAGATCCCTCCGTACGAACGGCTCATCACCGTCGAACGTGCCCTCGAACTGGGCCTCGACCAGTTCGCCGAGCTGCACCCGAACGTCGTCGCCTTCGAGCAGCGCCTCCCCAACGCCGAGGGGCAGGGCGAGATCAGCATGGCGGAGCTCGTACGGCGGAGCCTGCGCATGAACCCCAGCCGCGTCATCGTCGGCGAGGTGCTCGGCGACGAGATCGTGACGATGCTGAACGCGATGACGCAGGGCAACGACGGGTCGCTGTCCACGATCCACGCGAACTCCAGCATGGAGGTCTTCAACCGCATCGCGACGTACGCGCTCCAAGCGAACGAGAGGCTCCCCATCGAGGCGAGCCACATGCTGATCGCCGGAGCGATCGACTTCGTGGTCTTCATCGAGAAGCGCAACGAATACGCCGCGGGCGGCACCCTGCGCAGGTTCGTGTCGAGCATCCGCGAGGTGACCGGCTGCGACGGGCGGGTGCTGTCGTCGGAGGTGTTCGCGCCGTCCGACTACGGCCCGGCCCTGCCGCACGCGCCGATCTCCTGCCTGGACGAGCTGGCGGCCCACGGCTACTCGCCAGGGGGGTGGGGGTGATCCCGGTACCTCCAGGTCTGCTCGACCCGATGGCGCTGTTCGCCGGCGCCCTGGCGGGCGGAGGGCTGTTCCTCCTCGTCATGGCGATCCGCGGCATCCGCCCCCGCCCGGAGGCCGCCGACCGCAAGGCGCGCCGGCGGGAGCTGGTCCGGGTCCTGTCCACCCGTACGGCTGTCGCCTCCATCGCCGCGGTCGTCGTCCTGGTGGTGACCGGGTGGCCGGTGATGGCGGTGGGAGCCGTACTGCTCGTGCTGGGCTGGCGCGGGCTGTCCGGCGGCGCGGGCGAGGAGCGGGCCGCGATGAAGCGGCTGGAGGGGCTCGCCGCCTGGACCGAGTCGCTGCGCGACACCATCGCCGGGGCCGCGGGTCTGGAGCAGGCCATCCCGTCGTCGATCCGCGCCGCCGCGCCGATGCTCAGACCGCATCTGCGGTCCCTGGTCGACCGGCTGCACACGCGCATGCCGCTGCCCGACGCACTGCGGATGTTCGCCGACGAGCTGGACGACCCGTCCGCCGACCTGGTGATCGCCGCCCTCATCCTCAACGCCAAGCTCCGCGGCCCCGGCATGCGCGACGTGCTGTCCGCGCTCGCCGTGTCGGCCCGCGAGGAGCTCGACATGCGCCGCCGCGTCGAGGCCGAGCGCCGCTCGACCCGGCGCAGCGTGCAGATCGTGATCGGTACGGCCATCGCCTTCGCGGCCACGCTGATCGTGTTCAACCCGAGCTACGTCGCCGAGTACGACAACCTGCTCGGGCAGGCCGTACTCGTCGTGGTGGCCGGGCTGTTCGGCGCGGGCTTCGTGTGGATGCGCAGGCTCGCGCGGTTCGACAAGCCGGCGCGGCTACTCGGCCGGTTCACCGAACGCGCCGAGCGCCCGGACCGGCCCGAACGCCCGGACCGGTCTGACCGGCCCGAACGGCCGGAGCGGGTCGGGGAGGTGGCCAGGTGACGGAAACGCTGCTCGCCGGTGCCGTGCTCGGGCTCGGGATCTTCCTCCTGCTGCGGGCGCTGTTCCCCGCCAGACCCAGCCTCGTGTCGCGGCTGCTCGCTCTGGACGCCGCGCGGGAGGGCACGGACGGCCCCCGGCTCCAGCTCGTCCTCGCCGACGAGGAGGTCGGCGCCTTCCGGCGCAACCTCGGGGCCAGGCTCGCGCAGTTCTACGCGGCGCGCGGATGGGAGATCAGGTCGCTCAAGGCGGACCTGGCGCTGCTCGGCCGCTCGTTCGAAGGTTTCCTGGCGACCAAGGCGCTGCTCGGCGCGTCGGGCCTGCTGGCCTTCCCCATTCTGCTCGGCTGGCTGGCCCTCATGGGGTGGGGCGTGTCGGTGTCGATCCCGCTGTGGGCGGCGCTGGCCGCGGCGGCGGTGTTCTTCATGCTCCCCGATGTCCAGACGCGCCGGGACGCGGCGGCCCGCCGCCAGGATTTCCGGCATGTCGTGGGGGCGTTCCTCGACCTGGTCGCGATGAACCTGGCCGGAGGCCGAGGCGTGCCCGAGGCCCTGATGATGGCGGTGTCCGTGGGGGACACCGGGGATTCCGGCGACGTGTCCGGGTCCAACTGGGCGATGTCCCGCATCCGGGAGGCTCTGTCGAGCGCCCGCATCGTCGGGATCACCCCGTGGCAGGCGCTCGGCCAACTGGGCGAGGAGATCAACGTGGACGAGCTGCGCGACCTGTCGGCGGCGCTCGGGCTGGTGGCCGACGACGGGGCGAAGATCCGCGCGTCGCTGTCGGCGCGTGCGGCGACGCTGCGCAGGCGCGAGCTCGCCGAGATCGAGGGCCGGGCCGGTGAGCGGTCTCAGTCCATGCTGGTCGCCCAGTTGCTGCTCTGCGCGGGGTTCGTGGTGTTTATCAGTTTTCCGGCAGCGATGAAGATGTTGGGGTTGTAATGCTGAACCATCCGTGGATCGTGTACGCCAAGGCGGCGATAGCCGTCCGCGTGGAACGCGCGCGGAACGCCCCCTCCAAGGGCGCCTCCGCCGTCGAATGGGTGATCATCACCGCGATCATCGCCGGTGTCGCCCTCGGCCTCGCCACACTCATCCAGAACCTGGTCGAAAGCCAGCAGGCCGAACTGGAGAACACCTTCGGCGGCGGTGGCGGCGGCGGAAACGGGCAGCGGGACCGGTGACCCGCCGCGGCGCACGGCGCGACCGGGGAGCCACCGTCGTCGAACTCGCGATGCTGATGCCCGTGATCCTCGCCGTGGTGCTGCTCATCGTCCAGTTCGCGCTCTGGTTCCACGGCCGCCAGGTGGCGGACGCGGCGGCCAGGGAGGGCGCCCGCTTCGCCCGCGTGGCGGGCCCCGAGGCCGGGGGATGGCAGGCCGATGCCGAGGCCCGTGCCGTACAGATCGTGCGCGCCATTGGGCCGAGCCTCCTGCGCGGCGCCACGGCGCGGGCGTGGGAGGAGGGCGATCAGCGAGGAGTGGAGGTGACCGGTACGGCGGTGCAGGTCGTGCCGCTGCTCCCCGACACCACGTTCACGGTCACGGCGAGGTTCGGCGGACCGGTGGAGTGCTTCAGGCCCGATGACGGGAGCGACTCGTGCGGTTGAGGGGACGGAGGGACGCCGAACGCGGGTCCATGTCCGCCGAGGCGGTCATGCTCGCGCCGGTGTTCGTGCTGTTCCTGCTGTTCCTCGTCGCTGCCGGCCGCATCGTCGAAGCCCAGGGCGAGGTGAACGGCGCCGCCAGGGACGCGGCCCGCGCCGCCTCCGTCGAACGTTCCACCGCCGACGGCGAGGACGCCGCCGAACGCACCGCCCGCGCGGTGCTGTCGAAGCAGTGCGACTCCCCGGAAACCTCTCTGCGCTGGTCCAGAGTGCTCCAAGGCGGACATGTGCGGGCCGAGGTGAGCTGCGAGTTGAACCTGGGCTTCCTCGGCGTCTCCCAGCGCATGACCGGCACCTCCGTCGTCCCGCTGGAGCGGTTCAGGAGGATGGAGTGAACGCGGATCGCCGCCGCGCCGCCGACCGGGGGTCGATGTCGGTCTTCACCGTCATCTTCTCCGTGGTCGTCTTCCTCCTCGCCGGACTGCTCGTGGACGGCGGCGCCACCATCAACGCCAAGCTGCGCGCCGCCGACATCGCCGAGCAGGCGGCCCGCGCCGCGGCCGACGAACTCGACGTCGACCACCTACGGCGGACAAACCAGGCGAGACTGCTCGGTGGCGGACAACCGTGCGCGCGTGCCCGCGAGATCATCGAGGAGCACGGCGACGACGGCGTGAGCACGGGCGACTGCTCGGTCGGATCCGGGCAGACGCAGGTCACGGTCGCGGTGCGGGTGCGGTGGGAGGCTTTCTTCCTCTCGGCTCTTGGCTTTTCCGGCGGAGAGATGGAAGGTGAGGCCACAGCCGGACCTGATCTCGGAGAGGAGGCACCCTGACCACCAGGGGGAGAAGCGGGACATCGGGCAGGGGCCCGGACGGCGACAGGCGAGGGGAGGTGAGGGACATGGGGGACAGGCGTCCATCGGACCGCCGCACGCCGGACGATCGCATGAGGGACGGTCGCGGGCGGGACGGGCGAGTGAAGGACAGTCGCGGGCGGGACGGTCGCGCGGCGGACGGCCGGGCCGGTGACGGCCGTGTGGGTGACAGCCGGGCCGGTGACGGCCGTGTGGCGGACCGGGGCATGCGGCCCGGCCGCCCGGTGTCGCGGACGCCCGTGCGCATCAGGCCCCGCCGTACCGCGGGCGACATTCTCATCGGCATCGGCGCGCTGTGCGTCCTCGCCCTACTCATCGCCGGCGTCCCCTTCGCGCTGCTCCGCCTGGCCGGGCCGCCGATCTCGCCGGAACTGCTGAGCCTCGACCTGCTGTCCAGCCAGGTCGGCATGAGCACCGTCATCGCGATCCTCGTGCTGCTGGTGTGGCTGGCCTGGCTGCAGCTCGTCGTCTGCGTGATCGTCGAGGTCTACGCGGGGGTGCGCCGCGTCGGCATGCCCGCCCGCGTCCCGCTGTCGGGAGGCACGCAGGCGCTGGCCAACCGCCTGGTATCGGCGGCGCTGCTCCTGTTCACGGCCTCGGCCGTCGTGTTCCCCATGGTGAAGGCGAACAGCGGACCGCCGCCTTCGCCCTCCGCCATCGCCTCGGCCCTGGCCGCGCCCGTGGCGGAGGAAGACCGCGACCGGCCGTCGCTGAGCCCGGTGAAGAAGGCGAAAAAGGTGTACGTGGTGCAGCCGCCGCACGGGCGCCACCACGAGAGCCTGTGGGAGATCGCTGACAAGTGCCTCGGAGACGGGCGGCGATACGGCGAGATCTACCGGCTCAACCAGCACAAGGAGCAGCCCGACGGGTCCAAGCTGCAGATAGCCGACCTGATCCGCCCGGGCTGGGTGCTCGACATGCCGGACGACGCCGTCAACGTACACATCGTGCCAAGCGAGCAGCCCCGCAGCGCCACGCTCGACCGCCACCCGGGCAAGCCCGCCGAACTCGACGGCAAGACCGACTACCTCACCCCCGGCGACGCCCGCGGCGGAACCACGGCCCAGGCCGAGGACGCGACCCGCGTCGCGGGGGCGTCCGGTCCCGCCTCCGACTCCCCGTCCGCTGCCTCTGATGGGGTACGGCAGGCGCCGGGCGACGCCGACAGGACCCTGAACTACCAGGACTATGTCGTCGAGTACACCGAGCAGCGGCCGACGGTGGACGCCGGGGCGTTAGCCGTACAGGACAATACTGGCGGCGACGGTGCAAATCCGGGCGCGGAGCACCACCGGCACCTGTCCGAACTCCAGCGGGTGGACAGGGAGCCGGCCGTACAAAACGCAGAGACCGCACAAACTTCACAGGACGAGCGGGCGGGCCGGGTCGGCCAGAACGACCAGACCGACCAGACCGAGTCCGGAGGCGCCCGGCTCGAACCCCTCGACTACCTGGCCGGGGCGTCGCTGGCCGCCGCCGGTCTGCTCGTGGTGCTTGGCAGGCGGAGGCGCGAACAGATGTGGCACAGGGCGTTCGGACATCGCATCGCACGACCGAGGGAGGAGGCGGCCGAAGCCGAGACCGCGCTGCGCCTCGGCGCCGACGCCCCCGGCAGCCGCATGCTCGACGTCGGACTCAGAGTCCTCGGCAGAGAACTGGCCGCACAAGGCCGCACCCCGCCCACCATCTACGCCGCGCACCTGTCGGCCGCCAGCCTGGACCTGTGGATTCACCCGCCGCAGCAGGACGCCCCCGAACCGTGGACCGCCCACGACGGCGGCCAGGTGTGGCGGCTGGCCGCGCTCGACGGGCGCATGCTCGACGAGAGGACCGCGGCCGACGCGGCGGCGCCGTACCCGGGGCTGGTCTCCATCGGCACCGACGGACGCGGACGCGTGCTGGTCGACCTGGAGGCCGCGCAGGGCCTCATCGGCATCCACGGCCCGCAGACCACGGCGGCGCTCGCCGCGCTCGCCGTCGAACTCGCCACCAACCGGTGGTCGGACCGGATGCGCCTCACCCTCGTCGGCTTCGGCGAGGAACTCAGCGCCATCGCCCCCGAACGCATCCGCTGCGTGTCGAGCATCGGCGAGGCCCTCCCCGAGTTCGAGAAGCGCGCCGTCGACATCCTGCCCGACCAGGTGCTCACCGGGCGCGTCCACTCGCGGGCCGCCGACCCCGCGTGGCCCCCGCACTACCTGCTGTCGGCCGTCGCCCCCACCGAGGAGGAGGCCGCCCGGCTCGCCATCCTCGCCCGCACCGGCACCAGATCGGCCACCGGCTACCTCATCGCCGGAAACCTCCCGCACGCCACCTGGACATGGGAGATCACCGCCGACGGGCTCACCCGCATCGACGCGCTCGGCTTCGAAGTCGACGCCCAGCTCCTCCCCAAACGCGACTACAGCGCGCTGGTCGAACTGTTCAAAACCGCGCGCCGACTCGACGGCGAACCCATGCCCGTGGTCGCAGCCCCCGACACGCCGATCTCCATCCGCGCGCCCGAGATCGAGGTGCGCATCCTCGGCCCCATCGAACTCGAAGGCGTCGGCCCCCTCGAAGAGGGCCGCCTGCCCCTCGCCCAGGAACTCGTCGTCTACCTGTCCACCCACCCCGGCGGCGTACACCCCGTCGTCCTCGGCGGCGTCCTGTGGCCCCGCGGCGTCCACGCCGACGTGCGCGACTCCGCCATCGCCAGGGTCGCCGACTGGCTCAGCGCCGACGGCCGCGGACGGCCCCACCTGTCCACCGACGAGTCCGGGCGGCTCAAACTGGGGCCCGAGGTGCGCACCGACTGGTCGCTCTTCCAAGAGCTCGTCCGCCGCTCCCACAGCGACGCCCCCGCCCGGACCAACCTGCTCGAACGCGCCCTCAGCCTCGTCCGCGGCCCCCTCATGGCCTCGCGGCCCAAGGACCGCTACGCATGGCTCGCCTCCGACGACCTCGAATACAACGTCATCGCCGAGGTCGCCGACGCCGCCCACCGGCTCTTCGAGATACGGCTCGCCGCCGACCAGCCCGTCGCCGCCGTCGCGGCCGTCCGCGCCGGACTGCTGCTCGCCGCCGACGACGAGGCCCTCTGGCGCGACCTGCTGCGCGGCACCTACGCCACCGGCGACGCCGCCCGCCTCCGGGCCGTCGCCGACGCCCTCCACCGGCGCGCCGCCTCCCACCCGTACGGCGGCGGCATGTCACCCGAGACCGAATCGCTCATCGACGAGCTCCTGCCGTCCTGGCGCGTCACCCCGTTCCCCTCCACCTCGGCGGCTCCCCCCGCGCGGGAGGACGCGGGATGACGACCGGTGCGTGCCATAGCGAACCACGCGAACCCCTGGTCGCCCCCTGGCCGCCGTGCCCCGGGGCGGCCTAGCGTGACCGCCATGCGCAGCCTGATCGCGCTCGCGGCCGTACTGGCCACCTGTACGGCATGCGCCGAGCCACGCCCCTTCACCCCGGGCGGCGCCCTCGCCGACACGCCCGCCGACACGCCGCCACGGACTGCGGCAGGTACTGCGGCGCCCTCCGGCTCCCCGTCGGGCTCGGTCGGCTCGTCCGCCTCCGGCGGGGGGCGCGTCGACACCGTCACCGTGGGGCCGGGGCTGACCGTCACCATCGAGTGGCCGGCACGCGAAAGCGCCGGCCGTACGGCGATGCTGAAAGCGCTGACCGACTACATCGTCGGCGTCCGCCGGGCCGTGGCCGGCGACACCACGACCGACTACCGCACCCTCGTCCAGGACGACGCCTCCCGCCACGCCCTCGCCTGGGTCGACACCTTCCGCCGCGACGGGCACTCCCTCCAAGGCCACATACGCATCTACCGTCCGGCCGTCAAAGCCGTCGTCGGCGCCGGAGCCGAAGTGAGCGCCTGCGTCGACGAATCGGGCGCCGAACTCATCGACGCACGCACCCGGAAGGCACTACCCGACCAGCCCGCCTGGACCAGGTCACCCGACGGCATCTACGCCCAGATGGCAGGCGTACGGCGCGGCGACGACGGCGTGTGGCGGGTGATCTCCCTGCAACACGCCCAACAACCTCAAGATCCCGCGAAGGAGTGCTTGCAGTGACGAGGCTGCTTTCGTTGCTTGTCGGGGGTTCCTTGCTCGTCAGCGGCATGGGCGGCGGCATGGGCGGCGGCATGGCGGGCATGGCCGCGCCCGCCGCCGCCCAGGCGTCCACCAACCCCGGCGACGGGGGAGGGCCCTCAGGCGAGACCTGGCAGAAAGGCGACCAGGCAGGCGTCAACCTGCGCAACTCCACCATCGTGGTGAACGGCGGCGGGGGCGGTGGAAAGAGCACCGGATATCGCCTTAAGAGCCCCTGCTGGTACGAACCCGCCCGCTCGGCCCAGGAAATGCTGGACGCCCAGCAGGGCGTCCGCGACCAGTGGATGCGCTTCACCCCCGGAGCCGACTCCAAGAAACACGACAAGTTCCTCAAGCAGTTCAAGGACAAAGTCGGCGAACGAGGCCGATGGTGGGCCCCCGCCTACAACGCCAACGACCCCAACGGCAACGCCTGCTGGAGCGGGCTCCAGCCGTTCCTCTGGGTGCCCGAAGGCGAAACCCCGCCGGCCGGCATCACCCTCGCAGAACTCACCGACATCGCCCGCGCCGCCCTCACCGTGCCCAAACCCGCCATCCGCATCAACCCCGACGCCGAAAGCTACGTCAACCTCGACACCTTCGTCTGGCTCGACGGCACCGGAACCACCACCCGGTCCTCCACCGCCTCCCTCGCCGGCATGACCGCCACCGTCACCGCCACCCTCAGCCGCATCGCCATCAAATCCGGCACCTCCGGCGCCCGCGCCACCGTCGCCAACAACTGCGGCCGAACCGGCCAGCGCTACACCCGCGGCGCCGCACTCCGCTGCGGCGTCCGCTACAAACGCGCCTCCCTCGACCAGCCCCGCGACGTCTACACCATGACCGTCACCGCCACCTGGACCATCACCGCCAACGGCGTCGCCGGCACCTACGCCCCCGTCTCCATGAGCGCCACCCGCGACATCCCCGTCGGCGAAGTCCAAACCACCGTCCGCAGCCGCTCCTAAGCCCACAAACCGGTCAGCTCCAGAGCCTCCTCGGGGGATGCGGCGTGGCGGATGCCGGGGACCGGTCGGCCACGCTCGTCGAGGATCCGCCACCCACCGAGCTGGACCACCGGCACACGCCCCCTACGCATGGCGAGGGCCAGCTCCGACAGCGTGCCCCACGAACCGCCCACCACGATCACGGCGTCACCGGAATTCACGATGATATTGTTGCGAGCCTCCCCAACCCCCGTCGGAATCGCCACCGTCAGATCGGGATTCGCGCCCTCCTTGGTGTCCCGGGAAAGAACTCCCACCACCGTGCCCCCCGCCTCCCGCGCCCCCGCCGCGACCGCGGCCATAACCCCCGAATAACCCCCGCAAATCACCACCGCCCCCCGCTCGGCCAGCAACCTCCCCAACTCACGCGCATTCCCCCGGTCCTCCTCCGTGCATTCCCGAGGCCCACACACCGCCACCTGAACAGCCATACCTCCCCCTTCCCCTGAGTCACTCAGAAACGGTCGGCAATGATGGAGCGACAGCGGGATGCGCTGAGAAGAGAGCGATCCGCTCATTCAGCTCCGCCCCGAGGGCGCTCGCGCCGATTGGCGGGGTGGGGGCAGGTCAGGGCTCAAAGCGGGGTCACTGCAAGAGAACGGGTCGCTGGGGCGCACCTGCGGTCAGGATCTCAGCGACGAGATCGCTGAGGCCGAGTGGGTAGATGGTCTCGCTCGTCGAGCGCAGTTCAGCAAGAGTCCACCAGCGGCGGGCCTGGATGTCGTCGGGCTGGGTGGCGCGGTCGGGGTCGATGTCGTCAGCCGCGAAACGTGCGAGGTAGTACCGCTCGACTTGGCGGACATCTTGGCCGCCGACCTCGTGCTCGGTGCTGCGTTCGGCGATCTGCCCACCTAGGTGGACTTCGCCCTCCTCGACACCGAGCTCCTCGCGAAGCTCGCGGAGAAGAGCGGTGATGTGGTCCTCTCCGCTGTCGAGGGAGCCGCCGGGTGTGGCCCAGAAACCACCGTTCTCCTCATAGCGCAGCAGCAGCACACGCTCGTCGTCGTCCAGGGCGATAACGCGGGCGGCTGCACGCAGCGGCGTGGTCATCATGCCATCCAGTGTGGCAGCTCAGATCCGTTCGACAAGATAGTCCCCGATGCACGCGGCATCCAGATCGCACGCCTGAAAAGTGGCGAGGGCGTGGGCGGGGGTTTCCACGATGGGTTCGCGGCTCTGCTTTGAACCAGCTCATGGCTGCTTCGGCGTCGGCGAATGCCGGAATCACAAGCTGTTCCCGCGGAACAAGGGGGACCTCGTGCGAGTAAGGAAGGATCACTCTACGACCCGCATCGGCGGTCAGGAGATACCAGCTCAGGACTCGACGAACAGCCAGGGCCTGGTCCTTTGCACTGGTCTCTTCTCGAAGCCGTTCCTTGGCATGCGCCCTGAGAAGGTCGTGCAAGCGGTAGCGACTTGGCGACACCCTCTGCAGGAGATGCGCCGCAGCCAGCATGTCCAGGAGCCGCTGCGCGGCGCGCTGATCAGTGGAATCCACCAGCGCCATGGTCGCCGTCAAGCCGAACTCCCGGCCGGGGTGGAGGCCGAGGAGCCGGAAGGCGTGCTGCACCTCGGTTGAAAACCCGCGATACGACCAAGAGAACGCGGCGCGCACGTCACTGAGTTCGTCTTCGCTGGAGGCGAGGGAATCCAGCCGGTGCTGTTCGACGGCATCGGCGTCGCCCGCGAATTCGTTGTCCGAGTTCTGTATTCTTGTCGGTTCGCCGCTTTAGAATATGCCGTTGCGCTTCTCGTAAAAGTCGGCAAATGGGATCGACTGGCTCACCGCCATATCTCTCCAGTAGTTGGCCTCCACAATCTTTTCCGGGTCCTTCACGATCTCCGCTGCTTCGAACAAGCCATCCTCTTGGTAGTGCATGGTGATGAGGATGGAGGAGTCGAACAGCCAGTAGTCGTAGTGAGGAAGCCCCTCGGGCCAACTCCCGGACGAGACGGGGATAAGCCGCACGTCTTCGCCGGCCGGCACGGTGTGCGTGTATGCCCAGGCGCACTCGAACCGCACGTAATCGGAAAGGGGTTCCTCCACCACATGGACTCGATGCAGGAGCTTGCCGGCACCCCGAGCGGGCTTGACGGTTTCGCTGATCCACTGTGCGATCCCGGGGAACTCACCTCGCTGCCGCCCCGCCAGGAAGAGATCGAACTCCGCCTTCTCGTAGGAGACGTCGTAGCGCTGTAGCGACTCCAGGCGATAAGCCGTGAAGCGGAACTCCGAAAAAAAGCGATTGAACTCCGGGTCATCGAGGGAGCGGAACACTCGCCCCATTCAGGCGGCCTTGTTCTTGGCGCGGAGCCTCTCAACAGCACCCAGCAGCACCTCCGGGGCGATCTGTAGAGCGATCTCACCCGGCAGAACGTTGACGAGGTTAGAGAAGGTTTCCTGATCGACCGCAGGCCCTTGAATCACTATCTGGCCATCCTCGGCGAGATAGATGGTCGGGCAGCCGTTGCCGCCTGAGTTCTGGTCTTTGCAGAGGATTTCGAGCTGCATGGAGACCCTCCGTGAGGTCATCAAATGGCCTCAAAGGTATCCCGGTAAAGCTCTCAGGTCAAGGCGAAAGAATAGATTGGCCATAATGCGCATTACATGCAGCAATGGTCCTGAAAGCGTTGGCTTCGCTCCTCAGTCCGAAGTTCAGCTAGTCTAGCTGGGGCCTGGCTGGCATTTCGGCTTGACGGAGCCAGAGCCTTAGCGAGGCGACGACGAAACCCGCGAGATAGCGGTCGGCGAGTTTGTCCAACGGTGTCGCGATCGCCCGCCACTGCTTGAGCTTGGCGAAGCAGCGTTCGACCAGCTTGCGCTGCCTCTAGACCTCGGCGTCGAAAGCATAGGGGCGGCCTTCACGGCTACCCTTGCGCAGGCCCTGCGCCAGCGGTTGGCGATATGGTCCCGGCGCCCGGGAATGACCAGGGAACTCCGGTGAGCAGGCGCCACAGGATGCCGTCGATGACCTGGCGGTGGTCCCGCTGCGGGCGACCTCGGCCGTCCGCGGCGGGCAGGAGCGGCTCAATCCGCCGCCAGGCGCTGTCGGTCAGCTCGCCAACGTCTCACCATGAAAGATCATTCAAGCGCAAACGGCGTGATCATTTGTCAGACATGCTCCAGCCGCACCTATCCGGGCTGCCCCGTTTAACAGATGACCCGAACCGTCCTACTGAGAAGACAGTAAGGTCGTCGATGCTGTCGCCCGGCTGGACGCACGTGTATGAGCCCGAGAATCCTGCTGAACGATAGATGCGGATTGCTTTAGAAGAATTATTGATGACCGAAAAGGTGTCGTCGTTGATCGGCTCCGGCAGAGGATTTTGGCTTCCGTATCCCTGATATTTCGTTCCCGTGAACCAGCGGTCAGTCCAGAGGCACCAGTGGCCACTGGCGCAGGTGGCCGCTTGTGCCGGTGTGGCGGAGACGAGAGTTGTTGCCGCGATGCCGGCGGAAACAACAGCCAGATGGAGTAACTTCTTAAGCCTCAATACCCCACATCCTTAATAAGGTATGGCGATGCCGCAGAATTCCGATTCTAGCCAATGTCAAGAGCAGTAAATCATGACGACTATGGTGTGTAAAGGGGGGAATTTGTGCCACATGGCACGTAGGTTTTACCCCTAATGTCCGAATGTTCGGGCCCGGGACGCGAGCTCTGCCGGGGCTCTACCTCACCAACACCTACTACGAGCGGAGCCGTGGACCCCGCGGGGTCAGGGGATGAGGGCAACCTCGGGGAAGCGGGTGTCGGGGCTCTCGAACAGGTGGGTCGGCTTGCCTCGCAGGTGTAGGTCGAAGAAGGCGCCGACGTACGCGCGCTGGGCCGCCACCGAACGGCCGGGATCGATCGTGCCCACGTAGTCCGCGAGCGGCACGTTGGGGAGCTTGGCCGCGATCTGCGGCAGCAGCGGCTGCAGGTCGGTGAACGAGCCGTGGGCCGCGCCTTTGAAGCGAAGCTCCCGCTTCCATCCGGTCGAGGCCCGCCAGAACGACTTCCAGCTCGGCTCACTCTCACGCGTGTGGGTCTCGGCCGCCAGTTGCAGGAACGGCCTGGTCACACCGCGTACGGCGATCGGGCCGACATAGGCGCCGTCAAGGTTGACGCCCGCGTCCACGCGGGTGTCGTCGCGGGTCAGTTGCGCGGCGACCGACCCGCCCAGCGACTGTCCCAGCGCCCCCACTCGCGAGGCGTCGGGCGCGCCGAGCATCCCCTCGGGCAGTTTGCCGCTGATCGGGCGGCCGTGGGCCAGGGCGGTGACCTGGTCCAGGACGTAGCGCATGTCCGCCATGCGCGCCCGCGCGTGCTTGGCCAGCAGCTTGGCGATGACTTTCGGCGTCAGCTTCGCGGGCAGCGGCAGGGCGCGCACCAGGCGTCCGCCGGGAAACTCCACCTGGTCGGCTTCGTAGGTGTGGTCGATGGTGACGACCAGGTAGCCGCGCGAGGCGAGATCTTCGACCAGGGTGGTGCCCAGCGTGCGCGGCCCGCCGTCCCCTGAACCGAAAAGCACCACCGGCAGCTTGCCCGCACGCGGTTCGACCGGCGCGTCCGTGCGGGCGTGGGTGCGCGTGGCGTACCTCGGCTCCAGGCCTCATTTTGAACGATCAGCAAGCGTCAGCGGGGCCGGGGTTCGAGTCCCTGACGGCGCACCTGAGAGAAACCCCAGGCCAGTGCTGCTGGCCTGGGGTTTTGTTACTCGTTGACCGTCTCGACAGTTTTCCTCACTGCATGTTGATCACGCTGGTCGTTCGTTGTTTGCTCGCCGGCCGAACCTGGTCGTCCTGGCCGAGGCTGACCAGGACGGCAGAGTCCTACACGTGGCGTCCACTACCAGCCGCGCCGGGCTTACACCCAGTCACCCCAACAGCAGTTCGGTGCGAGCTGCCACTTGTAGCGGGTTCGACCATCGACGCCGGTCACCTTCACCCGGATGGTGCCGCCGTTCCTGGAAAAGTAGTCCGCGTACACGCCAGTGCGGGGCCGCAGCTGGCCGCCGAGCGAGGCCCAGCCGCTCCAGCTACCGCCTGGTGAGAGTTGCCACTTGTGGTTCAGGTCCCCACCGTCCGCGCGGCCGAAGATCTCGAGGCGGCCGTCCTGGTTGCGGGTGACTCCGACGCCGGAGGTGACGTGGCCGCCCAGGCTGTAGTTTCCGCTGTTGATCGGTCCGCCGGGGGTCGACGCCCAGGCATGCCAAACGGCGCCGTCACTGCCGACCCAGAATCTCTCGGCCCGGCCGTCGGCGTTGTACTCCGTGACGGTGGCTCCCCAGCCGCCTGCAAATGCGGGTGCGGGCACCGCAACGAGTGCCGTTACCAGCAGGGCCGCTGCGAGCAAGGCCCTGCTCACCACTTTCCGCATACGAATCTCCTCGTTCTAGATGGTGTACTCGACCTCGTAGCCGCGTGATACGGCCCTGAGGAAAACGATTTCTCTGGTATTTGCTTAGGCGGATACGGCGAAAAGACCGTTGGGAGTGCTGCGGGATCCGCGATTATGAAGGTGGCGATTTCTTGAGCGAACTCCTCCTTTCGCGCCTTGATCGCACCAATGAAATCGCCACCGGGTGCCCTGCCGGAACAGTCCCACGCCCTAACGAAAGGTGCAAGAATCCCGGCTATAAGTAAGATGGCCGGATAGGTAGACGATTAGTTATGGATGCAGGTAATAGCACGGGGGTACAGCGCTGGAACGGGCGCTGGAGGCGGCCAAGGCGAAGGGCTTGGCGCACGTCAATCTGGACGGCGCATTGATCGAGACCGATCGGTGTTCCGCTCCCGGCCCTGGCGGCTACGACCTTTGATGGTCGGGCAAGCACAAGCGCCACGGCGGCAACCTCTGAACGCCCCCCATCGGCAAACTCGCCTGACCAGCCAGGCTCACGCAGCGTCACAGAGCTGCTGAATGCCTACTTTTCAGTTGCGCTGCAGCACGGCGCGCGCCGCTTGAATCAGAGCGGTGACAGGGGGGTGGTCATGGTCGGTAAGCCAGGCCAAGGCCGACGTGGAGAGGGGTAGATCCGTGACATCGACGTACGAGACGCCACGGCGGGTGTAGTCGTAGCGAGCCTCGGCGGGCAGGAAGGCGATGGCCTGGCCACGGGCGACGGCTGACAGCAGCGCATCCATGTCCCCGGCCATGGGTCCATAGCGTACGGGCCTGCCGTCGGGGCGGGGGTTGACCGTCCAGTAGTCCCACCATTCCCGAAGTTCCGGGATCGGGACATCGACCACCACGTGGTCGGACAACTGGGCCAAGGTCAGCGGTGCCCGAGCCACCAGCGGGTCGTCGGCGGGTAGACAGGCGACGCGGGGCCCTGTCGCCAGGTGCAGGCTCCGCACCCCGGGCGGCAGAGGGGGCCGGAGGAACGCAGCGTCGACCTCTCTGCGGTGCAGGACATAAGTTTGCTCGACGAAATTCATGGAGCGGATCTCCACGGTGATGGCAGGGTGCCGGGCTGAGAGTTCGGCGAGGATGGCGATCGCGTATGGCATGAATGCCTCACCGCCGATGGCTCCGATCCTCAAATGGCCTCGCACTTGCCGCGCGTGGGTGGCGGCGATAGTTCGAAAGCGGTCCATAGCCGCCACGACGCCACGCGCTTCGGGTACCAGAGCCCGGCCGGCAGCGGTGAGATCCACGCGACGGGAGGAGCGCTGCACCAGGTTGACACGCAGTCGGTCCTCTAATGCCCGGATTTGTTGGCTCAGTGCTGGCTGCGTCAGGAACAGACGTTGGGCGGCGCGACCGAAATGGAGTTCTTCGGCCAGCACTAAAAATAGCCGCAGTTGGTGAAGGCTGGGCTCGCGGGATGGGGGGTCGTCCGAAGAGGGCTGAGCCTTGCTGGCGCCACTGCGATCCATAAGGCGAAGTATAAGTACTTATCTACGGCTTTTGTGGCGAATTGGTCCTGCTTGATTGCTTGCCTGAGAGAAGTGCTCTGAGCTGGGATGATTGGGACTTCGGCTTGGCGGAAGAGGGTAGCCTTAGTCCGGTCTCTGAAGTTGTGGAATCGGGAACGGTGCCTGCCTGCTGCTTGGCGACGCAGCACCCGAGAGTCCTCTAAAGTTCTTTCTCCGGCTTCCTGTGTCTCCAAGGGATGAACAGCCAATGCGTGGTCACTCTTCGAGAAGCAGTCTGCATGATCGCCTTTCCGGTCCTCATCGTCCCATAAGGGATCGAAGTGACGTTGTCAAGCCCTCGGTCGATGCAAAGCCGAGAGCGCTCGTCGCCCCTGCGAGGAATTGGCTTAGTTTGTCGATGGCGGCGTTTGTAGACGCATTTCAAAGGAAATTATCGATCCGGGTCGAGCCGACCGCGGCTCGGTGGGCTGCCGCCCGTCCGGCGACGTCTATGTGGTCCTGCTGGGCCCGGATCAGGTAGCCGTCCTTCCCGTGCGTCCGTCGAAGCCGATGGCCGAGGGCATCTGCGATCTGGGCCGGACCAAGGCTCACACTTAAGACCTACACAGTTCCCAGTACGCCTCGCGCAGCTCGGCGGTCTCAGACAAGCGGCGTGCTTCCAGAGCGCTGACGACCTCGGCCGCGCGCCAGTAACTGGAGGGTGCCAGCAATCCGCTGGTAATGGCGACCAGAGCGGTATCTGCGGCTTCGTCGGGCAGATCGGCGGCCAGGAGGGCGAGCGCCAAGTCGAGCCGTGCGGAGGCCGCCCTCCTGGGGCGGGGCGGGCCGTCCGTCGTTGACTCCAGACGAGCGAGCACGCCCCGCGCGTACCGTTCGGCCGCCGGATCCCCGATCCACGACAGTGTGGTCGCTGTGTAGGCGTCGCTCTTGGCCGGGTCGTACCGGTAGTGGTGCTCGGGACGGTCGGGTATGGGGAGGGGCTCTACGAGCCGGGAAACCCTGCCAAGGGCATCGCGGGTCTCAGGACCCGCACCGAGGCGTGCCCATGCACGACCTTCCTGCGCGGTCGCCTGGATATAGGCGGAGCTTCCCTTCGGGGCCACCCTCTGCGCGCTTTGAGCAAGGGCTAGCGCCTGCCGATGGTCACCGGACGTAAGGGCTTGCCAAGCCTCGGTTTCAAGGCACCAGCCTGCTATCTCGGCATGCTCAGCATGTTTCGCGAGTTGCATTGCAGTGCGGAGACGTGCGGCACCCGAGGGGAATTGGCGGAGATCGATATGGCACGTCGCAGCGAGCAGGGACAGCCAGCCGCCGGCCACGATGATCCGCCGATGCTCCGCAAGGGTCATTCTGGCGTTGACGAACGTCGAGACATAGGAAATGTGTCGCCGCACCCGCTGGAGCAACTCCGCGGGGGGTGTTCTGGGATAGGCGACCGCGAGGTCATCAACGGCCATTTCAAGCCGTTCAAGCGTCTCTTCGCCCATATCGCTTGCGGCAACACGCCGTGCGAGCTCCATGGCCTCTAGTTCGTCATCGCCTGCTGCCTCGATTTCCACCTGAAATGCGTCATTCTCGTGAAACAGGTCGTGCTCGGTTGTCTGGAAGACCCGCGCGTACAGCTGAGGATACGGCTCGCTCGGCCGATGCTTTCCGGCCTCCCAGGAGCGGATCATGCGGACGAGGGACTCATGTGTTGGCAAATGAGCTCGCTGTCGGCCTTCGGCGACTTCTCGAATCCGAGTGGCCATCCCAGCCAGGGATAACGTGCTCTCCAGACGCTTCATGCGCAATCGGACGGCCCACGCAGGAATATCGCTCATGCTGACTCATCTCGCGAATGGACACGGGGGATATCTGCCGTATCCAAAAGTATCCCCTGCCGCGACCCCGATCAGGCGGCTTGAGATGGACCAACGAGTGATCCAACGGCGGGACGGACCCGCCAAGCCCTTCGCGCGGTTCGGTGAGGAGCCTGGCGTACCGCACCAGCCCGGCCTCCGCACATCGCACGCCATTCAGAACGAGGAGAAACCATGCCCGACCGGAATGTCTCCCTATCCGCTTTCGGTATCGGCCGCCGACTGCCGGGGGAGTACTTGCTGAACATGAGCCTGGACGACGCTCTTGGCCGGATCCAGGGCCGGGCTCTCCATGTGCGAGTCGCACACGCGATCCTGCACCGCATCGCCCATGCGGCCTACCCGCCCGGCTCGCTCCTGCCCTCCGAGCACGCCCTCGCCGACAGGTTCGGCTGCTCACGGCTCACCGTACGGCAAGCCTTGCAGGCACTCGCCGCACTCGGCATCGTGGCCCCCATACCCCGCAAAGGTTGGAGGCTGCGCCCACGCGACCTGGCCCAACCGGTCCGCGACCACCGCTACGAGATCATCGCCGCCGACATACGCCGAAAGATCACCACAGGCCGCTATCCGGCTGGAGCGCTCCTCCCCGGTGAACTCGACCTCGCCCGCCTCCACCGCTGCAACCGCTCCACCATCCGCAAGGCCCTTGCCATGCTCCAAGACGAGGGCCTGCTCGACTGCGCGAGAAGTATCGGCCGGCGGGTCGCCGGCAGTGGCACCGCGGGAGAAGGCAGCGGTGTCCCGGCAGGGCCGCGACCGCGACGCGTGCTGGAGGCGATCCCCCGTCGATACGCCAACGGACCCGCCGCTCAAGGCGGACCTTCGGCCCCGGCCACACCGGCTGCCCGAGCGGTACGGCGGTAGCCTCCACCACGGGCTACCGCCGGAGGGTGACCGCGACCCTGCCGGTCAGGCCCGGCCTCCGAACGACCTGCGAGGTCGAAACGCTGACGGCGGAGGCGGGTGAGAGCCTGGGAGCGCACCCGTGGGCTTATGCGCCTTCGTGGGTGAGGAGCCACTGTTTGACGGGGGTGCCGTAGTAGTAGCCGCCGAAGCCACCGGACTGGGGGAGGATGCGGTGGCAGGGGACGAACGGCGCGATGAGGTTTTGGGCGCAGGCCGAGCCGGCGGCGCGGGCGGCGGTGCGGGGGAGGCCGGCGTGTTCGGCGAGGTCGGCGTAGCTGACGGTGGTGCCGGCGGGGACGGCGCGAAGGGCGGCCAGGAGGCGCTGGCGGGTCTCGGTGCCGGGCTGGCTGACGGGGATGGCGTCGAGTGCGTCGAGGTCGCCCTTCAGGTAGTCGCGTACGGCTTGCGCCGCCGGGCCGATGTCGTCGACGACCGCGAGGCCGTGCGCTTGGAGGGTGAGCGGGAGCCGTACGAACATTTCCTGGGGGTCGGCGGTGAAGCCGGCGGCGACGAGGTCGTCGCCGTAGGTGAGGAGCGAGAGAGGTCCGGGAGGGGTCGGCACGACCTGTGCCTGCACTTTCGGGCTCATGGTGAACTCCACAGGTGGAGAGCGGCGTATGCCCGCCAGGGGCGGGTCCGCTCGATGTCGTCGTCGGTGATGGACAGGCGGCGCATGGCGCGGCGGAGGCCGAGGTCTCCGTCGGGCCATGCGTCGGGGTCGGACATGGCGCGCAGGGCGATGTAGCCGGCGGTCCAGGGGCCGATCCCGGGCACTTCCATGAGGCGGGCCCGGGCTTCGGCGGGTTCTTGGCCGCCGTCGAGGTCGATGCGGCCCGTCGCGATGTGTTCGGCGAGGACACGCAGGGTTTGGGCTCTGCGGGTGGTGAAGCCGAGGCCGGTCAGGTCTGTCTCGGCGAGGCGTTCCGGGGTGGGGAACACGTGGGTGAGGGCGGGGTCGGGGCTGCCTGCCACGCGGGTGCCCAAGCCGGGGTGGGTGATGAGGCGGCCGAGCATGGTGCGGGCTCCGGCGACGGAGATCTGCTGTCCGACGACGCCGCGTACGGCGAGCTCGAACGTGTCGTACGCCCCGGGCACTCGCAGCCCGGGGCGGGCCTCGAGGAGGGGGGCGACGGCGGTCGCGCCGAGGACGGCGGCGATCGACTGCGGGTCGGCGTCGAGGTCGAGCAGGCGCCGGGAACGTGCCACGATGCGGGCGAGGTGCTGGGCGTCGTGCAGGGCGGCGTCGAGCCGTACGAACCCGGGCTGCGGAGTCAACGTGATCACACCGCCGGGGATCACCCTGCTATACGCCGTCTCCGTCACCCGCTCCAGCCCCGGTACGGCACGGGCCGCGAGGAAGGCCAGCAGCGCCCCCGCCTCGTACGGCGTGCGGTGGTGCAACCGCACCGACAGTACAGCGGAGCCTTCCGCGCGCGCCTGCGGGTCGGCGGCCCGGGCGGCGCGCCGCAGTTCGCCGGGCGGGAAGCCGTACACCTCTTTCATGGTCGCGTTGAACTGCCGCAGGCTGCCGAATCCCGAGGCGAAGGCCACGTCGCCGATCGGCAGGGCGGTCTCGGTGAGGAGCTGCTTGGCGAGCAGCATCCGCTTGGTCCGGGCCACCGCGAGCGGCCCGACGCCGAGTTCGCCGACGAACAGGCGGTGCAGGTGGCGTTCGGTGATGTGGAGGCGCCCGGCGAGCCCCGCGACGCCGTGGTCGTCGGCGACGCCTTCGTCGATGAGGCGGAGTGCCCGGCCGACGGTGTCGCCGCGGTGGTTCCAGCCGGGGTCGCCGGGGCTGAGTTCGGGGCGGCACCGTTTGCAGGGGCGGAAGCCCGCGGCCTCGGCGGTGGCCGCGTGCCGGTAGAAGCGCACGTTGCGGGCGCTCGGCGTGCGGGCGGGGCAGATCGGTCGGCAGTAGATGCGCGTCGTGGTCACGGCGGTGTAGAAGCGGCCGTCGAAGCGCGGATCACGGGCGCTGACCGCGCGGTAGCAGGAGTCGAAGTCGAGCTCGGTAGCAGCCACGATTCGACGTTATCCGCACTTCACCCCGCGGGACCGGCGGGTTTCGGACATGTGCGTGGGGGCTCGCGGCGGCCTTGGACCCGGCGGGTACCGAAGCGGCTGAGAGCCTCTGTGGGCCTACTTCGACGAGACCCCGACACCCAAGTCGAACTCGCGGTAAACCCTGGCCCAGAAGCCGTCTCTGAGCCACACGCGGGCCTCCGGGTAGGGGCGCAGAGAGTGACCGAGCTCCTTCTCCGCCTCGATGAGGAGCTCGGTGTCGATGACGGTCGGCAGGATGGGGCCGGGAAGCAGGTCGCGGATGTTGTCGCGGCCTCGGGTGAGGATCCACTTCTGCGCGACGTGCTCGCCGACCTCTTCCACGCGCTGGCGGTTCGGGCCGAGCTTGGCGACCTGGCCGACCTGCTTGGCGGCGGGCCTGGCGGGGGTGCGGCCGGCGAACACCTGGGCGGGGGAGGGCGTCGCCGGGGCGGCGACGGGGGGAACCGCCTGGGGGGCGCGGCCGAAGAAGGGGCGCAGGAAGTCCGCGCTGATCACTTCGACGGTGTCGGCCTCCCAGACGAGGCGTTCGGCCTGGTTGGTGCCGTAGGGCGGCTCCACGCCCCAGAGGTGGACGCGCACGCCGTACGCCTGGGCGGCTTCGACGGCGGGGACCATGTCCTCGTCACCGGCGAGCAGGATCGTGTCGCTGACCGCGTGGTGGCGGGCCAGGGCTTCGAGGTCGCTGCGGATCTGCGCGTCGACGCCCTTCTGCTGTCCCCGCGCGTTGAGGTTGCCGAGCCGTACCTTCACCCAGGGGAGTTGCGCGATGACCCGCTGGTCGACGGTCGGGACCCGATCTCGGGCCGCGTCATACCAGTAGATTCGCAGCAACTCCCCGTGAATGCGATCATCAGCATGCTTTTGCAAAGCTTGGATCAACTCGTCCGCGGCGACCCGGTATTCCTTGCGCTCCTTGGCGCCGAGAAGCACCTCGCCGGCCGCCGCGTAGAGGTAGCCGACATCCACGAGCACCGCGTATTTGGCCGCAACAGTGTGCGGCGCGAGGTCCGGGGTGGCCATGTGGTCCTCCATGCCGCGGGGCTGAGTCGGGGTGGCTTCCAGGTGTCGGCTGACTATATACGCCTACTTTTCTAGATAGTCCCAAGTCTCAAGGAAGTTGACACCCCATTCGGGAGATCCATCACCTGTAAATAGGCTGGGAAGCTCTCCTCCATGCGCCAGGGCCATGGGTAAGCGGCTTTCTCATGAGATCAGCCGGATTCCTCCACGATTCCAGGCTTTGTGTAACTTGTACCTTGGAGACGACGCCCCTGGCCGTCAGGGCCGCGACGAGGGCCGCGACCTCTTCGGCAGTGGCGTCACCGCGAACGATACGCAGGTACGGTGCTTCCATAGGGCCTCTTTTCGCAGATCCACGGGTAAACAAGCCTTCCTGATATGCGAGGATCGTCAGGAAGGATCCGGATTTGCTTACAGCTCGCTTGCAGCGCTTTGCCTTACAGCGGGATGTTGCCGTGCTTCTTCGGCGGCAGGGTCGCCCGCTTGTTGCGGAGGGCTCGCAGCGCCCGGATGATCTGCACCCGGGTGCTCGCGGGACGGATCACCGCGTCGACGTAGCCCCGCTCGGCGGCGAGGTACGGGTTCGCCAGCGTGTCCTCATATTCCGTGATGAGGCGGGCGCGCTCGGCGTCCGGGTCCGCCGCTTCGGCGAGTTCGCGCCGGTAGAGGATGTTGACGGCCCCCTGCGCCCCCATGACCGCGATCTGCGCCGTCGGCCAGGCCAGGTTGATGTCGGCGCCGAGGTGCTTGGAACCCATGACGTCGTAGGCTCCGCCGTACGCCTTGCGGGTGATCACCGTGACCAGGGGCACGGTGGCCTCGGCGTAGGCGTACAGAAGCTTGGCGCCGCGCCGGATGATGCCGTTCCACTCCTGGTCGGTGCCGGGGAGGAAACCGGGCACGTCCACAAAGGTCAGGACCGGGATGTTGAAGGCATCGCAGGTGCGCACGAAGCGGGCGGCCTTCTCCGAGGCGGCGATGTCGAGGGTGCCGGCGAAACTCATCGGCTGGTTGGCCACGATGCCCACCGAACGGCCCTCGACGCGGCCGAAGCCGACCAGGATGTTGGGGGCGAATCCCGCGTGGACCTCCAGGAACTCGCCGTCGTCCAGCACTCGGCCGAGGACGGCCTGCATGTCGTAGGGCTGGTTGGCCGAGTCGGGGATCACGCTGTCCAGCTCGGCGTCCTCGTCGGTGATCTCAAGAATCGGGTCGAGCGGGTAAACCGGGGCCTCGTCCATGTTGTTGGACGGAAGGTGAGACAGCAGCGCACGGGCGAAGTCCAGGCAGTCCTGCTCGTCGGTCGCCTCATAGTGCGCCACGCCGGACCGGGAGTTGTGGGTGTGCGCGCCGCCGAGTTCCTCGAAGGTCACTTCCTCGCCGGTAACCGTCTTGATCACATCCGGACCGGTGATGAACATGTGAGATTTCTCCTGAACCATCAGGATGAAATCGGTAAGCGCCGGCGAATAGACCGCGCCGCCCGCGCACGGGCCCATGATCAAGGAAATCTGCGGAATTACTCCGGACGCATGGACATTGCGCTTGAAGATCTCCGCATAGAGCCCGAGCGAGACCACGCCTTCCTGGATGCGCGCGCCGCCCGAGTCGTTGATCCCGATAACGGGGCAGCCCGTCTTGAGCGCATGATCCATGACTTTGACGATCTTCTCGCCGAAGACTTCACCGAGAGATCCACCGAAAACCGTGAAATCTTGCGCGAACACCGCGACCGGTCGGCCGTCCACCGTTCCGTATCCGGTGACCACGCCGTCGCCGTACGGCCGCTCCTTGTCGAGCCCGAAGCTCGTCGAGCGGTGCCGGGCGAACTCATCGAATTCGACGAAACTCCCCGGGTCGAGGAAGGCGGTCAGTCGTTCGCGCGCCGTCATCTTGCCCTTGGCGTGCTGCTTCTCCACCGACCGGGCGGAACCGGCGTGAGCCGCCTCGTGGAGACGTCGCTCAAGGTCGGCGACCTTGCCCGCCGTCGTGTGGATGTCCACCGCGGGAACCTCAGGCTTAGCCTCGGCACTCATCGCTTCCCTCACAGCTTCTACCGCTACCAGTACGTTTTCGCTCGTCCGCAAGGGTAGCCATCCTGCGAAGACGCACTTCTGGCAGGGCCGGAATCCGTGCGAGACCCTCCGAAGACACGCCACACCTCCGAAGACACGCCCAGCTGGTCGATATGTCCGCCAAGCAGCCTCACTGGCCTGCGCCTCTGCCAGACTGGCGCATATGACCGACGCGGTGCGCACACAGGGCCTCTTCAAGCGATTCGGGCAGCAGACCGCCGTAGCCGGTGTGGACCTCGTCGTCCCCCGAGGGAGCTTCGCCGGCCTGGTCGGACCCAACGGCGCAGGCAAGACCACAACCCTCAGCATGACGACCGGGCTCCTTCGGCCCGACGGCGGCAGCATCCACATCGACGGATTCGACGTGTGGCAGGACCCCGTCGCCGTCAAGGCCAGAATCGGCGTCCTCCCCGAAGGGCTGCGCCTGTTCGAACGGCTCTCGGGCCGCGAACTGCTGCACTACAACGGCCAACTGCGCGGCCTGCCCAAACCGGAGGTCGAACGGCGTACCGAGGAACTCCTCGCGGTCATGGACCTCCTGGGATCCGCCGACAAACTCGTCGTCGATTACTCCACCGGCATGCGCAAGAAGATCGGCTTAGCCGCGGCGCTCCTGCACAACCCTGCGGTCCTCTTCCTCGACGAACCCTTCGAAGGCGTCGACCCCGTCAGCGCCAACACCCTCGTCGACGTGCTCACCCGCTACACCTCCTCCGGATCGACCGTGGTCTTCTCCAGCCACGTCATGGACCTCGTCGAACGCCTCTGCGACTGGGTATCGGTCATGAGCGGCGGATACATCGTCGCCCAAGGCCCCCTCGACCAGATCCGCGCCGGACGCACCCTCAACCAGGCGTTCCTCGACCTCGTCGGCGCGAGCAACTCCGGCAGCGGCAGCGGCAACGGTGAGGAGGGGCTGTCGTGGCTGGGCTCGGCACAGGCGTGAACCTCGGCATCGGAGGCGTCGCCGCACTCTTCTTCAAGCTCAAACTCCGCCTGATCATCGGCAACCTGCGCGGCGAGACCGCCCGCCAGATCGGGTTCGTCTTCAGCGTCCTCGCCGCCGTCGCCGTCGCCGTGATCGGCTTCATCACCATGGGCCTCGTACGGCTCGCGCCCCCCGACATGGCCGTCGACCTCGTGGTCATCGCGTTCACCATGTTCTGGGTGGCCTGGGCCATCGGCCCGCTGATGATGTTCGGGCTCGACGACACGCTCGACCCCTCCCGCGTGGCCCTCCTCCCGCTCACCACCGGGCGGCTCGCCGCCGGCATGTTCACCGCCTCCGTGACAGGCGTGTGGCCCCCCGTCACGCTCATCATCACCTCCGGCGCCCTCACCGGGATCGCCGTCGGCGCCACCGGGATCACCACCGGAATCGTCGCCGTCGTCCTCCTCTTCGCCCTCTGCATCGTCACCTCCCGCCTCGTCACCACCGCCCTGTCCGGCGCGCTGCGCAGCCGCCGAGGCCGCGACCTCGCCGCCGTCAGCGTCGTCTTCGTCGTCCTGCTCAGCCAACTGCCCAACCTCGTCGTCAACCAGGGCTCCGCCCTCGACGTGCCGCGGCTCATCGGCGACATGGCGGGCGTCCTGCGCTGGACCCCGGCCGGCATGGCCGGGCACGCCATCGGCGCCGGCGGCCTCGTCGCCCTCGCCGAACTCGCCGCCGTCGCCCTCATCGTCGCCGTCTTCGGCATCCTGTGGATCGCCGCGCTCAAACGCGCCCTCGTCACCCCCGACACCTCCACCCAGGCCGCCGGCGTACGCTCCCGCAGCCTCGCCGCCCGCGTCCTCCCCGAAAGCGCGTTCACCGCGGTCGTCGTCAAAGAGCTCAAATACGCCCGACGCGACCCGCGCGGCCGTGTCGGCTGGATCACCGCCGTCGCCGTCAGCGGCGTCCTGCTGTTCTCCATCAGCGGCCAGGGCGGCGGCGCAGCCGCAGGCGCGTGGCTCGTCTACTTCCCCGCCTGCCTCAGCGCCCTCATGACCGCCCTCCAGTCCGCCAACGCCTTCGGCATCGACGGGCGCTCCCTGTGGATGAACGCCGTCGTGTACGGCACAGCCCGGGACCTGCGCACCGACCTCGCCGGCCGCCACCTCGCCCTCGTCGTACTCGCCGTCCCCCTCATCACCGCCGTCGCCATCGCCGGCGCCCTCCTCGCGGGCGACTGGACCTTCGCGTGGTCGGCCGCCCTCACCGGCTGGGGCGTCTTCGGCGTCGGCCTCGCCGTCGGCTCCGTCACCACCGTGCTCGTGCCGTACACCACCCCCGAACGCCTCAACTCCTTCAGCGGCGCCGCCCCCGGCCAAGGCGGCATCGCCTTCCTCAGCTCCTTCGGCTCACTCCTCGTCACCGCCCTCCTCGCCCTCCCCATCGCCCTGCCCCCGCTCCTCGGCGCGGCCTGGTGGAGCCTCCTCGCCGTGCCGTACGGCCTCACTGCCGCCTGGGCCGGCCGCCGCCTCGCCTCCGCCCTCGGCCTCGCCCGCATGCCCGAAATCCTCGCCGCCGTCTCCCGCCCGTCGTGAAGCACCGCAGGTGAGAGGGTGTGCAACCTGTGGTCTAGTCCAATTTGCGGGGGCGGGCGCGAGGAGCGCGGGGGGACTCGCTAGTGTTCGCTTCATGAGCGCGATCGCTTCGCATCAGGCAGGACGTTCCTCCGCAGAACGGCACAGCGCTGTCGTCGAGATGCCCGATGAGCTCCGTGCTGACGTGCGGTTGCTCGGGGGGCTGCTGGGGCAGGTGATCGCCGAACACGGCGGTCCGGATCTCTTGGCAGACGTTGAGAAACTGCGCAAAGCGGTGATCGCGGCGCGCAGAGGTGACGTCACGGTCGACGAGGTGGCTGCGCTGGTCGACACGTGGCCGATCGAGCGGGCCGTGCTGATTGCGCGGGCTTTCACGTGCTACTTCCACTTGGCGAACCTCGCGGAGGAGCATTTCCGCATCCGCACCCTGCGGGCGCGGGATACGGGCGAGACGCCGCTTCCGGATTCGCTGGTGCAAGCCGTACTGGAGGTCAAGAAAGACCTGGGGGACGCCCGCGTCGCCGAACTGATCGAAGGGCTGGAGCTGCGGCCGGTGATGACGGCCCACCCGACGGAGGCGCGCCGGCGGGCGGTGGTGACGGCGATCCAGCGGATCAGCGCCCAGCTCGCCGAGTACACCATGCCCGGGCGCGGTTCGGGGGAGAGGGCCGAGTCGAAGCGGCGCCTCCTAGAGGAGATCGACATCCTGTGGTGCACGTCGCAGGTCCGTTCGACGAAGCTCGACCCGCTGGACGAGGTCCGTACGGCGATGGCCGCGTTCGACGAGACCCTGTTCCGCGTGGTGCCGCTGGTCTACCGGTCCCTGGACGCCGCGCTCGGCGAGGGGACGGGCACGAGGGCCCCGATGGCGCGGCCGTTCATCCGCTACGGAAGCTGGATCGGCGGCGACCGCGACGGCAACCCCAACGTGACGGCGTCGGTGACCCGGCGGGCGCTGCAGATCCAGGCCGAGCACGTCCTGCTCGCGCTGGAGAACGCGACGACCCGGATCGGCCGTGCGCTGACGCTGGGTGCCCGTCACGCCGAGCCCTCGCCGGCGCTGAAGGCGGCCCTGGCCGCCGCCGAGGACGCTGTGCCGGACATGGTGTCGGAGCTGGGGACGCGCTCCCCGGCCGAGCCGCACCGGCAGTGGATGCTGTACATCGCGGCCCGCGTCGTCGCCACCCGCCGGCGCGACCTCGACCTCGCCTACCGGTCGCCGGACGAGATGCTGGCCGACCTGCGGCTGTGCCAGGAGTCGCTGGCGGCGGCCGGCGCGACCCGCCAGGCGTACGGCGAGCTGCAGCACCTGATCTGGCAGGTCGAGACGTTCGGCTTCCACCTCGCCGAGCTGGAGGTGCGCCAGCATTCGCAGGTGCACGCGGCGGCTCTGGAAGAGGTGAGGGCGGGCGGCCCGCTGTCGGAGCGCACCGAGGAGGTGCTCGCCACGATCCGGGTGATCGCCTGGATCCAGGAGCGGTTCGGCGTGAAGGCGTGCTCGCGTTACGTCGTCTCGTTCACGCGGACGTCGGACGACGTCGCCGCCGTCTACGAGCTTGCCGACCACGCCCTCGGCGGGCGCGCCCCGGTGCTGGACGTGGTTCCGCTGTTCGAGTCGGGCGCCGACCTCGCGAACGCGCCCGCCGTACTGTCCGGCATGCTGGAGCTCGAACCGGTGCAGCGGCGGCTCGCGACCAACCACCGCCTGCTCGAAGTGATGCTCGGCTACTCCGACTCCGCCAAGGAGCTCGGGCCCGCGGCGGCCACGCTGGCGCTGTACCAAGCGCAGGAGCGGCTCACGGCGTGGGCCGCCGAGCACGACGTGCGGCTGCGGCTGTTCCACGGCCGCGGCGGCGCGCTCGGCCGCGGCGGCGGCCCGGCCAACCGCGCGGTGCTCGCGCAGGCCCCCGGCAGCGTGGCGGGCCGCTTCAAGGTCACCGAGCAGGGCGAGGTCATCTTCGCCAGGTACGGCCACGCCGCGATCGCCCGCCGCCACATGGAGCAGGTCACCAACGCCGTCCTGCTGGCCTCCACGCCCGCCGTCGAGGCCCGTACGGCTGACGCCGCCTCACGCTTCCGCCCCCTCGCCGAGCGGGTCGCCGCCGCGTCGGAACGCGCCTACCGCGCCCTCACCGAGGCTCCCGGCTTCCCCGAGTGGTTCGCCCTGGTGAGCCCGCTTGAGGAGATCGGCGCCCTGCGTCTCGGCTCGCGCCCCGCCCGGCGCGGCCTCGGCGCCCCCCGGTCCCTGGACGACCTCCGGGCCATCCCGTGGGTGTTCGCCTGGGCGCAGACGCGGGTCAACCTCCCCGGCTGGTACGGCCTCGGCAGCGGCCTGGCCGCCATCCTGGAGTCGGACTCCGGCCTCGAAGAGCTCCGGGCCGCCTACCGCGAATGGCCGCTGTTCGCCTCCCTGCTGGACAACATCGAAATGTCCCTGGCCAAGACCGACCGGGCCATCGCCTCCCGCTACCTCGCCCTCGGCGGGCGCGACGACTTCGCCCGGCAGGTCCTCGCCGAATACGACCTCACGCGCAAGCTCGTCCTCACCGTCACCGGCCACAGCCGGCTCCTGGAGAACCGCCGCGTCCTGTCCCGCGCCGTCCAGCTCCGCGACCCTTACGTCGACGCGCTGTCCCACCTGCAACTCCGCGCCCTCAAGGCGCTCCGCTCCGGCGACACCCTCACCGGCGCCGAACGCGAACGCCTCTCCACCCTCCTCCTCCTGTCCGTCAACGGCGTGGCCGCCGGCCTTCAGAACACCGGCTGACGCCCCTCACGAGTAAAGGTGGCGCGACGCTCATGCCGCGTCGTGCCACCGGCGTGGGCACTCACTCGTCACGACCCGCCCGCGCCGCATCCGCGATGTCGGCCATGCTCAGCCCCGCAGGCTTCCTCCGTGCAGCCCTCGCATACACCTCGGCGACGGTCGGATGCGAGGCGGCTTCTACGATCAGCCGACGTAGATAGGCCGCCAAGCTCGTGCCTTCGGCAGCAGCCCGGTCGCGCACGACATCCAATACCTCAGCAGGCAGACCGCGGATCTGAACATGGCGGGTTTTCACGCTTCACCATGATGGCGAGCCATGGGTTCCACGGTGGGGAATCCCGTTAAACGATGCGGGTGGCGCCGGTGTAGATGTTGAACCTTTCGCCGCGGAGGAAGCCGATGAGGGTGGCGCCGAACTCTCTGGCGAGGTCGACGGCGAGGGAGGAGGGGGCGGAGATGGCGCACACGACGGGGATGCCGGCGCTGAGCGCCTTTTGCAGGATCTCGTAGCTGCTGCGCCCGCTGACCAGCAGGATGCGGTCGTGGAGGGGGAGCCCGCCGGTGAGGAGGACGTGGCCGATGAGCTTGTCGACGGCGTTGTGGCGGCCGACGTCTTCGCGTACGGCGAGAGCCGTGCCGTGGGCGTCGAACAGCCCGGCGGCGTGGAGGCCGCCGGTTTTGCCGAAGACGCTCTGGGCGGCGCGGAGGCGGTCGGGGAGGGCGGACAGGGTTTCGTGGGAGACCCGCGGGCCGCTCGCCGGGGCGAGGGGCGGGCGGCGGTCGCGGAGGGCGTCGATGGTGGCGGTGCCGCACACGCCGCACGCGCTTGAGGTCATGAAGTGCCGGTCGAGGCCGGGCAGGTCGGGGAGGCGGGGCCGGCGCAGCCGTACGGTGACCGTGTTGTAGCGCGCTTCGGCGGGCACGTCGGCGTCGGTGCAGTAGCCGATGGCGGCGATGTCGTCCTCGCCGGCGACGCCTTCGCCGTACAGGAAGCCGGCGGCGAGCTCGAAGTCGGCGCCGGGGGTGCGCATGGTGATCGCGAGGGTGCGGCGTTTGCCGCCGGCCTGGACGCGGATCTCCAGCGGCTCCTCGGTGGCGAGGTCGTCGCGCCGCTCCTTGATCTGGCCCCGGTTCACCTCGGTGACCCTGGCCCGGGTGGACGGGCCGGGGCGCGGGACACGCGGGACACGCGGGATGGTCATGGGGCGACTCGCGCGACGGTGACGAGGGCGTTGTAGTCGGGGATGCGCGCGTCGGCGGACCTGCGGACGGGGTCGAGGAGCACGTTGCCCTCCGGCCAGTGGATCTGCAGGTTGCCCGGCATGAGCGGGGCACGCAGCACGCGGCCGGTGAAGCTGCCGGCGGCGCCGCGCAGTTCGACGGGGGTGCCGTCGGGCAGGCCGAGCCGGTCGGCGTCGTAGGCGCTCATCAGCACCGCCTCCCTGGTGGCGCCGTTGAAGCCGTCGCGCCGCTCGTGGACCATGCTGTTGAACTGTTTACCCCGCCGCGTGGCCACCATGAACGTGCCGTCGGGGCGTTCGAGGGAGGGCAGGGCGACGGCGGAGAACCGGCCGCGCCCGTCGGGGGTGCCGAAGTGGCCGCCGGGGCACAGGTGGCGCCCGCCGTACTGCACGTTGTCCCCGAAGGCGGACAGTCCGGCGATGCCCTCATAGAACGGCACCGCCCGTTCGATATCCTGGCGGATCTGCGGGGTGCCGGTGTAGCGGACGCGGTCGGCGAGGTCGGGCCGTACGCGCGCCGCCAGCTCGGTGAAGATCCGCCACTCGGGCCGGGCCTCCCCGATGCGCGGGCCTTCGATCTCGGGCGAGAAGATCACGCGCCGCTCGGTCGAGGTCTCCGTGACCCCGCCTTCCATCTCGTAGCGCGTCTGCGCGGGCAGCAGCAGGACGTCGCCCTCGTCGGAGGGGACGAGCATCTGCGACGACATCACGATGTCGATGTGGACGCGGAGGGGGAGCCGGGCCAGGGCCGTACGGCAGTAGCCGGGGTCGGGCAGCACCTCCAGGAAGTTGCCGCCTGAGGAGATCAGCGCGTCCAGGTCGCCGGCGTGGGCGGCATCGATCATGTCGGTCGCGGTGAGACCCGGCGAGGTTGGCACCTCGAATCCCCACATGTCGGAGAACTTCTGGGCGTTCTCCGGCGTGATCGGCAGCCCGCCGGGCAGCCCCGTGGCATACGCGCCCATCTCGGCGCCGCCCTGCACTCCGCTGTGCCCCCGGATCGGCATGAGGCCGCAGTTGTCCCGGCCGACAAAGCCCCGGGCCAGGGCGAGGTTCACGATCGACCGCACGTTGTCCTCGCCGTACGTGTGCTGGGTGACGCCCATCGACCACACCAGGACCGCGGACCTCGCCTCGCCGAGCAGCCGGGCCAGCTCGAACATCTGCTGCCGAGTGGACCCCGACAGGGCCTCCAGCTCCTCCCACGTCTGCTCGGACACGGCACGCGCCGCCTCGTCGAATCCCGAGGTGTGCTCCTCGACGAATGCCCTGTCGACCCAGCCGTTCTCCACGAGATGCTTGAGCACGCCGTTCAGGAATCCGATGTCGCCGCCGACGTTCACGCCGAAGAAATAATCCGTGATCTTGGTGCCGAAAACCGCGGACTCCGCGTTGGACGGCACCCAGTATTTCTCCATGCCCGGCTCGCGATAGGTGTTGACCATCGCGATCCGCGTCCCCGCCTTTTTGGCGTGGTAGAGATATTTCATCGCCACCGGCTGGTTGTTCGCCGGGTTCGAGCCGATGAACACAATGAGGTCGGACCCCACCCAGTCCTTATACGAACACGTTGTGGCGGCGGCCCCGATCATTTCCTTGAGGGCCACGGTGGACGGCGAGTGGCAGATCCGGGCGGCATTGTCGATCGAGTTCGTGCCGAGCGCGCGCACCGCCTTCTGTGCGGCGAAATAGTTCTCATTGGGAATGCCGCGGCTGGTCAGATAAACCCCGAGCCGGGCGTCGCGCAGCCTTTCCGCGGCGAGGTCCAGCGCCTCGTCCCACCCGATCCGCCTGAATCCCCGCTCTCCCGCGCGCCGCAGCATCGGGTACGGCAGGCGCCCGAGTTCGCGCAGTTGCGCGCTGCGCAGCCGTTCGAGGCCGGTGACGTCGGCGAGGACGGCCGGGTCGAGCGCGGGCATGGTGTTGAGCTGGAGCAGCCTGAGCCGGATGTTGCACAGGTGGACTTCGTCCATGGTCCAGTCGCGCATGCCTTTGGTGCCGAGCGCGCAGCCGTCGCAGGTGCCCTGGGTGAGGATGCGCCACGCGTAGCGGCGGTTGCCCCGCACCGAGCGGAACGCCTTCCACAGCTCTAGATAGTTGTTGGGTTTCCGCTCCCCGATGCCGAACGGTTTCCATCCTGCCCAGTTGCGCGGATCCAGGCGTTTGCTCATGGAGGCTCCTCACCGTGGTGGCTCTAAGCCATCATGCTCCCCTTGCGATGGGTCGGGAAGTTTGTCCGTCTCGTGAAACTTTCCGTAAAGGAGCGCAGGCGCGGGACCAGGCGCGATGCGAGACAATGGGCCCCGTGCCTGAATCGCCGTACACCGACCTCGACCGGCCGCCGCTGTCCGAAGCGGCGCTCAACCACGCCCTCGTCCGCCCCGGCGGACTCTGGACCGGTGTGACGGTGGTCCAGCGGACCGGATCCACCAACGCCGACCTGGCGCAGGCGGTGGTGCGCGACGGCGCCAAAGAGGGCCAGGTGCTCATCGCCGAGGTGCAGGAGCAGGGGCGCGGACGCCTCGGGCGCACCTGGACCGCGCCTGCTCGGGCCGCGATCTCGATGTCGATGGTCCTGCGGCCCGACGTGCCGGCCGGGCGGATCGGATGGGTTCCGCTGCTGATCGGCCTCGCCGCCGCCTCAGGCCTGCGCCGCCTCGCCGAGGTGGACGTGCGCCTCAAGTGGCCCAACGACCTGCTCGTGGGGGAGCGCAAGCTCGCCGGTGTGCTCGCCGAGCGGGTCGACGACCACGTGGTGGTCGGCATCGGGCTCAATGTGGCGCAGCGCGCCGGTGAGCTGCCCGTGCCGACGGCCACATCGCTGGCGGTCGAAGAGGCCGCCTGCCTCGACCGCGACCCCCTCGTGCGGGCGATCCTCAGGGAGATCGAGGAGATCTACCGCGAGTGGGTCGCCGCGGGAGGAGACGCCGACGCGAGCGGCCTTCGCGCGGCCTGCCTCGCGGTGAGCGCCACCGTCGGGAACGACGTCAGGGTCGCGCTGCCGGGCGACGGGGCGCTGACCGGCCTCGCGACCGGCATCGACACCGAGGGCCGCCTGCTCGTGGCCGACGCCGACGGCAAGGAGCACGCGCTGAGCGCGGGCGACGTCGTCCACGTGCGCCCCGCCGGCCAGGAGCCCTAGCCAGGCCGCCCTGGCCGGGAGCCTTGGGTGGGAGCCCGGCCACGAGCCCCGGCCGGGAGTCTTGGCCGGGAGCCTTGGGTGGGAGTCTTGGCCGGGGGCCTTGGGTGGGAGCCTTGGCCGGGGGCCTTGGGTGGGAGCCCCGGCCGGGAGTCTTGACCGGGAGGCTTGGCCGGGGTCTCGCCACGAGCTCTGGCCGGGCGTCCTCCGCGGGTGCCGGTGGCCCGGCCTGATTGCCGATTCCATGGCGGCGTTCCCGCCGCCGTGCCACGATTTGCGCCATGGGTCTGCCTGATCGCCACCTGACAGCGGGGGAGAGGCGCGTGCTCTCCTTCCAGCCCCATCGCAAGCAGCTCCTGGGGCCGCTCGTCGCATTGGTGCTGATCGCCGCGGCCTCCGGCGCCGCGATCTACTTCATCCCGTCGGACTTCGAGTACGCCCTCCACGCGCGGGTCGGCGCGGGGGTGCTGGCCGTCATCCTCATGACCATCTGGTCGTTCGTCCCCTACCTGCAGTGGACCAACACCGCCTACACGCTCACCACCCACCGCTTCACGGCCAGCAACGGGGTGCTCAGCAAGTCCATCGACGAGATCCCGATCGCGAAGGTCAACACGGTCAGCTCCGACCAGTCGTTCGTCGAGCGCCTCCTCGGCAGCGGCACGCTCACGATCGAGTCGGCGGGTGAGCACGGGCGGCTCGCTTTCCGCGACATCCCGAAAATTCAGGATGTGCGGGCCGAACTCTTCCGCCTGACCGAGGAGGCCGCGGGCGAGGACGACGCGAGCGACCCCGAGCACGCCGACCCCGAGCACGCCGACCCCGAGCACAGCGACGCCGAGCACAACGACGCCGGGCCTGCCGACAGGGCCGGGCATGCCGACGTCCTGGCCGGCGCGGGGGACGCGAAGGGCGCAGGGGGCGGCGGCGACGCTGATGAGAGGCCCGATGGGCGGGTGCCGTAGCCTTGCGGGCCGGGGGGAGTCGATGAGCGGAGTTCAGGCGGAAGGCCACTCGACGGCACAGCGGATCGGGCGTCTGCTCGGCGGGCCGCCGCCCCGCCACACCCGCGCGGAGGTGGCTGAGATGTCCGGGGTCCCCCCGGAGCTTGCCGAACGCATCTGGCGCGCTCTCGGCTTCGCGTCGGTCGCCGCTGACGCGCCCGCCTTCACCGACGCCGACGTCGCCGCACTTCAACGCGTGGGTTCGATGCTCGGCGACGAGATGCTCGACGAGGCCACGGTGATTCGCATGGCCCGCGCGCTCGGCCGTACGACCTCGCGGCTGGCCCAGTGGCAGGCCGAGATCATGATGGGCGCGATGATCAGGCCGGGGGCCGGGCACGGCGAGGAGGACCTCGGCCGGGTGCTCGACGCGGCCCGCCGTCTGCTCCCCGACTTCGAGCACGTGCTCGTCCACGTGTGGCGCGCCCAGCTCGCCGCCGCCGGCACCCGGTTGCTCACCGTGGCCGGGCTCGACGACGACTTCGAGCCACGCCGCACCACCATCGCGGTCGGCTTCGCCGATCTCGTGTCGTTCACCCAGCACGCCAGAGAGCTCGACGAGTACGCCTTGGGCGACCTGGTCGAGGGCTTCGAATCGCGGGCCGCGGACGTCGTGGCGGCGCGCGGGGCGCGGCTGGTGAAGACCCTCGGCGATGAGGTGCTGTTCACCGCCGCCGAGCCCGGGGTCGCCGCGGAGGTGGCCTTCGACCTGGTCGACGCGGTGCGGGAGCGCGACGACGGGCCCGATGTGCGGATCGGGCTGGCCTACGGCCCGGTCCTCCCGATGATGGGCGACGTGTTCGGCACGACCGTCAACTTGGCCGCCAGGCTCACCGCGATCGCCCGTCCTGGCACGGTGCTGTCCGATGAGCCGCTGGCGTTGGCGCTGGACGGGGCGCAGGGCGTTGAGGCCCACCGGATCCGGCGGAGGCCCGCCCGGGGACTTGGGGTAGTACAGCCATATGTGCTCCGGCGTACGTAGCGCGCCGGTCAGCGGGGGAAATGTGCGCAATAGTTGAATATTAAAGGTTGTCGGGCGTAGCCCCAGCCCCACGGCGCGACGAGGCGCCACCGTAACGTGAGGAAAGCGAGGTGTGTGGCGATGCCGTATGAAGTGCAGGGAGTCGTCGCGCTTGGCAAAGGTGAGCCGGTTTCCGTGGAGACGGTGCTCGTGCCCGACCCCGGGCCGGGCGAGGCGGTGGTCAACGTCCAGGCCTGCGGGGTCTGCCACACCGACCTGCACTATCGCGAAGGCGGGATCAACGACGACTTCCCGTTCCTGCTCGGCCACGAGGCCGCGGGCATCGTCGAGGCCGTCGGCCCCGGCGTCACCACCGTGTCCCCCGGCGACTACGTGATCCTCAACTGGCGGGCCGTCTGCGGCGAATGCCGGGCCTGTCGGCGCGGTAGACCCTGGTACTGCTTCAGCACCCACAACGCCGCCCAGAAGATGACGCTGGCCGACGGCACGCCGCTCAGCCCCGCCCTCGGCATCGGCGCCTTCGCCGAGAAGACCCTGGTCGCCGCAGGGCAGTGCACCAAGGTCGACCCCGCGGCCCCGCCCGCCGTGGCCGGCCTGCTCGGCTGCGGCATCATGGCCGGCCTCGGAGCCGCGATCAACACCGGCGGCGTCACGCGCGGTGACAGCGTCGCGGTCATCGGCTGCGGCGGGGTCGGCGACGCAGCCGTACTCGGAGCCTCGCTCGCCGGGGCATCCAAGATCATCGCGGTGGACATCGACGACAGGAAGCTTGAGTGGGCCCGCGGATTCGGCGCGACCCACACGGTCAACTCGGCCGCCACCGACCCCGTCGAGGCCATCCGCGAGCTCACCGGCGGAAACGGCGCCGACGTCGTCATCGACGCCGTGGGCCGCCCCGAGACCTACAAGCAGGCGTTCTACGCCCGCGACCTCGCGGGCACCGTCGTCCTCGTCGGCGTGCCCACCCCCGACATGACCCTGGAACTGCCCCTGCTCGATGTCTTCGGGCGCGGCGGCGCGCTGAAGTCGTCGTGGTACGGCGACTGCCTGCCGAGCCGCGACTTCCCCATGCTCATCGACCTCTACCTCCAGGGCAGGCTCAACCTGGACGGCTTCGTCACCGAGACCATCGGCCTCGGCGACGTCGAGGAGGCGTTCGCCAAGATGCACCGCGGAGAGGTGCTGCGCTCGGTGGTGGTCCTGTGATCACCAGAGTCGTCACCTCCGGCACCTTCAGCCTCGACGGCGGCACCTGGGACGTCGACAACAACGTCTGGCTCGTCGGATCGGGCGAGGAGGTCATCGTCATCGACGCCGCCCACGACGCTCAGGCGATCCTCGACGGCGTCGCCGGCCGCCGGGTCACCGCCATCGCCTGCACCCATGCGCACAACGACCACATCAACGCCGCCCGCGAGCTCGCCGAGGCCACCGGCGCGCCCATCCTGCTGCACCCCGCCGACCAGCCTCTGTGGGAGGCGGTGTACGGCGACGCCGTGCCGTACGCGCCTCTCGCGGACGGCGAGGAGCTGTCTGCGGGCGGCGTGAAGCTGCGCGTCCTGCACACGCCCGGCCACGCGCCGGGCGCCGTGTGCTTCTACGCGGCCGACCTCGGCGTCGTCTTCTCGGGCGACACCCTGTTCTCCGGGGGGCCGGGCGCCACGGGCAGGTCCTACTCGTCCTTCGACGAGATCATCGAGTCGATCCAGGAGCGGCTGCTGACGCTGCCCGGCGAGACGGTGGTCCACACCGGGCACGGCGATTCCACCACCATCGCGGACGAGGTTCCGCATCTGGACGAGTGGGTGGCCCGCGGCCACTGAGATTCGCTCCACGGCGGCCTCCCGGACTCTCTCCGGGGGGCTGCCGGTGTTCTCGGCAGTGTGATGTTCATCACATTTCTGTGCTTGTCCGGCGAGCGTTTGCGATCTCTGTTTAGCCGGAGGGAGGGCGGGGGCTCCCCGGTGCGACCCTTGGTCGCTGAGGGGAGGCCCTGAGGCTGGTTAGTGCAGGCTTGCCTGCGTGTGCAGGGCTTGGCTTAGCGCAGCCTTGCCTGTTTCCGCGGGGTTTCCGGGTCGGCGGCGGGTTCTCCGGACGGCCGACGGAGATCCTTTTATGTGATCTTTCTCGGTTTGAATTCGCCTGTGAATCATGAAGCGCGGTGATTTGATCGGCGTCCGCGGTTGGGTGGTGCGGTTACTACCACAGGGGCTAAGGCAAGGCTTACCGAACCAGTGCTATCTTAGGCATGCCTTACCTAATGGGTTCAGTGGTGGAGGAGTTCGGCTGCCCCAATGTATGTATGCATCTGCCGCGCTGTGACTGAAAATGAAGTTCACGAGTGCATCGCGTCCGGCGCCCGTAGCGCGAAGCAAATCCGCGACACCACGGGTGCCGGGAGCGACTGCGCCACCTGCGTACGAAAGATCTGTGCAATGCTGAAGCGGTCTGAGGAATTGATTTCGACCGCATAGCAAGGGGCCCGCCATGCAGGGCGACAAGCAGATCATCGAGCTGCTCAATGAGCAGTTGACCGCCGAACTCACCGCGATCAACCAATACTTCCTCCATGCGAAGATGCAGGAGAACTGGGGCTATACCAAGCTCGCCTCCTACACGCGCGCGGAGTCTTTCGATGAGATGCGCCACGCGGAGAAACTCACCGATCGTATTCTCTTTCTTGAGGGACTGCCCAACTACCAGCGGCTCGGCACCCTGCACATCGGGCAGACCGTGCAGGAGCAGCTTCAGGCCGACCTGGAGATCGAGCTGAGCGTGGTCAAGCGCCTCAAGCCCGCCATCCAACTCATGCGCGAAAAGGGTGACATCACCTCTGCGAGGATCTTCGAGGAGATCCTTGAGGACGAGGAGCACCACATCGACTACCTGGAGACGGAGCTGGCGCTCATCGACGCCCTGGGCGAGCAGCTCTACCTCGCCCGCTTCGCGGAGCCGCCGTCCGCGGATTAGGTGATACGCGTGTTACTGGGGTAAATGACACGACACGCCCGCCGGGTACCTTCCGTGCGGGCGTGTTGGTTTTTGCGAGACTGTTCCGGAGGGCGGAGGGCCGGTCGCCCGAGGTGTCCTACCCTTCGGGGCGGTAGCCGTACCCTCCAATCTCCAACCCTTGCGTGATGACTAACCGTCATTTATCAGTGTTTGCCCAGGTCAATGGATGGGTCAATGACGAGTCAAACCGCGCGCTGTAGCCGGGAAACGATCGCCTAAGGTCCTACGATCGCTTCATGACCTGCGTACTTCTCGCCGAGGATGACACCTCGATCTCTGAGCCGCTGGCGCGCGCACTGCGCCGTGAGGGCTATCAGGTAGAGGTGAGTCCCGACGGCCCGCAGGCCCTGGAAAGGGCTCTGTCGGGAGGCATCGACCTCATCGTTCTCGACCTCGGTCTGCCAGAGATGGATGGGCTTGAGGTGGCCAGGCGCATTCGCGCCGAAGGGCACGGCACGCCCGTGCTGATCCTGACCGCGCGTGTCGACGAGGTCGACACCGTGGTGGGGCTCGACGCCGGCGCCGATGACTATGTGACCAAACCGTTCCGACTGGCCGAGTTGCTGGCCCGGGTGCGGGCACTGCTGCGCCGGGGCACCTCCGAGACCCCCGTGGTCCAAGGGGTGCGCATCGACGCCGACTCCCGCCGGGCCTGGATGGGAGACAAGGAACTGCATCTGACGACCAAGGAGTTCGACCTGCTCCGCGTGCTGGTGCGTGACGCGGGCAAGGTGGTGACCCGAGAGCAGATCATGCGTGAGGTGTGGGACACCAACTGGTGGGGTTCCACCAAGACGCTTGACATGCACATTTCGTGGTTGCGCCGCAAGCTTGGCGATGACGCCGCCAAGCCGCGCTACATCACCACGGTCCGGGGGGTCGGCTTCCGGTTCGAGCGAGAGTAGGGAATGCGCCGCAGACTGCTGTCCTCCACCCTGGTCGTCGCCGTCATCGCGGTCCTGCTGCTGGGCGTGCCCCTCGGGGTCGTGGTCAGCCGCCTGATCGTCGACGAGGCGTCTCAGGAGCTGCGGTCAGAGGCGACACGCCTGCTTGGGGAGGTTGAATACTCCAGGATTCAGGATCAGCCCATTGATCCCGCGCAACTAGAGATGAAATATCGCAATCGATATATCCAGATCTACGAACGCGGAAACCCCCCCAATGCGACCATCGTCGGCACCGAACCCCCGACCGGTCACCAGATGACCGAGGACGCCCACTCTGAGAACGGGGTCTACGTCCGGGTCAGCCGTGACCGCGGCCAGGTGGAGCAAGACGTGCGTGCTCGCCTCCTGCTGATCGTGGCTCTGGCCGCCGCGGCGCTCGCGGTGGCAGTCGGGCTCGCGATCGTGCAGTCGCGCCGTCTGACGCTACCCCTGCAAGATCTCGCGATGATCGCTGAAAAACTAGGGTCCGGCGACGCGAGACCGAGCAGACACCGATATGGGATCCAGGAACTCGACCGCGTCGCCGAGGTCCTGGATCGCAGCGCCACGCGCATATCCGACCTGCTCAACCGGGAGCGCGAGTTCGCCACGGACGCCTCCCACCAGCTCCGCACCCCCTTGACGGGGCTCACCATGCGCCTTGAGGAGATCGTCGCCGCGGCCGACCAGCCGACGATCGTCCAGGAGGAGGGGGAAGCCGCCATCGTCCAGGCGGAGCGCCTCACCGCCGTGATCGACGAACTGCTCGCAGCCGCACGGCGCCAGCGCCACTCGCAGGCCGAGCAGATCGACATCGACGAGGTGCTCGACCAGCAGGTCCACGAGTGGGATCCGGCGTTTCGCCGTGCCGGTCGCACCGTACGGCTCACCGGCACGCGTGGCCTCTTCGCCCTCGCCACCACCGGCGGCCTCGGTCAGGTCATCTCGTCTCTGCTGGAGAACTCCCTCCAGCACGGCGGGGGGCCGGTCACCGTCACCACGAGCAGCTCTGAGAAGTCGATCGTCATCGAGGTGGCCGACGAAGGGCCGGGCATCAGCGAGGATCTCGCGCCCCGGGTGTTCGAGCGCAACGTCAGCGGGGGGACGGGCACCGGCCTCGGGCTGACGCTCGCCCGGGCCCTGGCCGCCGCGGACGGCGGCCGTCTAGAGCTGGTACGCCCCCGTCCCGCGGCCTTCGCCGTGTTCCTCCGGCCGGTCGGCGACATTGGGCGCAACCGGGTGGTGAGCGGACCGGCCTAACGGACGGACCGGCCCAGCGTGAGGTCGGACAGATGCGGGACCGGATAGACCGGATACGTGCGCGCCCGGACAAGTGTGTAACCGGACACGTGGGTGACTGGACACGTGGGTGACGGGGGCCGTCCGGCGCGAGGTCGGGCCGGTGGCGGTCGACGTCGGCCTAGCGGCCGCTCGCGGCTGCCTGCTCGGCGGTCGCTCCCGGCATGCCGCTCCCCATGGGACGGGTGGCGGTCCTGTCGTGCGCAGTGTTGTGTGTGGCGCTGTTGTGTGTGGCGCTGTTGTGTGTGGCGCTGTTGTGTGTGGCGCTGTTGTGTGTGGCGCTGTTGTGTGTGGCGCGGTCATGTGGAGCGCCGCCATTCGCAGTGCCGTTCACGGTGCCGTTCGTGGCGCTGCCGTTCGCAGTGTTCGGCAGCGTGTTCGGCCATGTGTTCGGCTGCGTGTTCGGCAGTGGCGCGCGAGGGGTGGGGATCTCGGCGGGCTCACCGGGCGCCGAGCCCGCTTCGGCCGTGGCGGGCGCCAGGAAGACCCACTTCCGGTAGGACCAGAAGCGGAACAGCGTGCCGAGGACGAGCCCCACGAGCTGGGCGGCGCTGTAGCTCACCGCATCGGTGAGTTCGAGCGTGTAGGTCACAAAACCGATCACCAGGAGTGAGATCAGCAAACCGATCGCGTTGAGGAGGAAGAAGAGGAAGTATTCCCGCGCGAGTCCGCTTTGCTCCCGGTGGCGGAAGGTCCAGAGTCGATTGCCGGCGTAGGCGAAGGTCGCCGCGACGACCGTGCCCACGACCTTGGAGATCAGTGGACCCCACTCCAGGCCGAACCTCAGATAGTTAGACAAAGAGAAGTCGATCACGAAGGCCACAGCCCCGATCACGCCGAACTTTGCCATCTCATGTACGAGGTGGGCAATTTGATCATAAGCGCGTCGAAGTAGCTGCACGACTGCACGGTCCTTTCCGGTTCGCTGATCGGTCGCGCCCGTGGTGCTCGGTCTCAGTGCTCCGTCTCGGTGGCGTCGGTGCTGGTCTTGCAGTTCCGGCGATGCGGATTTCGGCGCTGGCACCAGATTACCGGGGTCGGCTTCCACCTCCGCGCAAGGCCGAAGTGAAAGTCATTCCGAGAAGCCTTGTGAAACGTAGTCCACTCGGTGGCTGTTGGGTTTACTCTGGCGACAGATCATAGGTGTAGACCACATGGGAAATCTGGACATCTGCGCATGCTCCCGTGATGGTCCGTCTATGGACCCCTCCTGGCCGCGCACGCCACCTTCCGGTTCACCGCCTGAGACGGGACCGGATGCCAGAGCGTATGTCCGGGATGACCAGGACGCTGGGCGGTCGTGCCTCCCGAGGCTACCCGGAACGGCCGCTCAGCCATGGGCGGACGCCCCCGCACCAGATCCTCGCCAAGGGCGGGTACGCTGAGGCGCCGTGAGCACACCTAGCCTGACCGGGGCGAACGCACCCCTCGTCGGGCCGGTCGTCGGCATGATCGGCGCCGGCCAACTCGCCAGGATGACCCAGCAGGCGGCCATCGCCCTCGGCATCGAACTCCGCGTCCTCGCGGCCTCGGCCGACGAGAGCGCGGCCCGCGTCATCGTGGACACCCGCCTCGGCGACTACCGCTCGGCGGCAGATCTCCGCGAGTTCGCCAAAGGCTGTGACGCGGTCACCTTCGACCACGAGCACGTGCCGACTGAGCACATCGAGGCCCTGGCCGCCGACGGCTTCGCCGTACACCCCGGGGCCGATGCCCTCGTGCACGCGCAGGACAAGGCGCTCATGCGCGAGCGGCTCACCGCCATCGGCGCGCCCTGCCCCGCCTGGGCCCGGGTGGCCGACGAGGCCGATGTGGCCGCCTTCGGCGAGGAGCACGGCTGGCCGGTGGTGCTGAAGGCTGTCAGGGGAGGATACGACGGGCGAGGCGTGTGGGTCTGCGACGCGGTCGAGCAGGCCGCCCCCGTGCTGGCCTCCGGGGTCGCGCTGATCGCCGAGTCGTTCGTGCCGTTCGAGAGGGAGCTGGCGGTCCTGGTCGCCAGGTCCCCGCACGGGCAGGGCGTCAGCTACCCGGTGGTGGAGACCGTCCAGCGCGACGGCATCTGCGTCGAGGTTCTCGCGCCCGCCCCCGGGCTCGACCCCGAGGTCGCCGCGGGAGCCCAGAGCATCGCCCTGCGCATCGCGCGCGAACTCGGCGTCACTGGGCTTCTCGCGGTCGAGATGTTCCAGACCGCCCGCGGGCTCCTCGTCAACGAGCTCGCCATGCGCCCCCACAACAGCGGCCACTGGACCATCGAGGGCGCCAGAACCTCTCAGTTCGAGCAGCACCTCCGGGCGGTCCTCGACCTGCCGCTCGGCTCGCCCGCCCCGACCGCGCCCGTCGTCGTCATGGCCAACCTGCTCGGCGGCGACGACCCGGACCTGTTCTCGCGTTACGAGCACGTCATGGCCCACGACCCCGGGATCAAGGTGCACTTCTACGGCAAGGAGGTGCGGCCCGGGCGCAAGATCGGCCATGTCACCGCCCTCGGCGACGACCTTGAGACCGTGCGGGAGCGCGCTCGCCACGCCGCCGTCTACCTCACCGAAGGGATCTATACGTGAGCACCCCCCAGGTCGGCATCGTGATGGGAAGCGACTCCGACTGGCCGGTCATGCGGCTCGCCGCCGAGGCGCTCAGCGAGTTCGGCGTCCCGTTCGAGGCCGACGTCGTCTCGGCACACCGCATGCCGCAGGAGATGGTCGCGTACGGCGAAGCCGCCGCGGGCCGCGGCCTGCGCGTGATCATCGCGGGGGCCGGGGGAGCGGCCCACCTGCCCGGCATGCTGGCCTCACTGACCCCGTTGCCGGTCATCGGGGTGCCGGTGCCGTTGAAGTACCTGGACGGCATGGACTCCCTGCTGTCCATCGTGCAGATGCCCGCCGGCGTGCCGGTGGCCACCGTGGCTGTCGGGGGTGCCCGCAACGCCGGGCTGCTCGCCGTACGCATTCTCGCGGCCTCCGACCCGGAGCTCCAGGCCCGCATGGTGGAGTTCCAGGCCGACCTCAAGGCCCAGGCCCACGCCAAGGGCGCCCGCCTCAGGGCGGAGGCGGCCGACCTCTAGCGCACTCGCCGGCGCTTGAGCCGGGGGCCGGGGCGGCTGTGCCGCGCCCGGCCGGTGTCCCGCGAGGGGCGTCAAGGGCGGCCGAGCGCCCGATATGTCCAGGCAGCGGCGCGCCAGCTCATGGGGTCGAGGGCGTTGCGGCCATCCACGATCTTGCGCGTCTCCACCACCGAGCCCAGCTCCTCCGGGTCGAGCGTCACGAACTCCGGCCACTCGGTCAACATCAGGACCACGTTGGCCCCGCGCGCCGCGTCCAACGCGGACTCGCCGTAGGCCAGCTCCGGGTGGGCGCGGCGGGCGTTGTCAAGCGCGACCGGGTCGTACACCGTGACCCGGCCCCCTTGCCGTCCAATGGTGACGGCGACATCCAACGCGGGCGAATCCCGGATGTCATCGGAGTTGGGCTTGAACGCCGCGCCGAGCACGCAGACCGTGCAGCCATGGAAGGAACCTCCCGCCAATTCGCGGGCCAGGTCGACCATGCGGGCGCGGCGCCGCATGTTGATCGCGTCGACCTCCCGCAGGAAAGTCAACGCCTGGTCCGCGCCCAGCTCCCCGGCCCGCGCCATGAACGCCCGGATGTCCTTCGGCAGGCAGCCGCCGCCGAAACCGAGCCCCGCGTTGAGGAACTTGCCCCCGATCCGCTCATCGAACGACAACGCCAGCGACAACTGCTTCACATCCGCGTGAGAGGCCTCGCACACCTCGGCCATCGCGTTGATAAAAGAGATCTTGGTGGCGAGAAAGGCGTTGGCCGCGGTTTTCACCAGTTCCGAGGTCGCGTAGTCCGTCACCACGATCGGCACCTCGCCGAGCGGCTCATAGACGTCCCGCATGACCTTCTCCGCCCGCTCACTCGCCACGCCGAGCACAATGCGATCCGGGTGCAAGGTGTCATGAACGGCGAAGCCCTCGCGGAGAAACTCCGGGTTCCAGGCCAACTCGACCTGCGAACCGGCGGGCGCCAGCCGTACGAGCTTGTCGGCCAGGCGCTGCGCGGTGCCCACCGGCACCGTGGACTTGCCGACGACCAGGCACTCGCGGTCCAGGTGGGGCGCGAGCGACTCCACGACGGCGTCGAGATAGGAGACGTCCGCCGCGTATTCGCCTTTCTTCTGGGGCGTGCCCACGCAGACGAAATGCACGTCCCCGAACGCCGCGGCCTCTTCATAGGAGGTCGTGAACCGCAGCCGCCCGGACGCGAGATTGCGCCGGAGCACCTCTTCCAGCCCTGGCTCATGTATCGGCAGTTCGCCGGCCTTCAACCGCTCGATCTTGGCCGCGTCGACGTCCAAGCCGAGAACCTCGAAACCCAAATCGGCCATGCAGGCGGCATGGGTGGCTCCCAGGTATCCAGTCCCGAGAACGGTCAGGCGGTACGGCACGGGCAGGCTCCTCTCCTCCAACTCCGGATCGCACGCGCCATCTTTGCGTATGAGGGTCCAGGGCATGCGACCGGCTCGTCGTGTTCTCCTGTCTTACCTGCGCAAACCAGCAAAGTTACCCACGAGTCAAGTTAGGGCCGGGTGGACCGGTGCAACGAAGCTTTGACGTCCTACCATTCAGTTATGAGCTTCCCTGCCTACGCGCCCACCGACGAACACCAGATGCTCCGCGAGGCCGTACGCGCACTCGCCGAGGAGAAGATCGCGCCGCGCGCCGCCGCGACCGATGCCACCGAGGAGTTCCCCTGGGAGGTCTACAAGGACCTCACCGCGGCGGACTTCCACGCCGTGCACATCCCCGAAGAGTACGGCGGAGCCGGAGCGGACGCCCTGGCCGCGGTGATCGTCATCGAGGAGGTGGCCCGGGCCTGCGCCTCCTCGTCGTTGATCCCCGCCGTCAACAAACTCGGCACCGTACCGCTGCTGCTCGCCGGGTCCAAGGAGCTCAACAAGCGTTATCTTTCCCCCGTCGCGCGCGGTGACGCCATGTTCTCCTATGCCCTCTCCGAGGCCGAGGCCGGAAGCGACGCCGCCGCCATGAAAACCCGCGCCGTCGCCGACGGAGACCGCTACGTGCTCAACGGCACCAAAATGTGGATCACCAACGCCGGCGTCTCCGAGTTCTACACCGTCATGGCCGTCACCGACCCCGACGCCGGAGCCCGCGGCATCTCCGCCTTCGTCGTCGAGAAAAGCGATGAAGGCGTCGGCTTCGGCCCCAAGGAGAAGAAACTCGGAATCAAGGGCTCGCCGACCCGCCAGGTCATCCTGGACAACGTCCGCATCCCCGCCGAGCGCATGATCGGCGCCCCCGGCACCGGCTTCAAAACCGCTCTCGCCACCCTGGACCACACCCGCATCACCATCGCCGCCCAGGCCCTCGGCATCGCCCAAGGCGCCCTCGACTACGCCATCGGCTACGTCAAAGAACGCAAGCAGTTCGGCAAGGCCGTCGCCGACTTCCAAGGCGTCCAATTCATGATCGCCGACATGGGCATGAAGCTCGAAGCCGCCCGCCAGCTCACCTACGCCGCCGCCGCCAAATCCGAACTCGCCATGCACGGCCAGCCCCAGAAGGACCTCACCTTCTTCTCCAGCGCCGCCAAATGCGCCGCCTCCGACGCCGCCATGGAAATCACCACCGACGCCGTCCAGCTCCTCGGCGGCTACGGCTACACCACGGACTACCCCGTCGAGCGGATGATGCGCGACGCCAAGATCACCCAGATCTACGAAGGCACCAACCAGATCCAGCGCATGGTGATGGCCCGCCAACTTCTCAAGTAGGGGTATGGCCTGGGCGAACCCCGGCTTGCCGGGCCTGGTCGGGTCACTGAAAGCTCATGCGGTCTCGATGATGACGTGTTCTCCTCGCACGCCGCCCGGCCTCCAGTGCGGGCTCGCCGAACAGGACCCGCCGGGCCGAAAAGCCCGCGGCCATCCGGCGCACAGGCGTCGGCATGGCGACGCTCCAGCGCCGCTCTCCCCTAAAGTGACGTGGGCCGTGCCGTACGCGGCCGAGTCACCACCCTGCGAGGCCCCCCATCGTGTCCAGCCGTTTCGATGACCTGAGAGCCGACTGCGGTCGGTGTTTCGGGCTCTGCTGCGTCGCGCCGACCTTCACAGCGTCGGCGGATTTCCCGATCGACAAGCCCGCGGGAAAGGCATGCCCCAACCTGGGGGCGGACTTCCGGTGCGGGATCCATTCCCGCCTCAGGGAGCGGGGTTTCGTCGGATGCACGGTCTTCGACTGCTTCGGAGCGGGGCAGAAGGTCTCGCAGGTCACGTTCAGCGGCCGCGATTGGCGGCGGGAGCCGGCTGCGGCGACGCTGATGTTCGAGGCGTTCGCGGTCATGCGGCACCTTCACGAACTGCTGTGGTATCTCAGCGAAGCCCTGGGATTCCGCGAGGCCAGGGAGTCGCGCGGCGAGCTGGGGCGGTTGCGCGACGAAACGGAACGGCTCACCCGCATGGACGCCGAGGCACTCGCCCGGCTGGACGTTATGCCGCATCGGCAGCAGGTCAACGCTGTTTTGCTGCGGGCCAGTGAACTGGTCCGCGCCGGAGTGCGGCGCAAAGCCAAGGACAGGAGAGGCGCTGACCTGATCGGCGCCGACCTCCGGCGGGCCGATCTGAGAGGGGCGAGCCTGCGGGGCGCCTACCTCATCGGGGCCGACCTGCGTGAAGCCGATCTACGGAAGGCCGACCTCATCGGGGCCGATTTCCGCGGCGCCCGCCTGGAAGGGGCCAACCTTTCCGACAGCCTTTTCCTGATCCAATCCCAGCTCGACGCGGCACGCGGCGACGACCGAACCGTGGTCTCGTCACCGTTGAAACATCCGGCCCACTGGTAACGCTTGTTGAAGCGGAGCTGTTTCCCGGCCTCCCGGCAACAATTCCGCCACGCCCGAGCTATTTCCTCGTGTTCCGGGTGCTGCTCGGCCCCCGGAATGGGGAGGGCCGCGGTCGAGGGGGCGTGATGAACGAGGAAGTACGCGTGGATGTCGGCGGCATTTCGCTGCCGGGGCATGTGGTGGTGCCGCCGCAGGCGGAAGGCGTCGTGGCGTTCGTCCACGGCAGCGGAAGCAGCCGGCACAGCCCGCGCAACAGGCAGGTCGCCGACGAACTGAACGAGGCCGGCCTGGCGACCTTGCTCTTCGATCTCCTCACCCTGGAAGAGGAACTCGATCGCAACAACGTCTTCGACATCGAACTGCTCGCCGAACGGCTCGTCGGAGTGACCGCCTGGCTTGAAGCCCAGGACGATCTGGCGGGCTTCCCCATCGGCTACTTCGGCGCCAGCACCGGCGCGGCGGCGGCGCTCTGGGCGGCCGGCGTCGCCGGCGTCGACGTGCGCGCCATCGTGTCACGCGGTGGCCGCCCGGACCTGGCCTCCGGGCGCCTCGGAGCCGTACGCGCCCCGACGCTGCTCATCGTCGGCGGGTACGACGAGGTGGTGCTCGACCTCAACCTCGCCGCCCAGCGCGAACTGCGGTGCGAGAACGAACTCCGCATCGTCCCGGAGGCCACACACCTCTTCGAGGAGCCAGGAGCCCTCCGCATGGTGGCCGAATTCGCCCGCGACTGGTTCACCTCCCACTTCACCCCGGTCTCGCCCATATAAGCGGGGCTATTTGAGGATTGTTTGGGCTTTGGCGAGGGCTTGGGCGTGCATGGTGTGGTAGGCGCGGATGTGGGCTTCGCGTAGGCGGAAGAGGGCGGATTGGTGATGGTTGTAGCGGTCGCGTTCGACTTTTGATTTTCCGGTGGCCTGGCTGCATTCTGCGTCGGCGACGGCGATCCTGGTTTCCTGGGGATGCGGGGCCGGGAGAGGGCTTTTATCCCGGGCGTAGAGGGCGGCGACGGCCTTTTTGGCGTCGTTCCAGGTTTTGAAGGCGAAGTCCCTCTGGGACATGCAGCCGCTCCAGCGGGTGACGGCCGCGGTGACCTCGGAGTCTTGTGCCATAGCCTTGGCGACGGGGGTGGTGAAGGTGCTCACGGCGCCGTAGGCGATCGCGTAGGCGTTCAGGTCGCCGTAGAGTTCGGTGCGTGCCTCCGCGAGGCAGCCGTCGGCGGGCGTGCCGTAGGAGCCTCCGCCGGGGAGTTCGGCCGTGATCTGTTTCCCTGAGCCGTTGAGTCCCCGCAGCCACTGCCTTTGCTCTTCTTTGGGCAGGGCGAAGACGTAGTCGCCGTTGGGGGTGGGGGATTTTTTTCTGCCGCCGGCCAGGGCGTATGACCCGTAGCCTTCGCGACTGCTTTTCTCGACGTCATCGTTGGTTGCGAGGTGGAATTTGTCGTGCCATTCCTGTTCGCTTGCCTGGGTGATGCCCGGGATGACGTACCTGAAGTCTTTCCTTTTCATGCAGTCCGAGACGAGCGTCAGTTCGGCGCCCTTGATCACGGCGTTGTCCTTGGGGGAACCATATGCCGCCATCAGGATGGCGGCCGGGTCCGGGTCCGGTTGCACTGCCGGTTGTGCGGCCCGGCCCGGGGCCGGTTGCATGCCCGTGTCCGCAGCCGGGAGCACCGTGGGATCTGCGGCCCGGGCGGCCTGGGCGACCACCTGGCGAGGGTCGACCCCGTTGTCGGAAAAATACAGTGAAGCTGATGCAACAAAGGCGGTGAACACGGCTATTCGTGTCCGGGACGCTCGGCTTCCGGTCGTCATGGGATCGCCATTCGTGTGTTCGCGGGGGGTGTTTGTCGCGGGGGCTCGGGCGGAGCCTCTCGGCGGGCCATGGTAATGGCATGCTCACAAGTGCGACGGTGGCGATTCAAGCGGTGGCGGAGCCGTGGAACGGTGTCTGCGGAATTCGATGACCTATGCGTCCGCATGGATATGCCGCGGGAAGTGACCGTTCTTTGCGATTGCCGCATGTCGCGCCGTGAGAGCGCGACCCGGTGCACTGATCCGGCTATGCGTGGAAAGGCGCACCGGGGGCCGTCGGCATTCGAATCCCCGCTGTTACCGTGATTTAGGGTACGGCCAGCGGGGCCGGACTCTAGAGTAATGCTTGCGTTTGCGGGGCGAGAGAGAGCGTTTCGCTACGCGATCGATGCTTTACTCAGAGTCAGTAAAATGGCGGCCCCCGGCGCCCGGGGTCAGACGTCGTCCAGTAGGCGATTATCGAAGGCATTGGCTTCGGCGTGGATTTCGCGAGCTCCCGGCCCGCACGGCGTGCCGCCCGGCGGCGGGGTCAGGTGATCCAGCCGTGCCGTACGGCAAGAGCCCCGAGATGCATGCGCGTTTTCGCCCCCCATTCCTCCATGAGGGAGGCCACGTGCCGGCGAATGGTGCGCTCGGTGACGCCGACCTCTCTGGCGACCTCGCGGTCGCTGCGTCCGGCGGCGAGCAGGGTCAGGATGCGCTGCCGTACGGGCTGGGTCACGGGAGTGGGCGGCGGACGCCGGTCGGCGGGAGGCAGGTGATGCCACACGCTTTCGAACAGGTGGCGTGCCGTCTCCGTGAACAGCGGGTGCCGCACGACGAGTACGGCGGGGCACGTCGGGGTGGGGACGGGGAGGATGACGTCGTCGTCGACGATGGACAGGCCGGCCCCGGGGAGCCCGTTGTGCACCCGGACGGCGGCCCCGTGGTCGCCCAGGGCGCCGACGAGCCGGGTGGCGTGGGGACGGTCCCGGAGGACATCGGCCGAGACGACGACCCGCACGGTTCCGGCGGATGTCGGGGGAAGTGCCGAGGGGTCGCCGCCTACGGCCAGAAGGTCCCAGGTGGCGAGTGTGCCGAGGACCCTGACCTCGTCCACGGCGTTGGCGTGCAGGTCCAGGACCGCTTCGGGGGCGGTTATGGGGCCCTGGATGAGGCGGGCGACCTCTTGGTCGTCCGGCATGTCCGGGGCTTGGGTCGCGAGCAGGGCTTGGAGGCGTCCCAGCGTGTCGTACAGGTCGAGCAGGCCGTGATGGCGATCGGTCAGTTCGGTGCGGATGTCGTCCAGGAGGGCCTGCTGGTCGGCCAGGATCCGTTGGTAGATCTGGCCGCGTGGGATGGCCGCCAAGGTCGCCGGGGCGGTGTCGCCGGTCGAGGCGAACCCCTTGTCGGGGAGCTCCGCCACCGCCGAGGCCGGGTCCGTGAATGTTCCCAGGTCGTGGAACGTGGAGGTGGGGGACGGCCCGTTGCCCCTCGGGGAAGGCGCGGTGCAAGGAACGGCAGCTTCCGTTGATTTCGGCATATATCCGCGATGTTGGAGTGAGGCCCAGAAGCGATCGAGCGTCGCTTCGGTGGGGCTGCCGGGTGTGGGGGGAAACGGCGGCCGACGGGTGTCGGTCGTCAGTCCCGCCGTCGGCGTCGCCGGGCGATCGGCGGCGGTCCCGTCAAGTCTCCGCCGCGTTATCGGGGCCACAGGGGTCACCAGGGTCACCGGGGTCACCGGGGTCACCGGAGACTCGGAGTCGGGACGCTGCGGGGTAGATGTGGTGGGTGTGGGTGCGGCAGGAATGTCGCTTTCTCCGCATTTGGCCGCTTTGACGGGCGGCGGGGCGAGGGGTACGGCATTGCTCCCCGTGGCGGTGCCGTACCCCGTGTACGCGTTGCGGTGAATGGCCCGGAGGGCGTCTCTCCACGCCGTGGCCTTGGTGGTGTCGACGATGCGGATGTCCATGGGCAGAAGTCCTTCGCGGACCAGACGTTCGTAGAGCCTCACCGCTTCGCTTGGCATGAGTAACTCGAACATTTATCCCCCGTTCTGCCAGGGAGGTAGGTGCCTGGCACGGTTCAGTGGATATTGTTACTCTGAATGGTGATTAGGTCTATAGGTCCCCCGATGAAGTGGTAAGACGTTTGTCCGCTCTGTGTTCGTTTGGTGGGTCGGCGTCGTCAATGAAGTGGGGCGCGAATATTCACCCTGCGCCACCCGCCGGTCACCCGGTAATGTCCTTTAGAGGACATGTCCTCTAAAGGACGCATCTGCCGCTACATGCGGGGCATGAGAGCCGGGGTAATGTAAGGGTAACGTTTGACATTTCATCTAAATAGAGGAATTTCCCTGGGAGCGCGACCCTCGACGTGCGACCGGCGCGGCACGCATACCCATCACCCCGTGTACGGCGGAGCGTACGGCGGAGCCGCTCAACGCCATGCCCCCGCACGCGCCCGCGGCGGATCGGCGCCTCCCGCGCACGCCCCGCGACTTTATTGCTTGCAGATGTTCTGCGTGGCGGTCCGGGCCGTCGCCGTCGTGGTGGGGGTCGGGGTGGCCGGCGCCGCCGACGGGGTGCTGGAGGGAGGCGGGCCGGTCACGCTGACCTTCTCGACGGCGGGCTGGTCGCGGCCGATGATGACCTCGATGCCGTCGATGTCGACATCGCGGAGTTCCGAGCCGGGGAGGGAGGCGGCGACGGTGCGGGCGGCGTCGAGCTGGCCCGGGCCGTACCGGACGATGGTCTGAGTGTGGTCGCGGCGGGTGTCACCGGCCTTGTCGGGGATGAGGAACCCCGCCTGCACGAGGGCGGTGCGGGTGCGTGCGCCGAGGCCGGAGATGGGCGTGCCGTTGAGGACGCGCAGGGTGATGCGGCCGGGCGGGACGTTCAGCGCGGTCGGGGAAGGCGTCGGCGACGGCGAGGCGGTCGGCCCGGAGGACGGACCGGCGGAGGCCGACGGGCTCGCCGAGCCGGAGGGCGTGGCGCCGGGGACGAGCGGCTCGTCGGCGTTGATGCGCCGGAACAGGTCACGGGCGGCGGGCTTGTCCCACAGCACGGCGGACTCGCCGGTGGGGCTGCGGTAGTCGCTGTCGGCGATCGGCACCGTGGCGAAGGAGACGTCGTCGGTGGAGATGCTCCGGAGCTGGTCGGCGAGGCCGACGAGGTCGCCCGCCAGCTCGCGGTCGACCGTCAAGGTCTTCAGGGTCGAGTCGATGAACCCGGCGAGCTTGGCGGGGTTGGTGAGGGTGTCGCCGCTGAGCGCCTGCTTGAGCAGAGCGGACATGAACTGCTGCTGCCGGTCGATGCGGTCGAGGTCGGAACGCGCGGTGGCCCGCGTGCGGGCGAAGGCGAGGGCCTTGACACCGTCGAGCTGGTAGGTGCCGGGTGCGAGGTCGAGCGCGGTCTTCGGGTCGTTGATGGCGACCGGCGTGCAGACGGAGACGCCGCCGAGGGAGTCGACGACCTCGATGAAGCCGAGCACGTTGACCTCGACGTAGTGGTTGATGGTGAGCCCGGTGGCCTTCTCCACGGTGTCGACGGCGAGGTTGGCGCCGCCGAGCTGGTAGGCGGCGTTGATCTTGTGCTCGCCCTTGCCGGGGATGGTGGTCCAGGTGTCGCGGGGCAGGCTGACGACGGTCACCTTGGAGTGGTCCTCGGACAGGTGCACCACCATCATGGTGTCGGTGCGCTGCCCGGATTCACGGCCGAGCTTCAGCTGGTTCTGCTGCTTGCGGGTGAGGTTGTCGCGCTTGTCGACTCCGACGAGCAGGATGTTCATCGCGCCCTGGCTCTGCGAGCCCGCGACGCCCGCGTCCACCGAGCCGATCTGGCTCGCCGCGTAGTTCGGCAGCGCCCAGAGCACGGCGGAGCCGGCGAGGACCACGCTCGACATCGCGCCCGCCAGGATCAGGTTGCGCCGTCGCGCGCGTGCGCTCTTGCGCAGGGCGCGCATGCCTTGGGGCTGCTGCCCGCCCAGGCGCACGCCGCCGTAGCCGTCGCCCCCGACCTGGACGCCCGACTCCGGGAGAGGCTCCTCGCCGTCGCGTGAGGAGCCGGCCCCGCCCGAGGCCCCCTCGGAGGCCGGAGATCCCCCTCCGCCATGCGAGTCACGCATCCGGTGCCCCCCTCACCCTGAGACTCGTGGGCCTGTGAGACCGCGGGAGCCGAGGTCTTTCGGTTGCGATCCCCACCCGCTCGTACAGTAGCGTGAGCGGAGCCATGAAGCAGTTCCCCGACTCGCCCATGCCGACCCCGTCCGCCAAGACGCGCGTCTGGCCCCCGATCTCCGTCGTCATGCCGGTCCTCAACGAGGAACGCCACCTGCGCGAGGCCGTTCGCCAGGTGCTCGCGCAACGTTACGACGGGCCGATGGAGGTCGTGCTGGCCATCGGGCCGAGCCATGACCGCACCCAGGAGGTCGCCGACGCCATCGCGGCCGACGACCCGCGCGTGGTCGTGGTGCCCAACCCGACGGGCCGCACACCCAACGCCCTCAACGCCGCCATCCGGGCCTCCAGCAACGCCATCGTGGCCCGGGTCGACGGCCACGCGATGCTTCCGCCGGACTACCTCCAGGTGGCGGTCGAGACGCTGGAGCGCACCGGCGCCGACAACGTGGGCGGCATCATGGCGGCCGAGGGCGTCACGCCGTTCGAGCAGGCGGTGGCGAGGGCCATGACGAGCAGGATCGGGGTGGGCAACGCCCGCTTCCACACCGGAGGCGAGGAGGGGCCGGCCGACACGGTCTACCTCGGCGTCTTCCGCCGTGAGGCGCTCGCCCGCGTCGGGGGCTACGACGAGCACTTCCAGCGGGCCCAGGACTGGGAGATGAACCACCGCATCCGCCAGACCGGCGGCCTGGTGTGGTTCCAGCCGCGCATGCGCGTGACCTACCGGCCGCGGCCGAGCGTCAAGGCGCTGGCCAAGCAATACTTCCACTACGGACGGTGGCGGCGCGTCGTGGCCCGCACCCACGAGGGCACGATCAACCTGCGCTATCTCGCGCCGCCGCTCGCGGTGCTCGCCATCCTTCTCGGCCTTGCCGCCACGCCTCTCTTCTGGCCCGCCGCGCTGCTGCCGGGCGGTTATGTCGCCGCTGTGCTCGCCGGAACGGTGCTGACCGGGCGCGGCCTTCCCACGGGCGCGCTGGCGCGCCTGCCCGTCGTCTACATGACCATGCACATGTCGTGGGGCTGGGGCTTCCTGACCAGCCCGCCCCGCCTCAGCCGACCACGCTGACGTCGGCCCCGCTGACGCCCCGGCCTCAGCCGGCCCCGTCGACGTCCGCCCCGTCGACGTCCGCCCCGTCGACGCTCGCTCCGGCGACGACCTGGCCGGTGAGGCGCGTGGCGAGCACCTCCAGGGAGGTGCGCGCCACGTCGCCCGGCGCCGGGGCGCCGGACGGACGCCCAAGCGGCGAAGCGCCCCCGCCTTCGACGTCGACGCAGTTGACGCGCACGCCGTACTCGGCCCATTCGTCGGCGAGCGCCTGCGTGAGGCGCACCACCGCGGCCATGGACGACGCTTGGAGGCTCTGCTCCGCCCGCCCCCGCGCGTGCGGAGCGGCGGCGCAGAGCAGCAGATGCCCCCGGGTCTCCTTCAAGTGCGGGAACGCGGCCTTCGCGACGTTGACGGGGCCCAGCATGTTGACGCCCAGCGTCTCGGCGACCGTCGCGTCGGACGCCTCGGCCAGGCTGCCCCTGTACGGCACGGCCGCGGCGTTGACCACGCAGTCGATCCGACCTGTCTCCTTGGCCGCGTGCGCCAGCGCGTCCGCGACCGCCCGCGGGTCCTCCACGCGCACGCCGTACAGGCCGTGGGGGGCACCGTGGGGGTCACCGGGGGAGTCACGGCCGTGCGAGTCGTCCCGGCCGCGGGAGAACGCGAACACCTCCGCGCCGTATCCCCGCGCGAGGTCCGCGATCCGCGCGTCCACCCCGCGGCCGTCGCCGAACACCACGATGGTCCTGCCCGCGAGGGCATCCCGTACGGCCTGCGAGGAGGGGCGCGGAGCCCGGACGGGGAAGAGCTCGAACAGCTTCTCGGCGATGTGGATGTCGACCGGATGGGTCACCTTCATGTTGTGCTCGCTGCCCGGCACGATGTAGATCGGCACATCGGGGAGGTAGCGCAGCACCACGCCGCAGTCGTCGGTCGGCGGCCGTTTGTCGAAGTCGGGATCGGCGAAGGCCCGCTCATACGCTTCACGGATGACGGAGAGCCGGAAACACTGCGGTGTCTGCACCCGGCGCAGACGTGAACGCTCGGGGACGTCCTTGATGAGCTCGCCCCGCGGCCCCGGCTCGGCCACCAGGATCGTGTCGGAACTCGGGATCGCGACGTCCACCGCGGAGTAGGTCTTCAACGCCTCGACACACTCGGTGATGATGCGGGGTTCGAGCAGGGGACGCACGGCGTCGTGCAGCAGCACGTCGCACTCCTGCGGCCCGAGCGCCTGCAGCGCCCGCCACGTCGACTCCGTACGGCTGGCGCCGCCCTCGACGACCCGGCGCACCTTGCGGTAACCGCCCCGCTCTACCAGAGCTTCGACGTCCCCGGTGAAACCCGGAGCCATCAGCACAACGATTTCGTCGATCTCGGGAGCCGCATCGAAAAGTGCGAGTGTGTGTTCCAAGATAGGGCGACCGGCAATTTCGATGAGCTGTTTGGGGGTGCTCGATCCCACCCGTTGTCCCACTCCACCGGCCAGGATCACTCCGACGGTGCGCAGACGCGGTTCAGCTACGGCCAAGGTGAATCCTCAGAGATCGATGGTTGTGTCGCATGAACTACCCGATCGCGCGTGAAACGTCACCGCACACCCGTGATATCGGGTCAACATATCGCTACGCTGGGTGCGCACAGCTCCCCAGTCCGGACGGCGATCCCGCCCGAGTCCAAGGAGATAGAGCGACGTGCCCGAGTCCCCGAGCAGTGACCAATCCTCGACCGCGGCGCTCGTGCTCGCGACAACTCCCGGTGCGGAGTTGACGTGCGGGGACGGCACCCTGCTCCGACGTCTCACCGACCAACTCGCCACGCTTCCCGTGAGAGCCGTACACGTCGTCGCCCGAGCCCCGGCCGGCGGCGACTCGTGGTCGCCGAGCCTGGCCGACGACCTACGCAGCGTCGCCGACACCGCGAAGACGGCGAGCGGGCCGGTGCTGATAGTCGCCGGCGATCTCGTCGCGCACACCGGGGCCCTCGCCGTACTCCTGCGGCATCCCGCGCGCTCCACCGCGGCCCTGGTGGCCTTGGACCCCACCGCGCCCGGCCCGCTGCGGCCCGCCGTGCGCGTAGAAGGCGGGCACGTGGTGTCCGCCGGCAGTTCGTTCCACCGCGTCGAGGGGGGCAACGGCACGTTCCGAGGGGCGATCCAGGTGGGGGTCGCCGATCTCGGGGGGCTCGCCGCGGTCGCGACGGAGCTCGCGGAGTTCGTGGAGACCGGCAGGCTCGGCCCCGTGGGAGGGTCCGAGGTGGGAGACCTCCTGCTGGTCGGGCTGGTGCGGTCGGGGACACGCGTGCGGGCCGCCGCGGTCGGCGAGCTCCACGCCGACCGCGTCGTCAACCAGGGCTCCGCCGACCTCGCCCTCCAGCGCCTCGCCGAGGTCGACGAGCGCGCCGCGCGGCTCGCGGCCGCCGTCAAGACCGACGACGGCGTGTTCGCGACGTACGGCGTCAGCACGTGGTCCAGGCACCTCGTGAAACTGGCCGCCCTGATCGGCCTCACTCCCAACGCGGTCACCGGCTTCTCCGTCGGGCTCGCCTTCCTGGCCGCCGTGTGGTTCTCCGCGGGCTCGCGCGGGGCGCAGATCGCCGGGGCCCTGCTGCTGCTCGGCTCCTTCGTGCTCGACTGCGTCGACGGCCAGCTCGCACGCTACACGATGTCCTTCTCACCGCTCGGGGCCTGGCTCGACGCGACCTTCGACAGGGTGAAGGAATACGTGGTCTACGTGGGGCTCGCCGTCGGCTACGCCGGCGCCTCGATGGACTCCTCCCGCGGCGGGGTCTGGCTGCTCGCCGTGGCCGCCTTCATCCTGCAGATGCTCAGGCACATGATCGACTTCTCGTACGGCGGAGCCGTCGCGGACGCCGGATCCTGGGCCCGGCCGCCGACCTCCATCCTGGTGCCCGAGGACATCCCCGCACGCAGCGGCAGAGACGGCAACGCCATCGTGCGCCTCTCCGGGCGGCTGGAGCGCGACGGCCTCACCCGCAGGCTCAAGAAGGTCATCGTGCTGCCGATCGGCGAACGGATGCTGCTCATCGCCGTCACGGCGGCCTTCTTCAACGCCTACGTCACCTTCGCGGCCCTGCTCGTCTGGGGCGGCGCGGCGGCCCTCTACAGCCTCACGGGGCGGATCGCGAGGTCCCTGGCATGATCTCCGTGCACATGACTCCGGTGCCGCGCAGCTCCGTGGTGGCCTACCGCGACGACGGGGCGCTGTCCCAGGCCATGGGCACCCTGGTGGCCGGGCAACTGCCGCCGCTGCCGCCGGCGCTCGCCGGGGCCTTCGTGACCGGCATCCTGCTCGCCGTCGGCGTGGCGGGCAGCGACGGCCTCGCGGTCTTCGCGCCGGCGGTCGCGCTCCTGCTCGCCGGACCGGGCAGCTCCCACCGGCACGACGGCAGGCTCGACTGGCTCGTGCCGCCGATCCTCCGCCTCACCGAGTACGGCTTCATCGCCTCCGTCGGCTTCGCCCACGATGTGCCGCCGATTCTGATCCTGCTGCTGCTCGGCGCGATGGCCTTCCACCACTACGACATCGTCTATCGGGTTCGGCAGCACGTGTACCCGCCGTCCTGGCTCGCCACGTTCGGCCTTGGGTGGGAGGGGCGCATGCTGCTGGTCTCCCTCGGCGCCCTCGCCGGGTGGGTGACGGCGGTGTTCGTGCTGCTGGCGGTATACCTGTGGGGGCTGTTCGCCTGGGAAAGCACCACGTGCTGGCTCGCGGCACCCAGAACGGGTGTGGACGCGGCCGATCTGGGGGCGCACGATTAGGGCACTTCGCATTGTTTTTTGGGTCTTGACGTTCTGCGACGGCACGGGTTGACGGAGAGTGCATTACACGATCTGCACTCAAAGACAACTAACCTTTGGGGCCTGAACATCACTCGGATGAGGAGTGCACCTTGCTGGGAATGGTGCTGGCCGCCGGTGCCGGACGACGCCTGCGGCCCTACACCGACACGTTGCCGAAAGCGCTCGTGCCGGTCGACGGCGATACCACGATCATGGACATCTCGCTGCGCAACCTCGCGGCGGTCGATCTGCGGGACGTGGTGGTGATCGTCGGCTACGCGGCGGAAGCCGTACACGAACGCAAAGAGGCGCTGGAGCGCCGCCACGGCGTCAAACTCACCCTGGTGCACAACGACAAGGCCGAGGAGTGGAACAACGCCTACTCGCTGTGGTGCGCGCGTGACCACTTCGGTGAGGGCGCGCTCCTCGTCAACGGCGACACCGTGCACCCCGTGTCGGTCGAGGAGACCCTCCTGTCCGCCCCGGTGACCTCCGACGTGCTGCTCGCCGTCGACAACGTCAAGGTGCTGGCCGACGAGGAGATGAAGGTCACCCTCACCCCCGAGGGAGACCTCGCCCGCATCACCAAGCTCATGAACCCCGCGGAGGCCGCCGGGGAATACATAGGTGCGACCCTGATCAGACCAGGCGCCGCCGAGCGGCTCGCGGACGCGCTGAAGGCCACGTTCGAGCGTGACCCGCAGCTCTACTACGAGGACGGTTACGCCGAGATGGTGGCCCGGGGAGAGAAGATCTCGATCGCGCCCATCGGCAGGGTCGACTGGGTCGAGGTCGACAACCACGACGACCTCGCCAAGGCCAGGGAGATCGCGTGCCGCTACTAGCGCTACTGGTCGGCGGAGTCACCGGACCGGTGAACATGCCGGTGAAGGAGGTCGTGTGCCGATTCTAGCGAGGATGCTCCCCGCGCCTCTGATGATGGAGGTCAGAAGGGGCGCGGTCGCGCAACTCGGCTCGCTGCTCGCCGACAGCAGAGTCGCCACCTCGGGCAGGGTGGCCGTGGCGGTCGGCGCCGGGCAGGGCGATCACATTGCCAAGGTGATCGCGCCCTCCCTCGGCGAGGCCCAGGTGTTCCGCGTCCCCGACGGGTCCGTGGACGCCGCCGTCTCGCTCGGGGCCGACCTGCGCAAAGGCGCCTACGAGGCCGTCGTCGGCATCGGCGGCGGCAAGACCATCGACGCGACCAAATACGCGGCGTCGCTCGCGGGCATCCCCATGGTCGCCGTCGCCACCAACCTGTCCCACGACGGCATCTGCTCGCCGGTGGCCTCGCTCGTCCACGAGGGCGGCAAAGGGTCGTTCGGCGTGCCCATGCCCCTGGCGATCATGGTCGATCTCGACTTCGTCCACGACGCCCCCCCGGCCCTGGTCCGGTCCGGCGTCGGCGACGTGGTGAGCAACCTGTCGGCCATCGAGGACTGGCACCTGGGTGCGGCCGAACGCGGAGAACCCATCGACGGGCTGGCCTGCTCGATGGCCCGCACCGCCGCGGAGGCGGTCATCGGACGCGGCGACTCGATCGAGTCCGACGCGTTCCTGACCGTGCTGGCCGAGTCGCTCATCCTCTCCGGCGTGGCCATGGTCGTCGCGGGATCTTCACGTCCCACCAGCGGTGGCGACCATGAGATCCTTCATGCCGTGGATCAGCTATATCCAGGCACTTCCAACCATGGCGAACTCGCCGGCATCGGCGCGGCCTTCTGCTTCTTCCTCCGGCGGGACGAGCAGCGCTTCACCCAGGTGGTCGACTGCCTGCGCGGCCACTCCCTCCCGGTCACGCCGCGCGACGTGGGCCTTTCGGCCGAGCAGTTCACCACCGCCGTCATGCACGCCCCGGCGACCAGGCCCGGCCGCTACACCATCCTTGAACACCTGCGCCTTTCGGAGTCCGAGGTGCGTGATCGGGTTGAGGACTATGTCCGCGCCGTCGGTCGCTGAGATTCGCGCGGTCGCCCAGCCGCAGACGACGATGGACCGCCGCAGCGGCGAACACTGGGCCGGCCTGCTCTACATGCGCAAACTGTCCATCTACGTCACATGGGCGCTGGCCCGTACGCCGATCACGCCCAACCAGGCCACCGGCCTGATGATCGTGTCCGGCCTGCTGGCCGGGGTTGTGCTGGCCCTGCCCGGCCTCTGGGCGGCGCTCGGGGCGGCGCTGCTCATCCAGGTCTACCTCCTGCTCGACTGCTCCGACGGCGAGCTCGCCAGGTGGACCGGGCGCACCTCCATCACCGGCGTCTACCTCGACCGGGTCGGCCACTACTTCGCGGAGGCGGCCCTGCTGATCGGGCTCGGCTTCCGCGCGTCGGAGACCCTGCCCGACTGGTACACCGTGCTCGGCTTCGCCGCGGCCCTCGGCGCGATCCTCATCAAGGCCGAGACCGACCTCGTCGACGTGGCCCGAGCCCGGTCCGGGCTGATCGCGGCCACCGAGACGTCGGCCGAGCAGTTCCAGTCCCGAGGGCTGGGGACCGCCCGCAAGATCGCCGCCGCGTTCCGGTTCCACCGCGTCATCCAGGCGGTCGAGCTATCGCTCATCGTGGTGGTCGCCGCCCTCTGGGACCTCGCGACGGGAAGCCTCGCCGCCACCCGGCTGCTCACCGTGGCCTGCGCCGTCATCGCGGGACTCCAGCTCATTCTGCACCTCGTGAGCATTCTGGCGTCGCGGCGGCTCAAGTGAGAATTCCTCGGAACCCGCGGCCGCCCTCCGGCGAACAGCCGGTTTGGCGGGGGGCGGCTGCGGGTTCCGATACGCTAATCGGCAAGAAAATCCATCCCGGAATTGCCACATCAAGCAGACTTGGTGATCATGGAAGAATGCTTCGCAGGTCCTTTCGACGCGTCAGGACGATGACACGTTGAAGATCTCGTGCGTCATCCTCACCATGGGCAACCGGGTCGCCGAGCTGGACCGGGCGGTCGCCTCCGTCCTCGACCAGATCGACGGCGACGTCGAAGTGGTCATCGTCGGCAACGGTGCCGACGTTCCCGAACTCAACGCCTCGCCGGGCATCGGGAGCGCCGCCACCATCAAGATCGTGCGGCTCCAGCACAACACCGGCATCCCTGCCGGGCGCAACCGCGGTGTCGAGGAATGCTCCGGCGACATCGTCCTGTTCCTCGATGACGACGGGTGGTATGCCAGCCCCAGGGTCGCCGCCCACGTGCGCGACCGGTTCGCCAAAGAGCCCGACCTCGCCGTCATCTCCTTCCGCGTCATGGACCCCGACGGCGGCAACGGCCAACGCCGCCACGTGCCCCGCCTCCGCGCCGGCAACCCCGAACGCTCCTCACCCGTCACCACCTTCCTCGGTGGCGCGTGCGCCATCCGGCGCTCCGCCTACCTCCAGGTCGGCGGCCAACCGGAGAACTTCTTCTACGCCCACGAGGAGACCGACCTCGCCTGGCGGCTCCTCGGCGAGGGCTACCGCATCGAATACGACGCCCAAACCGTCATGTACCACCCCCAGGTGCCGCCTACCCGCCACGCGCAGTTCTTCCGGCTCAACGCCCGCAACCGCGTCTGGCTCGCCCGCCGCAACCTCCCCTGGCCCCTCGCCGCCGTCTACCTCCTCGACTGGATCGCCCTCACGCTGCTGCGTGAGCGCTCCCCCTCGTCCCTCAAAGCCTGGTTCCGCGGCTTCGGCGAAGGACTCCGCGAACCCGCCGGCGAACGCCGCCCCATGTCCTGGGCCACCGCCTGGCGCATGGCCAAACTCGGCCGCCCGCCGATCGTGTGACCCCCGCCGGTCCGCGGCATTCGCACAATGCCCCGGGCGCGGTGGTGGATGATGAGGGAATGGACGTGGACGCGTTTCTGACCTCGGTGGAGAAACTGCTCGCGATACCTTCGACCGCGGAACGCCCAGAGGAGCTGCGCCGGGCGCTGGATTTCGTGCTCGGCTACATCGGGTCGGCATTCACCGTTGAACATTTCACATCGAACGGCAGACCCAGTGCCCTGGTCTACGCGGGGGCGGCGCGACCTGAACGGTTCCGCGTGATACTCAACGGCCATCTCGACGTCGTCCCCGCGGCGCCCGAGCAGTTCGCGCCCCGGCGTGAAAGCGGGCGTCTCTACGCTCGGGGCGCGCAGGACATGAAGGTGTCGGCGTTGGTGATGGCCGACGTGTTCCGCGCGGTGGCGGGGCGTCTGCCGTACGCGGTGGGGCTGCAGCTCGTGACCGATGAGGAGGTCGGGGGATACGACGGGACGGCCCACCAGCTCGGCCTGGGGGTGGCGGGCGATTTCATCGTCATCGGAGAGCAGAGCGACCTGTGCCTGGTGACCGAGTCGAAAGGCATGGCCGTCGTCGACCTTCGGGCGGAGGGACGCAGCGCCCACAGCGCGTATCAGTGGTTCGGAGACAACGCCGCCGTCAAGCTGTGGCGCACCCTGGACCGGGTCATTGCGGCCTATCCGATCGCTGCGGAGGAGGTGTGGCGCACCACGGTCAACGTTTCCCGTGTCACAACGCCGAACACCGCCAGAAACCAGGTCCCCGACCGTGCGGAGGCGTGGCTGGATTTCCGGTTCACCCCTGAGGACGGAGATTTCAACGGGCGGACTCGGGAGGAACTCGCCGCCCACCTGTCGAAGTTCTGCGAGCCAGGTGTCACGCCGATCGTCGTTCAGGCCGATCCGCCGCACTATGCCGACCCGTCGAATCCCGACGTGCGGGCGCTTCAAGAGGCCGCCCGCAGGCAAGGGTATTCAGGGGATTTTCTCAGGAAGCATGGCGCGGCGGACGGCCGGTTCTATTATCAGCGGGGCATGGAGGCCGTCATTTTCGGTGTGACCGGAGCCGGTCAGCACGGCCCCGATGAATATGTGGACATCGCCTCGATCGCTTCCTACCATCGCGCGCTCGTCGAATTCCTTGAAAATCTCTAACGTCAGGGGAAGACGCGGACGGCGTCGTCGATGAGCATGGAGATGTGGCCGGCGGTGGCGGTGAAGAGGGGACGCCGGGGAAGGCCGAGTTCGCTGAGCTCTTTGGCGATGGGGTGGTTGCCGAGGCGGATGTGGGCGCCGCCGGGGCGGGCGCGGACGCCTCGGGCGAAGAGGCGCATGGTGACGCGGCGCGTGATGCCGTCGTGGTGGGTGTAGGTGTCGATCGGGGGCAAAACCACCGGCGGCGGGGTGGGTATGCCGGGGCGGATCAGGAGATCGAGGGCAAGTCTGCCGTTGGTGCGTAGGACGCAGCGTTTGTAGGGGGAGTTCAGGCGCAGGTCGATGTCGGCGAGTTCCTTCGGGTAGCCCCAGATCGAGCGGCCCGCTTCGAGGGTGAGGCTCTGGTCGACGGGGAGCCAGTGGACGAATGCGCCGGTGCCGTACGCGCGGATGTCGTCGAGACCGGCGGTGAGCCGCCTCCCGCCGGGCGCGCGGGGCGCCCCGGGAGGGCGTACGGCGAAGCAGACGCCGAACTCGTGGTAGGAGCCGAGGTCGCCGGCGGTGTGGTCGACGAACAGGAGGCTGCACAGGGCCTTGCCGGGGACCACTTCGGTGACGTCGAGGCCGGAGTAGGCGATGACAGCCCGCGCCGGGTCGGCGCGCACGAGATAGGAGGCGCTGTAGAGCGAGGCCGCGTGTACGCGCACCGGTGTCGTGATCGTGCGTCCTTGGATCTCATGCCGTGCCATGCCTCCAGTACATCAAGTGGGGGGACCGTACGCCACGGCTCCGGCATGTGGCCATTTCGTGTGTCGTGTCGTCCTATATAGCCGGGCGTTCCGCCGTTGGGGAGGGGCGGCTCGCGGGGCGTGGGGCCCATGGGGCAGGGGGTGGGCCTGGTGCCCCGCCATGTGCGCCGCCGTGCATCTCGCTGCGTGAGCCGCCGTGCACCCCGCCGTGTACCCCGCCGTGTGCGCCGACGCGGCCTGCGACGTCGCCATTGAAAGGCGCGGCCTTACGTATTCTCATTATCCCGTGCCGAATGAGCTGGGGCTTCTCCAGGGAATGGACGGACCCAATGGCGGTCGGCATATCACCGTAAACCGCTGGCGGTGGTGTCCACTGCGAAGGGCACCCGACGCCGATGCTACCCTTTGGCGGGAGTTCTTTATCTGTGAAGTGGGCGGCGAAATGGGCCCCATTTTCAACGGGATTCCCTCGCGCTCCGGAGTAATGTTTAGAACGCTCCCGCAACCTTAAATCTGCAATAAGCGTGATTTTCCAACGGTCCACAGGTTGAAATGCCGACTAGGATCGATCCACCATTCTCCGCATGGTTGACAGATCTTATTTTCCGATGTTCCGTCGCGCTTCGGCCTGAAGGAGATCGCGTGCCGCGCACCCCCCGGCGGTGGCGAACCATCCTTTTAGGAACCGTCACCGCATTCACCCTGCTCATCCCCCAGGGCGTGGCGAGCGCAGCCCCCGCTGCCGCCCCCGCCGCTCCCGGGAACGACAAAATCGACAGGAGCCTCCTGGCCGAGTTGAAGGCGGCCGAGAAGGCCGTTGCCAAGGCCGACAGCAAGGCCGACAGCAAGGCCGACACCAAGCCGAACGCCAAGGCCGGCGGTTCGCCCGGCCGTACGGCTGACGGCCGTATGGCTGACGGCCGCACGGCCGATGGCAAGACCGGTTTCCTGGTGCGGCTGAAAGGCGGCGCCGATCTCAACGCCGCCCGGGCCGCCACGACCCGGGCCGACAAGGGCGCGCAGGTCTACAAGGCCAAGACCGCTTTCGCCGCCTCGTCCCAAGCGGGGCTGCGCACACTGCTCGCGGCCCGCAAGGCGCGGTTCACGCCGCTGTGGATCGTGAACGCCGTCCATGTGACCGGCGACGCCGCACTCGCCGCCGAGATCGCCGCACTTCCCGAAGTGGAGCGGATCGAACCCGACATCGTCCTGGCGAACGGCCCGGTGAACGCCCCGGGGAAAAGCCCGGGGAAAAGCCCGGGGAACAGCGCGGCCGGCGTCGAGCCGGACGGCCCCAAGGGCGAGAGCCCGGCACGGGCGCAGGCCGCCGCCGCGGTGGCGTGGAACATCGAGCGGATCGGCGCCTCGCAGGTGTGGAGTGAGTTCAAGACCCGCGGCGAAGGCATCGTGGTGGGCAACATCGGCTCCGGCGTGCAGTTCGACCACCCGGCTCTCGCCGCGCAGTATCGCGGCAAGAGAGCCGACGGAGGCGTGGACCACAACTACAACTGGTTCGACGCCATGGGGACGTGTGAAGGCGCCCCGTGCGATGTGTGCACCATCTCACCGAGCTGCAATGGCTATGGTTTCGGCACCCCGCAGATGAGCCTGATGGTGGGCGGGAGCGTCGGCGACGACATCGGTGTCGCGCCGGAGGCGAAATGGATCACCGCCAGGGGCTGCGACGGAGGCTACTGCTATTTCAGCTCTCTGCTCGCGGCCGGGCAGTGGATGCTGGCCCCCACGGATCTCACCGGTGGGAATCCGCGGCCGGATCTCGCGCCCGACGTCATCACCAATTCGTGGGGCACCCCGGGGGACAGGTCCGGAGGAGTTCCGGGCTATCACCGCTGGTACAAGGAGATCGTCGACGCGTGGGTCGCGGCCGGCATTTTCCCCGCGCTGAACAACGGGCCTCGGAGCCAGGCGTGCAATTCCAGCTTCTCCCCGGGGCAGTACGCCAACGGCTACAGCGTGGGCACGTTCGACGCCAACAACGCGATCAACGCCGGCTCTGGTCGTGGGCCGGGGGAGAACGGGGAGATCAAGCCGAATATCGCCGCACCGGGCGTCAACGTGCGCACGGCGATCGCCGGCAACGGCTACCGGACGTGGACCGACCAGTCTTTCTCCGCGGCGCATGTGGCCGGCGCGGTCGCACTGATGTGGTCCGCGGTTCCCAGTCTCTACCGTGACGTGCCTGCTACCCGCGCGCTGCTCGACCGCACCGCGGTCGACGTGGACGACACGAGTTGCGGCGGGACTCCGGCGAAGAACAACGTGTGGGGTGAGGGGCGCCTCGACGTCTACGCGGCGCTGAAGGCGGCTCCCGCCGAGGCGGCCGGCGGCCTGACGGGCACCGTGACCGCCGGCGGGTCGCCGGTCGCCCTGGCGAGCGTCACGGTGGCCGGGGCGGGGAGCCGTACGGTTGTCACCGCCTCGGACGGCGGTTTCCGCATCCCGCGGCTGGCGGCGGGGGCCCGCCAGGTGACGGTGAGGAAGGCGGGGTACGGCGAAGCCGTCGCGACCGTCACCGTCACGGCCGGGCAGACGGCCGTGCATGACGTGACGCTGGCGCCTTCGGCGGCGCGCACGGTGTCGGGCACGGTGACCCTCGACGGCGTCCCCGAGGCGGGGGCGACGGTGCGCGTGTCCGGTGCGCCGGACAGCGCCGTCACCGGTGCCGACGGCCGCTACAGCCTGCCGCTGCCCGAGGGCGGCGGCCACGAGGTGAAGGTGACCTCGCCCGCCCCGAGCTGCGGCGGAGCCACGACCGCGGCCATCACCGCGCCCGCTACCACCGCGCCCGCTACCACCGGGCCCGTTGCCGCCGCGCCGGCCGCCGGTGCGGGCGACGTGGTGAAGGACATCGCCATGCAGCGCCGTACGGACTTCTTCGGCTATAGCTGCGTGAAGGGCGCACACCCCTATGCGGCGGGCACGGAGAAGCTCGCCACGCAGCCCGACACGCCCATTTCCGTCACGCTGCCGTTCGCCTTCCCGTTCTACAACGGCACCTACACCAAGGCGTCGATCTCGCCGGTGGGCTTCGTGAACTTCTTCTCCGCCGTCGATCCCCGATCCCGGGCCTTCAACTGGCGGCTACCCACCACCAACATCAACGATGCCGCGATCTTCCCGTTCTGGGATGACGTCGTGGTGGACGACCAGGCGGGCATCTACACCGCGACCACCGGCTTCATCCCCGACCGCACGTATGTCATCGAATGGCGCAACGTCACCTTCAAGAGTGATCCCACTAAGCGTGTGTCGTTCGCGGCGCTGCTGGGGGAGAACGGCTCGATCGGGTTCCGCTACCGTGGCGCGGCCGACGGGCCGGCCGGCGGGCTGACCGGCGGCGCCAGCGCCACCGTCGGCCTGGAGGGCACGAAGGCGGACAACGACGCCTTCCTCTACTCCTTCAACAAGCCCGTGCTCGCCGAGGGCCGGAGCCTGACCTTCGCCCCGACCCGGCACGGGCTGGTGCGCGGCACCGTGACCGACGCCAACGACGGGCGTCCGCTGGCCGGGGCCACCGTCAAGATCGGCGACGTGGCGGAGACGACCACGGGCGAGGACGGCACGTATGTCGCCTACGCGCCGCCCGGCGAGCATCGGATCACGGCGTCGAAAACGGACTACGGGACGGTCGGCAGGCAGGTGATCGTCGGCCTCGGCACCCGTATGGCCACGGACATCGGCCTGGTCACCGGCCGGGTGAGCGCCGACACGACGGCGGTGGAGCTGGTCGCGCCCGGAGGCGCGAACAGGAGCGCCACGGTCACCCTCACGAACCTGGGCACCGCGGCGACCGCGTACACCGTCGAGAGCGACGCCGCGCAGAGCTGGCTGACCGCCTCCCCGCGGAGCGGCGAACTCGCGCCCGGCGCGTCGGTCACCGTCACCGTCCACGGCAGCGGCGCGGGGCTTGCGCCCGGCTCGTTCCGCGCCGGGGAGCTGGTGGTGCGGTCCGCGAGCGCGGGCAACCCCCGGCTGTCCATCCCCGTGACCGTGGTGGTGCCCCAACATCAGATCGCCCTTGACGTCGGCGGAACCAAGGACATCACGGACGCCGCAGGCGACCGGTGGACCGCGGACCGCGCCTACACGCCGGGCGGCCACGGCTACATGGGAGCCGAGACCACGACACACACCTTCGAGGGGCCGATCCAGGGCACGACCGACCAGGAGCTGTTCAAGACCGCGCGTGAGGCGATGCTCGAATACCGCTTCGACAAGGTGCCGAACGGCGTCTACACCATCGAACTCGGCTTCGCCGACACCCGCGACACACGCCCCGGTCAGCGCGTTTTCGCCGTCACGGCCGAGGGGCGGCTCGTCGTCCCCGTCCTCGACCTCGCCCAGTCCGTCGGCGCTCACACGGCCACGACCCGCCGCTACACGGTGAAGGTCACCGACGGCCAGCTCAACCTGCGCTTCGTCGGGCAGCGCGGCAGCCCTCTCGTCAACGCCGTCCGCATCACCGAACGGCCTGACAAGACCGCTGCTCCGTAAGGCGAGCACTCCCTCAGTCGAGCGACGAAGACCGAGTAGTCGAGCGACGACCGTCCCGCCACCGCGCGGGACGGTCCGGGTCCCCGGGCGGACGGAGTCCCCCGGTTCAAAGGAGACCACCCCGTGTCACACACCTCCCGGCGATGGCGGACGGCTCTGATCGCGGCCGCCCTCGCCTTCCTCCTCCCGTACGGCACGGCCTACGGCGCGACGTCCGGCGCGACGTCCGGCGCTGCGTCCGGCACGGCCCAGGCCGCGCCGGAACCCGACAAGATCAGCAAAACCCTGGCCGCCGAACTGGTCAAGAGCTCGAACGCCACCTTCCTCGTCTATCTCAACGAGAGCGCCGATCTCAGCGCGGCGGCCAGGGCCACCACCAAGACCGGCAAGGCCGCACAGGTCCTCAAAGCCAAGACCGCGAGGGCCGAAACCTCCCAGGCGGGCCTGCGCGCCCTCCTCGCCTCGCGTAAGGCCGAGTTCACCCCGTATTGGATAGCCAACGCCGTCAAGGTCACCGGGGACGCCGATCTCGCCGCCGAGATCGCGAAACTCCCCGAAGTGCGGAGCGTCGAGCTCGACCGCACCATCCCCCTGCCCCCGCCGGCCAAGGGCACGACCACGCCGATGCCGACCGTGCCGATGCCGACCGTGCCGAAGCCGGTCACGCCGAAGGCGGCGGGCGCCGTCGAATGGAACGTCGAGCGCGTCGGCGCGCCGAAGGTCTGGAACGAGTACGGCGTCCGCGGCGAGGGCGTCGTCGTGGCGAACATCGACTCCGGCGTGCAGTTCGACCATCCCGCGCTCGCCGACCGGTACCGCGGCAAGAAGCCTGACGGCACCGTCGACCACAACCACAACTACTACGACTCCACCGGCGAATGCACCCCGGCGGTGCCGTGCACCAGCGGCTCCCACGGCACCCACACCATGGGCACCATGGTCGGTGGGTCCGCCGGGGACGCCGTCGGCGTCGCCCCCGGCGCCACCTGGATCGCGGTCAAAGCCTGCTCGGCCACGGACTGCGCGTCGAGTGCCCTGCTGGCCGCCGGACAGTGGGTGCTGGCGCCCACCGACGCGGCCGGGCGCAACCCCCGGCCCGACCTCGCGCCCGACGTCGTCAACAACTCGTGGGGCGGCCCGGCCGTCGACCCGTGGTTCAAGCCAGCCGTAGACGCGTGGGTCGCCGCCGGCATCTTCCCGGCCTTCTCCGGCGGCAACACCGGCCCCGGTTGCCAGAGCACCGGATCGCCGGGAGCCGACGCCCCTACCTACAGCGCGGGCGCGTTCGACGCGACCGACCGGATCGCCGACTTCTCCAGCCGAGGCTCCGGCGCGAACGGCGAGCTCAAGCCCAACATCGCCGCGCCCGGCGTCGACATCCGCTCCTCGGTGCCCGGCGGCGGCTACGAGCTCAACTCCGGCACCTCGATGGCGTCGCCGCACGTCGCGGCCACCGTGGCGCTGCTGTGGTCGGCCGCTCCGACGATGAAGGGCGACGTCGCGGCGACCCGGGCCCTGCTCGACCGCTCCGCCGCCGACCTCGACGACACGACCTGCGGCGGCACCGCCGCCAAGAACAACGTCTGGGGCGAGGGCCGTCTCGACGCCTACCAGGCGGTGCGCGCCGCGCCGATCGGACAGATCGGCGGGCTCAAGGGGACGGTCACCTCGGCCGGCGCCCCCCTCGACATGGCGACCGTCACCCTCGCCGGACCGCTGAACCGTACGGTCGTCACCGGCAAGGACGGCGCCTATGCCCTGCCCCGCCTGCCCGCGGGCGACTACCGCGTCACCGCCCGCAAGGTCGGGTACGGCGGAGCCACCGCGACCGTCGCCGTGGCCGCCGGCCGGACCGCCGTCCACGACGTGCCGCTCTCGGCCCAGCCCACCCACGCCGTGTCCGGAACCGTCACCACCGACGGCGGCCCCGAAGCGGGAGCCACGCTCACCGTGGCGGGCACCATGACGAGCGCGGTCACCGACGCGCAGGGCCGCTACCGGCTCGACCTGGAGAGCGGAGACCACACCCTGGAGGTCGCCCCGGGCACCGCCCGCTGCGCGGGCCCCGCCACCGTCGCGATCACTGTGAGCGCGGCGCTCACCAAAGACTCGGTGAGCGCGGCGCTCACCAAGGACATCGTCATGCCCCGCCGTACGGACACCTTCGGTTACGGCTGCGTCGGCGGCGCGGCGCCGTTCACCTCGGGCACGGACAAGCTGCCGTTCTCCGGGAGCGCGCCGGCTCCGATCCGCGTGGCGTTGCCGTTCGCGTTTCCCTTCTACGGAGACACCTACCGCGGCGGCTGGGTCGCGCCCAACGGTTTCCTGACCTTCCTGGAAACGGCGGGGGCGCGGGAGAACGTCCCCCTGCCGACCTCCGACTCGGTCAACGCGGCGATCTACCCCTTCTGGGATGACCTCAGGATCGACGCCCAGTCCGGTGTGTACACGGCCGCGATGGGCACCGCCCCCACCCGCACCTTCGTCGTCGAATGGCGCAACGTCTACCTGTTCCAGAACAACAGGCGGCTTTCGTTCTCCCTGCTCCTCGGGGAGAACGGGTCGATCAAGTTCCAGTATCGCGGCGTCGGCGACGCTCTCACCGCCGGAGAGATGGCCACGGTGGGTATCGAGGACGGCAGCGGCACGGACGCCTTCCTGTTCTCCTACAACACGCGTGCCCTCAGCGACGGTCAGAATCTGACCTTCACCACGGGACGCCACGGACTCCTCACCGGCGCCGTCACCGACGCCAACGACGGTCATCCGCTGGGCGGAGCCACCGTCACGGTGGGCGACGCGGCGAAGCCGGGCGCGGTGATGACCTTCACCACGGCCGACGACGGCACTTTCGTGGGCTATGTGCCGCCCGGCGACCACGGGGTCACCGTCGAGAGGGAGCACTACGGCTCCGTCGCCCAGACGGTCACGGTGACCGTCGGCGCGTGGACCCGCGCCGACGCGTCCCTGGTCACCGGCAGCGTCAGCGCCTCGGTGAGCGAGATCGACCTGACCCTGCCGGCGGGCTCCACCAAGAGCGCCGTGGTGACCCTCACCAACGTGGGCAGGTCCGCCGCCGCCTTCACCGCCGCGGCCGAACCCGGTCAACGCTGGCTGAGCGCCGCGCCCGCCACCGGCGAGATCGCTCCCGGCGGATCGGTCACGGTGACCGTCACCGTGGACAGTGCGGGACTGTATCCGGGCGCGTTCCGCCACGGAAAGCTGCTGGTGCGTTCGGCCAGCGGCAGGTCGCCGCAGGTGGAGATCCCCGTCACGATGGCGGTGCCCAGGCACCAGGTCGCCGTCGACGCGGGCGGCACCCGGGACATCACGGATGCCGCGGGTGACCGGTGGAGCGCGGACCGCGCCTACACCCCGGGCAGCTTCGGCTACATGGGAGCCAGGACCAGGGTCGTGACCACGGACACGCCGGTCAAGGACACCGCTGAGCAGGACCTGTTCTCACGTGCCCGCGAATCGATGGCGGAATACCGCTTCGACAAGGTGCCCGTCGGCGTCTACAGCGTCGAGCTCGGCTTCGCCGATCTGCGCGCGACACCTCCCGGAGGGAGGGTCTTCGACGTCCTGGCCGAAGGCCGACTCGCGGTGCCCGTGCTCGACCTGGCCCAGGAGGTCGGCGTGCAGACGGCCACCACCAGGCGCTACACGGTCAAGGTGACCGACGGGCAGCTCAATCTGCGCTTCGCCGTACGGACCGGCACACCGATCGTGAACGCCATCCGCATCACCGAACGGCCGGACAAGACCGCCCCCTAGCCGACTGACTCTCCCGTTGGAGACATTTCATGTCACGCTCTCCCCGACCACGGCGGTCGGTGCTGCTCGGCGCCCTCACCGCCCTCGCATTTCTCATCCCCACGGGTACGGCACAGGCCGCCGCGCCCGAACCCGCCCCCGGAAAGGTGGACACGGGCCTCTTCGCGAAACTGAAGACCGGCCGGACCTCCTTCCTCGTGGCCTTGAAGGAAGGCGCCGACCTCAGCGCGGCGGCCAAGGTCACCGGCAAGGCGGACAAGGCCGCGGAGGTCTTCAGAGCCAAGACGGCATACGCGGAAACCTCCCAGAAAGGCTTACGCGCCCTACTCACCTCCCGTAAGGCGGAGTTCACCCCGTTCTGGATCGCCAACGCGGTCAAGGTCGTCGGCGACGCCGACCTGGCCGCCGAGATCGCGAAGCTGCCCGAGGTGCAGCGCATCGAGCCCGACGGCGTCGTTCCCGTGCCTGAGCCGCCGAAGAGCGGCGGCACGGCGGCGAAGGGAACAAAAGGAACGAAGGGCGTCACAAAGCCGAAGGCGGCGGGCGCGGTCGAATGGAACGTCGACCGCGTCGGCGCGCCCAAGGTCTGGCAGGAGTTCGGCACCCGAGGCGAAGGCATCGTGGTGGCGAACGTCGACACCGGCGTGCAGTACGACCACCCCGCCTTGGCCGCGCAGTACCGCGGCAAGAAGGCGGACGGCACCGTCGACCACAACTACAACTGGTATGACTACAGCGGCCTGTGCCCCGGCGGAACGCCCTGCGACCTCAACGGCCACGGCACCCACAGCATGGGCACCATGGTGGGCGAGTCCGTCGGCGTCGCTCCCGGCGCGACGTGGATCTCGGTCAACGCGTGCCTGGGCGGCTGCTCGCACAGCTCCCTGCTGAGCGCCGGCCAGTGGCTGCTGGCCCCCACCGACCTGAAGGGGCAGAACCCCCGCCCCGACCTCGCGCCTCACGTGGTCAACAATTCCTGGACCGTCACCGAGATCAACGCCTGGTACAAGCCGGTGATCGACACCTGGACCGCGGCCGGTATCTTCCCCGTCTTCGCCAGCGGCAACGCCAACGCGACCTGCAACACCGCAGGGTCCCCCGGAGCCGACGTCGACGCCTACAGCGTGGGCGCCTTCGACATCAACAACGCGATCGCGAACTTCTCCAAGCGCGGCGCGGGCGAGAAAGGCGAGATCAAACCCAACATCGCCGCCCCGGGCGTCGACATCCGCTCCGCGCTGCCGGGGAACGGCTACGGCCTGAAATCCGGCACCTCGATGGCTTCGCCGCACGTCGCGGCCACCGTGGCGCTGCTGTGGGCGGCAGCGCCCGCGCTGAAGCGCGACGTCGCCGCGACCCGCGAGCTACTCGACCGGACGGCCGTCGACGTCGACGACAGGAGCTGCGGCGGCACCGCCGCCAAGAACAACGTCTGGGGCGAGGGCCGCCTCGACGCCCACCGGGCGTTGACCGACGCCCCCACCGGCCGCGTCGGCGGCCTCAGCGGCACGGTCACCTCGGGCACCTCGGGCACCTCGGGCGGCTCCCCGGTCGCGCAGGTGGCGCTCACCGTCGCCGGGCCACTGAACCGCAAGCTCGTCACCGGCAAGGACGGAACCTACAGCCTGCCCCACCTTAAAGTCGGCACCTACCGGGTGACCGCACGCGGCCTCGGGTACGGCGAAGCCACCGCGACCGTCACCGTGTCCGACGGCCGGACGGCCCGCCACGATATCGCGCTGACCGCGCTGCCGACGCACCCCGTCTCGGGAACGGTCACCATCGACGGCGGCCCCGAAGCGGGCGTCACGATCGGCGTGGCCGGCACCGAGACGACGGTGGTCACCGACGCTGCGGGACGCTACAGCCTCCCGATGCCCGCCGGAGACCACACCCTGGAGGCCACCCCGCCGCGCACCCGCTGCGCGGGCGCCACGGCCGAGACCGTCACGGTGAACGCGGCGACGACCAAGGACATCGCGATGCCCCGCCGTACCGACGCGTTCGGCTACAGCTGCGTCGTCGGCAAGGAGCCCTACGTCCCCGGCACCCGCAAGGTGGACTTCACCCAGGTGCCGGTGCCCTCGGTGGCGTTGCCGTTCCCCGTCATGCACTACGGCAAGACCTACACGGGCGTCAGGGTGTCCCGGGGAGGCTGGCTCAGTTTCCTCGACGACTGGGGTTCGCAAGAGAACCGGCAGGTTCCCATGTACAGCCCGACAAACGCGGCGATCTACCCGTTCTGGGATGACATCGCAGTCGAGGGGGCATCGGGCGTCTACACCGCCACCGTCGGTACGGCGCCGCGCCGGTCTTTCGTCGTCGAATGGCGTGACGTGACCTTCGTCCAGGACCGGAGCGTCAAGATCTCCTTCGCCGCCGTCCTCGGTGAGGACGGCTCGATCGGCTTCCGCTACCGCGGGGTGAGCGGCGTGCTCTCGTCGGGGGACAGCGCCACGATCGGCATCGAGGACCACGGCGGCCTCGACGGATTCCAGTATTCCTACAACAGGCCCTCCCTGACGGACGGCCAGAGCATCACCTTCACCGCCGGCCGCCACGGGGTGCTCGCCGGCACCGTCACCGACACCAACGACGGCAGGCCCCTGGCCGGCGCCACGGTGAAGATCGGCGACGGGGAGACCTCCACCACGGCCGAGGACGGCACCTTCGTCGCCCAGGTCCCCGTCGGCGACCACCAGGTCACCGTCTCCAAGGAGCACTACGGCCCCGTCACCCAGCCCGTCACGGTGGCCGCCGGCACCCGCACGGCCATGGACGCCTCCCTGATCACGGGCAGGGTGAGCGCCTCGGTGAGCGAACTCGACCTGGTGATGCCCGCCGAGTCCAGCAGGACCGACACGGTCATCCTCACCAACCTGGGCGGCTCCGCCACCTCCTACACCTTGGCCCTCGAACCCGCCCAAAGCTGGTTGAGCGCGACGCCTGCCACCGGCGACATCGCCCCGGGCGCGTCCGTCACGGTGACCGTCACCGCGCGCAGCACCGGCACCGGCCCCGGCATTGTCCGCGCCGGGAAGCTGCTGGTGCGCTCGGCCAGCGGCAGGGACCCGCAGATCGCGATCCCCGTCACCATGGTCGTGCCCAAGCTCCGCATCGCCCTCGACGCGGGCGGCACCCGCGAGGTCGTCGACTCCACCGGCGAACAGTGGGCCGCCGACCGCGCCTACACCGCGGGCGGCCACGGCTATGCGGGCACCCGCACCCGCGTCTCCACGACGGGCAGGACCATCAAGGGCACCGCCGACCAGGAACTGTTCAGGCGTGGACGCGAATCGATGTCGGAATACCGTTTCGACAACCTTCCCCAAGGGGTCTACACCGTCGAACTCGGTTTCGCCGAAACCCGCAACATGCGCCCGGAGCGTCGGGTCGTCGACGTCTACGTCGAAGACGAACTCGCCGTGCCCGCCCTCGACCTGGCACAGGAAGTCGGTGTGCGCGCCGCGACCATCCGCCAGTACACCGTGAAAGTCATCGACGGGCAACTCAATGTGACCTTCCTCGCGCGGAGCGGCTCCCCCCTTGTCAATTCCATTCGAGTTTCGGAAAGGCCAGACAAGGCGGCCCCATAGGCATGTGATCGGATAGGGAAACGACGGTATCCCGCCCGGCCTTCGCGGCCGGGCGGGATATTTTATGGGGTGTTACGGATATTGCGTGATAACCGGGGTGTCGGCGGTGTGCGGCTTGGAGTTGTGGTTGGTGAGCCCCGACCAAATGCCCCGGAGGGCGTTCCAGGTGCTGGTCTGCACTGTCATCGTGTCCTTGAAGACGACCCACTGGACGGGCTGGAGATACGGGCCGCCCAGAGGCGTCGTCAGCGACCCCACATAACGCCAGGAGCGGTCGACGTCGGTGGGGAGAAGCCCTCTGAGGCTGACGCCCGTGCGGTTCGCCGAGCCCCCGCACTCGGTCGGCGGGGAGCTGGTGATGAGCTTGTCGTGCTCAGAGCCCGTAGCGCCGCCGTCCGTGAGGTGCACCGCCAGCACGAGGTAGTCGCCGGCGGCGTTCTTGTGCACGAGGTGCGCCTCCGCGCCGCGGTTCGCGCCGGACACCTCGTGCTCGGCCGTGGCGTGGTAGTGGATCTCCTGGAACACATAGTCGACGCCGTCGAACTGAATGGACTTATCCCAGGTTGCGGTGCCGTTCGCCTTCCCGTGAATGTCCTCGTCGGCCTGGCGGGCAGTGCAAGAACCCTTGCTCTTGTATTCCATGGTGACGGTCTGAGTGGCGATGTTGTAGCTGGGCGCCAAATCCCGGGTGTCGGGCGTCGAGGACACCGTGACGATATCGATCGGGCTTTCGGCCGGCGTTGACGCCGTCGCACCGCTGACGGGCGCGAGTGAGGCGGATACGGCCATTGTGATGAGAGCGGCTCCCAAGAGACGCGTACGGCGGAATTTCATTCTTTGCCCTCCCAGTTTGTGCGACGCCAATCCGGCCAGGCGGAACAGTGGGGATTTGCTGATTGCCGGAATCGGCTGATCGGCTAATTGCACGATATTTCGTGCGGTAACTGGGTTCTAGGCTTTATGGCTGGTCAAATTAGGACATGTCCTATTGGGGACGTTGTCCTCTGGGGGACATGTCCGCGCATGGACATTGCGACGCTCCCGTCGCCTCAGCCGCGACCTCCGCCGCATAGGCCATGTGACCTTTTCGCGTGCGGTGTCGTCTTATGTGAGGTGACTATCCAACCGCCGCGGAGGCGATCATCGGCGACGACATCGAGGGACTGTACCGCGAACACTGGCGGCTGGTCTGCGGCTACCTCCTCCGCAGGACTGCTGATCCGCACCTCGCCGAGGACCTCGCCCAGGAGACCTTCGTCAAGGCGACCCGCGCCCTACTGGGCCGTCGGGGTGGCTCACCTGCCGCGTGGCTGCTCAGTATCGCCCGCAACACGCTCGTCGACCACATGCGGCGCAGCCGTACGGAACTGCCACTCCCGAAGGCGGAGGAACTCGGAGCCTTCCCACAGGAGCAGCGGGAATCGGCCCTCGACGTCCGGCGCGTCCTCGCGCGCATGCCGGACGGCCCACGCCGACTGCTTGAGCTTTTCTACTTCGACGGATTCTCCTTAGCGGAGATCGCCGCCATGACCGGCCGCTCACCCCAGTCCGTCAAAACCGCCCTGTGGCGCGCCCGCGCCACCTTCGCAGAGAAGTACGGAGCACCCGTATGAGCAATGACCACGACATGGAGGCGGACGAGCTGCCTCCGATTCCCGAGTTCGACGCCAAACGCACACGCCGTGCCGTACGGCGAGGCATCCTGCGCACGGCGATCGTGGTGGTGGCGCTTCTCGTCCTGGTGCCCGCAGCCGTGGTGACCGGCTCTTCCCTCCTCCAGATGCGCGGTGACAGGGGCCTGCGCATGCTGGACGTGGCGGGTACGGCACTGCGGGTCGCCTATCCGGGATTGCACATCGAGGTCGGGGAGTGCTGCGACACGGACGTCACATCGATGTCCTTCACCGTGACGCTGTCGCCGAGGCGGGCGATGGGCGCGTTTTTCACCGGGAGAGGCTTCGGCGGCGTCACCCGGACCATAGAACAGGACTTCTTCGGCCGTCTGAGTCCGGTGCCGCTCGACGCGGGCAGCATGGGCACAACGCTCAACCAGGCGCTCAGTTATATCGGCCGGGACATCAACCCCAAGGAGGAGATGAGGCGGGTCTTGAAGAACCTGCCGAAATCCCTGAACGGGCTGGCCGTGGTCGAGTTCACCCGGCCGCTGACCTCCCAAGAGCTCTCCGCCTTCGCAAAGAAGCATGACGCCTGCGCCGGACAGGTCGTCTACGAACGCGCCCCAGGATCAACCCCCATCACCTGGAGCGAGGACTACCGCACGATTGCGTACCCCAACGACGGTTTCGGAGAGGGCGGTGCCATGTGCAGCGAGAGATCCGAGGAGGTGCTCAAGGATTTCCGCTTCTGGGTGGAGAAACGCACTGACCACGACGCCGTGAACATCGGCCGCGTGGGCCTGAAGTTCGAACGGCTGCGCAAAGCCGCGAAGGAGGGACTGGCCTACGGTTTCGTCGCGTCCCATGCCGTGGAACGGCTCGCGTCGATGCTGGAGGACCCGGCGGTGCGGACGATCCGCCTCGCCGATGCCCAGTTCGACCTGAACCGCTAGGCGAAGAGCTCAGCCGCCATGGCGGTGTGCGGCCGGGGAGCGGCCCACCCTTCCAGCCGCCGGACGAGCGGGGCCGGGTCCCACCGGTGGCCGCGGAGGGCCTCGGCGTGGCCGGCCCGGCCCATGGCCGTACGCCGTTCCGGGTCGGCCCGCAGGTCGAGGACGGCGCGCAGCGCGGCGTCCACGTCGCCGAACGGGACCGTGAGGCCGCAGCCGGAACGTTCCAGCACCTCGTCGATGGCGGGTAGCGGCGTGGCGACCACGGGGATGCCGCCCGCCATGTATTCGATGATGTGCGTCGGAAGCGACCGCCGTACCGGGTGGACGTCACGCGTCAACGACAGCCCGGCGAGTGACCCGCGGGCCATGCGCATGGCGTGGGGGTGGCTCACATGGCCATACCAGTCGAGGACGCCTTCACGCTGGGCGTCACGCAGGGCCGGCCGTACCGGGGGGTCGGCCGGCCCGATGAGGTCGAGCCTCAGTCCGCGTGAGGTCAGCGCCCGGCCGAGCTCGATGAGCTCCAGCGCGCCGCGTTCCACGGAGAGCCGCCCGACATGGACGACGCGGCGGTCACCGGGAACCGGAGGCGGACCGGCGGGGACCACGACGCCGTCCGGGATGACGCGATGGCGGCGGGCGAAACGCTCGTTCAGGGTGGGTTCGCTCAGGATGATGTGGATGCGCTGCTCCATGCGGCTCGCGGTCCACCGGTCGAACCACGAGGGGGTGGGGTGTTCGTGAACGTCCCACACGGTCGCGGGCCGCTGCCGGGGCAGGCACCGCAGCAGTTCGGCGTCGTGCACGATGAGCATGTCGGCGTCGCCCACCGCCCGTTTCAACGCGCTCCGCGCGTGCCGCAACGCCCGCGTACGGCGGGAGCCCACGGCACGCGGCACGTCCACGGCCCGTATTCCGGCGGGCGGGGTGACGTTGCAGTGGGTGAACGGCGCGATGTAGGTGATGTCGTGACCAGCGTTGAGAAGCGCCTGGATCTGCCGGTGCATGATCCGGGTGTCCTCAGGATGGTGAATGATTGTCCCGATACAGAACCGCACAGTCGCGAGCCTGCGACGCCAGGTCGACCACTCTGCGTGACCTGTGTGAACTTTCGGTGAAGTCCCGCGGAACAGCCGGTGCCGCCTCCGGGTCACGCCTGTCCCGGAGGCGGGCCGGATCAGGCGTCCTGCGGTTGCGGCTTCCCCCGAATGATCTGGAATCCCGTGCCGGGGCAGGAGACGATGCCCTCCAGCCGGAAACCGGCGCTGGACAGCAGGGCTTCGAATTCGGATGCCGTGCGTTCCTTGCCTCCGGTCATCACCAGCATGTTGAGGTCGCTCATCAGGAGCGCCGGCGCCTCCGACCAGGCGGCGGGGTCGTCGGCGACGACCGGCTCCACGACGAGGAGGGTGGAGTCCGGCCGCATCGCCTCCCTGCAAGTGGAGAGGATCAGGCGGGACTTCTCATCGTCCCAGTCGTGGATGATGCTTTTGAGCATGTAGGCGTCGTGCCCCTGGGGAACGGAGACGAAGAAATCCCCGGCGGTGAGAGTGACCCGGTCGCGCACGCCCGCGGCCTGCAGCACCGCCTCGGCCTCGCCGAGGCCCTTCTCCGAGTCCAGGAGCTCGCCGCGCAGCGACGGATTGGCCTGGAGGCACGCGGCGAGGAGAGCGCCGTTGCCGCCGCCGACATCGACGATGCTCGTGAACGACGAGAGGTCGGCGCCCGCGGCGATGCCGGGCCCGTCGAGCCTGGTGAAACCGGTCATCGCCGAGTTGAACACCTGCGAGCGCTCCGGGTGCTCGGCGAGATAGGGGAAGAACGATTTCCCCAGCACCTGGTCGACGGTGGGGTCGCCGGTCTTGACCGCCGTATCGAGCTCTGCCCAGGAGAGCCACTGCTCGCGCCCGGCGAAGAACCGGACGATGTCCCGGAGCGAGTTCGGGTGGTCCGAGGCCAGCAGGGCGCCGGCGGGAGCGAGGGTGAACGTGCCGTCGCCATGGGCCTCGACGAGGCGCAGCACCGCGGCCAGGCGCAGGAGGCGGTAGGTCGAGGGGGCATCGCAGTCGGTCGCTGCGGCGACCTCCTCGGCGCTGCGGGGTTTGTCGCCCAGGTGGTCTGCGAAGCCGAGGGAGGCGAAAGCCTGCATGGCCTGAGCACCGAAGAAGCCGAACAGCAGCCGGAGGACGTACGTCTGGTCGTCGGTGGCCAGGCGGGTTGTGGGGGAATCGGTCATCTCATCTCCTTGTCGCCAAGCTGGGGGCACCATGGTCAACCATCGAATGGTGGAAGTGAGGCTAACCTAACCAGTTGTCCGGCGTCCAAGACATGAGGTCACAGTGATCCGGAGGTTCCGGGGCGAGATCGGCGGTTCCTGTACGCGGTTCCTGTACGCGGTTCCTGTACGCGGTTCCTGTACGAGGACGCTTCCGACGAGCCCGCCTGCCAGGTTCGGGCCCGTCGGAAGCGTGTCGTCCCCCGTAGGGGTGGATCAGCGGGAGTGGATCAGCGGGAAGGCCGCCGGTAGAGCCAGACGAGGCGGGGTTCGAGCAGCCACTTGAAAGCGGTGCGGGTGATCGGCAGACAGAGAATGACGGCCAGTAGAAGTGAGGCGGTGGAGATCGCGATGACACCGAGCGGTCCGTGCAGCCAGGGCAGGTTGAGCAGGCCGGTCTCCTTGCCGATCATCACGGGGATGCCGTGCAGCAGGTAGGCGTAGAGCGTGCGCGTGCCGAGATCGGTGTACCACGTCTCGCCGCGGGGCGCGAGCGCCAGCACTGCGAAGGACAGCGCCATCGACCCGATGAGCAGGGCCGCGCGCATCCCGAGGCCGGGCAGCCAGGTGAGCCCGAGATCCTCGAAGCCGTACTTGAAATACATGGGCCTGACCGACATGTGCGGCGCGGCGAGGATCGCGACGCCCGCCCCGCCGACCAGCGTCACCGCGGCGAGGATCTTGACCCAGCCCCGGTTGAGCATCTCGAAGTGCTTCGGCTGGAGCAGGAGGCCGAGCACGAAGAACGGCAGCAGCCCGAAGAACCGGTCCATGCTGAAATCGCCGGAGATCGCGGAGAAGCCCGCCAGCATATAGATCACCACCGACACCAGGAACGGATAGCGCATGCGCTTCCACACCGGTGTCGAAAGCCGCCAGAGCAGCAGGGCCAAGAGATACCAGTTCAGCCAGGCCGGGTCCATGATCGTCAAGCTCCACTTCTGCCCGGTGGCGAGACGGAGCAGGGCATAGCCGACTTCAACGATCACATAGGGGATCAGGAATGTGTCGACCAGTTTGTTGGTCTTCGCATTCGAGTTCCAGAAATTCCTACTCAAATAACCGCTGATCATGACGAAAAGCGGCATGTGGAAGGCAAAAATGAAAATATAGGCGGATTTCCCGGAGTGCGCGTCAAGGGTCGGCACGAGGGCGTGGCCCGCCACCACCAGCCAAATCAGGATGAACTTCACGTTGTCGAGGTACGGCTCGCGCTTCCTCGGCGCGCGCGCCCCCTGGGCGGGGGCGGCGGCAGCCGTACGTGCGCGAATGCCGGTCTCGGTCACCGCGGTCAGGATCGCGCCGCCCCGAGGAGGCATCCCCGTGCGTTCGGGAATCTGCACCGATGTGGTGCGCTCCGGCGGTGCCGACTCGACGCCGGGGGGGACGCCGGGGGGAATGCTGTGGGGGACGCCTTGGGGACGGGTCGCGTGCAGGCCCATGTGCTGCGTGTCGACGCCGTGGGGGTTCGTCATGTGGCGGTCGGTCGGCCGGGGCAGTGGGACGCCCCCGGGCGACAGGTGGTCCACGTGGTCGGTGGGCCCGGGCCACTGCCCCCCGGGAGTGTGCGGCTGCGGTGGCGTGCCGCCATGCGGCCCCTGGCCGAACGGGTCGGTGCCGCCGCCGTGGCCGGACCCGGTCCTGCCGAAGGGGTCGGTGCCGGCGGGCGGGTTCGGCCGAGCGAAGGGGTCGGTGACGCCGGGGAAGGAAGCCTGGCCGAAGTGGTCGGTGCCGCCGGGTGGGGCGATTCGGCCGAAGTGGTCGGTGCCATCGGGTGGGGCGATTCGGCCGAAGTGGTCGGTACCGCTCAGGGCGGAAGGCGGGCCGACTGGATCGATGTTGCCGGTCTGGGGGATCTGACCGAGGGGGTCGGTGCCGTCGGTCCTGGGCGTCTGACCGAACGGCTCGATGCCCGCGCTGCGGGAGACGCCGGTCCTGCCGAACGCATCCGTGCCGCCGAACGCGTCCGTCCTGCCGAACGCATCTGTGCCGCCGAACGGGTCCGTGCCGCCGAATACATCTGTGCCGCTGAATGTGTCAGTGCTGCCGGAAGGCGCCGGTCGGCCGAAGGGGTCGGTGCCGGCGGGCGGGTTCGGCCGGCCGAAGGAGTCGGTGCCGACGGGAAGGCCGCTGAGGGGGTCGGCGCCGCCCGGCTGGGAGGGTCGGCCCAGCGGATCGGTGCCGCCGCGCGGGGAGACGGGGCCGAGCGGGTCGTGGCCGTCTCCCGGGAAGGACGCGCGGCCGAAGGCGTCCGTGCCGCTCCAGGGGGCGGCGCGGCCGTGCGGGTCGGTGCCGCCGCGCGCGGAGAAGTGGTCGAACGGGTCGGCGCCGCTTGAGGTGGCTGTGCCGTACGGGTCGGTGCTCTGAGGAGGCGCGGGCGGTGCGGGCGGCGCACCGAGCGGATCGTGTGTGCCCGGGGCGGGTGCCTTATCCCAGGCCTTGTCCCAGTAGGTGCCGCCGGTTGTGGACGGGGCATCCTGCTCCCATGCGGCGGGCCGGCGAGGCGCGGGACGCTCGTACGGCGAAGCCAGCGGATCGCGCGTCTGCCCGCCGAGGCTGTCGCCGGGGGACGGCTCCGCGTAGGGCGAGTCGGCGTAAGGCCGGCCGCTTGGCTGCGGCGGCGCGAAGTGCCCGAGTGGGTCGGTGCCCGGGTCGCGTTGCGTCTCCCGGGCGTGTCCCGGCGGTGGGCCGTGCGCCCCTGACTGTGGATATGCCGGAGATGGGCCGGGCCCCCCTGACTGCGGGGATCCCGCCGATGGGCTGTGCCCCTGCGACTGCGCGAGGCCCTCGTAGGGGCGGCTGCCGTATGCGGGATAGCCCCAGGCCGTGATCTCGGCCTCATCCTCGTCGTCGGAGAAGGAGGCGGCGGCGTCTCCGCCGCTCGGGCGGGTGTGCCCGCCTCGGTCGCCCGGCCAGGAGTCGGATGCGGGGCCGTGCTGAGGTGGCGGACGCACGTCGCTTCGCCGTTCGGGAGGCTCTGCCGGGGCATGCCCGGGAGCTGCTGGAACATCGGAGTCTGGGTCGGTGTCGCGCGGGGCCGGCACATTGAACGGGGAACGGATGTCACTCACGGGAGGAACACTCAGCTATCTGTTAGCGGACGGAAGGCAGAGTCGCGCCTGGGTGGTGCGTGCGCTGCCAGATGATGTCGAGTGGACCGGCAGGCCCCGTGCCGCCGACCCATCCACAGTAACCGCCTCTGCGACCACTGTCGCGTAAGGGCCGCACGAACACGAAGTTGCATGGCGAATGTCGGGTTCACCTGTGGTGTCGAGTGGACGGAAGGGGAAGGGCTGCCGATGCGCTCATTGGCAGATGTTGGTCTTGGCGTTGACCACCGAGCCCTTGACGCTTTCCGGGATCTTCACCGGCACCTTCACACCCTGCCAGTCGTCCCCGATGACGAGCTGGATGATCGGGCTTCCGGGGGTGACCGCGGAGGACGGGGTGCCCGACGGCGCCGCGGTCGGCGGGGCGGTGTAAGCGGAGAGGTTGGGGCTCTGCAGCTTGCCGGCCTCGGGGGTGACCTTGTTCTGCATCTTCGCGGCCAGCGGGGAGGCGTAGTCGGGGCCCTGCGCGGCCCGTTCGGCGTAGAGCACCCGGCTCTTGGGCGCCGAGACCCCGTTCTCCAGGGGCGCGTTGCCCACATGGGTGACCACGAAGCCCTGGGCCGACAGCGCGTCGGCGACCTCTTTGGCCTTGCCGTACGTGGTCGTGCCGTTGAGCACCTGCACCCTGATCTGGGCGGGCTTGATGGCCGGCTTGGCGGAGGCGCTTGAGCTCGACTTGGGCTTCGCGGAAGGGGTGACCTCGATGTCGCTGCGGATCATGGCGAACAGATCGTCGGCGTCGGGTTTCTTCCACTGCACGTGGTTCTCGTTGGCGGGGTACGGCTCCCACGGCACGGTGATCGACTGCAGTTTGTTGGCGGTCAGGGCCTGGGCGCTTCCCGCGATCTCGACGAGACGCGGCACGGTGAGATTGCTGTCCATCTCCACGGATTTGGTCGCCGCGTTGAGGAAGTCGAGCAGCTGCGCGGGGTTGGTGAAGAGGTCCATGCTCGTGGCCTTCTTCATCACCTGTGTGAGGAACACCTGCTGCCGCTTGATGCGGTCGGTGTCGCTGCCGTTGCCGAGGTTCTTGCGGATCCGCACGTATGCCAGGGCCTCCTCGCCCATTACCACATGCCTGCCCGCCGGCTTCTTGAACTTGGCTGCCTTGTCGTCGACGTCCTTCGGCAGACAGATCTCGATGCCCTTGAGGGCGTCGATGATGCCCTTGAAGCCGGCGAAGTCCACCTTCACGTAGTGGTTGATGTGGATCTGGGTCAGGGATTCGATGGTCCTGATCGTGCAGGCGATGCCTCCGTCGTTGAAGGCAGAGTTGATCATGCGCAGGCCGGCGGCGACCACCGCTTTGGTCTGGGGATTCCTGCACTCCGGGATCTGGACCATCGAGTCGCGCGGGAAGCTCACCAGGGTCGCTTTGTCCCGGTTGGGGGAGACGTGGAGAAGGATGATGGTGTCGGTGCGCTCGCCGAGATTCTGGCTCTTTGGGCCGTATTTCTTGTTGGCGGCGCCGACCCGGGTGTCCGAGCCGACGAGCAGCACATTGAGCGCGCCCGTCTCCGGCGGGCGGTTGGCGCCGAGTTCGTCTTCGATGTCCTTGCGTGCGATGTTGCCTTCGAGGTCGAGGTAGACCTTGTAGGCCCCGAGGGTGACGGCCACGAGCACGACGGTCAGTGCGATGCTGACCCAGGCCATCACGCGCCTCTTCTTACCGTCCGCGGGGCCGCCCGCGCCGCGCCTGCCGCCCGTCGGCCCGCCGGGAGGCTTTCCCGGGGCATCGCCGGGGGAGCCGCCGGGCGCTCCGGGAGGTGGTCCCGCGGGAGGCATTCCCGGGCCGGTGCCCGGGGCGGGGTTCGCATGGCGCGACCCCCTGCGGCCGGTGCCCGGGGGAGCGGTAGCGGCGTGCGCGTTCTCGGCGGGAGCGACTCCTCGGCGTCCGCCGCCCCTCACGCCCGGTGCCGCGGGCGGTGCGGGGCCTGCCGCCGCGCGGGGGTCTGCGGGGTCCGGCGCGGGGGCGTGCCTGCGGCCGCGCGCCGGCGGCGCGACGCCCATGAATCCCGTCTCCGGCGGTGCGGAACCCCTGCGTAGGGGGTCTGCGGGGCCGTCGTCGCCGCGCCCGGGTTGTTGGGATGCCGTCCGGGGATTGTTCTGAGCGGCACGCCGACGCTCGCTCATCCCCACCCCCCGCCTCGTGGTCCTGCGAACCCGGCGGGCATGTGCCGCACGCGAGTTCGTTCGATCGTTCGTCGCGCCAGAAGACTAGGTCACCGGCATGAGAGCCGGTGCCATGATCGGCCGAGAAGGACCGTGATCTCGTTGGCCCCCTGCCCGGATGATCCAGGGCCACAGCATACAGAACCGGACATTGCGAGGAATGTTCTTAAACGTCTATTTGCATTCTTCTCAGGATGCCCTCAGGTGGAGGGTTTCCGACCTGGGACGATCCGCCCGCGTACGGCGAGTGCCGCGGCCAGCGCGGCCAAAGGTACGGCGGGCAGCACGTAGCGGTAGTCGAATTCCGCGGTCAGCGCAGGTATGACCAGCAGAGTCCAGGCCGTCGCCCAGGGAAGGAGCACGGCCGGGTCGAGGGGGTGGCCGGGCGTGCGGCGCATCATCCGACCTGCGGCGATCGCAGGGGGAACGAGCAGAATGACGAGAAGCCCCGCTCCTGGCATCCACACCATGTCCTGGTATTTCCTCATCCACCCCGCATAGGGCTCCACCACCTCCGTCCCGATCGGACCGCGCTCGTACTGCTCGGCGAACCGCGCCCCGACCACCGCCGCCTCCCGCGTGGGGGGAGGCGGGGACACCGCGGGAAATTCGTAGAGGTCGTAAATCTCCTGGTCCGGGTATACGTGACGGGTCACGGTGAAGGTCCGCGACAGCTCCGACAGCGTCGAGACCACATAATCCAGCGGCTGGGTGCGGATCGCCAACATCGCGAACCGGCCCGCGAGGTCGTCGGTCTCCTTGGTGAACGTGATGCCCGGCAATTGGACCAGCGGCGAGTCCCGCCGCCAGATGTAGTCCTGCGACGGCGGGCGCTCCGCCGGGGGACGCGCATCACAGAGCACGCTGAGATCCTGCGGGGGCTTCATGAGGCCGCAGTCGGCGAACGCCATCGTCCGGGCATAGAGGAACACCCCGTTCGCCCCGACCAGCCCGACCCGCTGGTAAGTCGCGTAGAACCATCCGCCGTAGGCGAGCACCGGCACCGCCGCCGCGACCAGCATCACCCCCGCCGCCGCGAACCGCCGACGCGCGAACAGCCACGCGGCGACCACCGCCACCAGCGGCAACCCCACCGTGCGGGTCAGCGTGGCAGCCGCGAGCAGCAGGCCGATCGCGCAGGCCGTACGCCACGTGACGCGCTGCCGCAGGCACAGGCAGACCGCGCCGAGCACCAGGACGGTGAAAAGCGAGTCCGAGACGAGCAGGTGCTCCAACTCGACCTGGTAGGCGTCCAGCAGCACCGGAACCGAGGCGAGCGCCGAAGCCCAGGCCGGAGCGCCGAGCCGCCGCGCCACCACGTAGACGAGCACCCCCGCGGTGAGTCCGAGCAGATGCTGCACGGCGGTGACCACGGCGAAGGCGTGGAACGGCTCCAGCAGCTTCAGGAACATCGAATAGCCCGCGGGCCGCACGAGATCGGGGCGGGGGCGCAGCGCCGTGATCACGTAGGTGTAGGAGTCGGGGAACCACAGGGCGGGGCGATAGCCCAGCACCGCGACGACCCGCACCACCAGTCCGGCCGCCAAAACCGCGGCGAACCACCGGTGCCGCTTCAGCAGGGCGTGCCACACCCGCCCGCGCCACGCCCGAGGGGACGTGTCGCGGCGCGCGGAGACCGCCCCGGGCGGCGGTCGCTCCGCGCTGATCCCCTCGGCCACGTCGCCCCCGTCCTCCGCTGGTGATGGCCCGATTCGGCTGGCCGTACGTTACCCGCTCGCACCGGAGGTGACGGGACCGGCCGCGCGCCCCCGCGGCGACCCGATCGACCGCGGCCGAGCCGTATGGACGGGGAAAGGCACGGGAAACGAGTAGGCTCCCCACCACCGATGAGCGCCAGGATCGATCACACGCGATGGCCGTCGGCGGGCCGGGTGCTCGCCGTGGTCACGGTGCTGCCGGTCCTGCTGCTCGCGGCCTGGCTCCTGGCGGGCGTGCCGCTGCTGCTGCTCGGCTGGTTCCGTCCGCTGCCCACGGTCCTCCTGGCCGCCGCCGTGCTCTGCGGGCTCGCCGCCGTCGCGCTGCGCCGCCTGCCCGAGTGGGTCGACGCCACGGCGGGGCAAGCACTCGGCGTGGTGGGCGTCGCCGCGGCCTCGGGGGTGTTCAACGCGCTGTTCCACACCGAGCAGCTCGCGGTGCGGCGCGACCCGGCCACCTACGCGCAATACACCGTCTGGGTGGCCGAGCATGGATCGCTTCCCATCCCCGCCCACTTAGGCGCCTTCGGTGGGCCCGACCCGGCGTTGGAATTCGTGACGATCGGCTTCTACGGCATGGACGGGGCGATCGTCCCGCAGTTCATGCCCGGAGCGCCGATCGTCTACGCGGCGGGCCACTGGCTCGGCGGCGCCATCGGCATGCTGCTGACGCCGCCCGCGATCGGCGCGTTGGCCGTGCTCACCGTCGCCGGCCTCGCCGCACGGCTCGTCGGGGCGGCGTGGGCTCCCCTGGCCGCCGCGGTGTTCGCGGTCTGCATGCCCATCCTCTACACCTCCCGCACCACGTTCAGCGAGATCCCGTCGCTGATCCTGCTGCTCGGAGCCCTCGCCCTCCTCCTCGACGCCCACGCCCGCACCATCCACGCCGGCACCGCCCACGCCGGCACCGCCCACGCCCGCACCACCGCCGCCGGTACGGCGCCCGCCTCCCGTCCCCTGACGCGCGCCCGTCTCGGCGCGGCACTCGCCGGGCTCATCTTCGGGCTGGCCGTGTCCGTCCGCATCGACGGCCTGCGCGACCTGCTGCCCGTGCTCGTCTTCGCCGGGCTGCTGATCGCCCTCCGGCGGATGCGCCGCGCCGCGCCCGCCCTCGCAGGCACGGAGCCCGGACGGCTCCAGCGGGGGCTCATGGCCGGCTGGCCGGAATTCGGCTGGCCGCTGCTCGGCGGGCTCGCCGTCGGCCTGGCGCTGCTGTCGGGGCCGGCGGCATACGTGCTGTCCAGGCCGTATCTCGAATACCTCTCCGGTGCCCTGGTGCCCCTGCTGGCGATCTGCGCCGCCGTCCTGGTGCTCACCGCCGCAGGCGCCCTGGCCGGGCCGTATCTCGCCAGGCCGTACATCACCGGGCGAAGGAGGCTTCCCCGGCGGCTCCCCGACATGGCCGCGGTCGCGGTGGCGCTGCTCATGGCCGCCTTCGCCGTACGCCCCTTCGTGTCGACGGTCAGGCGGGTGCCGACGAACCCCGCCGACGCGCTCAACGCCGGTTTCATCTCCCAAGTGCAGGAGAACAACGGCCTGGCGGTCGATCCCACCCGGCTCTACTACGAAGACTCGCTGTATTGGGTGTTCTGGTACATCGGCGTGCCCACCGTCGCCTTCGCCACCATCGCCGCCGCACTCCTCGTGCGGCGCATGCTGCGCGGTGGCGAAGCCGCCTGGCTGCTGCCGCTCGCGGTCATCGGCTGGACCACCGTCACCACGCTCATCCGCCCCGACATCACCCCCGACCACCCGTGGGCGGCCAGGCGCCTCGTGCCCGTCGTGCTCCCCGGCCTGATCGTGCTGGGCGTCTGGGGGTTGCGCTGGGCCAAGGAGAAGGCCAGGCGCAAAGGGTACGGCTCGCGCCCCCAGACGTATGTCGCCGCCGTCGGCGCCCTGCTCATGCTCGTCCCCACCGCCGTCACCTCCATCGGCACGGCGTTCACCCCCATCGAACGCGGGGAACTCGCCGCCGTCGAGGGGCTCTGCCGCCGTATCCCGCCCGACGCCTCCGTCCTCATCGTCGACCGCGCCACCGCCGACCGCTTCACCCAGGTCGTCCGCGGCATGTGCGGCGTCCCCACCGCCAAGGTCGACCTCCCGCCCGACCCCGTCGCCGCCTCCGCCGACCTCGGCCGACTCCTCGACCGCATCCGCAGCGCCGGCCGCCGCCCCGTCCTCCTCGGCGCCGAAGAGCGCCAGGTGCAGCCGTACGGCACCGCCCACAAGGTCCTCGACCTCAAGACCCGCCAGGACGAACGCTCCCTCGTCGACCCGCCCAACGCCACATGGTCGTTCTCCATGACCGTCTGGATGTCCACTCCCTGACCCGCCCCGGCCGCTGCTCGGCCTCCCTCGTCGATGAACAGCGCTCACTCCAACTCTGTGGATCGGGCGCTTGCGGAGAGGCTCTAAGCGGATTCGTCTCTGTCCAGAACTTCCGCCGAAGATGTCCTGTGGGAGGGCTACTTCCTCCTTCTCCACGACATGTGTGACGCATGCGGTATTGGTAGTGGGGTTGACCAGGGGAGTTGACGCTGAGTAGCCGCGTCGAGCGTGGTTATGCGTCCGGGGCACAGCTTTGACGAGTATCCTCGCCGGTCGTGAGCATGCCCCCGACCTCCAACCCTGGACCCGCAGTGGACGACAGCCCTTACGTCACGATCGTTCTGCCGTGCTACAACGAGCAGGATCACGTCATCGAGGAGATCGAGCGCATCACCGCCGCGATGAACGAAAGCGGCTATAGCTATGAGCTGCTGGCCATCGACGACCACTCCAGCGACGGGACGCTGGCCAGATTGCGGGAGGCCGAGCCGAGATTTCCCCGCATGAAGGTCGTGGCGTTCCACCGCAACGGCGGGTCGGGCACGGTGCGGAGGATCGGGTCGCAGGAGGCGCGCGGCGAGATCGTCGTCTGGACCGACGCCGACATGACCTACCCGAACGAGCGCATCCCTGAGCTGGTGCAGATCCTGGAGAAGGATCCGAGCATCGATCAGGTTGTGGGGGCGCGCACCAGCGAGCAGGGGTCGCACAAGTTCCTCAGGGTCCCGGCGAAGTGGTTCATCAGGAAGGTCGCGGAGCGCCTGGCCGGTCAGGAGATTCCCGACCTCAACTCCGGGCTGCGGGCGTTTCGCAAGTCGGTGGCGCGGCCCTATCTGCGGCTGCTGCCTCCGGGGTTCTCCTGCGTCACGACGATCACGCTGGCGTTCCTGTCCAACCAGCACGACGTCTACTACCTGCCGATCGACTACAGCAAGCGCGCCGGCACGTCGAAGTTCAGCTTCGTGTCGGACGCCTACCGCTACATCCTGCAGGTGCTCCGCATGGTCATGTACTTCAACCCGCTCAAGGTGCTGATGCCTCCGGCGTTGACGCTGATCGTCGTGGCCGTCGTGAAGGGCCTGGTCTGGGATATGATCCGGAATCCGTTCTACCTGGCGCAGAACACCGTCGTGATGTTCACCACCGGCATGATCATCGGGTCGCTCGCCCTCTTGGCGGACCTCATCGTGCGATCCAGGGGCAATTGATGCGCATCGCGATCGTCGGCCCGACATATCCCTACAAAGGCGGCGGGGCCCAGCACACGACCGAGCTCGCCCACCGGCTCGCCGCCCGCGGGCACGAGGTGGTCATCGAGTCCTGGAAGGCGCAATACCCCTCCTTCCTCTATCCCGGACAGCAGACGATCAGCGCGCCGGAGGGCACGCCGTTCCCCCACACCAATCGGCGGCTCGACTGGCGCAGGCCCGACGGCTGGGTGCGCCGGGGCCGCGCGGCACGGTCGGCCGACCTCGTCGTGCTCACCGTGCTCAGCCCGGTGCAGGTCCCGCCCTACCTCGGCATCCTGTACGGCATAGCCCAAAAGGCCCCGGTCCTCGCCCTCTGCCACAACGTGCTGCCGCATGAGCGCAAGCCGTACGACGTGCCGCTGGTGAAGGCGCTGCTGCGCCGCGTCGACCGGGTCCTCGCGCACTCCGACGCGCAGGGCGCGCTGGCCCGCGAGCTGACGCCCGCGCCCGTGGCCGTGGCGGGGCTGCCGCCGCACCTGCCGGTGACGGCCGCGGGGCGGCCGGGGAGTGAGGCGGTGCGCCGCAGGCTGCTGTTCTTCGGCATGGTGAGGCCGTACAAGGGGCTTGACCTGCTGCTGCGCGCGCTCGCTGCGACGCCCGGCGTGCGGCTCACGGTCGCCGGGGAGTTCTGGGGCGGGCTGGACGACACGACGGCGCTCGTGCGCGAACTCGGCCTCGGCGACCGGGTGGAGCTGCGGCCGGGCTACGTGGCGGCCGAGGATGTGCCCGCCTTGTTCGCGGAGGCGGACGCGCTGGTGCTGCCGTACCGCTCGGCGACGGCCAGCCAGAACGTCTGGCTGGGGCACGAGCACGGCGTCCCCGTGATCGCGACCACCGTGGGCGGCCTCGCCGACCACGTCACCGACGGGGTAGACGGCCTGCTGGTGGAGCCGGGCTCGCCGGAGGCGCTGGCCGGGGCGCTGGCGCGCTTCTACGCGCCGGGCGAGCCGGAACGGCTCCGCGCCGGAGTGAAGGCCGTGGACCCCGACCCGCACTGGGCGACATATCTCGACACCCTGCTTGGCACCCGATAGGCCACCACCCGACCGGTGCCCGCCGGACCGGTAGCCGCTAGATCGGCCTGCCGCGGGGCTTCTCAGGTGGTCACGCCCGCCTCGGGCATCGGCTCGCCCTCGCGCAGGGGGGTGGCGTGGGCGCGGCGGCCGAGCATGAACCCGACACCGGCCCAGATCAGGTCGCAGAGGGTGACGACCAGCCGCGTCACCACGGCGGCCACGAGCGCGCCGGCGGCGCCGATGATCGGGGTCAGGGCGAGGACCATAGCCCCTTCCCTGACGCCGATGCCCGCCGGGGCCACCACGAACAGCAGCCCGGTGGCCCAGGCGATCGCATAAGCGCCCGCCGATACCAGCAGCAGCGTCCACGGATCGGTGCCCGGCGACAGATCCGAGGTGATCAGCCACACCTGCACGCCGTAGATCATCCAGGCCGCTATCGAGCAGGCCGCCGCGACGAGTACGGCGGAGCCCGGCAGGACCCGCTCCAGCGGCTCCCTGCGGGCGATCCGCATGGCCAGGTTGAGCCCCCAAGTGAGCACGCGCGGATGCATGCAGACCACGATGACGGGGATCAGCGCCACGAGATACCACGCCTGGCGGATGACCTCCTGCGCGGTCAGCGGCAGCGTCGCGGCCGCCAGGGTGAGCGCGCAGCCGAGCGAGATCACCAGGGACAGGGAGGTGCCGGCGAAGGTGCGCCTCGGCGGGCAGCCGTGGTCGCGGCCGAGCTCCATCATGGCGGCATACGCCCACACCGTGCCAGGGACGTATTTGCCCAGCTGACCGACGAACATCACCCTCGCGGCCAGGCCGTAGGCCAGCGGCGAGCCGAGCCCCGCCACGACGACGCGCCACGCCACGAGCATCAGGCCCTGCCCGAGCAGCACCGCGGCGAACGCCCCGGCGATCGACCACCACGACAGGCGGGCGAGGGCCTCGGTCGTCTGATCCCAGTCTCTGGCCAGGCCGTATCCGAGGAAGGCCAGGGCGGTCAGCGCGAGGAGGACGCGGAGCGTACGGCTGGCGCGCAGACGGCTGAGCATCCGACAAGACTACGCGCCGGCCCTACCGGGCTGTGGCGGACACGCGCCGCCGGTACTGTTGGGCGGCGTGGGAGTCGCAAAGGAACGCGTCGCGCAGCTCGAATACTCCGAGTTCCAGGGGGCGATGCTCGACGAGGCCAAACGCCGCCGCAAGGCCGCCAAGATCATTGCGGTGCTGGGTCACTTCCTGGGCAGCGGCTCCACGGGTCCCGGAGGCAGGCCCCTTGAGGGGCTGACGGTCGCCGACATCGGATGCTCGGCCGGGTTCATCGCCGACGAGCTCGCCGAGGCGGGCGCCGAGCACACGTTCGGCGTCGACATCGACGTGCCGGGGCTGCGCAGAGCGGCGGGCCGGTTCGGCCACCGGGTCGAGTTCGTGTGCGCCGACGGCACCGCGCTGCCGTTTCCCGACGGGTCGGTGGACGTGCTGGTGTTCAACCACATCTACGAGCACGTCGTCGACCCCGACGCGGTCGTCGCGGAGATGCGCCGGGTCCTCTCCGACACCGGCGTCCTCTATCTCGGGCTCGGCAACCGGCTCGGGGTGATGGAGCCGCACTACAAGCTGCCGTTCCTGTCCTATCTGCCGCCGGCGCTCGCCGACCGCTATGTGCGGGCCTTCGGCCGGGCGGACCACTATTACGAGCGTTTCCGCACCCGGCGCGGCCTGCGCAGGATGATGCGCGCCTTCCACGTGTGGGACTACACCTTCCCGGTGCTCGCCACGCCCGGCCGCTTCGCGGGCGCGGAGCTGTTCCCCGGGGTGGTCGGCAGGCTGGCCGGTGCCGTCCTGGCCTGGGTGCCGAGGGACGTGCTGCGCCTTCTCCTGCCGGTGGTGCCCACTTATCTCTGGGTCGCCACGAAAACGCCGATGATGCCGCGTGGTGCGCGGTTGCCCCAGCCGCCCGAGCGGGTCCGCCCGCTGTGAGCGAGAAGCGCCCGGCGGCCCCCGAGGGCACGGCCTCCCCTCCGGCGGAGTCCGGAGGCGGCGGGCGCGGGGGAGTGGCCAAGGCGGTCCGGGTGGCCTTCCTGGTGGTCGCGCTCGGGCTCGGCGCGTGGGCCGTCGCCGGCCAGTGGGACGCGGTGGCGGCGGCGTTCGCCCGCCTGACGTGGTGGTCGCCGCTGCTGTCGCTGGTCGCGGTCGTGGGGGCGCTCGCCTGCGGCATGATGGTGTGGCGCGCGCTGCTGGCCGACCTGGGGTCGCCGCTCCCGCTGCGCTCAGCGGCCAAGATCTTCTTTATCGGCCAGCTCGGAAAATACATCCCGGGTTCGGTGTGGCCGATGCTCGCCCAGATGGAGATGGGCCGCGATCACGGCGTGCCGAGGTCGCGCAGCGCCGCGGCCTTCTTCCTCGCCTTCCCCGTGCAGCTCGGCACCGGCCTGGTGATCGCCGCCGTCACCCTCCTCGCCTCCGTGCCGCGCGCGCTCGGGCCTTACGCGTGGGCGCTGCTGCTGATTCCCGTCTTCGCGGTCGCCCTCGAACCCCGCGTCGTCAACGCGATCATCTCCTTCGGCCTGCGCAGGCTCCGGCGCGACCCCCTTCCGCGCCCTCTCACGCGCCGCGGCATGCTCACCGCGCTGTTGTGGGCCGCTCTCGGCTGGGTGATGTACGGCATGCACCTCGCGGCCGTCCTCGCCGACTTCGCCGAGGGGGTGGAGCCCGTCCGGCTCGCCGTCTTCGCCGTCGGCGCCTTCGCCCTCTCCTGGTGCCTCGGCATCATGACCTTCGTGGTGCCGGCGGGGGCCGGCGTGCGGGAGGTCGCGATGGTCGCCGTCCTCGTGCCGCTGCTGGGCCAGGGCGCCGCGTCGGCCTCGGCGCAGGGCACCGCCATCGCCGTCGCCCTGGTCTCCCGCGTGGTCATCGTGGCGGGTGACCTGGTGTGCGCGGCGGCGGGCGGGTTCGCCGCCCGTCGAACGGCCGTCGGCCGGGCGGGCCCTTCGCACGGACGTCTCAAAGCCTGAGCAAAGCGCGAGCATGAAATGCAGGAATGCTTCCGTATATGGATTGGAAGTCCTCTTTGTGGGAGAGAGGAGCGCATGTCAAGCTCAGGAAAATGCCCTGTGATTTAGCCCACGATTCGCAGAGTGCGGCAATAGAGTAAACGGGGGGACGGCGGTCGAATCCGCCGTACGGATCTTGAGGGGAGAGATCCATTGTGATGCCTCGCGTGCTCGTCGATGCCGCTGCCGTACCTGCGGATCGTGGCGCTTTGACGAGATATGTGGACGGATTGATCAGCGCGCTGGACCGGGCGGGGGTCGACTTGGCGGTCGCGTGCCAGCGCGCCGACACCGAGAGATACGGCCATCTCGCGCCGTCGGCCCGGGTGGTGGCGGGCCCGGTGTCCATCGCCCACAGGGCCAGCAGGCTCGCCTGGGAGCAGAACGCGCTGCCGATCCTCGCCAAGCGGGTCGGCGCCAAGGTCATCCACGCGCCTTACTACTCCATGCCGATCGCGGCGGGCGTGCCCACCGTGGCCACCGTGCACGATGTGTCGTGGTTCACCGAGCCCGCGCACCACAGCCAGGACAAGGCGTCCTTCTTCCGCTCCGCCACGCGCACCGCGATCCGGCACGCCGCCCGGGTCATCGTGCCGTCCAAGGCGACCCGGGACGAGCTGGTCAGGGTGCTCTCCGCCGACTCCACCCGGCTGGACGTCGCCTATCACGGCGTGGACACCGAGCGATTCCGCCGACCGCGCGCCGACGAGATCCGCAGGGTCTCCGCGCGCCTCGGACTGCGGGCTCAGCCGTACGTCGCGTTCCTCGGCGCGCTCGAACCCCGCAAGAACGTGCCCAACCTCATCCGCGGATTTGTGCGTGCGGTGGAGAACCTCCCGAACCCGCCCGCTCTTGTGCTCGCCGGCGGAGTGCACGACGACGAGGTCGACGCCGCCGTCGGCGAAGTGCCCGCCAGCATCCGAGTGGTGCGCCCGGGATATCTCGCCTTCGCCGACCTGCCCGGCTTCCTCGGCGGGGCGCTCGTCGCCGCCTTCCCATCCCGGGGCGAGGGGTTCGGCATGGCGGTGCTGGAGGCCATGGCGTGCGGGGCGCCCGTACTCACCACCCACCGTACGGCCCTGCCCGAGGTCGGCGGGGACGCCGTCGCCTACACCGAGCCCGACGTCGACGGCATCGCCCGCGGGCTTGAAACCCTGCTGACCTCCCCCGATCAGCGTGAACAGCTGGCCTCCGCCGCTCGGGCCCGCGCCGGGGAGTTCACGTGGGAGGCGTCGGCGGAGGCGCACATGGTGTCGTACCAACGGGCGATCGAATAGTGCGTTAGCCTCTCGGGGGTGACGCAGAGCGATGTGCGCGCCCCCGCGCCCCACCCGTCAGGCGAGCTCCAGGCGATCCTGCTCGTGGGAGGGCAGGGCACCAGGCTTCGCCCCCTGACCATCAACACGCCGAAGCCGCTCCTCCCCACCGCCGGGGTGCCGTTCCTCGCCCACCAGCTCGCCCGCGCCCGCTCCTACGGAGTCACCCGGGTCGTGTTCGCCACCTCCTACCGCGCGGCCATGTTCGAAGAGGTCTTCAGCGACGGGTCGGCGTTCGGCCTCACCCTTGTCTATGTGACCGAGGACAGCCCCCTCGGCACCGGCGGCGCCATCCGCAACGCCGCCGCCGGGCTCACCTGCGGCCCGGACGACCCCGTGCTCGTGCTCAACGGCGACGTCCTGTCCGGCCACGACCTCGCCGACCAGGTGCGCCTCCACGTCGAACGCCGCGCCGCCGTCACCCTCCACCTCACCGAGGTCGACGACCCCACCGCCTTCGGCTGTGTGCCCACCGACGACGCCGGCCGCGTCACCGCCTTCCTGGAGAAGACCCCCGACCCGGTCACCAATCGGATCAACGCCGGCTGCTACGTCTTCACCCGCTCCGTGATCGACACCATCCCCGCCGGCGAGGTCGTGTCCGTCGAGCGGCAGACCTTCCCCGGCCTCATCGACGCCGGAGCCCTCGTCCTCGGCTACGCCGACCACTCCTACTGGCTCGACGTCGGCACGCCCGCCGCCTTCGTCCAAGGCTCACGCGACCTCGTGCTCGGCCGCCTCGCCTCGCCCGCCCTGCCCGGCCCGCCCGGCGACCACCTCGCCCTGCCCGGAAGCGACGTCTCCCCGCAGGCCAAGGTCGAAGGCGGCACCGTCGTCGGCGCCCGCGCCGCCGTCGCCGCCGGCGCCCATGTCAGCGGCAGCGTGCTCGGCGACGACAGCAGCGTCGCCGCCGGCGCCGTCGTCGCCGACTCCGTCGTCGGCACCGGCGCCCGCATCGCCGAAGGCGCCATCGTCCGAGGCGCCGTCATCGGCGACCACGCCGTCGTCGGCCCCCGCAACGAACTCGCCCCCGGCACCCGCCTCTGGCCCGGCATCACCCTCCCCGACTGCGCCATCCGCACCTCCAGCGAGCTCTGACGCCTTCCACCCCACACGTACGACAGGGAGCCTCCGCGCCCTCTAGACCGTTCGATAAACCGACTCCACGGTCTCGAAAAAGCTCCAGGTGCTGGTCTCCTTCGGAGTCACCTTGGCCCTGGTCTTACGGGCATGGGTCCAGAATCGGTAGATGATCTCGCTTTCGAAGAGGTGGCGGAAAACAGCCTCGACGTCATCGCGGCCGAAAACGCCTTGCTCGTAGAGCATTTCCTGGTGGGCGACGATGAGATTGGCATAGAGGTACTGCTGTTCTTCCTCAATGGTGGCATCCGGCCAACGCGGCCACACGGGTGTGAGATGGGGGTGCTCGATGCTCAGCTTGAGAATTTCGACGTGTAGTGCTCGGATACCTGCATCGGCGGCTTTCTTGAGTTCTTGTCTGGTGTGCTGTAGCTCTTCGCGTTGGTAGGCGAGCTCTTCTCGCTGCCCGGCGAGGTCCTTGCGTTGAATGGCCAATGTCACGATCATTCCGAAGAGCGTAAGGGCCGAGAACAGAGCGCTGACCGCACCGAAGGATTCACCTATGGATCCTCGCTGCTCCAGGGTCCTCGGAGCCGCGTCGAACAGCGTGCCGAGTGCGATGGGGGATATCAGCCAGACAAGAACAAGTAGAGTTGCCGCCGAGATCCAGAGCATAGCCCGTGGTAGCAGGGAGGTCTGCTTCTTCATGGGATGCCCCTGTAGTCGGGTCATTTCTCATCGGTGCCCTGTCTTGAGGGCGAGGATGATCACACTGCCAAGCCGGTTTGGCAGTGTGATCACATTCTCTGGCTGTCGTGGTGCCTGGGTGGACTCGGAAGTCTCACAGCAGTCTCACAGCGGAGTGAGTCGCTCTCTGAAAGCCTCATACGTAGTGCCGCGCTTGCGGAGTGAGTCGTGGAGATCAGCCATCCAGGCCAGGTAGTCGCGATCACGCACTAGCGCACCCCCGAGCAGAAGTCCCTCGGAGGAGAACTTCTCTACCAGGGCTCGGCTCTCATCGAAGAGGATGAAGTCCTGGAGACTTTCCTGAGATTCGATGTCTTCGATATCGGATCTATCAACGAGAAAGATCTGCTCTCCGAGTTCGGAGCTGATCCGGTAGTGGTCAAGCTCGAATCGGATATATGGCGTCAGCGGGTATTCGAGGACATGTACGCGGATGAATGACACGCCTCTGTCCTCGAGTGGCCGCAGGACGCCTGCCTGCTCTGCCCGATTGGCCTCCGCCAGCGCTTGGGCGCGCTTCTCATATCCGGCTATCCAGGCCTCCCAGCTTGGATTGCCGGGCTCCAGGTAATTCTGCCGACTTTCCAGCTTTCTGATCGCATGGCGGGTGGACGACTGGGCTATCTGAAATTCCAGCCGCCACTCCGAGCGTGTCAGGGTGCGTTCGATGACATCCTCGGGGAGGGGAAATTGGATCACGTGCTAGTACTCCGGAATCTGTGGTTTGGCTAATATCAGGGTCTCGCGTGGGATTATGATGATCCGCTCATCGCTATGGCAGTTGGCGTCGTGCGGCAGATTTCCGATCAGATCGTTGTGTCCGTCGAAGCCGATGATCGCGAAGTCGCCCGAATCCAGCTCCCATATGTCGGGGCACGAGCTCTGGCCGGTAGAACCCCCTCCTTGCGGGCGATCGTGCGGGTGCGGGCCGATGCGGCGCATGAATTTCATGATTCACTCCGGCGGATGGGGGTTCGGCAAGATTCTTGATACTCTTTATATATAGTTATCCCAGGACTTTCCAGTGAGTTATAGTCCCCTGGAAGGGTACAGTTGCCACACCTGTGAGATACGGCCTCCTCACACTGGTGTACTAAATGGTTCTGAAAGTATCGTATCCGGATCTTGTGGCAATACTTGATAGAGGACCGTCCTGGTTTGTGGGGATAGGGGCTGGAGGGTATGGCTGGCAAATATGCTTTTCTGGAGTTTGCTGGGCTGATCCAGCGTAGTGGGGTCAGGGTGGCGGATGTGAGATTATATAATTCTGTGGAAGGGTGCAAAGCTTACCGAAGAACGCATCTCATTGGCGTCGGATCGATTCGGGTAAATCTATTGTCGAGGCCGGTTGGCTTTCTAGGGCGACTGGTGTCGCTGACCGGTTGGTCTTTTGAAGGCTCGGCGTTCGACGGCGGGGCTGGTCGCAGATCCGGCCGCTCATGGGAAAGGAAAAACGACGCCCGCGGCCTTGAGCTGAGGCGGGGGCGCCGAAAGGGGAAGGCCGAGGGGCGGGGTCCCTCGGCCTTGTCGGGCGAACCGGGAGGTCAGCGCTTCAGGATGGTCACGTGGCGGATGGTGCCGAGCACGTTGATGGTGGAGCTGCTGCCGACGTCGGCCCACGGGCCTTCGATGACGCCGATGCCGATCCACGGGTTCGCGTGGACGAAGGCGACCACGACGCGGTGCTGGCCGGTGCCGGTGGCGCAGTAACTGGTGGCGCTGGAGGGGCCGTTCTGGGTCGTGGAGCACTGCTCAGGGATGGCGTGGGCCGTGCCCGCCATGCCCGCGAGGGCGCCGGCGGTGAGCAGGGTGGCGGCGGAGAACATTCCTGCCCACTTCTTGAGCTTCATGCAGCTATACCTCCATTGAGCATTCTTTGTGTTACAGGCCGCGTTCGAGCGCGACATTTGTGAAATGCCGGGCGAAGTTTCTGTTCGTGGGTTCGAAAATGGGGACGGACAGCCGTTAGGCGGAGAACCCCGCATAGTGGGAGCAGGTCAGCGCCGGAGCACCCACCAGCCGAGGGGGGTGCCCGGGACGGAGACGGTCGACGTTCTGCCGGGGGGTTCCCATGGCCCCTGGATGGACATGGGGCCGACCATTGGGTTGACGTGCCGGAAGTAGACGTAGATGGCGTGTTCGCCGGTTCCGGCCGTGCAGTTGCTGGAGACGGTGTGGCCGTTGATGGAGGGGGTGCAGCTCTCCGGTACGGCGTGGGCGGCCGAAGCCGTTCCCGCCAGGACGGCCGCGGTGAGCAGCACGGTGGCGGAGAACGTGCCCGTGAGCTTCCTGAGGGGCATGTCCGATTCCTTCTGTGGAAGTGGAACGGTCCTATCAGATGGCTCAAACCTCGAAATGCGACGCCTCGGGATGTCGTCGGGCGGCGGACAGCAGTCCTTCCCCCGGGCGATTCCCGATTTGCTTAGGAAAGTTTCCTAACCAAAAACATACCTGTCTGCGGGAATGAGTCAAGACCCGTCTCAGCGGTTGATCCGGGAACGCTGCGCCCCGGCCCGCGGAGCGCCCTGTCGGTCGGGGCATCCGGCGCCGCGGTGCAGGATGGAAAGGTGGTGGAACGGGTGTGGCGGCCGGGGACGGCTCTGGACATCGCGCTGACCATGTCGCCGCACCGGCATGGCGGCGGCGATCCGACGTGGCGGCGCGAGGCGGATGGTGCGGTGTGGCGCACGTCGCGCACGCCGGCGGGTCCGGGCACGATGCGGGTATCGGTCAGTGCGGCGGAGGGCGCCGTGGAGGGCCGGGCCTGGGGCCCCGGGGCCGAATGGATGTTGGACACGCTCCCCGCGCTGCTCGGGGTCGACGACGACAGATCCGGCTTCACGCCGCGGCACGGCGTGCTGATCGAGGCCGATCGACGCCACGCCGGGCTCAGGATCGGGCGCTCCCAGCGTGCCTTCGAGGCCCTCGTGCCCGCCGTGCTCGAACAGAAGGTCGTCGGCCGCGAAGCCTGGCGGGCATGGCGTTGGCTGCTGGCGAAGTACGGCGAACGCGCACCCGGCCCCGGCGACGAACAGCTCCGGGTCTTCCCTCCGCCCGAGGTGTGGAGGTCCATCCCCAGTTGGGACTGGCACCGGGCTGGCGTCGAGGGGGTGCGGGCCAAGGCGATCGTCAACGCGGCCCTGCACGCGGACAAGCTCGAAGCCGCCCCGGATTCGGCGGAGACCGACCGGCTGCTCCGGCTTCTGCCCGGAATCGGGGTCTGGACGTCGGCGGAGACCCGCCAGCGCGCCCTCGGCGACCCGGACGCGGTGTCCGTCGGCGACTACCACCTGCCCTCGGTGGTCGGCTGGGCGCTGACGGGGGAGAAGACCGACGACGCGGGGATGCTCCGGTTGCTCATGCCGTACGCGGGCCACCGCTACCGGGTGACGAGGCTGCTGGCGCTGAGCGGCAACCGGCCGCCCGCCCGCGGGCCGCGCATGGCCGTCCGCGACTATCGGTCGTTCTAGCTGCGGTTTTCCAGCACCGGGACGGATCTTCCTGGAATACTTTCCGTGTTCATGTGAATGCGAGGAGGTGTGCCGTGGTTGTGATGACCTCGAAGAAGCGCAGATCGAGGTCCCGTCGTCCCGGCCCCCCGACCGGTGAGACCCGCCCGGTTTCCACGCGTTCCACGCGCTCGCACAGGCGTGGTCACGCCAAGCTCGAAGTCCGTGCCGACGGGGAGTTCACCGAGCCTCCGAGCACCCCGCGTGAGCTGTTCGACGCCCTACCCCCACTGCCCGGTCTGAGGACCGAGATCATCGACGGGAGTCTCATCGTGAGCGCTGTGGACACCCCCGAGCACGGCCGCATGGCCATGCGCCTCTATCGCCTCCTTCTTGAAGAGATCGAGAAGAACGACTGGGATGGCTTCACCGGCAACGTCGATGTCTGTATCGAAGGTCCTCGGGATCCGGTCGAGCCGGACTTCGTCCTGGCTCCCGCCGACTGTCCCCGCTGGGGTGAGCGCGAGCTGCTGTCCTCGGGGCTGATCATGGCGGCTGAGGTCGTCTCTCCGGGCAGCGTCGAGCAGGACCGGGTGGCCAAGCCCCGCATCTACGCGGGGGGCGGGGTGCCGATGATGCTGCTGATCGATCTGGTGGCCTCGCCTCCGGCCGTGACGGTGTTCAGCGATCCTCGCGAGGGCGTCTACCAGGCGGTCGGCAAGGTGCCCATGGGGACCTCGCTCTACCTTCCCCATCCGATCGACCTGGACGTGGACACGGCGGTCTTCCTGCCGCAGCCTGTATAGGCGTCGTTACCTCTGATTCGGGGGTGGAACCTGATGAATATGGCCCAAAACCGGCCACGTAATGTCGCCGTATGAACGACCATCAGCCCTCAGTCAGCGACAGCGCTGTGCGGCGGGCCCTGGCCAGGGCCCGTGACGGCAAGGCGCTCGACGTCAGCGAAGCGACTGTTCTTCTCCATGCCCGGGGCGATCATCTGCAGGCCCTGCTCGGGCATGCGGCCAGGGTGAGGGACGCGGGTCTTGAGGCCGTAGGCCGTACCGGGATCATCACCTACAGTCGGAAAGTCTTCATCCCCCTGACTCGGCTGTGCAGGGACCGGTGTCATTACTGCACGTTCGCCACCGCGCCGCACAAGCTGCCGAGCGAGTTCTTGAGCCCGGACGAGGTGCTCGACATCGCCAGGCGGGGAGCGGCGATGGGGTGCAAGGAGGCGCTGTTCACGCTGGGCGACCGGCCTGAGGACCGGTGGCGGCAGGCCCGGGAGTGGTTGGACGCGCACGGATACGATGACACGCTGTCGTATGTCCGTGCCATGGCGATCCGGGTGCTTGAGGAGACCGGGTTGCTGCCGCACCTCAACCCCGGTGTGATGACCTGGCGGGATTTCCAGAGGCTCAAGCCGGTGTCGCCGTCGATGGGCATGATGCTGGAGACCACCTCGACCCGGCTGTTCACGGAGAAGGGCCAGGCGCATTATGGTTCGCCGGATAAGGACCCTGCCGTACGGCTGCGCGCGCTTGAGGATGCCGGGCGGTCGAATGTGCCGTTCACAACGGGCATCCTGATCGGCATCGGGGAGACCATCCAGGACCGCGCCGAGTCGATTTTCGCCATCCGCAAGGTGGCCAGGGAATACGGCGGCATTCAGGAGGTCATCGTCCAGAACTTCCGCGCCAAGCCGGACACGGCGATGCGGGGCATGCCCGACGCGGACCTGTCGGAGCTGGCCGCGACCATCGCGGTGGCCCGTCTGGTGCTCGGCCCGAAGATGCGAGTGCAGGCTCCGCCCAACCTCATCGGCGACGAGTTCGCCCTGATGCTGCGGGCCGGCATCGACGACTGGGGCGGCGTGTCGCCGTTGACGCCCGATCACGTGAACCCCGAGAGTCCCTGGCCGCACATCGACGCGCTGACCGAGCGTACGGCGGAAGCCGGCTTCACGCTGCGCGAACGCCTGACCATCTACCCCGAGTACGTGCTCGCGGGCGAGCCGTGGCTCGATCCGAGGGTGACGGCGCATGTGCGGGCACTGGCCGATCCGGCGACCGGCCTGGCCAAGGAGGACGCGGTGATCGTGGGCCGCCCGTGGCAGGAGCCGGACGGCGGATTCGCGGCGGCGGGCAGGGTCGACCTGCACGTCGAGGTGGACACCGACGGCCGCACGAACGACAGGCGCGATGACTTCGACCACGTCTACGGTGATTGGGACGCGCTGCGGGAACGCCTGGGAGGGAACGGTCCCGCGCTTTTGACCGGAGACGTCGGGGAGGCGCTGCGCCAGGCGGAGCGCGATCCGGCAGCCCTGTCCGAGGAGCAGGCACTGACGCTGCTGTCGGCGGCGGGCGACGAGCAGGGTAGGGGAGCCGACGACGCCGCGCTGGCGGAGCTGTCCCGTATCGCGGACGGGCTGCGTCGGGAGGCGGTCGGCGACGACGTGACCTACGTCGTCAACCGCAACATCAACTTCACCAACGTCTGCTACACCGGCTGCCGGTTCTGCGCGTTCGCGCAGCGGCGCACGGACGCCGACGCCTACACGCTCTCGCTGGACCAGGTGGCCGACCGCGCCGAGGAGGCGTGGGCGGCGGGCGCGACGGAGGTGTGCATGCAGGGCGGCATCCACCCGGACCTCCCGGGGACCGCCTACTTCGACATCGCCAAGGCCGTTAAGGCCAGATGTCCGGACATGCACGTACACGCGTTCTCCCCGATGGAGGTCGTGAACGGCGCCAGCCGTACCAACCTCTCGATCAAGGACTGGCTGGTCGGCGCCAAGGAAGCGGGGGTGGACTCGCTGCCGGGCACGGCGGCCGAGATCCTCGACGACGATGTGCGCTGGGTCCTCACCAAGGGCAAACTGCCCGCCAAGGAGTGGATCGAGGTCATCACCACCGCGCACGAGGTGGGCATTCCGACGACTTCGACCATGATGTACGGCCACGTGGACAACCATCTGCACTGGGTGCGGCACATCCGGTTGATCCGCGACCTTCAGCGGCGCAGCGGCGGGTTCTCGGAGTTCGTGCTGCTGCCGTTCGTGCACCACAGCGCGCCGATCTACCTCGCGGGCATCGCCCGTCCCGGCCCCACGGCCAGGGAGAACCTCGCGGTGCACGCGCTCGCGCGCGTCCTCCTGCACGGCGCGATCGACAACATCCAGTGCTCGTGGGTGAAACTCCAGGACGACCTGTGCCGCCAGGTGCTCGCGGCCGGGGTCAACGACCTCGGAGGCACGCTCATGGAGGAGACGATCAGCCGTATGGCCGGTTCCGAGAACGGGTCGTACAAAACCATCACTGAGATCGCCGCGATGGTCGCCCCGACCGGACGCCCCCTGCGGCAGCGCACCACCGAGTACGGCGAGCCCAGCGCCGAGCGCAGGGCCGCGGCGGCGGCGAGCGACGGCGTGTGCGGGAGCGTACGGCGCAACGCCGTACCGATCACGTTGACGACGCGCGCGCAGGCGTAACCTTCGCGCCAGGCGGTCATGCCAGGCGGTCATGGAGGCCGTCCGGGTTCCCGGCCTCGGGGAACCCGGACTCAAACGGCCGAGCGCCTCAGCGCACCTGCCTCAGCGCACCTGCCTCAGCGCACATGCCTCAGCGCACGCGGATCAGTGCACGCGGATCAGCGCACATGCCTCAGTGCACACGGATCAGTGCACACGGATCAGCGCACCACGATGAAGTCTTCCGCGCTGCGCGGCGCGCGCTCGCGCGGGGGAGCGGCCGGATGGCCGATGGCCACCGCGCCCATGGGGTCCCACTCGGGCGGCAGCCCCAGCACATCCCGCACGGTGTCCCGGCAGAACATCGTCGACGACACCCACGCCGACCCGAGCCCTTCGACCGCGAGCTGAACCAGGAGGTTCTGCACGCCCGCGCCCGTCGCGACCACGAACATCTCGCGCTCGGCGCCGTTGCGCCGTTCGTCGCGGTAGGTGTGCGATCCCTCCATCACCAGGCATGGCACCGCGAGGTACGGCGCCCGCCTCAGCACCTCGCCCCGCTTGACGCGGCGCGCGATGGACTCCTCATTGAACCCGTCGCCGCGCAGGTCCTCGATCCAGGCCGCGAGCATGGCGTCGAGCAGCTTCTCCCGCGACTCGGCGGATTCCAGCAGGACGAAACGCCACGGAGTCGTGTGGTGCGGTGCCGGGGCCGCGATGGCCGCGTCCACGGCACGCCGTACGGCGGCGCCGTCGACGGGTTCGCCGGAGAACTCCCGGATGGTACGGCGGGCGAAGACGACGTCGCGGGAGCCGTACCGGAACATGTCCTCGTCGGGGGAGCGCAGCAGCGCGCGTGCGCCGGGGCCGTCGTCGGCGGTGACCAGGTCGGCCAGGCCGCGCACGATCGCGACCGGCACGCCGGACAGCTTGCCTTTGACGAGTTCGCCCGCGGAGGCGATCTCGTCGGCGAGCGCGGTGATGGTGGCCGACAGCGCGTTGCCGTGTTCATCGGTCTTGCCGCGGAAGTCCGCCAAGACCGCGACCCCGGCGGCGCCGATGGCGACGTCGGTGAGGCCCTCGCGCCACGGGCGGCCGAAGGTGTCGGAGACGATGACGCCGACGTCCACCCTGAGGCGCGCCCGCAGAGCCGCACGGAGCGCGCGGGCGGAGGCGTCGGGGTCCTCGGGGAGGAGGAGCACCGTGCCGGATTCGGTGTTGGAGGCGTCGACCCCGGCCGCGGCCATCACGAAGCCGTGGCGGGTCTGCGAGATCACCGTGTCGCCGCGGCGGGCGACGACCCGGACCGTCTCCTCGGCGATCGCCTCGGCGCGGCTGCCGGCCCGGCGCACCCGCCCCTCGGCCTTGCTGAGGATCTTGGAGGTGACGACGAGGATGTCGCCGTCCGCCAGGTCCGGTACGGCGGAGCCGACGATCGCGGCCAGGTCGTCGCCCGGTGCGATCTCGGGCAGTCCGTGAACAGGGAGGATCGCGATCATCGTGAGATCTCTCCGGCGAGGTCGAGGGCGGCGCGGGCCAAGGCGGCGGTCGCTTCGGGGTCGCTCATGAGCAGGGGGCGGGCGCGCACCTCGACGCCGTCCAGGCTGACGTCGCCGTCCTCCTCGGCGACCAGCCAGCCGTCCACGAGCGGCGCGCCGTACAGCTCCAGGACGGCCTGGGCCGTCGTCGGCACCCCGATCGCGGTGAGGCAGGCGTCGGCCATGCCGCGGACAGGCGCGTTGCCGATGATGGGGGAGACACCGACGACGACCTTGGTCTCCAACGCCTGGCGGATGCCCTGGATCTGGAGGATCGTGCCGATGCTCACCACAGGGTTGGACGGGGGCAGGATCACGACGTCGGCGCTGTGGATCGCCTCCAGCACGCCGGGGGCGGGCTTGGCCTCGGCGGCGCCGACCAGGGCGATGTCCCGGGCGGGGACCGAGGCGCGCAGCCGTACCCACCATTCCTGGAAGTGGATCGCGCGGCGTCCGTGCTCGTCCTCGACCACGACGTGGGTCTCGGCGCGGTCGTCGCTCATCGGCAGGAGCCGTACACCGGGCTGCCAGCGCGCGCACAGGGCCTCGGTGACCTGGGTGAGGGAGTAGCCCGCGTTGAGCATCTGGGTGCGGACGATGTGGGTGGCGAAGTCGCGGTCGCCGAGTCCGAACCACTGCGGCTCCATGCCGTAGGCGGCCAGTTCCTCCTTGACGATGTGCGTTTCGTCGGCCCGGCCCCACCCCTGGTTCTCGTCGATGCCGCCGCCCAGTGTGTACATGATCGTGTCGAGGTCGGGGCAGACCCGCAGCCCGAACAGCGTGATGTCATCTCCGGTGTTGCCGATGACCGTGATCTCGGCGTCGGGCGTGGCGGCGAGGAGGCCACGGAGGAAGCGGGCGCCGCCGATTCCTCCGGCGAGGGACACAATGCGCATGTCGCACAGTGTCCCATCCCGCATTCCGACTTACCGTCGAGGTGGGGGGCGTGGGGGCGGGGGTGTCGCGCGGCGGCCGGGAGGAGGCAGAAGTGCCACATGCGTCGGATAAATACGGTGATAGCGATTCGATGGATTGCTCAGGCGATGGGGTGCTTCAAGGTCATTAGCCGCACTTGTGAGGTCTTGTTAGTAATGAGGATGTTCTTGGGTCGCCCGACATCGAAGTCGGCTATGTGCTTAACTCAGCGTCGGCCATAAGGAGCTCAGTGGGGGTTGTCGTGATCAGAGTCGACGCAGGCCGGCTGCGTGAACCGGCGGCGTGGCTGATGCTGGCCGCAGCCGCCGCCCAGGTTGTCACGTCCGTCTTCGGGCTTCTCTTCGGTGAAGGCATCTCCTTCGCCGCTCGCAGCGTCTTCGAGATCAACGCGTTCGTCGCACCGACCAACGTCGCCCTCCTCGTCGGGGCGGCGCTCCTGGCGACGAGGTTCGGGAGCCCGACCCCGAAGGCGGGCACGGTCGTGCGCGGCGCGACCGCCGTCCTCGCCGTCTCCCTGGCGTTCGGCGCGCTCGCCTTCCTCGCCGGCCTCTTCCTCGGCGCGGGGTTCGGCAGCCTGCTCCAGTTCGCTCTCACCAGAGCGCCGCTGCTCGCGCTCGTCGCGATCGCACTTCTCTACGTGATGCCGCTGGCCAAGCAGCCGGCGGGCGGCGCGGCGGCGAAGCAGGGCTCCGCCTACCAGCCGCCCGCAACGCCGCCGGGCGTCCCCCCGGTGCCGGGCCGCGCCAGTGCGCCGGGCGCCTCCACCGGGCGCGGCACGGCGCGCTCCTACACGCCGCCCGACCTGCCGGTGCCGTCCGCACCGCCCGGCCCGCCTCCCCCCGGGGCGCAGGCGGGGCCGGAGCGCCGAGCCGGCGAGCAGGGTCCCGAGCCCGTCGTTCAGGCGGCGCCCGGCCAGCCCGGCCAGCCCGGCCAGCCCGGCCAGCCCGGCCACCCCGACCACATCGTGCAGGTGGCGTCCGATCCCGAGGCCACGCAGCGGGTCGTCCACTCCCAGCCGTCCGCCCCTCTCCCTAGCGAGCCCCAGCCCGACCGCGCGCCCGCCTCCTTCGAGCAGCCCTCCGATCCGGGGCGGCCCGGTTATGGACACGCCGCGCCCGGCGGCCCGGCCCCGGCCCACGGCGCCCCGGCCCACAGCGCCCCGGGCGGCCCCGCCTACGCCGCGTCCGGCCCTGAGCGCGGGCCGTACGGCGAAGCCGGACAGCCGGCCTTCGGCCAGAGCGACCCCGGGCACGTCCCCTTCGGCCAGGGCGAGCCCCACCGGCCCGCCTTCGGCCCGGGCGGCCAGGGACAGCCCACCTTCGGTCAGAGCGACCCGGGACAGCCGGCCGCGGGCCCGGGCGGCCAGGGACAGCCCGCCTTCGGTCAGAGCGACCCGGGACAGCCGGCCGCGGGCCCGGGCGGCCAGGGACAGTCGGCCTTCGGCCAGAGCGACCCCGGCCGGGTGGGTTATGGCCTGCCCGAGCCTCCGCGGCCCGCCCACGGCTCGCCGGAGCCCCCGCGGCACGGCTCGCCCGAGCCGTCGGCGTATGAGGCGTTTCCGCAGCCTCCCGCCCCCGCCGCCAACCCCGACCCGTACGGCCAGGGCCCCACGGGCGTCTACCCCCTCCCGACGCCCGCGCAGAGCTCCGGGCCGCACCTCATGCCCGCGCCGGCGGAGCCGTACGGCCAGGGCGCACCGTCCTATAGGCCGACCGACAGCCGACCGGACATCACGTATCCGACTCCGGACGGCCGGCCGAACAATTCCTACACTTCACAAGATTCTTCCCCGGATGTCTACAAGCCCCAAGATTCCACTCCGGATGCGTACAAACCGCAGGGCACTTACCCCTCGGCCCCGGCGTACGGTCGGCCCGCGCAGGCCCAGGGCCAGGGGAGTTACGGGGAATACGATGACGGGGACGTGTTCGCCGATCGCCCGCCGGCATACGGCTCGCCCTCGCCGCAGCCCTATGAGCAGCCGGCGCAGCCCTATGAGCAGCCGGCGCAGCCGTACGAGCAGTCGGCGCAGCCGCCCGCTGGTTACGCGAGCCACGACTACGGGCAGTTGCCGAATCCGTATCACGAGTCCAGCCCCGGAGACCCGCGCACGCAGCAGCTCGCCCAGGCATATCAGCAGGCCGAGAACTACCAGCAGGCGCATGCGGGCACCCAGCCGGCGCTTCCTTACCCGACCGATGCGCTCGGTTATTCGCCTCGGCCGGCGGTGCCGTACGAGGACGCGCTCGCTCACCCGCGGGGCAACCCCTCCCATCTGCCCACCAGTGGGGATCAGAGCAAGGAGAGGGACGAGCTTATCGATCCCCCAGCTATCTACTCACCTAAGGACCCACGCGCGTAAAGGGCGTGCAATCTCCAGGTAGAGAGAAGGTGTCGCCCGGTCACGTACAGAACATGGGCTGGTACGTTTCCGACCGCTGACCCCGCAGGTCTCTGCGGGACATGGTTGTGCGATGGCCATGCAACCCACCCATCGCGAGCACAGGGCTTTGAACCGGGGCGAGCTGCTCTTTCCCCGGGATACCGGCATGCCGCTTGACTCCACACGTTGGACACGCGTGTAATTACAGACGTGTTGTTACGCCTTCCAAAGGGTGGGTATGAGGAGGGCGATCATGGGGGGCTCCATCGCGGGCGGGCGGCAGGGAGGTGTGCATGACCGAACCGGTCATCGCACAGGCGCTCAGCGCTGAAGATCTGGGCTGGCAGGAGCGCGCTTTGTGCGCGCAGACCGACCCGGAGGCGTTCTTCCCGGAAAAGGGTGGCTCCACACGAGAGGCCAAGAAGGTCTGTCGATCCTGCGAAGTGCGCGCTGAATGTTTGGAATACGCGCTTGAGCACGACGAGAGGTTTGGCATCTGGGGTGGGCTGTCCGAGCGGGAGCGCCGAAGGCTCAAGCGCCAGGCAGGATAGTCGACGGCTCTGATGAGAAGTCGGCGAGAACGAAACAGTCAACGGAAGAGGAAGCCCGGGCAACCGGGATATCACCCATAGAGAGCGGCTTTCGCATTGCTTGGCGATTCGTCGTGGCAGGCCAGAGATGGTCCGTCCGGTGGATCGTGGGGGGCATGAAGAGAGCTCGGCGGCCACGCGGCCTCGCTTACGGCGACCGCGTGGCCGCGTCATTTCTCCGCCCCTGTTCCTCCGTGATTCCCTGACCGGCCGGAGGCCGGGCGGTAAGGTGGTCACGCCGATCACTGGTGTCTGCGAACCCCCCGAAAGCAGTACATGTCGTTCAGCCCCCTCGCTGTTCCGTCCCCTGTGGAACCGGCTGGTTCCTCCTCGCGTCCCCTGGTCACCGTCATCGTCGTCGCCCATGACGCCGCGCGCCGGCTTGAGGGCACGCTCCGCGCGGTGGCCGAGCAGAGCCGGGTGGCCGACCGGGCGTTGGGGGTCGACAACGGCAGCCGCGACGGTGGCGGCGCCTTGCTCACCAGGGCCTTCGGCGCCCACGGAGTGCTGACCCTGTCGCGTTCCACCGGTTTCGGTTCGGCGGTGGCGCGGGCCGTGCGCTCGCTGCCTCCCATGGCGGGGGGCCGGGAGTGGATCTGGCTCCTGCACGATGACTGCGAGCCGGACCGGGAGGCCCTGAACGAGCTGCTCAGAGCCGCGGCGGGGGAGCCGGAGGCGGCCGTTCTCGGACCGGGGCTCCGCGACCATCTCGACCGCGACCTCCTGCTGGAGGCGGGGGTCACCGTGGACCGGGTGGGGCGGCGGCACACCGGGCTCGACCGCGGTGAATACGATCACGGGCAGCGCGACGGAGCCGGCGACGTGCTGGCGGTGTCGACGGCCGGCATGCTGATCCGCAGGGATGTTTGGGATGAGATAGGTGGTTTCGACCCGGGGCTGCCGCTCTTCCGAGATGATCTGGATTTCTGCTGGCGTGTGCGCAACGCCGGATACAAAGTGCTGTTCGTCCCGGCGGCGGTCGCGTGGCACGCCGAGGCCGCGGCGCGAGGGCGCCGCCCCCTCGCCGCGAGCCGGCACCGCCCCCGGAGGCTCGACCGCCGCAACGCCATGTTCGTGGTCCTGGTCAACCTCCCGCTCCTCGCCATGTGGCGGGCGCTGGCGCGCAACACGGCCTGGTCGCTGCTGCGCACGGCGGGGCTCGTGCTGGCCAAGCGGCCCGGAAGCGCCCTCGACGAGATCAGCGCGCTCGGCGCCGTGCTGCTGCGCCCGGTGCGCCTCCTGCGCGGCAGAAGGCGAAGACGCATCGGCCGCAGGGCGCGCTACCGCGAGGTGAAACACCTGCTCGCCCCGCCCGGAGCCGGGCGGCGACGCCTGTTCGGCGCGCTCCGGACACTCGTCTTCGGAACCGACCCGGGTGCCCGCGCGGCTGGCCGCGCGGTCGCCGACCCGGCCACCGGCCGACCCTCGGCGCGGGAACGTGGCAACGGGGGAGGGGAACCGGGCTCGGGAGGCACGCGAGGGTTGCTCGGCAGCCCGGGGGTGCCGCTGGTCATGGCATTGCTCGGCGTGACCGCGGTGGCCGCCCGGGACCTGCTCGGCGGCTCCCTGCTCGGGGGCGGCGCCCTCGTGCCGGTGGCGGGCGACGCCACCGACCTGTGGCGGTTGTACGTCGAGGACCGCCACGCCGCCGAACTCGGCAGCGAATTCTGGGCTCCGCCGTACGTCGCGGTGCTTGCGGGACTGTCGGTGCTGTTCCTCAGCGATGTGCCGGCCGCGGTCGCCGCGCTGCTCATCGGGTGCGTTCCACTCGCGGGGCTTTCGGCCTATCTCGCGCTGCGTTTCATCGTTCCATCGCCCTACGCTCGATTCTGGCTGGGCGCCACGTATGCTCTGCTTCCCGTGGCGACGGGCGCCGTCGCCACCGGGCGACTCGGCACCGCCGTCGTCCTCACGCTCCTGCCCGTCTACGTCGGGCTCGCCGCGGCGATGCTCACGCGGGACCGCCGGGGCTCCCGCCGCGCCGCCTTCGCGCTCGGCCTCGCCCTCGCCGTCGGCAGCGCCTTCGTCCCGCTGGTCTACGCGCTGACGGCCGCCCTGTGCGTGTTCGCCGCCGTCGCCTTCGGCGGCGTACGGCGCGGCGCCGGCGAGGCCCTCGCCATCGTGCTGACCGTGCCGCTCCTGCTGCTGCTTCCGTGGGCGATCCAGCTCGTGGAGCACCCAGGCAGATTCCTGCTCGAAGCCGGACTGCACCGGCCCGCGCTGGTCCACCCCGCGCTTCCCGCCGAGTCGTTCGCGGCCCTGAGCCCCGGCGGCCCCGGGATGCCGCCGCTCTGGGTCACGTCCGGCCTGGTCCTGTCGGCGCTCGCGGCGCTGCTGATACGCCGGCGGCGCATGGTCGTGGCGATCGGATGGGGAGTGGCGATCTTCGGGCTGCTCGTGTCGATCCTGGTCAGCCGGGTCACCACCACCGGCCTGACCGGCGGCGTCGAGGCGCCCGCCTGGCCCGGTGTCCCGCTCGCCTTCGCCGCCATGGGCCTGGCCACGGCGGCGGCGCTGATGTCCCGACCGGTCGCCGAGATGCGCGCCGCCGGTGGCCTGCGCGGAGTGCTCGCCGTCGCCGCCGTCGCGGCGGCCTTCTCCACCCCCGTCCTGGCGGCGGGGTTCTGGATGGCGAACGGCGTCCAAGGCCCCCTGCGCAGCGACGTTCCTCCGCCGTTCCCGGCGGTCGCCGCCGCCGCGGCGGCTCCGGGGGACCGCGCCCTGATGGTGCGTCCCGCTCCGGAACACGGCGGCCTGATCTACACCGTGCTGCCGGGCAGGGCCCCCTTGATCGGCGAGTCCGACCTGCCCGGCACCGAGCCCGACGTGCGGGACCGTGTCGAGCTCGCCGCCGCCGGGCTGCTGTCGGGGCGGGGCGACGGCGACCTGGCGGTCCTCGCGGAGTTCGGCGTGCGGTTCGTCGTGCTGGCCTCCCCTGTCGACCCGCAGCTGATCCGCGCCCTCGACACCCATCCCGACCTGGTCAAGAAGAGCGCGACTCCCGACGCGACCGTGTGGCAGTCGACCCTGCCCGTCGCCCACAGGGACGGGGGTTCCGCCGAGGGGGCGGTGCCGTACCGCTGGTGGCTGTGGGCCCAGGGCGCGCTCGCGCTGGTCGTCTTTCTGCTGGCTCTGCCCGGCGGACGCGGCCGGCGGGGCATCGTGCCGGACTACGACGCGGTCCACACGCCTCCCCTCGCTCCCGCGCGGGCGGGCTTCGCGCGGGTGGGTTCCCGGTGAAGGCCCTGATCGAGAACCGTTTCACCCTCCTCGTGCTCGTCACGGTCGCGCTGCTCGCCACCTGCGGCCTGGCCGCCATGACCCAGCCGATCCGTACGGCCGGAGCCGCCGCGCCCGCCGCCCCCACCAGGGCACCCGTCGAGTCCGTGACCACGGTCTGCCCGCCGCCCGAGGGCGGCGCCGTCAGCGTGGTCGTCCCGTCGCTCCTGCGAGGCACACCCGGCGCACCCGCCGCCGACACTCCAGGCCCGGCGGCGGGCGTGGTCGTCACCGAGCTGGGCAAGCTCGGCGAGGCCACCGTCACCGGGAACGCCCATCGCCTGGCGACTCTGACCAGGCACGGCCAGGTGTGGCAGCGGTCGATGGACGGCGGGGTGCCCGTCCAGATCTCGGGGACGGGGGAGATGGCCGGACTGGAATCGGCCTACACCGCCCTGCGGACCACCGGGAAACGACGCGGCCTGTCCGGAGTGCGCTGCGGCGACGCCGCCTCCGGAACATGGCTGATCGGGCCGGGGCCCGCCGCCGCCGAGGTGACGCTGCACCTGACCAACCCCGGGCCCGCGCCCGCCACGGCGGAGGTCTTCATCTACTCCGGGGACGGGCCGGTCTACGGGGAGATCGACGGCGACACCGCCGTGGCTCTCCGGCCGGGGGAAACGCGTGCGGTCGACGTCGCGGACCTCGCTCCCCGCGCGGTGATCGCCGCACTTTCGGTGCGGGCTGTCAGCGGGCGTGTGGTCGCGGCGGCGGAAGCCGTACTGGACCGGAAGCGTGGAGTGGATTGGCTTCCCGAGGCGGCGGCACCGGCGACACGCGTGGTGGTGCCGGGGGTGCCCGGTGGGGGCGGGGGCAGGGAACTGCTCGTGGCCGCGCCCGGCGAGATCGGGGCGCGGGTCGACGTCCGCGTTCTGACCTCGGATGGGCTCAAGGAGGTGGAGGGCGGGTGGTCTCTCGACGTTCCCGCCGGTTCCGTGGTGGCGATGGATCTGTCCGGCGCCTTCGGCACCAGGTCGGGAGCGGTGGTCGTGACCTCGCAGGTGCCGGTGGTGGCCGGGCTCGTGGCCGTCGGCACGGGGAAGAGGAAGGATGCGGCCTTCACCGCGGGGGCGCTTCCCATCGACTTCGGCAGCATCGTCGCGGACAACAGGACCGGTGGGGAGCCCGCGGGGAGGCAGAGCTCTCACCTCGTGCTCTCGGCGCCGCAGACAGAGGGCCGCCTCTGGCTCCAGTTGGTGCCGAGCGAAGGTCCTCCGACCGATGTGGCCGAGGTCCATATCCCGGCGGCGAGCACCGTCGACGTCGAACTCCCGCACCCCAAGGGCGCCTCCAGCCCGTTTGCTGTAGTTGTCACGCCCCTGCCCGGATCAGGACCGATCTACGGAGGACGGGTCCTAACGGGCCGGGACGAGTCCGGCCTCATGTTCACCGTTCAGCCACTCGCGGCGGCCCGTTCCTGGACCGTGGTGCCAACGCTCACCGAGTCCTCGGCGACGGTGCTGCCGTGAATGTCCTGCCCGGGTATGCCCGGGAAATCGATCTCTCTAACGTGCGGGGGCTCCAGCCGTACGGCTAGCGCCTGTCCCCGGACGTGCGGGCTTGCTTCTGCGGTCAGTGGCGGTCGTCGTAACCGGGGTCGACGGTCTCGGGGGAGAGTCCGAGCAGGCCGGCGACCTGCTCCACGACCGTGTCATGGACGAGGGCGCCCAGGGTTTCGCGGTCGCGGGCCCGCGCCTCAAGGGGGCGGCGGTAGATCACGATCACGGCGGGGGTGGTGCCGCGCGCCTCCTGCGCGCGGCCGAAGGGGATCGGGTTGTCGGCGTCCGCGCCCGGGCCGTCGCCGAGCTCGCTCACCGGGGGCACCTCCTCGACAGAGAACTGCACCGCGGCGAGTTGGGTGTTCCACCTGGACTTGAGCCGGTCGACGGCGTCCAGGACGAGGTCGTCGAACCGCTCGCCCCGCGACCTGGAGATCGGCACGTGCGAGGGGGCGAGCGGCCCGCGCAGCCCGCGGCCGTGCCTGTCACGACGGCGAGGGCCGTGTGGGCGGGGTGCACCGCCGGGTACCGAATTCACAGCGCAAGTCTAGAAGTGCGTGGCTGCATGGGGGCTTCAAGCCTGCTGTGAGCCTTTCATCCGTTTCTTTGATGTTGTTGGGGCCTGTGTCGTGAGCTGGGGTGTCTGGGAATACGGACACGTGTGGATCCGGCCATAGCATGTCCGAATTGCGATGACACGCTCTTTAAGAGCCCTCAGGTAGTGGCGCCTTGGACGCCTAACGGGTACGGTCCCTCCGTGAGCCCCGTCCGACGCTGTTCCCGCACCGCATGCTCCTCGCCTGCCGTCTTCACGCTCACGTACGTTTACGCCGACTCGACAGCGGTCCTCGGCCCTTTGGCGACGTACGCCGAGCCGCACTGCTACGACCTGTGTGCCGAACATGCCGAGCGACTCACCGCCCCCCGGGGTTGGGAGGTCGTGCGTCTCCCCACCGAGGGCGGCCAACCCAGCACGGACGACCTGGAGGCCCTGGCCAACGCCGTGCGGGAGGCCGCGCGGCCCGCGCCCTCCGGCAATGAGCCGGTGGGCCAGGGGGTGGAGGTCGGCCGGCGCGGCCACCTGCGGGTGCTGCGCTCGGCCCAGACCCACCCCGAGCGCTGACGCCCGAAGGGGGGCCGACCGGTCCGAGGCCGACCGTGCGGGAGGCGGCGCGTGCGGGAGGCGGCGCGTGCGAGAGCCGACCCGTCGGCCCGCCAACCCGTCGACCCGTCGGTTCATCGGCGCGTCGGTCGGATCGGCCTGTCGGCCCGCCGGTCGGATCGGCCGTGTTCGACGGGCTCCGCGTCCACGGGGCGGTGTCCGAGCCGCGTCCGAGCCGTGCCCCAAGCATGCCCCAAGCCGCGTCCCAAGCCATGTCCCAAGCCATGTCCCAAGCCATGTCCAAGCCGCGTCCAAGGGGGAAAGGTGGACCCCGCACGCAGTAGGCTCAGGGGACCGACGAATTCGATACAGGCGACCTGAGGGTGGAGCTTTTCGTGGGCGACCTTGCCGGCATCTTCAAGGCATACGACATCCGCGGCGTCGTGCCGGAGGAGCTTGACGAGAGCGTGGCCGAGGCGGTCGGGGCCGCCTTCGTAGAGATCACCGGGGCCTCCTCCGTGGTCATGGCCCACGACATGCGCGCCTCCTCCCCGGTGCTGGCCGCCGCCTTCGCCCGCGGCGCCACCGGACGGGGCGCCGACGTGATCGACACCGGCCTCGGCTCCACCGACCTGCTTTACTACGCGAGCGGCTCGATCGGCCTGCCGGGCGTGATGTTCACCGCCAGCCACAACCCCGCGCAATACAACGGGATGAAGCTCTGCCGGGCCGGGGCCGTCCCCATCGGCATCGACAGCGGCCTGGCCGAGATCCGCGACCGGGCCGCCGAGCTGCTCGCCGAAGGCGGCCCGACCCCCGGGGAGAGGATCGGCGGGATCGAGCGGCGCGACCTGCTCCACGGCTACGCGAGCCATCTGCGCACCCTGGTCGACCTGTCGGGCGTCCGCCCGCTCAAGGTCGTGGTCGACGCGGGCAACGGCATGGGCGGTCACACCGTCCCGGTCGTCTTCGAGGGGCTGCCGCTGAAGGTCGTCCCGCTCTACTTCGAGCTCGACGGCACGTTCCCCAACCACGAGGCCAACCCCATCGAGCCGGCCAACCTGCGCGACCTGCAGAAGGCCGTGCTGGAGACCGGCGCCGACATCGGCCTGGCCTTCGACGGCGACGCCGACCGCTGCTGGGTGATCGACGAGCGCGGCGAGTCGGTCTCGCCGTCCACGATCACCGCTCTGGTCGCCGTCCGGGAGCTTGCCAAGCACCCTGGCGCAACGATCATCCACAACCTGATCACCTCCACCGCCGTGCCCGAGATCGTCGCCGAGCACGGCGGCGCCCCGGTGCGCACCCGCGTCGGCCACTCGTTCATCAAGGCCGAGATGGCCCGCACCGGCGCCGTCTTCGGCGGCGAGCACTCCGCGCACTACTACTTCAAGGACTTCTGGTTCGCCGACTCGGGCATGCTGGCCGCGCTCCACGTGCTGGCCGCGCTCGGAGAGCAGGACCGGCCGCTGTCCGAGCTGCTGGCCGACTACAGCCGCTACGCCGCCTCCGGTGAGATCAACAGCAGGGTCGACGACCAGGCCGCGGCGCTTGAGCGCGTGCGCGCCGCGTTCGCGGGTCGTGCCGGGGTGACCTTCGACGAGCTCGACGGCCTCACCGTGCGGGGCCCCGGCTGGTGGTTCAACCTTCGTCCGTCCAACACCGAGCCGCTGCTGCGGCTCAACGCCGAGGCGGCCGACGAGCAGATGACGGCGCGGATCCGCGACGAGGTCCTGGCCGTGGTGAGGAGCTGACTGTGAAGATCGACGACTGGCTGCTGGAGATCCTTGCCTGCCCGGCCTGCAAGGCTCCGCTACGTGCCGACACCGAGGCGGACGAGCTCGCCTGCACGTCCGAGACGTGCGGCCTGATCTATCCGGTGCGGGACGACATTCCCGTGCTGCTGGTGGACGAGGCGCGCAAGACCGCCTGATCTCCCGTGTCCTCCTTCACCTTCGACGCCGACCGGCTCGACGACCAGACCCACCTCATCGAGGGCGACCCCGCGGGGATGCTGCCGGCGGTCGCCTCGTCGGCCGCCCAGGTGCGGGTGTCCTACCGCGCCTCCGCCGAGGCGGGCCTCGGGCGCCTCGCCGACGACGGCCGCCCGAGGGCGATCGCGGTCGTCGGAATGGGCGGCTCGGGCATCGCCGGCGACATCATGGCGGCCGTGTGCGGCCACGGCTGCGCCGTACCCATCGTGACCGTGCGCTCGCACCGGCTGCCCGGGTGGGTCGGCGCGGCCGACCTCGTGATCGCGGTGTCGTGTTCCGGCGACACCGAGGAGACCCTCGCCGCCGCGGCCGAGGCCGTCCGCCGGGGATGTCGGCTGCTCGCGGTCGGCGCCGCCGGCTCGCGCCTGGCCGATGCGGCGCGGCAGGGCCGGGGACTGTTCGTCCCGGTCGCCTCGTCCGGCCAGCCGAGGGCCCACGTGTGGGCGCTGTCGGTGCCGCTGGTGGTCGCCGCCGCCGCGCTCGGCCTGACCGAGGCCGGCGCGGACACCTTCGAGACGACGGCGCGCAGCCTGGAGGACATCGCCCACCGCTGCCGCCCCGGCAGCGAGTCGTTCATCAACCCCGGCAAGACCCTGGCCTCGGAGCTGGCCGGCAGCCTGCCGATGATCTGGGGGTCCTCGCCGCTCACGGCCGTCGCGGCCTACCGGCTGGCCTGCCAGCTCAACGAGAACGCGAAGTATCCCGCGGTCTTCGGCGAGATCCCCGAGGCCGGACACAACCAGGTGATGGCCTTCGAGGGTCCGCTCGCCACCAGGGACATGTTCGCCGACGAGGAGGCCACGGCGCTGCGGCTGCTCGTGTTCCGCGACACCGACGAGCATCCGAGAGTCACCAGGCAGCGCGAGGCGGCCGTACGGCTGGCGCGCGACCGCGGCGTCCGCGTCAGCGAGATCGTGGCCGAGGGGGCGCACCCGCTGGAGCGGCTCGCCACCCTGGTCGAGATCGGCGACTACGCGAGCGTCTATCTCGCCCTCGGTTACGGCATCGATCCCTCGCCCGTCGCGGCGATCGCCGAGATCAAGGCACGTATCTCACACTGAGGCGGGGCCGGTTCGCCGAGGATGTCCCCGCTCATCGGCGAGGGCGCTGGCACGCGCGTGAGCCCGTGGACCCTCCGGCGCGGGCGGCGAGCGGTCTCAGCGGCGCTCGCCGCGCAGCAGACGCAGGGCCTTCTCCTTCTCGAAGTCCAGCGCCCGGCGCGGGGCCTGGAGGCGGCCGATCCTCAAGCCCAGGTCGCGGACCGCCAGCCCCACGGCCGGTTCCGCGAGGGCCCGCAGCGCGAAGGCCAGCGCCGCGGGAGACACGTCGAATCGGCGCTCCAGCTCCAGGCCCTGGGCCACCGCGGCGAGTTCGTCGTCGCCGAAGCGGCGGTGCGCGCCCCGCTCGCGCACGGGCGGCAGCAGGCCGAGCTCCTCGCGGTAGCGGAGCATCCTCGGAGACAGGCCGAGCCGCCGCGCTGCTTCAGTGATGCGCATTCTCACATTCTTACGTGAGATTCGACCTCGTGGACGTGCACCGCATGCGGGAGCTTGCCTAAACTCCAAAGCGACCACGAGCATATTCGTCCCCCTCGGCCGACGCGCGACGGGGCCGGGGCGGATCCGGCGAGGGGCCCGCCATGAGGGCCGACCGCGCCTCCCGGAAGCGATGAAGACGGCTCACCTACGCGGATGTAGAGGACTCACATGGACTTCAAGGTCGCCGACCTCTCTCTTGCGGCCTTCGGGCGCAAGGAAATCCAGCTCGCCGAGCATGAGATGCCGGGCCTGATGGCGGTTCGCAAGGACTACGCGGCCTCCCAGCCCCTCCGGGGTGCGAAGATCATGGGCTCGCTGCACATGACCATCCAGACCGCGGTGCTCATCGAGACCCTGGTCGCACTCGGCGCCGAGGTCCGCTGGGTGAGCTGCAACATCTTCTCCACCCAGGACCACGCCGCCGCCGCGGTCGTCGTCGGCCCGAACGGCACCGTCGACGACCCGCAGGGCGTCCCCGTCTTCGCCTGGAAGGGCGAGACCCTGGAGGAATACTGGTGGTGCACCGAGCAGGCGCTCACCTGGCCCGGCGGTGACGCCCCGAACATGATCCTCGACGACGGCGGCGACGCCACGCTGCTCGTCCACAAGGGCGCCGAATACGAGAAGGCCGGTGCCGTGCCCACCGCCGACGAGGACGACCCCGAGGAGTGGAAGGTCATCCTCGACCTGCTCCACCGTACGGTGTCCTCCGAGGGCCGCTGGACCAAGATCGCCGAGAGTGTCAAGGGCGTCACCGAGGAGACCACCACCGGCGTGCACCGTCTCTACGACATGCACAAGAACGGGCAGCTCCTCTTCCCGGCGATCAACGTCAACGACTCGGTCACCAAGTCCAAGTTCGACAACAAGTACGGCTGCCGCCACTCCGTGATCGACGGCCTCAACCGCGCCACCGACGTCCTCATCGGCGGCAAGGTCGCCGTCGTCGCGGGCTACGGCGACGTGGGCAAGGGCTGCGCCGACGCGCTGCGCGGCCAGGGCGCCCGGGTCATCGTCACCGAGATCGACCCGATCTGCGCGCTCCAGGCGGCGATGGACGGCTACCAGGTCACCACCCTGGAGGAGGTCGTCGAGACCGCGGACATCTTCGTGACCGCGACCGGCAACTTCAACATCATCACCGCCGACCACATGGCGAGGATGAAGCACCAGGCGATCGTCTCCAACATCGGCCACTTCGACAACGAGATCGACATGGCCGGCCTGGCCAAGATCCCCGGCATCGTGAAGGACGAGGTCAAGCCGCAGGTCCACACCTGGACCTTCCCCGACGGCCGCAACATCATCGTGCTGGCCGAAGGCCGCCTCATGAACCTCGGCTGCGCCACCGGCCACCCGTCGTTCGTCATGTCCAACTCGTTCACCAACCAGGTCATCGCTCAGATCGAGCTGTTCACCAAGACCGACGACTACGAGCTGGGCGTGCACGTGCTGCCGAAGCACCTGGACGAGAGGGTCGCCAGGCTCCACCTCGACGCGCTCGGGGTGAAGCTGACCACCCTCAGCAAGGTCCAGGCGGAATACATCGGCGTCGACGTCGAGGGCCCCTACAAGCCGGACCACTACCGCTACTGAGTCGTCCCTCGGAGCCGCCCCCGTCCCTCAGGAGGGCGGCTCTCCCTTCCGTGATAATCGGCGTGTGCGGTCGCACGCGGAACCGGTCGCGGCGCAGGCGCCGACGGTCCGCGGCACGCGGCACGCGGGCGAGACTTGTGCACAATGCGGCGGGAGCCCCGGCCCGGGGCTCCCGCCGCCGCTACAGAGGGGGCGAGATGGACATCGCCGCTGCGGGAGAACGCCGGATCGGCTGGGCGGCCCGGTCGATGCCGGTCCTGACCGCGCTCGGTGAGCGCTTCGCCGAGAGCCGCCCGCTCGACGGGCTGCGCATCGCCGCCTGCCTCCACGTCACGGCCGAGACCGCCGTGCTTATGGGCGCTCTGCGGGCCGGAGGCGCGCAGATCGCGCTCGCCGCCTCCAACCCGCTCTCCACCCAGGACGACGTCGCCGCGGCCCTCGGCGAGTACGGCCTGGCCGTACACGCCCGCGCGGGTGTCGATCGGGCGACGTACTACCGGCACATCGACGAGGCGCTCGACATCGGGCCCGACCTGGTGCTCGACGACGGATGCGACCTCGTCAACACCCTCCACACCACCCGGCTCGACCTGCTCGACCAGGTGACCGGCGGCTGCGAGGAGACCACCACCGGAGTCATCCGCCTCCGGCAGATGGCCGCCGAAGGCGCGCTGCGCTTCCCCGTCGTCGCCGTCAACGACACGCGCACGAAGCGCATGTTCGACAACAGGTACGGCACAGGCCAGTCCACCCTGGACGGCATCATGCGGGCCACCAACGCCCTGCTCGCCGGCCGCATCGTCGTCGTCGCGGGGTACGGCTACTGCGGGCGGGGTGTCGCCCAGCGGGCGCAGGGGCTCGGAGCCCGCGTCATCGTGACCGAGATCGACCCCGTGAAGGCCCTCGACGCCGCGCTCGAAGGCTACGACGTACGGCCGATGGCCGACGCGGCCGCCGTCGGCGACGTCTTCGTCACCGTCACCGGCAACCGCGACGTCATCCGCGCCGAACACCTCGCCGTCATGAAGGACGGGGCGATTCTCGCCAACGCCGGCCACTTCGACGTCGAGATCGACGTGCGGGCCCTCGCCGACATGGCGGAGACCGTCAACCGCGGGATCAGGCCCAGCACCGACGAATACGTCCTGCCCGACGGTCGGAGTCTGCTCCTCCTCGCCGAGGGCCGCCTCGTCAATCTCACCGCCGCGGAGGGGCACCCCGCCGCCGTCATGGACATGTCCTTCTCGGCCCAGGCCCTCGCCGTCGCCTGGCTCGCCCGCGAACGCCACACCTTGGCCCCCGGTGTCCACGACGTCCCCGACGCCATCGACGCCGAGGTGGCCATGCTCAAACTCGCCGCCACCGGCATCGGCATCGACGACCTCACCCCCGACCAGGAGGCGTATCTCCACTCGTGGAGAGTCGGCTCCTAGGCCGCCCCGGCCGAACGGGCGCTCGCCGACGAGCGGAGCGCCTGGCAGCGTTTCACCTCCGTCATCGGCGCCGTGCTCGATCCGACCGCCACCCGGAGCCGACGCGGGCGGGGAGCCGGGTTCTCAGCCTGTGGCCTGCATCTCGCGCATGCGTTTGATCTCGGACGCCTGGACCGCGATCACGTCGGCGGCCATCTCCTCGATCTGAACGTGCGACCCTTCGGCGAGGGCGGTCTCGGCCATGGTGATGGCCCCCTGGTGATGGCTGATCATCAGCTCCAGGAAGAGCCTGTCGAACTCCTCGCCTGTCGCGTCCTTCAACGCCTCCATGCGTTCGGGGGAGACCATGCCCGGCATGGAGGTGGCGTGGCCGTGGCCGTGGTCGGGCGCGCGGAGCCCTTGGTGCTGGAGCCAGGCGGTCATGGCCTGGATCTCGGGGCCCTGGGTGTCCTTGATGCGGGAGGCGAGCCCTTTGAGCGTGGTGGACACCGCGCGGGACGGCGCCAGCACGCTCATGTCCAGGGCCTGCCGGTGGTGCACGATCATGTCTTGGGCGTAGCGGACGTCGGCCGCGTTGGCGACGGGGGACGGCACCGCCGTACGGAGCGCGTCCGGAGCGAGCGTCGAGGCGCTCTCGCCCGGCTTGCCCGGGGCGATGACGGGCACGGCGGGCGCGGTGGGTGCGGCGGCGGCCTGGGGCTCGGGGGTGCCGCCTGGTTTCTCCGCCGTGCATGCGCCGGTCAGGAGCGTGGCTCCTGCGATCGCCGCGAACACGATCAGGGCCCTGCTCCTCGTGGTCGGCACCCGGCCTCCTTGTCCCGCGGGGTGGGCTGTCAGCACGGCGGATCGTACATCCCTGTCCGCGGCAGGGACACCGCAGCACGATAGCCCGCTACCGGAAGAACGTAAAGACGTCAAATCCGCAGGAACTCCTGACACGATGACATCTAGCTGGTTTCACATGCAGGAGTAAAGATTTCACCATTTAACCCCCCCAACTAGGAGGTCCTCCGTGACGTCCATACGAGGGCGCGGCCGACTCGGCCGCGCGCTTGTGGTCGTGAGCGCGGCCATTGCGATGTTGGCGCCAACCGTTCCTGCTCAAGCGGCGGCCGACATCCCCGCGGTCGATGAGATCGTGAAGAGCCCCAACCTGCAGCATGTGGCGAACCTGCCGAAGCAGACGCCCTTCGACCAGGCCGGTGCCTATGGAACCGACCTGGCCTTCCAGGATGACTACGCCTACGTCGGCAACTACAGCGGTTTCACGATCTACGACATCAGCAAGCCGAAGCGCCCGGTACTGGTCAGCCAGGTGCTCTGCCCCGGATCGCAGAACGACGTCTCCGTCTATCGCAACCTTTTGTTCCTGTCGACCGACTCATCCCGCAGCAACGACTCCTGCAACAGCGTCGGCCAGAGCGCCACGGTGAAGGAGTCGTGGGAGGGCGTCAAGATCTTCGACATCAGTGATGTGCGCAACCCGCGCTACGTCAAGTCCATCGAGACCGACTGCGGCTCCCACACCCACACCCTGGTCCCGGGCAAGGACCGCAGGACGGTCTACCTGTACAGCTCGTCGTACAGCCCCGCCAGCCGGTTCCCCGACTGCCAGCCGCCGCACGACAAGATCTCCATCGTCAAGGTGCCCGTGCGGGCCCCCGAGCAGGCGGCCCTCATCGCGGCCCCGAACATCTTCCCCGACGGCGGCAACCCCGGCGACGGCCAGCCGTACCCCTACGGCACGTCGGCCACCACCGGCTGCCACGACATCACGGTCTACCCGGACAAGGACCTCGCGGCCGGTGCGTGCATGGGCGAAGGCGTACTGCTGGACATCTCCGACCGAGAGAACCCGAAGGTGACCGCGACGGCACGCGATGACGAGCACTTCGCGTTCTGGCACTCCGCCACCTTCAACAACGACGGCACCAAGGTCGTCTTCACCGACGAGCTCGGCGGCGGCGGCACCGCGACCTGCGACGCCACGATCGGCGACAAGCGCGGCGCCAACGGCGTCTACGACATCGTGGATGGGAAACTCGTCTTCCGCAGCTACTTCAAGATCCCCAGGCACCAGGCCACCACGGAGAACTGCGTCGCCCACAACGGCTCGCTCATCCCCGTGAAGGGCAAGGACATCATGGTGCAGGCGTGGTACCAGGGCGGCATCTCCGTCTGGGACTTCACCGACTCCAGCAACCCGCACGAGTTCGCCTACTTCGAGCGCGGCCCCCTCAGTGACACTGCGCTGACCCTCGGTGGTGTGTGGTCGTCGTACTACTACAACGGCTACATCTACAACAGCGACATTGAGAAGGGCCTCGACGTTCTCAGGCTCAACGACAGGCGTACCAACCAGGCGCGAAGCGTCGAGGTGGACATTCTTAACGCCCAGACGCAGTACGCCTACCCGGAGCGGGGACGCGGCCACGACGACGATGACGACGACTGACGACAACTGACGACAACTGACGACGACTGAGAACGACTGACGACCGCTGGCGTGCTCTCTGACGACTGGCGTGGTCTCTGAGTCCTGATCTTCGGCCACCGCGGCGGCCCGCCGCCGCGGTGGCCGAAGCGCCTGCTGAGGACGGCAGGACGGACTTCAGGACGGCAGGACGAACCCACCCGGAGTCGTGCCGGTCGAGTCGGCGTCCGAGTCGTGCCGGGCCGTCTCGCCGGGGGGCGGGCCGTACGGCGACACGCCCGGGGCCGCCTGCCCGGCGGCCGTGCCGTACGGCGGTGCTGGCATGGAGTGCGCTGGGGGCGCTAGCGGCGCTGGGGGCCCTGGGGGCGAGGCCGGGGCGGCCTGGCCGGTGAAGCGGGCGTGGTCGCGGCGGCGGCGCTCGGCGAACACGGCGGAAAGGTAGACCCACGGCGGCACGTTCGGGGGCGGAGGGGGCGACACATAGGCCATGACCTGAGTGGCGATGCGCACGCCCATCTCGTGTTGCACGGGCGGCGAAAGGTGCGGAAGCCGCGACAGGTATTGCCGGGCCGTGCCGGCGAGGTCGAGCGGAAGCTGCGCGAACGTCAGGCTCGCCGCCCACGGCGCGAGAACAGGCGGGATCTCCAGCACCGGCTCGTCGGTGCGCGGGCCGCGCTCGGAGATGACGATGGTGCCGGCGAAGATGTCTCCGAGGCGTTTGCCCTTCTCGGAGATCAGCGATGTGATCAGCGCGGGTGCACCGGTCAGCAGCCAGATCTCCACCACTTCGGCCAGCCCGCGGAACAGCGCCTGCCTGAAGCGTTCGGGGCCGCCGTCGTCGGCGACCACCCGCAGCCCCATGGCGAACTTGCCCGGACTGCGGCCCCTGGTGAGGGTCTCGAACAGCACGGGATAGCCCACGATCACCAGCACGATGAACAGGACGATCAGCGCGGTCGCCATCGCGCCGTCGGTGATCAGCGCCGCGTTGGCGACGAGCATCAGCACGGTGACCATGGTCAGGAGCTGGATGCCCATATCGATGATCAACGCGAGGGCGCGCGTGGGGAGTTGCGCGAGGCGCACCTCGACGACCACGGCCTCACCGGTCACGACATCGGACACGGTTTCCACCCTAGGGGAGCGGACCGGCCTGCCGCGACGTACGGCCACCGCCGGAAAGCCCCGCCCGCGCTCGCCTCCCCGGAGCGCCGATGAAGCCAATAGGCTCACGCTGTGGATGTCGACGCCTTCGTGACCGCGCACCGTGAGACGTGGGACCGCCTGGAGAAGCTGATCGCGAACAGGCGCTCGCTCACCGGCGCCGAGGTGGACGAGCTCGTCGATCTCTACCAGCGCGTGGCGACCCACCTGTCCATTCTCCGGTCGGGCCGGGCCGACGCCGCGCTCGTCGGCCGCCTGTCGGCCCTGGTCGCGCGGGCCAGGTCGGCCGTGACCGGGGCGCACGCCCCCGCCTGGCGGGAGTTCGTGAGGTTCTTCCAGGTCTCGCTGCCGGTGGTGGTCTACCAGGCCCGCTGGTGGTGGCTGGGCACCACGGCGGCCTTCGTCGCGGTCGCCGTGGCCGTCGGGGCGTGGGTGGCCGGCGATCCGGGGGTCCAGGCCGCCATCGCGTCCCCCGACGAGATCAAACAGCTCGTCGAGCACGACTTCGCCAACTACTACTCGGAGAGCCCGGCGGCCTCGTTCGCCGGTCAGGTGTGGACGAACAACGCCTGGATCTCGCTTCAGGTGATCGCGTTCTCGATCCTGCTCGGCATCCCCATCCCGTGGGTGCTCTGGCAGAACGCCGCCAACGTCGGCGTGTCCGGCGGTCTCATGGCCTCGCGGGACAAGCTCGACGTCTTCTTCGGCCTTATCCTCCCGCACGGCCTCCTCGAACTCACCGCCGTGTTCCTCGCCGCCGCCGTCGGCATGCGCCTCGGCTGGACGGCCATCGCGCCCGGCGCCCGCCGCCGGGGCGAGGCCCTCGCCGAACAGGGCAGGGCCGTGGTCAGCGTGGCGATCGGGCTGGTCATCGTCCTGTTCATCTCCGGGCTCATCGAGGCGCTCGTCACCCCGTCGCCGCTGCCCACCTGGGCGCGCGTGGGCATCGGCGTCGTCGCCGAGGCGCTCTTCCTCACCTACGTCCTCGTCTTCGGCCGCCGCGCCGCCCTCGCGGGCGAGACCGGCGACGTGGAGCGCGCCCCCGACCTGGCCCCGACCACCGGCTGACCGCCCGTCTACCGGGGTAGTCGCGCGGCCCGAGCGTCGGCGGTCGCCCGAGCGGTGTGCGGGCCGGGGAAGCCGTCCGGGACTCGAAAGGTCGCGGTCAGAGCCGCCCGGCGGCCTTGAGGGCCAGGTAGGCGTCGGCGAGGGCGGGCGCGATGTCGTCCGGGAGGGCGTCGACCACTTCGACGCCTTGGCGGCGGAGGCGCGCCGTGAGCTTGTGCCGTTCGCTCTGGGTGTGTTCGGCCGCCGCGGCGTCGTAGACCAGCTCGGGGGCGCCCCGCCCGGCCGCCATGGCGGCGACCCTGGGGTCGGCGACGGCGGCGACGAGCACGAGGTGGCGCGACGCGAGCTGGGGCAGGTGCGGCAGCAGCCCCTCGTCGAGGGCCGCCGGGTTGAGGTCGGTGAGCAGGACGACCAGGCATCGGCGTCTGGCCCGGGAGAGCACCTCGGCGACCATGCCCGCCGAGTCGGCCTCGACGAGCTCGGCCTCGATGGGGGCCATGGAGGTGACCAGGGCGGACAGGAGTTCCGTACGGCTGGCGCCCGACACCCACGCGCGCACCGCGCGGTCGTAGGCGAGGAAGTCGACGCGGTCGCCGGCCCGGGCGGCGAGGGCGGCCAGCAGGAGCGCGGCGTCCATGGACCAGTCGAGCCGCGGCCATCCGGGCGCGGGCAGCGCGCCGCCGGCCGGTTGGGGGGCGGCGCCGGCGAGCGGGATGGGGGCTTCGCCGACGCGGCCGGCCGAGGTCCGGCCGGTGTCGAGCACGATGAGCACGCGCCGGTCGCGCTCGGGCCGCCAGGTGCGCACGACGACGTCGCTGCGGCGCGCGGTCGCCCGCCAGTCGATGGAGCGCACGTCGTCGCCGACGACGTATTCCCGCAGGGAGTCGAACTCGGTGCCCTGGCCGCGGACGAGCGCGGGGTGCCGGCCTTCGAGTTCGCGCAGGCGGGCCAGGCGGGACGGCAGGTGTTTGCGGCTGAGGAACGGCGGCAGCACCCGCACCGACCACGGCACGCGGTGGGACCCTTGGCGGGCGGCGAGGCCGAGCGGGCCGAGCGCCCGCACTGTGACGGTGACGGCTTCGCGGTCTCCCCGCCGGGTCGGGGTGAGGGTGGTGACGAGGCGCCGCCGTTCGCCGGGAGGCACATCGAGGCGGTGGTGGCGGGGCGTCCCGCCCGCTGACGGCGGCCAGGCGTCGCGCAGCACGCCGCGCACGCGCCGCCTGCCGGGGTTCTCCACGATCAGGACGGCCTCGACCTGCCCGCCGAGCCGTACGAGCCGTTCGCCCGACCGCTGGAAGCGCAGCTCGCGCACACCGCCGGCGAGCGCCAGGTCGACGGCGATGAGCGCCGCGATGAGGAGGCAGACGCCGAGTACGGCGAGGCCGGGCCGGGGCGCGATCAGCACGAGGAGCGCCCCGAGCGCGGCGAGCAGCCCGGCCCGTCCGGTCAGCGCCACGGTCGGCGACCTCCCGGGTGGGCCGTCCCGGCACGGCTCGTCCCGGTGCCGCCCGTTGTGGTGCCGCCCGTTGTGGCGCCGGTCGTCCCAGGGCCGTTGGTCCCGGCGCGGCCCGTTGTGGCGCCGGTCGTCGCCCCGGGGCCGCTCATCGCGGCACCGGGACGGAGGCGAGGATGCCGTCCAGGATGCCGTCGGCGGTGGCGCCCTCCAGTTCGGCCTCCGGGCGCAGTTGGACCCGGTGCCGCAGGGCGGGCTTGGCGAGGGCCTTGACGTCGTCGGGCGTCACGTATGCCCGGCCGGTGAGCCACGCCCACGCCCGCGAGGCGGCCAGCAGCGCGGTCGCCCCTCGGGGCGACACGCCGAGCTGGAGCGAGGGGGAATGGCGGGTCGCCCGGGCGACGTCCACGATGTAGCCGAGGACCTCGGGGGAGACGTGCACCCGGGCGACCGCGGCCCGGCCTTCGGCCAGGTCGGCCGCACCGGCGACGGGCTTGACATGGGACAGGTCGCGGGGGTCGAAGCCGCGGGCGTGCCGCTCCAGCACCGCGATCTCGTGGTCGCGCGGCGGCAGCGGCACGGTGAGCTTCAGCAGGAACCGGTCGAGCTGCGCCTCGGGAAGCTGGTAGGTGCCCTCGTATTCCACGGGGTTCTGGGTGGCGGCCACGATGAACGGGTCGGGTAGCGGCCGGGCGGCGCCTTCCACGCTGACCTGCCGCTCCTCCATGGCTTCGAGGAGCGCGGCCTGCGTCTTGGGCGGCGTGCGGTTGATCTCGTCGGCGAGCAGCAGGTTGGTGAAGATCGGCCCCTCGTGGAATGCGAACTCGGCCGTCCTGGCGTCGTAGACGAGGGAGCCGGTCACATCGCCCGGCATCAGGTCGGGCGTGAACTGCACGCGTTTGAAGTCGAGGGACAGCGCCGACGACAGGGTGCGCACGAGCAGCGTCTTGGCCACGCCCGGCACGCCTTCGAGCAGCACGTGGCCCCGGCAGAGAAGCGCGATGACGAGACCGGTGACGACGGCGTCCTGCCCGACGACGGCCTTGGCCACCTCGGCTCGGAGCGCCCCGAGCGCGTCCCTGGCCGCGTCCCCCACGCGGGTGTCCACGCGGGTGTCCACGGGTTCGGATGTGCTCACGAGTCCTTAACCTGCCTCTCCAGACTGTCCAGATAGTCGGCCAGGGCGCTCAGCCCGGCGTCGTCGGCGGGCGGCGGGCCGTACAGCGCGGCCCCAACCCTGCCCGTGTCGTGTCCTGTGCGTCCCGCCACGGCGGACACCACAGCCTCCCATCCCGCGCCCGGCGGCAGGCCGAGGCGGGGAGTGATCCGATGCAGTGTGCCCGTCCGCAGCGCGTCGGCGGCGCGGGCCCTGGCCCGCCTGGCCCGGTAGAGCCGGCCCCGCCCCTCGACGGTCTCGGCGGCGCGCACCACGACGGGCAGTTTCTCGGCCACGACCGGGCCGAGCCTGCGTCCCTGCCAGAACGCCACCAGCAGTACCGCCAGGGCCAGCTGCAGCGCGCCCCATTTCACCCCGGCCGGGATCAGGTCGTTGAAGCTTTTGCCCTGGGCGCCAGCGACCTGCGGCGGCTCCGGGGAAGGGACGAGCCAGATCAGTGTGGGGCGGGTTCCCGCGAGGTTGAGCGCGAGTGCGGCGTTGCCGTCCTCGGCGAGGCGCTGGTTGGTCATGAAGTCGCCGCTGCCCACCAAGGTCACCGTGTGCCCGCCCTGGGGGTAGCGCAGCAGCGTGTACGCGTCGCCCGCCGGGTAGCAGCCGATCGCGCCGGCCGGGCCGCTGTACGTCAGGCCCCCGAGGTAGGCGCTGCCGGCCTTCACCGCGGCGGGCAGGAAGCAGCCCGGGTCCCGCGAGCGGGAGATCGCGTCCTGCCCGCCTTCGGGCGTCGTGGCGTCGGGGGCGAGCCGTTCGGCGTACGGCACGGGCCCGACGAGCAGCAGATCCGCTCTCGACGACGCGAGGCGGTCGGCTTCCTGCTCGCTCAGGTAGGCCGTGCCCGTCACGAGCACCTGCGCGTTCTCGCGGGCCGCCCGCACGGAGGCCTCCGCGGCGGCGGCGCTGTCGACCCGGTGGACGGTCACGCCGCGGTCCCGCAGGAGCTGCGCCAAGGCGTGGGAGCCCGCGAGGGAGGTGTCGTCGGGGTCCAGGGGGCGGCCTTGTCGCTGGCCCGATGACAGGAGCAGCGTCACCACGGCCGCGGCGAGGATGATGAGCGCGATGGCGACGATGCCCCGGCCGGAGCGCCACAGGCTTTTCGCCGTGGGGGAGACGGAGGTCGAGGTGGAGGTGGAGGTCGAGGGCCGTCCGGGTGCGGGGGAGTGGATCGCGGGGGAGTGGGTTGCTGTGGTCTGGGGCACGGCGGGCTGGGCCACGGCGGGGTGTGGCACGGCGGGCTGGGGTGCGGGGGGCTGGGTCACGGCGCTCCTCCCGGCTGCCCGGCGGCGGCGACGGGCCGGGCCTGGCGGAGCCGTTCGTCGAGGTCGCGCATGGTCGCGTACCCGTCGCCCGTGCCCGGGACCTCGCCGTAGGTGACGTCGTCGAAGAGGTGGGCGGCGGCGGCGAGGTCCGCCGCGAGCGGCGGGAGGGCCCGCCCGCCGTCGGCGGCGAGTTCGCCTGCCGTACGGCCTGGCATCGCGTCGACGAGCGCCCGCTCTTCCAGGTCGCGGGCGACGGCGCGGAGCCGTTCCTGGATCGCCTCGGTCCAGCGGCCTTCGGCCGCGAGGGCGTCGGCGGCCCGGCGGTGCTCGGCGGCGGTGTGGACGCCCCCTCCGAACAGGTCGCCTGTCGCGACCGCGCGGCGGCCCCTGTCGGCGCGGCGCGCCCACCACAGGAGCAGCCCGGCGAGCGCGAGGAGCAGCGCGACGAGCAGGATCGCGGCGGCGATCCCGCCGACGGTGCCGCCCGTGGCGGAGTCGAGGAGATCGCTGATGAACTCCCGCACGTAGCGCAGGAGGCGCGTCGGCAGCGGCTCGCTCTCGTAGTGCGGTTTGAGCAGCTCCTGTACGGCCTCGCCCCGGGCTTCGCCCCGCTCGGCGTCGACAGGTGTCACGGTGCTCCCGGAGGTGTCCTCTGTGCAGAGTTGTGTGCGGAGTTCGAAGGATGCCAGAGATCGTCGGCGGAGGCGTGGACCCAGCCTTGGCGCTGCTGTTCGATCGCGGCGGTCTGCAGGACCAGGTCGAACGCCTCGGCCCGCATGCGCCGGTCGGCGTAGAGCAGGCCCATCACCCCCGCCTGGAACGGGTAGGCGACGGTGGCGGCGATCGTGGATCCGATGGCGCTCACCAGTGTGGCGATGATCAGGGTCGCCGATGAGGCCCCGCCGGTCAGGGCGATCAGGCCCACGATCATCCCGAACGGGAGGCTGACGAGCGTGTTGAAGAGAAAGACCAAGATCGTGGTCAGCAGAGTGATGCCGAGAATGCGCCAGAACGACCCGGAGGTCAGGCTCCATGAGCGCCTTATGGCGTCCGGGGCGGAACGTCCTTCAAGCACGACCGCGGGCGCCGCCAGGGCGAACTTCGTCTGGAAGAACAGCGCGTAAGGGAGAATGATCGCGATTGACAGCATCAGAAGGCCCAGCGCTGTCATGGGATCGACCACGCCGCTCCACACCGCCGCCATGATCAGAAATATGAGCAATAGCGGGACGACCGTGATGACAAGCGTCGTCAGAACGGCCAGGCCGAACAGCGCGGGCAGCCGTCCCTTGGTGAGATTCCAGGCCTCGCCCATCGTGATGCGGCCGCCGAAGACCGCCCGGCCGAGCACGCGGGTCACGATGCCGCCGAGCACCGTCACGACGACGAAGCTGACGAGCAGCGAGACGCCGAGGCCGGTGAGGCTGCCGAGCATCTCGTCGACCGCGGCCTCGCTGGTCTGCGGAATGGGCGCGTTGAGGGTCTCAAGCTGCCCGGCCTGGGAGAGCGCCGTCGGGATCGACGCGGCGGCGGCGAAGATCGCCGACAGGCCCAGCATGACCCCGGGGTTCGACCGGATCAGTTTGGTCGCGCCGTCGAGGATGTCGCCGAGGCCGAGCGGGCGCAGCGGGATGATCCCTGGGCGCAGGGCCGGCGGAGCCTGGCCGTAGCCTGGGTGCTGCCCGTAAGGTGCCTGCCCATAGGGTGCCTGCCCGTAGGCGCCGTATGGGTTGCCGCCGTAGGGCGGCTGCCCGTGCTGCGGGCTGCCATACGGTTGTCCGGGGTGCTGTTGAGGCGGTGGAACCTGGCCTTGAGGGCCGGAACTCTGAGGTGAGCCGGGTGTGGTCCATGGAGAGGCACGCTCGGCGTCGTAGGGCGGTGGTTGCTGTGGTGCCCAGGCGGGCGGTGGCTCGGGGTTGGAACCGTGACCGTCTGACATATCCCAATCCTGGCATGGTGGGGTGACTGTTTGCGGCGATCATGTGGCCGACTTGAGTGTCTCTGCGTGCAGTTCGGCAGAGGGGATGGCCACAGATGCGCTGTTTACCTCAGACTGATGGATGTCCGCTGCCGCCTGGCATCAGGGTGGGCGGTTGGTATCGGCGGTAGCGGTGTAATTGAGGGCAGAGCTTCGCACGTTCCAATAAATGCGCCTAAAATTTGGCGTTTGGTGGGCCGATCAATGTGTCGTGTATCACCTGGCCGCTGGACGAAGGTAGCCTTCAGCAACCGTGCAGGTTCGCCCAGAATCTCCCACAACGCGAAGTAACGAATGAGGGGCTATGAAAGGACGCGTGCTGGTCGTCGACGACGACGCCGCTCTGGCCGAGATGCTCGGTATCGTGTTGCGCGGAGAGGGCTTCGAACCTTCTTTCGTCTCAGACGGCGACAAGGCGCTCGACGCTTTTCGCGACACCCGGCCGGACCTGGTGCTGCTCGACCTCATGCTGCCGGGCGCCGACGGCATCGACGTCTGCCGGCGCATCCGCGCGGAGTCGGGTGTGCCCATCGTGATGCTCACCGCCAAGAGCGACACGATCGACATCGTGCTCGGGCTGGAGTCCGGGGCCGATGACTACATCGTCAAGCCGTTCAAGCCGAAGGAGCTCGTCGCGCGGGTGCGGGCCCGGCTCCGCCGTACGGACGAGCCGACCCCCGAGATCCTGCAGATCGGCGACATCACCATCGACGTGGCCGGACACTCGGTCAAGCGGGGCGAGGAGACCATCAACCTCACGCCGCTCGAATTCGATCTCCTGGTGGCCCTCGCCCGCAAGCCCCGGCAGGTGTTCACGCGGGAGGTGCTCCTGGAGCAGGTGTGGGGCTACCGCCACGCGGCCGACACCAGGCTCGTCAACGTGCACGTGCAGCGCCTCCGCGCCAAGATCGAAAAGGATCCCGAGCGTCCTGAGATCGTGGTGACCGTCCGCGGCGTAGGGTACAAGGCCGGTCCGGCCTGAGTGCGAGCGAGCACATTTCCGGTATGCCCCCGCCATACGCCACGCAGAAACAGCCGCGCCGCCGGACATTCCGGCAGATCGTCCGCGGTGTCCGTCGGCGTACGCGGCGTGCCGGAGGCAGGGTGCGCCGCGTCTGGCGGCGCTCCCTGCAACTTCAGGTCGTCACCAGCACACTCGTGATCTCGGTCACCGTGGTCGCGGTGCTGGGCGTCTACCTGATGCAGCGCATGATCACCTCGGTCGTGCAGGGCAGACTGGTCGCCGCCACGGCCGAGGCCACCGCCGACCGGGTGCTGATCAGCGGTTATCTCAACCAGTCGATCGACGACCCGTCCAAGCAGTCGGTCAACGAATCCGACAGGGTGGCCAAGAACGCCTCCGACGCGCCCATCGACCGCGCCATCCAGGCGCTCGCCGCCCGGGCCGGCTCACCCGACCGGTATACGGCCATCATCCGCGACACGATGATGCCCGGGGAGTACCGCGCGACCTACAACATCGACCCGCGCAGCATCCCGGCCTCACTCCAGGACAAGGTCCGCAAATCCGACATCAACGCCGCGTCCAGCGTCCCGGTGTCGATCTACTACAAGGGCGCGACGGCGTCGGTGCCGGGCCTGGCCATCGGGGTGCGCGTACAGGGTGTGCCCACGACATATGAGCTCTACCACTTCTTCCCGCTCACCGAGGAAGAGCGGATGCTGTCCTCGGTACGGCAGATGCTCGTCGTCGTCGGCGCTGGACTCGTCCTACTCCTCGCGGCCGTCGCCTACCTGGTGACGCGCCAGGTCGTCACCCCCGTACGGCTCGCCCGCCAGGCCGCCGAACGGCTCGCCGCCGGCCGCCTGGACGAGCGCCTGAAAGTCAGGGGCGAAGACGATCTCGCCCGGCTCGCGACCCAGTTCAACGAGATGGCGGCCAACCTGGCGCTCAAGATCCACCAGTTGGAGGAGCTGTCGCAGGTCCAGCGGAAATTCGTCTCCGACGTGTCGCACGAGCTGCGCACCCCGCTGACCACCGTGCGCATGGCCGCCGACCTGCTCTACGACAACCGCGAGGATTTCGACCCGGTCATCGCCCGCGCCGCCGAACTCATGCAGAACCAGCTTGAGCGGTTCGAATCCATGCTCGCCGACCTGCTGGAGATCAGCAGGTACGACGCTGGCGCGGCCACTCTCGACGTCGACTCGGTCGACGTACGCGACGTGGTCCTGCGGGCCGTCGCCGACTCCGAAGCACTGGCCGAACGTCATTCGACCCGGTTCGATCTGCGTTTGCCGAGCGAGCCGTGCATGGCCGAGATGGACAGCCGCCGGGTCGAGCGCATCCTGCGCAACCTGCTGTTCAACGCCATCGAACACGGCGAGGGCAAGGACGTCATCGTCACCGTGGGAGGCGACCGGGATTCGGTGGCGGTAGCCGTACGCGACCACGGGGTGGGTCTGAAACCGGGCGAGGAGAACATGGTCTTCGACCGGTTCTGGCGCGCCGACCCGTCCAGGGCCAGGACCATCGGAGGCACGGGCCTCGGACTCGCGATCTCCCGCGAGGACGCGATGCTCCACGGCGGCTGGCTCCAGGCGTGGGGATCGCCCGGCGAAGGCTCACAGTTCCGGCTGTCCCTGCCGCGCGTCGCCGGCGCCGAACTGAGAGGATCGCCTCTCTCGCTCGTTCCGCCCGAGATCGAGATGCGGCGCACATGGCGGGGACACATGACGCCGGTGCTCTCACCCGCGTTGGGCGACCCCGGGCTGAACGGGGGGCCGCATGCGGAGTGACGGCCGGAGACGGACCGGGTTCCGCAGGATGACGCGTACGGCTGCCGCCGTCGCCACCCTGGTCGTGAGCTCGGCCTGCGCCATCGTCCCGACCGGGGGCATCCCCGAGTCGGTGAGCGAGGTCAACAAGGGCGACCCGCTGATGCAGCCGTTCACGCGCCTGATCCCCACCCCGCCGCGAGACGACTGGGACCCCGAGGCCGTCGTCCGGGGATTCCAAGCCGCAATGGCGAGCAACGACGACCAAGGCCGCGCGGTGGCACGCCAATACCTCACCAAGGAGGCCGCCCGCGTCTGGCGGTCGGAGGACGGCGTCAGCGTCGTCGCCTCAGCCGACTTCGAATCCGCGCCATTCAGCGAAGACGCTAAAGAAACGCGCGTCACGCTCAAGTCCGCCAAACGCGCGATAATCGACGACGACGGGCGCTACCGCACGGTCAAGGGCGAATCCAGCTGGACCGCCACCCTCGTCAAAGTCGGCAAAGTGTGGCGGATCGCCTCCGTGCCCAACGGCCTGATCATCACCGAGGCCGACGTCCAGCGGGCCTACCGCCCCGTCAACCTCTACTTCCTCGACCAGGTCGGCAGAGGACTCGTCGTCGACCAGGTACGGCTCCCCGTCGCGCCGGACGGCGACTTCGCCAAGACGGTCGTGCAGAGGCTGCTCCAAGGGCCGAGCGGATCGCTCAAAGACGCCGCCATCACCGCCCTGCCGGACCACGTCCGCGTCAACAGCGTCACCACCATGGGCGACACCGTCGTCGTCGACCTGTCAGAACAGGTCCGAGGCGGCGACCCCCTCTACGCGCAGCTCCAATGGACACTGCACGACCTCGCCAAAGACTGGACCATCGAACTGCGCGCCAACGGCGAACCCTTCTCCGGGGCGGGGCTGCGCATCGCCCCCAACGACTTCGCCGACTTCGACCGGCTGCTGCACCCCGGCACCGACATCGCCGGCTACTACCTCCACGACGGCGCGCTCCACATGCTGGGCTCCGACGGCAACGGCACCCCAGTGGCGGGGCCCGTGTGGTACGGCGGCGCCGGCCGCAAACAACTCCTCTACACCGAGCCCGCGCTGTCCATGGACCAGGAACCGAGAGTCGCGGCCAAATCCTCCCAAGGAGGTATCTGGGTCACCTCCCTCGTCGAAGGCGGACGCTGGCAGCAATGGATCGCCGGTTCCGACCTCACCGCGCCCTCATGGGACCGCTACTCGGCCCTATGGGCGGTCGACCGGGTCGGCGAGGCCACCTCCCACGTGCTCCGCCACGACGGAGGCCGCACACGGCGCATCCAGGCCCCCGGCCTGCTGCACACCACCGTCAAAGCCTTCCAGGTCGCCCGAGACGGCGTGCGGGTCGCCGCGGTCGTCGAGGACTCCACCGGAGTCCATGTGCGTCTCGGCGCGATCGTCGGCCAAGGCGACGACATCCGCGTCGACCACCTCCAAACCCTCACCGACGCCAAACCGGGCGAGATCCTGGACATCGCCTGGAAGGACTCCACGACCCTGCTCGTGCTGCTCAAAACCAAGGCGGGCAAACGGCTCGACGCCTACTCCGTCGGGGACGGCGGCCGAACACAGCTCAAAGCCGACGAACGCCTGCACACCATCGCCGCCCTCGGCGACCGCATGCTCGCCGGCACCGAAAAGCACGGCGGCATCCTCCGCTTCGACGCCGGCAAGTCGGAGTGGATCACCGTGGCGAAGCAGGGGGCGGGCTTCCCGGTCTTCCCCCTCGGGTGAGGTGTCGCTCTGGTCGCTGCGCTCCCGGCGCTCCTCAGTCCAAGCACCGGCGCCCCCTCGCACTCCCGGGTCGGCCGACTCCCAAACGGAAACAAGCCAAACGACCGACTCCCGAACGGGGACAGGGCGAAGCGGCCCGCTCCCGAGGCTTGGGTCAGGTGGCGAGAGGGCGGGGGTGGGTGCGGCGGGGGGTGGCGGCGAGGACGGCGGCGGTGGGGACGTGGGCGCCGGCGGCGCGTAGGGTGCGGGCGGCTTCGGTGAGGGTGGTGCCGGTGGTGAGGATGTCGTCTACGAGGACGACGGGGCCGGGGATGCCTGTGGGGGCGGCCCAGAGGGGCGTCAGGGCGGCGCGGGGGGTCGGGCGGAGGCGGAAGGCGTGGGCGAGGTTTGAGGCTCGCTGGCGGGAATTCAGGCCCGCCTGGTCTTCGGGGTGGCGGCGGTGTTCGAGGGGTTGTGCGTATGTGAGGGGGAGGCCGCATTCGCGGAGGCTTGCGACTGCGAGCTCGGCCAGGGTTCCGAGGGGATCGTGGCCGCGTCGCCTTTTGGCCCGGGGGGTGGTCGGGACGGGCACCACTGTGACGTGGGGTGCCGAGCCGCTGTGGGGAGGGGGGTGCCGGTGGTGGGCGGCGAGGGCGGAGGCCACGGCTCGCCAGAGGACGAGGGCCAGGGCGGCGCCGAGGGGAGCGGCGAGGGCGGTCAGGCCGCGCTCCTTGTAGGCGGTCAGGGCGCGGCGCAGGGGGCCGGTGTAGTCGGCGGCCGACCAGCACTCCGGCAACCCGGGAGGGGAAGGCGTGGGCATGCGGACGCCGGGGTCGTGGCACAGCCCGGCAGCGCAGGCCGGGCAGAGCGGGCCGACCCCGGTCGCGCACGCCGCACATCGGGGAGGCAGGAGCACATCGAGGAAGGCCGCCGACATCCTCAGACTCTCTCAGACGCCACCGACAGTGTGCGGCTTGGAAGAACGTGAAGATTCCTCGTATCTGATGCTCATTGCCCCGCAAAATCAGCATCTACCCGGTGGGCACTCCTGGCGAATATCACGCAAAGTGATCCTTTGGCGTAGTTCACGGCTGACATTCGGGCTGGATACAGATAGCGTCTGAGCATGGCACCCGTTCGGGTCCGTGGTTGCGTAGGGTCGGGTCGCCCGGCCCTGCTAGCCGATGCCAGCCGCAGGCCAAACGGTCCACGTAAGGCGACTTTTTGTCGACCGATCACGGTGCGGCTTAGGGGTAAGTCCTGCCTCCCCGGGGGTCCAGATGGCCTCCGCCAGGAGAGAAGGGCAGTAGTGGCGATAGCGCTGCGAGACCCTCAGCAGGCGGATGTGGGGACGAAGACCAGGTCGGCCGGACGGGTGCCATACACGTTCTCGGCATTGGCTGGTCATTTCAGGACAAACAGCATCAAAAGTAGTGACCAACGGATCTCGCTTCGGGGGGTTGGGGGCGGGATACGTTGGGCACGACCCGAGGACAAAGCGTGACCGGAGGGAGGTCGCCATCGGTTTTCACGCGCAGAACGGCGTCGTGAGACGCCGTGGTCCCGGCGGTCTCGACACCGGGCGCGTCACCACCACGGGCACTCTTCACGCGGGCCGGTCGTACCGGCCGCGACACTCACCCGCACCGGCCGCTTCTCGGCCGTGCTGCGGGCGCGGTGAAGAGGAGTCGGTCGAGAGTCGAAGGGGGTTGTTGCATGGACATCATCGTCAAGGGGCGGCACACCGGAGTGAGTGACCGTTTCCGCGACCACGTGACGACCAAACTGGCCAAAATCGAACGGCTGGACAGCAAGCTGATCCGTGTCGACGTCGAGGTCTCCAAGGAGGCCAACGCCCGGATCAGCGACCACCGTGAGCGGGTGGAGCTCACGATTCACTCTCGCGGCCCCGCAGTACGCGCCGAAGCATCGGCCGAAGACCGGTTCGCCGCACTCGATATCGCCCTCGGCAAACTGGAAGGACGCCTCCGGCGGATCAACGACAGACGCAAGATGCATCACGGCAACCATTGCCCTCCGTCCGTCGCCGAACTCACGTCGGTCCTCGCCGACAACGACGATCTTCCACCTGTCGCCGTCAACGGCGCGTCCCCGTCCGAGAAGAAAAAAGCGGGTGCGCCCGCTCCCCGGAAGCAGTCCCCCGCGGACACCGACTACACCGAGCCCGTCGTGGCCATAGAGATGGACGGTGATGGTCCTCTCATTGTCCGTGAGAAGTTCCACCGGGCCGATCCGGTGACCATTGACCAGGCACTTCTCGAAATGGAGCTGGTCGGCCACGACTTCTATCTGTTCCGCGACAAGGAGAGCGGACTGCCGAGTGTGGTCTACCGGCGGCGCGGATACAACTACGGGGTGTTGCGGCTCGTTGAGCCGTAACCATGGCGTTTGAAGATCCTCTCGACCACCCTAGGACCGTGAAAGCCATGTAATCATGGCGGTCCAACGGCTCTGGCCCCCACGAGGAGGAGGCGTGACGCAATCCGACGAGGCCCGCGTGTCCGGGCGCGGCGAGCCGATCCGTGTGCTGATCGTCGACGATCACGCGCTGATCCGTCGCAGTCTGGAGCTGGCGCTGGCCGCGGAGGCGGACATCGAGGTGGTCGGTGAGGCTAGCGACGGTCAGGAGGCGGTCGAGTTGTCAGACCGCCTTCTGCCGGACGTCGTTCTGATGGACGTGCGCATGCCGCGGCAGGGCGGCATCGACGCGACCAGGCAGATCAAGGCGTCGGTCCCCAGCACCAGGATCATCATGCTGACGGTGAGCGACGAAGAGGAAGATCTCTTCGAGGCCATCAAGGCGGGTGCCACCGGATATCTGCTCAAAGACGTGCAGATCGACGAGGTGCCGGACGCCGTTCGCGGCGTCCACGAGGGACAGTCGCTGATCAACCCGGCCATGGCCGCCAAGTTAATCAGCGAGTTCGCGAACATGAGCCGCAAGGAGGCCGAACGCCCACCGCAGCTCCCCGTGCCCAGGTTGACCGACCGCGAGATGGAGGTGCTCCGCCTGGTCGCCAAGGGCATGAACAACCGCGAGATCGCCAAGCAGCTCTTCATCTCCGAGAACACCGTGAAGAACCACGTCCGCAACATCCTGGACAAACTTCAGCTCCACTCCAGGATGGAGGCCGTGGTCTACGCGGTCAGAGAACGCATGCTGGAGATCACCTGACCCATCGCGCCGGGATCTCAGGCCCTCCGCCCGAGGTCCCGGCCACTCCGGGCCCTTCTCCGGCGGCCCGGATATGTGCGGTGGCGCGGTCGGATGTCGCGCATCGCCGCGCTGACGGAGCCGCCGTGTCGGCGGCGTCAGTCGGCGAGGGCCGTGCGGAGATCGTGGACGATGTCGGGGGTGGTCCCGCGTTCCACGCGCACGCTGTCGCAGCCCACCCAGGAGGCGGCCTCCCGCAGCGCCTCGGCGACCGCTTCGAGCGCGACCGGGCGCCGCACGCCGGGCTCCAGGCCGACCTGGCGGGCGATCAGCGTGTTGCCGTCGCGTGCCGGGTCGACCCGGCCGACCAGGCGGCCCTCCGCGAGGACGGGCATCGCGAAGTAGCCGTGAACTCGCTTGGCTTTCGGGACATAAGCCTCAAGTCTGTGGGTGAAGCCGAACACGCGCGCCGTACGCGGCCGGTCCCAGACCAGGGAGTCGAACGGCGAGAGCAGCGTCGTGCGATGGCGCCCGCGCGGTTCGCCGGCGAGCGCCTCGGGATGGGCCCAGGCGTTCGCCTCCACGGCGGCGGACCGGGAACCTGAAGGGCGGGCGGCGGGCCACTCGGGGACGCGCACGGGCTTCAGGCCGGCCGATCCGTCGAACAGTGCCTCGTCGAGCAGGGTGGCCTGGGGGCCGCTCAGCCGGAGGAAGTCGATCAGGTCGGCCCTCGTCGCCACGCCGAGGGCCCTGCCCGCGGCGCCGGCGAGCCGGGTGACGCACGCGCGGTCGTCGAGGTCTTGGGCCAACAGGTCGCCGGGCACGACACGCTCGGCCAGGTCGTAGATCCGCCGCCAGCCGACGCGGCGGGTGCAGACGACCTCGCCGATGTCGAGGAGCCACTCAATGGCGATCTTCGTGTCGGACCAGTCCCACCACGGCCCGCCGTTTTTCGCCCCGCCCAGGTCGGTCGTCGTGAGCGGTCCCTCGTCCCGAACGCGTTCGAGGACCTTGTCGACGGACGGCGGCACCTCATGCCATCGGGATTTCCCCTCGCGGAACGCCCGCCGCCGGAACGCGTAAAGCGGCCAGTGGTCGATCGGCAGGATGCAGGCGGCGTGGCACCAGTACTCGAACGCCGTCGGCGGATTGTGCCAGTAGGCCCGCTCGACGCTCTGCCGAGCCACGGGCCCGAGCCGCGCGTAGGCGATCAGCTCGTGGGAGCGGGCGAGCACCGAGATGGTGTCGAGCTGCACCGCGGCCAGCCGCCGCAGAACCGCCGGCGCTCCGCCTCTGCGGCCTTCGGCCCCGAGGAACCCCTGTGCCTTGAGCACCACTTTGCGCGCCTGATCGGCGCTCATCTCCACGGTCATCGCCCGACCCCCAAGGCGCGGGCAGGGGAGGGGGAGAGGCCCTGAGTACGGCACGGCGAAAGCATGCCCAGACCCTAACCGCTGTCACCGACAAAACCGTTACGCCGGTGAGCCCGGCGGGCTGTGGTGGCGGGGCTCGGGCCGTACGGCGTAAGCGGCGGTGGCCGCCACCGGGGTGGTGGCGGCCACGCGGCGGTGACTCAGGCGGTCAGTGGAGCGAGCGCTGGAACGGCGAGTGGTGTTCGGCGTCGGGCAGGACGCGGGGAGCGTCGACGATGACGTCGGAGAAGATGTCGAAGGCGAGCGCGAGTACGCCGCCGAAGGCGCTGACGCCGGCACCGACCCAGAACAGGGTCCAGTTGGGACCCAGCGTGAGCGCGACCCCGCCCAGTGTGAAGCCGATCAGGATGATCACCACCGAGATCCAGGATGAGGCTCTACCCGCGTGGCTGCCCTGGTACGGACTGGGCTCCATGCGTTTCTCCCTCCCGTGATACCGCGCGCTGAAATAGCGGCCCCCCGGCGGCGCGCGGTATATATCGGCATACCCGCAGATACATCCCATACTCACGGTAATCATGGGGCTTCGTCCTAAGTGCCTGCGGGGATTGGCGGCACCCTCGGCGGACACATCAGGGGGAACTATGAAGAGCGTGACAGCGTTGTTTACGGTGGCTGTGCCGGGTGGTGGAAGCGCCTACGATGGCAGCGGGGAAGTATGTTCTCGACCCTCTGCACCGGCCGGCCCGATGCGGTAGACCTGCGAGGAGCTTTACACCAGTGCCAGCTATTCTTGACAAGATCCTTCGTGCGGGCGAAGGCAAGATCCTGCGTAAGCTGAAGCGGATCTCCGACCAGGTCAACTCGATTGAGGACTCGTTCCGGGAGATGGACGACGAGGAGTTGCGCGACATGACCGCGCAGCTCCGCCAGCGCCATGCCGACGGTGAGAGCCTTGACGACCTGTTGCCCGAGGCTTTTGCGACCGTGCGCGAGGCCGCCAGGCGCGTGTTGGGCCAACGCCCCTTCGACGTGCAGATCATGGGCGGCGCCAATCTTCACATGGGCAACATCTCCGAGATGCGCACCGGTGAGGGCAAGACGCTGACCTGCACCCTGCCCGCCTATCTCAACGCCGTTTCCGGCAAGGGCGTGCACGTCGTGACGGTCAACGACTACCTCGCCAAGCGCGACTCCGACACGATGGGCCGAGTGCACCGCTTCCTGGGGCTCGAGGTCGGGGTGATCCTGGCCAACATGCCCGCCGACGAGCGGCGCAAGGCATATAACGCCGACATCACCTATGGCACGAACAACGAGTTCGGCTTCGACTACCTGCGCGACAACATGGCGTGGTCCATGGATGAGTGCGTGCAGCGCGGGCACAACTTCGCGGTCGTCGACGAGGTCGACTCGATCCTCATCGACGAGGCCCGCACCCCGCTGATCATCTCCGGTCCGGGCGAGCAGTCCGGGAAGTGGTACCAGGAGTTCGCCAAGATCGTGCCGAGGCTCCGCCGGGGCGTCGAGGGCAAGGACGGCGCGGAGAGCACCGGCGACTACGTCGTCGACGAGAAGAAGCGCACCGTCGGCATCCTGGAGTCCGGCGTCGAGAAGGTCGAGGACTGGCTCGGCATCGACAACCTCTACAAGCCCGAGCACACCCACCTGGTGGGCTTCCTCAACAACGCGCTCAAGGCCAAGGAGCTCTACCGGAAGGACAAGGACTACATCGTCGTCGACGGCGACGTCCTGATCGTCGACGAGTTCACGGGTCGAGTCCTCCACGGCCGCCGCTACAACGAGGGCATGCACCAGGCCATCGAGGCCAAGGAGAGCGTGAAGATCAAGGACGAGAACCAGACTCTCGCCACGATCACGCTGCAGAACTACTTCCGCCTCTACGCCAAGCTGGCCGGCATGACCGGCACGGCCGCCACCGAGGCCAACGAGTTCCACCAGACCTACAAGCTCGGCGTGGTGCCGATCCCGACCAACCGCCCGATGGTCCGCAAAGACCAGGCCGACGTGGTCTACAAGACCGAGGACGCCAAGTTCAACGCGGTGGTCGACGACATCAAGGAGCGCTACGAGAAGGGCCAGCCCGTACTGGTCGGCACGACCTCCGTCGCCAAGTCCGAGCGGCTGTCCAAGGCGCTCAAGCGCCACGGTGTGACGCACGAGGTGCTCAACGCGAAGAACCACGCCCGTGAGGCGTCGATCATCGCGGAGGCGGGCCGCAAGCATGCGGTGACGGTCGCCACCAACATGGCCGGTCGAGGCACCGACATCATGCTGGGCGGCAACTCCGAGTTCCGCGCCGACGTCGAGCTGCGCCAGCGCGGCCTCGACCCGACGGAGACGCCCGACGAATACGACAAGGCATACCCCGAGGCGCTGGAGAAGGCCAAGGAGGCCGTGAAGGCCGAGCACGACGATGTCACCGACCTCGGCGGGCTCTACGTCCTCGGCACCGAGCGCCACGAGTCGCGCCGCATCGACAACCAGCTCCGCGGCCGTTCCGGCCGTCAGGGCGACCCCGGCGAGTCGCGGTTCTACCTGTCGCTTGAGGACGACCTCATGCGCCTGTTCAACGCCGCTCGCGTTGAGATGATCATGACTCGGCTCAACATCCCGGACGACGTGCCGATCGAGTCCGGCATCGTGTCCAAGGCGATCGCGAGCGCGCAGCACCAGGTCGAGCAGCAGAACTTCGAGATCCGCAAGAACGTCCTCAAGTACGACGAGGTCATGAACCGCCAGCGCAAGGTGATCTACGCCGAGCGCCACCGGGTCCTCGAAGGCGCCGACCTGCACGACCAGATCACCGGCTTCATCAACGACGTGGTCGCCGAATACGTCAAGGGCGCCACGGCCGAGGGCTTCTCCGAGGAGTGGGACCTCGACAAGCTGTGGAAGGCGTTCGGCCAGCTCTACCCGGTCTCCCACACCATCGACGAGCTCGTCGAGGAGGTCGGCAGCCGCGAGGAGCTCAGCGCCGAGTTCATCGAGACCAAGATCAAGGCCGACGCGCTCGCCGCCTACGCCAAGCGTGAGGAGGAGCTCGGCTCCGAGACCATGCGCGAGCTGGAGCGCCGCGTCGTGCTCTCCGTGCTCGACCGCAAGTGGCGCGAGCACCTCTATGAGATGGATTACCTCCAGGAGGGCATCGGCCTGCGGGCCATGGCCCAGCGCGACCCGCTGATCGAATACCAGCGTGAGGGCTTCGACATGTTCGCCGCGATGCTCGACGGCATCAAGGAGGAGTCGGTCGGCTACCTGTTCAACCTTGAGGTCGAGGTCCAGGCCAACCCGATCGTCGAGGAGGCCGAGACCGAGGACGCGGCGGTCAGCGAGGCCCGCTCGATCATCGCGCGGGGCCTGCGCGGCCCGCAGCGGCCGAGCGAGCTGGAATACACCGCCCCTGGCGAGACCGGCGAGGCGGAGCACACGCGCGTGCGCACCACGCCCGAGGAGCGCGCCGCCTACGGCAACGTCGAGCGCAACGCGCCCTGCCCCTGCGGCTCAGGCAAGAAGTACAAGCGCTGCCACGGCGACCCGAAGCACGTCAGCGCCTGACATGGAAGACGCCTGACATGGAAGACGCCTGACGCGCCTGACGCGGAAGACGCCTGACACGAAGATCGATGAAGCCGCCTTTCAGGGACATGCCCTGAAAGGCGGCTTTGTCGTTCACCGGAACTCCAGGCGGGTGCAGAGCCAGAGCGTGCCGTGCCGTTCCAGGCGCATCGCGAGAGCGTGGGCGCGTTCGCCGCACCACACGGTGAAGCACATCTCGATCGCCTCAGGGGTGGGGTGCTGCACTCGCGGCTCGCCCGCCCGCGGGGCGGGGAGAGCGCCGAGGCTTCCCGCCGCGGCCAGCAGGTCGCCGTAGCCCCGGCCGTTCATCCGGCTCGCCACGACATGGTCGGGGCACCGCCCGGCGAGCACGTCGGCGACGGCCTGGCCGAGCTCCCGCAGCCGACCAAGGCTCGGCGGGCATCCGCGCCACTCCAGGATCTTGCCGTCGAGCTCCTCAGGGAGCCACTGAGGCGCGTCTGACGGGCCGGCGAACGGTGGCTCCGCCGGACGGGCGGAGGCGACGGCGGGCACGTGGACGTTGCGGCGGGGGCGTTGCGGCATGGGATCTCCAGGGCGGTGGGGGAGACGTCACCGCCGAAGGAGTTTCCGGTCCCACGCACGGATACGCGGAATCGGAGCCGCCTGGGCTCAGGGAGGGGTGATCCGGTCATCTGGCGGCCTCGCGCCCCGGACGGCGTTGAATCGGCCGAGCCCGTGAAGGGGTTTCGGTCACCGGCCCCGCCGACGGCGGCCCCTATGCCGTACGGCTTCCGCCTATGGCACGCCGGCCGGGCCACCGCGACCGGGGGCGAGGCCAGGCTGTACGGCTGCCGCCTGCCGCACGTCGGCAGGCTCGTCGCGACCGGGGGCGGGGCCGAGCTGTGCGACGGGCTCGCGGCGTCGGCCGGATCCACGGCGAGGAGGGCCACGGGCCGGGCCGTACGGCGGTGCGGCGTGGCTGGGCTGCCGGATGGGGGACCGGCCGGTATGGCGGTGCCGTACGTCAGGAGGCCGGTTGGGGCGGCGGTTCGGCCTGGTCCGGTGGGGATGGCGAGGATGCCGAGGATGCCGAGGGCGGCGGGGTGGGGGCTTCCCCGGCGTCCTCGTCGGGTTCGGGTTCGCGGCCCGGTGTCATGATGTTCAGCCGTTTGATGAGGAAGGTGAATATAACGTAATAAATCACCCCATAGATCACGCCAAGACCCATGATCAGGCCGAGGTTGTTGGTGTTGCTCTTGCTGGCGTTCATGAGGGCGTCGAGGAGGCCGGCCGAGAAGCCGAAGCCGAGCCAGCCGTCGAAGGCGGCGGTGATGGCGAGGGATGCGCCGGTGAGGACGGCGTGCACGATGAACAGCACCGGGGCGACGAAGACGAAGGCGAACTCGATGGGCTCGGTGATGCCGGTGACGAACGAGACAAGCCCGCTGGAGAGCATGATGCCGCCGACGGCCGCACGGCGGTGGAGCGGGGCGCAGCGCCAGATGGCGACGGCGGCGGCGGGCAGGCCGAACATCATGACGGGAAAGAAACCGCCCATGAACTCACCGGCGCCCACCTGCCCGGCGAAGTAGCACTTCATGTCGCCCGCGGCGTTCTGCACCGAGCCATCGACGCCGGCCTCGCAGCCGGGGATGGTGAACCACACGATGGAGTTGAGCACGTGGTGCAGGCCGAGTGGGATCAGAAGCCGGTTGACCAGACCGTAGATGCCGGTGCCGATGGTGGCGTGGGTGGCGAGCCACTCGCCGAACTGGGTCACCCAGTTGCCCACGGTGGGCCAGATCAGGCCGAACGCGACGCCGAGGATGAGGGCCACGACCGCGGTGACCATGGGGACGAAGCGCCGCCCGCCGAAGAAGGCCAGCCAGGCGGGGAGTTTGACCCGGTGGTAGCGCTGCCACAGGATCGCGGTGACGAGCCCGATGAGGATGCCGCCGAGGACGCGGGTCGGGTTCTCGGCGGAGTAGTCGACCGCCAGGGTCGGCGTGCCGTCCTCCAGGATGGTGTGGGAGACCTGGTGTTGTTCCGTGGAATCGAAGAACATCAGACGGATGACGCGATCCCACACGAGGTAGCCCACGACGGCGGACAGGGCGGTGCTGCCGTCGGACTTCCTGGCGAACCCGATGGCCACTCCGACCGCGAACAGCAGCGGTAGGGCGTCGAACAGCGCGTCTCCGGCCCCGTTCATGATCTTCGCCACCTGGTCGAGCCAGGGGACGTCCCACCGCCCGAGCAGATCGGGCTCCCCGAGCCGCATCAGGAGGGCGGCCCCGGGCAGGGCCGCGATGGGGAGCATGAGGGACCGGCCGATGCGGGAGAGGACGGCGAGGCCGACCGCGAAGGAGGACGTGGTGGTTGGCAGATCCGCGCCCGCGGAGGAAGGGGAACTCATCGGGCGTTTCCTCCAGGGGATGGGGGGTGGGAGGAGTCAGCTTCGCCGTGTGGGTCTCTCTAGCACCGTGCGGAGCTGGTAGCGGTCGGCGCGGTAGGTCGAGACCCCGAGTTCGGCGCACACGCCCCCGGAGAACGACCGCCGCTGCAACAGCAGCACGGCGCCGCCCCGAGGCAGTTTGAGCAGGTCGGCGTCGCTCGGGTCGGCGATCCCGCCGTCGATGGTGAGCTCGCCGCCGTCGAGGACCAGGCCGTATCTCGTTTCGAGCAGCGCGTAGAGCGACCGGTTCGTCAGATCCTGCTCGGCGAGGTCGGGGGCCAGGGCCACCGGGATGTGGGCCCGCTCGATGCACAGCGGTTCACCATCGGCGGTGCGGAGCCGTTCGATGAAGTGAACTTCGTCACCCGGCGGGATGCCGAGCTCGCGGGCGAGGTGGGCGCTGGCGCGCACGATGCGGCGGTCCAGGTCGCGTGAGCCGGGCACCATGCCCCGCGCCCGCATATCGTCACTGGTGGAGGTGAGTTGGAGCGCAAGTTCGATCTTGGGGCGGGCGACGAAGGTGCCTTTGCCGGGCACCCGCTGCAGCCGCCCCTCGGAGACCAGGTGGTCGACGGCCTGCCGCACGGTCATGCGGGACAGCCCGTAACGGTGGCAGAGCTCTCTTTCGGACGGGATGGCCGCGCCGATGGGCAGCTCGTCGCTTTCGATCAGGTCGAGCAAGATCTCGCGGAGCTGGAAGTACTTCGGCACCGGGCTGTCCGGGTCGATCTCCGCCACGGGATCCTCCTCTCGATCTGAACTGCGTCATGGGTTATGGTTCGTACTGGTCTAGTCCGGACTAGACCACAGGCCGGAAATGAGTGTCAATGTATACACCAGCGACGGATCTGTAACGGCCAGATATCGTCGCCGAGCCACCAAGGGATGGGCGCGAGATGACGACCAAGATGCGCAGCGAGATCGCCGAGCAGCCGGCCGCTCTTAGGGCCACACTGGACGCGTTGCTCCCGAGGATCGACGAGGTCAAAACCCTCGGAGAACAGACCAGGCAGCTCTTGTTCATCGCACGCGGCACATCCGACAATGCCGCAGTCTACGGCCGTTACCTCGTTGAGGCACACACGGGCCGACTGGCCACTCTCGCCGCGCCGTCGATCGCGACGACCTACCGGCGCAAGCTCGACTTGAACGGAGTGCTCGCGGTGGCGCTCTCCCAGTCGGGGCGCACCGAGGAGATCGTGGAAACCCTGGCGTGGGCCAAGGACTGCGGGGCCCGGACGGTCGCGATCACGAACGGCGGCCCGCAGAGCCCGCTCGCGGAGGCGGCCGACCTCGCGCTGTGCACGCTGGCCGGCGAGGAGAAGGCGGTTCCGGCCACCAAGACGTACACGACGCAGCTCGCGGCTCTCGCCGTACTCGGCCTGGGGCTCGGTGCGGACGTCGACCGAGGCGACCTGCGGAGGGTGCCCGACGAGGTGGAGAAGCTGGTCGGCGAGCCGGGCGACCTGGCCGAGATCGTCGAGGGCCTCGCGGACAAGCCCGGCGTGGTGGTGTCGGGCCGCGGCCTGGTCTTCTCGACCGCGCTGGAGCTGGCGCTGAAGCTCAAGGAGGCGTGCTACCTCCACGCCATGGGCCTGTCCTACGCCGACCTGCTCCACGGGCCGATCGCGGTCGTCGACGAGGACACTCCGGCGATCCTGGTGGCGGCCGGTGAGGGGCCGACCCTCCCCGGCACGATCTCGCTGGCCGAGCGGGTCGTCGGCGCGGGTGCCGCGGCGTACGGCGTGGGCGGCGGCGACGGGCTCGCCTCGGCCGCCAACGCCTCGCTGCGCGGCCCCGACCTGCCGGAATGGGTGGCCCCGCTGGGCCTGATCGTGCCCGGACAGCTGCTGACCGAGGCCCTCGCGCGCCGCCTCGGCATCGACCCGGACGCCCCGCGCGGCCTGAACAAGGTCACGCAGACCGACTGATCCTCTCAAGCTCTGGTCGTCACCGGGGGCTGGACGCGACCATAATGCGCAGCATTGTTCTTGACAGGGAGGACGACATGGCCGCAGATGCCCAGGCGCTCATCGCCGGACTCGGTGGTGCCGACAACATCATCGAGATCGAGCCCTGCATCACCCGCCTGCGCACGGAGGTGCACGACGCCTCCAAGGTCGATCAGGTCGCCCTCCGGGCGGCCGGTGCCCACGGGGTGATGGCCGCCGGCAATGTCGTCCAGGTGGTGGTCGGCCCGGAAGCCGACACGATCGCCAGCGACATCGAGGATCTCATCGGCTGACCCCCTGCCCGGCGATCCCGGGTGGGACGGTGCGCACCAGAGAGGTGTCATGGCGGAGTGTTCAAGGACAGCCCGGTCCGCACCGGGGCCCGCGCGAGCACGATCATGACAGCGGTCCTCGCCCCCGTGGAGGGCGCGGTGGTCGCTCTGTCCGTCGCACCCGATCCGGTGTTCGCGGCCGGGATGGTGGGGCCGGGTTCGGCCATCGACCCGGCCAGGCGCCCCGGCAGAGCGGTGTCGCCCATCACGGGAAGGATCATCAAGCTCCATCCGCACGCCTATGTGGTGGTGGGCGACGACGGGAGGGGCGTCCTGGTCCACCTGGGCATCAACACCGTGCAGCTCAGAGGTGAGGGGTTCGAGCTGCTGGCGTCCGAAGGCGACCGGGTCGCCGCCGGGCAGCCGGTGGTCGCCTGGGACCCCGCCGTGATCGAGGCCACCGGACGCTCACCGGTGTGCCTGGTCGTGGCGCTGGACGCGCTCGCCGACTCCGTGACCGACCTGGTGCGGGGGCCGGTGCTCGCCGGAGACGAGCTTTTCCGATGGGGATGAGACGCCTGAGCGTGGGAGCGCCGGGCCCGAGACGTCGAACCGGGTGCGTGGAACCACCCGGATGAGGAAGGCGAGGAGGAACCGTGCCCGAACGCAAGGTCATCGTCGAGTCCGAGGTCGGTCTGCACGCTCGGCCGGCCGCTCTGTTCGTGCAGACCGCGGCCAAGGCCTTCATCGAGGTCACCGTGGCGAAGGGCGCGGGCGAACCGGTCAATGCGAAGAGCATCCTGTCGGTGCTGGCTCTGGATGTGCGCCAAGGGGAGGCCATCGTGATCCGGGCCGAGGGTGAGGGCGCGGACGCGCTCCTCGACGAGCTCGCCGCCATCGCCGCGGCCTCCTGAAGGCCGGCACACGTGGAAGCGCTGGCCGGGGCGGGGGTGAGCCCGGGAGTGGGTTTCGGGCCCGTCCACCGGCTGGTCGGCGGCGTTCCGACCCCTCCCGCCGACGCGCGGCACGACGGCGACGCGGCAGCGGCTCGGCGTACGGCGCTCGCCGCGCTCGAACGGGTGGCGGCCGAGCTCGCCTCGCGCGGTTCGAGTGCGGGGGACGAGGTGCGGGCGGTACTCGACGCCGAGGCGATGATGGCCCGCGACCCCAGTCTGGCCGACCGCGTCACGCGGCTGATCGGCGAGGGCATGGCCCCGGCGCTCGCCGTACACCGGGCGTTCGGCGCCTATCGCGAGATGTTCTCGGCCGCCGGAGGCTATGTGGCCGAGCGGGTGGTGGACCTCGACGACGTCCGCGACCGCGCCGTCGCGCTTCTCATGGGCCTGCCGATGCCCGGCGTGCCGCTCGTCGCCGAGGAGCCCTACGTGCTCGTGGCCCGCGATCTGGCCCCGGCCGACACCGCCGTGCTGTCCAAGCACGTGGTGGCGGCGCTGGTGACGGAGGAGGGCGGGCCGACCAGCCACACGGCCATCCTGGCGCGCGCCCTTGGCGTGCCGGCGGTGGTGGCCTGCCCGGGGGCGACAGCCGTACCCGAGGGCACGCCGCTGCTCGTGGACGGCGCCTCAGGCGTCGTACGGCCGGCGCCGACCGCCGAGGAGGTCGACGACGCCAGGAGGCGCGCGGCGGCCCGTGAGGCGGCGCTGGCGCGCAGCAGAGGGCCGGGGGTGACCAAGGACGGCACGGCGGTGCCGCTGCTGGCCAACATCGGCGGCCCCGGCGACATCGCGGCGGCGGTGGCCCACGGCGCGGAGGGGGTCGGGCTGCTGCGCACCGAGTTCCTCTACCTCGGCCGCCGCGACGCCCCGGGGGTCCGGGAGCAGGCGGAGGTGTACCGCGAGGTGCTGGCGGCGTTCCCCGGGGGGCGTGTCGTCGTGCGCACGCTGGACGCGGGGGCGGACAAACCGCTGGGCTTCCTGCCGTCGGCCGAGGAGGCCAACCCCGCGCTCGGGATGCGCGGCATCCGGATGTTCCGCCACGATCCCGGCGTGCTCGCCGACCAGCTCGCCGCGCTCGCGCTGGCGGCTCGGAACGCTCCCGCTCGGCTTGACGCTCCCGCTCGGCTTGACGCTCCCGCTCGGCTTGACGCTCCCGCTCGGCTTGACGCTCCTGCCCGGCCTGATGCTCCCGCTCGGCTTGAGGTGATGGCTCCGATGGTGTCCTCGGGCGCCGACGCCGCCTGGTTCAAGGCCTTGTGCGCCGAGGCGGGGCTGGGGGAGGCGGGGGCCATGGTCGAGGTGCCGGCGGCAGCCGTACGCGCGCGAGAGATCGCGGAGGAGGTCGACTTCCTGTCGATCGGCACCAACGACCTGACGCAGTACGCGTTCGCCGCCGACCGGCAGGTGGGGGCGCTGGCGGGGCTCCAGGACCCGTGGCAGCCCGCCCTGCTCGACCTGGTGGCGATGGCGGCGGACGCCGCCGCGGGCGCGGGTCGGCCCTGCGGGGTGTGCGGGGAGGCCGCGGCGGACCCGGTGCTCGCGTGCGTGCTGGTCGGGCTGGGGGCCACGTCGCTGTCGATGGGCGCTCCGGCGCTGCCCGCCGTACGCGCCGCCCTGGCCCGGCACACCGTGGAGCAGTGCCGCGCGGCCGCGGCCGCCGCGCGGCGGGCCCGTTCGGCGGGGGAGGCGCGTATGGCGGCCCGCCGGCACCTGCCTGACCTGGATGATCTGGGTTTGTAGAGGTATTGGCGGCTTTAGGTAGATACCTTGGTCGGCATGTCTCGGTTCGTGCGCGTGTCAGGATTAATGATCACATTGGTGTTGGCCAGCGGATGCGGAGCGGTCGCAGCGCCGACGCCGTCCGCCGACTCCACCCGCACCGCGGCACCCTCCGACGCCCCGAGCTCCGCCGCGTCCCCGGCAGACCCCCCGGCCGCGTCCCCCACCGAGCCGTCCGCAGGGGGGACGTCGTCGCGCGACCCCGTGCGGACGGTCCTGGAACGCCTCACCGTCGAGGAGAAGGTCGGCCAGCTCTTCATGCCCGTCATGTACGGCGCGACCGTCACCTCCTCCTCCCCGGATAACCAGGCGAAGTTCGGCGTGCCCACGCCGGCCAAGGCGGTCGCGAAATACCGTCCGGGCGGCGTGATCATTTTCCCCTGGGCCGGCAACGTCAAGAACATCAAACAGGTCGTCGCCCTGACCAACGGCCTTCAGGACGCCTCGCCGAAGGTCCCCCTGCTCATCGGCGCGGACCAGGAGAACGGCCGCGTATCCCGCCTGGCCCCCCTCGTCACCCCCCTGCCCGCCGCCAAGGTCATCGGCGACACCAGGGACCTCTCCCTCGCCCGCGCCGCCGCCAAGGTCACCGGCACCGAACTGCGCGCCCTCGGCATCAACCTCGACTTCGCCCCCGTCGCCGACGTCAACATCAACCCCGACAACCCGGTGATCGGCGACCGCGCCTACGGCTCCAACCCCACCCGTGTCGCCTCCATGGTCGGCGCGGCGGTCAAGGGGTTCCACGACGCACGCGTCGCCAGCACCGCCAAGCACTTCCCCGGCCATGGCGACACCAGCGTCGACAGCCACACCGGCCTCCCCGTGATCAACCACACCCGCGCCCAGTGGGAGCGGCTGTCCGCGCCGCCGTTCCGCGCGGCGATCCGCAACGGCGTGGACGCGATCATGAGCGCCCACGTCGTCATGCCCAAGCTCGACCCCACGGGCGACCCCGCCACGCTGTCCAAGCCGATCCTGACCGGCCTGCTCCGGGAACACCTCGGCTTCAACGGCGTGGTGTCCACCGACGCGCTCGACATGGCGGGCGTGCGCGATAAGTACGGCGACGCCGAGGTGGCCGTGCGGGCCATCCTGGCTGGGGTCGACCTCCTGCTGATGCCGCCGGACATGGACAAGGCCTACCAGGGGGTGCTCAGAGCCGTGAAATCCGGACGTATCCCCGCAAAGAGGCTCGATGAGTCGGTCACCCGTCTGCTCAAACTGAAGGCCGCCCGGGGGCTGCTCGCCTCCGCGCCGCGAGCCGACGCCGCAAAGGCCGCGACGGTGCTGCGCTCGCCCGAACACCGGGCCCTCGCCAACAGCCTCGCCAACGGCGCCGGGAGGCGCTGAGCCGTCACAGGCCGGGTTCAGGGGCGCACCCGACCCAGGGGGAGGGGGCCGCGCCGTACGGCCCGTCGGCCCTGAGAGCTGCCGAGGCGGCCCGGGCTACGCCGGCCGGCCCGGCGAGGTGAGGCGCGCTATGGCCGAGACGACCTCGGAGGGATTGCCGAGGTCCGGCAGCACCAGGTCGGCGCCGGCCTCGTGCAGCTCGGCCGCGGTGGAGCGGCCCGAGGCCACCGCCAGCATGGCGGCGCCGCCGATCCTGGCCGCCTGCACATCGCGGGTGGAGTCGCCCACGAACACCGTGTTGGCCGAAGTGAACGGCACGCCGAACCTGTCCTTGGCCCGTCCCTGGGCCACCTGCAGCAGCGTGGCCTTGGGGTAGACCTCCTCGCCGTAGCCGCCGATCGTGAAATCCACGTATTTGTGCAGGCCGAACGCGGTCAGCTTGTGCACCGCGTTGCCCTTCACCGTGCCCGACAGCACCGACTGCACGACCCCGTCGAGCTTGGCCACCGCCTTGAGCGCCTCCTTCGCGCCCGGCATCATGCGCCCCTCCGACGCCAAGCGGCCCTTGCGCGCGGCGAAGGCCGCCGTCAGCGCGTCGAGGAACCGGGGCAGGTGGTCGTCCTCGGCGGGCACGCCGTTGACCGCCAGCGTCTCGAAGACGATCTCGGAGTCGGGGCGGCCGTTCGCCGGGGCGAGCTTGACCAGGGGTCTCCCGGTGACCTGCCGGAACGCCTCGGCGTAGGCGTCCCGGGTGACGATCGCGGTGTCGACCAGCGTGAGGTCGACGTTCCAGAGCACGAGGCGGTTAATCGCGGTCCTCCGATGGGTGATCTCGACCCGCTCAGCGTAAGGCCGCCGTGGCTCCCGGCGAACTCGCCCCGGCTATGCCGTACGGCACATGCCGGACATGCCGGACATGCCGCGGGTGCCGGGTGCGGCGGGTCAGGCGTGCTTGAGGGCGTCGGCGAGGGTGTCGACCACGGGAACGCCCAGGGCCTCAAGGTGGGAGCGGTGGGTGGTGCCGCCGGTGTAGAGAACGGCCCGGGCCCCGATGTGCCGGGCCGCGTGGGCGTCGTCGACGCTGTCGCCGATCACCAGCACGTCGCGTGCCTCGACGCCGAGCACGGCGATGTGGGCGGCCATGTGCTCGGCCTTGTGGCCGCCTGGAGTGCCGATGAGGCCGTCGACCCGGGTGAAGTGCCGGTCGAGGCTCATCTCACGCACCTTCGGGAGCAGCCGGTCGTGGGACCACATCGACAGCAGCGACTGGCTGCCGCCGGAGGCGGTCCAGGCCGCGAGCCCGGTCTCGGCGCCGTCGGAGAGCCCGCATCGCGCCATCATCCGGTGGTAGTGCTCGTGGAAGCCGGTGTCGAGCCGCTCCCACTCGCCGTCGAGAAGGGAACGGCCCAGCATGCGCTCGTAGGTGAGCCAGATGGGACGGGTGTAGACCTCGCGGAAGGACTCCACCGTCAGCATGTCCAGCCCGTAGGAGGCGAATATCGCGTTCGTCGCCTCTACGACCGCATCGATGTCGTGAAAGAGGGTCCCATTCCAGTCCCACACGATATGCGTCACTCGCACCGCCAATCCCCCCATGAGGCCAATGCGTAGACTACCCCGCCGCTGATCGGAGAAAGCGGACCGCCCTCACCGGAGCAGGTCGGGGATCTCCTGTGTGGCATACCACATGAGCTCGTGGGCCTCGGCGCCGTCGACCGTGAACTTGGCGTCGTCGTCGCCCTTGTCGGCGGCGGGCAGCGCGCCGACGGCCGCGTCCACATCGGGCACCGCGGAGAGGTCGTCCACATGCACGGAGGCCACGGCGGAGAGCGGCACCGGGGCGTAGAGGCGGACCCGGGCGCGCTCTTCGAGACCCACGCCCGCCGAGACGGTGTCGTCGCCGACCTCGGCCGCGACCACGACCCGGCGCGAGACGACGTCGAGGCCGTCGCTGCGGTCGGCCGCCAGCATGCGCAGCGAGGCGCGGGCGGCCTCCGTCAGGGCGACGTATTCCAGCTCCTCGGTGTCACCCGAGACATACCACTCGACCAGTGCGGGGGTGACCGCGTAGCCGGTCAGCGGGGCGGGGCCGAGCTCTCCCGCGGCGGCCATCCTGGCGAGCGCGGGAATTGTGCACGGCAGATAGACGCGCATGGCGTTCCTCGTTCTGTTGCGTTCTGCTGCAACGATTCTGATGCGGCTTTCGGTGATGCCCTTGAGTGTGCCAGTCCCGGGCCGTCCCGTGACGGCCAACACGGGTCGCTGGTGTCACAGAGGCCACACAATGCGTGGGTTGAGCCGTTCGTGTGTGCTTGCGGGCGAGAGCCGTACGGTCAGACCACCCTGAGCGGCACGCCGAGCAGGGACTCCAGCTCGCCGATGGTGGTGGTGGCGTCGGTATGGTGCACCCCGGTGATGCCCAGGGCCTCGGCCGCGGCGATGTTGGAGACGATGTCGTCGACGAACACGCATTGGCCGGGGCTGAGCCCGATGACGCCGAGCGTGTGGTGGAAGATCCGGGCCTCGGGCTTGCGCATGCCCACCTCGCCGGAGATCACCACCTCGTCGAAGGCGCCGACCCAGCTCTCGCGGGGATAGTCGTTGCCCCAGGAGTTGGAGAGCAGGCACGTCTTCAGGCCGGCGGCGCGGGCGGTGCGCAGCATCGCGTACATGGGCTCGACCGGTTCGAAGGCCGCGAACATGCGGTTCAGCAGGCCGTCCGCCAGGGGCGGCACGCCGTCCAGCGTGAGCAGCCGCGAGGCCAGGTCGCGTTCGAACTCCCGGGGGTCGATCTCGCCTCGCTCCAGCGCGTGGATCGGGTTGACGGGGGAGTCGAAGCCCGGGCCGTGCCCGCTCCTCGCGCTCGCCGCCACCTCGTCCATGATCGCGCTTTCCAGCGCCGCGACGGTGATCGCGGTGGCGCTCGCGGCGGCGTTCAGGGGCTCTCCGGCGGCCTTCCCGTCGGCCCTGCCCGCGGGCTTCCCGTCGGCCCTGGTGGCGGCCCTGGTGGCGGCCCTGCTGTCGGCCCTGTCGCTGTAGGCGCCCTCGTCGTAGGCGGAGGCGACCATATCGCGCATGACCTCGCGGTAGCGGTTGGCGTCGATGCGGTCGGCGGCAACCCAAGCCATGATCGAGTCGTACATCCCAGTGGTGAGGACACCACCCCAGTCGATCAGCACTCCCTTGTACATATGACCTCCGAGTCCGTCCTTAAAGGGTAGACATCCCCGCGAACCCACTCATCGGGGTGCGGGAGGTCGGCCCTATGTGGGGGGACGACACGCTGTGCGGCCGGGTTATGTGGGGGCCGGGGATGACATTCCGCCGGGGCATCGTGAGGATGGTTGCCATGGTCGAGGAAGGCGCATTGCTCTGGGAGCCCACCCCGGAGGTCGTGAAGAACGCGAGGGTCACTCAGTATGCCGAATGGCTCGGCCGACCGGGTGTGACCTATCAAGATTTGTGGCAATGGTCGGTAGATAATCCGGACGCGTTCTGGGTTTCGATCTGGGACTACTTCCAGGTGCTGGGCCACCGGGGTGACGGGCCGACGATCACGGGGCGCATGCCCGAGGTCGAGTGGTTCGCGGACTCCACGCTCAACTACGCCGCCAACGCGCTGCGCCGAGCCGAGACCGACCCCGACAAACCCGCCGTGATCTCCCGCGACGAGACCGGGGCCCGCCGCACCCTGACCCTCGGCGAGCTGGCCGACGAGGTCGGCCGGGTCCGCGCCGGGCTCGTGCGGCTGGGCGTGGGACGCGGCGACCGCGTCGCGGCCTACATCTCCAACGTTCCGGAAGCGCTGATCGCCTTCCTGGCCACGGCCGCCCTGGGCGCCGTCTGGTCGTCCTGCTCGCCGGACTTCGGGGCCGCGAGCGTGATCGACCGCTTCACCCAGATCCAGCCCAAGGTCCTGATCGCGAGCGCGGGCTACTCCTACGGCGGCCGGTGGTTCGACCGGACCCCCGTCGTGGCCGACATCGCCGCCGCGCTGCCCTCGCTCGCCGCCACCGTGGTCGTCGGGTCGCCCTCGGCCGCGGGACCGTCCTCGACCGCAGGCTCTCCCTCGACCGCGGGCTCTTCCTCGACCGCGGGCTCTTCCTCGGTCGCAGGACCGTCCCCGGTCGCCGGGGCGTCCTCCTGGGAGGAGCTCCGGTCGGTCGCCAAGCCCCTCGCGTTCGAACCCGTGCCGTTCGGACACCCCCTCTGGGTGCTCTACTCCTCGGGCACGACCGGGCTCCCCAAGCCGATCGTGCACAGCCACGGCGGCATCGTCCTCGAACACCTCAAGGCGCTCTCCTTCCACCAGGACCTGGGCGACGACGACGTCTTCTTCTGGTACTCCACGACCGGTTGGATGATGTGGAACTACCTCGTCGGCGGCCTGCTGGTGGGTGCCACCGTCGTGCTCTACGACGGCAGCGCGGTCCATCCCGACACCGCCGCGCTCTGGCGGATCGTGGCGGAGGAAGGCGTGACCTACTTCGGTACGGGCGCGCCCTATTTGACCGCCTCCATGAAGGCCGGGCTCAAGCCCGAGGGCCTCACCGCGCTGCGGGGCATCGGGTCGACGGGCTCACCGCTGCCGCCCGAGGGCTTCGCCTGGGTCTATGACATCAAGCCCGAGGTGCAGCTCGGGTCGTTCTCCGGGGGTACCGACGTGTGCACCGGCTTTGTGGGGGGTGTCCCGCTGCTGCCCGTGCGCGCGGGCGTGATCCCCTGCCGCTGCCTGGGCGCGAAGGTCGAGTCGTACGGCCCCGCCGGCGAATCCGTGACCGACGAGGTCGGCGAGCTGGTGGTCACCCAGCCGATGCCCTCCATGCCGGTCATGTTCTGGAACGACCCGGGCGGCGAGCGCTACCGCGAGAGCTACTTCGCCGACTACCCGGGCGTGTGGCGGCACGGTGACTGGATCAAGATCCAGGCCGACGGCGGCTGCGTGATCTACGGCAGGTCGGACTCGACCCTCAACCGGGGCGGGGTGCGCATGGGCACCAGCGAGTTCTACCGGGTGGTCGAGCGGTTCGACCAGATCGCCGACAGCCTGGTGATCGACACTGGGACACTCGGGAAGGAAGGCCGCCTCCTGCTCTTCGTGGCGATGAAGGAAGGCCACACGCTGACCGACGGGCTGATCATGCAGCTGCGCCGTACGCTCCGCACCGAGCTGTCCCCGCGGCACGTGCCCGACCAGATCCGGGAGGTGCCCGGCGTGCCGCGGACGCTGTCGGGCAAGAAGCTGGAGGTCCCCGTGCGCAAGATCCTCCTCGGCACGCCCCCCGAGCAGGCGGCCAACCTGGACGCGATGGCCAACCCGGAGGTGCTGCGCCACTTCGTGCTCCCTCCCCGCACCGGCGGCAGGTGAATCACCGGCACGCCCGCATGATTGATCCCGACCCGGGCATGGCTTAATGAAAAGGACGAGGCGGTGCCGTACGGCGTGTGCGGCACTCGTGCCTGCGCCGCACACTATGCGGCCATCTTCGAAAAGCTCGACGGGGGCAAGAGACGATGGACGACAAAGATCGCGCATTGGCCGAGGACCGAGTCGATGCCGGTGAGGCTCCGCTCACCACCGACCAGGGAATCCGCGTCGACGACACCGATAATTCGCTGCGCGCCGGGGAGCGCGGCCCGACGCTGATGGATGATTTCCACGCCCGCGAGAAGCTCACGCATTTCGATCACGAGCGCATTCCCGAACGCGTGGTCCACGCGCGCGGCGCCGGGGCTTACGGCCATTTCAAGGTGACCGACCCGCTGACCGACCACACGATCGCGCAGTTCCTGACCGACACCTCGCTGGAGACGCCCGTCTTCGTGAGGTTCTCCACCGTGGCGGGGTCGCGCGGATCCTCCGACACGGTGCGTGACGTGCGGGGATTCGCGGTGAAGTTCTACACCCAGCAGGGTAACTTCGACCTCGTCGGCAACAACTTCCCGGTCTTCTTCATCCAGGACGGGATCAAGTTCCCGGATTTCGTGCACGCGGTGAAACCCGAGCCGCCGAATGAGATCCCCCAGGCGTCCTCGGCCCACGACACCCTGTGGGATTTCGTGGGACTCCAACCCGAGACGACCCACATGATGATGTGGCTCATGTCCGACCGGGCGATTCCGCGGAGCTACCGGATGATGCAGGGATTCGGGGTCCATACCTTCCGACTCGTCAACGCCGAAGGCGTGTCGACATTCGTGAAGTTCCACTGGCGTCCGCTTCTCGGCACCCACTCGCTGGTGTGGGACGAGACGCAGAAGGTGGCGGGAAAGGACCCCGACTTCAACCGCCGCGATCTGTGGGAGGCCATCGAGACGGGCGATTTCCCGGAATGGGAGCTAGGCGTCCAGCTCATTCCCGAGGAGGACGAGGGGAGGTTCGACTTCGATCTGCTCGACGCCACGAAGATCGTGCCGGAGGAGCTGGTGCCGGTGCGGCCGGTGGGTCGCCTGGTGCTGGACCGCAACCCCGACAACTTCTTCGCCGAGACCGAGCAGGTGGCCTTCCACCTGGCGAATCTGGTGCCCGGCATCGACGTCACCGACGACCCGCTGCTCCAGGCGAGGCTGTTCTCCTACCTGGACACCCAGTTGATCCGCCTGGGCGGCCCCAACTTCCCGCAGCTCCCCGTCAACCGGCCGATCGCCGAGGTGCGCAACCACCACCGCGACGGCTACCACCAGAGCGTCATCCACACGGGGCAGGCGTCCTACCACCCGAACACGCTCTCGGGCGGTTGCCCGGTGCTGGCGGGGGAGGGCGCCTACGTCCACTACCCGGAGCAGGTGAACGGCCCGAAGATCCGTAAGCGTGCGGTGAGCTTCGCCGACCACTACAGCCAGGCCACGCTGTTCTGGAACAGCATGTCCGCCTGGGAGCGCGATCACATCGTCGCCGCGTTCCGCTTCGAGCTGGGGAAGGTGCGCCGAGCCCAGATCCGCGCGCAGGTGGTGGCCAACCTCAACAACGTCGACCACGATCTCGCGGTCAAGGTCGCCGAGGGGGTCGGCGTGGATCCGCCGCCGCAGGGGCCGGTCAACCACGGGCGGTCATCGCCCGCGCTGAGCCAGGACCGCCAGCCGCAGAGCGCCGCGACGCGGAAGGTGGCCATCCTGGTGGCCGACGGTGTGTCCGCGGCCGACGTGGCCGCGGTGGCGTCGGCGGTCGACGACATCGGGGCGATCGGCGAGGTGCTCGCGCCGCGGGACGGCATGGTGAGGGCCGCAGACGACGGGAACGTCGGTGTCACGCGGGCCCTGCCGACCGTCGGCTCGGTGCTCTACGACGCGGTCGTGGTGCCCGGGGGCGAGGAGAGCGCGCGGACGCTCGCCAAGGACGGCCTTGCCGTACATTTCCTCGCCGAGGCATTCAAGCACGGCAAGACGGTCGCCACGGTCGGGGCGGGCACCGCGCTGCTGGAGGCGGCCCGGCTCGACACGGGCGAGGGTGTGGTCAGGGGCGAAGGCCCGGCGGACGCCGCGTTCCTGGACGCGCTCACGTCGGCTCTCGCCGTACATCGGCACTGGAACCGGGACGTTGACCGCGTCCCCGCGTGAGGGGCGCCCTGGGCGGAGGTACGGCAGAGGTCATTGTCGTCTCAACTATCACTGATGTCCCATCAGTTTTCCGTTGCCGTGCGTGTCGTGCATGCAGGTAGTTGGCAGAGTTGGTCACATTCTGGTTACCGAATGGCATCTCCGACATCTCAGTACGCCAGCGGAACCGGGGCGGGGGACCGTACGATTGGCCAGGGACGGCGGAGATTCGCCGTATCGCGCCGTATTTGTGTGATGTGTTGTCTGGGATCGCGCGGATGTTGCGTCTGTGGGGTCCAACGGGAGGGGGCGTGCTAGATGAGCGCTCAGTGCGCCCCCACATTGACGTTTGTCGGCATTTCGGGTGATATCAGGTGCGAAGGCGTATGCGCTCAGTCAATGGCGACTGAGTGGATAGGGGGTACCTGGTGTGCATGCGAGCGGTACTGGTGTGCCGCCGTGTCGCAGAAGGGCCCCTATGGGATGCTTATTCCACCGCCTCCTCTGAGCGAGACCTCACCCTCTCCGACCACGAGATCATGAGCTCGCCACGCACTCGATCCCCCCAGACGACGCAACGGATCCGGCGCGGCTCCCCCGCGACGCCACTCCCGGTCTCGGCGCCGAGCTGTCCCCGCGTACCGGGGTGGATCCCCGGCGGCCGGGCGTCCGCGACCAGGCGATGCGGCAAGGTCCGCCATACCGGTTGATGAGCGCTCTCTGATCGGGTCCCACTGTGAATCCACGTGAAATTAGGCAATACCCCTCACAAAGGAGTGAGAGCGACATGCCGCTCGAAGAGGCAAAGGACGAACTGCTGCAGCGCGCCGCCCAGGCGTGCGCGCACGCGGCAGGCAGTGAACACATGACCTCTGAGGAGGCCCTGGCCTTCCTGCGTGTCTACTTTCGGCATGTCGCGCCGGAAGACCTGCTCGACCGCAGCCCCGAGGAGATCTGCGGCCCGGCCGTCCGGCAGCGGATCCACGCCGCGCACCGCCCCCAGGGGCGCGCGCTCGTGCGGGCCTACAACCCCACGTTGGAGGAGGACGGCTGGGAGTCCAGCCGTACCGTGGTGGAGGTCGTCACCGACGACATGCCGTTCCTCGTCGACTCGGTCACGATGGAGATCGACCGGCACGAGATCGGCGTCCACCGGACCCTCCACCCGCGGATGGGTGTGCGCCGGGACCTGACCGGGCGGATGCTCGGCCCCGACCAGGCCGATATGAGCGGGCAGATGCTCGTCGAGTCGTGGATGCACATCGAGATCGACCGGCAGAACGACCCCACCGTGCTCAAGCAGTTGGAGGCCGACCTCCAGCGGGTGCTCGAGGACGTGCGTTACGCCGTGGAAGACTTCGCCAAGATGCGGGCTCTCGCCGTACAGACGGCGGGGGGGCTGCGCAAGGAGCCGCCGGCGCGGCTGGATCAGGTGATGGTGGACGACACCGTTGACCTCCTCGAATGGCTTGAAGACGGGCATTTCACGTTCTTGGGGTATCGCGAGTACCGCCTGGAGGACGACGACACCCTGCTGGCGGTCCCGGGAACCGGGCTCGGCATCCTGCGTCCCGACAAGGCGGGCTCGGATAGCTTCGCGGCCATGTCGGCGGAACTGCGGGCCAAGGCCCGCGACCGGAAGCAGATGCTGATCGTCACCAAGGCCAACACCCGGGCCACGGTGCACCGCGCCGCCTACCTCGACTACATCGGCGTCAAGCTGTACTCCCCCGAGGGCGAGGTGATCGGCGAGCGCCGCTTCCTCGGGCTGTTCACCCACGTCGCCTACAACGAGTCGATCTCCCGCATCCCCGTGCTCAAGCGCAAGCTCGCCGAGGTGCTGGAGCGTGCCGGGCTGCCCGCCGACTCCCACGACGGCAAAGATCTGATCGAGATCCTGGAGACCTACCCGCGCTCGGAGCTCTTCCAGATCTCCGTCGAGGAACTGCTGCCGATCTCCCTCGGCGTGCTGCGGCTCCGCGAGCGCAAGCAGGTCAAACTCTTCCTGCGCCGCGACGACTACGGCCGCTACGTCTCCTGCCTGATCTACCTCCCGCGTGACCGCTACACCACCGAGATCCGGCTCAAGATGCAGGACATCCTGCTCAGCGCCCTCGGCGGCGCCTCCCTGGACTACAGCGCCATGGTCGGCGAGTCCGCCCTCGCCCGCCTCCACGTCGTCGTGCGCGGCGAACGCCGCAGGCCCCTCCTCGCCGAAGACGTCGACGCCGAAGACCTGGAGATCCGCCTCGCCGCGGCGGCCCGCTCCTGGCAGGACGACCTGACGGTCGCGATCGCCGAACTCCGCCCCGAGGCCGCGGCGAGCACCCTCATCAAGCGTTACCACGCGGCCTTCCCCGAGGGATACAAGGTCGACTTCCCGCCCCGGGTGGCCGTCAGAGACCTGCACCGGCTCGAACAGCTTGAGCACGCGGGCCCCGACGAGATCGGAATCAACCTCTACGAACCGGTCGGCGCCCCGGACGGCGAACGCCGCCTCAAGATCTACCGCCTGGGCGAGCCCATCTCGCTGTCCCACATGCTGCCTCTGTTGCAGCGCCTCGGCGTCGAAGTCGTGGACGAGCGGCCCTACGAGATCGACCGCGACCACGACCCCGCGACCAAGAACGCCTGGATCTACGACTTCGGCATCCGCTACACCCCGTCCGACACCGTGGACAAGGCGGACTTCAAGAGCCTCTTCGAAGACGCGCTCCACGCGCTGTGGCGCGGCAGGGTCGAAAGCGACGGCTTCAATGCCCTCGTCCTCTCCGCCGGCCTCACCTGGGAGCAGACCGAGATCCTGCGGGCCTACGCGAAATACCTCCGCCAGGCCGGCAGCACCTTCAGCCAGCGCTACATGGAGAACGTGCTGGGCGGCAACGTACGGCTGGCGCGGCTACTCGTCCGGCTCTTCGAAGCCGCCCACGACCCCCACAGGCCCGACGCCGTGCGTGGCGAACTGCGCGACGCGCTGGTCGAGGAGATCCTCGGCGCCCTGGACGAGGTCGCCTCCCTCGACGAGGACCGCATCCTGCGGGCCTACCTGGAGATGATCCAGGCCACCCTGCGCACCAACTACTTCCAGACGGTGGACGGCGTGCGCAAGCCGTACATCTCCCTGAAGTTCGACCCGCAGGCGATCAGCGTGCTGCCGCTGCCCCGGCCGAAGTTCGAGATCTTCGTCTACTCGCCGAGGATCGAGGGCGTACACCTGCGCTTCGGCAACGTGGCCCGAGGCGGTCTGCGCTGGTCGGACCGCATGGAGGACTTCCGTACCGAGATCCTCGGGCTGGTCAAGGCCCAGATGGTCAAGAACACCGTCATCGTCCCGACGGGCTCCAAAGGCGGCTTCGTCGTGAAGCGGCCGCCCGTGGGCGGCGGGCGCGACGAGCTCATGGCCGAGGGCATCGCCTGCTACCGCACCTTCATTTCCGGCCTGCTCGACATCACCGACAACCTGGTGGACAACGCCGTCGTGCCGCCGCCGGACGTCGTCAGGCACGACGAAGACGACCCCTACCTCGTGGTCGCCGCCGACAAGGGCACCGCGACGTTCTCCGACATCGCCAACAGCGTGTCCAAGGACTACGGGTTCTGGCTCGGCGACGCCTTCGCCTCCGGCGGATCGGTCGGCTACGACCACAAGGCCATGGGCATCACCGCGCGCGGCGCGTGGGAATCGGTGAAGTACCACTTCAGGACCATCGGCCACGACGTGCAGACCACCGACTTCACCGTCGTCGGCGTGGGCGACATGTCCGGAGACGTGTTCGGCAACGGCATGCTGCTCTCGCGGCACATCCGCCTCGTCGCCGCCTTCGACCACCGGCACATCTTCATCGACCCCACCCCCGACGCCGAGCAGTCCTTCGCCGAACGGCTCCGGCTGTTCGAACTGCCGCGCAGCTCCTGGGCCGACTACGACCCCAAGCTGATCTCCAGGGGCGGCGGGATCTGGCCGCGTACGGCGAAATCCATCCAGATCACCCCGCACATGCGTGAGGCGCTCGGCATCGCCGAAGGCATCACCGCCCTCGCGCCGAACGACCTGATCGGAGCCGTACTGCGCGCCCCCGTCGACCTCCTGTGGAACGGCGGCATCGGAACCTACGCCAAGGCGTCCACGGAATCCCACGCCGACGTGGGCGACAAGGCCAACGACAACCTGAGGGTCAACGCCTCCGAACTGCGCTGCAAGGTCGTCGGCGAAGGCGGCAACCTCGGCTTCACCCAGCTCGCCCGCATCGAGTTCGCCCTGAACGGCGGGCTGATCAACACCGACTTCATCGACAACTCCGCAGGAGTCGACACCTCCGACCACGAGGTCAACATCAAGATCCTGCTCGACCGGGCCGTGCGCGACAGTGAGATCACCGACGAGCAGCGCGACCAGGTCTTCATGGACATGACCAACGAGGTCGCCGGGCTGGTGCTGCGCGACAACTACTCCCAGAACGTCGTCCTGGCCGCCGCCCGAGCACAGGCGGCGGAGATGCTCCACATCCACACCCGGCACCTGCGCAGGCTCGAACGCGACGGACTGGTCAACCGGGAGCTGGAATTCCTGCCCTCCGACAAGGCCCTCGCCGAACGCCGCCAAGCCGGGCTCGGACTGACCGCCCCGGAGTTCTCGATCCTGCTGGCTTACACCAAACTCGTCGTCGAATCCGAGCTCCTCGCCTCCGACCTCGCCGACGACCCCTACCTCGCCTCATGGCTTGTGTCCTACTTCCCGACGGCCCTGCGGGAGCGCTTCCGCGACCACATGGACAGCCACCCGCTGCACCGCGAGATCATCACGACCACCATCGTCAACGACCTCGTCAACGCCAGCGGCACCACCTTCATGTTCCGGCTCGGCGAAGAAACCGGCGCATCCACCGCCGACATCACCCGTGCCTACCTCGTCACCCGCGAAGTCTTCGACTTCCCGTCCTACTGGCAGGCCATCGAGGAACTCGACAACGAAGTCGACACCCTGACCCAGCTCGCCATGCTCCTGGAAGGCCGCAAACTCATCGAACGCGGCACCCGCTGGCTCCTCGCCAACCGGCGCCCTCCCCTCGACCTCGAATCCACCGTCAGTCACTTCGCCAAGGGCATGAACGGGCTGATCCCCCACATCCCCGGCCTCCTCGCCGGTCGCGACCTCGTGACCTTCGAAGAGCGGAGAGACAGCTACATCGCCCGAGGAGTACCCGAAGAACTCGCCACCCGCGTCGCCTCCATGGTCCCCGCCTTCTCCACATTCGACCTCGTGGAGGTCGCCTTCCAATCCGGGCGTCCCATCCAAGAAGTCGCCGAGGTCTACTTCGACCTCGCCGACCGCCTCCAACTCGCGCGACTCCGCGAAAGGGTCATCGCCCTGCCGCGCGACAGCCGGTGGAACTCCATGGCCCGCGCCGCCCTCCGCGACGACCTGTACGCCGCCCACGCCCGCATCACGCTCGACCTCCTGACCCGCACCACCTCCGGCCTTACCCCCGAAGAGCGCCTGGTCCAGTGGACCGAATCCAACTCCGCCGCAGTAGCCAGGTCCAGACAGACACTCTCCGAGATCTGGGAAAGCGACAACTTCGACCTGGCCACCCTCTCAGTCGCCCTCCGCGCCATCCGCACCCTCGTCGCCACCAGCAGTCTCCCCGACACCGAAGCCTGACCCGAACCACCCTGGGGGCGGCTAACCCCGCCCCCGCCCTACCCCCTTCGGGAGCCGGCCGTGTCGGCCTGCTCCCGTTTCGGAAGTCGGCTGATTCGCCCTGTTCCTATCCGGAAGTCGCTCGCGTTGGCCTGTTCCCGTTCGGGAATCGGCCGTGTTGGCCCGTTTCTGTTCGGGAGTCGTCCAGCCTGGGAGTGCGAGGGGGCGCCGGTGTCTGGACTGAGGAGCGCCGGGAGCGCAGCGACCAGAGCGACGAGGGAAGACACCGGGTCAAGAGCCCCCTCGCCGCGCGCCGCAGGCGCGCAATCAAATACTGCTTGGCCAACGTGTCGGGAGTCGGCCGTCGCGGCGGGCCAAGGTATCGGGAGCCGCCCGTGTTGGCCTGCTCCCGTTTCGGAAGTCGGTCGATTCGCCCTGTTCCTATCCGGTCGCCCTGTTCCTATCCGGAAGTCGCTCGCCTTGGCCTGCTCCCGTTCGGGATCCGGCCGTGTTGGCCCGTTTCTGTTCGGGAGTCGTCAGGCCTGGGAGTGCGAGGGGGCGCCGGTGCTTGGACTGAGGAGCGTCGGGAGCGCAGCGACCAGAGCGACGAGGGAAAGCACCGGATCAAGAGCCCCCTCGCCGCGACGCGAAGCGTCGCCATCAGATCCGGGTCAAGAGCCCCCTCGCCGCGACGCGAAGCGTCGCCATCAACACGCCCGTCAGTTCTTCGTCGCCCTGACGAGTCCGCCGTCGTAGGCGAGGACGGTGGCCAGGGCTTTGCTGCCCTGCGGCGGGACGGCGCTGACGTATTGGTGGGTCTCCACGGCACGCAGGGTGTCGCGGTAGGTGGGCGCGTCGCGTTCGGAGGGCTCGTCGAGTTCGGCGGCCGGTTCGGTGGCCCAGAGCATCGACTCGGGGATCGGCTTGGGGGCGACTTCGCTGGAGTAGGTTTGCGCGTCCCATGTGCTGGTGCGGGTCAGCCCGTATTGCACCATGGCGCCGCCGTCTTCTGTGCGCAGGGCGTAGACGGGGAACTCCGTGGCGCTGAAGATCGAATCGTAGCTGAGCCCGCGGCCTTTGGCGTCGGCCCGCTCTTTGATGATCGCGGCGAAGTAGTCGGTCGTGTGGGGCCCTGCGGCGATGTGGCCGGAGGAGAAGCCTCCAGGGCCTTGTTCGGCGGCTGTGGCGTGAAGTGGGGCCATGAGGCGGGGTTTGATGAGGACGCTCTCGTCTTCCACGCCGAGCGCGGTTGCGTAGCCGTCGGCGTCCAGTTCGACCTTGGGGAGGTCGGTGCCGGGGTAGAGCAGGCTGGCGAAGCCGAGCTGCCATCTGGACTGCTCGTTCTGCCGGGCGAACGTCATGATGTTCGTCGTGGTGTCGCCGTCGGCGTCGCGCCGTTCGACGATCGCGGTGAACCAGACGGGGAACCGCTCCATGCGCGGGACGATCACTGTGGCATCGCCCCAGGTGCGGCGCGGGGGGGCCAGGTCGTTGGATCGGTAGGCGGCGGCGGTGAGTTGGCGTTGGCCGTCACGGGTGATCTCGGTGGCGAGGCGCTGGTCGCCCGCCGCGCGGAAGGCCGAATCGAGGGCGAGGTAGGAGCGCAGCGCGCTCTTGGCCTCGTCGGGGGTGACTTTGGGCTCAGGGCGCGCTGAGGCGCTTGTGGCGGGGTTGACGGCCGCGGCGAGTGAGGCGGGCCTGGCCGTGTCGCGTGGTGTGCCGGAGCAGGCCGTCAGGCCGAGGAGAAGGCAGAGTCCCGCTGTGAGGACCGCCGGTCGCCCGTATGATCGCACGTATTGCCTCCCCACGCCCCGATAGCGGCCCATGCTAGCCGCTGTCGCGTACCAGACAGGGGTCGGCGGTCGCGTACCCTTAGCAGACGTGGCAGGCATCGATCCGATTGAAGAGATCAACGAGCTCGCGGGCACCCTGAAGGGCATCCAGGATGTGCTCGACCTCGACGCTATGAGGAAGCAGCTCAACGAGTTGGGGGAGCAGGCTGCCGCACCAGACCTGTGGAACGACCCCGAGCAGGCCCAGAAGGTCACGAGCAGGCTGTCCCACCTGCAAGGTGAGCTCAATCGTGTGGAGGGCCTGGTGAGGCGTCTCGACGACCTCGGCGTGCTCTATGAGCTCGCCCAGGCCGAGGACGACGAGGAGACCCGTGAGGAGGCGCTGAGGGAGCTCGCGGCGCTCAGCCGCGATATCGGCGCTCTTGAGGTGCGCACGCTGCTGTCGGGCGAATACGACTCGCGTGAGGCCCTCGTCACGATCAACTCGCAGGCGGGCGGGGTCGACGCGGCCGACTGGGCGCAGATGCTCCTGCGCATGTATCTCCGCTGGGCCGAGCGCAAGGGCTTCTCCACGGAGGTCTACGAGACCTCCTACGCGGAGGAGGCCGGCATCAAGTCGGCCACCTTCACGGTGAAGGCGCCTTACGCCTACGGCACGCTGCGCGGCGAGCACGGCACCCACCGGCTTGTCCGCATCAGCCCCTTCGACAACCAGGGCCGCCGCCAGACGTCTTTCGCGGGTGTCGACATTGTGCCGGTCGTCGAGCAGACCGATCACATCGACATCAACGAGGACGAGCTCCGCGTCGACGTCTACCGCTCGTCGGGGCCCGGTGGCCAGGGCGTCAACACGACCGACTCGGCGGTCCGCATCACCCACCTGCCGACCGGCATCGTGGTCTCCTGCCAGAATGAGCGCTCGCAGCTTCAGAACAAGGCGACCGCGATGGTCGTGCTGCAGGCCAAGCTTCTTGAGCGCAAGCGCCAGGAAGAGGCCGACAAGATGTCGGAGCTTCGTGGCGAGAGCACCACGTCGTGGGGCACGCAGATCCGCAACTACGTGCTGCATCCCTACCAGATCGTCAAAGATCTCAGGACGTCTGTGGAGGCGGGCAATCCGAGCGCCGTGCTCGATGGCGACCTGGACGAGTTCATCGAGGCGGAGATCCGCTGGACGCGCCGCCGGGAGCAGGGCTTGACGGACGACTGAGAGGCGCGGCGGGGGCGTATCGTGGCGCGCGGCCCGCGCCGTCGGCGGTAGCCGTACGGCATGGGCCCGGCGGGCGCGGCGGCCCGCCGCGGGCGGCGGTCAGTAGCCCGCCACGTATTTCAGTGCGAGGGTGAAGATCAGCAGGATGACCAGTGCGGCGATGATGAGGGCGGGCGGCAGCCCGCCGAAGCCTTCCCGCCGCATTCTTTCGAGGGAGGCGCGGCAGACCGCGCAGCGGCCTTCGATGACCGGGTGAGCGCACGCGGCGCAGATGAGATGTTCATAGCTCATGATGTGCTCCGCTCTCCACCGTAGTCGGTATTGTCCAGTAGGTGATAAGGCTGGAATCGTTTTGTTTCCGTTATGGACGTTCCATGCCAGTGTTCCCCTTAGACTGTCCGTTGGCCAACCGGAGTGTCGATCCACGGTAAAGGACCGACGTCGGAAGGCCGCCGACCGATGGGAAGTGGCTCCGTACCACCCCCGCGACTGTCCGACCCCCTAGACTGGCATGCCGTGATGCGCCCGTGATCCATTTCGATAATGTCACCAAGGTCTACGCGAACCAGAACCGGCCCGCTCTGGACCATGTCAGCGTCGACGTTGACAAGGGCGAGTTCGTGTTCCTCGTCGGTCCCTCGGGATCCGGCAAGTCGACCTTCCTACGTCTGGTCCTCAAAGAGGAGCGGCCCAACTCCGGCGCCATCCATGTGGCCGGCAAGGAGTTGTCGCGGCTCTCCAACTTCAAGGTGCCGCACCTGCGCCGCCGTATCGGCTGTGTGTTCCAGGACTTCAGGTTGCTACCCAACAAGAACGTCTACGAGAACGTCGCGTTCGCGCTGGAAGTGATCGGCAAGCCGAGGCGCTTCATTCGCAAGGTGGTACCCGAGGTCATCGAGCTGGTGGGTCTTGAGGGCAAGGCGCACCGCATGCCCGACGAGCTCTCCGGTGGTGAGCAGCAGCGGGTCGCCATGGCGCGCGCGTTCGTCAACCGACCGATGATCCTTCTGGCCGACGAGCCGACGGGAAACATCGACCCCGCGACGAGCATCGGCATCATGAAGGTGCTCGACCGCATCAACAGGACCGGCACGACGGTTGTGATGGCCACGCACGACGCCGCCATCGTCGACTCCATGCGCAAGCGCGTCGTGGAGCTGGAGGACGGCAAGATCGTCCGTGACCAGTCGCGTGGCGTTTACGGCCAGGCGTACTGACCGTCTAGCGAGAGCAACAGGGGACTCCCAACAGCATGCGGGCAAACTTCATCTTTTCCGAGGTCTGGATCGGCCTCCGCCGTAACCTCACGATGACCATCGCGGTGATCGTGACCGTCGCCATCGCCATGGCGCTTCTCGGTGTCGGTCTGATGATCAACGCTCAGGTCACCAGGATGAAGCACTACTGGGCCAGCAGGGTGGAGATCTCTGTCTTCCTGTGCAAGAAGGACGATGCCTTCCCCGTCTGCAAGACCAGCGGGGGCATGGACGACACGCAGAAGAAAGAGATCGAGAACACCATCAAGGCCATGCCCCAGGTGCAGTCGGTCGCTTTCGAAACCTCGGCGCAGGCCTTCGAGATCTTCAAGGCGACCTACGCCGACAACCCCCTCTTCGTGTCGGCGGTCCGCGCCGAGGACATGCCCGAGTCCTTCAGGGTCAAGCTGAAGAACCCCGAGGAGTACAGCGGAGCCGTAGGCACGCTCAAGACGCTCAAGGGCGTCTCCAACGTGATCAACCACCAGGAGATCCTGGATCGTTTCTTCGGGCTGCTCGAACGGCTGCGCTGGGCCGCGCTGGTCGTCGCAGGCATCCTGGTCGTCTCCGCCATCCTGCTGATCGGCAACACGGTACGGCTATCGGCCTACAACCGGCGCCGTGAGACCGGGATCATGCGGCTGGTCGGCGCCTCCAACCTCTACATTCAGCTCCCCTTCGTCATGGAGGGCGTGATCGCGGGATTGCTCGGCGGTGTCGTCGCGGCCGTTCTGCTGATCGTGTCCAAGGTGTTCCTGTTCGAGAGCGTCCAGATCTACCTGGCCGCCAACAGCCAACTCGAATGGAACGACGTGGCCTGGGTGATCACTCTGACCATGATCGTCGGAGTGGTGATCTGTGTGCTCGCGTCGTTCGTGACGCTCCGGCGATACCTGAAGGTGTGACGAGCCCCGGTAGGCTCAACGGCATGCCACGTGAGACCGGGCGCAAGGTCATCGCCCAGAACAAGCGTGCTCGCCACGACTTCCATATCGAGGACACCTATGAGGCGGGCATCGTGCTGCAGGGCACGGAGGTGAAGTCCCTCCGTGCCGGTCGTGCCTCCCTCACAGACGGCTATGCCACGATCAAAGACGGAGAAGCCTGGTTGATCAACGTCCACATTCCCGAATACACCATGGGGACCTGGACCAACCACGCCGCCCGCCGCACCCGCAAACTCCTGCTCCACCGCAAGGAGATCGACAAGCTGCTCGCCAAGACCAAGAAGAGCGGGCTGACGATCGTGCCCCTGGCCCTCTACTTCAAGGACGGCAAGGCCAAGATCGAAATCGGCCTCGGCCGAGGCAAGAAGGACTGGGACAAGCGCCACGCCCTCGCCGAGAAGCAGGCCAAGCGTGAGATGGCGCGCATGCTGCGCCATCGGCACCGGTGAGGCACGTGCGCCGCCGTACCCAGAGGGCTCTCGCCTCGTCCCTCGCCCTCGTGGCGTGCGGGGCGACCCTCACCGCCTGTTTCGAGGAGCCCTCCCCGCACGAGGCCGTCAGGGGCTTCCTGGTCGGCTGGCAGACCGGTGACTACGAGTCCGCGGCCAGGCGCACCGACGGTGACCCCGCCAAGGTCGCCCGGGCCATCGAAGACGTCGGAGTCCACCTCGACGCGGCCTCGTTCCGCTTCCGGATCATGGGCCTACGGCACACCGGGGGCGCCTCGGAGGCCGACTTCAAGGCCGAGGTCGACCTCGGGGAGAACAACCCCCTCTGGGAATACGACGGCAAGCTTCCGCTGCACCTGGTGGACGGCCACTGGAAGGTCCGCTGGTCGCCGAGCGTGCTGCATCCCCAGCTCAAGGAGGGGCAGCGCCTCGCGGTCAGCCCGACCACCGAGGGCCGAAAGCCGATCAACGACCGCAACGAGCGTGCCCTGCAGACCGACGAGGTGCTCCACGTCGCGACCGTGACCCCGTCCAAGCTCGACGATCCGGCCAAGCTCGTCCAGCAGCTCTCCGAGGTGACGGGATTCCCGCAGGACCGGCTGCTGCGCCAGGTCCTGTCGTCGCCCCCCAACGACCCGGTGTCGCTCGTCACCTTCGGCCGGGGGAGATACTCGCAAATCGAATCCAAGCTGCGGGCGCTGGCTCCCCAGGGGCTCAGGATCGAGCGGGTGACCCAGCCGGTCGCCCCCGCCTCTCCGGTGCAGATCGTCGGGAGGGTCAGCGCCGTGACCGCCGAGACGGTGCAGCAGCTCGGCGGGCCGCAGCGCGCCGGGGACTCCGTCGGACAGGGCGGCCTCCAGCAGTACTACCAGGACATGCTCACCGGCTCCACCGGCACCCGTGTGATCACTGTCGATCTCAAGACCAATGAGCAGGTGGCCGAGCTCCACAAGGCGCAGGGGCGGGTCAATTCCTCGGTGTCCACCACCCTTGACACCGGCGTGCAGGCCGCGGCCGACGCCGCCGTCTCCGTCGGCGCCCAGCCCGCGGCCCTGGTCGCCGTGCACGCCCCCACGAGCGAGATCCTCGCGGTCGGCACCAAGGGCATGAACCAGGCGAAGGACGCCCTCGCCGGCAAGTTCCCCGCGGGCACGGCCTTCTCCATGGTCGCCGTCGACTCCCTGGTCAAAGCGGGGATCGACGCCAAGCAGAAGCTCCCGTGCCCGACCGAGCGCAGCGTCGGCGGGGCCCAGTTCCAGCAGGTCGGCGCGGCCGGCGGCGCGCCCACCCTCCAGAGCAACTTCGCGAACGCCTGCGTGACCGCCCTGGCGTCCCTGGCCCGCCGTGTCGACGCCAAGGCCCTCAGCGACAGCGCGGCGGCGTTCGGCATCGGGGCCACGTGGCAGCTCCCCTTGAAGTCGTTTCCGGGCGCCATGCCCAAGGTCAACAGCGACGCCGCCAAGGCCAAGGTCATCGCCGGGCAGAACGTCGAGGTCAGCCCGCTTTCCATGGCGCTTGTCGCCGGGGCCGCGGCGTCCGGCACCTGGAAGCCGCCGGTCCTCGTGACCAAGCCCACCGCGCCGCCACCGGGCGCCGCGGCCACCCCGGCCCCCGTTCCCGCCTCCGAACCCATCCAGCTCGACGCGAAGTCCCTGGAGACCATCAAGTCCTTCATGCGGGCGGGAGTCACCCGCGGCACGGCGCAGGCCGCCGAGGTGCAGGGCGGGCAGCGCGTCCACGGCATCGCCGCCCCGGCCCTCGGCACCCGGGGGAACAACCGCACGAAGTTCGCCTGGTTCATCGGGTGGCGGGGCGACCTGGCCGTCGCCGTGCTCCTTCAGGGCGGCGAACCCGGTGATGCCGCCGCGGTCGCGGGCCGCTTCTTCCAGAACGCCAAAGCGCCCTCCTGACGGGGTTTCCGGCACCTGGGCCGACGGGGCTTCCGGGGCCAGGGTCGACGGGGCTTCCGGCGCCTGGGAAAATTCCTCGCCGCTCAAGCAACCATTCGGGGCCTCGCGAGCGTCTTCCCAGGTGACTGAGCACCGCTTGGGGGGTTGCGGACTCAGTCGCCGTGATGGGACAGGGCTTCATCTCGGGGGAAGCCCTGCCGTCCGGACCGGCTCGACCCTGCCGGTCGGCCCCCGGGGACGCGCGCCTCAGTGCCGTGTCCCCGGGGGTTTCGGCATGCTCATGAAGCACATCTGCCCCTTTTGCCTCTTTTCGGGGTAGGTGCGAGGGCCACCGGGAATCGAGTTGACGTCTGGGGCGTTGCAAACGGTATCTTGGAGGTGCGGTCCCGAGCGGGCCGCGTTGCCTGGCCGGCGGCGCTCCAGCGCCGCACGGTTTTGACAACTCCACAGGGGGTGACCGGTTTCGACTTCGACTTTGCAAGTGAGGAGAAGCGGGCCGAGGACTGCGGACATAACCTCGTTAATCCTGTGACCGCAAACAACAAGTGCCAACTCTAAGCGCACTGAGGTCAGCCAGGCTAACCTGGCCCTCGCCGCCTAAGCAGCGAGGTAGCACCTTGTCAGCCCGGGAGCGCCTCCGGCCCGGACCTGGCATCGCTAGGAGGCTCAACCGACCGACCCGGCCACGGGGGCGGAAGGGAAAACTGACAGTGGCTGAGCCCGTCGGCGACTCGCCTGTGTGATCGCCGGGGCTGAGAAAAGCACAGCAGGCTGCGCCCGGAGAAGCCCTGACTTGGGGTTGAAGGACGCGGGTTCAATTCCCGCCACCTCCACCACCTCGCCGATGCCCCGACCCGCGACCCCGCGGGTCGGGGCATCGGCTTTTTTCGTGGTGCGCCCGCACGGCACGCCCTGGCAATGTCGAACCGATCACCGCTATGACGTGGCTAGGACGGGCCCTCGCTCGATCGCGCCGTCTTCCATGAACACCTCTGACTCGACTCGCTCATATCACGTGAACATGCACGGTCAGACGGGACCGGCTGCGAAAGGGTATGGGGCGTGGCCGTTGGCAGGGTGGGAACTTAGGATGAGATGATCGGATTCCAGGGTGAGAGCTCGGATATCTACGGGTTAGCCGCACATGAACGGAGTGTGGTTGTGGCGGATCATGTCCAGGTTCAGACTACGGTGGACAGCGCGGAAAGCGGGGCGAATCTGGCGCGGAGTATCACCGAGGCGCGGCTCGCGGCATGCGTCCAGATCTCCAGCCCTATCCGGTCGATTTATTGGTGGCAGGGCGAGATCGAAGAGGCCGAGGAGTTCCAGCTTTTCATCAAGACGACCGTCGACCGCCTCGCCGGACTGGAGCGCCATATCAAGGCGAACCATCCCTATGATACGCCCGAGATTATCGTGGTTCCGATCGTCGGTGGAAGCGCTGAATATCTGGGCTGGATCACCGAGGAGACGAGATGAACTGGCGCTTCGTTATGGCGAGGTCTTCCAGGAAGGCCCGTACGGCCGGTTGACGCGGCCAGCGCCGCAGGCCGTTCGCGATGCGTTCGAATCGCGGGAGCCACATGGCGAATTCCGTTTCGCGCACGACGGCGAGTCCGTCCTTGGCGATTTTGGCGGCCTCGCCGACCGAGCCGCGGGACAGATGGGCGCCGGCGATGCCCTCCAAGATGATCGCCGCCTTTTTGCGATCGGGCTGCGTTAATCGCGCGAGTACGGCGGAGGCCGTCTCCTGGGCCTCGTCGAGTTTCCCGAGGCGGGAGAACGTGGTGATCCTGTAGGAATCAAATCTGTTCTGGTCGAGGAAGCGGGTCCAGACGCGGTCCTCCTCGGGGTCGGCGATGCTGAACGCCTCATCGGCGCGGCCCCAGGAGTTGAGCGCGGAGACCGTGTCGCCCAGGGCGGCGCTTTCCTCGGCGTGCCGGGCGGCGAGCCATGACACGGTTCCGGGCGAGGTGGTGGTGGACACCAGTTCCAGGGCGCGGGCGAGCAGCGCGCGGGCGCGGCCGTGAGCCCCCTTGGTGCTGGGGATGTAGCTGCGGTAGCCCATGGCGCAGGCGGCGATTCCGAGGTCGCCGGCCTCTCTGGCGGCCTTCTCCGCGGTTGCGTAGAGATTCCTCGCGGTAGTGGCGTCGCCGATGTCGCTGGCCGCCCAGCCGGTGAGCACGCTGCTTTCCCCGGCGACCACGATCAGGCGCGTCCGCAGTTCGTTGTCCGGGTCGTAGGCCGTGCCGTTGAGAAGAGTGCCGACCTCTCCGAGATGTGCGGTAAGCCCTTTGATCAGAGAGCGCGCCGGCATGACCTCCTCCAGCAGGTGAAAGCCTGTGGACCGTGCCTCCATTTCCCGGACTATTGTCTCGTCCATTGCGTTCGGCTTGGCGATGGCATACGTGAGCCGATCGAGCACCTCGCTCTGCGCGATGGCCGTTGTCGTTCCGATCTGCGCCACCATCGCCAGCATGTCGCGTCGCTTCACGCTGTTGCCCCTCCTTCCGATCTCTTTGGCGAGTAACTGAAGGTCGAACGTGTCGGCGACGGGGATGAGGCCGTCCGTTCTTTTCGCCGCACCGGGACCGCCGTCCGGAGCCAGGCCCAGAGCGCGGCGCAGATGCAGGGGGAGGCCGAGGCCGTCGGCGACTCGTTCAAATGTAGATTTCGCGGAGGGCGATCGCTTTCCTTTTATGTATTCGCTGATGCGGCCCTGGTAGGTCCCGATCAGATTGGCGAGCTGCCCCTGGCTGATCCCATGGTGATTGCAGATGCGCAGGATGGCGCCGAGATCCTGCCGTCGACATGCCTCTTCCATGTCTTGGCGTGCGAAAACGCGGTCGAGGATCTGTTGGACGTTCCGTTGGTCGACCGCCATGGTGTGCGTTCCGTTCCCGTGCCGTAAGCCTGCGAGTCGGTGTCGCTTCTTCAGAGTCAATCACAATGTGAGATGCCATGGCGAGATTCTTCGGATTCTTCCGTCTTGGCAGCGTCCTTCATCGCGTGCTTTTCAGGACGCAGCGTGTGAATGGGCCGGGCATATCGGGTCAGATCCGTATTTTTGCGTATGGGAGAGCAGTGATGCGTAGCGCGGTTGCACGCCAAGCCCAGGGGGCGGTGACTCGGAAGAATGCCGTGGGGCACAGCCTGAGTCTGAATTGTATGGAATTGCCCGCTCATCCGATCGCCGCCTCGCATGCGCGCCGCCTCGCGGTACACACTCTGGCGAGATGGGACATGCAGTGGTCGACGGACATGGCGGAACTGATCATGTCCGAGCTCGTGGCCAACGCCGTCAAGGCGACCGGCGAGCTACGCGACCTCGCCCGAGCCGGCGACGCATCCGGACTGCGGGAGTTCATCAGAGTCGGCCTGTACAGGTTCAGAGGCCGGATCGTGATCGAAGTGTGGGACCGCGGCCGGACACCCCCCAGAACCAAATCCGGGGCGCTCGACGATGAAAACGGCCGGGGATTGCAAATCGTCGATGATTTGGCCGATCAATGGGGCTACCGGTGGCTTGCCACCGGCGGCAAGGTGGTGTGGGCGACTATAACGCCACATGCCTAAGAGGTGAATCATCCAAAAGTCCGTGCCCTACCAGGTGCTGCGAGAACAGGAGGGGTAACTCCTTTGAGAGTCCCGCTCAATAACCGGTGCCGTTCGCCTGAACGGCACCGGTCGAGAGGCTGGAAGCCTACAGGGCCCCCCGAATGAGGTCGCGGGCGGCCGCCCTTGCGCGGCGGGCTTCACGTGCCTAAGGTGATCCTCGCGCAAGAGGTGGGCCCATAGCCTCGTGCGCACCTCGCAGTGTTTTTCCCGTAGTGCTTTTCATCCGTGGGTGGAGGGATGGGGCTCGATCATGAGCCTCATCAAACGCTCGGCCTGTGAAGGGTGCCCGCACCCGCTCGACTCGACCGGCCATGTCCCGTTCTCCGTTCCGCATGGTCGGCCGTGTTTTCGCATGGACCTCTCCCTCTGATCTTTGCCTGAAAACCCCAAGATCAAAGGACTGGTAGTGCTGAGATCCGTTTTCCATGCCTTATGCGGGACCGTTCTTCTCCTCGCCGCGTCGCTGACCTTTACGGCCCCCTCGGCCGCTGCGGCGTCGCTGGTGGAGGTGACGGACTTCGGTCCGAACCCGAGCAATCTCCAAATGCACGTGTATGCGCCTGACAGCGTCGCCGACAGCCCGGCCGTCGTGGTCGCCCTGCACTACTGCACCGGCTCCGGACCCGTTCTCCACCAGGACACCGAGTTCAGGGCCCTCGCGGACCGTTATGGATTCATCGTGGTCTACCCTTCGGCCACCAGGGCCGGCCACTGCTTCGACGCCTCCTCGCCTGAGGCTCTGCGGAGGGGCGGGGGCAGTGATCCCGTGGGAATCAGGTCGATGGTGGCCTTCGCCCAGCGCGAATACGACGGCGACCCGAAGCGCGTCTTCGCGGTCGGGGTGTCGTCCGGCGCGATGATGACCAACGTGCTGCTGGCCAATTATCCCGATGTCTTCGCCGCGGGGGCCGCGTTCATGGGAGTGCCGTACGGCTGTTTCGCCAGCCCGTGGGGTTGGAACGTGGAATGCGCCGGCGGCCGGATCGTCAAGACGCCCGAGCAGTGGGGCGACCTTGTCAGGGCTTCTTATCCCGGATATCGCGGGCGGCTCCCGCGCATACAGCTCTGGCATGGCACGGAGGACGGTGCATTGGCCTACGCCAACCTCGGGGAGCAGGTGAAGCAGTGGACCAATGTCCACGGCGTCGGCCAGAATCCGGTGTCGACCGACAATCCGCAGCCGACCTGGACGCGGACCCGTTACGGCAATGCGGGCGCACGGGCGAAAGTCGAGGCCGTGAGCGTCGCAGGTGTCGGCCATGGGCTGCCCACTCCGGGAATGGCGCAGCACGCCGTTGAATTCTTCGGCCTGACGACTCCCTGCCAGGTCGCCTATCAGACCAACAGTTGGAACTCCGGCTTCACCGCCCGTATTCGGGTCACCAATACCGGTGATTCACCCGTGGAAGGCTGGCGTCTGGCCTTCACGCTGCCCCCGGGCCAGAGCATCACTTCCGGGTGGGGTGCCGCCTATAACGGCGCAAGCGGCCAGATCAGCGCTGAGAACCTGCGCTACAACGCCACGATCGCTCCCGGCCATTCTGCATATCTCGGCCTGGTCGCCACCCACACCGGCGACAGCGGAGAACCCAACGCTTTCACAGTGAACGGCACCGCCTGCGAAATCCAGCCTCGCTAGGGGCATTCCCTGGAAACCGAACAAGTCCACGGGCATCATGCGCCCGGCGCATGATGCTCACCGGAGGCGCTCACACAAGGCCGTACGGCCGGCGCACCGCGGAGGCTTGGGGCATCGGGGCGGTGGTCGCGGCGGCTATACGCGTCCTGCGCGGGAAGGCCAGGCCGCTTCCTCGGCCAGCAGGATGGCCGATAGCGGCCTGTCGCCGGTCAGGTGGGCCGGGACGGGCAGGTTCACCAGCCGCAGGTGGCGGTCGACCAGCACCCGGGCGACGAGCATGCCGAGGCCGAGGAAGACGGCCACCGCTCCGGACAGGCCCGCCAGCATGGTGATGGCGAACTCGCCCGCGGGGTCGCCGACGCCCGGCGGGAGGCTTTCGAGCCAGGCCGATGTGGCCCACGCCTGCGTCACGATGAGGGTGCCGAACAGCAGGGTGACGCCGCCCATGGTGTAGCCGGGCACCTGCAGGTGGCTGCGCTGCTCGGGTACGCCCAGGGCAATGCCGACGAACAGCAAGAGGGGCAGGGTGATGAACTGGCCGAGCAGCATGCCCATCAGCGCAGCCAGGCGGAAGTGGTCGAACCCGTCGCCCTTGACGATCCCGAGGGGGATCCCGGCGACGCTGAGCATGAGGCCGATGGCGATCAGGCGCGCGGTGGTCACGGTACGCATAATCCTGGATAAACCAGGGCTCCGGTCAATGAATACTGAAATTCTGATATGGCACTGCTATCGGGATTTGTCGGTCTAAGCTTACTGGCCAGGCAATTCACCGAGTTTGATGTTGACGCTCTCCTGGCTGCCGTCGGGGTGGCGAATGTCGACCTTGGCCTCTCTACCGACGCTGAGGGTGGCGAGAAGCTCAGACAGGTCCGCCATTGTGGTGATCTTGGTGCCGTTCACGCCGACGATGATGTCGCCCGGCAGGATTCCGGCGCGCTCTGCTCCGCTGTTCGGGGACACCCTGACCACGCCCACTCCCGCGGCGGTGCCGTCCTGGGAGACCACGGTCTGGCCGCTGATGCCCAGGGCCGCGCGGCGGGTGTTGGTGACCTTGCCCTCTTTGATGATCTGGTTGGCGATGTCGACCGCGGTATTGCTCGGGATCGCGAACCCGATGCCGGGAGCCGTGCCCCGGCCGAGGGTGGGGTCGGCGGCGGCCAGCGTGGGGATGCCGATGACCTCGGCGTTCATGGTGACGAGGGCTCCGCCGCTGTTGCCGGGGTTGATGGCCGCCGAGGTCTGGATGGCGTTGGCGATGGTCGCCCCCGTGGACCCTCGGCCGACGGGTTCGGTCACCGTACGGCCCAGCGCGGAGATGATGCCGTTGGTCACGCTGCCGGAGAGCCCCAGGGGGTTGCCCATCGCCAGCACGATCTGCCCCACCCTGGCGTTTCGGGAGTCGCCGAACCTCACCGGGGCCAGTCCGGTGGCGTCCTTCACCTTGATGATGGCGAGGTCGCCCAGGGGATGGGTGGCGACGAGCGTCGCGGCGCGGGGCGTCCCCCCGCTTGGCAGGGTGACCTGGAAGGTGCGCGCGTCCCCGAGCACGTGGGCGTTTGTGATGATGTGGCCGGACGTGTCGTAGACGATGCCCGAGCCGAGGCCGTTCTCGGCGTTGATCTGGACGATGGAGGGCAGGACCTTCCTGATCACGTTCTCGTAGGTCGTCTCCAGGGCCCGCACGGTGCCCGACTCTCCAGCCGCCGTGGGGGCGGTCGCCGCTGTGCCGACGTGGCTCGCGGTCGTGCCGCCGGTCGGTGCGGCCGTCGGCGGCGCGGTGATCCCGCAGCCGCCGAGCGCAAGTGCAAGGGCGAGGGCGCCCAGGGCGAGGGGCGCTCGTCGCTTAGCCGGTGTGGTCCCCATGGGCCGGTACCTTCCCTGAACCGGAACAATGATACGGGGAGTGGGTAAAAGCATACTTTGAGTAGTGCGGTGGGTCTGGCGTGGGTCTGGGGCCTTTCAAAATCGGGTGTGGGACCGGTGCGCTAGTGCGCTGGGTAACGTACTCTGCGGCCATGGAGGAAGACCGCGGCATCCCCTCCAAGGGGGACCGGAAGACGGAAGGCGACAGGCCGACCTCCCCGTTTCCCGCCGTCCGCGACGCCGCCCCGCCCGCTCCGGCTCCGGGCCCGCCGCGAGGGCAGGCCGCCGACGATCCCGGTGAGGTCATCGTTTCCAGCAGCTCTCAGGCCGACGATCACGCCCGGCGCCCCGCCCCCGGGGGCGAGGCACGCGACCCCGGCCTCGACCCGGTGCTCGACCGGGACGACGTGTGGGACCCCGAGCGCGACTTCGAGTCCCCGCTGGACGCGGAGGTCACCCTGATCGACGGGTTCGCCCCGGCGGGAACCGGCGGGCCCCGGCCTGACGAGCCGCGATCCGGCGGGGGGTCCGGCGAGGGGTCCGGCGAGGGGTTCGGCGAGGGGGCCGACTGGAGGCGGGCCGATGAGGTGCCGCCCGAGCATGAGTCCACGCTCGTCGGGGCGCTCCCGCCGTACGTCGGCACCGGCCCCCACGGGGTCCCCTCTCCTCCGCCCGCGGGCGGGGGCGGTTCGGGCGAGCTGACGTCCTGGCCCGCGCGCGAGGTGATCCGGGCCGCCCCGGACGAGGGCGCTCCCGGTTCGGCGCCGCAGCAGGCGTGGCGGGTGCCGTCGCCTCCGAGAAGTCGCGCCAAGGCGCTGCTGCTGAGCCTCGGCGACGTGCCCGTTCGGGTCGTGTACGGCATAGGCGCGACCATCGTCACCGCCATCACCGTGGTGTTGATCTTCGCCCTGTTCTCGGGCGACGAACCGCACAAGCCCGTGCAGAACGTCGACCCTCCCGCCACCACCCCCGCCCCAACGCCGAGCCGCGCCGCCCAGCCCGCCCTGCCCCCCGTGCCGTCCCTTCGCGAGTCGGTGGCGGGCTGGGCGGAACGGCACATCTCAGCCGGGGCCGTACGGGAGACCCCGGGGCGCGACGCCGAGCCCGGCCGCTGACTCACCGTTTCGGTACGGCGACGCCGACGGTGGCGGCGGTCACGCACACGGAGGACCCCGGCGTCTCGATGATGAGCCGCAGCCGTGCGCCGCCGCCGCCGGTCACGCCGAACGTCGTGGCCTTGAGCCCGTGGGGGATGGCCGTGCTGATCCGGCCCCGCCCGAAGGCGATGCTCACCAGGATCTCGCTCTGACTGATGTGTTCGAGCTTGACGATGTGGGTGCTCTCCCCGGCCGCGGTCATGCCGCGGACGGGGATGTCGACCGCGTTGCCTGCCTGCGGCCAGCACAGCCCAGAGGGCGGGGTGCGCCTCGTCCCCCGGACGGACAGCGGCGTGAGCCTGCCGGTGTCGTCGAGGACCAGCGGGTGCTCCGAGGGGGGCTGGGTGCGCATGGTTCGGCGGTGGATGGGTTTGGCGAGGGGGGCGAGCACGTGGGAGGTGTGGGCGTAGGCGCCGAACAGGGGACCGGCCACGTGGGACGGAACGGGCCGGTCGAAGATGTCGGCGTCGTGGGAGGCCGCGGCGAGCTGGGCGCGGGCCGTCTCCACGTAGCCTCGCGCGGGGCGGCCGTCCACCGCGGCCACGAGGCGCGTGCCCGACCACAGCGACGACGCCGTGAACGCGGTCAGCGCCACGGCCGTGACCGGTACGGCGGCGCGGGCCGTGAGCCGGCGTAAAGGCGTGACCCGCCGCTCCGTCCCCTCGACCGGGAGGAAGGCCAGGGACAGGCACAGCATCAGGACGAAGGCGGCGTCGGCCGTGTAGCGGGTCTCGGCCCCGGCAAGGCCCACGGAGCCGGGGCTCAGCCGTCCGAGCGCGATGGGCAGCACGTCGGCGCAGACCAGGTAGCACACGAGCAGCGCCCATGCCCGCCACGCGCCGCGCGACAGCAGCAGGCTCGCCGCGACGACCGCGACCGTCGCGGCGAGCGCGACCCGCAGGTGGGGGGCCGCCGGGGCCGCCAGAGCGTAGCCGCCGGTGCCGACCGGCGACCAGTCCCAGGTCGCGCCGACGGCGGTCGCGGGGAAGGTCTCGGTGATGAGCCGCCGCGCGAACTCCGCCACGTCGCCGAGCGCCGTCACCGAGATCCGGGTGCCCGAGCCGCCGAGCCGCGATAGGTAGACGACCGCGTAGGCGGCGAGCGGCACCGCGTACATCGTCCAGGCGCGGCGGTGCCGCCACACGGTGTCCTTGAGCGCGGCGGCGCCGCCGGTGCCGCCGCGCCCGGCGAACCAGCCGAGGGTCAGGCCGAACAGGATGAGGGGGATCGCGCCCGCCTTGAGGAAGCAGAGCAGCCCGAAGGTGATCCAGCCGGTGGCGGCCCACAGGTGGCCGCGGCACCCGGTGCGCAGATACAGCACGTGGGCGCTGACCGCCATGGGCGCCGCGATCTGCAGCGGGACGAGGTTCAGCGCCGCGGCCCACCACCCCAGCGCGGGCAGCGTCAGCGGCGTGAAGAGATAGACCGCGAGCGGCGCCAGGATCGCGGGCCGGGACCCGAACAGCACCCGCAGCATCCTGAACGCCGCCAGCGCGGCCAGGGCGTGCCCGGCCAGGGTGATCGCGCTCGTCAGCTCCCAGTTGTAGGGCGCGACCCGGGCGAGCAGCCATGCCAGGGCGAATCCCCCCGGCATCAGCTGGCCCCAGTGGACGCGGGTTAGGTAGTCGAGGTCCAGGGCGTTCTCGAACCCGCGGACCGTGTATTCGAAGTCGTCCTCGCGGAAGTAGCCGTTCGAGAGCACGACCCATTTCCAGCAGACGGCGGCGGCGATCAGCACACAGGCAGCGGCGAGCAGGGGGCCGGCCGCCGACCGGGCACGCGGCGCCAAGGCCCCGGTCGTGGCCGTCGGAACGGCGTCGCCGCAGGGCCCGCCGGCCCTGCTTTCGTCTTCCGCCCCGTCGGCGTGCGGTGTGTCCCGCTCGGGGCGGTCACCGTGGCCGGGAGAAGCTCGGAGTGTCACCCCACACCGCCCTCTGCTCGGTCAACGCGGCATGATATTGCACCTGGTGGCCAAGGGAAAGCCTCCGATTCGCCGCGGGGAGGACAGGCGTTGCGGGCACTGCCGAACGGGTGGCGTGGAGCCTGGCCGGCGTTCTGGCCTTACGCGGTCGGCGCGCTCCTCGGCGTTCTCGCCCTGGCGCCCGCGCTGGCTCCGGGGTTCACCCTCGCGTACGACATGGTCTTCGTGCCCGAGCCCGTTCTCCTGCCCTCGACCTTCGGGATGACCGGCACGCTGCCCCGCGCCGTGCCGAGCGACGCCGTGGTGGCGCTTCTCGGCGCGGTGCTGCCGGGCGCGCTGGTGCAGAAGCTGATCCTGCTCGCCGTCTTCGTGCTGGCGTGCGCGGGCCCGGCGAGGCTGCTCGACGGGAGACCGGTCGCGGTACGGCTGGCCGCGGGCGTCTTCTACGCCTGGAACCCGTTCGTCGCCGAGCGGCTGCTGCTCGGCCAGTGGGCGCTGCTGCTGGGCTACGCGGGGCTGCCGTGGGCGGTGCGGGCGGCGCTCGCGGCGGGGGAGAGGTTCGGGTGGGGGTGGGCGGTCGCGTTCGTCCCAGCCGCAGTCGGCGGCTTCATGGCGATGATCATCACGGCGTTGACCGTGCTGCCCGTCGCGGCGCTCGGGCCGGGGCGGCGGCTGCGGGGGCTGTGCCGTACCGGTGTGGTGTGGGTGGTGTTCAGTCTGCCGTGGCTGGTTCCCAGCCTGCTGCGGCAGGGAGAGGTGCCGAGCGACCCGGTGGGGGTGGAGGCGTTCGCGGCGCGGGCCGACACGCCGCTCGGCGGGCTGGGAAGCCTGTTCACACTGTCGGGGGTGTGGAACGCGGAGGTGGTGCCGCCGGGCCTCGACCTGCTGGTGCCGTCGGTGCTGCGGCTGGTGTTCGCGGTGGCGGCCGTGGTCGCGTTCGCCGCCGCCCGGGACATGCCGGCCAAGGCCGGGCTCGCGGTCGCCGCGGCCGTCGGCCTGGCGGTCGCCGCCGTCGGGCTCGGCGAGACCGGGCGGGCCGCGCTCGCGGGGCTGATCGACGTGTGGCCGGGGTTCGCGGTGCTGCGGGACGCGCAGCAGTACGTGGCGCCGCTGGCCCTGCTGACGGCCCTCGGCGCGGGCGCGCTCGCGGCCCTGCTGGGGAGGCCGGGCGCGGTGTCGGCGGTCGCGCCGCTGCTGCTGCTCCCCGGGCTGGCCTTCGGGGCGTGGGGGCGGCTCGCGGCGGTGGACTACCCGGGGGACTTCGAGCGGATCCGGGCGCTGGTGGCCGCCGACCGCACACCCGGCGATGTGCTGCTGCTGCCGTGGGAGTCCTATCGGGCCTACGACTGGAACGGCAGGCGTTCGTCGCTCGACCCGCTGCCCCGTTTCCTGCCCCGCCACGTGGTGTGGAACGACGCCGTGCGCGTGGGCGACCTGGTCATCGGCATGGAGGATCCGCGGGCCAAGGCGCTCGACCCGCTGATCCGGTCGTCCCGGTCGCTGGCCGAGCCGCTGCGGGAGGCGGGGTTCAGGTTCGTGGTGCTCGACGGGGACCGCCGTGAGTGGAACGGGTTCCAGTCGAGGCTGGCGGGCGCCGTACAGGTGCACAGCGGCCCGCATGCGGCGCTTTATGCGTTGAATGTGCCAGATGGGCAGGTCAGCGGATCGCCGTAGGGATCATGTAGAGGTTTGTGGTTGATTTATTGCATTAACGTATATTTGCTGCTTTGGGTGAGGACCACGTTCTAGGATCACGTTCTACCGTCAGGGACGTCGAACGCGGGCCAGGACTAAGGAGTCGAGGAATGCGCCTGCTCATTGCGATCGTGATCGGGGTGCTCCTTGCCGTCGGAGCCAGCGTGAGCGTCGTCACGCTCGCCGCTCCGTCGCCGACGCCGGTCGACAAGCCGCTGTACAACTACGGCACCCGCTGACCGCGCACGCTTGTGTCCCCCCGCCCGGACAGCGGCGCCCGCGCCGAAACCGTGTTGGAGGTCGTCGTCCCCGCCTACAACGAGGAGGGACGGCTGCCCCGCGGACTCGCCCTGCTCTGCGACAAACTCGCCGGGATGCAGATCCCGGCGTCCGTGGTCGTGGTGGACAACGCCAGCACCGACGGCACCTCCCGCATCGTCCGCGAGTGGCCGCGCGGGCCGGTCGAGGTCAGACTCGTGTCCTGCGAACGGCGGGGCAAGGGCGCGGCGGTCCGCGCCGGCCTGATGACCACCACCGCGCCCTTCGTCGGGTTCTGCGACGTGGACATGGCCACCGACCTGTCCGCTCTCGACGCCGTGCTCCCCATGCTCGCCGCCGGATGCCCCGCCGTGATCGGCTCCAGGGCCGACCGCAGGTCCGTTGTCGAAGTGCGCCACAGCCGTTTCCGCCGCGTCGGGGCGCGCGTGTTCCGCGCGATGGCCCGCGTCCTGGTGGGGCCGATCGGCGACACGCAGTGCGGGTTCAAGTTCTTCGCCGGCCCCCGCGTGCGCGAGGCCGCGGCGGACCTGCGGGAGACGGGCTTCGCCTTCGACGTCGAACTGCTGGCGCGCATGCGGGCGAAGGACCTGCCGGTCGTGGAGATCCCGGTGCGCTGGCGGGACGTGGCCGGGTCGACCTTCTCGGTGTCACGCCACAGTCTCGGCGTCTTCTCCCAGCTCTTCATGATCTTCGCCCGCGTCGGCCTGGCGGGCCGCGGCGGGCGCTCCCTGTGGAGGGTACGGCCCGCGCACCCGGCCACCGCGCACCCGGCCACCGCGCGCCCCGCGACCGGGCACCCCGCCACAGCGCACTCGGCCGCCCTCCAGGCGTCCCCGCAGGATGGCTCCGCCCCCGTTTCGTCGTCGGCCGCCTGAGCTTCTACTGTTGACCGGTATGACCGATCCCCCGAGCCGCCGCGTCGCGGTGGTCAACTGGCGGGACCCGTGGCATCCGGCGGCCGGCGGCGCCGAGGTCTACGCCTGGGAGATCGGCCGCAGGCTCGCCGCCTCGGGGGCGCGCGTCACCTTCGTCACCGCGCGCGGCGACGGCCAGTCGGCCGCCGAGCGCAGAGACGGCATCGACATCGTGCGCACGGGCGGCACGTTCAGCGTCTACCCGAAGGTCCTCGGGTGGCTCGCGGCGCGGCGGCGCCGCTTCGACGCCGTGATCGACTGCCAGAACGGCATCCCGTTCTTCACCCCGCTGGTGCTGCCCCGCCGTACGGTCGTGGTGGGCGTCGTCCACCACGTCCACGACAAGCAGTTCGGCGTCCACTTCCCCGGCTGGCTGGCCGCCGTCGGCCGCGCTCTGGAGGGGCCGGTCGCCAGGCGCGTCTACCGGCGGCACGTCACCGCCGCCGTCTCGCCCTCTACCGAGGCCGCGATGCGCGACCGCCTCGGCTGGCTGGGCCCCATCGCGATCGTGCCCAACGGGTGTCTCGCGCCTCCCGCCGACCTCATCGGCCCTGCCGAGTCCGCCGCCCATGCTGCGCATGTCCCCCATGCCGGCCCTGTCGGCCCCGCTGTCGCGCGCTCCGCCTCGCCGTCCCTCGTGTGCGTCGGCCGCCTCGTCGCCCACAAGCGGGTCGAACGGATCGTTGCCCTGGCCCTGGCCCTGCGCGAGCGGTGGCCCGACCTCACGGTGCACGTGGTGGGCCGGGGTCCCGAGGAGGCGCGGATACGCGCCCTGGCCGATGCCTGCGGCACCGCAGGAGGCTCCGGCGGCTCCGGCGCGACGCCGGCCGTCACCTTCCACGGGTACCTGTCCGACCGAGACAAGGCCCGGCTCGTGGCCGGTTCGTGGCTGCACGTGTCCGCCTCCCAGGGGGAGGGGTGGGGGCTGAGCGTGCTGGAGGCCGCCGCCCTCGGGGTGCCGACGGTCGCCTACGACGTCGACGGGCTGCGCGACGCGGTACGGCCCGGCCGTACCGGGTGGCTGGCAGGGCCGGGCGACACCCTGGAAGGCGTGGCGGAAGCGGCGCTGAAGGAGCTGTCGGACCCGGTGCGCCACCCCGAGGTGGCCGCCGCGTGCCGGAGCTGGGCGGCGCGCTTCGACTGGGACGCGAGCGCGGCACGCATGGCGGCGCTCATCTCCTGGCCGGTCTCCGGCCGCGGGGAGATCCCCCCGTGTGACCAGGCATGGGACCACGCATGGGACTCCGCAGATGACCCCCCGTGGGACTCCTCACGGGAATCCTCGTGCTGAAGAGGCCGCCCGCGGCGCCCGCCCCCGACGGCCTCCTGCTCCACCGGCTCCGGCTCGTGCTGTGCTGCGCCGCGCTCGCCGCGCTCGCCCTGCTCACCCACCCCGGACACCTGCTCAACGACACCAAGCTCGACCTCGCCACCGCACCGGCCGCGTTCCTCGGCCGCGCCCTCGACCTGTGGGATGTCAACCAGTTCGGCCAGCTGCAGAACCAGGTGGCGGGCTACCTGTTCCCCATGGGCCCGTTCTTCCTGCTCGGCGACCTCGCCGGGCTGGAGGGCTGGGTCGTGCAGCGGCTCTGGGGCGCGCTGCTGCTCGTGACCGCGTTCCTCGGCGCGGAACGGCTGGCGCGCGCCCTGCGCATCGGCACCCCCGCGACGCGCATCGCCGCCGGGCTCGCCTACGCGCTCGCCCCGCGCGCGCTGGCCCTGGTCGGCGTGCTCTCCTCGGAGTTCGCCCCGGCGGCGATGCTGCCGTGGATCGTGCTGCCGCTCGTGCTCGCCTCCCGCGGCGCCGGCCGGGTCGTCTGCGCGGCGCGTTCCGCGTTCGCCGTGGCCCTCTGCGGCGGCATCAACGCCGCGGCGACCGCGGCCGTGCTCCTGCCGCCCGCCATCTACCTGCTGACCCGGTCGCGCGCCGTGCCGAGGGGGAGGCTGTTCGCCTGGTGGGCCGCGTTCACCGCGCTCGCCACCCTGTGGTGGACCGTGCCGCTCGTGCTGTTCGCCCGCTACGGCTTCTCCTTCCTCGAATACACCGAGAGCGCGGCGGCCATCACCCCCACCACGTCGCTGACCAACACCCTGCGCGGCAGCGCCGACTGGGTGGCGTGGCTCAGCGGGGCGACCGGTCCCGCCCAGCCCGTGGGGCACGCCCTGGCGACCACCCCCGTCTACGCGCTCGCCACCGGGGTGGTCGCCGCGCTCGGCCTCACCGGGCTGCTCCTGCGCGGCCTGCCCGAGCGGCGCTTCCTCACCCTCACCGCCCTCGCGGGTGTCCTCGTGCTGCTGGCCGGGCACATCAGCGTGCTCGAACCCCCGGTCGCCGGGCTGGTGCGCGACCTGCTCGACGGCCCGCTGGCCCCGCTGCGCAACCTTCGCAAGTTCGACCCCGCGATCCGGCTGCCCCTCGCGCTCGGCCTGGCCCACCTGCTGACAGCCGTACGGCTGCCGCGTGCCCGGGCCGCCGCCAGCGCCCTGGCCGCCTGCTCCCTCGGCGTGACCGCGCTGCCCGCCGCCACACTCGGCCTCGCGGGCACGGGCGTGTTCCGCGAGGTCCCGCCGTACTGGCAGGAGGCGGCCCGCTGGCTGAACGCGAGGACGGCCGACCACATGGTGCTGTCGGTGCCGGGGTCGCGCTTCGGCGAGTACACGTGGGGCAGGCCGCTGGACGAGCCCCTGCAGCACCTGTCCACGGTGCGCTGGGCGCAGCGGCAGGTCGCCGCCGCGGGTTCGGTCGGCCTGGTGCGGCTGCTCGACGCGATCGACGCCCGGCTCACCGAGGGGCGGGGCTCGCCCGGCCTGTCCACCGTCCTCTCCCGCATGGGGGTGCGCTACCTGCTGGTCCGCAACGACCTGGACCGAGGCGAACTCGCCGGGGCCTGGCCCGCGCGCATCCACCAGGCGCTGGCCGACTCGCCGGGCGTCTCCAAAGTGGCGGAGTTCGGGCCGCCCGTCGGCGGGAGCTGGGCCTTGGACGACGCGACCGCCGGGCTCGACCCGCTCTACCCCGCGCTCACCGTGTTCGAGGTGGAGGGCGCCGACGAGCCCGTACGGCTGACCGCGCAAAGCGACCTGCTCCGCGTGTTCGGCGGGCCCGAGGCGCTGCTCGACCTGGCCGACCACGGCCTGCTCGATGGCGAACCGGTCGTGCTCAACGACGACATCGCGGCGGGCGCGTCCCCCGGCCGCAGGGTCGTCACCGACTCCCTGCGCAAGCGGCAGCGGCAGTTCGGGGAGCTGCGCCGTTCGGTGTCGCCGACGCTGACGGCCGCCGAACGGCCGCCGCGGCCCGGCGCGGTGGACGACTTCATGGAGGAGGAGTGGCTGCCCTTCCGGACCGTGGCGGAATACCGCGGCATCAAGGGCGTCACGGCCTCGTCCTCAGCGGCGGACCCGGGCGCGATCCCGGCGCTGCACGGCATGGGCTACCTGCCGTACGCCGCCTTCGACGGCGACCTGCGCACCGCGTGGCGCTCGGGCGGGTGGAACGGCGGGGTGGGGCAGTGGCTCCAGGTGGACTTCGTTCGGCGCGTGGACCCCGGCGGCGTGACGGCGGTGTTCGTGCCGGACCCGGCGCTCGGCCCGGCACCGGTTCGGGTCTCGGTGGAGACCGAGGCCGGGGCGGTCGAGCAGGACATCGCCGTCGGCACTCAGCCGCAGTCCCTGCGCACCCCGCAGGGCCGTACCGAGTGGCTGCGGATACGGGTGGTGGACGTCGCGTTCGATCCGTTGATCACCTTCGGGACCGGGGTGGCGATCTCGGAGCTCGCGATCGCCGGGGTCCCCGCCGTACGCACATACGCGCCGCCCGATGTGGCCGACCGGGGGCCCGCCACGCACCTGTTCACGCGGGCCTCGGGGGACCGCCGGGGATGCATGCGCGGGCCGGTGCGGTGGCTGTGCCAGGAGTCGCTCGCCGCGGCGGGGGAAGAGGGGTACGGCTTCGACCGCTCGTTCACCTCGCTGAACGCGAGGAAGACCCGGATCTCGGGGTTCGCCACGCTCCGCGACCCCGATCTCGTCGAACGGTATACGCGCGTCGCGGAATTCCCGAAGGTCGAGGGCAGCGGCGCGGGAGTCCCCGAGCCCGTCGCCGGACCCGGGGCGGCCTTCGACGGCGACGCCGCCACCACGTGGATCACCGGCGCGGGCGACGCCCAGCCGGTGCTGTCCCTCCGCTGGAACAAGGCCAAGGTCATCGACCGCCTCACCGTCGACAGGCCGCCAGGGGCGTCGAGTTCCGCCACGGTGTTCATCACGGGCGGCCGGGGGCAGGTGCGTGGCGGGGTGGTCGCCGCGGACGGCACCGTCACGTTCAAGCCCATGCGCACCGACCGGCTGCGGCTGCGGTTCACCCCGTTCGAGACCCCCATGCAGATCACCGAGGTCACCGTGCCGGGGGTGAAGCCGCTGCCCGACGTGTCGGCGATGCCGTTCCACCTGGAGTGCGGCCTCGGCCCGAGCCTGTCCGTCAACGGCGCCCTGGTGAGAACCGAGGTCGAGGGCACCTTCGGGGACGTGCTGAACGGCAGGCCGCTGCGCTACAGCACGTGCGAGCGGGTGTCCCTCAGGGCCGGGGACAACCGGCTCAGCGTCGCGCCGCTCGACCCGTTCCGGGTCGACTCGGCGTTGACGGGGGGCGCGCCCGCGCGGGCCGAGGCCCGGCCCGGCACGGCCGACGTCGTCGCTTTCTCCCCCTCGTCGCGCACGGTCTCCGTCAACTCCCCGAAGGCGTCCTACCTCACCGTCACCGAGAACTTCAACGCCGGGTGGACGGCGACGATCAACGGGCGGGAGCTCACCCCGCTGCGCCTGGACGGCTGGCGGCAGGCGTGGGCCGTGCCGGCGGGCACGGAGGGCGTGGTCCAGTTGACGTATACGCCCACGGCCGTCTTCCGGATCGTGACCGCGGTCGGTTTCGCCGCGCTTGTGCCCGTGGTGTTCTTCGCCCTGTTCCCGCCGGCCCGGCGGCTCGCGCCGCCGGGGGAGATGGTGTCGCGGGGAACGCCCGGCAGGATCGCCGTGATCGCGCTCGGGGCGGGCGCGGGATTCTGGGTGGCCGGGTTCGCGGGGGCCGTGGTGGTGCCGGCGCTGACGCTCGCCCTCCGGCTTCCGCTCATGCGCAGGTGGGGGCCTGTCGTGCCCGGCGTGTTCCTGCTCCTGTCCTGCGCGCTGCTCGCCTTCGGCCTGGCCGCCGGCGGCGCCGGCCCGCTCCTCGGCGACGCCCTGCCCGCCGTCCTCGCCCTGCCCGCGGTCGCCGGACTGCTCGCGGGAGCCGTACGCGAGCCGGAAAGCACCCCGCCCCTGCCCCCGCCCCTGCCCCCGCCGCCGTCGGCCGAGGCGGCGGAGGGGCTCCTCGATCCCGTGGAAGCTCCCGGCGGCCACAGCGGTTGACCCCGCGATCGGCTCACCTCCCCGGGCGGTTCAGCACGACAAACCCGTCACGCTCGACGACCACCCGATAGCCGCTGCGTTTCAGCAGATCCACCCGGCCCACCTGCTCCTCGCGCGACGTGAACGGGAAGGTCATCCGGCTCGTCTCCGCCACCACCCACGGCGCCCACCTCGGCTCGCGGTCCCACAGCAGCACCCGCGTGCGTGAGGTCAACGCCGGGCCCACATAGTTGGCCGCCTCCACCAGCGCGCCGTCGGGCACGGCGGCGACAGCTTCGGCGGCGGCAGCCGTACGCGGCCCCGGCCACGACAGGCGCCCATAGGCGAAGAACGGCACCAGCGCCGCGGCGACCGCCGCCAACGCGAGCGGAAGCCGGAAACGGGCCAGATCAAACCTGGCGATCCCATCCACCGCCGCGCAGAAGAGCACGACCACCAGGAAGGCGTTGTAGTGGTATTCGGTGCCCCACCAGTTCGGGAAGGAACTCGCCAGCATCCTCGCCGCCAGCAGCGGGACCGCGATCAGCACCATGGGCGACAGCAGGCACAGGAACAGGACCATCGCGCCGAGCATCAGCATCGTGGCCGACTTCACCGGCGGGGTGCCGAGCAGCGCGAGCGCGCCCAGCGGGTCGGTCACGGCGCCAAGCGCCGCCGACGGCAGATCGGGCCCGAGCGCGCCGTACGCCCAGTAGTAGTCGTCGCGGCCCCCGAACGCCGGGATCAGCGCCTTCGTCGCCACCAGCACCGCGCCGACGCCGCCCACCAGCAGGACCGCACCCCAGAGCCACCGCCGGATCGCCAGCAGGAACAGCCCGTAACCCGCCACGAGCAGCCCCATGTCCTCCTTCACACACAGCAGCAGCGCGCCCGCCGCGACCGCCTGCCGCACTTTGCCCGCGTCGTGGCGTTCGATCACGAGCGCGGTGAGCACGGGGGCGAAGGCGACCTCGTGGAAATCGAAGACCACGGCCTCGGCGACGGGCCAGGAGAGCGCATACGCCGCGGCGACGAAGTGCGCCGCCGGAGTGCCGAGGCGGCGGCGGGCGAACACCCACAGCACGGGGATCGCCGCGGCCATGAGCACCGCCTGCAGCACGATCAGCGTCTCGGGCCCGTCGTGGAGCCAGTAGAACGGCGCGAGCAGCGCCAGGATCGGCGACCAGTGGTCGCCGAGGACGGCGAAGCTCCAGCCGAAGTCGTTGTGCACGCCTTTCGCGATGGACACGGGGAGCTCGAAGCGCGAGTACGAGCGCACGGCCTGGTCGAAGATGACCAGGTCATAGGTGCCGAGGCGGAAGCCGTACAACCGCAGCAGGCCGGCCGTCGCGTAGAGGGCGGCGGCGAGTACGGTGATCGCCGCGACGATGGCCGGGTCCCGTGGGGCTCTCCGGCCGGTGCGGGGGAGACCGCCGGGCGGGCTAGGCGCGCTTGTCACGGGAGGCACCCTAGTGGCGGGCGGGGGAGGCGGTCTTCCGCGTGGCCCCGGAGGCCGGGGAAATCGGGCCGGCATCGGGTCGGCATCGGGTCAGTGCCTGTGTGGCATGGGTACGGCGTCGGCGCGGCGTCGGGTCAGCGTCGCCGCAGAACGAGGAGGAGGTTCCAGGTGACGAACTCCCGCAGGCCGGGGACGCGGAGGACGGGCCTGGTCCAGGTCGGCAGGTAGCGGGGGACGGCGTCGACGAGGTGCACGCGGGGGTCCGACCTGGACCACCGCAGGGCGGCGGAGACGGACACGGGGTGGAGGCTCGTGCCGTACAGGTTCTTGGGGGGACGGCCGGTTCTGCGCTCGTAGCGGCGGGCGGCGGCGTGGCCGCCGAGGTAGTGCCAGGGGGAGGTCTCGTGCCCGCCCCAGGGCGACAGCCAGTTGGTGAAGGCGAGGAAGACGATGCCGCCCCTGCGGGTGACACGCGCCATTTCACCGGCCATGCGCCACGGCTCGGCGACGTGTTCCAGGACGTTGGAAGAGAAGCAGATGTCCACGGACTCGTCGCGGAGGGGGAGGGCCAGGGCGCTGCCGAGCACGCCGCCGGGCTCGGGGGTGCCGCTCCCGGCGAGTTCGCCGGCGTCGGCGTCGAGCCGGACGCAGCGGGCCCCCTCGCGGGCGAAGGCGCGCGTGAAGTAGCCGGGGCCACCCCCGACGTCGACGACCGTACGCCCGAGGAGCGGCGCGTAGTGGGTGAGCTGTGCCGTCGTATCGGTGGCCAGCGCGGTGTAGTAGCCGTCCTGGTCGGACTGTTCTGACTGGAATGCGCGAAAGAGCCGAACGGATCTCGCTAGATTGGCCCGGAAAGGCACAGGCCTGTCACCCATGCAACGTATGTTACTGCGCGGTCGGTGGCCCGTTTACAGCGATCTATAACGTGTTTCGATTTGTTATGACATGGCGTGGCCGGTGATGGCGTGGCTCAAGCGCCCCGTCGCCCCGTCGCCCCGTCGCCCTGGACCTCGTGGACCTCGTGGACCTCGTGGGGTCGTGGACCTTGTGGCCGTCGGCGTGGTCACCACGAGCCGCCTCCTCCTCGTCGCCTCCTGGTCGGCGCGTCCTCGTCGCCTCTCGCTCGGCGGTGGGAAGTCGGCGGTGGGAAGCGGCCGAACAGCCGGAGGAACCCGCGTGGAGACACCGCCCGACGCAGATCTCCATCGGGCCGCTCGCGGCCTTACTTCTGATCGCCGTCGAGGTGACCTAGAACTCGTTTCTATCGATTTGGCGGCACCCCGATGACGCAGTGACACGGCGGGCAATACGATACGCGGACACATGACACTCACCAACAACACGTTCCAGTGTCAAAACGGCTGGACCCCGGAGGATTTCTGATGCGGCGCACCAGTGGAGTCGTTCTCATCGCACTCGGGGCGTTCCTCATCACGCTGGCCCCCCTCTTCCGCTTTTACGTGGCGGACAAACTCATCTCTGCGCCCGCCGACCGCTACGGGGTGTCGAGATTCGAGGCCGAGGGGGCGCGCTACTTCTCCGTGCAGGACCTCAAAGTGCTGACCGCCGACCTCGACATCACCGTCACCACGCGCGGCGACGTGGCGGGCGCCACCGGCGACACCGTGGTGTGGGACGAGTTCACCGCCGTCAACGACGTCACCCACAGCCGTCCGCATATCACGCTGACCCAGCGCAGGAGCGCCTTCGACAAGTACACCGGCGAGGCCGTCGACTGCTGCAACGCCAACGTCGACCGGCAGGCCGTCAGGATGCAGGGCCAGCTCTACACGTTCCCCTTCGGCGTCGAGAAGAAGACCTACAGGTACTTCCACTCCTCCACCCGCAAGGCCTTCGACGCCGTCTACGCCGGTGAGGACACCGTCGCCGGGCTGCGCGCCTACAAGTTCGAGGTGCGCGTGCCCGAGACCACCGTTGACACCCTGGAGATCCCCGCCTCCGTCGCCGGCCTCGACCGCAAGGGCGAGGTCGAGGTCGACCGGGTCTACGAGGGTGTGAACACCCTGTGGATCGAGCCCGAGACCGGGTCGCCCGTCAAACAGCAGCAGCAGCGCAACGAGGTCCTCAAGACCAAGGATGGCGTGCAGCGCCTGGACGCGTTCGTCGCCACCGCCGTGATGACCGACGCGTCAGTCGAGGAACTGGTGCGCAACGCCGAGGACGCCAAGTCCCAGATCGCCCTCCTCAAGACCACGATCCCGCTGGTCATGCTGGTGCTCGGCGTGGTGGCGGCCGTGGTCGGCATCGGCATTGCCGTGGTCTCCCGCCGGGCCCGCGCCAGGGGCTGACGCCTCATCGCCCCCTGCGCTGATGCCGTCGGAGGCGTGGTGGATATCACGTTTCAGGGGGACGTTTCAGGGAACCTGAACGCATTGCTGTCCGAAGGATTGTGTTTTCTCCGGACATATGACGATCTTGCATCTCGCCTCCTGGGAAAAGCTAGCGACGATCTTGCCGTCTTCTGGCAGGACGCATGAAGAAATCTCATTCGGCGTCGCCGTGATGGCGCGGCAGTGGCGCGGAATCGGGCATCATGGCTATTCTCGGTCGCCTATGGAGGAACGGCGGCTACGTATTTCCCTTGTGGTCCCCTGCTACAACGAGCGGGAGACCGTGCCGTGTTTTCACCGAGAGGTCACCAGGGAGCTGGCGCTCGCCGACGTCGACTACGAGATCGTCTTCGTCGACGACGGGAGCTCCGATGGCACCCGTGAGATCCTGCGCGGTCTCACCCAGGCCGACAAGCGCGTCCGATTCATCTCCCTGAGCAGGAACTTCGGCCAGGAGGCCGCGATCCTCGCCGGACTGAAGTCCGCGGACGGCGACGCCGTCATCATCATGGACGCCGACCTGCAGCATCCCCCCAAGCTCATCCACACGATGCTCAAGCATTTCCGGGCGGGATGCGACCAGGTCGTCGCCCGGCGCACCCGCACCGGGGAGGGCAGGCTCTACACGCTGGCCGCCCGCGTCTACTACAAGCTGGTCAACCGCCTGCTCGACGTGCACCTGCTCGACGGCGCGAGCGAGTTCCGGCTGATCGGCCGCACGGCGCTCGACGCGCTGCTGTCGCTGGAGGAATACAGCCGGTTCTCACGAGGGCTGTTCACCTGGATCGGCTTCGACCAGGTGGTGATCGACTACGAGAACGTCGTGCGCACCTCCGGAGCCAGCAAGTGGAACCTCCGCAAGAGGTTCGACTACGGGCTCGACGGCATCATGTCGTTCAACAACAAGCCGCTGCGCCTCGCGATCTACATCGGGTTCTTCTTCACGGCCATCGCCGCGCTCTACATGTTCTGGACGGTCGGCGAGGCCATTCTCACCGGTGTCGACTCACCGGGATACACCACTCTGCTGACGGCCATCGTCGGCCTCGGCGGCATTCAGATGGTGATGCTCGGCATTATCGGCGAGTATCTCGGCCGGGTCTATTACGAGACCAAACGCCGGCCGCATTTCCTGATCAGGGAACACGACGGCGAGCGGTCGTGGAACGCCGATTCGACGACGGCCGAGCGCGAGCGCGTCCCCGGTCCGCGCTCCAGCCCTTCTTAGACACGTCTCCTCTTTTTCGGAGCCGATCCGGGCTCATATTCAGGCCCGCAGGCACGCTGCTCCCTCTCGGTTCGATCGCTCGGCGAGCCTGGGGTCGAAGTGCTCGCCATTTCTACAGGGATAGATTGTTTATGGCTGCTGCTCCGGTGTGCTCTCGGCTTGTTTCAGCAGGTCAATCAATTTCCACATGGATGTGGAGGGGTTGGCTTGGGGGGGTCGCCAAGTGATTTTGCTCGGTTAGAGGCATCGAAGACGCCACTCTTGAAGTCTGCGAAATTGAGCATGGTCTTGTCCCATTTTGGAATTATCTTCTTGAGTTCACGACCCACCTCATCTGCGTTCTGAAACGGCTTCTTGCAATCTTTGAGATGTAGGAGTAGCCAGAAGTCGAAGCAGGGTTTCGATAGCGCTAGTCCGACGCCGTAAGCGGTGGCCTGGGCGATGGTGTTGCTATTTACGGCAAAGTTATCGACATTGCTTACACAGAAGACCTCGTCATAGCCTGAGTTGCATTTTTCGGTGTAGCCCCAGTCGAGGAGATCCGCGGGCGCCTTGTTCTTGAATTCCAAAATGAACGGGCGTGTCCAGGACTCGTCTTTCAGTGCCCTGAAATAATCCTGTTCCGTCTTTTTTCCGTTGGCCCCTACTAGAATCGTGGTCTGGCTTTCCCGATACGGTTGTCGGCGGCCGAGTCTAGTCTCTCTCCCTTGCCCCAAGGTCACTCTGTGATTCGTCCTGCCGGTTCACCTCGGGCTCATTCGAGTCCTTCCTTGACAGGGCGGCTCTGCTGAGAAGTTCATCAGAAATATTTGGAATCGCGCCGTAGCTGCCGTTCAGGTAGCGGCGTTGGCGATTTTCCTGTTTTCTGGGGTGAAAGTCTGAGAGTGGAAACAGAGTCGAGGCTCCATCTGCTGCCTTCTCTGCGAACCAGATCTGATCACGATGGAGGATCTCATCGCCCTGCAGCGAGCTGAGGAGGGTGGAGTCGTGGGTCGTGAGTATCAGTTGCCCGCCGCGGCCGTTGGTTTGAGGATTTTGAAAAAGTCGGATGAGCCCGGCCGTCAGAATAGGGTGAAGGCTTGAGTCGATCTCGTCGACCAGGATGCACGCTCCTCGCTTCAGGGCTTGCACCGCCATAACGGCGAGTTCGAACAGCTGCTGGGTTCCCGTTGATTGTTCGGCCCAACTCAGCATGACCTCCCCGGTGGCACCGGCATGGCTGAACAGCAGTCGCTTCGAGGGGTGGCGTTTTATCCGAAGGCGTGTGTCGTCGTCCACGTAGAGGTAGTCTATATCGAAATCGAGAGAATCTCTTTTGTTGTCGGGAATTACGTGTATGTCTCGAAGGCCGAGATCGGCGGCTCGGAGCAGGTTGACTATAAGCCCCCTCTTTTCGGTGTCTTCGATATAGCTGACCGCGTTGTGCGACAGCGTTGGAAAGTTATTGAGCTGTGAAACTATGGTGAGTCTGGTTCGGAACCAGGTGAAGATGGGAATCAGGGGGCCTTGGTTGGCGCGCGCAGCCACTGGCAGGAACAGGACGTTGGGGGCTGTGATATCGATAACCTGTCGCATCGATGTCCGCCCGGATTCTTCTCCGAAGCGAAACTCCTGCCGAGTCCGCTCGAACAGTACCGTCTGTTGTTCCTGAGGGTAGCCATAGAGCCACTCTTCCAGAACCATGTCATCGTCGACGGTGAATCCGTAGGTGTATCGCACGCCTTTAAGGAGAATGTCGGCAACATAGCGCGAGGGCTCTGCCCTTAGCTCTGGGTTCAGCTTAAAATGGGTGCGTTCGACACCTGCGCCTGGGTCTGACATGCGGTCGGACATGGTTGCCATATACCGCATGTAACGAAATGCGCTAGTGATATTGGATTTTCCCGATGCGTTCGCGCCGAAGATTCCGGCGACCGGTACGGCTTCTATGGCGTCGTTCGGTGGAATCGAGTTGTTTTCGGGAGTAAGGTCGAGCTGCTGCTCGTCCCGGAATGAGCTATGGTTTGCGAAGCGGAAACTCAGCAACATGAAACCGTTCCCATTCCGTCCGCGGGGTTTTCCCTTGAATTTGCAGATCTTTTACAAAAAGAAATGTCAATCACGCTCGCGTATATCAAACCACAAGCTCGCGGTGCCGTGCAGGCCGCCTTACCTGTGCTGTCGGGGCGCAGGGTGAGATTCGCGTCTGGGACACACGCACGACCCGTGCCCGATGTGGACAAGAAACGGGAAGGGCGAGGTAGCGTCAACGGGGTGAGAGAGTTCCTCCTCGACCCTTCGGACTGGTATGCCACGCTGCCGACGTTCTACGCCTCGGCCTGCGTGCTGTTCACCGATGTCGACGACCGCGTGCTCCTGGTCAAGCCGAACTACCGCCCGCTGTGGTCGGTGCCCGGCGGGGTCATCGAGGCCGGGGAGACACCCCACGAGGCGGCCGCCCGTGAGGTCGAGGAGGAGATCGGGCTCAGCCTGCCGGTGGGCGGGCTGCTCGTGGTGGACTGGGCGCCGGCCACGGAACCCCGGCCCAGAGCGATGATCAACTTCACGTTCGACGGGGGAGTGCTCCCGGATCCGGGCGCGATCCGACTGCAACGTGAAGAGCTCGACGACATGGGCTTCTTCACCTGGGAGGAGGCCGCCTCCCGGCTTCCTTCCAACGCGAGCGGGCGCATCCCCGCCGCCCGCCGGGCGCGGGAGGACGGGCGCACGGTCTACCTGCCGAAGGATCAGCGAGTGGGAGGGTAGCCCTCCCGCGCCGAAGGCCCCGGCCCGCCCTGACGGCGGGCCGGGAGACCGACGGGCTTACCGGTGGCTACTGGTCGCCGCCGTATTCCTGGAGGAAGACGGCTTCGGCCGTGGCCGTACGGCGGAGCTCCTCGATGTTGAGGCGCTCGTTCGGCGCGTGGATGGCCGCGCCGTCGTCCTCGGCGCCGAACAGCAGGATCTCGGCGGCGGGGAACTGCCTGACCAAGGTGGCGACGAGCGGGATGGAGCCGCCGGCGCCGATGTCGCGCGGGGAGCGGCCGAAGGCCCGCTCCAGGGCCTTGTTGAGCGCGGTGCGGGCCCGCCCCCCGGAGTCGGCGAGGAAGCCGGAGCCGAGGACGACGTCGTCGATGCCGATGCGCACCCCCCACGGGGCCACCTGGTGGAGGAAGGACACGACGGAGTCGATCGTGGTCTTCGGGTCGGCCGCCGGCGGGACGCGGACGGTGACGCGGGCCCGGGCGACCGGCTGGACGGCGTTGATGGCGCCGGCGACGGTGGGGACGTCGATTCCGGTCACCGTGATGGCGTAGCTCGACCAGAGGCGGTCGGCCACCGTGCCGGAGCCGACGAGCGAGACGCCGTCGAGCACCCCGGCGGTGGCCCTGAACTCCTCGTCGCTGGGGCCCGCGCCGAGGAATCGGCCGCGGGGCAGGCCCGGCACCCGAACCTCGCCGTTCTCGTCGTGGAGCGAGGCGAGCATGCGGATGAGGGCCGCGAGCGCGTCGGGGGCGGCGCCGCCGAAGGAGCCGCTGTGCAGGGGCTCCTTAAGGGTGCGGACCTCGATCGTGAAGGCCGCCATGCCCCGCAGCGAGGTGGTGACCGAGGGGTCGCCGACGCGGGGGTTGCCGGTGTCGGCGACGACGATCGCGTCGGCCCGCACCAGGTCGGGGTTCTGGGCGACGAACGCCTCCAGGCGCTCGCCCGCGTATTCCTCCTGGCCCTCGATCAGGACCTTGATCCCCACGGGGAACCGCCCCTGGAAGACGCGCAGCGCGGTGACGTGGGAGATGATGCCGGATTTGTCGTCGGCCGCGCCTCTGCCGTACAGGTTGCCGTCGAGCACCGTCGGCTGGAACGGCGGCGTGCGCCACAGCGACGGGTCGCCGGCGGGCTGCACGTCGTAGTGCGCGTAGAGGAGCACGGTCGGTGTGCCGGGCGGGCCCTGGGCCTCGCCGTACACGGCGGGGAAGCTGCCTTCGACAGGGATCTGCTGGACATGCTGGAGGCCCGTGCTGCGCAGGAGCTCCTCCGTGGCGGAGGCCGCGGCGTAGACAGGCTCCTCGGGGTGGCCGGGGAAGGCCACTGAGGGAATGGCGACGAGCCGCTTGAGGTCCTCCACCGCCTGGGGCATCGCCGCTGCTACGGAGCCCTCGATCTGATCAGGCGTCACGACGTTCCCCCGGATCTCAAATTACTCATAGTCACTCTTCATTGGAGCACAGCCGCCGCGGCCGGGGAGCGACCGCCCCCCGGCACGGGCCGGGCGATTCCGTCACGTGGAACCTGGGGTTGAGGTTCCCGTACGGCTCGGCCCAGGATCGCTGTCGCGGATTTCGTTGTTGTTACATGGTGATTTTGCGGATTCCGAACTTCTTGCAGTTTGCTACCACGTTTTCACTTGTCAAGCTGTGAAGGCCGGATGCAGACTGTGAGGAGCTCAGACCAGCAAGGGAAGATAGCGATGACGCACCCCGACAACACCGACGTGGCCGAGGTTCTCAGAGCCGCGAACGACAATCTCTGGTTGCACTTCACCCGTCACGGAGCGCACGTGGGCGGTGAGGTGCCCACGATCGTCCGGGGCGAGGGAGCATACGTCTACGACATCCACGGCAAGCGTTACCTGGATGGACTGGCCGGACTGTTCGTGGTTCAAGTGGGACACGGCCGCAGCGAGCTCGCCGAGGCAGCGGCCAAGCAGGCCCAGGAGTTGGCCTTCTTCCCGCTGTGGTCCTACGCGCACCCCAAGGCCGCGGAACTGGCCGCGCGGCTGAGCGCGCTCACACCCGGTGACCTCAACCGGGTGTTCTTCACGACCGGCGGCGGCGAGGCCGTCGAAACCGCGTGGAAGCTCGCCAAGCAATACTTCAAGGCCACCGGCAAGCCGCTCAAGCACAAGGTCATCAGCCGCCAGATCGCCTACCACGGCACCCCGCAGGGAGCGCTGTCGATCACCGGCATCCCGGCCTTCAAGCAGGCGTTCGAGCCGCTCGTGCCCGGGTCGGTGCGCGTGCCGAACACCAACTACTATCGCGCCGACGAGATCACCGGTGTCCCCGGCATGACCGAGGAGCAGTACGGCCGGTGGGCCGCCGACAGGGTCGCGAGGGCCATCGAGATGGAGGGGCCGGACACCGTCGCCGCCGTCTTCGTCGAGCCGGTACAGAACGCCGGCGGATGCTTCCCGCCGCCCGCCGGCTACTTCCAGCGGCTGCGCGAGATCTGCGATGAATACGACGTGCTGCTGGTGTCCGACGAGGTCATCTGCGCCTTCGGCCGGCTGGGCACCATGTTCGGCGGGCAGAAGTTCGACTACGTGCCCGACATGATCACCTGCGCCAAGGGCATGACCAGCGGATACTCCCCGATCGGGGCGATGATCGCCCGCGAGGGGCTGTTCGAGCCGTTCAAGGACGGCACTGAGATGTTCGCCCACGGCTACACCTTCGGCGGGCATCCGGTCTCCTCCGCGGTGGCCCTCGCCAACCTGGACATCTTCGAGCGGGAGGACATCCTCGGCCACGTGACCAGGAACGAACCGGTCTTCCGCGCCACGCTTGATCGGCTGCGCGACTTGCCGATCGTCGGTGATGTGCGAGGATCCGGCTACTTCTACGGGATCGAGCTCGTCAAGGACAAGAGCACCAAGGAGACCTTCACCGCGGATGAATCCGAAAGGATTCTCCGCGGTTTTCTGTCTCACGCGCTCTTCGACGCGGGCCTGTACTGCCGCGCCGACGACCGCGGCGACCCCGTCATCCAGCTCGCACCCCCGCTGACCTGCGGACCAAAGGAGTTCGACGAGATGGAGTCGATCCTGCGCTCGGTTCTGACGGAGGCGGTGGGGCTGCTCTAGGAGAGGGGTGCGGCCGTCGGCCGCACCCTCCGCGGCCCCGCCCGACCGGGGCGGGGCCGTACGCCGGAGCCGTGGCGAGCCGTGGTGGCGTCATGCAAGACCCGCGGCACGCTTGAGCTCCCGACTTTCCGAAAGGAAGCGATAATGAAGATCGGCGTTCCGGCCGAGGTCAAGAACCACGAATACCGCGTCGCGGCGACTCCGGCAGGGGTCCACGAACTGGTCCGCGGAGGCCACGACGTGTATGTGCAGCGTGGAGCGGGCCTCGGCTCTCATCTGCTCGACGAGGACTACCTGGCGGCGGGCGCGAAGATCCTCGACACGGCGGACGCCGTGTGGGGCGAATCAGACATGATCCTCAAGGTCAAGGAGCCGATCGCCGAGGAATACCACCGCATGCGCGAGGGTCAGGTGCTCTTCACCTACCTGCACCTCGCCGCCTCCCGAGGCTGCACCGACGCCCTTCTTGAGCACAAGGTCACGGCCATCGCCTACGAGACCGTGCAGGTCGGCCACTCCCTGCCCCTGCTCGCCCCCATGTCCGAGGTCGCCGGACGGCTCGCCCCGCAGGTCGGCGCGTACAACCTGATGCGCTTCAACGGCGGTCGCGGCGTACTGCCCGGCGGCGTGCCCGGCGTCCTGCCGGCCAAGGTCGTCGTCATCGGCGGCGGCGTGTCCGGCCTCAACGCCGCCCAGATCGCCGTGGGCATGGGCGCGGACGTCACGATCCTCGACGTCAACGTCGAACGGCTGCGCTTCATCGACGCCATCTACCAGGGCCGCCTCAAGACCCGAGTCTCCACGGCCTACGTCATCGAGGAGGAGGTGCTCGCCGCCGACCTGGTCATCGGCGCCGTGCTGATCCCCGGCGCCAAGGCCCCGACCCTGGTGACGAACCAGCACGTCTCCCGGATGAAGCCCGGCTCCGTGCTCGTCGACATCGCCATCGACCAGGGCGGATGCTTTGAGGACTCCCGGCCGACCACACACGCGGACCCGACCTACACGGTGCACGGGTCGGTGTTCTACTGCGTCGCCAACATGCCCGGATCGGTGTCGAACACCTCGACCTACGCCCTGACCAACGCTACGCTGCCCTACGCGGTAAAGCTGGCCGGTCTCGGCTGGCAGGAGGCCCTGCGCCAGGACGCACCCCTTGCCCTCGGTCTCAACACCCACGCCGGAGCGCTCACCAGCGCCCCGGTCGCGGTGGCTCACGACCTGCCTTACGCGCAGGTCGAGGCCGTGCTCGCCGCCTGAGCCCGACGGCTCTGACAACAGCATCGTGTACGGCACAGCCCGCTGACCACCCGCCCCGTCCGTCGGGGCCTCCCTATGGGAGCGCTCCCACCGCGACACGGGTGCGGGGCCCGTGTCGCGGTGAGAACCAGGGGCCGCGGATCCTGCCTCCGCGGCCCCTCACCAGGGGCCCGGCGTCCATTCCTCAATCGGCGCCGGGCCCCACCACACCCCGGGGCTCCCAGCGCCCCGCTGAGCGTTGGCGCGCCCTCAGTGGACCCCGAGCCTCAGTGGACCCCGAGCCTCAGTGGACCCCGAGCCTCAGTGGACCCCGAGCCTCAGTGGACCCCGAGCCTCAGTGGACCCCGAGCCGCCGGCGCAGCTCGCGGGCCGTCGTGAGCACCTGCTCGATCTCCGTCGGCGTCGGCCACGGGGCGGTGCCCGGCCGAAGCAGCGTGGCCCGGACCGAGCAGAGATGCTCCACCGCGCTCGCGTGGAGCCCGCTGCGCTCGGTCAGCCACGCCGACACCTCGGCATGGTCGTGCAGGGGCCTGGTGACGAGATCCCACGTGCCGAGGAGCTCGGTCAGGTCGCTCACCTTGAGCAGCTCCCCACCCCTGCGGCCCGTCGCCGCCGCTGCCAGCTCGGCCCGCGCCACCAACTCGGGCTCGGCCATCCTGTCCCAGCTCGGGGCGGGCGGGTTGGCCAGCCAGTCCTCGCACTCGTGCCCCTGGCCGGTGAGCGACAGCAGCGCGACCAGCTCCATCGCGGCCCGGTGGTGCCCATTCTGTGCCGCCTGACGGAACCAGTGCTGCCCGCCCTTGATGTCGCCCCGATCGGCGATCAGCAACAGTCCGTAGTTGAACGCGGACTCAGGGTCACCGCTGGCGGCGGCGCGGCCGAACCAGTGGCTGGCCGCCTGCGAATCGCTCAACTCGACGCAGACGAAGCCCGCCATGCGCTGGTCGTCGACCCGCCCCGACGCCGCGGCCCGCTCGAACCAGGCCCGTGCCGTACGCAGGTCTCGGCGGGACAGCGCGATGCCGCCGAGCTGGGAGGCCGCGCCGGGATGGTCGCTCTTGGCGGCCACGCGGTAGAACGCCTCGGCGCCCTCCGGGTCGCGGCTGGCCTGGAGGAAGAGCCCGAGATGGTAGGCGGCGTCGGCGTGGCCGCCCCGGGCGGCGATCTCCCACCAGTGGACCGTCTCCTCGTCGCTGCCCGAGGCGTAGGCGAGGAACCCCAGGTCATGGGTGGAGGGCAGGTCGCCGTCGAGCGCGGCGGTGCGGTGCCACTCGCGTGCGCCCTGGATGTCTCCGCCGTCCTCGCAGATCAGGGCCAGCCTGCGGGCGGCGGACCGGTTGCCCGCCCTGGCCGCGACCTCGAACCAGCGGCGGGCGGCGGCGATGTCGCCCCGCTGCTCCAGGATCAACGTGGCGAGGTTGACGGCCGCCTCGGCGTCTCCGGTGTCGGCGGCCTTCTCATACCAGCTCAGCGCGTCCGTCAGGTTGCCGTGCTTCTCATGCCAGATGCCGAGGTTGTAGGCGCTGTCGACGCTGCCCGCGGCCGCGGCCCGCTCCCACCAGTGGCGCGCGGCGGCGCGGTCGCCGCGCTGCGCGTAGCCCCTGCCGAGCAGGTGCGCGGCCCGTGCGTCTCCCGCCTCCGCGGCCCACAGCAGCTCGGTCTCGCGCGGTGCCGGCACGGTGGGCCGTGCCTGCGTCGCGGTCGCCTCCACATCGGTGTGCCACCACGTCATATGTCCTCCCCCGGACACCCGCAGAGCGTGCATGTAAGCATACGACTGCGGAGCGTAACCGACCGGTGAGTGTTTCAGCGAGGCGTCATGAGGGGAAGGAGTCAGGGCCAATCAGGACGCATCTCGCCTTGTTTTCCAGGTGATTTACCACTGCCTGGGGTTGATGAGCGGGCGTCCATGCGCAGGCAGGCGGTCTGGCCGCTCGGCGGCCCCCTCACCGGCACGCGATCCGCGTCAGCGCTACGTCAACGTCGGATATCAGCTTGCCAAGGGACGTGAAAGCCGCCGACGCATGAGTCATGCTGGTCGGGTCGATCTCCGCACAGCTAAATCCCGCTATTTCCATCAGCATTGTCCGTCATCGGTATTTCTTGTCATTAGCGCTACCTGTCACCGGCGTTGTCCGCCGGCGCTATCCATGCGCTATCTGTCAGCACCACCTGCCAGCACTATCCGTCAGCGTTATCCGTCAGCGTCCGTGTGAGATCCGCGAGAGGACCGCTATGAGTGCCCGCCGGTTCGCCATGCCTCTGGCCGCCGCATCAGCCTCGACCTCCCTGCTCCTCGCCACCCTGCTCGCACCACCCGCCCTCTCCCGCGCGCCCGCCCCCGCCGAGGGCGCGGGCCCCGCCCCCAGCGTCCCCGCCTCAACTCCCGCCTCGACCCCCGCCCCCGATCCCGCCCCCGATCCCGCCCCCGATCCCGGTCGCGACTCCGCGAAGGTCCCCGTCGCCGAGGGGTACGGCGGAGCCGTCGCGACCGTCGACCTCGACGCCAGCAAGGTCGCCCTGTCGGTGCTGCGCCGCGGCGGCAACGCCGTGGACGCCGCCGTCGCGGCGGCGGCGGCCCTGGGCGTCACCGAGCCGTACTCCGCGGGCCTGGCCGGCGGAGGCTTCCTCGTCTACTACGACGCCAAGCGCCGCAAGATCTTCACGATCGACGGCCGTGAGACCGCCCCCCGCGCCATGACCGCCTCGTCGCTTGAGGGCATCCCCTTCGACGAGGCCGTCACGAGCGGTCTGTCCGCCGGAGTGCCCGGCAGCGTCGCCCAGTGGGACCTCGCGCTGCGCCGGTTCGGCACGATCGGCCTGCGCCGCGCGCTCGAACCCGCCGCGAAGCTCGCCGCCGACGGGTTCACCGTGGACGCCACCTTCCACGCCCAGACCGCCGCCAACGCCGCCCGGTTCAAGGACATCGCCTCCACGGCCGCCCTCTACCTGCCCGGCGGCGCGCCTCCGCCGGTCGGCTCCACGTTCCGCAACCCCGACCTCGCCGCGACCTACCGCGAGCTGGGCCGGCGCGGCCCCTCGTGGCTGTACGGCGGGGGCCTCGGCCGCGACGTCGTCCGTACGGTCAAGCACCCGCCGACCACCCCCGGCGCCACCCGCGTGGTGCGCCCCGGCCTCATGGAGCTCGCCGACCTCACCGCCTACCGCGCCCTTGTCCGCCCCGCCGCGAAGGTCACCTACAAGGGCCTCGACGTGTACGGCATGGCGCCCCCGTCGTCCGGCGCCTCCACCGTGGGCGAGGCCCTCAACATCTTGCAGGCCCTCCCCGAGGTCGGCCTCCACGAATACCTGGAGGCGTCCCGCCTGGCCTTCGCCGACCGGGGCCGCTACGTCGGCGACCCCGCCTTCGTCGACGTGCCCCTGGCGGGCCTGCTGTCCGAGGGCTTCGCCAAGGAACGCGCCTGCCTGATCGGCGAGCGCGCCATGGCGCATCCGGCGGCCCCCGGCACGCCCGACGGCGACTACGGCCCATGCCCGGGACGGCCGGCGGACGACACGAGCGGGGCCCAGTCCCCGGAGGGCCCGGAGACCACGCACCTCGTCGTGGCCGACCGGCACGGCAACGTGGTCGCCTACAACAACACGATCGAGTCCACCGGCGGCAACGGCATCGTGGTGCCGGGCCGGGGAATCCTGCTGAACAACGAGCTGACCGACTTCACCTTCGGCCCTGCCCCGGGCGACCCGAACCTCCCCGGCCCCGGCAAACGCCCCCGTTCCTCCATGGCCCCCACGATCGTCCTCAAGAACGGCGAACCAGTGCTCGCGGTGGGCTCACCCGGCGGCTCGACGATCATCACCACCGTGCTGCAGATCCTGCTGAACCGCTACGACTTCGGCATGTCGCTACCCGAGGCCGTGGCGGCCCCCCGCGCTACCCAGCGCAACACCGCGGCCACCCAGGCCGAGCAGGCGTTCATCGACCGCTACGGCCCCGAACTCACCGCCAGGGGACACACCTTCACCCTCAACCCGGAGATCGGCGCGGCCACGGCCCTGGCGTTCCTGGGCAGGGGCAAGGTGCAGGCCGTGGCCGAGCCCAGCCGCCGGGGCGGCGGGTCGGCCCTGGTCGTGCGTCCCTCGGGCGGGGGGCGGTAGCTCAGCGGCTAGTAGATCAGCTCGTAGGCCGAGGGCTTCACCGTGCGGGTGCGCGCCCAGTACTCGAAGGAGAAGCCCGGCCACAGTGACCGGTTCACTCCGCTGCGGTCGAGATACCAGCTTCGGCAGCCGCCTGCGCTCCACACCGCGTGGTCGAGGCGCTGCCGAAGCCTCCGGTTGTAGTCGTCCTGGGCGCTCCGCAGCACGTCGAGGCCCCTGGCCTTGGTCTTCGACAGCAGGCGCAGGCACTCCAGGATGTAGTGCACCTGCGCCTCGATCATGAAGACCACCGAGTTGTGGCCGAGCCCGGTGTTCGGCCCGAGGAGGAAGAACAGGTTGGGGAAGCCCGAGGTGGTGACCCCGAGATACGCCTCCACGCCGTTCTTCCACGCCTCCTGGATGCGCAGGCCGCCCCGCCCGGTCACGTGCGGCACCGACAGGCCGCCGGTCACGGTGAAGCCCGTGCCGTACACGATCGCGTCCACCTCGTGCTCGCGGCCCGCCGCGTCGACGATCGTGCGCTCGCGGATCTCGGCGACGGGGTCGGTCACCAGGGACACGTTGTCCCGTTGGAGGGCGGGATAGAAGTCGTTGGAGATCAGGATGCGTTTGCAGCCGATCGTGTAGTCGGGGGTGAGTTCGGCGCGCAGGTCCGGGTCGGCCACCTGGCGGGCGAGGTGCCGGCGCGCCAGACGCTCCTGCGGCGCCATCAGCCTCGGGTCGACGGCGAATCCCGCGCCCCGGCTCTCCAACGCCCAGTAGATCGCGTTGCGGAACAGCCTCGCCGCCCCCGGCACCGTGGCGAACAGCCGTTGCGGCAGGTCCCCGTCGGGCTTGGGGTGGATCCACGGGGGTGTGCGCTGGAAAACGGTCAGCGAGGCGGCTTGGGGGGCGATGCGTGGAATGAACTGTACGGCGGAGGCCCCCGTGCCGATCACCGCCACCCTCCGTTCGGCCAGGTCGGCCGTGTGGTCCCACTGGGCGGAGTGGAACGCGGTGCCCTGGAAGCGCTCTCGCCCCGGGATCTTAGGAAATTTCGGGATGTGCAGGGCGCCGGCCGCGGTCACGACCGCCTTGGACGTCAACGTCTCACCGCTCGCCAGGCTGATCCGCCACTCACGTGCCGTGTCGTCGTAGGCGAGCGCCGTGACCGCCGTGTTGAACCGCAGGTGGGGGCGCAAGCCGTACGTGTCGATGCATGAGCGTAGGTAGTCCCAGATCTCCTCCTGGGGGGAGAACATGCGGGACCAGTGGGGGTTGAGGTGGAAGGAGAAGGAATAGAGGTGTGAGGGGACATCGCAGGCGCAGCCGGGATAGGTGTTCTCGCGCCAGGTTCCACCGACGTCGGAGGACTTCTCGACGATCACGAAGTCGTGGAACCCGGCCTCCTTGAGCTTGATCGCCATGCCGAGCCCGGAGAACCCGGAACCGATGATCGTGATCGCCGGGGTGTCGCCGCGAGTCGTCATGCCTCTCCTCGGGGGCGGCCGCATCGCCAGGCACCGTCGGTCCCACCCGAGCGGTCTGGCATGGGCCGGGTGATGTGCCTTGTCTGGCGTGGGGGGTGGGATACCACCCTCAACCCTATGTGTAGGGAGGTCGCCGTTTCTGCGCCGCTGTCCACATGCGGAAATGATCGGATTTATTGGATGTCGCATATCTCCGCCGCTGAGAACCGCGCAGGGGTGCAAAAACCCTCAAATCCCCGCCGAACCGTCAGTGTGCTTGGCTACAGTCGTCGTCATGTCTGAACCGCACATCGATCCGGCGGGGAACACCCAGGCGTTCCGCGCGTTCGCCCAGCGCAACAATGAGCAGGAGGCCGCTCCGCCCAAGAAGTCCTATGCTCTTCCCGCCGTCGGGATCTCCGTCGGCGTGCTGGTCCTCGCTCTCGTGGTCTACCTGCTGCTCAGCTAGCCCACGTGCCTTCGCGGGGCGGTCGGGCTGATCAGGACCTTGATGAGGACGCCGCGGTAGAAATCCCCTGAAACATCCCAGGAAGGGCGTGCCAGGTCGCCGCCTTCGAGCTCCGGGGGCGTGGACGGGACTGCCGCCATTGGCCGATAGCGTGGGGGAATGCTGCGCACGCTGCTTTCTCCTCGCCTCGTGGGGCTCCATGTGCTGCTGGTCGTCGCGCTGATCTCGGCGTGGCTGCTCGGCAGGTGGCAGCTCGGCGTGTTCGAGGAGTCGGGGCGTCCCGTGTCGTCGGGAGACCCGCAAGCCGTGGCCGTGTCCGAGCTGACCCGCCAGGGGCAGCAGATGCGCGCCGAGGCGGTCGGCCGGCTGGTGTCGGCCGAGGGCGTCTACGACGCGCCACGCCAACTGCTCGTCGCCAACCGCGAGCCCGACACCGACACCCCCGGGGGCGTCGTGGCCAAGGGCGCCGGCTACTGGGTGCTCACGCCTCTGATCCTCGACGACGGCACCACGATGCCCATCGTGCGCGGATGGGTGAAAAGCGCCGCAGACCCGGCGACAGCCGTACCCGAGGGCAGGGTCGCGGTCACGGGGCGGATCAAGCCGTCGCAGGGCATCGAGAGCGTGCAGCGCCGGGGAGAGGTGCTGCCGGCCGGTCAGGTGATGACCGTGTCGGCGTCCGAGCTGATCAACGTCTGGCAGGGCGTCAAAGTCAGGGAGGGCTTCGTCGTGGCGACCGAGTCGATCGCGCCGGGGCTGAAGGCCGTCGCGGTGAGGCCGCCGCAGACCGAGCCCGTGCTGACCTGGCGCAACCTCGCCTACGCCGCACAGTGGTGGATCTTCGGACTGTTCGCGGCGTTCATGTGGTTCCACTTCGTGCGCGACTCCCTCCGCTCCCAGCGCGCCGCCGGCGGCGAGGACCCCGGTGAGGGGCCCGGCGAAGGACCCGGCCCCGGCAAGGCTCCCGGCGAGAACGGCTCCTCGCCCGACAGCGGCGGCGCCCTGCCGCTCGACCGGAGCGCCGCTCCGGCGCCTATATCGTGAAGCGACCCCTCATTCGTTCCAGGCCCCCTACCTCAACGACAGGTGCATGACCGTGGAATCCGCCCTCAAGCCCTTCCGGGTGCTCGCCTACATCGTCGGCGTCATGCTGCTGCTGCTCGTCGGCGGCATGGTCCTCAAGTACGTCTTCGACATCCCGGGCCCGGGCACGATCATCTCGCCGATCCACGGGTTCTTCTACATCGTCTACCTCATCGCCGCGCTCAACCTCGGCCTGAAGGCGCGCTGGACCTGGCCCTACACGCTCGGCGTGCTCCTCGCCGGCACCGTGCCGCTGCTGTCGTTCATGATGGAGCGCAAGGTCACCCAGCGGGTGCAGGAGCAGATCACCGCCGCACCCGCCGAGGCGTAAGCGCTTCCCGTCAGCGTTCTCTGTCAGCGTCTCCCGTCGGCGTTCTCCGCCGACGTTCTCCGTCAGCGGTCGATGCCCCTGCGGCGGACCCGCCGCAGCCGTCGCCGCTGGTTCTCGTCCAGCATGAAGTAGGCCGCGACCGGGGCCCCCAGCACGCCGATGATGAGCAGCCACGTGACCACCCAGGGAATCGGCAGGATCATGAACAGCACGGAGGCGATCCCCGCGCCCACGTAGTATTTTCCGAGCGGCGACATGGTCTCGTGCCCTTCCCCTACGGCGAATGGTCTGGCTTCCATTCTTTGCTCCTGATTCAACGAACGCGTGACCTCACGGGGTTCCTAGCGTTCATCGCGAGCGCAGCAGGCTCTCCACCAGCCATCCCGCCGCCTTCATCGCGCCTTGCGCCGCCCGGTCGCCGGTGTCGATGTCCGAGCCCCGGCCGTACTGCGCGGTGACCATGAGATTACCCACCCGAGTGATCACCGACGCGCCGAAGCTCCCGGTCATGATGACCTCGCCCGCGACGGCCTCGCCGCCCACACCCGTCACCGGACGCGGCTTGGTGCGGGTCACACCTTCGCCGGTGCCGGCGCCCCGCGTGGTCTGCTCGGTCAGCTCGAACAGCGCCTTATGGGCCTGATCGGCATCGGAATACCGCTTCACCTTGACGGTGAGCAGGAACTGCATCGATCTTGGGGCATGGGCGAACCGGCTGTGGTGGCCGAAGACGCATTCCTCGCTCCCGACCGTATTGTCGGACACGGTCTCCACGTCCAATTCCTCAAGCTGCACCGGGCTCAGCAGCGTGCACGGGTCGGGGCGCGTCGCGAACGGCGGCGGGTCCACATAGCCCGATGCCGTGCTCGACGCCGCCGCCTGCGGCTTCCGCGGCGCGTCGTCCCCCGGGAGCAGGGCGACCCCGACGCCCACCCCCGCGACAAGCACCGCGAGTACGGCAGAAGCCCACATGACCGGCTTACGCCGTACGGGATGCCGGCGCGGCAGCAGCCTGTCCAGCTCGCCCCGCACCACGTCGGGCGCCAGGCCGGGCTCGGAGATCAGCCTCCCCACCAGCGCCGCCAGGGGGCCCTCGGACACCCCCGACGCGAGCGACAGCACCTCCGCGAGGTCACGCCACCCGTGCCGCGGCGAGGCGGCGAACCACGTCACCACGGCCCAGCCGTCCGGCGTCACGGTGACGGTGTCGGGGCCGACGAGCAGCCACACTCCGGCCCGGTGCGCCGCCTCCAGCGCGCCGAGGAGATCCAGGCCCAGCCGGGCGGCGGCCTCCACCCCGAGCGGCCCCTCCGAGCGCACGACGCGCGCCAGCGGGTGCCCGGGGACCGGCTCGGTCACCACCCACGCCCGGCCGTCCCCCGGCACCACGTCCAGCACCGCCACGACCGAGGGGTGCCGCAGCTCGGGAGACAGGCGGGGGAGCGGCTGCCGCGCGTCGGCCACGGTGACGTCCCGCTGGGCCCGCTCGTCGCGCGCCTGCCAGGTGGTGCCCGCCTGATCCACCCGGCTGAGCAGCCGGTATCTGCCTCCGAGCAGCCGCGGGTCAGCCACGGGCGTCCAGCCTCCGCGCCACCGCACGCGCCATGCGCACCGCGTCGTCGCGCATCCGGGCGAGCGGCCGCTTGTCGTCCTCGGAGACCTCCACCTCGATGATCACGTTGCTCGATCGGAAGGCGACATGGGAGGAGGTGCCCATGGTGCCTCGCACGTCGAACGCGAACGACTCCTCACCGAGCCTCCCCACGTCCCGGATAGGGAGCGTCTCGCCGAACATCCCCGCGCCCACATCGCCAGTGACCTGCCGCCTGGACTGCGCGAAGAACGCCTGCGCCATCTCCGGCGCGGTGCGGCCCCGGGCCGCCGCGTGGTGATCTACCTTCACCCGCAGCTTCCGCGTGCCCGTCGCCGCGCTCCACAGGCAATACGGGCGCTTGTCGGTGGCCCCTTCGCCGTCCTCGGCCTCCGCTCCCGGGGCGACCGTGCGCGCCTGGGCCGTGTCCAGGAGGCCGCACGGCTCGGAGGGCGTGGGGAACCGGCCCGCGGCCGAGGCGGGCACGGCACTGGGGGAGGCGGCCGGTGCGGAGGCGGCCGGGGGCTCGCGGGTCAGGAGTACGGCGGCAGCCGTACCGCCGGCCACGGCCAGCGCCGCGCCCCCCGCGAGCAGCGGCCCCAGGCGCCGGCGCGTCGGCGGAGTCCCCGGTGTCCGCGGCGGCGCGTACGGTTCCGCCTCGGCGGGAAGACCGCGGGCCGCGCGGTCCAGCGCGGCGCGGAACGCCGCCGCCGAGAGGCGCTCGCGCGGATCCTTCGCCAGCATGGCGAGCAGTACGGGAGCCAGGTCGCCGGCCCGCTCCGGGTAGGGCGGCGACTGCGTGAGCACCGCGCCGAGCGCCGCCATCGGCGTGTCACGCTGGAACGGTCCGCGTCCTTCGACCGCGGCGAACAGCGCCGCCGCCAGCGACCACAGGTCCGCCGACGGGCCGTCGCCCTCGCCCCGCAGCCGCTCCGGAGCCATGTAACCCGGCGACCCCACGAGCTGGTCCGACGACGTGATCGCCGGGTCGCCCTCCTGCACCGCGATCCCGAAGTCGGTCAGCAGCGCCCGCCCGTCGTCGGCCAGCATGATGTTCGCCGGCTTGACGTCCCGATGCAGCACCCCGCGGCCGTGCGCGAGGGACAGCGCGTCCAGTACGCCGACGCCCACCGCGGCCACCCGCCGCGCCGGCAGCGGCCCGCCGTGCCGTACGACCTGCTCCATCGACCGGCCGGACACGAGGTCCATCACGATCCACGGCCGCTCGTCCTGGTCGATGACGTCATGCACCGCCACGATCGCCGGATGTGCCAGCCCGGCCGCCGCCCTCGCCTCGCGCAGCGTGCGCTCGCGCAGCTCCGCCCGCGCGGACTCGGGCAGGTTCGAGGTGAACCGCACCTCCTTGACGGCGACGTCCCGCCCGAGCATCTCATCCCTAGCCAGCCAGACCACACCCATACCGCCCGCCCCGAGCGTGTCGAGAAGGCGGTAGCGGTGGGCCAGCCACGTCATTCCGGTCGCCATGTCAGTTCTTCAGCGCGTCCGCGATGAGGCGGGCGACCTTCTCCGCGCCGGTGGCGATCCGGCCGTCCTTGTCCTCCTTCACACCGCCCTGCTCGAACTGGACCTCGGCGTTGAGGTTGCTGGTCCGGAAGTGGACGGCGACCTTGTAGGAGCCTCCGTACAGGTTGAACTTGCTGTACGTCCCCACCATGAACGCCTCCTCCCCGAGATTCCGCAGGTCGCGGGGTCCGTTCGGGGGCGGGGTCGAGGCGGTGCGGGCGACGTCGCCCCTGCGGCCCGTGAAGAACTCGCGCGCCTTGTTCACTTCGAAGCCGTCGGGCTTCTGCGTGACCAGCCGCACGCGCAGGTCGTACTTCGCGGTGCTCGGCTTGGTCCAGTCGGAGATGTTCAGCCAGTTGCATTCGCCCTTGCTGACCTCGGACACCCGGTAGTTCGCGATGAGGTCGGCGAGCTGCTTGTCGTCGAGCAGGCTGCACGCGCGCGGCGGCTCGGCGGCGAAACGGCCCTTCTCCTTCCCGCCCGGCGACGCCGAAGGGGTGGGTGCCGCCCCGGCCTTCGGGTCGCCGCGGAAGGAGGGCGCGAGCAGCACGCCGATGGCGGCGGCCATGCCCACGATCAACACGCCGGTGAGCGCCACGATCGAGCGCGGCACGAGCACGCCTTTCCGGTCGCGTGGGTCCGTGGCCGCCGCGCCGCCCGATGGGGCGGTCGGGGCCGTCTGCGGGCCCGCGGAGGGGCGTGTGGGCGTGCCGGCCTGCGAGGGTGAGGCCGTGGGTGGGAACGTCGGTGAGGTCGGCGACGAGGCTGTGGACGAGGTCATCGATGAGGTCGGCGAGGGCGTCGCCGGAGGGGTGAGGTGAGCGGTCGGCGACAGGGGGGCGGCAGTGTTTCCAGGCTGTGGGCCGTACGGGGAGGTGGCCTGGTACGGCAGCGGCGCGCCCGGCGCGCCCGCTAGGGGCGGCGGCCCCGCGGGCGGCGCGGACGCGTACGGCATGGGCCCGGGCGGCATGGGCCCGGGCGGCATGGGCCCGGACGGCATGGGCCCGGACGGCATGGCCGGTGACGGCGCATGCCCGGAAGGCGCCGACGTGTACGGCATGGAGCCAGGTGGCGTGGCGCTGGACGGTATCAGCCCGGGTGGCGTGGCGCTGGACGGCATGGTGGTCGGCGGCCCGGTCTGAAAGGGCATCGGGCCGGGCATCGGCGATGGCCCGGCCGTGGAGGGCACGTGTCCAGGTGGGCCGGACGGGTACGGCATGGCGCCGGGCTGCACGGAGCCCAGCATCGGCGCCGGGCCGGGGGGTGTGGGCGCCGCGCCGGACGGCATGGGCGCCGCGCCGGACGGCATGGGCGGCGGCTGCCAGGCGCTCGGCGCCTCACCGGCGGGTGGCGCGCCCAGCGGAGGCTCGGCCCCGGTGGGGCCGTGGTTTCCCGCCCGCGGCGGCGTGCCGGGCTGGTTCTGGTCCATGGTGTTCACCCTGTCGGTCGTGCCGTCAGCGCGGACGCGACCAGTGTCGCGATCGTCTGCGCGCCCCGTTGGATGGCCGCGGCGTCCTTCTCTCCGTCGACCACGGCATAGTTGACTTCCAGGACGAGATTGTCCACGCGCAGCGCGACGGTGCTCTGCTCAAGGTTGTCGCTCGTCCGGTTCGCATAGGTGTCGTAGATGAACGCCTCCTCCCCGATGCCGCGCACCAGGCGGGGAGCGGTGACGCGGGCGGACCGGCCCTTGGCCTTGATCTCCGACCAGCTCCAGAAGACGTCGCCGGCGGGGATGGTGGAGTTGCGGAGGTTGATGAAGCGCTCGTGGGCCGACCGGGGGCTCGTGCCCCACTGCTTCTCCTGGCCGATGAGGTGAACGCTCACCCCCTTGCCGTCGGACACCCAGGAGCACCCTCCCGAGTTGGTGGGCTTGCCGGGGAGCTTCACCTCGGGCACCAGCTCGCGCAGCCGTTCGGCCCCCACCAGCGGGCAGATGTCCAGGGGCACGGCGAATCCGCCTGGGCTTTCGCTAAGTTTCGTCGGGGTGGGGGTGGGTTCGGGCTCTTTCATGGCCTCGGCCACGTTGACGGTGAATGCCGTCGCCGCCACCACCGCGGCCACCGTGCCGACCTGCAGCACGGCCCAGAGGGCGGCGCGGCCTTTACGCGTGTCCCGCCGTTTCCGGGGGACGCCCTTCGGCCGCGCTGGTTTCGCGCTCCCCGTCTCTTCTCTCTCTGTCTCTTTCTTGGGCGTACGGCCGAGGGCCGGTTCACTCAGCGCCTCGGCGACCTCGCCAGGTCTAGGGCGGTTCGCCGGGTGCGGGTTCAGCATGCGGGTCAGCAGAGGCGACAGAGATCCCGCCCGCTCCGGCGGGCGCAGTCCACCGGCGAGCACCCGGTTGATGACGTCGACCGGTCTCTCACCGGGGAACGGATCGACGCCTTCGACCGCGTAGTACAGCGTCGCGCCGAGAGCCCACACGTCCGCCGCGGGCCCGTCTCCGTCTCCCCGGAGCCGCTCGGGCGCGATGTAGCTCGGCGCCCCCACCAGGTGCGCCGTACGGTCTCCCGCGACCTCGCCCTCGACGACCGCAAGCCCGAAATCGGTGAGTACGGCGCGGCCCGTCCGCGTGAGGATGACATTGCCGGGCTTCACATCGCGATGCGTGATCCCCGCCGCGTGCGCGGCGGCCAGTGCGCCCGCCACTCCGACGCCCACCCGGGCCACCTGGTGCGGCGGCAGCGGTCCGCCGCGCGCGACGACCTGGTTCAGCGCGTCGCCCGCCAGCAGCTCCATCACGAGCCACGGCCGGCCCTCCTCGACGATCACGTCGTGGACGGTCGCGATGGACGGATGCCGCAGCCTGCCGGCCACGTTGGCCTCGCGCAGCGTCGCCTCGCGGATCTCCGCGAGGCGCGCGGGTGTGACGGAGGGCGGCAGCCGTACCTCTCTGATGGCCACGTCGCGCCGCAACGTGTCGTCGGAGGCCAGCCAGATCGTGCCCGTGGTGCCTTCGCCCAAGGGGTTGAGCAGCCGATATCTTCCGGCCAGGTGGCGTTGGCCGATCATGGAACACTCCCCGTCGTCACCAGTGGGCGCATAGCAACATAGCCACTTACTGGGATACAGGGCTACCCGTAACCTTTATCGGGATGAGCCGGGCCTGAATCCGCCTCTGCACGATAAGTGCACATTTTTCCGCTGATTATTTGCACACTGGCCTCCAAGGCTTCCCCCGTGACCGCCGGCCGCCGCCACGTCCTCGTCGTCGAAGACGACCACACGATCGCCCTCGCCGTACGCGCCCGACTGTCCGCCGACCGCCGCCTAGGACCTGCGCCCTTGCGACCGTCGACGCGCGGCTGAGCACACCCGACGGCTGGGCCGAATGGAACCTCGCCCGCGAACGCACCCGAGACCTGCTCGGCGCGCGGCCTATCAGGCACCGGATCGGTGGCATATGCACGGAAATGAACGCACTCCACGTGTTCGAGCGACCCGCAGGCTCTTAGCTGATCGATCTCGCGCTGTGTCCTCCTGACTGCCCAAGGACCGATAGGGTCATGATGTCCTTGAATGGGTGCTTGAGGGAGAGATACGGGTGCCGCACCGGGCGGACGGGCCAGCGAACGGCGTCGCGCCCAGAGACCACCAAGCCGCCACCGGCCGACCACCGGACCTGAGCCGTCCCCACACCTCCTCACGGGCCCCCGCCCAGCCGCCTTCGCAGGGTTTTCCCCGTTCGCGTTGTACGGCGGCGCGAATATGCCCGATACTCCCCGTGTTCGGGAAGAGACTGTCCGGCGACAGCCGTACCGTGAACACACACGGACAGCACACGAGGAACCAGGACCGGCGAGGGCACGACGCCCACCAAGGCCTACCCTCAACACGACGGGCATCCTCCCCCGGAACCACCCCTCGGCCGGCCCCGGCCGCCGAAACCACGCCTCGGGAACACGCGGTCCCCGAGAGTCCGCGAAACGGGCGCAAGCCGTACGGCTGCTGCAAGGCAAGCTACACGGCGGAGCACACATCGCGGACGGAACCCACAACGGGCCCCACCGGGGCCCCACCATGGCCCTAGACGGCCTCCGAAGTTGAAGGGCGACGACTGTGGACAGTTCGGTATACGTCTTCGTCGAGGATGTGCGCGGCGAAGGACTGGACAAGGTGCTCGACCGGCTGGCCGGCTACAACGTCGCCTCGGTGACCATCGCCGCCGCCTACCACCGCGCCCGCGACGTCACCCCCCACAGTCCCTCCCGCCTCACCCTCCGCGTCGACGGCGTCCACTTCACCCCGCCCGCCGACCTCTTCGACGACCTCCGCCTCGTCCCCCCGGTGCAGCCCGGCGCCGCCGACGAACCCCTCACCGCCCTCCGCCACGCCACCGCCGAACGCGGCATGGGCCTCCACGGCTGGACCGTCTTCCTCCACAACACCACACTCGGCCTCGCCAACCCCGACGTCACCGTGCGCAACTGCTTCGGCGACCGCGGCTCACCCGCCGACCTGTGCCCCGCCCACCCCGACGTACGGCTCTACGCCGTCGCCCTCGCCCGCGCCGTCGCCCGCCAAGGAGTCGACAGCGTCGTCGCCGAAGCCCTCCACTTCGGCACCTTCGGCCACGGCTACCACCACGAACGCTGCTTCGTCGGCCTCGGCCCCATGGACGCCTTCCTCCTCAGCCTCTGCTTCTGCGACCACTGCATGCGCCGCGCCACCGACCTCGGCGTCAACGCCGAAGTCGCTCGCGAAGAATGCGCCCGCATCGCTGGCGCCGTCCTCGACGGCGACCCCCCATCCCAAGGCGAAGTCACCCGCGCCGCCCTCACCGCCTACGCCGGCCCCGACGTCGTCGCCTACGCTCGCGCCCGCTCAGAAACCGTCACCTCCCTCGTCGCCGACGTCTCCGCAGCCGTCACCGCCGAAGGCTCCAAACTCGTCTACATGGACGCCAGCGGAGCCTGCAAAGGCTACTCCGACGGCCTCCCCTCACCCGGCCTCGCCGCCCACGACGCCTGGCAACTCGGCATCGACCTCATCGCCCTCGGCGACCTCGTCCCCTCCTTCAGCGCCCTCGCCTACGCCCGCGACCCCGCCCGCGTCGCCGATGACATCGGCGCCTACGTCCGCTCCGTCGGCAAAGAACGCGAAGTCCGCGTAGTCCTCCGCCCCGGCCTCCCCGACACCGACACCCCCGACCGCCTCGCCGCCAAAGTCCGCGCCGCCCGCGCCTCCGGCGCAGCCGCCGTCGACTTCTACGCCTACGGCCTCCTGCCCTACCCCGTCCTCGACCGCATCCCCACAGCCTTGGCCTAGACGAACAAATCCTCCAGGCCCCGCACCGAGGGGTTCAGGCCGACTCGCCACACGATCGCCCTTGAGCCGGATATTCAGGTAGTCATCGGGGCATTCGGCTGGCAGGCTTCGGTCCATGAACTCCCAACTCGATGACGGACCGAGCCATACCTGGCTCGGTCCACCGATCGACGTCCGCCCTCTGTTCGCCCCCGAACACGCCGCGCTGATGGCCACACTGCGCGGCCTGACGCCCGCCGACTGGGGCAAAGAAGCGGTGCCGGGCTGGACCGTGCGTGATCTCGCCGCGCACCTCCTGGGAGACTTCTACGGACGCCTCGCCCGAGACCGCGACGGCCACAGGGACGGGCCCGCCTTCGCCCCAGGCGAGAGCCTGGAGGCGTTCATCCACCGCATCAACCACGAATGGGTAGACGCCTACGTCCGGGTGAGCCCCGCGGCGCTCACCGACACCCTCGACCTCATCGGCGGACAGATCGCCCGGCACTTCGAAGCCACCAACCTCCACTCCCCGTCACTGGGCGTATCCTGGGCCGGCGTCGACCCGGCGCCGATGTGGCTCGACAGCGCCCGCGACCTCACCGAATTCTGGACCCATCGCCAGCAGATCCGCCACGCCATCGGCCAAGACACCGACCCCGACCCGCGCTTCCTGCCCGTGGTCTTGGACACCTTCCTGCGGGCCCTGCCCCACACCCTGCGCGAAATCGCCGCACCCGTCGGCACACAGATCCAAGTGCACATCGACGGCCCGGCCGGCGGCACCTGGACAGCCACCGCCACCCCGCACCACTGGTCACTGGCCGAGCCGGCCACCGGACACCCCGCCACCATCGTCCACCTGGACGCCGAGACCGCCTGGCGCCTCTGCACCCGCGGCATCCAACCCGACACCGCCCTCGCCCACGCCCGCATCGACGGCGACCACGACCTGGCCGAAGCCGCCTGCCAGATCGTGTCGATCATCTACTGACCGCGGTTGCCCTGAGGGATTCGAACCCCCGGCCGTCGGATTGGAAGTCTGATGCCGGGGGTTGCGTTGTGACCCCTCTCAGGGGCTATGAGAACCGGCTCATCCGTCCGCACGCTGCCGGGTGTGGATCGGGTGTTGTGACCCCTCTCAGGGGCTATGAGAACCGGCTGAGGAGGTCGGCCAGCAGACCTCGGGCGGTCAGGTTGTGACCCCTCTCAGGGGCTATGAGAAC
>NZ_FNCN01000006.1:23394-26305 GCF_900100605.1 Sinosporangium album | reverse complement strand
GTGACCCCTCTCAGGGGCTATGAGAACTCCAACGCTTCTGACATCCGGTTCGCCCCTAACGGGGTTGTGACCCCTCTCAGGGGCTATGAGAACCCCACAGTAAAGGCCCAGCTCACAAGCCCTGTAGAGTCCGGGATTCGGCGGCGCTTTGCAGTGAACCTCCGGTAGTGCATTCTCCCCGGGAGGTCTGCTGCAATCCACTGCCTCCACCCTATGCCGTCCCGCTCCGCGAGATCGGCCAGATACACCTCTGAAACCCAGAAAACCTTAATGAATATCGCGATAAGTATACAAGTTGGGGGCGGGGCAGCTGTCGGGCATCCAGGATCCTGTTGTCAGACCGACACGTGGTACAGCAACTCGTACGCGTGAGCGCCTTTCACCAGCTCCGATACCTCAACGGGGTGGCCATTGCCGGAGTAGGCCACGCGGAACTGCCGGATGATCGGCACATCTGGAAGAGCAAGCAGGTCAGCCTCTTCCGCAGTCGGCATCCTTGCCGACACGGCATCCACGAAGTGACGTGGGGGATAACCGCGCTCCTCAAGTACACGGGACGCGCCACCACGAACCCGATGAGGCTCCGCCAGGTCCGTGCCATCCACGAGCTCCAGAGGGTAATACGACCGCGCAATCTCTACGGGACGGCCACTATGCCTCAGCAGGCGTCGGCGAAGAAGCACGCGGGAACCGTCAGGCTCGATCCTGAGCGCCTTGGCCACCTCGGTCGGGGGCAGAACCTCGCCGACCTCTAGTAGTTCATGAGAATAACCACCCGGCGACGGTGGCGAGTAGATTCCCACCTGGACTCGGTGCGGCTGGCGGTCGCGCACGAACACGCCCTTGCCCTGACGACTTGTGAGATACCCCTCGCCCTTGAGCACGGCAAGGGCCTTCTGAACCGTCGTGTTGGAAACGCCGAACTCTTCCACAAGCTGTGCCGTCGGCGGCAGTTGTGTGCCAGGGAGGACGTCGCCTGCCATGATCCGTGCCCGCAATGCCGCCGCCATCACGCTGTACGGCGGGCGCTCGTCAGCCCGATGTGCCATCGATTACCCCGTAACCAGTCGGTAGCGCAGGAGCCGTCCCTCTGCGATCATCACCATCACCGATGCTTCGAACGGTATTTCGTCAGCACTCAAGCAGGTTCGAGAGAGCGCAATCACAGGGGTTCGCTCCTCCACCCCCAACTCGGTGGCTTCAGCTGCGGCGGCAGGGCGGAACGCGATCTCCTCCAGAGCCTCATTGACCGTGTAGCCGAGGCTGGAGCAGGGTGACCGCACCACCCTTGATCTTTCGTGGTACCGCGAGGGCGGTCCCGTCCGCGACCGATATCGGATACCAAGAGTCAGTGAGCTCGGCTGGCTTGCCGTCGAGCACCATGGTCCGGCGTCGCACGATGGCCTTGGTGCCTGGGTTCAGCCCCAACATCGCAGCCACATTCGGTGGCGGCACCGCTGAACCGACCTCTCGGATCAATTGAGCGCCCATGCGGCCGGCCTGGGCCGCCTCCTCCCGCCACGCGTCCGTCTGCCCGTCAGGTCGCGGCGACAGATAGGGCAACGAAGTCACAATTCACACAGAGCCTCCCCGGCTCCCTTGGCCAACTTCTCGCGAAAACCATTATGGCTGAACGGCTGCAGCGGGTCTTCCCCGCCTGTCCGGCGTGAGGCATTCCCGGTATTCCCAGTTCGGTTGTGCGGAATCAACAGGCACTGCCCACACGAGCAGTACCTGGCCACATGCCACGTCGCGTCCTGGTGCTGCGATCCCAGGGCCACGAGGCCTCCGGAGCCGTCGGCAACCCCGACGACCCATGCCCACGTCGAGGCGGCACGCAAACACCCGGACTCCCTGGGCGAAGAACTCGCTGGCGTATTGCTGTTTCTCGCGATTATCGCCGAAATGTCCGGCGTCGATCTGGACGGTGCGGTGGAGGCCAAGATGGCCAAGAACCTGGAGCGTAGATATGGGCGCGGCCCAAATGGCACACTGGTCAAGGTGAGCGTAAGCGAATGGGCCTCACCAGCTCGGGGTAATGTTAAGTGCCTTTCGCGAGCAGACGGCTTGTGTGAAAGGGTAGGCAGATGGAAACTGCAACCGAGACGCGTGACCACTGGTGGTGGCGCCCCGGCTGGCGGCCTGGCCGTCGTTTTTATACCTGGCATTTCCTGCTGGACGGCCAGCCGGAACTCCACGACATCGTGCAGGAAATCCAGTCTTCACTTCTCGCCACTGGGGTCCTCGACCCTGTCTCAATACCATGGCTTCACATGACCACGCAAGGGGTTGGCTTCGCGGATGAGGTGGCCCCTGATGAGTTGGCTGCGATTGTGGACGAGGTTACCGAGCAGGTCAGGAATGTGGGGCCGATTGGTATCACCCTCGGCCCACTGGTCGTGGGAATTGAAGGTGTTTTTCTGCCGGCCAACCCGTTGAAGGGACTGGCGGAAGCTCGTGCGGCAGTTCGTGGCGGTATAAGGAACGTCTGGGGGCATGTTCCCGAATCTGATGACTTCTGGCCGCACGTTTCTCTGGCTTATGCCAACAAGTCAGGCACCCCTCTCGCGTCCATCGAACAAAATTTGCGAACATATCAGAAGGTGATCCCGGTGACATTAAAGGAGATCACTCTGATTGAGCTCAATCGCGACGACGGATATCGGTGGAAGATGGTTCGACGCCTGTCGCTGTGACGGCTGGTCAAAGAATCGGCAGGTGAAGTCCATCCGTCCACGGCACGGAAGTTGCTGTTGCGACCCCTCTCAGGGGCGATGAAGACCACCACGGCCGCGCCCCGGCCGGGCTGCGACACCGTGTTGCGACCCCTCTCAGGGGCGATGAAGACCCGCATTCTCTACCCGGGCCCTAAGGACAAGGGTGCCGGTTGCGACCCCTCTCAGGGGCGATG
>NZ_FNCN01000006.1:0-23004 GCF_900100605.1 Sinosporangium album | reverse complement strand
TACGGGTTGCGACCCCTCTCAGGGGCGATGAAGACCATCCATGGGGTTGCTCTGCGGGTTGGGCTCATTGTGTTGCGACCCCTCTCAGGGGCGATGAAGACCCCATGGTAAAGCCCCAGCTCGCAAGCCCGGTAGAGCCTGGGATTCGGCGGTGTTTTGCAGTGAACCTCCGGTAGTGCATTCACCCCGGGAGGTCTGCTGCAATCCACCCCCACGACGCGATGCTGTCCGGCCCCATGACGCCGGTCTGACGCGTCCGTGAAACCCCTCTCGGCATGGCCCGGAACGGCTGTGCCTGTACGTGGTTCAGCCTGGCGGCCACCTTTGGGCATGGCGGCTGATCAGGCTGTAATCGTATTTCCGGCCGGTTGCGTCAGCGGATACTTGTCACCCCCTGGGGTGATCAGGACCCCAGGGTAAAGCCCCTGTTCAAAGGGATCCCCACTGTTCTCGACTCGCTGGGCAGCAGACCTCTGGCGGCGCAGATCACCCCGGAGGTCTGCTGCGACTTTCACTCGCCGACCATCCGGATCGCGGGCCTCAGAGGATGTCGCTGGGGGCGGGCTGTCCGATGCCCCATTCGTGGCGCTGAGGGGTTGTGCCCGGGGGAAGGTGAAGACGAGGACGCTGTCGTAGCCGGGGTCGATGACGGATTCCACCTTGTGTTGGAAGCGGCGGAGTTGTGCGGCGCTGAGGGGGCCTTCGAAGACGCTGCGTTGCACGTGGTGGAGGTATTGGCGGCATAGGCGGAGTATTTGGGCATTGCGTTTGGCGAGGGTGTCGTAGACCACGACGACGTACACGTCGCGTTCACCACCAGATTCGGAAGGGCTTGTACGGGGCGCCTTCGAGGCAGGTGCGGGTGAGACTGAGCGCTTCGAGGTATAGCAGTTCGTCGTAGGCGACGCTGCGGCCGAGTGATCGGTGGTTGATGGTGACGGCGAGTTCGTCGCGGACGGTTTGGACGACGAGTTTGCGTCCGGTGTCGCTCAGCATGGCCTGGTTGACTTTGATGTTGAAGTGGCCGGGTTTGAGTTGGCCGCGGCCTGCGAGGCGAAGGAGAAGTCGTTCGGCGAATAGGGGTTTGAACATTTCGGCGAGGTCGAGCACGAGGGAGTGACGGTGTCGTTCCATGGTGCTGTGGAGAAATGCTATTCCGCTGTGGAGGGGTGTGAGCCGCACTGAGGTGAGGAGCCGGGCGTAGATTATGCCGTTGACGTAGCTGATGAAGGCGTTGCCGGCGTTGCGGGGTGGTCGTCGGCTGCGGCCGTGGAGTTGAAGCCAGTCGGGGAGACGGGTGTCGAGTACGGCCCAGGCCGATTGGCGGAACGTTCCTTCGGCGCTCATGAGTTGTGCTTTGGTGGCGGCGTCAGCGGCTGACGTTTCGAGGACGGTGAGAGGTCGGCTCAGCAGTTTGCGGTCGATGACACGGCGAATGTTGGCTGCCGCGCTGAGAACCATGGAGCGGGCGATGTTCATCGATGCCAGGTGATCGGTGGCGAGGCCCGCTTGGGCGACGACGGTCTGGCCGGAGGTGCTGGTTTCGGAGGTCAGCAGGGATCCGGCGTAGTCACCGTATTCGCTGAGAAGGTGAACGGAGACTCGGTGTTTGTTGAGGAGACTGGTCACGGAGGTGTTCACGTCGACGGGTTCGCAGGCCACGATGTCGCGCACGTCGGTGATGGGGATGCGCACGGGGGTCCCGTCGGCGCGTTCGATGACGAGAGACTGGTCTTTGCGCCGGATGCGGCACGGCGTGGTGAGCCAATATGTGCGACTGGCGGAAGGCATTTAGTCGCTCCAGCAGTAGTCGAAGTATGAGCAGCCGCGACATCGGCTTTGGGGAAGTCGGGGAGGGGAGGCGGGGGCGGTTATGACGCCGAGGACGTCGGCGATGTCGTTTTCCGCCTGGACCGCCGCTTGCGGCGTGTACGGCAGGCGCTTGGTTCGCCGGGTCTTCGGGTAGTGAAGGATTCCGCCTTTCGCCTGTACACCGACGGCGTGCAGGCGGTAGCAGTAATGCATGGCTTGCGCTTCGTCAGCGCGACTGGGCTTGGACGAGGATTTGACTTCGTGGACCCAGGTTTCACCGTCGAGGTGGTCGAGTTGTGCGGCACCGAGATCGATGGGGGAGCTGCGGGTGTAGGAGGTTTCATGGGTGGCCTCGCCGATCTGCACCGTCGCGCTGAGGTGTTCGGGGCGAAACCCTCGGGAGTAGAGCCAGAGCTGGCGCGGGCAATGGTGCAGATACTTGACATGCACCCCGCCGATGTCGTCCGCCTCGATCACAGCACTTCACCTGCCTGATAGACGTGAGCCGCCGGTCCGCGGATCTCACCCAGTCCCAAGGTCTTGTCGTAGTCCGCTTCGACGATCCGCACCCCCAGCCGCTTTTCCCACGTGGTCAGGGGAGTGCTCCAGTACGGCAAAGGCAGCAGATAGCGCTCACCGAGCAGTTGGCCGGCGGCCTTGTCGTCTCCGCCTTGGTCCAGCGCCTTGATGTAGGCGTCGCGGTCTTGGACGAGGATCGCCTCGGTGCCGTCGAACAGTTCGTCGAAACGTTCGGTGAGATCGCTGCGTCCGGCATAGGGGTGGGCGAATCGCAGGAACGCCTCGTCGAATGTCTGGCGGTGTTTCAGCACGTCCTCGCGCCAGGCCAGACCCCAGGCCGTGCCGTACACCTCGTCGAGCCACGCTGTGGCATGCGCTTCGTCGATGGCTTCGCCATCGTGGCGGGAAAGAACGCTCGCGCCCGTCTGGACGGGCAGTTGGGGGTAAACGCCGTCGGCGTAGTCTTCACCGCCGCGGCGTCTTGGAGCGTATCTCGGGGTGTGGACGAGGACATCGGCGGCGGGCCTCGCCCCTATGCGGTTGACCCGTCCGAAGCGTTGGATGAGCGCTTCGAGCGGTGCCGCAGAGGTGAACAGGCAGTCGAAGTCGACGTCGAGGCTTACTTCGACGACCTGGGTCGCGACCAGCAGTCCGGCCTGCCGCGATCCGTCCACACCGAAGTGGTCGTTGATCAGACGTTCGATCTTGGCTCGGTCCATGCGCCTGAACCGTGAGTGCAGCAGGAACCTGTGTTCCACCTGTGGCGAGAGTTCTGCGAACAGATGCTGGGCGTCGGCGACGTTGTTGGCGATGACGAGCACTGATTCGCCCCGCGCCAGACGCTCCTTCATCTCGGTGATGGAGGCGGGATCGGTCAAGTGCCGGTTACGGAGACCGAGGCGATGCCGTAGCCGGGCACCTGTGGTGTCCGCCTCAACAGTGTGGACCGGTTGGTCGAGGGTGTCTGTGAATAGGTTGGCCAGCGCATCGGGGAGGGTGGCCGACAGCACCGCAATGCGTCCTCCCAGCCGTTCCCACAGCCGGGCCGCGGCGAGAATGTAGCCGAGCCGCCGCGGGTCATAGGCGTGCAGCTCGTCCAGGATGAACACTGAGTTCGCGCTGTCGATCAGAATGCTCGAATGTGCCGGTCCCGCCAGCACTCCCCGCAAGATCTGGTACGGCGTGCCGACCCGCACCGTCTCCCGGAACAAGCGGGTCGCGTGTGCCCGCGACACCGCCTTTGTCGCGGCCTCCGCCTGTCCGTCGTCATCGTCGGGGCAGATGGCTTTCGACAGGTGGTAGGAGGCGGCCCGCGAATGGGCGACACCGATGAGCGTGTCATCGCCGAGTAGGCGGCCGAGTCGCTCCGCCATGGCGTTGATGGACGCGAGGTACGGCAAGGTGAGAAACACCCTGGGCACTCCACCGGTTTTCGTTGCGACTGCCGAGACCTGGGTTGCCGCCCAGAGCAAGCCCGCTTCCGTTTTTCCTGAGCCGGTGGGGGCACGCAGGATCAGGTGCCCGTCCACAGCCCCGGCCGCATCTTGGTGGGGCCTGATGATGCGCCCCTTCGCGGCGAACGTTCTGACCAGCAGCGAGCGGAAATCCTCGTCGAGCGGTTGCCGCATGTGTAGTACGCCGTGCGCGGACGACAAATGGTCGGACAGGGTGACAGCGCCTTGGAGCAGTACGGCGGTGAGTCCCTCGTCGCGCTCCACGCGAAATTCCCACTTGTCGATCAGCAGGTCGAATACGCGGAGGGCTTCTGCCAGCACATCGTGACGAGATTCGGGGGAAACAACGATCGGCAGGTTCGCCTGCGCGGCGGTGGCGCTCAACCACGCGCTCAACTCGTCGGCGACTTCCGCGGGCAGCGGTTCGAGGCGTTGGCGCCACTCGGTCTCGTCGGCACCGCCGTACATCGCCATGAGCGATCTCCGGTCGCCGTCCAGGGAGCGGTGGTGGGTGGCGACTCCGGCTGCCACCCAGAGCAGGAGTTTCTCGTCAGTGATCAAGCCGGGAAGGAAGCCCAGTGAAACGACCTCGTGCCTTTCTCCCCACGACCTGATACGGCCCCTGAGCATGGCCTGGAACCCGTCCACGGTTTTTCCGGCGTCATGGCAGAGGGCCGCCAAACACACGGCAGGCCAGAACCGGTCTCCCGTCACCGACTCTGTCGGCGCTATCCGCCCCACCCGGCGACACAGGTCCATCGCACCTGCCAGCGTGGCGGCCAAGTGCGACGTCAGGTTTTCCCGAGGTCTGCTTTTGGCGAGTACCGTCGGCAAGCGCATGGTTCAGGCTCCTGAAGGGTGTACAGGCGGCAGCATCACGACGGCCTGGCCGTCTTCGGTGGTCCGTTCGCCGACTATCCGCACATCGCTTTGACCGGAGGTGTCGAAGCGGTAGCCGTACCAACGTGTGCGCCCCCGATCCAGCGAAATCGCGGTGGGAAGCCGGAGCAGGGTGCCCCGGCCGGGTGCGGTTTCCGGTAGCAGCGCACGGCGTTGGATTCCGGGGGAGTCGCGCAGAGTTACCCGGCGCGTTGTCGCCGCGGCCAGATCCTGGCTGCGGCCCAGCCGCAAGGGCCATACCGGCCTGCGCATTCGTCGTTCCCACAGCGAGATGTCGTCGGTGAGCCAGACGGTGAGGGTGACGTCGGCCAGGAACTGGCGTTCACGAGGTGTCGGGTCGGCCTTCTTACCCGTGTGTTCGAGCGGGTGGTACGTTTCCAGATCGCTTCCCAGGCCCCGGGCATGGAAGGCCATCGCGAACCTCAACCCAGGGTCGACGGCCTCCCAATCGCCCGCCGCAGCCGCCAGCATTCCGCCGACTGTCGAAGGCGGAGGGCAGGGCAGCGCCACCTGCACGCCGCTGTAGAGCGGATTGCGGAAAGACGCGATCGGCGCGGCCACGGTGATTTCCAGTGCCAGGTGCCCACTCATTCCTTGGCGTCCTCGAACCAGGAGTCACGAGCGCCGTCCTCGATGTCGTTGGCCAGCCGGCCGAGCAGGGTTCTCGGGTGGCCGATCAGCAGGCGACCCGCGGAGACAAGATCGGCCAGCGCGGTTTCCGCCTTCTCACGCTGTGCCCCGAGAAAACCGGGGGACCAGCCGAGTAGCACCGGACCGTCGAGTTCATCGCCCCAGGCCTCGATTTCCGCCCGGAGCACGTCGGCATCGAACTGGGTCTGGTCATTTCTTACGCCCAGGATCCGAGTGAAGGGATTGATTCCGCCCTTGACCGGCGCGAGCAGGATCAAGGCGGGAGTCCGGTCGCCGTAGTGCATCGACCGCTTGGCGCCGCCTCGTACGGCTGTCAATGTGTGGAGCAGAAGTGCTGCCCGCCGCCTTCTCTCCTCCATGTCCAAACGCAGTGCGGAAGATCCCCGGAACACCACGGGCTCGGCGCCGTCCGCCTCCACTTCGGCAGCGGTCGGTCCCGGCAACGCCACCTTCAGGCCGGTGCCGTCGATCTCGAACACCCCGATTCGGGGCATGTCCAGCAGCACATCCGCAGCGAGTTCCGCGCTGTAGAACTCGTGTCCGTGGATCACGGGATTCTCACCGGCCCCGAATCCCCGGCTCATCGTCCCGAAGTCGCGTTCCGGCCGGCGAGGAGCGACGGAGACGAACGTGCCGGTCGCGAAAACCGTATCCCGTTGGCACGTCTTCGCCTTGTCGCCCTTGACGGCGACCATGTAGCCGAACAGGTCGTCGTCGATGTAGCGGTCAGGTCGGCCGTGCGTATACGCCTGCTGCTTCTGGCCGGTGCCGGAACGCACGACCGGAGACACCGGCTCGGAGGCGGGCAGGGAGTCCCGCAGCCAGCGCCGGACCGCCTGCGCGGAGATGTACGGATGGACCGCGCGGCCGATGCGCATCTGCTTGACACGCGCCACGTTGTCCTCGCTCAGGCCGTTGTTCGGCGCTCCGGCGACGACGTCCAGCACAATTTTTCCCACCAGGTAGCTCACGGTCCTAGTCCTCGCCCTCTATGAATTCGTTGTCCTCGGGGTGATCGTCTTCATCGGCTATTTCGGCCGCGACCTCCGCCCGATCGGTGGGGTCGAACTCCAGCTCGTGCAGATACTGGGACAGTGCCACTATGAGCAGCTCGCGATGGAGCCAGGCCTGCTCTTCCTCGGGGTCGAACAGCATCCTGAACTGGGCTTCCGAGATCAGCGGCCCATCGACCGGCTTTTTCGGATCCAGAAGCGCGTCCAGGTTCGTGCGCCTCAGCCAATGCCGCATACGCCGCCCGTCGCGTAGCGTCGCGTTGAACTTTCTCAGCTCTCCGGCTGACCCCTTGGCGACGAACCATGCCGCGAGCTGCCTGCCGAGAGCATTGATCTGATCTACCTCGCTCTGTTTCACATGCATCACCTCGACTACGAAGGAAAGGCAGAGTTCTGCCAACTCGACGATGTCTTCGCGGCGTTTGGTGTCGCCCGGCCGGTAAGCCATGTACCGGCCGCACGCGCCGACGATCAGCTCCGGTGAACGGAAGGCATTGCGCGCCAGGCCCACCACGCCGGGCCTGCCGTCCCTCACATGCGCTTTCAGGAGCGCCCGGAATCCCCTCCTGCGCTCGGGGACGCGCGCGGACCGCCGCAGCCATTCGGCGATCGGTTGCTCCATGGACTGGATCTCAAGCGTCTGCCCCCGGTTGTTGTTGCTGAAGACCAGCAGCTCGACTCCCGCCGTCAGCCGGTCCTCGTGACGGCGTAGCGCATGGAGCGCCAGAACCTCCCGTGTCCTGCTTGAGGGAGCGCTGGGCTTTTCCAGGGCGATGAGCCGGCGGTTCTCGTCCACGCGCCGGGAGACGGTCCGCGCCATGAACCGCTCGTCCCAACTGTGTAGTGCGATCGACGGCCCGCCCGTCAGGCGACAGCCGTACGGCAGGGCGTGAAAAGCGCAGAGGCACGGCCAGCACAGCGCCGTCCCGCACTGCCCGCGAGGAGTGCTATTGCGGTAGAGGTTGCTTTCGGCGAGCGGTACGTCGACCTTGCCGTAGAACCCCACCGAGTCACGGCCGCAGAGCACGCATTCAACTCCCGGACGGTTCTCCTGTTCCGGAGGGCTGCGCCACTTCCGTACGGCGGCGGCGATGGTGCCGTCGTCCTTTCTGGGGTTGCTCAGGTGGTTCATTTTGGAATTCGGGAAGAAGGACAGGCTGGATTTCAGCCAGAAGCCGTCTGTGCTCTTCGTGTCACGCACGAGGGCAGCGCTCACGGCATCCTCGGTCATGCGTTCAGCGGCCTGGACAAGCTGCTCCGCCGTCATGTCCTCGGGTGAGCGAGCCCCACCAAGAAATGCGAGCGCGTATGTCCCTACCCTCTGCAGCGGATGCGCGGTCAAACGCACGATATCCGTATGGCGATGAATAATAGCGGATCACCCGTGTGGCATTCGTATGGCTTATGCGTGGGGTCGAACGGGGGTATGAGGAAACTGATCGCCCTTGGAGGGCCATGATGGTGTCGGTCCCCTGTTCAGGTGGGCTTTCTAACCTGCGATCCAGCCGAAGCCGGCGGCGTTTGCCTGGCCGAGGCCCCAGCTCCAGATGGCCTGGAGGGTTAGGGGCGGGCCGGTGAGTTCGGCTTCGATAGGGGCTCCGGGTTTGGCGCCGTGGCCGACGCTGAAGGACCGTTTCGAGCCGATCCATGTGATCGCTGTAAGGGTGACGTCGGAGTCGAGTCCGAGGGTTTCGGCTTTCCGTTGCAGGTTGCGCTGGAGGAAGACGGGGTATTCGGCGTCGGTGGGCATGAGCCACGCCTGACGTGTGATCCGTTCGCCGGACTCGGCGATACCTGTGCCTTTCATCACGACCGGTGTGCCGGTGCGGAAGCGACCGCGTCCCGATGCGTATGCGGGGGGTTCTATGAGGTTCGCGCCGAGCACCCGGAAAGCCGCCCCGCCCCAGTCGAGGAGTTCACGCTGTTTGATGCCCTGGGCCAGTACGGCGGCGACGTCGAGAAGCGGAGTGGCGAGTTCGATCCAGCCTCGTCCGCCGACGGCGTAGGTCCCTCGCCGCCGTTCGGCCTTGGGGAACATGGGGGCGCTGTATCCGAGTGGCACCATGCCGTACGGCCCTGCCCCCTTCTCGTGGAACTGCGTGCCGATCGCCGGTGCGTTGCGGGCGAGCAGGTCGTAGAGGAGCGACCTTCCGGGGCTGAGCACTTTCCCCCAGGGGAGTTCTGTGGCGCTCGTGGCCACATCGATCCGAATGCGCATTCCATCCTCCGCGTTTTCCGCTGTCGCTCACTACAGATGGACGACGGCATTGTCCCTGGTCAGGGCTTCGCGCGAGGGGCGTTCGACGATTCTTGGGCCGAGGCTTCAACGGTCGTCAGGTGGCGCGTGTCGTCGCAGGTCAGCGCGTTGTCCATCTGTAGTTATCGAAGGGACTCGGCAGAACGGGAGACCATGTGTATGTCGTTTTAGTGAGGACAGGCGGCAAGCAGCGCTACATCTTCGCCTCGGGGAAACGGCAGGAGATCGTCGGCGCGTCTCACCTGATCAGGTCGGTGACCGAATCGTGGATCGATCAGGCGCTGGGCGAGGTGTTCTCCGGTTTCTCGCGCTCGTGGAGAGTGTCTGAGCACCCCGCCGAACTGGTGGTCGCGGCGGCCGGCGGGGCGACGGTGCTGGTGCGGGGCGACGATGAGAGCAAGGCCCGGGAAGTGGTCACCGCGCTGACCGTGAAGGCGTTGCACGATGCGCCGGGGCTCGATGTCGCCGCGGTGGTGCACCGTTATGAGGACGGCGAGGAGCGCGGCCTGGTGAAAGCGCTGGAGGATGCGCGGGCCGCCTTCGGGGCCGCGAGAGCGGCGACTCCGGGGCCGCAGGCGAGGTTTCTGCGGCTGCCGTTGGTGGAGGACTGCGCGTCGAGTGGGCTTCCTGCGGCGAGGCTGATCCAGGAGGGCGAGGAGGGGCCGCGACCGAGGTCGACGGTCGGTATCGCGAAGCTGGCGGCTTATCCGGAAGCGCTTGCACGGTGGGCCCGCATCACCGAGACCACGGAATCCGCGATGCGGCAATTGGTGGAGCGGCTCGGATTCCACTCCTCATGGGTGGGGGTGGTGCATGCCGACGGTAACGGGCTGGGTGAAGTGGTCAGCAAGGTGAGCGAGTCTTACAAGGACTCGGATGCCGATCACGCGAACGGGTTGAGGACGTTCTCCACCGCCGTCAACCAATGTGCGGAGCGCGCCTTTCAGCGGGCGCACAGCCGTACCGTCGACGAGCTTGGCTATGAGGCGGGCAAGCCGTATGTGCTGCCGCTCGTTCTCGGCGGCGACGATCTGACCGTGGTGTGCGAGGGCGAGGTCGCTCTGCCGTTCACACGCTATTACCTGGAGGAATTCGAGAAGGAGACGGCGGAGCATGAGCAGCTCAAAGGGATGCTGGCGGCGGTCGGCCGCCGCTATCTGACCGCCGGGGCGGGAGTGGCCGTCGTCAAGCGGAACTACCCCTTCCATTTCGCCTATGACCTTGCCGAGGAGCTGGCCACGGATGAGGCCAAGAGCGTGAAACAGCACGGGTCGGCGTTGGCGTTCTCCGTGCTTTACGAGAGTTCGGCCCCGGAGCTCCGGCGGATCCGTACGGCCGCAGGCGGCGCCCGGTCGGCGTCGCCGTACGCGGTGGGCATGAATCAGGGCGGCGAATGGGCGAACGGGAGGCGTTTCGAGGATCTCGTTTCGGCGGTCCGCGCGCTGGTGGCGACGGATGAGGCGTCGGGGGAACTGCTTGTGTCGCGCAGCGCCGTTCATGATCTGCGGGAAGGTGTGCACCTTGGGGAGGATGTGGCAAACGCCAGGTTTGAGCTGCTCAGCCATCGTTACGTTGGGGACGCGCAGCGGACGGAGGCGTTGGGGGACCTGGCTGGTCCGCAGGGATTGTTCTGGGATGACCCGTTGGCCGAGGGGTCGAGGCGTGTGACGCGTCTGCTCGATGCTCTGGCCGCATTGCCGTTTATGCCGGAAGGTGAGGGCACCAGGTGAGCGAGACCGGAGACTTCACCCTTTCGCTGTTCATGGTCAGCGACTGGTGCATTGGCACGGGAACGGGCATCCATGGCCTGACCGACCGGCTGGTGCAGCGCGACGAGACGGACGGTATAGGCCTGGCTGCCCCCGTCGTGCCCGCGAAGACGGTCATCGGGGTGTGGCGGGATTCGTGTGAACTCGCGGCTCATGCCCTCGACAGCGGCCCTGTAGGGGTTTGGCATGAGTGGGTCACCTATCTCTTCGGCGGACAGTACGGCACGGCCGACCGCCGATCCCCGTCTCCCGCCGCGCTGGCCCTCTCCGGCCCGCTGCGCCTGCCCGACCAGCTTGCCACGCTGCTGGGTGTCAAGCCCCGCGTCGCCTGGGCGACGACCTTCCGCAAACCCGGCGTGGCCATTGATCCCCACGCCGGTACGGCAAAGCCAGACATGCTGCGCTTCGAGGAAATGGCCCGTGCCGGGCTGACGATGCGAGGGGCCGGGCGCATCGAGCGGTTCGACGCATTGGACGCGCGGCAGCGCAAAGCCGCGTTCGCGCTGCTCGGCGCGGGCGCCCAACTCCTCGAAACCATCGGCGGCAAACGTCGCCGGGGAGCCGGACGTTGCCGGATGACCCTGGAGGGACCCGCCATAACCCTCCCCGACCTGGACGGCGTACCGGCCCCGCCGATGGGGTCACCGTACGCACTCGCGGACAGACCAGACGAAGCCCCCCGGCCCACCGGCCCCGGGTGGGAGACCGTGGAAGTGGTCATCACGGTCAAACAACCCGTCCTGGCCGCCGCGACCGTGCTCGGCAACGTGGTTGAGGGCGCGGATCACATTCCGGGCTGGTGCCTTATGCCGGAAGTGGCGAGACGCCTCGGCGGTGCGGCGCATGCGATGGTGCGCGCGGGCGATCTGGTGGTCACCTCCGCGACCCCGCAATCGTCGAACGGCACACGCACACTCCCGGTGCCGAGAGTGCTCATTCACGCCAAGAACGACAAGCGCACAGTAATCGGCAATGTCCTGCATGGAGCCGAGGAACCGGGCAGGCCAACCCGGACCGGCTTTGTCGCTCCCGAGGGTGGGCGCACCCTTGTGATACCGCCAAGCACCTTGCGCATGCACAACACCATTCAGGATGACCTGCAGCGGCCCACCCGGGATGTCGGCGGTGTGTACGTCTATTGCGCCCTGGCGGCGGGCACCGTACTCCGCGCCGAGGTCCGCGCGCGGGCCGGCATGCTGGCGAGCGGCTGGGAGAAGCGGCTCGCCGGGCGGTGGCGGGTCGGCCGGTCGGCCAAGGACGACTACGGACAGGTGCAGGTCGACGCACGCCGGGCTCCCGCCGTACCCCCGGATCGCGATATGTCCGGAGGGCAGCTTCGCGTGTGGCTGCTGTCCGACCTGCTCATACGGGACGAACGGCTACGCCCCAGCACCGCGCCCGCCGATGTCGCGCGGGCGCTGGAAACGGCGTTTCACGCCGCCGGGGCAGATACCGTACGGCTTGCGCCCACTAACCCCAACGCAGCCGGCGAGACCCGCACCGAAAGCTGGCATCGGGGCTGGAACCTCCCCAGGGCCAGCTTGTATGGCATCGCCGCCGGAAGCTGCCTCACCTTCACCGTGGCCGACGGCGCACTCGACCAGGCCGCATTGGCCGAGGTCCGCGCGGCAGGCGTGGGGGAGCGCCGGGCGGAGGGCTTCGGGCAGGTCGAGTTCGATCATCCATTGCTCACCCAGCCGGTCGTGGCGCATTCCCCCGTGGAAGCGCATGAATCGACGCCCGCTGCCCCTCCTGCTCTGATCGCCCCGGGTGAGGAGGGATATGCGGACGCGCGGGTGTTCGAGCGGGCGGCCTGGCGCACCGAGATACACCGGTCATGCGAGCGCATCATGGGCGACGACGCCGAACGCGCACAGGTCATTCCGGCTTCGGTTAGCTCCTCCCAACTCAACGCACTTCGGGAAATCACCTCGGATATGTCCCCCGGTCGCGCGCAGAGTTTCCTGGAGTGGCTCACCAAACCCAAAGCCGGACGTACCTCCTGGCCACCGGACGGAGTGGTCTCGATGCGCACACTACTGACCGACCCGAACCGAGTGTGGAAACTGCTCAACCTCCCCGAAAGCGAACTTGTCATCACCAGCGACGGAGTCGAGGCGCTCCGCGGCGAACTTCGCGGCGAGGCCCTGAAAGGGCTCATCGACGCGTGTCTCGCCGCGCACTCCCGCAGCGTAGCCATGGGCCGGATACGGGAAGGAAGTGCGAAATGACCGCCAGGGCAGGTCGTCCCGTCAGCAGCAGACTGCGAGCGCGCGGATGGCTGCGCACCGAGTCGCCGCTGCACGTTGGCGGCCTTGAGGCAGGCCCCGACACCTCGCTTCCCATCGCCGTGGACGGGCTCAACCGCCTCTACGTCCCCGGCACGACCCTCGCCGGAGTTCTGCGCTCATGGGCACGCAGAACGGACGCCGGGGACGTGGCGGATATGTGGGGCTCTGCCGTACCGAATCCAAGCGCGGAGGAAGAGGTGGGGCGTGCCAGCAGGGTCGTCGTCGCGGACGCGTTGATCACGGTGGAGCCGAGGCTCGACTCCCGCGGACTGCCCGCAACACCCCTCGACCTCAGCGCGCTGGAGTTCCGTCCCTCGGTCGGCCTGGACCGGGTGACCGGAGCGGCGGCTCAGGAGTTTCTGTACGGCAGAGCCGTAGTCCCGGCCGGCTACCACATCCGGTTCGAACTCGACATCGAATCCGATGAGGATGCGAGCCTTGACGAAGCCCGCATGCACGCCCTTCTCAATGCATTGAGCGCCGGCGAAGTGCGTGTCGGCGCGGCCGTCAGCCGAGGCTACGGATCCGTCCGGCTTCTCGACGATCCGTTCGAGCTGATCGCCGACCGGTTCGACACGCCCGAAGGGCTCCTCGCCGTACTCCGCAATGATCCCGCCCGTTCCCAGGCCAGGCGTAGAACTACAGCAGATGTTTCGACACGCCCTAACTCCCTGGATATCCGCATCGAATGGCACCCGCGGGCACCGGTCATGGTGCGGTCGGGAAGGAGCGGGTTCGTCGTTGACGCGCTGCCTTTGACCACACGCGTCGACCGCCGCCACCTGACCCTTACCCTGCCCGGCAGCTCCATCAAGGGTGCACTGCGCTCACACGCTGAATTCATCGAACGTACGGCACGCGGCAACGCCGCCGCCGCACCCTCTGCCCCGGTCGGCGCACCGCCAAGTCGGCATAGCGCCGCCTTCCGCGCGCAACTCGCTCAACTGCCCGCCATCCGGTCGCTGTTCGGTTCGGCCGGTGACGCGAGCATGGACAATCAGCCGCAGGCCGGAGCGCTCCTGGCGGAGGAGTGCGTAGCGCTCGTCACCATCCCCAACCAGGTGTGGTCCGCGGTCGAGGACATCGTGGATACGTCACCTGAAGAGACGAAGAAGCTCCCCTCCGACATCCTTGATCGACTCGAAGACCTCGGCATGGCACAAGCCGATCACGTCGCTCTCGATCGCTGGACCGGCGGCTCCGCGGCTGGACGTCTGTTCAGCGTGTTGGAGCCCCACGCGGTCACCTGGTCACCGATCAGGCTCACTATCGACCTGAACCGGCTCGGTGCGCACAAGGACATCGCGTTGGCGCTTCTCCTACTCATCCTCCGCGATCACGACGCAGGCCGCATCCCCCTGGGAACCTCCACCAACCGCGGCTTCGGCGACATCAAGGTCACCGAGATCACGCTCACAGGCGACAGATGGCCCACACCAACGCCACTCACCCAGGTGCTGAACACGCCAGAAGCCGCTGGCATCGCACGGGCCTGGACCGAATATCTGACACAGGAGCTCACGTGACCACGCTCTACAGCGCGGCCGCACACGACGTGGCATTGCCGCAGACGTTGAACACCGCCGCTTTTGAAGGCGCCTGCGCGCTTCTCACCGCCCCCTCCGCCTACCACGTGGCCAAGGTCGAAGACGGGCGCTGCGTCACGCCTTCCGGCCCCGTGGACCTCTCCACCGTTTACGAGGCTCGCCTTTTCACCCCGACGGCGGAAGTGCGCTGGGTCGGCTCCGGCGCAGCGGTGTTCCTTACTGAAGATGAGAACGCGGCGCCGCCACTCTTCACCTGGCCATTGCCCGACGTGAGCGCGGTCACCACCTTCGACAGGACCTATCTGGTGTGGGGCTCGGTCGCCACGGCGGCCAACGGCTGGATTTCCCTGCGCTCCAGCCGTACGGCGGACCTCACCCTCCCCATGGCGCAGGCTCCAGGTGCCGATCGCGTCGTGCTGACCGCCAAGGAATACGTCGTCGCGGACCCTGAGCACGGCAACGCCTACGTCGCCGAGGAACGCCTCACGGGATTCAAGCCCTACGTGATGAAAGGAGCGGAGTGATGGGTGCGTTCCTCAACCCCTACACCTTCATTCCGGCATACCCTAGGCCTGTCGGCAGCCTGCCGAAAGACCTCGCCGACGGTCCGCCGCCTCCCCGCGACCGGCTCCGCGAAGACTGCTGGACGGGCACCATCGGGGTCACGCTCACCGTCGAAACACCTTTGCTCCTCCTCGATACCGCCCGCGCCACCCCGCCCTCCACAGGGGAGGACGGCCACTGGGTCTACCCGGTACGGCTCCGCGGCGGAAAGCCGCACCTGCCGAGCACTTCGGTGAAGGGCATGCTCCGGGCGGCCTACGAGGCCATCACCAATTCGCGCTTCGGCGTCTTCGAGCCGCACGACCGCCCGTACGGCTTTCGCCGCAGCGCGGGCTTCGCGTTGGACCTCGTCCCGGTAGATGTGAGCCGCAAGCGGGTGATTCGCAGGTACAGGACGGCCGTGTTGAAGATGTATGACGAAGACGGTCGGAACATCTTCTTGGAAAAGCACGGCTGGACACCGAGACACAATGAATTCGTGGCCGCCCTGATCACCCGGTCGAAGCCTGCGAAGGTCATCGCGATCCAAAAGATCGACTCGCCCGACTCGCTCGTGGCCGGAGAGGAACACATCGTTGTCCGCGGATCGATGTGCATCAACGGGCCCACCATCGAGGGCAAGACCTCAGAGAGACTTTTCTACGTCGAGCCCCGCACCGCCCCCGAGGAGTTGCGCCTGGCTAAACCCTGGTATGAAATCGAATCGGACTGGAACCTGCTTATCGACGACTACCGGGCCGCACACGACAAGGCCGAGCTTTTCGAGCGGACCGGCCCCGACGGTAGGCCGGCGGGCCCTGGCGAACGCATCGGTAAGGGGCCGGGGCAGATGGCGTGGAGCCCCCATCTGTACGACGAGCGGCGCATGGATCTCGCCAACGGCATGCTGTGCTACGCGCTTCTCAACAAGAGAAATGAAGTCGAAAGGCTCTTCCCCGTCCTGGTCCCACGTGACCTCTACCCGGTCACTCCGGCCTCGCTACTCGGCGCGAACCTCGAACCCGCGCCGAGTTACGACAGGCTCTCACCGGCCGATCGAGTGTTCGGCTGGGTCGCCCCGCAAGGCTCCGGTGTACGGCCGGCCGCTTACAAAGGCCGTGTACGCATCGGCCCGGTGACCTGCCCCGGTGGTGGCGATGCCGTAAGGCGATTCGACGGCGACGGCCTGCCCATCGCGATCCTCGGCCAACCCAAGCCGCAGCAGGGCCGTTTCTATGCTGCCGCGAGCGCCGACCGGCCGGAGCAGCCGATTCCCGACGGCACCGCGAAGGAAAAGCTTTATCGGAAAGGGCACGGCTTGCGGGGCCGCAAGGCCTACTGGCACCACGCCGGGCTGGACTCGGTGGGGCACTGGCGAATTCCACGCACGGGTGAAGACCCCGCACAACTCATGGTCGGGGGGCGCTACCGTGAACACCTCCGCTCCCGAGCCGTCATCGACCCCGACAAGGATCCCAAGCTGATCAAAGAGAACCGCCGCTTCGCCACGGGACTCGACGAACAGCGTGATACGCAGAACCGTTCGATCGGCGGTTGGGTGAACCCCGGAACCACCTTCCACTTCACGATCGAGGTGCGGGATCTGGACGACCACGAACTCGGTGCGCTCGCCTGGCTGCTGAGCCTGCCTGAGGGGCACTTTCACCGGCTTGGCCTTGGCCGCCCGCTCGGGTTCGGAAGCGTGCGGCTCGATGTCGATCCGGAACGCACGGAGTTGCATTCTGGGAGGCAGTACGCGGCCTACTACAGCACGCTGAGCGCTGACCTTCCGCGACAGGACGGGGCGGAGGCGCTGGCCGCCGCACGGGCGGTCTTCGAGCGGCGTGTCGAGGGCATTCCTCATGTGGCCCGGGTGCGAGATTCCGTTCTTGCCGTCGCGGCGGGGAAGCCCGAGTCACCGGTGCACTATCCGCGAACACGACCGCCGGAGTTGAACCCGGCGGTAGCCGTACCGCCACCGGACCCTCGTGGCCGCAACTTCGAATGGTTCACCGAGAACGAACGAATCGACGGTGGAAAAGTCAAAGGTGGTCGCGGGCGTTCTCTGCCGACTGTGACTGAGGGAGTGCCGCTTCAGACATACGTCAAGGAGGACAAGGAGGAGAAGGACCGCCAGCCGAACAGGGGGCGTGGTCGGAAGGGCGGCAAGCCTAAATGGTCGCGTTGATCAGCGTGGTCTAAATCCCCGAGATCCGGCCGCTGTGTGAGTTAGCCTCTGCACTGGCACGCTGGTATCGCAGGGCGAGGTGGGGATTTGGGGCCATGTGCGGGCACCGTACTTGTGCATGCGATCGGCGGTGGTGATCTCGGCATTCCAGGAGCCGTCCATTTCAGCATCGCGGTGCCCGATTACGAGGGTGCAAGCGATGCCGTGGGAAAAGAACGCCGACCGCTGCGGAAGGTTTTCGACGGCCTGGCCAAGGCCGAAATCCCGCCAGCCGGTGTAGTGCTTCTTGGGACCACCACGCCCAGTGTTCCCGGTGGTCCCACCCTTGCCCGCTGTGCTGCGGAGATCCGCGAAAGGCTCGTCTCCGACTCCGGGTTGTGCGGGGCGCGGTTCGATGCCTCCGCGGTGGCAGTCGTCGAGATCGACGACCGGGGGTTGCGGGCCACTAATCGAGCCCTCGCGCCCTGGCTGCTGGCACGGCGACCCGAAGAGCTTCTCGTCACGACGGGCTCGGGCGCCCTGTCGCTCAGCATGGGAGCCGTCTGCGCCGGCCTGGAGGCGGGCATCCCCGTGCGGATACTGCACATCGACCGGGCATCCCTGCCGTACTCGCTGGACGGGCCGCGTGACATGGAGGCCCATTTGGACGCCTGGCTGGTGCGTCACCGGTTTTGGGATGCCCTCCGCGAGCTGGATGAAGAAAAGGCGGAGGTCTGGCGCCTACTGGCGGAACGCCAAGCAGGTGGCGTCGCGGTCCCGAAGGAGCGTGCCGTACGGCTTGCCGCACTCGGGGTGGACGAGGGAAAGGTAGGGAAGCTCCGCGAGAGAACGGAGACCATGAGGGCCGCGCTCTTCGAGCGGCTTGGGCGGGGAGAAGCCGCAGATTACGGTCTGCTGCGCGCCTGGTATGTCGAGACCCTCGATGGCCTGCGAAAGCGCGAAAACCTTTCCCCCGAGACGCAAACAGTGGTGAGCCGGCTCGTCGCCGAGTTACGAAATCGGGCTGGAGGCGTGGGAAACCTCAGCGGACGGCTGCAGATCGCCATGCACGACCTCAAGTGCGATATCACCAGTGCCTGCGCGGCAATGGTCAAGGACGAAAAGCTCACCGACCTTTACCGTCACGCCGCTTCTCATCGAGCGCACCTCACGCCCGAACTCCAGGTGCCAGGGCATCTCCCACCGACCCTCGTCAGCGCCGCGGACCGGTGGGAAAAAGGCGACCAGGGCGTCAACCTCATCAAACGTCTGGGGCGCACCCCATGGCCTGCTCTAGGCAGCGGTGACGTCCTAGGCCTGCTCGCCGTGGGAATGGGCAGACCGGGCAGAGAAGTCGATGACCTGCGTGCTGCCAAGGCCGTCCTCGGCCAACTCGCCCTCCGGCGCGACAGGCTGCTCCGACAGGGCGTCGTTCGCCTCAGACTGCTCGCCAGCCCCGAGGTCGGCCGACGGGCACACGATCTCGCGCGCGAGATCGCCGGAGGGGGAGCGGACATCAAGGTGATCGATGGGGTGGAGGGCGATCTCTATGCCGTTCGCGATCATGTCGTTGAGGCACTGAGCTCTGAAGCGGCTCCGACCGGCCGCACGGGATCTGGCAGTTTGCGCGACGTGGATGAGCTTGTCCTGGTGCTTAATCCCGGGCCGCCTATGACCAACTACGGGATGGTCGCTGCAGGAGTCGACTGGTCCCTCAGAGCAGCGTGCCCGCTCTGGCTGACGGAACTCGGACGCGACTCGGAAGGACATCCTGAGCTGTGGCATGGCGACCCTGTCCTCGCGCGGCTCGGCCTTGACAGCGTTCTCGCCCGCCTTGCCGCAGGGGCCGTTCGGCGACTGGACCTGCGTACGGCGCAACGCCTTGTCGAGCGAGGATCCGATGCCCTCCGGGAGCTGCTGCCTGATCTGCGGAGGTTTGAGGCGGATGTCTTCGCTAGGGATGAATGGGGAATAGGTCGTGAAAAGGTGGCAAGGCGGCGATTGATGTTAATTGATGAAGTTTGCGCGGATCTGCCGGTTCCGTCGGCTTACCTCGCTGTGGAATCGCTCCGACCAGGGCTCTTCCCGTGGCAGAAATGGCGTGAGAAGCGCGCCGAAAGCCCTGCTCTCGACGAACTTGCCGTCCTCGCGAACAAGTCCCTGCATGGGCATGCCATGGATCGTCGCCCGGACGGCAAGTATCGGCCCCTGGACGTCGACAAGATACGTGCGCTTCTGCATCAAGCGGTCTGCGAACTCGGCGGTCCTCGACCTGATGATGACGAGCTCATCACGCGTTATAAATCACTCATGCTCGTATTCGGTGAAAAACTCCCTGAATGAAAGAGCCATGCTGGTAGCATGCTGTCGTTCAACGGCTGAATGCCTGCGAGCGTGAGCGCCATCGTCGTGCTCCTCTGGGGACCTCGAACAGCGAGGTCAATGCAAATCAACGTGCTGCCGAGCACGTTCTTGCGTCATGCCCACGGAGGAGTTCGATGGCGAACGCCGACACAAGGACCGTTGACTTCCCCACCTATTACACGGTGATCGACCCCGTCCTACGCGACCTCGCAAGGCGCCCCCTCAGCCGGGCCCGGCACAAAGGCAGCGGATGCAGTGGAGTCGCGGGTGCCCACTGGTGCGACGACTGCGAACAGACCATTCACGACCTGCTCTTGGACGGCTTCGGCAGGCTCCAATCAACACTCGCCGGAAAGCCGCCCCGCACGCGTGAGGGCAGGAAAATACGCGAAATCGAGCTCGGCGCCCGATGGCTCACCACCCTCGGAACCCCCGCAATGTCGAGACACGCGGCCGAACAACTCCGGAAACGCCCCCACGCCGGCGAACCCGTCGGTGTCCGAGCCGCCCGAGCCCAACTCGTCCACCACATCATCCTCAACCTCGAACCCCGCATCCGCCGCGACGACGCCATTCAACGCGGCGCCTCCGCCAAACCCGACCGGGACCTCAAAACCGCAGCCTGGGCCACCCCCCTCCGCAGCGACCACGTCGCCTTCGACCTCCTCCTCGACACCATCACCCGCCTCCGCAACGGCGCGCCCGACCCCCACGCCATTCCTCCCGCACTCCTCCACCAGCACCGCATCGGCCCACCCGCCGCCGTCCGCCTTCTACGACAAACCCTCAACCACCTCCACACCCTGCGCCCGGCCTTCTACCTCGCCAACATCGCCCAATACATCGACAACGGCACCTGCACCACCGAACCCCTGCTGTCCGGCCCCGAAGACCTCTACACCGAAAGAGAAGACCAAGAACGAGCTCGCCGCCTCATAGCCGACCTCATAAAGGGCAGCCGTGGCCCGGCCGACTTCCAGGCCGGCCCACCCGCGAACGGGTCCAGCCGGTCCCTGCCGGACCACGCCACCTCTCCAGGCTTTCGCCGTACGGCACAAGCCGACCACCCCTACCGGCAACTCCTGGCCAAACTGTGCGCCCCCGAAGTCCCCGCCGCCCACGAACTCCTCCCCTGGATAGGCCAAGAGTTCAACCTGCCGCCACAGGACGCCGAAATCCTCCTACGCCATTTCGTCCACCTCGCCGCCCAAGCCGACCTCGACTGGGTCGCCCACCACCTCACTCGACCGCTGATGAGGTAGCTGCGCGGCTCTACGCAGTCTGGCCAGGAAGAAGGGCTTCCTGGCCAGACGGCAGCGTTCATGCTGGCGCTTCTGAAGGCCGCATCATTTGCGCCCCCTCCCAGGGGTTATGAGGGCCAAGGCGGTACGCGGGAGGACCGATGGGCGAGTCGTGTTGCGACCCCTCCCAGGGGCTATGAGGACGTGGCACGGGTTCCTGGAACTCAACCGACTGGCGTTCTCGTTGCGACCCCTCGCAGGGGCTATGAGGACCTGTGGCGGCCCACCCGGGGAGCGGCTCCAGGCCGTGTTGCGACCCCTCGCAGGGGCTATGAGGACAGCGCGTCGGCATCAGCCAGAGCTACATGTCCAGGATGTTGCGACCCCTCGCAGGGGCTATGAGGACGGGTCCGTAGAGGCGCCGGGGTGGTCGATGACGCGATGTTGCGACCCCTCGCAGGGGCTATGAGGACTCACCCAGCGCCTTCTTCTTCATGTACGCCTTCAGGTTGCGACCCCTCGCAGGGGCTATGAGGACGCGGGAGCTCATCAGCGACGAAGTCGGCGACGAGATGTTGCGACCCCTCGCAGGGGCTATGAGGACGACGGTGGTGGTGGGGGCTATGGCAGTGCGAATCGTGTTGCGACCCCTCGCAGGGGCTATGAGGACTTGTGGATGCCGGGCGCCGGGGGAAGTTTCCCGTCGGGTTGCGACCCCTCGCAGGGGCTATGAGGACCAGATCGCCCTGGAGATGGCCGTGGTGCGGTCCCGCGGTTGCGACCCCTCGCAGGGGCTATGAGGACACGTGCCACTCTTTCCAATGAGGGAAGATATGGAGGGTTGCGACCCCTCGCAGGGGCTATGAGGACCGGGCATCGCCGGCGTGGTCTGCTCACGCTGCAACCGGTTGCGACCCCTCGCAGGGGCTATGAGGACCCCACAGTAAAGTCCCAGCTCAAAGGCCAAGAACTCCCACCGTTCTCAGCCTATTTTGCAGTGAACCTCCGGTAGTGCAAACTCCCCGGGAGGTCTGCTGCACTTGGGCTCCTCCAGCCTACGCAAACCACCCGGCCGAGGTCCCGCCAACTGGACAACCAAGCCACTTGACGTTCTTCCCCCAGATGTCCTCCCGCGGAACCACTAACCCCCTCGGCCCGCACCCCCCATGACCACGTCCACAATGCCCTCCGTGAAATCCTCCCCGACGGGGAGTCCCCGAAAGACAACCCGCAGCCAAACCGCTCCCGCCAGCAAATCCACTATTGCCATGGGATCCACCTCGGGTTTCAACTCTCCCCGCCCCAAAGCCTGTTCGAAAATTGTTGTCTCCTGGGCGAACCGGTCCCTGAAGAACCGCTGCGTTCCTGCGGCCAGTTCCGGGTTGCGTGCCGCGGCTCCGAGGGCGGCGACCGCGACGTCGGCCATCGGTGGCGCAGTGAGTAACCGGACGACACTGTTGACCAGCGCCATCAGGTCTCCCCGAAGGCTCCCGGTGTCCGGTGTGTCGAGGGCCAACAGGTCGGCCTCCACCAGTGCGTCGCCGAGCAGGGCCGACTTGGACGGCCACCAACGGTAGATCGTGGTCTTGTTGACTCCCGATCGCTCGGCGACTCCTTCGACGGTCAGCCCGTCGTAGCCCCGTTCCGCGACCAGCTCCAATGTGGCCATGAAGATCTCTTGCCGTCTCCGCGCTCCTGCCATGCGGCCAAGCATAGTGCAACGCAACGGTGCGTTGTGTTGCACTTAGAAGTGCAACACATCGTTGCGCTAGTGAGAATGGAAGCCCGATATGTCCCTGCCGATCGTGCTCATCCATGGCATACGGGTCAGTTCAACCATGTGGAGCCCGACCAGAGAGCATCTCGACAACCCACGGAAGCCCCCGACCTGCCGGGACACGGCACACGGAGGCGCGAGCCGTACACCATGGAGGCCGCTAGCGACACCGTGGCCGCCGCGATCGACCGCCTCGGTGGGCGCGCTCGTGGCCGGCCTTTCGTTGGGCGGTTATGCCGCCCTGGCCGCTGCGGAACACCTCCCGGAGCGGGTGGCCGGTGTTGTCGCGGTGGGGTGTACGGCACTGCCGTACGAACTGAACGTCCGCCCCTACCGTCTTCTCGGCAAACTAGAGAGCTTTAAAGGTGAGGGTTAGCTATCGTCACCTGATCGTCAGTTGGCACGCGCCCGCCCAGATGAGATCACCGGGGTATGAGATACCCCGACGGCGGAGGACTGACCACCGAGCAGCGCAAACGCCGCGAGCAGCTGCGGATGCGCGCCGCCGACCTCATCGCCCAAGGCGCCACCGACACCCGGATCGCCCGCGAGCTGCGGGTCACCCCGATGTCGGTCGGCCGCTGGCGCCGAGCCCTGGAGAACGGCGGACGCGCAGCCCTGACCTCCAAAGGAGCCGGCGGCGCCGAGTGCAGACTGAACCCCGCCCAGCTCAGCGACCTGCAGAAGGTACTGGATCAG
>NZ_FNCN01000035.1 GCF_900100605.1 Sinosporangium album | reverse complement strand
AGGGGGATTCCTCCTGGCGGGCGGCTGGCGGTGAAGCAGGAAGGCCGACCGGTGACGGTTGGAATCCCCTCCCTTCAGGGAGGGGAGGATGTCAACAGCCGTCCTTGAGGGGGAAGCGGGCTTTTACCTCGAATCCGCCCCCGGTGCGCGGACCGATCCTCAGAATTCCACCATAGAGAGCCACGCGTTCGCGAATCCCCACGAGACCGTGGCCGGTGCGCGGCGCCCCGTCGTCGGCGGGCCCCGCGCCGTCGTCCTCGACGGTCACCGACAGCTCGCCGGGCTCGTGCCGTACGGTGACCCAGGCCCGGGCCGAGGACCCGGCGTGCCGGAGGCTGTTGGTGAGTCCCTCCTGGACCAGGCGGTAGGCGGCGAGGTCGATGCCGGGGGGCACGGGGGCGGACTCGCCCTCGATCCAGAGCTGGGCGCGCAGGCCCGCCTCGCGCATCTGCTCGACAAGGGCGGGCAGGTCGCTCAGGCCGGGCTGGGGGGCGCGCTCGGGGGTCTCCCGGGTGTCGGTGCGCAGCACGCCGACGAGGCTGCGCATCTCGGCCATCGCCGTACGGCCCGTCTCCTCGATGGCCGACAGCGCCTCCCTGGCCCCCTCGGGGTTGCGGGCGAGGATGCGCTGGGCGGCGGCGGCCTGGACGGTCATCACGCTCACGTGGTGGGCGACGACGTCATGGAGTTCGCGGGCGATCCTGGACCGTTCCTCCGCGCGGGCGGCGCGGGTGTCGGCCTCGCGCGCCCGCTCAAGTCGGTCGGCGCGGTCGCGCAGCTCGGCGGTGTAGGCGCGGCGCAGGCGGACGCTGCGGCCGCCGCCCCACACGGCGGCGATCACCAGGAGCGCGACCGCGTGGTCGGCCCAGGTCGAGCGGGTGGGGACGAGCAGGACGCCCGCGGCGTAACCGGCGACCGCGACCGTCAGCGCCGCGAGACTCAGCGTGAGACCCCGGTAGGCGGCGGCGGAGTAGAGCATGATCAGGGACGCGACCGAGGTGCCGATGTTCACGTGACCGCTCGCGGCCAGCAGGAGGTTGGGCGGCTCGCAGATCAGCACCGCCGTGAGCGGCGCCTGCCTGCGCAGCGCCACCGGAAGGCAGGCGAGCGCGATCAGCGCGAGCGACCACACCGTGACCGGCCGCGGCTCCCCGCCCGCCCACAGGCTTTCACGCAGCGGGGGCAGATGGGCCCACAGCGCGGTGAGCGTGATCGAGGCGGCGGCCACCAGCGCGGCGAGAAGGCCGTCGGCGACCAGCGGGCCGCCCGGCCTGAGGGGAGACACGCCTGTGGGGGTGGTGGGCACGGCCTTTACTGTAGGCCCGGGGGAAAGGGCGCGGCCTCCTACCTGGGGAGGAGGCGTCCGCCGGAGCCCCGCGGAGCTCTCCGGAGTCCCTCAGCGGCACGCCGGTGCCAGAGCCCGCCACGTCAGAGCTCGGCCTGCCAGAGCCCCGTGTCAGAGCCCGCCGTGACAGGCCCGCCGTGTCCGGCCCGGCAGTGTCAGAGCTCGTCTGAGGCGGCCCTGCCCTTGGCGCGGGTGCTGCGCACGGTGTCGCCGGGCCGGCGCTCGGGCACGGGCGGGGGAGTGCCGCCGAACTCGGGGCACAGGGCCTGGTGGTCGCACCACCCGCACAGCCGGCTCGGGCGGGCCCGCCACTCGCCGGTGCGGAGGGCGCGCTCGATGGCCTGCCAGAGGGCCTGCACCTTGCGCTCGGTGGCGAGCAGGTCGGCCTCGTCGGGCGCATAGCGCAGCACCTCGCCGTTGCCGAGGTAGATGAGCTGCAGGAGCCGGGGGATCCGCCCGCGCAGCCGCCACAGGACGAGCGCGTAGAACTTCATCTGGAACAGCGCCTTGGCCTCGAACTCGGGGCCGGGCGCGCTGCCGGTCTTGTAGTCGACCACCCGCACGTCGCCCGACGGGGCGACGTCCACGCGGTCGATGTAGCCCCGGAGCATGAGACCCGACCCGAGCACCGCCTCCACGTAGAGCTCGCGCTCGGCCGGTTCGAGCCGCGTGGGGTCCTCCAGGGTGAAGTAGCGCTCCACCATCGACCGGGCCTGCGCCAGCCACGCGGCGAGCTCCTCGTCGGCGGAGAACATCCGCCCGTATTCCGGCTCCTCCTCAAGGAGGCGGAGCCACTGGGGCTCCAGCATGCCGAGGGCGGCGGCGACGGTGCGCTCGCCGGCGGGCAGATCGTAAAGGTGTTCGAGAACGGAGTGGACCACGGTGCCCCGCACCGCGGCGGGGGAGGGGCGCTCGGGGAGCCGGTCGACGACCCGGAACCGATAGAGGAGCGGGCACGTCATGAAGTCGCCCGCCCTGGACGGGGAGAGGGCCCCGATGATCTCTGGCTCGGTCGTGGTCATGCCCGCACTGTAGGTCACAGGAGCGACAGTTCGCGCTCCGGCGGGCCGCTTCCGGTCTCCGGATCGGACGATTCCGGGCCCGGTGCGCGTAGCATCGGGTGCGAGACCACGATTACCCAGGAGCGGTGGAGAGACCAGTGAGCGCCGAAAGCCCCCAGCAGGACAGTCCCGGGTTGCGGATGGGCCGGCCGTTCGGAATCCCGGTCTACGTCTCGCCCACGTGGTTCATCGTGGCGGCCTTCATCACGATCACCTTCGCGCCGACCTTCCAGATCCGCCCGCCGCATCTCGGCGTCCCCGAGAGCTACGCGGTCGCGTTCGCGTTCGCGGTCCTGCTCTACGTGTCGGTGCTGCTGCACGAGCTGGCCCACTGCGTGGTCGCCAAGATGTACGGCCTGCCCGTGCGGCGCATCACCCTTTACCTGCTCGGCGGTGTCTCGGAGATCGAGCGCGAGCCCGAGACGCCGGGCCGGGAGTTCATGGTGGCCTTCGCCGGGCCGCTGCTGTCGCTCGGCCTGGCCGCGATCGGCTTCGGGCTGGAGGTGACGGTGGTGCCGGAGGGCGGGGTGCTGTCGCTGCTGACCTGGCAGCTCTGGGTCGCCAACCTGATCGTCGGCGTGTTCAACCTGCTGCCCGGCCTTCCCCTGGACGGCGGGCGCATGCTGCGCGCCGGGGTCTGGAAGATGACGTCGAACCCCGGCTCGGGCACGATCGCGGCGGCCTGGGTCGGCCGCGGGCTGGCCATCGCCATGGTGGCGGTGCCGTTCGCGCTGGCCTTGGCGAGCAACCAGAGCCTCGGGTGGGAATACGTGATCTGGTCGGTGCTGCTGGCCTCGTTCATCTGGTTCGGGGCGACGCAGGCGCTGCGTGTGGCGCGGGTGCGGGCGCGCATCCCGCGCGTGAACGCGCGGGCGCTGGCGCGGCGGGCGGTCGCCGTCACCGCCGAGACGCCGCTCGCGGAGGCGCTGCGCAGGGCGGCCGAGGCGCAGGCGGGGGCCGTGGTCGTGGTGGATCACGGGGGGCGGCCGGTCGCCATCGTCAACGAGGTGGCCGTCGAGTCGACGCCGGAGCAGCGCCGCCCGTGGGTCACGGCGGGGTCGCTCGCCCGCAGCCTGGAGCCGTCGCTGGTGCTCGCCGCCGATCTGTCGGGCGAGTCGCTGATCGACGCCATGCGCGACGCCCCGGCGGGGGAATACCTGCTCGTAGAGCGGGGCGGCGAGATCTACGGGGTGCTCGCCACATCCGACGTGAACAAGGTGTTCAGCGGGGTCTGAGCGGCCCGCGGGCGCCAGCGGCGGGCACCCTGGTGGCCCGTGCACCCCGCCCCCCGCTCGATTTCCGACGGCGACCGGCACTAGGCTCGGCCGCACATCATGAGGAGCCACGCCTTGACTCGCCCCGCCGCGCGGCATGCCGGCCGACATCGACATTGCGTCGACCGACATTGCGTGGGTTCGTCACACTCATGCATGAAGTTCATCTGTGATTCATTTGCTACGGTCCGGTGTGCTTGGTCCGATGAGATCGGCATTGCCGGATGAGATCGGCACTGTCCTGCACATGCCTGACCGGCTCAGGCATGGTATGGATCTGTGCGGCGGGTGATCGGAAGTCCGATGGGGGTCGCCCATGAGACGGCGTTTGCGGGGAGGGAGAGTTCTGTGACCGACCAGGGCTTCGGGGAGGTGCGCCCGCTTCCCGGCGAGGGGCTGGTCGCCCACGTGGGCGGGCTGCTGCTGGTGTGCGACGCGGGCCGTGAGAACGCGGCCGACCTGATCGCGGCCGTACGCGAGACGGCCGCGGCGGGAGACGACGGCCGCGCCCTCGCGCGGCGTGTCGCGCAAGTGCTGGCGCGCGCCATGATGGGCGAGCCCGTCGCGTGCGCGGTCGCCGGTCCGGCGGTGGGCGGCGTCGCCGTGCTGGTCAGCGGGGCCGCCTCCGCGCTCGTCGCGGGCCCGGCCGGTGAGGTGCGCCTGGAAGGGCGCGACGCGCTCACCTGGACCGACCGGCTGGTGCCCGGCCCCGTGACCCGGATCGAGCTGGTCCTGCCCGGGGCCGGTTTCGCCCACCCCCACACCCGGCTCGACGCCGGCGTCGTGGTCGGCGGCGGTGTGGCCTGCGACACGGCCGGCGCCGCCCCTGAGGGGCCCTCGGTCGCGCCCGCCGCCGCAGTCGGCGACGTCCCGGTCGCGCCCTACCCCCTGACCCCCTCGGGCCCCTTGAGCGGCGAGGGCACGCGCCACGACCCCTACTCCGACCCCTACCCCTCGGGCCCCCACGATCTGTCCGCCGCCCGCCGCGAGGCGATCCTCCAGGAGTCCACCCAGCACCACCCCGCGCCCTCCCCGTTCGGCACGTCCGACGCGCACCCGCCCGCGCCGGGGCCGGACGCGCTCGCCGCGCCGTACCCCCCGCCCGCCGAGCCGCTCGCGCCGCTACCCCCGAGCCTGCCGTCCGGCCCGCCGGACTTCTCACCGGACTTCTCACCGGATTTCTCGCCTCTGTCGTCCCCCTCCGGCCCTCTGTCGTCCCCCTCCGGCCCTCTGTCTCCCCCCTCGGGGCCCCAACCGGTGGTGGGCGGTGGCGAGGACCCGGCCTGGGGCGGCGGGGCAGGCTTCGCCGACGGCCACCTGGACGGCCACCTGGACGGCCGCGCCGACGGACATGACGACGCCTCCGCCGCACCGGCCGAGCCCGAGATCCGCGAGACCGGCTCGGGCCCCGGCCCGCTGGTCTACGGCGTGGACTGCCAGAACGATCACTTCAACACCCCGCACGCCCCCTACTGCGCCGTGTGCGGGGTCGCGCTCGTGCAGAGCACCCTGGTGCCCTACCAGGGGCCGCGCCCGCCGCTCGGCCTGCTGGTCCTCGACGACGGCACGACCCTGAAGCTGGACTCCGACCACCTGCTCGGGCGCGACCCCGAGCGCGCGCCGGAGGTGACCGGCGGCAACGCCAGGCCGGTCAAGGTGACCAGCCCCGACGGCTCGGTCTCGCGCCGCCACCTGCGGGTGTCGCTGGAGAACTGGGATGTCAACCTGGTGGATCTCGGGTCGGTGAACGGCACGCAGATCCAGCCCCCGGGCGATCCGAACTTCTACGACATCCCGCCGAACGAGCCCGTCACCATCCTGCCCGGCACGGTCGTGCGGATCGGCGTGTCGAGGACCATGCGCTACGACGGCCACCGCGACTGGTGACCCGCGGTCGCCCCGTCCCGGGGAAGGGCGGGCCCTCTCCCGGCCCCTGCGGGCCGATCAGGCCCGCAGCCGCGCCCACTGCACGTTGTCCAGGCGCGTGCCGTCGGGCCCGGGCAGCATGCCCCGCATGACCGCCTCCCGGGTGAAACCGGCTCGCTCCAGCACCTTCTGGGAGGCGGCGTTGCCGGGAACCGTGCCGGCGACCACGCGTGACAGTGCCGTGCGGGTGAAGGCCCAGTCGAGCAGCAGGTTCACGGCCCGGGTAGCGAGACCCCTGCCCCGGAAGGCCGCGACCAGGCTGTAACCGACCATCGCCTCACCGAGTTCGGGAGTGACGCGGGTGAGCTGGATGTGCCCGGCGAACCCGCCGCTCGCGGCGTCGCGGATCGCGAGCTCGGCCCGCTCGCCCGCCAGCCACCAGGCCGTCGTGTAGCGGCAGCGCCGCTCGCTCTCCGCGAGCGAGGGCGGGACGCCCGCCGCGGAGTGGCGCGCCACCGACGGGTCGCTCGTCATCGCGAGGTAGTCCGCCGCGTCGGCCGCGGTCAGCGGCGTCAGCCGTACGACCCCGTCGGTCAGCTCGCCGCCGGGCAGGGGCGGGAGGTACGGCATGAGCCGCTCGCCGTCGTCCTCGGCGAGCCTGCCGAACACCACCAGGTCGCGGCGCGGTCCCTCCCGGTCCGCCTCGCCCGCCCGCAGCACCCCTTCGCGCCGGAACCCCGCCGCCATCGCCACCCGCTGGCTCGCCGCGTTCTCGACGGCGGCCAGCAGTTCCAGGCGGGGGACCCCGGCGGCGAAGGCCCGCGCGGCGAGGGCGCGCAGCGCCGCGGTCGCCACCCCGCGCCCGCGGGCCCGGGGCGCCACCAGGTAGCCCACCTCCATGGACCCGCGGACGGGCGGCTTCAGCCCGATGTTGCCGAGCCACGCCCCCGTCGCCGCGTCGGCCATGGCGAACTCCGAACCTCCACGTTCGCGGGCCTCCTCCACGTGCTTCAGATAGGCCAGTGCGTCGCCCCGGGTGTAGTCCAGCGGGATAAGGGGGATGAAACGGACGATCTCCGGGTCTCGGCAGGCCCGGACCATCGCCTCGGCGTCCGCCTCGGCCGCGGCGCGCAGCACCACGGGACCGGCGGGGATGACTTCGTCGCGGGCGAACATCCCCCATGGCTACCAGTCCGGCCGAGCCCCTCGCCAGCCGATAAACGGCTCATTCCGGCGGGATCGGGTCGGCCGCGATCGGCTATACCCTTTCGCCCATGGGTTTTCGCAGGCACGGGCCCTTCCAGCCCGGAGATCAGGTTCAACTCACCGACCCGAAGAACAAGCGGCACACGGTGACGCTGAAGGAGGGCGGTGTCTTCCACACGCACAAGGGGTCGATCCCGCATGACGACCTGATCGGCCTGCCCGAGGGATCGGTGGTGCGCTCCTCGGGAGGGACGGCCTACCTGGCCTTCCGCCACCTGTTGCAGGACTACGCGGTGTCGATGCCGCGCGGCGCGGCCGTGGTCTACCCGAAGGACGCGGCGATGATCGTGGCCATGGCCGACGTGTTCCCCGGCGCGCGCGTGGTCGAGGCCGGGGTGGGCTCCGGGGCGCTGACCTGCTTCCTGCTGCGCGCGGTGGGGGAGAGCGGGCACGTGACATCCTACGAGCGCCGTGACGACTTCGCCGAGGTCGCCACGAAGAACGTGCAGAAGTTCTTCGGCGGGCCGATGGAGCAGTGGCGCCTGGTGGTGGGTGACTTCGTGGAGGCTCTCGACGAGAACGACGTCGACCGTGTGATCCTCGACATGCTCGCCCCGTGGGAGTGCGTCGACGCGGCGGCCAAGGCCCTCACCCCCGGTGGCGTGATTTGCTGTTATGTCGCCACGACCACGCAGTTGTCGCGAACTGTGGAGACTCTGCGCGAACACGGAAGTTTCACCGAGCCGCATTCGTGGGAGACCCTCATCCGCGACTGGCATGTCGAGGGGCTGGCCGTCCGTCCCGACCACAGGATGATCGGCCACACCGGCTTCCTCGTCACCGCCCGTCGCATGGCGGAGGGCGTCGTCCCACCGCCGAGGCGCAGGCGTCCCGCCAAGGGCAACGAGGCGGCTACATGACGATTCGGCCACAGGCGTGACCAGATCGCCGAGAACAGGGGTGAGTAGGGGTTAAGGCGGGAACACATCGCCGTGTTTACATGCTCCCATTACTAGACCGGCTCTTAACGACTGATCACTGGTTGCTTCGCGTAGCCCTGCGAACACAATCCGGCTAGGTTACGGAAAGCTCAGAGATAGGTAGGGTCTTGAGTAGTCGCCCTCGACTGGGAAGGAGGTGACGGCGTGGCAGCTCGCGACGACGCTGAAGCTCGGGCCGCGCAGCGCGAACGGGAGGTCGCCGACCTCACAACACAGGTCTCCTTCCTGCAGGAGGAGATCGCCGCTCTGCGCCGCAAGCTGGCGGAGTCCCCTCGTCAGGCCAGGGTCCTGGAGGAGCGCCTCCACGACGCGCAGGAGAAGCTGGCGGTCGTGACCGGCCAGAACGAGCGCCTCGTGGCAACCCTCAAGGAGGCAAGAGACCAGATAGTCGCACTCAAGGAGGAAGTCGACCGGCTGGCGCAGCCGCCGTCCGGTTTCGGGGTGTTCCTGGAGGCCCGCGAGGACGGCACCGTGGAGGTGTTCACCGGCGGCCGCAAGCTGCGGGTCAACGCCAGCCCCGCCGTCGATGTGACCACGCTCCGGCGCGGTCAGGAGGTCATGCTCAACGAGGCCCTCAACGTGGTCGAGGCCCTCGGCTACGAGTCCGTGGGCGAGATCGTCATGCTCAAGGAGCTGCTCGAGGACGGCGCCAGGGCACTGGTGATCTCCCACGCCGATGAGGAGCGCGTCGTACGGCTCGCCGAATCCCTCGCCGACCAGCCCATCCGGGCCGGCGACTCGCTGCTGCTCGAACCCCGCTCGGGCTACGTCTACGAGCGCATTCCGAAGTCCGAGGTCGAGGAACTGGTGCTGGAGGAGGTGCCCGACATCTCCTACGAGGAGATCGGCGGCCTCTCGCGCCAGATCGAGCTGATCAGGGATGCCATCGAGCTGCCCTACCTGCACGCCGACCTGTTCCGCGAGCACCAGCTCCGCCCGCCGAAGGGCGTGCTGCTGTACGGCCCGCCCGGCTGCGGCAAGACGCTCATCGCCAAGGCCGTCGCCAACTCCCTGGCCAAGCAGGTCGCGGAGAAGACCGGCCAGTCCGGCAAGAGCTTCTTCCTTAACATCAAGGGTCCCGAGCTCCTCAACAAGTATGTGGGTGAGACCGAGCGCCACATCCGGCTCGTCTTCCAGCGGGCCAGGGAGAAGGCGTCCGAGGGCACCCCGGTGATCGTGTTCTTCGACGAGATGGACTCGATCTTCCGCACCCGCGGCTCCGGCGTCTCCTCCGACGTCGAGAACACGATCGTCCCCCAGCTCCTGTCCGAGATCGACGGTGTCGAGGGCCTGGAGAACGTCATCGTCATCGGCGCCTCCAACCGCGAGGACATGATCGACCCGGCGATCCTGCGGCCCGGCCGGCTGGACGTCAAGATCAAGATCGAGCGGCCGGACGCCGAGGCGGCCAAGGACATCTTCTCGAAGTACATCACCACGCAGCTCCCGCTCCACGCCGAGGACCTCGGTGAGCACGGCTCGTCCCGCGAGGCCACCGTACTGGCCATGATCCAGCGCGTGGTCGAGAGGATGTACACCGAGAGCGAGGAGAACCGCTTCCTTGAGGTGACCTACGCCAACGGCGACAAGGAAGTCCTCTACTTCAAGGACTTCAACTCCGGCGCGATGATCCAGAACATCGTCGACCGGGGCAAGAAGATGGCAATCAAGGAGTTCCTGGACACCGGGGTCAAGGGCCTGCGGGTGTCGCACCTCCTGGCCGCCTGCGTCGACGAGTTCAGCGAGAACGAGGACCTGCCCAACACCACCAACCCCGACGACTGGGCCCGCATCTCCGGGAAGAAGGGTGAGCGGATCGTCTACATCCGCACCCTGGTCTCCGGGAAGCAGGGCACCGAGGCCGGCCGTTCGATCGACACGGTCGCCAACACCGGCCAATACCTGTAAGAGCTCACACGTCCGCGGCCCCGCACCGTCCCCGGTGCGGGGCCGCCGCCGTATCCGGGGCGAGCGCGTGAGTGACCATTGGGAGAATTGGGGCTTCTGGGGCGGAACCTGATCACTGGGACGGCCGTCCAAGGGTGCGTGCAAGAACGTTTCGGTGCGGTTCGCGGGTGAACCGCTCGGTCGCCGCGTCGGATGGCCGTCTCGCTGAGCTGGACCTGCTCCGGTTCCTTGCCGCGCTCGCGGTGATGGCCTTCCACTACTTCGTGGCCTTCAAGTCGGTCTGGGGCGAGCGCCCGGCCTCGCTCTTCCCGGAGATCGCCCCCCTGGCCGGGCTCGGCATCCTCGGGGTCGAGCTCTTCTTCGTCATCAGCGGCTTCGTCATCCTGATGAGCGTGTGGGACCGCGGGATCGGCCGGTTCGCTATGTCCCGGGTCGTGCGGCTCTACCCGGCTTACTGGCTCAGCGTGCTGGCCGTCGCCGCGCTCTACGGGTGGACGTCGGCCACGGCTCTGGACCCCAAGCTGACGCCGGGGGAGTACCTGCTGAACCTCACCATGGTGCAGCGCGGTGCCGGCGTGGCGGACGCCAACGGGGTCTACTGGTCACTCTGGGCGGAGCTCAGGTTCTATGTCCTGATCGCGGTGCTGATGCTCATCGGCGTGACGCTCAAGCGGTGCATGGCCTTCATGGGCGTGTGGCTGGCGGCCTCGGTGCTCGCCGGCTGGATCGGCGGCGAGCTGATGGACCTGCTGTTCATGCCCAAGTACGCGCCGTACTTCATCGCGGGGATGGCGCTGTACCTGATCCACAGGTTCGGGTCGTCGGTGCTCCTGTGGGGGTTCGTCGTGGTGTGCTGGGCTCTTGCCGTACTCGCCGCGACGACGCGAGTGGCGGGCCGTACCCAGCTGGTGGGGCCGGAGGCGATGCCGGTGCAGGAATGGTCGGTTGTGGCGGCCGTGACGGTGATTTTCGTATTGATGGCGCTGATGGCAGTGGGTGCTCTGAGAAAGTTGCGGTGGCGGGGTTTCGGCCCGCTGGGCGGGATCACCTATCCGCTCTATCTTTTTCACACCCCGGTGGCGGTGCTGATGGTGCCGTCACTGCGCGAGGGAATGTCGCCGTGGGCGGCTTCGATCATGGTCTCGGTGACCGCGGTCGCGGTCTCCTATCTGATCTACAGGCTGGCCGAGCAGCCGTTGCAGCGGTTGATGCGGCCTAGACTGAGGGCTTCTGCGAAATTCCGGCGGTCGGGAAGGCTCACACCGAGTGCCCTTCCCGACAAGGGGGACAAATCCAGCGAAAAGGCATCTGTGCCGTAACTCTTCGCTCGTTGGGGATGAAGAAGGGTCTAGGCTCGGGAATGTATACGGCGGACACACGGCTCCGGACGAACAGAGGATGCGCATGACGGTGCGTCGAGTGATGGGCATCGAGACCGAGTACGGCATTTCCGTGCCCGGTCAGCCAGGCGCGAACGCGATGGTGACCTCATCCCAGGTCGTCAACGCCTACCTCGCCGCCTCAGCGGCGAGAGCGCGCCGTGCTCGGTGGGACTTCGAGGAGGAGAACCCACTGCGCGATGCCCGAGGTTTCGATCTTGCCCGTGAGGTCGCCGATCCAAGCCAGCTGACCGACGAGGACCTCGGGCTCGCCAACGTCATCCTGACCAACGGCGCGCGGCTCTACGTCGACCACGCCCACCCCGAGTACTCCACGCCCGAGCTCACCAACCCCCGGGCGGCGGTGATCTGGGACAAGGCGGGCGAGCGGGTCATGCATGACGCCGCCGTCCGCGCGTCGGCGATGCCGGGCAACGCCCCGATCCAGCTCTACAAGAACAACACCGACAACAAGGGCGCCTCGTACGGCTGCCACGAGAACTACCTGATGCGCCGGGCCACGCCGTTCGCCGACATCGTGCGGCACCTGACGCCCTTCTTCGTCTCCCGGCAGGTCGTCTGCGGGGCCGGCCGCGTCGGCATCGGCCAGGACTCGCGAAGCGAGGGCTTCCAGATCAGCCAGCGGGCCGACTTCTTCGAGGTCGAGGTGGGCCTGGAGACCACGCTCAAGCGGCCGATCATCAACACGCGGGACGAGCCGCACGCCGACCCGGAGAAGTACCGCCGCCTGCATGTGATCATCGGCGACGCCAACATGTCCGAGCTGTCGACCTACCTCAAGCTGGGCTCCACCTCGCTCGTGCTCGCCATGATCGAGGACGGCTTCCTCACCCGCGACCTCGCTGTGGAGAACCCCGTCGGCGCCCTGCGGGCGGTCTCCCACGACCCGACCTGCAAATACGAGATCCAGCTCCGCGACGGGCGGCGCATGACCGCGGTGCAGCTCCAGATGGAATACCTGGAGCAGGCCCGCAAATACGTCGAAGAGCGCGGGACGGCCGCCGAAGAGGTCACCAAGGAGGTGCTCGACCGCTGGGAGTCGGTGCTCACCCGGCTCGCCGAGGACCCGTTCCTGCTCTCCCGCGAGCTCGACTGGGTGGCCAAGCTGGAGCTGCTGGAGGGATACCGCACCAGGGACAAGCTGCCGTGGTCGCACCCGCGTCTGCAGCTGGTCGACCTGCAATACTCCGACATCCGCCCCGAACGCGGCCTCTACAACCGCCTTGTGGCGCGGGGCCGCATGCAGCGCCTGGTCACCGACCAGGAGATCGAGCGCGCGGTGGAGAACCCGCCGAACGACACGCGCGCCTACTTCCGGGGGCGCTGCCTGCGCCAGTACAGCGAGTCCGTGGCCGCGGCGTCCTGGGATTCGGTGATCTTCGACATCCCCGGCCGGGAGTCGCTCCAGCGCGTCCCCACCTTGGAGCCGCTGCGCGGCACCAAGGCGCACGTGGGCGAGCTGTTCGACCGCTGCCGCACCGCGGCTGACCTGGTGGCCGCCCTCACCGGCGACCGCTGACCACCGACCGGAACACCGCCAGACCACCGCCGACCGACCGCCGACCGCTCCTCGGGCCCTCGCCGATGCGAGGGCCCGAGGCCGCCGGCGGCCTCCCCGGGTGTCCACGGCGGTGTCCGCTGTGTGGGACCGGCTTGACGCTGCGTGATAACCCGAGGTACGTTCCGGGTGTTTTTGTGACGGCGTGAGGGAAATCCGGTGAAAGTCCGGTGCGGTCGCGCCACTGTTGACCGGGTCGTCGAACCCGGGGAGCCAGGTCACTCGGCCGTCACGCACCGACAAGTGGGACGCGTCATCCCAAGGAGGTCGCCGTGAGCCAGCTCTCCGCGCGCTGGACGGCCGCGGGCGCGGCCTTCCTCGTGCCCGTCGCCGCCGCCCGGCTGCTCCTGCCCACCGTCGACGAGGTGCCCGCAGGGTTCCCCGCCACGCTGCTGTGGGACCTCCGCCTCGCCTCCCTCGACACGCAGGCCGTCCTGTGGCTCGCCATCGGCGGCCTGTACGGTTCGGCCGCCCTGCGCGCCGACCGCCGCACCCCCATCCCGGCCCCGGCCTGACCGGGCGCGGACGGTGAACCGGCCGACCCTCGTCCGCCACCCCGCCGTGGTCCGCGCTGCCGTGGCCCGTGCCGCCGTCCGCGTGCTGGAGGCGCCCCCCGCCGCGTTCCGGCGCCTCGACCCCGTCCCGCCGTCCCGCGCGGCCCTCAGCCGCAGGGAAGGGAGGCGGAACGTACGGCTGTGACCTCCCCACGGCACGCCCCCGCGTGCGGTTCCCCCACGTCAAGGCCCCCTCACGAAAGGCTTCTCCCCATGCCCGACCGGCACACCGCGCCCACGCCGCCGCGAACGCGGCCTTCACACGGCGGGAGGGCGGGATGAGCACCTATCCGTTCACCGCGGTCGTGGGGATGGACGACCTCAAGCTGGCGCTCATCCTCAACGCGGTCTCCCCCCGCGTCGGCGGCGTACTCGTCCGAGGCGAGAAGGGCACGGCCAAGTCCACGATCGTGCGGGCCCTGGCCGCTCTGCTGCCCGCCGTACAGGTCGTCCACGGATGCCGTTTCTCCTGTGACCCGTCCGCTCCCGACCGCGGATGCCCGGACGGGCCCCACGAGGCGGAGGCAAGGGCGCAGACGCGGCCGGCGGCCCTGGTGGAGCTCCCCGTCGGCGCCTCGGAGGACCGGCTCGCCGGGTCGCTGGACCTGGAGCGGGCCCTCACCGAAGGCGTCAAGGCGTTCGAGCCGGGCCTGCTGGCCGCAGCCCACCGGGGCGTGCTCTACGTGGACGAGGTCAACCTGCTCCACGACCACCTCGTCGACCTCCTGCTGGACGCCGCGGCCCTCGGCACCTGCTACGTCGAGCGTGAGGGCGTCTCGGTACGGCACGCCGCCAGGTTCCTGCTGGTCGGCACCATGAACCCGGAGGAGGGCGAGCTGCGTCCGCAGCTTCTCGACCGGTTCGGCCTGACCGTCGAGGTGCGCGCCTCACGCGACCCGGGCCCCCGCGCGGAGGTGGTACGGCGCCGCCTCGCCTTCGAGGCCGACCCCGAGGGGTTCGCGGCCCGCTGGCGCGACGCCGAGGCCGACCTGGCCGCGCGCATCGCGGCGGCCCGCGCCCGCGTGGCCGGCGTTGCGCTCCCGGACGCGGCCCTGCGCCAGATCGCCACGGTGTGCGCCGGTTTCGAGGTGGACGGCCTGCGGGCCGACCTCGTCACCGCCAGCGCCGCCATCGCCCACGCCGCCTGGCGCGGCGGCGACGCGGTGACCGCGGAGGACGTACGGCAGGCGGCCCGCCTGGCCCTGCCGCACCGGCGCCGGCGCAACCCGTTCGACGCCCCGGGGCTCGACGAGTCCCTCCTCGACGACCTTCTCGACCAGGCCGAGGAGGACGACCCCGACGACACGCCTCCGGGAGGCGGGGGCGGCGACGGCCCGGGGGACGCGCCGCCGGAGGGCGACGCGGGCGGAGCCTCGGAGACGGCGGGGCCCGACCGCGAGGACGCCTCCGCGGGCGATCCCGCGCCGCCCCGGAACCAGGCGGACACCGATCCCGGGGCCGCCCGGCAGGCCCCGCGGAGCGGTCCCGCGGCGGAGACGGCCGGAGACTCCTCCGGCGACTCCTCTGGCGGCGACGGGCCCGAGTCGGTCGCCGCGGTGGCGGAGCCGTACCGGGTGCGGGCACTGCGGGTGCCCGGCGTCGGCGAGGGCGCGGAGGGCAGGCGGTCGCGCGCCCGCACCGGCAAGGGCAGGGTGACGGCGGCCCGCACACCGCGCGGCAGGCTCCAGTCGCCGCACCTGCTCGCCACGCTGAGGGCAGCCGCGCCCCACCAGCGGGCGCGGGGCCGGGCGGGGGCCGGGCTGCTCGTGCATCCCGGAGATCTGCGCGAAGCCGTACGTGAGGGCACCGAGAGCAACCTCGTGCTGTTCGTCGTGGACGCCAGCGGCTCGATGGCGGCGCGGCGGCGGATGGGAGAGGTGAAGGGCGCGGTGATGAGCCTGCTGCTCGACGCCTACCAGCGCCGGGACAAGGTGGGGCTGATCACGTTCAGGGGGGCCGGGGCCGTCCTGGCCCTCCCGCCGACCTCGTCGGTCGAGGCGGGCGCCGCCCGGCTGCGCGAGCTGCCGACCGGCGGGCGCACGCCGCTGGCCGCCGCGCTGGTCAAGGCGGCCGACACCCTGCGTGTCGAGCGGATGCGCGACCCCGCCCGCAGGCCGCTGCTGATCATCGTGACCGACGGCAGGGCCACGTCGGGGACGCTCGACGACGTCCACCGGGCCGCCGGGCTGCTGTCGGGCACCGCGTCGGTGGTGGTGGACTGCGAGAGCGGACCGGTGCGCCTCGGCCTGGCCGAGGGGCTCGCGGTCAGGCTCGGGGCCGATGCCGTACGGTTGTCCGATCTCGCCGCGGGCGGGCTGGCGGGCATGGTGCGTGATGTGAGGAGGGCGGCCTGACATGCCGCAGGGCAAACCGTCGGTCGTGCCCGAGGACGGGCTGACGACCAGGCAGCGGCGCACGCGGCCGCTGGTCATTGTGCACACCGGTCCGGGCAAGGGCAAGTCGACCGCCGCCTTCGGCACCGCGCTGCGCGCGTGGAACCAGGGGTGGCCGGTCGGGGTGTTCCAGTTCGTGAAGTCCGCCAAGTGGCGTGTCGGGGAGGAGCGGGCGCTCCAGGTGCTCGGCCGGTCCGGCGAGGGTGGCACGGTGACCTGGCACAAGATGGGCGAGGGCTGGTCGTGGATCCAGCGGGGCGACCAGGAGGACCACGCGGCCGACGCCCGTGAGGGGTGGGAGCAGATCAAGCGGGATCTCGCCGCCGAGACCTACCGGCTGTACGTCCTGGACGAGTTCACCTACCCCATCAAATGGGGATGGATCGACGTCGAGGACGTGCTGGCCGCCCTCGCGGCGCGGCCCGGCTCCCAGCACGTCGTGATCACCGGCCGCGACGCCCATCCGGACCTGGTGGCCGCCGCCGACCTCGTCACCGAGATGGCCAAGGTCAAGCACCCCATGGACGCCGGGCAAAAGGGGCAGCGGGGCATCGAATGGTAGCCGTTCCCCGGTTGGTCGTCGCCGCCCCGGCCTCGGGCACCGGCAAGACCACGGTCGCCACCGGGCTCATGGCCGCGCTCGCTGACCGCGGCCACACCGTCTCCCCGCACAAGGTCGGCCCCGACTACATCGACCCCGGCTACCACGCCCTCGCCACCGGCCGCCCGGGACGCAACCTGGACCCGTGGCTCCAGAGCGAGGACCTCGTCGCGCCGCTGTTCCTCCACGGCGCGGCGGGTGCCGACATCGCCGTGATCGAAGGGGTCATGGGGCTCTACGACGGCGTGGTCGGCATGGGCGACCACGCCTCGACCGCGCACGTCGCCCGGCTGCTCGACGCCCCCGTCGTGCTGGTGGTCGACGCCGCGGGGCAGGCCAGGTCCGTGGCCGCGCTCGTCGCCGGGTTCGCCGGGTTCGACACCCGGGTACGGCTCGGCGGCGTCATCCTCAACGGGCTCGGCTCAGAGCGGCACGAGCGCATCTGCCGTGACGCCCTGGACGAGATCGGCGTGCCGGTGCTCGGCGCGCTGCGCAAGACGCCCGGCGTCGCGACGCCCTCCCGCCACCTCGGCCTCGTCCCGGCCGCCGAGCGCCGTGCCGAGGCCCGGCGCACCGTCGAGGCCCTCGGTGAGCTCGTGGCCGCCGGCTGCGACATCCCCGCCCTCGTACGGCTCGCGCACAGCGCCCCCGGCCTCGCCGCCCGCCCCTGGAACCCCGCCGACGCCCTCGCCTCCGCCGGGGGCTACGTGCCGGCCGCCGGGATTCCGACTGCCGGGATTCCGGCCGCCGGGGGAACGGCCTCCGGGGAAGGCAGAGGCCGCGAAGCAGGGGCAGTCGCGGCCGGTTCGGGTGCTGGAGCGGGGGGAGGGGCCCGCGCCGAGGACACGCGGCCGAGGTCGGGACCGGGTCGGCCGGTGGTCGCAGTGGCGGGCGGGGCGGCCTTCACCTTCGGCTACGCGGAGCAGAGCGAGCTTCTCGCCGCGGCCGGAGCGGACGTCGCGGTGTTCGACCCGCTGCGCGACGAGGCGCTGCCCGACGGCACGCGGGCCCTGGTCGTCGGCGGCGGCTTCCCCGAGGTCTACGCGGCCGAACTGTCGGCCAATGAGCCGCTGAGGAAAAGCGTGGCCGACTTCGACGGGACGATCGCCGCCGAGTGCGCCGGTCTCCTCTACCTCACCCGCGAACTCGACGGGCTGCCCATGTGCGGGCTGGTCGACGCCGTCGCCACCATGACCCCGCGGCTCACCCTCGGCTACCGCGACGCCGTAGCCGTGCGGGACACGGCCCTCACCCGCGTCGGCGAACGCTACCGGGGCCACGAGTTCCACCGCACCGCGGTCAGCCCCGGTTCGGCCGACCCGCCGGTATTCCGCTGGCGCGACGGTGCCGACGGATTCGCCCCGGGCCGCGTCGTCGCCTCCTACCTCCATCTGCACTGGGCGGCCACCCCGCACCTCGCCCACCGCCTCCTGACCGCCTGACGGCAGGCGCCGGGTCGGCTGTTCGGGCGGATTCCGGTGGCATATGCCGTACGGCAGATGCCGCATCAGGCAGGAGCACGCCAGATTGGCCCATCGGGTGATCGTCCGCGTGGACAGGCCTTGGCCGGGGTTGAGGTGGAACCGGTTGCCCTCATGGTCGGTGAACACCGCGGGCCGGCCCCAGGGCTCCTCGGTCGGGGGGTGGACGAAGGCGACGCCTCGGGCGGTGAGCTCGTCGTAGGCGCGTGTGATGTCGGCCGCGGAGAAGAGGACGTGGCTCGTGACTCCTCCGCCTCCTGAAGGAGGCGGCTTCTCGCTAAGCCGCTTCCGCAGCCCGGCCGGCAGGTGAATCTACGATGTAAAGGCGCTGGGCGGGACCGCGGGGAGCCGGTACGGCTCGACCGAGACGCCCGCCTCCCGCAGCAGTTCGCCGAGCAGGGTGACGGCGCGGTCGGTGGTGAGGCGGCGGCCGGGGTCGCTCTGGAGGAGCGCCTCCAGGACGGGCCACAGGGGGCCGGCCTTCTCGGGGGGCCTCGGGCCGGACTTGATGCCGCTGAGGACTGTGATGACGTCGGCGCCGGTGAACGGGGGGTGGCCCTCGACCGCGAAATAGAGCGAGGCACCGAAGGACCACAGGTCGGCCGCGGCGGTCGGGGTCTCGGCGGCGAAGCTCTCAGGGGCGATGTAGGCCGGGGCGGGGCGTACGGCTGCGGCCGGGGAGAGGCCGTCGCGGCCGAGGCCGGCCAGGCCGAAGTCCGACAGGACGACGCGGTTGCCGGTGAGCAGGATGGTGGTCGGGCTGACGGCCTGGTGGAACACTCCCAGACCGTGGGCGTGGCGCAGGGCGCCGAGGAGTTGGAAGCCGATCCAGGCGGTCCAGCGCGGCGGCAGGGGCCCCACGTGGAGGACGGTGTCGCGCAGGGAGAGCCCCTCGATGAGCTCGGTCACGATCCACAGGCGCCCGCCCTCCTCGACCAGGTCGTGCACCGTGATGATCGCCGGATGGCTGAGCCGCCCGGCCGAACGGGCCTCCCGCAGCGCCTGTCTGCGGGCCTCGCGCGGCCCGGCGCCGCCCGCGGCGGACGAGGTGCGGATCTCCTTGATCGCCACGTCGCGCCGCAGCCGGAGGTCGTAGGCCCGCCAGACCTGCTCGCCGCCCCGGTTGAGTTGCGACTTCACCTGGTAGCGCTCTCCCACGAGCGGTGCGCTGTCCACGCTCTGGCCTCCACCCACAACGAATCCGGGGCCCATTCCGTCACCGGCTGGGATTCCTGTCAAACCGGCGATCGCCCGACGCGGCGCGTGCCGCTGGGACCTGCATCGCCTCCACAGGCGTTTTACCTCTCCGCCGGCCCGGCGGCGAGGACGTCCCTTACATCCTGCCTCAAGATCAGTGGCGAGTGTTCCCGTATCGGGTTAAATCTTCCCAGGGGTTACCGCAGCTCTCCTTCGCTTCGTGGTGGTGTGTCCTGGAGTCGTCATGGGAGTCCGATGCCCGGAGCACCGGGCCGGTCGCGGGCCCTCGGCCGAGGGGGACGATCCTGGATTGGATGGTTCAGTCATCCAATCCAGGGCGAATTGCCGTTCCGTCAATCCCGGAGCGAGGAACAAGGCGCAATCCGGGCGGGTTCGGGGAAGATAAGTTGGCAGAGGGACCGTCCCCCATACGGAGGTAGTGCACATGGCGACCAAGGACACGGGCGGCCAGAAGCAGACAGGCCGGCGCGAGAACGAGGTAGAGGAGACCGAGACCCAGGCGTCCCCTGAGGTTCAGGAGCGCCACGAGAAACTCTCCGAAGACGTCGACTCCATTCTTGACGAAATCGACGAGGTCCTCGAAGAGAACGCCGAGGAGTTCGTTCGTTCATATGTGCAGAAGGGTGGCCAGTAGACCGGCCGCCCCCGAGGAGCCGGTTGATCGGAGGGCCGGTCCGGCCGAGGCCGCCGGACCGGCCCTCCGCGCTCTGAGGCGTGCGCCGTACCACGGGCGCCGCGGCCGGTTCCGTCCCGTCCGCCCCGGCCACCGGTGAAGACCGTCGGCCGGGGCGGGTTCACGCGTAGCTGATCGAGGGAAGTGCAAGCAGCACGGCAACATGAGTAGGGTCGGCCGTATAGGACGTACTGTTTTGGAGGGAGTCGCGTGGCACCGCACAGGGACCTGCCCGCCGGCTTGACGAACCACCTTTTCCATAACACGGGGAGCCCCTCGTTCACCGAGTTCGTCGGGACCTACGCGCCCGGGCTGCTGCCCGGCCGCCATGCCCCGGCCACCCCGATCGGCGACCAGATCCCGCACGCCACCACGATCGTCGCGGCCACCTGCGAGGGCGGTGTGGTGATGGCCGGCGACCGTCGGGCGACCTCGGGCAACCAGATCTCGCAGCGCGACATGGAGAAGGTCTTCCGGGCCGACGACCACTCCTGCATGGGCATCGCCGGAGCCGCGAGCATCGGCATCGAGATGGCCCGCCTCTACCGGGTGGAGCTGGAGCACTACGAGAAGCTGGAAGGGCGCACGCTCTCGGTCGCGGGCAAGGCCAACCGCCTGGCGGCGATGATCCGCGGCAACCTTCCCATGGCCATGCAGGGGATGGTGGTGGTACCGCTCTTCGCCGCCTACGACGAGGTGTCGGGCGCCGGCCGCATCTTCAGCTACGACGTGGGCGGCGGGCCGTACGAGCAGCAGCGGTTCCACACCATCGGCTCGGGATCGATCTTCGCCAGGGGCGCGCTCAAGAAGCTCTACCGGGAGGGCTCCTCGCCCGACGACACCGTACTCACGTGCCTGCAGGCGCTCTACGACGCCGCCGACGACGACTCTGCCACCGCGGGCCCCGATGTCACCCGCGAGATCTGGCCCGTCGTGGCGATCGTCACCGCCGACGGGTTCCGACGACTGCCCGACGGGGAGGTCGCGGGCCACGTCCGGACGCTGCTCGACGGGCGTATGAACGCCCCCGACGGCCCCGCCGCCGATCTGCGCTAGCCTGCCCGCACTCCACCACGAGAGGAACACACACCGGTGTCCATGCCCTTTGGATATGCCTCGCCTGAGCAGATCATGCGGGACAAGGCGGATTACGCGCGTAAGGGCATCGCGCGTGGCCGCAGCGTGGTCGTGCTGCAGTACGAGCACGGCATCTTGTTCGTCGCCCCCAACCCGTCCAGGGCGTTGCACAAGATCAGTGAGATCTACGACCGCATCGGGTTCGCTGCGGTCGGCCGATACAACGAGTTCGAGGCACTGCGGCTCGCCGGCATCCGCTACGCCGACATCAACGGCTACACCTACGACCGGGGCGACGTGACGGCCCGCGGCCTCGCCAACGTCTACGCGCAGAACCTCGGCCAGATCTTCACCGAGTCGGTCAAGTCCTTCGAGGTCGAGATCGTGGTCGCCGAGGTGGGCGAGACGCCCGAGTCCGACCAGATCTACCGCCTCACCTTCGACGGGTCGGTCTTCGACGAGCACGGCACCTCGGCGATGGGCGGGCAGGCCGAGGCCGTGAGCGGGCGCCTCAAGGAGCGCTACCGCGAGGGCATGCCCCTCGCCGAGGCGCTGTCGGCGGCCCTGTTCGCGCTGACCGAGCCGGGCGGGGACCAGCCGCCCGCCACGCAGCTTGAGGTGGCGGTGCTCGACCGCAACCGGCCGCACCGCAAGTTCCAGCGGCTCACCGGGGCGCGCCTGACGGCGCTGCTCGCCGAGGGCGAGGCCGCGGCCCCCGCCGCGGAGGGCGAGCAGGAGGGCCCGGCCGAGCCGGACAAGCCCGCGGAATCCGGTAAGCCGGCGGAATCCGGCAAGCCCGCCGCAGGGAAGACCGGCAACGGCAAGACCGCGAACGGCAGATCCGCGAAGGGCAAGGACGACAAGGCACCCCCGACCGCTCCCGAGGGCGAGATCGACACCGGTTCTGGCGATTGACCGAGGCCGGGCCGGGGTTGACGCGGATCATGTGACCCACATCACCTGATCCGCGTCAACCCCGGCCCCGCCAGGGTCGTCTTATCCGGATGTGAAGACTTCCACTCTTACCCGCCGTGCCGCCCTCACCGCCGCGGCCGCGGCCGTCTCCCTCGCGACCGTGGCGGGGCTCGCGCCCGCCGCCGTCGCCACCCCCATCCCCAACCTCCCCGAGCCCGCGCCGTACGGCAGGAGCTTCCAGAGCGACCCCGGCCACGACTTCACCAAGGGCATCAAACCCCGCCGCGACAGCGTCCTGCGAGGCTGGTTCACGGTCTACAGAGCCGGGACCGCGGAGTACGTCCCCGTCAGGTACAAGCGGGGCAAGCACGTCGACAGCTTCGTCGCTCCCCCCGAAGGCGATGTGACGGCCTACGCGGCCCCGATCGCCCGCAACGTCGTCTTCCTCAGCGCTTACGGGTGCGACATGACGAAGACGACGATGGACAAGCGCGGCGTCGGCACCAAGCGCTGCTCCCGCGCCGAGCTCCTCAAGCGCATCGCCAAGGGGCAGAAGCAGCCTTCGCTGATCTGGACGGTGAAGGGCAGGATCGTGAAGGTCGCCGAGATCTTCACCTCCTGAGCGATCCCTGAGTGATCCCTGGGCGGGCTCTGAGTGATCCCTGAGCGGGCCCTGGCCCGATCCTGATCGGTCGCGACCGGGCCCGCCGAGGCGCGGGCCCGTGATCGCGCACAAAACGCCGGGTAAGATCTCTCCCCCGCAGCCTCCGCACCACATAGTGTGTTGTGATGGATCGTCGCATCTTCGGGCTGGAGAACGAGTACGGCGTCACGTGCACGTTTCGGGGACAGCGAAGACTGTCTCCTGACGAGGTGGCGCGTTACCTGTTCCGGCGAGTGGTGTCCTGGGGTCGGTCGAGCAACGTCTTCCTACGCAACGGCGCGCGTCTCTATCTCGACGTGGGCAGCCATCCTGAATACGCCACACCCGAGTGCGACAACGTCGTGGAGCTGGTGACCCACGACAAGGCGGGTGAGCGCATCCTTGAGGGCCTTCTCGTCGATGCCGAGAAGCGGCTCCGCGAAGAGGGCATCGCCGGTGACATCTACCTCTTCAAGAACAACACCGACTCGGCGGGCAACTCCTACGGCTGCCACGAGAACTACCTCGTCGGCAGGCACGGGGAGTTCGGACGGCTCGCCGACGTGCTCATCCCCTTCCTGGTCACACGGCAGATCATCTGCGGCGCGGGCAAGGTGCTCCAGACGCCGCGCGGCGCGGTGTACTGCGTGAGCCAGCGGGCCGAGCACATCTGGGAGGGCGTGTCCTCGGCCACGACCCGCAGCAGGCCGATCATCAACACCCGCGACGAGCCGCACGCCGACGCCGAGCGGTTCCGGCGGCTGCACGTGATCGTCGGCGACTCCAACATGAGCGAGGCGACCATGCTGCTCAAGGTCGGCGCCACCGACCTCGTGCTCCGCATGATCGAGGCCGGCACCGTGATGCGCGACCTCAGCCTGGAGAACCCCATCCGGGCGATCCGCGAGGTCTCGCATGACATGACGGGCCGCAGGCGGGTGCGCCTGGCCAACGGGCGGGAGGCGTCCTCGCTGGAGATCCAGCAGGAATACCTCTCCAAGGCCAGGGACTTCGTGGAGCGGCGCGGCGGCGACGACGTGGCGCACCGCGTGCTGGAGCTGTGGGAGCGTACGTTGCGCGCGGTGGAGACCGGCGATCTGGACCTCGTCGCCCGCGAGATCGACTGGGTCACCAAATACCAGCTCATCGAGCGCTACCGGAAGAAGTACGATCTGCCGCTGTCGTCGCCGCGCGTGGCCCAGCTCGACCTGGCCTACCACGACGTGCACCGCCGGCGCGGCCTGTTCTACCTGCTCCAGCGCAAGGGAGCGGTCGAGCGGGTGGCCTCCGATCTGAAGATCTTCGAGGCCAAGTCCGTGCCGCCGCAGACGACGCGGGCCCGGCTGCGCGGCGAGTTCATCCGCAAGGCCCAGGAGAAGCGGCGCGACTTCACCGTCGACTGGGTGCACCTCAAACTCAACGACCAGGCGCAGCGCACCGTGCTGTGCAAGGACCCGTTCCGCAGTGTCGACGAGCGGGTGGAGAAGCTCATCGCGGGCATGTAGCCCGACGCCTCCGAGCGGGCGGGACCGGCCCCGTCCGCTCGGATTCCGGCGGCGCGCGGGCGGCTTTGAAAAGTCGGGTCAACTATCAGCATGGCAAGTGTTTGCTTAGCCCGGCCCTACACCGCACTCGGGTATGGTTGCGCGAACCTGCCGTCTTCCCCAGAGGAATCCAACTATGCGCCGCCCATTGGCCGTTCTCGCCGCCGTGCCATTGCTTTTCGCCGCCGCCTGCGGCACGGACAAGGGCACTGGAGCGGGCACCGCCACTAACGCGTCCTCGTCCGCCATCAAGGTCACCGGTGAGGCGGGTAAGCAGCCGCAGGTGACCTTCCCCGGCGGCAAACCGGCGACGACGTCGTCCGTCAACATGGTCAGCGAGGGGCAGGGCACACCCTTCAAGAAGGGCGACTCGGTCATCTCCAACCTCACCGTCTTCGATTGGGACGGCAAGAGCAACACCATGGCCGGCTCCACCTACAGCGCCAAGCCCGAGCTGATCAAGGTCGACGACAAGCTGCCCAAGGTGCTGTTCGACGCCTTCCACAAGGTCAAGCCCGGCGGCCGGTTCGTCGCGGTGGTCGCGCCCGGCGACAGCTACACCAAGCAGGATCTGGAGCAGGCCAAGCAGCAGGGCATCGACGTGAGCGTGCCCAAGGTCTTCGTGTTCGACCCGGTGAGCGTGGTGACGCCGAAGATCAGCGGCACCGCCGGCGACCCCGGGGTCAAGGGGATCACGTTGGAGAGCCCCGAGGGCGCCGCGCCCAAGCTGACCACCAAGACCGACGCCCCGGCGCCCAAGGAGCTCGTCAACAAGACCGTCATCGAGGGCAAGGGACCCAAGGTCGAAAAGGGGCAGACGGCTGTTGTGCAATACACCGGCAAGATCTGGGGCAGCGACCGCGAGTTCGACTCCAGTTGGAGCAAGGGCGGCGAGCCGGTCTCCTTCCCGATCGGCGTCGGCCAGGTGATCAAGGGCTGGGACCAGACGATCGTCGGCGCCAAGGTCGGCAGCCGCCTGCTGGTGTCCATCCCGCCGGACCTCGGCTACGGCAAGCAGGGGCAGCCCCAGGCGCAGATCAAGGGCACCGACACCCTGGTCTTCGTGGTGGACGTGCTCGGGGCCTACTGATCGGACCCGGCCCGGCACATCGACCCGATCTCCTGACCGGACACCCTGACCGCGCACCCTGACCCGATTCCGTGACCTCCTGAGCGCCTGGCCTGATCCGACCTGATCCGACCTGATTTCCTGGCCCGGTCTTCTGGCCTGGTCTTCTGGCCTGGCCTCCGGGTCTGACGTGCCGAATTGACTTTATCGATCTCACCGATCTGGCCGCCCAGCCGACCCGCTGGCGGCCATTTCGGCTGTTTCGGCTATTTCGGTCCTGCCGTTTCGGCCATTCTTGAAGATTCGCCCCTCCCGGCAATGCCGACGCGGTCCGTTATGCGGATCGACGACGGACATGTCGGGGCGGGTGATTCTGTTGTTATCAATCGCGAATAAAGTGCAATTTCATGTCGTTGAGGACCTTGAGACAGATGTCCTGATTGCTCCATGATCTTCATCATGGAGGCGACCAGGTTCCTCACGTTGGACGATGTCGCGCCGTTGGCCCGCGGCTGTGCCGTACTCGGCACGGGAGGGGGCGGTGACGTGCGCTCCGCCGCGCTCGCCGCCGGCCGGGCCATCCGCGAATACGGCGAGGTGCCTCTCGTCGGCCTCGACGACCTGGACGACGGCGACCTGATCCTCCCGCTGGGGAGCATCGGCGCCCCGACCGTCGGCCACGAGATGATCCACGGCGACGATGAGCCGGAACTCATCCGGCGGGAGGCCGAACGCCTCTTCGGGCGGGCCCCCGCGGCGGTCATGCCCTCCGAGATCGGGGGCGGCAACGGTGTCCACCCCGTCGCCTGGGCCGCCAGGCTCGGCCTGCCGCTGCTCGACGCCGACGGCATGGGCCGGGCCTTCCCCGAGGTCCAGATGGTCTCGATGTTCGTCGCGGGACTTCCCCCCACCCCGATCGTCATGGCCGACGTCGTCGGCAACGTGACCACCGTGCGGCCCGTCGACGGGCTGTGGGCCGAGCGGATCGCCCGCGCGGTGTGCGTCGCCGCCGGATCGAGCGCGCTGATGGCCGACTACATCCTGCCGGTCGGCGAGGCCCGCGGCGCGGTCATCGAAGGCACCGTCGGCCTCGCCCTCGCCCTGGGCCGCGCCGTCGAGCGCACCGCCGCCCCGCTGGCCGCACTGGCCGCGGAACTCGGCGCCAAGATCCTCGTCAACGGGAAGATCACCGATCTGAGGCGCGAGACCACCGGCGGATTCGCCCGGGGCACCGTCACGATCACCGGAGTCGGCGAGGACCGCGACCGCGCCCTCACCCTGGAGATCCAGAACGAGAACCTCGTCGCGACGGAGGACGGACGGGTCCTGGCGACCGTGCCCGACCTGATCGGCATCGTCGACACCCAGACCGCGTCGGCCGTACAGACCGAGGGGCTGCGCTACGGGCAGCGCGTCAGCGTGCTCGCTTGGCCGTGCGACCCGCTGTGGCGCACACCCCGCGGAATCGCGACCGCCGGACCCCGTGCTTTCGGCTACGACCTGGATTACATTCCCCTCGAGGACATCACGTGAGCGACGACGGCAGGGCAGGCTCCGCGCTGCGCGTGGGCATCGACGTCGGCGGCACCAACACCGACGCGGTGGTGCTCGACGCGGGCGACCGCATCGTGGCCAGGGCCAAGCGCCCCACCAGCCCCGACGTGACCGGCGGGCTGCGGGACGCGCTCGACGCCGTCCTCGCCGAGGTGGGAGAGCGGGGCCGCGAGGTGGGCCGGGTGATGCTCGGCACTACGCACGCCACCAACGCGATCCTGGAGCGGCGCTCGCTCGGCCGCGTCGCCGTCGTGCGCCTCGGCGCCCCGGCGACCCGGTCGATCCCGCCGCTCACCGGGTGGCCCGAGGACCTGCGGCACGCGGTGTCGGCCGGCGAGATCATCGTGGGCGGCGGCCACTTCGTGGACGGGCGCCCGATCGCGCCGCTGGAGCGTGCCGGGATCCGCCGCTTCCTCGCCGGGGTGGAGGCCGACGCGGTGGCGGTGACGGGGGTGTTCAGTCCGGCTAACCCCGACCAGGAACATGAGGTCGCCGAGATCGTCCGGGAGGAGCTCGGCGGCGGCACGCCGATCTCCCTCTCGCACGAGATCGGCTCGCTCGGGCTGGTGGAACGTGAGAACGCCGCCGTCCTCAACGCCGCGCTGTACGGCGTGGCCCGCGACGTGACCGGCGCGCTGCGCGACGCCCTGGCGGGCCGCGGCCTCGCCCCCGCCACCTACTTCACCCAGAACGACGGCACCCTCATGGCCGTGGACCACGCCGCCCGCTACCCGGTGCTGACCATCGGCTCGGGACCGGCCAACTCCCTGCGGGGCGCGGTGTTCCTGTCCGGCGTGCCGGACGCGGTCGTGGCGGACGTCGGCGGCACGTCCACCGACCTCGGCGTGCTCGTGGGCGGCTCCCCCCGGGAGTCGTCCGCCGCCGTCGACATCGGCGGGGTCACCACCGGCTTCCGCATGCCCGACATCCTGGCCATCGCGCTGGGCGGCGGCAGCGTCGTCCGCGACGGGGCCGTCGGCCCGCGCTCGGTGGGCCACCGCCTCACGCGCGAGGCCCTGGTGTTCGGCGGGCCGACGCCGACGATGACCGACGCCGCCGTCGCCGCGGGCCGCGGACGCGTGGGCACGCGCCCGGTCCCGGCGGGGGAGGACGTGGCGAGGCGCCTGGCGGCAGCCGTACGGCGTGCCGACGCGATGGTGGCCGACGCGGTGGACCGCGTGTTGTTCGGGCGGGCCGACCGGCCGCTGGTCGCGGTCGGCGGCGGGGCGTTCATCGTGCCCGGCGCGATCCCCGGCGTGGGAGAGGTCGTACGGCCCCGCGACGCCGACGTGGCCAACGCCGTGGGCGCGGCCGTCGCCCTGGCCGGAGGGCGGTTCGACACGATCGTCGGGGCTCGCGGGGACAGGGAGGCCGCCATCGAGCGGGCCGGGAGGGAGGCCGCGGACCGGGCGGTGGCCGCGGGCGCCGACCCGTCGAAAGTGGAGATCGTCGAGCTTGCCGAGGTGCCGCTCAGCTACCTCGAAGGGCCCGCCGTCCGTGTGCATGTGAAGGCGGTCGGCCCGCTGAAGTGATCAGTGACGGAAAGGAACCCCCCACCATGCGCTGGCAGAGATGCCTGCTCGCCGCCGGAACCGCCGCCGCCCTGGCCCTCGCCGCCGCATGCGGCGGCGGGCAGGTGCGCGGAGCGGGCGACCGCTCCTCGGCCCCCTCGGGGGCGGGCGGCGCCGCGCCGCCCGCGACCGGCACCACCTTCGTCTACGCCCCCAACCTGGACGTGGTCACCGACTGGGACCCCGCCAGCTCGTATTCCAACGAGATCGTGGCGATGCAGAACATCTACGAGTCGCTCACGAAGTACAACATCCGGACGCAGAAGGTCGAGCCGCGCCTGGCCACCGCGTGGGAGTCGTCCAAGGACGGCAAGACCTGGACGTTCACGCTGCGCGAGGGGGTGAGGTTCCACACCGGCAAGCCGCTCACCGCCGAGGCGGCCAAGGACGCGATCCAGCGCACCAAGGACAAGGGGGCCGGCGCGGCCTACATCTGGGACTCGATCAAGAAGATCAAGGCCAAGGACGACCTCACGCTGGAGTTCAAGCTTAAATATCCGGCGCCGCTCGACCTGCTGGCCTCCGCGGACTTCGCGGCCTACATCTACGACACGGCGGCGGCGGGGTCGGGCGACCTGGAGAAGTGGTTCGCCGAGGGCAGGGACGCCGGCACCGGCCCCTACACGGTCGACTCCTGGCAGAAGGGCAAGGAGGTCGAGCTCAGCCTCACGGCGTTCGACGGCTACTGGGGCGGGTGGCAGGGCGCCAAGTTCACGCGGGTCGAGTTCCGCGTCACGCCCGAGCTGACCACCGCGGCCCAGCTCGTGCAGCGCGGCGAGGTGAGCTTCGTGCCGCGCCTCAACCCGCAGCTCTTCGCCCAGGCCGCCGCCCAGGGCGCGCAGACCACCCAGGCGCCGTCGTTCCAGAACCTCCTCGCGCTGTTCAACACCGAGAGCGGCCCTCTGAAGGACGAACGGCTGCGCAAGGCCGTGCAGCAGGCCATCGACTACGACGGCCTGGTCGCCGCGCTCAAGGGCGCGGGGGTGGCCGCCAGCGGCCTGGTGCCGCAGGGGCTGTTCGGCCATGTGGCCGGACGCACGCCCAAGCAGGACCTGGCCGGGGCCGAGGCGCTGCTGAAGGAGGCCGGGCACGGGCCCGGCGGCAAGCCGCTCACGCTCACCATGACCTACGCGCAGGGGGACGCCGACCAGCAGCTCCTGGCCACCCTCCTCAGCTCCACCCTCAGCACCCTCAACGTGAAGCTCGAGGCCGAGCCGCTCCAGTGGACCACCCAGTGGGACCGGGGCAAGTCCGCCGACACCGGCAAGCGGCAGGACATCTTCGTCATGTACTGGTACCCGGACTACGCCGACGCCTACTCGTGGTTCGCCAACGTGTTCCGCAGCTCCGACACGCCGTCGTTCAACCTCACCTACCTGAAGGACGACACGTTCGACGAGGCCGTTGACAAGCTCAACGAACTGGCGGCGGTGGACAAGGAGGCGGCGCTCACGTCGTACGCCGACCTGCAGACCCGGCTCATCGACGAGCTGGCCGCGGTGGCGGTGCCGTACGTCATGAACTACCAGCGGGTGCTGGCCGGGGGTATCGGCGGCTACGTGGACAACCCCGCCTACCCGAACGTGGTGTTCGTCTACGATCTGACGCCCGGCGCGTAATCCCGTGCTGCGCTATCTGACCCGCCGGCTCGGCCAGGCGGTCCTGGTCGTGGCCGGCGTGGTCACCCTTACCTTCACCGTCATGCGGCTGGTTCCCGGCGACCCCGCGGTGGCGTTCGCCGGCCCCCGGGCGACCCCCGCCGAGCTGGCGGCGGCGCGGGAGAGGTTCGGGCTGGACGACCCGCTGTGGACGCAGCTCTGGAACTACGCCCGCGACCTGGCCGGCGGCGACTGGGGCACCAGCCTGCACACCAGGCAGCCGGTCGCGCGGGATCTGACGCTGGCCTTCCCCGCGTCCCTGGAGCTCGTGGGCGCGGCACTGGTGGTGGCCGTCGCGGCGGGGGTGCCGCTCGGGGTGCTCGCCGCGAGGTTCAAGGCCGGGCTGCCGGACCTGTCCGTACGGTTCACCTCGATGCTGGCCGTGTCGGTGCCGGTGTTCTGGCTCGCGCTCGTCGTGCAGACGGTGTTCGCCGGAAACCTCGGATGGTTCCCCGTCGCCGGGGAGTACGACAGCTCGCTCGACCGCACCAGTCCGCTGACCGTCTACACCGACATCACGATCGTGGACGCGCTCATCACCGGCAACTGGCCTGTTTTCACCAGCACACTGTGGCACCTGGCGCTGCCGGCGCTTGTCGTCGCGGCCTACCCGGCCGGGGTGATCGCGCAGATGACGCGGGCGGCGCTCATCGAGGAGAGCGGGCAGGACCATGTACGGCTTTCGCGGGCCCTCGGGTTCGGGCGCACCGCCGTACTCGTCCGGTTCGCGCTGCGGCCCGCCGCCGGGCCGGTGCTGTCGCTGATCGCGCTGGTGTTCGCCTATGCGATCGTCAACGGGTTCCTGGTCGAGGCCGTGTTCAACTGGCCGGGGCTCGGACGCTACGCGGCCGCGTCGATCCGGTCGCTCGACACCCCGGCCATCGCCGGGGTGACGCTGCTGGTGGCGCTGCTGTACGTCGGGTCCAACCTCCTGGTCGACCTCGTGCAGGGCGTGCTCGACCCCAGGGTGAGGACGCGGTGACGGCGAGCCCCGAACCGGCCGGACCCGCCGAACCGGCCGGACCCGCCGAACCGGCCGGACTCGCCGGGCTCGCCGGACCCACCGGGCTCGGTCGGCGGCCGGCGCGTCCGCTGCGGCTTTTGCTGCGGCGTTTGCTGCGTACGGCCCGCGCCGATGTCCTCGCCGCCGCAGGGGCGGTCCTGCTGCTGGCGATCGTGGCCTGCGCGCTGCTCGCGCCGTGGATCGCGCCCTACCCCGAGGACGGCGGCACGGCCACCCACCCCACCGAGGCGCTGCTGCCGCCGAGCGCCGACCACTGGTTCGGCACCGACCAGGTCGGCAGGGACATCCTCAGCCGGGTGCTGTTCGGCGCGCGGACCTCGCTGTTCATCGCGGTGGCCGTGCTGGGCCTGGCCGCGGCGGCGGGCGTCACCCTGGGTGTGGTCGCCGGCTACGCGGGCGGCTGGATACGCGACGTGATCATGCGGGTCACCGACGTGTTCCTGGCGTTCCCCGCGCTGCTGCTGTCGCTGGCCCTGGCCGTCGTGCTCCAGCCGAGCGTCACCACCGTCGTGGTCGCCCTGGCGGCGACCTGGTGGCCGTGGTACGCCAGGCTGACGGCCTCGGTCGCCCAGTCGGTGGCCACCCGCGGCTACGTGGACGCCGCCCGCTGCCTCGGCGTGCCCGCGCCGCTGATCGTGTTCCGGCACGTGCTGCCGAACTCCGCCACCCCGGTGGCCGTCCAGCTCTCCCTGGACGCCGGCGGGGTGATCCTCACATCCGCCGCCCTGTCCTACCTCGGCATCGGCGTGCACGATCCGACCGCCGAGTGGGGGCTCATGGTCCAGCAGGGCCAGACGCTGTTCACGACCGACTGGTGGGTGGTGACCTTCCCCGGCCTGGCGATCCTTGTGACGGCGTTCGCCTTCAATGTGCTCGGCGAGGGCCTGCGCCAGGCCCTGGACCCGAGGGGGGCGACCCGGTGATCGAGATCCGTGACCTCGTGGTGCGCGCCGGAGGCCGGGTGATCTCCAGTGTCCCGGAGCTCGACCTCGCCGCCGGGCGCTGCACGGCCCTGGTGGGGGAGAGCGGCTCGGGCAAGACCACCGCGCTGCTCGCCACCCTCGGCCTCGTCGAGGGCGCCGAGGTCACCGGCAGGGTCACCGTGTGCGGCACCGAGGTCCTCACTGCCTCCGAACGTGCTCTGCGGGACCTGCGGGGAGCCAAGGCCGCCCTCGTCATGCAGAGCCCGCAGGCGGCCCTCAACCCCGTCATGCGCCTCGGCACGCTCATGCGCCGCGCCCTCGCCCGCCACGGCGTGAAAGGCGCCGCGGCGCGGGCCCGCGCGCACGAGGCGGTCTCCGCCGTGCTGCTCGACCCCGCCGTCCTGCGGCGCTACCCCCACCAGGTGTCGGGCGGGCAGGCGCAGCGGTTCGCCCTCGCGCTGGCCCTCGCGCTCGGCGCCGACGTCATCGCCGCCGACGAGCCGACCAGCGCGCTCGACGTCACCGTCCAGGCCGAGGTGGTCGCCGTGCTGCGCCGCCTGCGCGACGAGCGCGGCCTGGCCCTGCTGCTGGTGTCCCACGACCTCGCCCTCGTCTCCACCGTCGCCGACGACGTCGTCGTCATGAAGGACGGGCGGGTCGTGGAGAGCGGCCCCACCGCCCGCGTGCTCACCGAGCCTGCCCACCCCTACACGCGCGACCTCGTCGCGGCCGTCCCGCGGCTCAAGGAAGTGGAGCTGTGACCACCCCGAGCACCCCGCCCGCCCCGCCCGCCCCGCCCGTCTCGACCTCGCCCCCCGTGCTCGCGGCCGACGGCGTCACGCTCGCCTACGGGCCCGTCCCCGTCGTCCACGGCGTGTCGCTCGCCGTCGACGGCGGAGGCACCGGCCTCATCGGCGAGAGCGGCTCGGGCAAGACCACCCTCGCACGCGCCCTGCTCGGCCTCCTGCGCCCCCGCTCCGGCCGCGTCCTGTACGGCGGAGCCGACCTGGCCGGGCTGCCCCGCCGCCGGCGGGCCGAGTTCCGCGCCGCCGTACAGCCGGTCTTCCAGGACGGCAGCGAAGCCCTCGACCCGCGCATGAGCATCGGCGCCTCCATCGCCGAAGGCCTCACCGCGCACCACCGCCTCGCCGCCTCCGCGCGGCGGGCCAGGGTCGCCGAACTGATGGCCGACGTCGGGCTGGAGCCGGGCCTCGCCACCCGCCGCCCCCACCGGCTCTCCGGCGGGCAGCGGCAGCGGGCCGTGATCGCGAGGGCCCTCGCCGTACGGCCTCGCGTGCTCGTGCTGGACGAGCCGACCAGCGCGCTCGACGTCACCGTGCAGGCCAGGATCCTCGACCTGCTGGAGGGGCTGCGGGCCGGACACGGACTCGGCTACCTGCTCATCACGCACAACCTCGCCGTGGTCGACCGGCTGTGCCGTACCTCGCACGTGATGTTCGCCGGGCGGGTCGTGGAGAGCGGCCCGACGGGCGACCTGCTGGCGCGGCCGGCGCACCCCTACACGCTGGCGCTGCGCGACGCGGTGCCGCGCATCGGCGGCCCGCCGCCCGCCGCCGGAGGCCGCACCGAGATCGCGCCCGCCGGCAGCGGATGCCCGTTCCGGCTGCGCTGCCCCCTCGCCGACGACACCTGCCGCGAGCTCGCCCCCGACCCGCGCCCGCTGCTCGGACGCACGGTGGCCTGCCACCGGGCGGAGGAGGTCCTCGACGGTGCCGTACGACGGTGACCTGCCGCGCACCCCGCCCGGCCGGGGCGGGACGGGCGATGGTCCGCGCGCCGCGCGCAGGCGTGACCGCCCAGGCGTATCCACACCGAGGGTACGGTCCGGGGCTATGACGACGATCGGGGTTGACGTCGGCGGCACCTTCACCGACCTGGTGTCGCGCGACACCGACACAGGACAGATCACCGTGGCCAAGCGGCCCACGACCCCGGCGGCGCCCGAACTCGGGGTGCTGGCCGCCGTGGACGCCGCCGTACCGCCCGAGTCCCTGGCGCGCTGCGCCTACTTCGTCCACGGCACCACCGTGGGCCTCAACGCGCTCCTGGAGCGACGCGGGGCCACGGTCGGCCTCATCACCACCGAGGGGTTCCGCGACGTCCTGGAGATCCGCCGCGGCGACAGAGACGACCCCTACGACCTGTTCTGGACGCCCCCGCCGCCGCTCGTGCCGCGGCGGCTGCGCCGGGAGGTCGCCGAGCGGGTGGCGGCGGACGGGACGGTGGTGCGGGAACTCGACCCCGAGGGCGTACGGCGGGCCGCCGCCGTCTTCGCCGCCGAGGGCGTGGACGCGGTGGCCGTGGTGCTCATCAACGCCTACGCCAACGCGGCGCACGAACGCGCGGTGCCGGCGGCGCTGCGCGACGCCGGCTTCGCGGGGGAGGTGTCGCTGTCGCACGAGGTGTCCGGGGAATACCGCGAGTACGAGCGCACCACCACGACCGTCGTGGACGCCTTCGTACGCCACCGCATGGGCCCCTACCTCCGCAACCTCGACCGCGGGCTGCGGGCGCGCGGGTTCACCGGCAGACTGCTCGTCACGCGCTCGGGCGGCGGCGCGCTGACACTGGAGGAGGCCGCCGCCCGCCCCTTCGAGACCATCCTGTCCGGCCCGGTCGCCGGCGCCGCCGCCACCGCGCGCCTGGCCTCCTCGCTCGGCCGGTCCACCGCCATCGCGGCCGACGTCGGCGGCACCAGCTTCGACACCGCCCTCATCGAGGACGGCGTCCTGCCGCTGCTGTTCCAAGGGGAGGTCGGCGGCCTGCCCCTGCAGAGCCCGTGGGTCGACGTCCGCTCCGTCGGCGCGGGCGGCGGCTCGGTCGCCTACGTGGACGCGGGCGGGCTGCTGCGGGTGGGGCCGCGCAGCGCGGGAGCCGTACCGGGGCCCGCGTGCTACGGGCGCGGCGGCACCGAGCCGACGGTCACCGACGCCGCGCTCCACCTCGGCCTCATCCCGCCCGGTCCCCTCGCCGGAGGCATCGACCTGGACCGGGACCTCGCCACCGCGGCCCTCGCGCCCCTGGCCGCCCCCTGCGGGCTGCCCGGCGCCGACGCCGTCGCCGAGGGCGTCATGCGCATCGCAGCGGCCCACATGGCTCACGCCGTACGCGGGGTCACCGTGGAGCGCGGCGTGGACCCGCGGCGGGCGGTCCTCGTGGCCTTCGGCGGCGCGGGGCCGCTGTTCGGGTGCCTGCTCGCGGGCGAACTCGGCGCCTCGGCCGTCGTCGTGCCGGCGAACGCCGGCACCTTCTCCGCCGTCGGCCTCGTCCAGGCCGACCTGGTGCGCGGCGCGGCCCGCACCCTGGTGCGGCCTCTGACCGACGCCGCGCTCGCGGAGGCCCTCACCCTCGCCGGCGCCCTGTTCACCCGCCTGTTCACCCGCCTGGCCGGGCGCGGGGGCGGGGGCGAGCCGGCGGACGCCGTACGGGAGATCGACCTCGATCTGCGCCACCTGGGGCAGGAGCACACGCTGGCGGTGCGCGTGGAGCCGGGCGACACCGCGGGCGGCGTGCGCGCGAGGTTCACCGCGCGGTACCGCCGTGCCTACGGCCACGACATGCCTGGGCCCCTGGAGATCGTGACCGTGCGGGCCACCGTGCGGGCCGGGCTCCCGGGCGGGCCCGCCCCCCTGCCCGCCCCTGCCGCCGCCGGGGCGCCGGGGGAGCGACGCGACATCGACCTGTGGTCGTTTCACCGCAAACGATTCGTGCCCTCCCGGGCCGTGCCCCGCGCCGCCCTCACCCAGGCGACGCCGGGGCCGCTCGTGGTGGTCGAACCCACCTCCACCACCTACGTCGACGCCGGTTTCACCGTGGCCCCCCACGAGTGCGGGACGCTGCTCGTCACCAGGGAGGAAAAGACCTTGTGAACCCCGTGAACCCCGTGAACTCTGGGAGCTCTGGGAGCTCTGGGAATGGTGGGGGCGTGGTGAGGACCGCCTTCGCCGCGGCCGGCCCCGCGCCCGGCGCCGACGCCGACCCGATCACCACCGAGATCGTGCGGCAGGGGCTCAACGCCGCCGCCGACCACATGAAGCGCGCCCTCACCCGCACCGCGTTCTCGCCGATCATCTACGAGGCCCTGGACTTCGCCGTGGCCTTCTACGACACCGATATGTGCATGCTGGCCCAGGCGCCCACCCTGCCCGCCTTCATGGGCACCCTGGGCTTCTGCGTGCGCGCCGCCGTCGAGGGCGTCGGCGGGCCCGGCTCCCTCGCCCCCGGCGACGTGATCCTCTACAACGACCCGTACGGCACGGGCTCCCATCCGCAGGACGCCGCCATGGTCGTCCCGGTCTTCGCCGGCGGAGAGCTGACCGCCTACTCGGTGATCAAAGCGCACTGGCTGGACATCGGCGGCAAGGACCCCTACTCCACCGACACGCTCGACGTCTACCAGGAAGGCACGATCTTTCCCGGCGTCAAGCTGTACGACGCCGGACGCCTCGTGGGCGACATCTACCGCATGATCCTCGCCAACAGCCGCATGGCGGACATGGTCATCGGCGACATCAACGCGATGGTCGCCGGCGCCCGGGCCGGGGGAGAGGCCCTGGCGGCGATCGTCGACCGGTACGGCAAAGCCGAGTTCACCGCGTGCGTCGCCCGCATGTACGCCCACGGCGAGGCCCTGGTGCGCGACTGGTTCGCCGCCCTCCCCGACGGCGTGTACACCGCGAGCGGGGCCATCGACTCCGACGGCGTCAGCGGCGTGCCCGTGCCGTTCTCGGTGAAGGTCACCGTCGAGGGCACCCGGATCGAGGTGGACCTCACCGACTGCCCCGACCAGACCCCCGGCCCGATCAACTGCCCGCTGCCCTCCACCGTGGCGGCCTGCCGTCTCGCGGTCGCCTTCCTCGCCGGGGCGGGCGAACAGCCCAACGAGGGCCACTTCCGCCCGCTCGACGTCCTCACCCGCCCCGGGTCGCTGTTCCACCCTCGGCGCCCCGCCCCCTGCTTCATGTACGGCATCCCCGCCGACCACGCGATCGAGCTCGTCCTGGCCGCGCTGGCGGAAGCCGTACCGGACGTGCCGGCCGCCAGCGGCGGCGACATCAACGCCCTGGTGTGGTGGGGGGAGCGCGAGGCCACCGGCACGCCGTGGACCGACGGCGCGCCGCATCCCGTCGGGCAGGGCGCCTCGCCGCGCGGCGACGGGGCCGGCGCCCTCATGTACCTCTCTCAGTCGGCCACCCGCCTCACCCCGGCGGAGGTGTGGGAGGCGCGCAACCCGTGGCGGATCGAGAGAATGGCCCTGGCGGAGGACTCCGGCGGGCCGGGCACCCACCGGGGCGGGCCGGGGCTGGACCTGTCGTTCCGCTGCCTGGAGGACCACTACCTGACCAGCGCCCTGGCCCGCACGCGGACCGCCCCGTGGGGGCGTGCGGGAGGGCACGCGGGGAGGCCGGGCGGCCTCACCGTGGAGCACCCCGACGGCACCGTCGAGGAGCACGCGCTGCGTACCCGCATTCCCTTGGCCAAGGATGCCGTCGTACACTTGCGCACCGGCTCGGGTGGCGGATTCGGCCCCCCGAGCGGGCGAGACCCGCAGGCGGTCCAGGCCGACCTGCGCGAGGGTTACATCACCGAGGAGCACGCGCGTCGCCATTACCCGCACGCGCTTTGACCCCCCCGGGGGCCGCACTGTGGCGGGGCGGCCCCCGGGGGGCTCCCCACGGCGCTCATCCGCCCGCGGCGCTTATTCCGCGCTCATCCCGCGCTCATCCCGCGCCATCGGCCCGCAGCGCTCATCCCACGCCGCTCAGAGGGCCTGCCGGGGGCCCCAAGGGAGCCGGTGGGGGCTCGCCGGGGGCTCAGGCGAGCAGCGACGCCGCGTGCCTGCCCGCCGCCGCGGCCGTGAGGAACGCCGCGGCGTCCTTGTCCATCCCGCGGCCCATCGTGGACAGCCGCACGGGAGAGGCGGCCAGCGCCTCCTCCAGGCCCTCCACGCCGACCTCGACGAGCTCGTGCCGCTCGCCCAGGGCGGCGGCCTGCGCCCGCAGGCGGGCGCCGAACGCGCCGGGCAGCAGCGGCACCACCACCTGCGCCCGGGCCAGGGCGACCCGCCCGTAGGCGGTCAGCGAATGGTGCGAGACCCCGACGTGCCGCTCACGCTGATCTCCCTCGCTGACCCGCAGGGAGGCCACGGGGCGCCCGCCGAGCACCGACACGGCGTTGACCGCCTCGCCCGCCGACACCCCCGAGAACCCCCACCGGGTGCCGGTGCCGAGGTTGCCCGGCCCCTGCGCCACGATCGCGACATCGGCCCCGAGCACGTGCCTGGCCGCCAGCAGCCCCGTGTGCAGGGTGACGGTCTCCAGGTCGCCGCCGAACGCCTGCCCGGTCGTCACCGTGCCGCACAGCCACCCCGCGTCGCGCAGCGCCGCGGCCGACATCGAGAACCACGCGGGCAGCGCGCCGCCGTCGGGCATCACATAGGCCGTCCGGGTGCCGGGGCGCGCCGCGAGCAGCCCCGCCAGGATCGCCGGCACCGCCGAGTGGAGATCGGCGACCACCACCGGCATCCCGGTGAGCGTGTCCGCCTCGCGCAGCGTCTCGTGATGGGGCGAACCCTGCTCGTCCGCTCCGAGCACGGTTGCCTGCAATGGGGTGTAACGTGCTTTCACGAGGTGCCCGGGGCCGATCGGATCTTCGGGCAGCCGGCCGGGGATGGCCACCACCATGGCATACCCTCCGGTGCCGAGACCCATCGCCAAGGCGGTGGTGTTGAGGAGCACCTCGTCGCCCGGTTCCGGGCGTCCCACCAGCGGCGGATAGGCCAGTGCCCGGCATCCGCCCTCCTGGAGGGCGACGTCCAGTTCCATCGCGCCCGGCCACTCGCGCCGGACCCGTTCGACCGTTCCCTTGCGCCATCTGATCACGTGGGGAAGGGTAGCGTTCCTCCGCCGATCCCCACGGAGGAAATCGCGAGGCGGGCCCGCCGGGGAGCGGCGCGTCCGACAGCACAAGGAGGTAGGCCCGGATGTCGCGCCGCAAGACCGAGCGGTTGCTCAACCTCGTCATCTGCCTGCTCGCCACCCGCAGGCCGCTGCCGGCCGAGCAGATCCGCCAGGCGGTGCCCGGCTACGACAGGGACAGCGACGAGGCTTTCCAGCGCATGTTCGAGCGCGACAAGAACGAGCTGCGCGAGATCGGCATCCCCATCGAGGTCCATCGCGACGCATGGGAGGACGAGCCGGGCTACCGCATCGCCCCCGAGGCCTACGAGCTGCCCGAGATCACGCTGGAGCCCGACGAGGCCGCGGTGCTGGGCCTGGCCGCCCGGGTGTGGCAGCGGGCCAGCCTGGCCGAGGCAGCCAGCGGCGCGCTGCTCAAACTGCGGGCCGGCGGGGTCGCCGCCGACGAGCCCGCCCTCGGCGGGGGAGCCCTCGAACTCCGCGTCGACACCCGCGACCCGTCCTTCCCCGCCCTGTGGGAGGCGGTCCGCGACCGCCGGGCCGTCCGCTTCGGCTACCGCGTGGCCGCCGGCCCCTCCGCGGCGACCCGCACCGTCGAGCCCTGGGGCGTCGTCTCCCGCCGTGGCAAGTGGTATCTCGTCGGGCACGACCGCGACCGGGCCGCGCAGCGGGTGTTCCGCCTCAGCCGCATCATCGGCGAGGTCGCCACCGTGGGTCGCCCCGGCGTCGTCCGGGTGCCCGAGGGCGTCGACCTGCGAGCCCTGGTCAGCCCGTGGGAGGAGCGCCAGGCCGAGCGCCTCGCCACGGTCGCCGTGCGCAGGGGCGCCTGCCAGGGCCTGCGCCAGCTCGCCCGGGCCGTCCGCGAGGGCGGCGACTGGGACGAGGCCGACCTCGCCTTCGTCGACACGGGCCGCCTGGCCGCCTGGATGGCGAGCCTCGGCCCCGACGTCCGCGTCCTCACCCCGCCCGACGCCCGCGACGCCGTCATCGCCGTCCTCAAGGGCGCCCACGAAGCCAACGCGCAAGGGAGTGACCATGAGTTTGGAGCGAGCCCGACGCAGTGAGCGGAGTGGGCGGTTGAGGGACGAGGCCGGCCGCGTAGCGAATGAGGAGTGGTGAGCGACCATGAGCACAGCTGACAGATTGCCCAGGCTGCTCGCGCTCGTGCCGTACCTGATGTCGCATCAGGGGGCGCGGGTGGACGAGGTGGCCGAGGTGTTCGGGCTCAGCGAGAAGCAGCTCATCGACGATCTCCAGCTCGTCTGGATGTGCGGGCTGCCGGGGCACACGCCGGGCGACCTGATCGACGTGTCGTGGGACGGCGGCGAGATCCTGATCGACAACGCCGAGACGATCGCGAGGCCGCTGCGGCTCGGCATAGACGAGGCGAGCGCCCTGCTCGTGGCGCTGCGGCTGCTGAACGAGCTGCCGCTCGGCGAGTCGCCGGAGGGCGGGCAGCGCGACGCGCTCACCCGGGTGATCGCGAAGCTGGAGCGCGCCGCGGGCGAGGGCGCCGCGGCGGTGAGCAGCCAGGTGGCGGTGGAGATGGACGTCGCCCCGGACGCCTTGGCCACGGTGAACGACGCGCTGCGGCGCGGCAGGCGGCTGTCGCTGCGCTACTACGCCCCGGGGCGCGACGAGGTGACGAGCCGCGAGGTCGATCCGCTGCGGATCGCGGTGGTGGACGGCCGGTCGTATCTGTCGGGGTGGTGCTATCGGGCCGAGGCCGTACGGCTGTTCCGGTTGGACCGCATCCAGCACGTCGAGGCGTTGGACGTGGCGGCGGCCCCTCCGGAGGGGGCCGAGCCGACCGATGTCACCGACGGGGTGTTCAAGCCGTCGCCGACCGATGAGCTGGCGGAGCTGGAGCTGGCCCCGGCGGGGCGCTGGGTCGCGGAGTACTACCCGTGTGAGAGCGTCGAGGAGCTCGGCGAGGGCCGCCTGCGGGTGGCGCTGCGCGCCCGGGACACGGACTGGCTGCTGCGGCTGGCGCTGCGCCTCGGCGAGACGGGCCGCATCATCGCGCCCGCCCGCCTCGCCGCCATGGCGCGGGACCGGGCGGCGCTCGCCCTGGCGCACTACGAGGAGGCCGGGCAGCGGTAGGGTCGGGCGCCATGACGTGGATTCTCGTGGCGGCCGGCCTTGTGGGACTCGCAGTGATCGCCGTCCCGGCGGTCCGGGTCGCGCTCGCGGCGCGCGGTCTCGCCAAGGAAATCGAGCGGTCCCGCGCCCTCCTCGCCCCCAGGCAGGCTCTTCTCAGGGAAAAGATCGGTGCGAACCACCCCACGGACGGATGAGTCTGCTCGCCTGGGCGCGTACCATCGGCTCTGAGACCTGCATGCCGCTCGGACGAAGGAAAGATCATGCCTGTAGGACCCACCGAACTCATCATCATCGGGCTCATCATCGTGCTGCTGTTCGGGGCCAAGAGGCTGCCTGACACCGCCCGCGCCATCGGCCGTTCGCTGCGCATCTTCAAGTCGGAGACCACCAAGCTGCGCGACGACGACGACTCGTCCCCCAAGCCCCAGACCGCCCAGCCCGCCTCGGAGTCGGCGCCGCTCACCGGCCAGGTGCTCACCGAGGGCGACCGCATCCGCAAGCTCGAGGAGGAGAACGCGAGGCTTCGCGCCGCCCAGAGCACGCCCGCGCCGCACGACGTGAACCGCGGCTAGGCCGCGCCCCCTCTCCGCCCCCAGCCCGACTCGCCGAACCAGGACACCGATGGCGCTGCTCAAGCGGTCCAAGTCATCAGAGAAAGCCGATTCCGAAGGACGCATGCCGCTCATCGAGCATCTTCGTGAGCTGCGCACGCGCCTTGTGCTCGCCATTCTCGCCGTCGTGGTGGGCACCATCGTGGGGTTCACGCTGTACGACCCCATTTGGGCACTTCTATCTGAGCCTTACTGCAGCCTGCCCAACGCGAACGAGCTTGGGTCCTGTTTCGCCAACAGGGGCGTGTTCGCCCCGTTCTTCGTCGCGCTCAAGGTCGCGGCGATCTTCGGCCTGGTGGTCTCGTCGCCGTTCTGGCTCTACCAGGTCTGGGCCTTCGTCACGCCGGGGCTCTACCGCAACGAGCGGAAATACACGATCAGCTTCCTGGCCATCGCCGTCCCGCTGTTCGCGGCCGGCGCGGCCCTCGCCTACTTCGTCCTCGACAAGGGCCTGGCGCTGCTCCTCTCCTTCGTGCCGGCCAACTCCGCCACGCTGATGGAGCCGACCGAGTACCTCGACTACGCCCTGGTCATGCTGATCGTGTTCGGTGTCTCGTTCGAGCTTCCGCTGCTGATGGTCTTCCTCAACCTCATCGGGGTGCTCAAGCAGGCCACGGTGAAGAAGCACCGGCGCATGATCATCTTCGCGATGTTCGTCTTCGGGGCCGTCGCGACCCCCGGCAGCGACCCCATCGCGATGATCGCGCTGGCGGTCCCCATGGTGGCGCTGTTCGGCCTGGCCGAGCTGATCATGTACCTGCGGGAGCGCAGACTCCCGGCGGGAGAGGACTACTCGAACCTGTCCGACGACGAGGCGTCCGAGCTCGCCGACGAGGACAGGCCTTTCGACCAGGAGACCTCCGACCCGCCCACGTCGGGGAGATAGCCCATTACCGGTGAGATCGCCCTGCTGGTCAACCCCGCGGCCAGGGGCGGGCGCACCCGGCGCCACGTCGGACGCGTCGTCGAACGGCTCCGCCGCGGCGGCCTCCAGGTCTCCCTGATCGTCGGGCGCTCCGCCGCCGACACCCTCCAACGGGCCCGTACGGCCGCAGCCGCCCGACCCGACGCGCTCGTCGCCTTCGGCGGCGACGGCATGGTCCACCTGGCCGTCCAGGCCGTCGCCGGCACCGGCGTCCCCCTCGGCGTCATCCCCGCCGGCACCGGCAACGACTTCGCCGCCGCCCTCGGCCTGCCCCTGCCCCGCCTCGGCGACGGCGGCGCCTCCCTCCTGCGGGCGGCGAGCATCGTGCTCGCCGGCCGCGCCAGGCGGGTGGACGCGGCCAGGGTCGGCCCCGGCACCTGGTTCGCCGGGGTGGTGGCCTGCGGGTTCGACTCGCGCGTCAACGAACGCGCCAACGGCCTCACCTGGCCGCCCGGCACGGCCAGGTATCTCCGCGCCCTCGGCCAGGAGTTGCGCTCGTTCCGCCCGATCCCCTTCACGATGGTGCTCGACGGCGAACGCGTCGAGCAGGAGGCCGTGCTGGTCGCGGTCGCCAACACCGGCTCCTACGGCGCCGGCATGCGGATCTCGCCCCACGCCCGCCCCGACGACGGGCTCCTCGACGTCGTGGTGGTCGGTGCGGTCTCCCGCGGCGAACTGCTGAAGACCTTCCCCCGCGTCTACCGGGGCACCCACCTCGCCCATCCGGCGGTCGCCGTACACCGGGTCCGGGAGGCGGTCCTGGACGCCCCGGGCGTGATCGTCTACGCCGACGGGGAACGCGTCGGCCCCGCCCCGGTGACCTGCCGGGTGGAGCCGGGGGCCCTGCGGGTGATCTGCCCCGGCTGACCGCCGCTCCCGGGGGCCGGATCGGCCGCGGAGCGGGGGCTTTACCGTACGGTGAAGATCGGGCCCGATCGGACCGACCGGAATGGTCATATCGGTAGGCTGGCGTTATGACAACTCCAGCGGAGCGGTATGCGGCCTTCCAGGAAATGCACGCCGGTGACGGGCCCGCCCTCCGTGCCTTTCGCGGACTCTACGACTTCGACCTCGACGAGTTCCAGCTCGACGCGTGCCGCGCGCTGGAGGCGGGGGACGGGGTGCTGGTGGCGGCGCCGACGGGCTCGGGCAAGACCGTGGTGGGGGAGTTCGCCGTCCACCTCGGCCTCGCCGAGGGGCGCAAATGCTTCTACACCACCCCGATCAAGGCGCTCTCCAACCAGAAGTACAACGACCTGGTGCGCCGCTACGGCGCCGCCAAGGTCGGCCTGCTCACCGGCGACAACAGCGTCAACGGCGACGCGCCCATCGTGGTGATGACCACCGAGGTGCTGCGCAACATGCTCTACGCGGGCTCGTCCACCCTCGACGGGCTCGGCTTCGTGGTCATGGACGAGGTCCACTACCTCGCCGACCGGTTCCGCGGCGCCGTCTGGGAAGAGGTCATCATCCACGTGCCGGACTCGGTACGGCTGGCCGCCCTGTCGGCCACCGTCAGCAACGCCGAGGAGTTCGGCGAGTGGCTGGGCGAGGTCAGGGGCGACACCACCGTCATCGTCGACGAGCACAGGCCGGTGCCGCTGTGGCAGCACATGCTGGTCGGCAGCCGGCTCTACGACCTGTTCTCCCTCGACGAGCAGGAAGGCGACCCGCGCAACGGCAGGCCCCGGCTCAACATCTCGCTGCTGCGCGCCACCCGCGACCAGGAGCGCTTCGCGGCCCCGAAAGGCCGCCGGGGGTTCAGCCGCCCGGCCCGTCCGAGGCCGCCGGACCGCGCCGCCGTCATCGAGCGCCTCGACGCCGAGGGGCTGCTGCCCGCGATCACGTTCATCTTCTCCCGCGCCGGCTGCGACGCGGCCGTCATGCAGTGCCTCTACGCCGGCATCCGCCTCACCGACGAGCAGGAGCGCCACGAGATCCGCCAGATCGTCGACGAGCGTACGGCGCACCTGCCCGACGAGGACCTCGCCGTCCTCGGCTTCCTGGAGTGGCGCGACTGCCTGGAGCGGGGCCTGGCAGCCCACCACGCCGGCATGCTGCCGACCTTCAAAGAGGTCGTCGAGGAGCTGTTCACCCGCGGCCTGGTCAAGGCGGTGTTCGCCACCGAGACCCTCGCGCTCGGCATCAACATGCCCGCCAGGTCCGTGGTCATCGAGAAACTCGACAAGTGGAACGGCGAGACCCACGCCGACCTCACCCCCGGCGAGTACACCCAGCTCACCGGCCGCGCGGGGCGGCGCGGCATCGACGTCGAGGGCCACGCGGTGGTCATCTGGCAGCCGGGCATGGACCCGGTGTCGGTGGGCGGCCTGGCCGGCACCCGCACCTATCCGCTGCGGTCCAGCTTCCGCCCGTCGTACAACATGGCGGTCAACCTCGTCGGCCAGGTCGGCCGCGAACGCGCCCGCACCCTGCTGGAGTCGTCGTTCGCGCAGTTCCAGGCCGACCGGGCCGTGGTCGGCATCGCGCGGCAGGTCCGCAAGGCCGAGGACGCCCTGTCGGGCTACCTGGAGGCGATGACCTGCCACCTCGGCGACTTCGAGGAGTACTCCACGCTGCGCCGCCGCCTGTCCGACCGCGAGTCGGAGCTGTCGCGCCGGCGCGGCGCGGCCCGCAGGCTGGAGGCGATCCGGTCCCTGGAGGCGCTCAAGCCGGGCGACGTGATCCGCATCCCCGGCGGTCGCCGCGCCGGCCTGGCCGTGGTGCTCGACCCGGGCCGCAACCCGAGGAACGCCGAAGGCCCCTCGCCGCTGGTGCTGACCATCGGCAGGCAGGTCAAGAAGCTGTCCCCGGCGGACTTCCCGGTGCCGGTCGAGCCGATCGACAGCCTGCGCATCCCCAAGAACTTCAACTCGCGCAGCCCCAAGGAGCGCGCCGACCTCGTGTCCACCCTCAACGCCAAGATCGGTGACCGTGACCTCGGCAAGCCGCCGCGGGTGCGCGACCACGCCGTCGAGGACGACGAGGTCAACGATCTGCGGCGGGCGATCAGGCAGCACCCGTGCCACGGCTGCTCGGACCGGGAGGAGCACGCCCGCTGGGCCGAGCGCTACCACAAGCTGCTGCGCGAGACCGAGGGGCTGCGCCGCCGGGTGGAGAGCCGCTCGCACGTCATCGCCCGCACCTTCGACCGGGTGTGCGGGGTCCTCGACCAGCTCGGCTACCTCGACGGCGAGACCGTCACCGCAGAGGGCAGGCGGCTCGGACGCCTCTACACCGAGCTCGACCTGCTCACCGCCGAGTGCCTGCGCGGAGGGCTCTGGGAGTCCCTGGACCCGGCGGAGCTGGCCGCCTGCGTGTCGGCCCTGGTGTTCGAGTCGCGGCAGGCGGATGAGGCCCGCAGGCCGAAGATCCCGGTGGGGACCTGCGCCGAAGCCCTCACCCACATGGTGCGCCTGTGGGCCGACCTGGAGAGCATCGAGCGCGACCACGGGCTGGCGTTCATCCGCGAGCCCGACCTGGGCTTCGCCTGGGCGTCGTTCCGGTGGGCCAAGGGGCATTCCCTGGACGCGGTGCTCACCGACGGCGTCAACGGCACCGAGCTGGCCGCGGGCGACTTCGTGCGGTGGACCAAGCAGCTGATCGACCTGCTGGGGCAGGTCTCGACGGCCGCGCCGCAGGGGAGCAAGGTCAGGCAGACCGCCGACAAGGCGGTCGACGCGCTGAAGCGGGGGGTCGTCGCCTATTCGTCGGTGACGTGAGACGGGCCTCGCCGCACTGACCGACCGGTCAAGGACTGGTAGTGGTTAGTGCGCAGAAGGTTACCTTTTGGGTCAGTTTTTTGGGTGATTACGGAGGAAATCCCCTAAGGGAAACGATTGACCTTTCCGGACAGCGGCCTCGGAAAGAGGGACCGGTGTCCGGTCCGGCCCGGGAGGTAGGGATGTCAGCCCTCGTCGCCGCAGTGTTGTTCCTCCTCGCCCTCATCTTCGAGATCGCCGACGTCGCCGTCGGAAGCGTCGTCACCGTCACGACCCTCACCACCGCGGGCCTGCTGTTCGTGGCCCTGCACCTGGCGGGGCTCGGCGGCTCGTGGAGCCTGAAGAAGTAGACGAGCGGCCCGCGCGTGAGGCGGGCCACCGACGGGCCATGCGCAGCGGCCCCCCGCTTCGCGCGGCCCGTCGCCACGTGCGGGGGAGCCCCGGGTCAGGCGGGCGCGAAACGCACGTCGCGGGTCGCCGGATCGGCCCGCGTCAGCCGTACGGTCACCGCCTCGCCCAGCGGCAGGCCGTCCCCGTCGAAGCGCGCCACGACCGCCGGGTCGGTGAGCTGCACCAGGCCGCCGCCCTCGGCGACATCGACGACCACGGCCTCGAACGTCTGCCCCACCCGATCGCGCAGCACGAACGCCTCCACCAGGTCCAGGCAGGCCCGGTCGACCCCGCCCGACCGCCGCGCCCCGGCCTCCATGAGGGCCGGCAGCGCGCCCAGCGCCTCCCGCACCCGCTCCGGCACGTCCTCGCCCGCCGCGACCGCCAGGCACACCTCCGTCGCGTAGCGGTCCGCGAGCCGCCGCAGCGGCGCCGTCACATGCGTGTACGGCGCCGCCACGGCGGCGTGCTCGGCCCTGCTGGGCGGCGCGCCGTCGAACGCCACGTAGCCCGCGCCGCGCAGCAGCGACCGCGACTCGTGCAGGAACGCCGCCTGCGCCGGCTCCCTGGGATCCACGCCGTGCACCACCTCGCCGTATCCGGCGCCCTCCGGCCACTCCACCCCGAGCGCGACCGCCACCCGGCGCACCCGCTCCACCCGCGACGACGACGCCCGCGGAAGCACCCGCAGCACCCCCACCTCGGCGTCCAGCATCATCTGCGCCGCGGCCATGCCGGTCAGCAGCGAGATCTGGGCGTTCCACGCCTCCGCCGGCAGCGGCGCCCGGAACTCCAGCCGGTAGGCGCCCCCGCTCTTGACGACCTCCTGCTCGGGGACCGGCAGCGTCACCCCGCCCCGGGCCCGCTCCAGCGCGAGCCGGAGCCGGCCCACCTCGGCCAGCAGCCGCAGCGTCCCGTCGGCCGTGCCGGTGTCCACGGCGGCCTGCGCGTAGTCGTAGTCGAGCCGTTCGCGGCTGCGCACCATCGCCCGCGTCACATCCGCCCCCACCACCACGCCGTCGGCGTCGAGGTCCACACACCACAGGGCCGCCGGCCGGGCCACCCCCGGCAGCAGGCTCGCCGCCCCCTCCGACAGCACCGGCGGGTGCAGCGGGATCCGCCGCTCGGGCATGTAGACCGTCCCGGCCCGCAGCCTGGCCTCGCGGTCGATCGCCCCGCCCGGGCCGACGAAGGCCCCGACATCGGCGATCGCATACCACACCCGGTAGCCGCCGCCCCGCCGCTCCTCGATCAGCAGCGCCTGGTCGAGGTCCATCGCCCCGGGCGGGTCGATGGTGACCAGCGCCAGATCCGTGCGGTCGAGCGAAGGCGCGACGGGCGCCTTGGCCACCCAGTCCGCCTCGTCGAGGACCTCGTCGGGAAAACCACACGGCAGTTTGAACTCCCGGTGGATCCGGTCGAAGCCGTCTTCGAGCCGGGGATGGCAGGTGCCCGGGACCCGGATGCTCGTATGCGACACGCGCCAAACCTACCGCCGCGCCCTCCGACCCGCCCGAGCGGCGTGCCCCGACCGCCGGCCGGGCGGCGACGATCGGCGTGCCCGACTACACGAGGGTTCTTTCGATGAGGACTTGCACCTCGTGCTCGAAAAGGGCGTCAACGTCGATGGTCATCGCTGAGAGGCCGCCGCCGAGTTCGAGGCTGACGATGCCGTGCAGGCATGACCACACGGCCACGGCGAGATGGAACTCCGAGGCGCCTGCCGTTCGGGCGGTGAGCACGTCCTCATTCTGGTAGGTCCCTGACCGTGGCTCTGTGGCCGGAGGCGTGTCTTCGCGGTCGAGTTCGGCGAGGACCCCCAGCAGCAGCGCCATGAGCGATCGGGCCGCGGCGGCCAGGGGTTCGGCGTGCGCGTCGTAGCCCGGTAACGGGGGCTTGAACAGCAGCTCGTAGCGGTGCGGTTCGGCCAGAGCCCAGGCTCTATACGCATGGGCCAGCGCGCGAAAACGCTCGTGCGGCGTGCGGCTGGGTGCGCCGGCGCGGAGTTCGTGTGCCAGGGCGTCGTGCAAGTCCTCGTAGGCGTCGATGACCAGTGCGGTCAGCAGGTCGTCCCGGTTGGCGAAGTAGCGGTAGAGCGCCGGGCCCGACACCCCCAGGTGCTTGGCGATGGCGTTGATCGAGATGGCCTGGGCTCCGCCCGCGGCGAGCTGGTCCAGGGCTGCCGCCTTCACGTCCTCGCGAACCTGCTCACGGAACCGCTCTCGCATGGAGCTGCGGGGGGCTGGTGTGGGCATCGTGTCCTCCTAGGATCTAGCGATCGTAACATGCCTGAACGGAAACTAAGAGACCTTCGCTTTGTCTTGAGTTGTCACCTTAAGTGATGCATACTTCGTGACGTTAGACCCTCTAGCGAATTGAAGAGAGTCTTGTGCGCCTCTCTCGGTACCGAAGGAGACCCAATCGTGGGCATCACCGCAGACAGCTCACAGCGTGCCCGCCGGGTGGTCCCACGCGGCCTGGCCATGGCCGGTCTGGGCACGGCCGCCGGAGTCGTGATCCTCGACGCCTCGATGGTGAACCTGGCCACGCCCGCCATGCGGACCGCCTTGAATCTGTCGACGACCGAACTGTCGTGGGTCGTGGACGGCTATCTGATCGCCTTCGCGGGCCTGCTGCTGCTCGGAGGACGGCTCGCCGACGTGCTCGGCGGCCGGAGAGTGTTCCTGTCCGGCGTCGCGATATACGTGGTCGCGTCTGCGGCGTGCGCTCTCGCCCTCGACGCGACCACGTTGATCGCCGCGCGGATCTTTCAAGGAGCGGGGGCGGCGGTCGTCACCCCCGCCGCACTCTCACTCATGCTCGGCCTCTACCCCGGGGCCGGAGAACGGCGCCGCGCACTCGGCATGTGGGGCGGGGTCGCCGGTGCGGGAAGTCTGCTCGGTGTCGCGCTCGGCGGAGTGGTGACCCAGACCATGGGCTGGCCGGCGATCTTCTGGCTTCCGGTGCCGATCGAGATCATCACGGCCGTCGTGGTGTGGTACGCGGTACCGCCTTCCCCGGCCCGACCGGGACGGTTCGACCTGTCCGGAGCGGCCGCCATCACCGTGGGGATCTCAGCGCTGGCCCTCGGGCTGATCTCCGCGCCCGAAGTCGGATGGGGCTCCGCGCGCACCATGGCGAGCCTGGCGGTCGGCGCTGTCTCATTGGGGGCGTTCATCGTCGCCGAGCTGCGCTCCGACCAACCCCTCGTCCCGCTCGGCGTCTTTCGCCGGGTTCCGGTGGTCATCGCCAATACCGTGATGCTCCTGCTGGGCGCGGTGTCGGTGGGCCTGTTCTACTTCCTGTCCCAGTACCTGCAGCACGTCCTCGGCATGTCGCCGACCACGGCCGGTCTGAGCCAGCTGCCGATCGCGGTCCTGATCACACTGGGCGGCTTCGCCGCCCCCTGGACGGCCCGGCTGGTGGGATTCCGGTCGGCGATGGCGGGCGCGCTGGTCGCGTTGTCCGCGGGGCTGTTCTGGCTCGCCCAAAGCGACGCCACCAGCGAGTTCGTCCCCTCGCTGCTGGGGCCGTTCCTGCTGATCGGCGCCGGTCTCGGCCTCGGATTCGTCTACGCGACGACCATTGCGGTCTCCGGTGCCGCCATGGGGGAGACCGGCCTGGTCAGCGGTCTGATCAATGCCACGCGCCAGCTCGGCGGCGCCCTCGGCCTCGCAGCTCTGATCGCCGTGGCCGCCGCCTCGGGGCCGGAGGCGGCGGCCGGGGCGGGCGACGGCATCGCCTACACCAACGCCTTCCTCGGCGCGGCGGTGCTCGCACTCACCGCCGCTGTCCTCTCCCTCGCCCCGGCGGCCCACCGCGAGCCGGCATCCGGCGAAAGAGACCGCTCTGATCGCGGCAGCGGGAGGCGTCCTACGGTCCCGCGGTGACCCGCGGCCACGCAGGTTCGACAGCAGTCCCTTGCGGTGATCGGCAGTTCCCAGGAGGAGACCGTGGAGACATCGACGATATTGGTGGTCGGCGCGACAGGAGGAATCGGTTCGCAACTCGTGCCGGCGTTGCGGGCGCGCGGCGTACGAGTGCGCGCGATGACACGCACGCCCGAACGAGCGGCGGCCCTCCCGGACGGAGTCGAACCCGTCCTGGCGGACCTGCACGACCCGCACACCATCGCCAACGCGCTGCAGCCCCCGCGCACCGCCCTGCACCAGCGATGACCCGCGCAGGCCGGTCCGACACCCGACAGCCAGGCACCGGCTTACCGGTGCCGGTCCCTCAAACCAGCATCGGAGAGCCCTGATGACCGCTCCGTCCACCCCCAAGACCAACCGCCGCAACCGGCGGTGGGCGCTGTGGGGGCTGATGGCCATATCCGCGATCGGCATCGCCGCCTACGCGGTGCCGCCCTACCTGTCGGGGAACTCTGCCGACAGCAATGTGCCGATCGACCCGGACGTGGCGCTGCACTACCTGTCCCTCGCCGTGCACGCCCTTCCCGGCGGCCTTGCCCTGATCATCGGCCCTTTGCAGTTCCTGACCCCGCTGCGCGTCCGCAGACCCCGACTGCACCGTCTCCTCGGCCGGATCTACATGATCTGCGTCCTGATCGCCTCCGGCGCGGCGGTGTTCGCCGCCACGTTCTCGCTCGGCGGCTTCTCGATCCAAATCGCGTTCTACCTGCTCGTCGTCGGCTGGCTGTACACACTGGCCAAGGCATACCTATGCATCCGCCGCGGCGAGGTGCAACTGCACCGGATCTGGATGATCCGCAACTACACCCTGACGTTCGCCGCCGTCACCCTGCGCGTCTACCTACTCCTCGGCCTGATGCTGAAGCAGACGTACACCTCGCTGCCGTTCGACGAGATCTACAACGCCAGCGGGTGGGCATCCATCCTGGTCAACGTCGTTGTGGCCGAGTACTTCATCATTCAGCGCACGCTGGCACCCCTGGCCCGCCGCCGGCAGCGCCGGGAGGCCGCACCGGTCACCACCTCGGCTTCATGATGCTCAACGCCCTCCGCGAGACCGACGGCGCCCAGGCCGCCATCGCCCAGGCCGCCCACACCTTGCGCACCGCCCTGCACCAGCGATGACCCGTGCAGGCCGGTTCGATACACGAGTGACACCGGCGTGCCCGAGGTGAATCCGTACGGCGTGCCCCGTCCGAAAGATCGAGTACCCCCTCGACCGACACGGCGAAGGGAACGCGATGAGGACTCTGCCGGGCCGTACGGACCACGTGGTGGTGGTCGGCGCAGGGCTGTCGGGCCTGTCCGCGGCACTCCATCTGCTTGGCGCGGGGCGGCGCGTCACGCTCGTCGAGCGGTACGGCGTGCCCGGCGGACGGGCCGGCCGCATCGACCTGGGCGGCTACCGCGCCGACACCGGGCCCACCGTACTGACCATGCCGCACCTCGCCGAGGAGGCGTTCGCCGCGGTGGGCGAGTCGCTCCGCGGTCGCCTCGACCTCATCGGCCTGCACCCCGCGTACAGGGCCCGCTTCGTCGACGGCGCCGCCCTCGACGTGCACACGGACGCGGCGGCGATGGAAGCCGAGGTGGAGCGCTTCGCCGGCGCCCGGGAGGCCGAAGGGTACCGGCGGCTGCGCACCTGGCTGGAACGGCTGTACCACGCCCAGATGCGCCGCTTCATCGACGCCAACTTCGACTCGCCGTTCCAACTGCTCTGCCCGGACCTGGCAAGGCTCGCCGCGCTCGGGGGTTTCGGCAGGCTGGACACGCGCATCGGCGGATTCCTCACCGACGAGAGACTCCGCAGGGTCTTCTCCTTCCAGGCGCTGTACGCGGGAGTGGCGCCGGCCCGGGCCCTGGCCGCGTACGCGGTGATCGCCTACATGGACACGGTCGCCGGCGTGTATTTCCCCAGGGGCGGCATGCACGCCCTGCCGCAGGCCATGGCGGGTGCGGCCCGGGACGCCGGAGCGGACATCCGGTACGGGTACGCCGTGACACGCCTGGAACGGGCCGGCGGGCGGATCACCGCGGTCGTCACCGACCGGGAACGCATCCCGTGCGACGCCGTGGTGCTCACGCCCGACCTGCCCATCTCTTACCGCCTTCTTGGCCGTCGGCCCCGGCGAGTGCTACCGCTGCGTTACTCCCCGTCAGCGATGATCATTCACGTGGGCACCGACCGTACGTGGCCGGAGCTGGCCCATCACACCATCTCGTTCGGTGGCGCATGGAAGAGCACCTTCCACGCCCTCACCCGAACCGGAGACCTGATGACAGATCCATCGCTTCTCATCACACGGCCCAGCGGCACCGATCCCTCGCTTGCGCCGGACGGCCGCCACCTGCACTACATCCTGGCCCCGTGCCCCAACACCGATGTCGGCCCGGGCACGCGGGAATGGGCCGAGCTCGGCCCCCGCTACCGCGACCGGCTCATCGCCGAGCTCGACCGGCGCGGCCTCACCGGGCTGGGCGCGTCCATCGAGCAGGAGTGCCTGGTGACCCCCGCCGATTGGGCCGCCGAGGGGCACGCCGCGGGCACGCCCTTCTCGGCCTCTCATACCTTCTCCCAGACCGGCCCCTTCCGCCCTCGCAATCTCGTGCGCGGCACCGAGAACGCGGTCCTCGCCGGGTGCGGCACCACCCCCGGTGTCGGTGTGCCGACCGTCCTGATCTCCGGGAAACTCGCCGCCGCCCGCGTCACCGGGCCCGGTGGCCGCCGGGCGCGCCTCACGCCGCCGCGGCGAGGGCCCTCGGCATGAGGGTCCTGTGCCGTACGAGCCGCCGTGAGCTCGACGCGGCGGGCATCACCGATCCCGCTCTGCGCGCGGCGTACGACCGCTGCCGCCGGCTCAACGCGCGCCACGGCCAGACGTACTTCCTCGCCACCCGGCTGCTGCCCGTCGAACGCAGATCCGCCGTGCACGCCCTGTACGGCTTCGCCCGCCGGGTCGACGACATCGTCGACGACCCCGGCGACGCCGCCCCTGAAGCACGCGCCCCCGCGCTTCTGACGCTGCGGGACGAACTCGACTCCGCGCTGCGCGGAAGCGGAAGCGGAAGCGGAAGCGGAAGCGGCGCCGAACCGGTCGTGCGGGCACTCGCCGACACGGCCCGCCGCTATGGCATCGACCCCGCCTACTTCGCGGACTTCATGGACTCCATGCTCGCCGACCTGGTGGTCACCGACTACCCGACCTACACCGACCTGTGCCGCTACATGCACGGCTCCGCCGCCGTCATCGGCCTGCAGATGCTGCCCGTCCTCGGCACCGTGACCACGCGCGAGGAGGCGGCGCCGTACGCGGCGGCCCTGGGGGTCGCGTTCCAGTTGACGAACTTCCTCCGCGATGTGGGGGAGGACCTCGACCGCGGCCGGATCTACCTGCCTGCCGACCTGCTCACCGCGCACGGCGTCGACCGGGAACTGCTCACGTGGAGCAGACGGACCGGCAATCGAGACCCCCGTATCACCGATGCGCTCCGGGCGGCGGCCGACCTGACCCAGGGGGTGTACGGCGACGCCGCTCCCGGTATCGCCATGCTCGACCCGGCCGCGCGTCCCTGCATCCGCACCGCCGTGATCCTCTACCGGGACATCCTCCGCGCCATCGAGGCCGACGGGTACGCCGTCGTACACCGCAGGGCCGTCGTGTCCCGTGCGCGCCGGGGGGCAGTGGCGTGCCGAGGGCTGGCCGAGGTCGCGGCGGCCCGTGTCCGGGCCCGGGGGAGGAGGCGGGGGCGCGCCGCCGTTCCGCCCGGCGCCCGCGGCCGACCGCGCCGAGGCTCCGGCGAGGAGACGGCGTGACCGGGGGAGGCGACGGCCCGGGCCGCTTCCCGCTGCGGCTCCGCCGTACCCCCGTCCCCTGGGAGAGGCAGCGGCCCACCTGGCAGGAGGCCAGACCGGGGCTCATCCAGGACGCTCTCGAACGCGCCCAGACCCGTCCCGCCGGAAACTGGTACGTCGTCGGAGCCACCCGCGACCTGCCCCCGGACCGCCCCCCGGACCGCCCGCTGGGCCGCACCGTCGCGGGCACCGAAGTCGTGCTCTGGCGCGACGCCGCCGGAGCCCTGCGGGCCGGCCCCGGCGCCTGCCCGCATCTGGGGGCGCCGCTCAAGGACGGCCGGGTGCGCTGCGGAGTCCTGATCTGCCACTGGCACGGACTGGCCCTGAACGGCGGGTCGTTCGCCGGGTGGGAGCCTTTTCCCGCCTACGACGACGGGGTGCTGCTCTGGACACGGCTGGACGACGCCGGCGGAGAGGAACCGCTGGACCGGCCCGTCGTGCCCGAGCGGCCGGATCTCTCCGGCGCCGTGAGCGCCGTCTACACCGGCTTCGGCCGATGCGAACCCGAAGATGTCATCGCCAACCGGCTCGACCCCTGGCACGGCGCCTGGTTCCATCCGTACTCCTTCGCCGACCTCACCGTGCTGGACCCCGCCGTCGGCGGGCACGGCGGTGGCGCTGACGGCAACGGTGCTGACGGCAACGGTGCTGACGGCGGCGGCTTCGCCGTGGAGGTGTCCTTCAAGATCGCCGGGCGTGCGGTGGTGCCCGTCAGGGCCGTCTTCCTCGCTCCCGGGCCGCGCACGATCGTCATGCGCATCACAGAAGGCGAGGGCCGGGGGTCGGTGGTGGAGACGCATGCCACGCCGTTGACCCCGCAAGGGTGGACCAGACCGCGCACGGCGGTCGTCGAAGCCGTGGTCGCGGCCTCCGGCCGCCGGGGCTTCTCCCTGGCCCGCGCGGCGGCTCCGCTGACGCGTCCACTGATACGGGCGGCTGCCGCCCGCCTGTGGCGAGACGACCTCGCCTACGCGGAACGCCGGTGGGCGCTGCGCAGCACGGGCCGCCTCCCGGGCTGACCTGGCTCACCGCGTGCCGGCCAGCCGGGCCAGGACGCGCAGGGGAGCCGAACGTCCCCGCGGCGGGACGGTCCACAACGGGTGGCCGCGGACACCCCACCGCTGAAGGAGCGCGTTCGCGGCCAGGAACCCGGTCGTGGCGGCCCGCTCCATCAGGGCGACGGGCAGGCCCGTGCGCACGAGGTCGCCCGCGACCACGACCGCCGGATCGGGGGTGCGTACGGTGGGCCGGTCGCGGTAGCCACCCACAGAGAAAAGGGGGCAGTCCGCGCGCCACACATGCCGCTCGTCGACGACACCGGCCCCGCGTGTCTCCGGATAGGCGCAACGCAGCTCCTCCAGCAGCCGCTTCTGCACGGACTGCCTGCCGGCCGCCGCCTCGACCGCGTAGGCGTGCAGCTCCACCACCGACCCGCCGGTGCCGTCCGCCCAGCGGGCCGCCTCGCCCTCCCAGCGTTCGAGCGCGCTGATGTTGTCGAGCCGGCCGTATCGGGCGGTGCCCAGGAAACCGGGCCGGTCCGCCGCGACCGGACGGTCGAGCCAGAACCGCGAGACCAGGAACGCGGGCGCCGTACGCAGCCGCAGGACGCGCTCCCGCCACAAGCGGTCCCCGAGGCCGGGGGAGGCCGCCACGACATCCCGCAGGCCGCCGGTGTCGAGCGCGAGGACCACAGCGTCATGGCGCTCCGTCCCGCCCGCACTGTGTACGGCCGACCCGCCCGCCGGCAGCGGCTCCACCGACGCCACCGCCGTCGAGGTGCGCACTTCGACGGCCAGCCCGGCCAGGTATCGCGCGAGCGGCTCCCACAGAGCCTGCGGGAACGGCTCGCCCGGCACGTCGAAAAGCAGCCCTTCGCTGGAACCGAGAAAGTAGATGTGGAACATCAGGGCCATTTCCGCGGCGGACAGCTCGCGGGGATCGGCGAAGAAACTCCGGGAGAACACCTCGAACGCCAGGTGGTTCGCCGCCTCGGGGAACCGGATACGGGCCAGCAGCTCCTGGGCGCTGACACCGTCGAGCCTCTCGTACACCTCGGGAACGCGCACGTCGAGCAAGGGCAGCGCCGCACGGACGTTCACCGCGGTGAGATCGCCCCAGCCGAAGGACGGGCTGAGGGCCACGAAGCCGAGCGCGCTCCAGGGCGGCGTGCGCGGGACACGGGCGAAACCGTCGTGCATCCCGTCGCTGTGGCGCAGTGGATAGTCCGGCAGGCCGGTCAGCATGCCCAGCCGCGGGTCGACCCGGCGCAGCAGCGCGCGAAGGTTGTAATACTGACGGAAGAACGCGTGAAAGCCCCTGGTCATGGTGGCGGCGGAGCCGTCGGCGAGCTCGACGGGCCACCCTGCGAGCCGTCCGCCCAGGCCCGGCTCGCGTTCGTACAGCGTCACCTCCACGCCGCGCTCCGCCAGTGCGGTGGCCGCCGCGAGCCCGGCGATCCCGCCGCCGACCACCGCCACGCGGGGAGAGGCGCCGTCGAAGCGCGCCCGCCCGGGCGGCGCCTCGATGAGACGGGCTTGCCGGTCACGGCCCGGCCGGGCGTCAGGGCCGGTACGGCGGGCGGTCACCGGCCCGCTCCCGGAACCGCACCCACCACCGTGTGGACGATCCCGGTCTGCCAGCCGGGCATCGGCAGCACCCGCACACGCGTGAATCCGGCCCGCCGGACCCGCTCACCGAACCGCGCCGCCGTGTCGAAGCCGAGCACACTGCGGTACAGGTGGCGGTACAGCTCCCCATCACCCGCGAGCGCCCCGGCGGGGAGCACCACCCCTGTGCACACGGCACGCCACACCGCCCGGTCCGTCGCCCGGCCGCTGAGGGTGAACTCGTGTACGGCGAGCCGGCCGCCCGGCACGAGCAGCCCGCGCACCCGGGCGAGCAGCGTGTCGGGGTCGGCCACATTGCGGAACAGGTAGGCCGCGAACACCGCGTCGAACGGGCCCGCCACGCCCGCTTCCGCGAGCCTCTCCGCACTGCCGTGGACGAAGGAGACACTCGGCGGCCAGCGTTTGGACACCGCCCGCTCCAGCATCCCGGCCGACGCGTCCACGGCGACGATCTCAGCCGCCGGCACCGCGCGGACGAGCGCCCGCGTCGACGCGCCGGTGCCGCAGCCGAGGTCGAGCAGCCGCAGCCCGCCACCGGGCCGCCGCAGCCCCAGCCGGCGGGCCGAGCGGCGCAGATGCGCGTGGTAGCCGGGGTTGAGCGCGACCAGGCGGTCGTAGGCGGAGGCGGCACGGTCGAACGCCTCGGACAGCTCGCGGTCACGCAGCAGGCTCATCGGCCGTTCCCTCCCTGATCGCGTCCACGGGGATCACGCGGCAGGGCGGCCTCGGGCGTCATCGCGGAGCCGCCGCGGGGCGCCGGGGCAGCCAGGGGAGCTCGGCCACCGTGCGCAGCATCGGCAGCACCGGGGTGCGCAGCCCGATCGCCAGATCCTCGTGTATCCGGGTGTCGCCGTCCAGGAAGCGCAGCAGCCGCTCCATCGGCACCCGGCGGAACAGGTGAGTGAAGAAGTCGGCCCCCCGCACCCGCCCGACGGCCAGGGCGCGCAGGAGCACCGCGTCCATGGCACGGGCGCGCCCCGAGTACGCGGGAGGAGGAACCGGGGGCCGCCCGTGCTGGAGGGCGAGAGCGACGGCCCGGGTCTGCCGCTGCACGGCGGCGAACGTGTAACCGGTCGACGGCCGTGTGGCGCCTCCGGCCGTACCGATGCGGAACACCGACGCGCCCACCCGGCGCGGATAGCGCCCGTCGCTCATCGGGATCACCCCGTGCTCGGCGGCGGTCACCGTGAAGTCCGAGAGCCCGAGCACCTCCCCTGTGTAATGCCGCAGCGCCCGCTCGTATCCTTCGGCGTCGAGCACAGCGGGCGAGAACTCCGTGTATTCGACGAGGGCCTCGCGGTCGCTCAGCGGCAGCACGTAGGCGAACGACAGGCCCCGCGCGGGCTGGCGGGTGCGGAAGTCCATCAGATCGGCGACGGCCGGCTCGAACACCGGACGGGTGGCCCGCACGAACCAGCCGTGGAAGTGCTGGAGCAGCGTCGTGCGTGCGGGCGGCAGCACGCGCGGCGGACGCGAGTCGAACACCCACCGGGCACGCACCTGCATACGCTCACCTCGCGCCGTGACACCGCGGACTTCGGCGCCCCCCGGCAGGTCGTCGATCGCGTCTACTGCCGCCTCGACCCGCCGCACCCCGGGCGTGCGCTCGCGGACCGCCCGTTCGAACGGGCCGGAGCGCAGCATCTTGTACACCAGGGGAGTGGGACGGCCGGACAGGCATTGGCCGTCCCGCCCGCACACCCGCAGCCGTTCCCACGACGCGGTGAGCAGGTCGTCGTATTCGCCGCCGGGACCCTCCCAGAAGCACCAGGTGCGTTCCGGGGGCCGCAGAGGTCCGGGCGGCGAGTCGACCAGCGTCACATCGAAGGGACGGCGGGCCGACGGTCCGCAAAGCCGGTGCGCGAGTGAAAGCCCCGCCGCCCCCGCCCCCACGATGACGACCTGCGTGTCATGCACCGCCGCCCCCTCCCAGCCGCATGCGCCAAGGATGCCAGGCCGCCACGTCCCCCAACGCGGATCTGCTCGGCGTGGCGCACGCAGCGCGCTGCGGGCGGCAACACACGTTTCTGATGAATCATGGTCCGGCGGTGCACTGATAGTTCAGATGATCTCGTCTGCGACGACCCTCTGTGGATTGATCCACGGCCCTGATCACGAGCCTCGCGAAGTGCACGGACCTTAGGTACGGCGTTTCACGACCGGGCTCTGTCACTCGTTGAGGAAGCGAACGGGGCCTTCGCCATCGGAGGTCGAATCACGCACGATGTGGGGTGCCAGACGTGCGAAGAAGCGGTCGGGGTCAACACCCGCCTCAGGTGCGAACACTCCCCGTCGATCGATCTCGTCCTCGGCCAGCATCGTCAGCATGATCGTGGTCGGGATGCAGGTGGCCGCAGCCATACCTCCAGGGATATACCCATTGAGGGCTGTGGCTCTGGTCTCACGGCGACCTGCACGCCTACCGGTCGCCAGGGCGAAGATCTGCGGGAGGTAGTCCTTCCCGGTGACCCGTTCACGCGCCGCGGCGGCACCAGCACGAACAGCACCCCGCATGCCTCCGGGGCCGATCTGGCCGTCGTACAACGCCCCGGTCAGCTGTCGCGAGGCCTCAGACACCGAGAGGCGACCTGAGGTGACGGAACGGATGGTCTCCTCCAGCAGCACCACGACCGCTCTGGGCATGTCGAAGACGTTGATCGAGTGGCGGATCGCCGGGAAGTAGCGCGGCAAGGTCACCGGTTCGGGGTGCCCCACGGTGTAGGCGGTGATGGGCGCCGAGCCGGGCAGGCGTATCGAGGTGGGCGCCATGGGCTTTCCCTGGACCTGCCGGCCGTCGTCCTGGATCGGGATGGGGCCGACGAGTTGGGAGACCCAGTGCTCGACCGCGGCCGATGCTCCACGGTGAGAGGGTTCTTCTTCCGGATCATCCTCCTGGCCGCCTGTGCCCCAGCCGGTGATAAGCGTGTCGATCTCCTCCAGTCCCTCGATCGCCTTGAGCGCGAGAAGGTTGCTGATGCCGGGGCTGGCTCCGGCGCCCACGATGGCCGTGACCTTGGCCTCTCGTGCGGTCGCGTCGCGGGAGAGAAGCTCCAGGGTCGGGGCCGGGTCATCGCAGATGTCCACGTAGTGGCATCCCATCTGCACGGCGGCATCGAGAACGGCGGCCCCGATCCGGAAGAAGGGCCCCACGGTCGAGACCACGACGTCGGCTTCCTCCAGAACGGCCTTCAGCTGGTCACGATTCGTTGCGTCGATGTGAGCCGGCCTGGCCTTCCGCCCGAGGGTCTCGGCCACGCTCCTGGCTCCCTCCTCGTCGAGATCGCCGATCACCAAGTCGTGGACGAAGGGCAGTGCGGCGAGCTGGATGGCCGCATATCGGCCCATGTGCCCGGCGCCGAGGACGACAACGTTCATAGTGGTAGCTCCCTTTACTGATGCAGAAAAGACCGCTTGGGTGCCAATGCTCGGCAGGTGTCAGGCAGGTGCGCCGGGAGAGGCGAGTGCGGTTCGGGTGCAGGCATCTTCTGCGGCAGGGCAGCGGTGGGGCAGCGGTGGGGCAGCGGTGGGGCAGCGGTGGGCGCTGTCCGTCGGTGCCGACCTTCCCCTCACCTCAGGTCGCTTCCGTGGCTTGTACGTGGGAGGCGGCACGCAGCCCACTGATGATCGCGCCTTCGATCGAGGGGATGGACAGGTAGTCGCCGCAGAACGCGATCTTGCCGAGCGGGGTCGCGAGCAGCGACATGAGCGGCAGATGGCCGGGCTCCCACGCCGGATAGCCTGGATCCCATCGCTGGACGTGGGAGCCGCTGAGCACGTCGGGTAGCCGCGGGTACACCTGGGAGATCTCGGCCGCGAAACGCTGGACCACCTGGGCGTCGTCCAGGTGCCAGACCTCGCGGCAGCCGTCCTCGCCGGCGTAGGAGGACAGCACCTGCCCATCCCCGGATCCTGTCAACACTGCGGGGTTGAGGAGTGTGGAGACCACGGGAAGATCGCAGGGGACGGCCCATCCCCCTTCCCAGATCGGCTCACGCAGGAAGAGGGCGACGGCCAGGAATCTGCCATAGCGAATGCGCTGTAGTGCCTCACGGCGGAGAGCAGGGAGAGCCGCCACGATCTGTGAGACCTCTGGTGCCGGCACCGCCACCACGCATGCCCGTGCCGTCAGACGGTGTCGTTCGCCTCCCTGCCGGTAGTTGATCTCGACCCCCGAGGGGCCCGCTTCGATGCCGGTTACCCGGGAGCTGAGCCGGATACGCCCGTCCAGTGCACGGGTGAAAGCCTCCAGCACGTCCCGCATCCCGCCACGCGCCCGGTAGTTGCCGCCGAACGCCTTACTCTTCTCCGAGCCGAGCATCGTGTAGGCGTACAGGGCCGAAAGATCCGCAGGCTTCTTACACGCCAGCGAACGGATCAAGGTCGTGTAGAACGATTGCACTTCTGGACGACGCTGCGCGATCGCTTCTGCGAAGGACCGTTCATCCAACAGCGCCGCTCGGGCGGGCAGATCCATGGTGGAGGCTGACGGGTCTCCCAAGGCCGTGACAAGGCTCGACACCTCCGCGGATTCCCGCTCGATCGCCGCGATGTCGGCCAGGCCGCCCGGGCCGACACGGAGAGCGCGCATGAGTGAGGTGGCCGTCCCCCGTCGCAGCCGGCCGCGAAGAAACAGGTCGTTCTCTTTGGGCAGGCGTATCCGCTCCACGCCGAGCTGATCGAAAAGCTCGGCGCTCGTCGCCCCGGCGAGGAACTGAGCCCCGAGGTGGTACGGCACGCCCTTGTGTTCGCCCGTGCGCACGCGCCCGCCGATACGATCGTCGGCCTCCAGCACCACTACCCGGCGGTTACGTAGCCGGTAGGCTGCGGCCAACCCTGCGACCCCGCCCCCCACGACGACGACATCAACCTGCTCAGAGGTCATCGGATCGGTTCTCCTGCCTGTTGTCGGTCGTGCTCGGCCGGTCGGCGGTCTGCGGCCGGCTGCCGCCGTACTGGAGCAGATCGGCTGCCGTGGCGACGTATCGATCTGTGTCAAAGCCGGGATCGCACAGTTGCCGGATGATGAGGCCTTCGGCCATCGCGTGGAGGATGTCGGCCAGCGCGTCGCGAGGGTGGCGCCGGGTGTCGATCTCTCCGCGTTGACCTGCTGCGTCCACGATGAGGCGGACGTAGCCGACGAAGGAGAGCGTCAGCTGCTCCAGCGTCGCTGCCGCGGACTCCGATCGCGGGGCCAGGTAGAGGACGCGGTAGACGTCTTGCTGCTGTGCCGTATCGGCGGCCACGGCGTTCAGGAGTCCGGGCACGAGGGGGCCCTGGCCGTCGAGACCGGCTACGCCCGCGTCGAACGTCGCCTGCAACCGTGCCACGCAATGCTCGAGCACCGCGGTGTAGAGGGAGTCCTTGGAGTCGAAGTACCAGTACAGGCTGCCTCGGCTAAGGCCGGATTCACGCACGACATCGTCGAACGTCGTTTCGAAGAAACCCTTCCTGCCGAAACAGGTCGCACCGGCACTCAGCACTCGGGCAACCCGGTCCTGAGGCGTCCCATGCTTACTAGATCTCATAGTCTAATAGCTTAATAGGCGCGTAAATCTATTTGCAAGATAGCGTTTCGATCGCCGCATGGGCCGGTACCGTTCCCGGATGCCCGAAAGCCGTGGGCGAACCCGGCCGCCAGGCTGGTGAGCGTCGCGACCGCCGGCCGGCCCATGGCGGCGGCGCTCAAGGAGATCACGCGGTTGCCGCTACCCACCGAAGACCATCTCCTTGCCGATGTCGAGGAACGCGAAGCGCATCCGGTCGATCACATAGTTGTCGGTGATCGCCCACGGGTCGCGTTCGCCCTGCCGGGGGAACAGATGTCCGTCGCGCTGGACATAGGTGGAGGTCAAGCCGAGCAGTGGGCTGCGGGCGCTCTCGCGCGGGAAAGCCGGCATCGCGGTCTTCAGGCCGTGGCGCCTCAGGTGCCGAAGCAGCCGGACGACGTAGCGGGAGGACAGGTCGGCCCGCAGCGTCCACGAGGCGTTGGTGTAGCCGACACAGAAGGCCAGGTTGGGCACGCCGCTGAGCATCAGCCCGCGGTAGGCGGTGGTATCGGCCAGGTCGATCGCCTCCCCGCCCATCGACAGCCTGATCGCGCCGAGGGGGACCAGCGACAGTCCTGTCGCGGAGACGACCACGTCGGCGTGTATCTCGTCGCCGGACTCCAGCGCGATCCCGTGCTCCAC
>NZ_FNCN01000086.1 GCF_900100605.1 Sinosporangium album | reverse complement strand
GCAAACCGCCGACCGGCCCGGTCGGCGGTTTTTCCTATGGCTTCTTGGGCTCCGGCGTTCCATTGGGCCAAATGCAGGTGGAGTTCGCGCCGATGAGAAGAACGTCGCCCTGGGTCCAGTCGAGCGCGATCAGGAAGTCGTCAGGGCGGCTTCTCCCGGAGATGACGGGCATGGTGTTATCCACGATCCGGAAATCAGTGATCTGGTGTCCCTGGGCCTCCCATGTCTTCTTGACATGCTCGGCCACGGCCGTGAGATTTTCTTTCGGGATTCCTCGCAAATAGTAGCTCCGGGAAACAATGATGCGGTCCTCCGGGCCGCCGTCGGAAGGGTCAAGGCATTTTTGTGGGTTGAGACTCGACTGCGTGAGGTCGAGTTTCGGCTGCGGTGTGACCCCTGCTATCGCGCTCTTGATGAGTCGTTCAATGCGCTCCAAGGCCTCTTGCTGGGTGATGGTATTCCTGCTTTCTTTTGTCAATTCCGGGTCTCCGCAAGATGTGGCGAGAACAGCGAGGCAGGCGATGAGGAATGTGCCATACAGTGCACGGCTACTCTTTCGGAGCTTGCTGGACTTTGCCATAGTTGCCATTGACGATTTCCGCGATATTCCTTAGTGATGTGGATTTTCGGTCCCAGTAGAGGGAGTGGGGGCCGCTTTTGCTGTTCGGTTCGACGTGGAAGCGTTGAGCGGCGAACTCCTTTGCTCCGGGGTCGGTGCCGAAGACCGGGCTGACTTCAACGTTCGGAGGGATGTTCACATTCGGGGATAAATACTTCTCCGGGTTGAGGACCTTGTTCAGGTCTTCTGGTAGAGACCCGATGTTGGCGACGATGTCCTCTGTCGACTCTCCTACCCAGATGTCCTTCCTGGGGACCCGCAGTTCGCGCGCGTGGTCCACTCCGACCCCCGGGCTGCCGACAAAGATCAGTCGATCGGCGATCCCCTCTCTCTGCTTCGCGGCCAGTCCCGTCACCAGCGACCCGTAGCTGTGCCCCAGCATGGTGAGTGTGTGCTGTCCTTTCTGCTCCACGGGGACATGGGTCGCCCGGAGGGCGTCGGAGAACGATGCCAACGCTGTGGCGCCCGCATTCGCGGGATTCTTCGTCGCCACGCTGGTTTTAAAGTCGACGATGTCGGCGGCGCTCTTTTGCGGAGGTCGGTAGCCGAGCCAGGCGATCGACGCGTGCTTGAGGCCGGGCGCCATGTCGTGGGCCGTTTCCCAGGTGGACACGGCCCGATCGAAGTCGCCGTCGAAATTGTCCAGTCTGGTGCCGAGCCCGGGGGTGTAGCTGACCACTCGGTCGGCTGTGTCGGGGTCGCCGTAGGAGACGATGGCCCGGCCGATGTCGCTCAGGTCGAATCCCAGCAGGTAGGCCGGAGGTCGGCCGTCGCGTCCGCCTTTGGCCAATCCTGCCTCGATCGTGTCGAGGTTCTTCTTCTGCTGCCGCAGGGCGTCGCCGAACTTGAGAAGAGCCTTGTACTGGCCGTCGATCCGGGCCTGGGCCAGGGAGTGGGGAAGCGTGAGCAGCAAGCCGTTGATGCGGCTTTTCTCGTCGGCGAGGTGGGTGCGGTTGGCCTGGTCGCGGGTGGTGGACGGGACGCCGTTG
>NZ_FNCN01000041.1 GCF_900100605.1 Sinosporangium album | reverse complement strand
TCGAAGATCTCTTCGAGACCTGACTGGGTCGGAACGTCCTTGCGCCCGGCCTGGCGAGCCGCCTCGACCCGGCCCTTCCACTTCTCGTTGCCGAGGAGCCAGTCGAACGACTGGGTCTGCAGGGCGAGGAGGTCCGGAACTTCAAGCGGTTCCTGGATCCGTGCGAAGGAGACGCGACGGGGACCGGCGGGTACGGCGGAGGCGATGCGCGAGGCTGCCAACAGATGTCCTTCCGAGGGCTCGCGGCGGACTGACTACACGCACGCCAGACGACAACGCAACAGTTACTCTGAGAAGCGGGTCGTCAAAGGGCAGCGCAAAGGGGCAGTGTAGCCGAACGGCATACACCTGTCCACTCAACTCTCGCTGCATGCTCCACGTTGGTCGCAGCATCGCCCGTCCAGCCCGAAACGTCAAGCCCGAGAGCCGACATTTCAACCAGCTACAACCGACACGCTGGGAATTCCCCCTCGCACGGCCTGAAAGCGCCACCGAGTCCAAGACGATACCCGCGAGTTGAAGCGGCTAACGCCCAGTCGTGCGGAGGGTCGAACCCTTGCCAACGATCGACACTGCTGTGGCAGAACTACCCAAGAGCCCAGGATGTCCAAACACACACTTTGCTAACAATTAAGTAACCGCAGGTCAGGCCGTGCCTAGGAGCGTCGACACGACCGCGACGAGCCAACGTGATCCACTTTTCACCATTACGAACCGTGCACGATTACGCATGAACTCATGACGTGGTTCCTTCTCCCCTTCGGGAGTCTTGGTCACCTCGATGTTCATGAACAACAACACGTCCACCCGGTCGCCCTCAACCCGCTCCACAGCCGCCCCTGACACCGTCGCCTGCTGGGCGGCCTGCTGGCTTTTAGCCCTCGGCACCAGCGTCTGGGCGAGTTCGCGGTAATGCCGCGTGAGATCTCCTGTGGTCTGACCCTGCGCCCGACTCATGTCCTGCTCGATCGTGCGGTAGTCGTAGGACAGCATGTCGGGAGCCACCATGCGCGCCGCCGCCAGCGCCTCCCGCCCGAGCGTCTCCGTGGCCTGCAGCCTTCCGAGGTCCATCCACATCACTCCGACGGCGGCCCCGAGCGCGAGCGCCACAGCGGCGAGCAGCGCGACGACCCAGGTCGCGACCGGCGAAGATCGTACGGCACCGCCGCGCCCCGGCTCCCACTCCCCGCTCATGACACAGGCACCATGTCGGACACCAGCCACGACTCCCCGACCTTGGTCACTTCCACGCTCCACCTGAAGTAACGCGTCTCAGGAGCGGCCTTGGAGCCCTCCCTGCTCACCAGCGAGTCGGCGACGACCAGCACGGTCGCCGTGCGGCCGTCGCTGCTGACCAGCCCCGTCGCGCGGAGCACCCCGTCCTGACGGACCTTGTTGTCGAGAGTTGTCTTTCTGAGCGACGCCGAACTTTGGGCGAATTCTTCCCTTGCCTTCCCCGTCGAACTGCCGAGTGCACGCTTGATATCGTCATCCACGCTCGTATGGCTGACGGACAGCATATTCACGGCATGAAGCCCCGCCGCGCGCAGCGCTCCCGCACGGGTGTCCGCGGCCTCCTGCGCGTCCGAGAGCCGCCACCACAGCCATACCGCCAGCAGGGCCAGCACGACGATCAGAGTGCCCAGGGCCGCCAGGATGACCAGTCCGACCCGGCCGCTCCTCATATCAACCCCAGGTACGGCCTCATCAGGCTGAAGCTCCGCGGAATTGGGTTGATACGGATATGCCCGCCGGAGGGCAAGGTGTCCTCAAAAGCATAGATCAACTCCGCCGCCGCCTCGATCGGCTGGGGAGAACCGCCCGATCTCACCGCCATGCGCCCCCGTCCCTCCCGTAGCCGGTCGAACACGGCCTCTTGCGCACGCGCCACCGCCCTTCGGGGTCACTCGGCCCGCCAGTCGCCGGATCATAACCCGCTGCCTTCATCGGCACAGCCGCCTTTCCCGACGGCAGGCCATTTCCCCCCGTACCACGCCACCAACGACTGCCCCGTTCACATGACTCACCCAGGTCGAACCTATCCCCGTACTCCCCAAAATCACCCACAAGGACTAAAAGCGACCACAGATCTCTACAAATCCTCTATTTCCGTTGAATAACACGATTTTCCAATTGTCCCGATCGAACGCGCCGGGCTCCCGCCGGGGGTCCGCCCTCTCCCGTCCCCCACGCGTACGGCACCGGCCTCCGAGCCGAACACCCCCGCACCCCGCCTGCGGGACGACACGGACCTCTGTCCCCGCAACCGAAGATCCCCCATGCCGCGAAAGCACAGAAGAGCAGCAGGGAGGCCGCCGGAGTCCGGACATGCGAAACGGGGCGGATCCACCCGGCACCTAGGTGGATCCGCCCCGTTTCGAGGCGTGCTGCGGACCGGCGAACCGGCCCGGTCAAACAAGGTGGCTTGAGGTCACTTGACGGTGACGGTGGCGCCGGCGCCCTCAAGGGCGGCCTTGGCCTTCTCAGCGGCCTCCTTGTTGACCTTCTCGAGGAGCGGCTTCGGAGCGCCGTCGACGAGGTCCTTGGCCTCCTTCAGGCCGAGGCTCGTGAGGGCGCGGACCTCCTTGATGACCTGGATCTTCTTGTCGCCGGCGGCCTCGAGGATGACGTCGAACTCGTCCTGCTCCTCGGCCTCGGCGGCGGCCTCACCGGCACCGCCGGCGGCGGGGGCGGCGGCCACGGCCACGGGCGCGGCGGCCTTGACGTCGAAGGTGTCCTCGAACAGCTTCACGAAGTCGGAGAGCTCAAGGAGGGTCATCTCCTTGAAAGCGTCGAGCAGCTCGTCGTTGCTGAGCTTCGCCATGGTGGTTCCTCCATGTGGGTCTTGAAAAACTTGGGAACGAGAACCGCGGTGTGCGGGTGAATCCCCTGGGATCTACTCGCCGGACTCCGCGCGCTTGGCGCGAAGCGCCTCGGCGAGCTGAGCCATGTTGGTGGGCAGCGCGTTGAAGACGGCGGCCGCGTGGCCGAGCTTCGCCTTCATCGCCCCGGCCAGCTTGGCGAGGAGAACCTCGCGCGACTCGAGGTCGGCAAGCTTGGTGATCTCGGCCGGGGTCATCGACTTGCCGTCGACGACGCCACCCTTGATCACCAGAAGGGGATTGGCCTTGGAGAAGTCACGCAGACCCTTGGCCACCTCGACCACGTCGCCCTTCACAAAGGCGATGGCGGTCGGGCCCTGCAGGAGGTCCTCCTGCACGGCCACCCCGGCCTCACGGGCCGCGAGCTTGGTCAGCGTGTTCTTCGCCACGGCGAACTTCGCATTCCCACCGAGAGAGACGCGGAGCTCTTTGAGCTGCGCGACGGTGAGACCGCGGTACTCGGTCAGGACAGCGGCTTGAGAGGTCGAGAACTGCTCCTTGAGCTCGGCGACCGCCGTCGTCTTGTCCGCCCTCGCCATGGGCCTCCTTCCAGATGTGCCGCCGGCGAAGGACAGAGGAAAACAAACAAGCCCCGGCGCAGGCGCACGGGGCTCTCACGCGAGGACGGCGGCCCAGGGCCGCATCCACCACATGGAAACTCGAATCACAACCTGCGCTGGCCGTCCACTCACGTGAACTCTTCGGCCGTCAAGGCATAAGGGCACTCGACGACGACCGGCGGTCTTCGGCACGGACAGGCTACCCTCCCCCGCCCCCGAGAGCAAACCGTCCCAAGCCACATTCCCGCAGACCGCACCGACCGCCCCTTGGCCCGAGAACCCTGTGCCCGAGAACCCGGTGAACGTGGCCCTGTGAACATGGGCGTGCCCGGCGATCTCGATCGAGATCGCCGGGCACGGCATGCCGACCGCCTGGCCCGCGGTCGGTCATCGATTCAGGTTCAGTTGTGGGCAGCGCGGCCGAGCGCTTCCTTGGGGAACTCGCCCACCTGGTCGGCGGGAGGAGCGCTGATGTCTGCGGGCTCGTTGAAGCCCTTGAACTCGAGCGCGAGGTCGGCCTTGCCATGCTCGTCGCCACCACTCAGGGTGATCTTGCGAGGCAGGCTCTGGGCGTCGGCCCAAAGGTCGAACTTGACGTTCTTGAGCTCCGCGAAGTTCCGCGTGGCGCGCTCCTTGGCCTCGGCGGGCAGCTGGGCGACCGCCGCGTCGACCGGGAAGGTGCCGCTGTAGTGGGTGGTCTCCACGCCTCCCACGGTCTCGGTGCCGACCGCCTTCACGTCCTTGGAGGTCGACAGCATCTTGGTCGCGTTGGCGAGGTCGAACTGCTGCACCTGGCCGAGGAGCTGTCCGGTGTCGACGCCCTCCTTGTCGGCCTCGGACAGCGGCACCTTGATCCACGGCTTGGTGGCACCCGCGACCTTCTGAAGGATGTCCAGCTTCACGTAGACCGTGTCGCCGAGAAGGATCGCCCGCGCCCCTCCGGGCAGGCTCTGGCTGCCGAACGACGCGCTGTCCACGTTGATGTCCACCGCGAGCTGGGGCTTGCCCTGGTAGATCATGCGGCCCTGAACCTTGCCCGTCTCGCTATCGCCTCCATTGAAGTTGGCGACGCCGTCGACGGTGTAGGACGTGACCTCTTGAACCTTCTCTGCGCTCGCGGCAACGGCTTCCGCAGCGCTCAGTTGGATGTTGCCCAGAGACTGCACGCTGTTCGATCCGCACCCGGTGACCGCCAGAAGAGCGGCCGATCCCAGGGCGGCGATCGCAAGCGTTGTCCGGCGCATCGGTGTTAGTCCCTTCGTGTCCCCGTTCACTTAGCCTCGACCCTACGCACCGGCCGGGCGATCCGCGTCCACCAAAGGGAGGATTGGCTGCCCGGAAAAATGGCCATTTGGTGGAGGCCCAGGACCCCCGGTCCCGGGAGTCGGCCACTCGCAGGCACGGAAGGGCGGACCAGGCTCTCGCCGTACGGCATCGCATAAGAAGAGCCCCTGCCGTACGGCAGGGGCTCAGAAGCGCGCTCAGAGCCGCAGAGGCGGCTCCGGGCGGCTGTCAGGCGTCGAGCTCGGAGGTCACGCCACGCGTCACGCTGGGGTCGACCGGGATGCCGGGGCCCATGCTGGTCGAGAAGGTGACCTTCTTGAGGTAGCGGCCCTTGGCGGCGGACGGCTTGAGACGGAGAACCTCGTCGAGGGCTGCGGAGTAGTTCTCCAGGAGCTGGCGCTCGGGGAAGGAGACCTTGCCGATGACGAAGTGGAGGTTCGCGTGCCGGTCGACACGGAACTCGATCTTTCCGCCCTTGATGTCGGTGACGGCCTTGGCCACGTCGGGCGTGACGGTGCCGGACTTGGGGTTCGGCATGAGGCCGCGGGGACCGAGGACTCGACCGAGGCGGCCGACCTTGCCCATGAGCTCGGGGGTCGCGACGACCGCGTCGAACTCCGACAGGCGGTTGCCCTTGCTGATCTCGTCGATCAGCTCGTCGGCGCCGACGATGTCGGCGCCGGCCTGGCGGGCCTCCTCGGCACGGTCGCCGGTCGCGAAGACCAGGACCCGGGCGGTCTTACCGGTGCCGTGCGGGAGGTTGACGGTGCCGCGGACGATCTGGTCGGCCTTGCGCGGGTCGACACCCAGGCGCAGAGCCACTTCGACGGTGGCGTCGAACTTGGTGACCGAGGTCTCCTTGGCCAGTTTGGCCGCCTCGACAGGCGTGTGGAGACGGTCGCGGTCCACCTGGGCCGATGCGTTGCGGTAGCCCTTGCTGCGCTTCACTTGCTCTCTCCTTCGCGGAGTCCGTGGTTCGAGGGCCAGCGCCTGGCCCACCCCACTGAGCCTTCTCATCGAGGATCATCCGATATCACCGGGATGTCCGTGGATGCGGGGGCTCGTTCTTCTGGAATCTTCGAAACGAACGTCGAGTCGACTAGTCGGCGACCGTGATGCCCATGGAACGGGCGGTGCCGGCGATGATCTTCTCGGCGGCCTCGATGTCGTTGGCGTTGAGGTCCTGCAGCTTGGTCTCGGCGATCTGGCGGAGCTGGTCCTTGGTCAGCTTGCCCACCTTGTCGCGAAGCGGGTTGGCGGAACCCTTGTCGAGACCCGCGGCCTTCTTGATCAGCTCAGGCGCCGGCGGCGTCTTGGTGATGAAGGTGAAGCTGCGGTCTTCGTAGATGGTGATCTCAACGGGGATGATGTTGCCCCGCTGAGCCTCCGTGGCAGCGTTGTACTGCTTCACGAAGTCCATGATGTTGACGCCGTGGGGGCCGAGCGCGGTACCGACCGGCGGGGCGGGCGTGGCCTGGCCGGCGGGAAGCTGAACCTTGACCAGCGCGGCGACTTTCCTCTTCGGAGGCATTTATCCTTCTCCGGGTCCTTTGTCCTACAAAACCCCCGTAGGCGCGGTGAACTGCTCCCACGCTCACGGGACGACTGGCCAGTCTATGCGAGCACCGGGGCCTCAACCGCCCGAACCCCCTGCTGGGAGGGCCGACGACGTAAGCCCCCGCCCTCACGGGCGAGGGTGGGACGGCCGCGGGTGACGCATGCTGGAAGGCCGAGACGCGCCGGATGATCCAGCGCGTCTCGGAACCTCAGATCTTGGAGACCTGGTTGAACGAGAGCTCGACCGGGGTCTCGCGGCCGAAGATCGACACGAGCACCTTGAGCTTCTGGGACTCGGGACTGATCTCACTGACCGTCGCGGGCAGGGTGGCGAACGGGCCGTCCATGACGGTGACCGACTCGCCGATCTCGAAGTCGACCGTGGCGGAGGCCGCCTTGGCGGAGACCTTCTTGGCCTCCTCGGTCGGCTCGGGCGCGAGAAGCTTGGCGACCTCGTCGAGGCTCAGCGGGCTCGGCTTGTTGGACAGGCCGACGAATCCCGTCACGCCCGGCGTGTTGCGCACCGCGGCCCACGACTCGTCGGTGAGGTCCATGCGGACGAGCACATAACCCGGCAGCACACGCTCCTTGACCGGGGTCTTCTTGCCGCTCTTGGTCTCAAGCACCGTGTGGGTCGGCACCTCGACCTGGAAGATGAACTCCTCCATGTTGAGCGAACCGGTGCGGCTCTCGATGTTGGACTTCACGCGGTTCTCGTAACCCGCGTAGGAGTGGATCACGTACCACTCGCCCTCCAGGCCGACGAGTTGGGCGCGGAACTCCTGCACGGGGTCGACGTCTGGGACGATGTCACCGTCTTCGTCAACGGAAGCAGCCTCGGCGGCGGCGTCCTCGCCTGCGGCACCGCTCTCGTCGGTGCCATCGGCGGGCGCGTCGTCGCCGGCGGACTCCTCGGCGGCCAAGACGGCGTCGGTGGCCTCTTCCGGCTTACCTTCCCACTCTTTGCGGGAATCACCGGAGGAAAGCGGGGACTCGGACACGGTGGCTCTTTCTCTCTAACGTCGGTCGGACTGGTGGCTCCCGGCTGGGCGGGGCCGCCGCTCATTCGGCTCAGCTTCCGCCGAAGACCGCCAGCACACCCTCAGTGAGAAGGGCGTCGAGCCCGGACACGATAGCCACCATGATCAAAACGAAGACCAGGACAACAATGGTGTAATTAATGAGATTCTTGCGCGTGGGCCAAATGACCTTGCGCAGCTCCGCGACAACCTGCCGATAGAAAAGGGCGGGAGAAGTACGCTTCTTCTCTCCGCTCGGCCTGCCTGGCTTGTCTGCGGTTTCGCCGCGCGTGTCGATCGCCACAGTCCTCACCTGCTCTGTCGTGTCCATCGCAACATGCGGCGCGCTGACACGCCCTTGATGCGCGGACCGCACTCCGCAGGGCACGAGGGACTCGAACCCCCAACCGCCGGTTTTGGAGACCGGTGCGCTACCAATTGCGCTAGTGCCCTAGGTTGTGAACCACCATACCCCGACGAGCCGGAAGAATGTCGGTGGCACACCACGGCTCTGCCGACAGGCGTCAGCAGAACCAAGCAGGAGTGTACGCAGGATTGCCCCCCGCGTCGAACCAGAGCCGCTATCCGGGATGATCGCCCAGGTGGGGGTCTTGCGCCCCCGAACGCCTTCCCCTCCGGGGATGTACGGCGGCGCCACCGCCCACATGCCGATATCGGGCGGACACCCGTTCGCCACGTCTGAAACGATGGGAACCATGACCACGCGACGCCGCGTCTCAGCGCGCATTTCATCCATCTCCGAGTCGGCCACGTTGGCCGTGGACGCCAAGGCCAAGGCGATGAAGGCCGCCGGACGGCCGGTCATCGGCTTCGGCGCGGGCGAGCCCGACTTCCCGACCCCCGGCTACATCGTCGAGGCCGCCGTCGAGGCGTGCCGTACGCCCAGGTTCCACAAGTACACGCAGGCCGCAGGCCTGCCGGAGCTCAAGCAGGCCATCGCGGAGAAGACCCTGCGCGACTCCGGCTACGAGGTGGACGCCTCACGCATCGTCGTGACCAACGGCGGCAAGCAGGCCGTCTACGAGGCTTTCGCGGCCCTGCTCGACCCGGGTGACGAGGTTCTCGTGGTCGCGCCGTACTGGACGACCTACCCCGAGGCGATCAAGCTTGCCGGCGGGGTCCAGGTCGACGTGGTGACCGATGAGACGACGGGCTACCTCGCCTCGGTCGAGCAGCTTGAGGCGGCGCGCACCGAGCGCACCAAGGTCCTGCTCTTCGTCTCGCCGTCCAACCCCACCGGCGCGGTCTACTCCGCCGAGCAGACGATCGAGATCGGCCGCTGGGCGGCCGAGCACGACCTGTGGGTCGTGACCGACGAGATCTACGAGCACTTGGTCTACGGCGACGCGAAGTTCACCTCCATCGCCACGGCGGTGCCCGAGCTCGCCGACCGGGTCGTCATCCTGAACGGCGTCGCCAAGACCTACGCCATGACCGGTTGGCGGGTGGGCTGGCTGATCGGCCCCGCCGACGTGGTCAAGGCCGTGACCAACCTCCAGTCGCACTCCACGTCCAACGTCTCGAACGTGGCCCAGGCCGCGGCGCTCGCGGCCGTGACGGGCGATCTCTCCGCCGTGGCGGAGATGCGCGAGGCATTCGACCGCCGCCGCCAGATCATGGTCCGGATGCTCAATGAGATCCCCGGCGTGGTCTGCCCGGAGCCGCTCGGCGCGTTCTACGTCTACCCGTCGGTCAAGGCCGTGCTCGGCAAGGAGATCGGCGGCACGCGCCCGCAGACCTCCGCCGAGCTCGCCGAGGTGATCCTGGAGCAGGCCGAGGTCGCGGTCGTCCCGGGCGAGGCGTTCGGCACTCCCGGATACGTCCGCCTTTCCTATGCTCTGGGCGACGATGACCTCGTCGAGGGCGTCACCCGCATCTCCAAGCTGCTCTCGCAGGCCCGCTGACCCTCAGCGGACGCCCAGCGGACCAAGCGGACCAATGGGCATCGACGACGGCCCGGCAGGAGGCGCCCAGCGCCACCCGCCGGGCCGTTCGCCTTTCCCGCCCGCGAGCCGACCGGAGAACCGCCCCGGGCGACCACACCGGACGACCACACCGGAGAACCACGCCCGAGCGGATGAGCCCGAGCGGATGAGCCGGGGAAACGAGTCCGAGGACGCTTCCGGGGATGAGGGAAGATCCCGGCGGGAAGCGCGCGAGATACGGCAGGATATGGAAATGCCACGTCCCCTCGCCGAGCTGCCGAAAGCCCACCTCCACCTGCACTTCACCGGATCAATGCGTCACGAGACGCTGCTTGAGCTCGCCGCCGAGCAGGGCGTGCATCTCCCGGAGGCGCTCGTCGGAGACTGGCCACCGAAACTGCGGGCCACCGACGAGCGGGGATGGTTCCGTTTCCAGCGGCTCTACGACACGGCCCGCTCGGTGCTGCGCACCCCGGATGACGTTTACCGCCTGGTGCGCGAGACCGCCGAAGACGAGGCGACGGAGGGCTCCAGATGGCTGGAGATCCAGGTCGACCCGTCGGGATACGCCGCGAGGTTCGGCGGCCTGACCCCCACCCTCGAACTGGTCCTCGACGCTGTCGATCGAGCGTCGCAGGCCACAGGCGTCGGCATCGCGCTGATCGTGGCGGCCAACCGCACACGCCACTCCCTGGACGCGAAGACCTTGGCCCGGCTCGCGGCGCAGTACGCAGATCGGGGCGTGGTGGGGTTCGGCCTTTCCAACGACGAGAGGCGAGGGCGGGCGCGCGACTTCGACGGCGCGTTCCGCATCGCGCGCCGCGCCGGCTTGCTGTCGGTTCCGCACGGCGGCGAGCTGTCAGGGCCGGTGAGCGTGGGCGAGTGCGTGGACGACCTCGCCGCGGACCGGGTCGGCCACGGGGTGCGCGCGGCGGAGTCCCCGCGGCTGCTCGACCGGCTGGCCGACCGCCAGGTCACCTGTGAGGTGTGCCCCATGTCCAACGTGGGGCTGGGGGTGGCCGAGCACGCTTCCGCCGTACCGCTGCGCGCCATGTTCGACGCGGGGGTGCCGATCGCGCTCGGGGCCGACGATCCGCTGCTGTTCGGGTCGCGGCTGCTCGCGCAATACGAGTTGGCCCGTGAGGAGTTCGGGTTCAGCGACGCCGAGCTGGCCGAACTGGCCCGGCAGTCGATCAGGTCGTCGGCCGCGCCCGAGGGGGTGCGCAAGGAGCTGCTGGCGGGTGTGGACGCCTGGCTGGCCGCACCCGACCCGCACGACGAGACGCGAGTGCTCAGAGCACGTCAGTGATCGACGCACGTCAGTGATCGACGCACGTCAGTGATCAGAGCACGTCACTGATCAGGGCGGTGTTTCAAGCCTTGGGGGTGAAAGGCCGCTGGTCGACGGTGTCGCGCAACGGTGCTCCCCCGCGGACGCCCGCCACCGCCGTGTCCGGCGGCACGGTCAGACCACGGGAGAGCTCCTCCTCGAAAACCGCGTCCCCGACGAGCTCCCGGGCGCGGCGCTCGGTGTCGTCCCTCAGCCCTGCGCACCCGGGCACCCCGTCCCGCGGCAGCCCGAACGTCGTCCGCATGCGCCGCGCGGCGCCGAGCAGGTGGCCGGCGGCCCCTCCGTCGCCGCCCGCCGCCGCGGTGGCGGCGAGCTGCTCCAACACCGTCGCGCTCGCCGCGACGTCGCCGAAGCGCCACGCCGTGTCCAGCGCGGCGCGGGCGTGCGCCTCCGCCGCGCCGATCTCCCCCCGCCCGAGCTCGGCCTGGGACCTCACCCGGTCGCCGTATGCCCGCGCCCACAGCTCTCCGCGTTCGGCGCAGCGGGCCCACTGCTTCTGGAGTACGGCTGCCGCCTCCTCGTAGCGCCCCTGCGCGTTGAACAGCATCGCCTGGGTGGCCTCGGTGACGGCCGGCCCGACGGCGGGCCGGCCGGCGCGGTCGAAGAGCTCGGACGAGCGCGCGAGGGCCGCGGCGGCCCTGTCGAACTCCCCGGCGCGGAGGGCGAAGACCGCGACGGTGCGCGCCGCGTATCCCGCGGCCAGGTGGTCGTCCTGCTCCATGGCGACGACCAGCGCCTCTTCCGCCTGTCCGCGCAGGTCGAGGTCGTCTTGGGCGTCGGCGATCCAGCTCCGTACCCACAGCGCCCGTGTATGGGCGGGCCGGGGTTCGGTGTGCGGCCCGATCGCGCGGTCCAGGTGGTGGCGCCCCTCGCGGAGCTCACCTAAGGACACCCAGGCGAACCACAGGAGTCCCGCGAGTTCCAGGCCGGTGTCTTCGGTTCGGCTGCGGCCGAGGGCGAGGCGCAGGTCGGGGAGTTCGGCCCGGGCCCAGGCCGCCCAGGCGAGCTGGTCAGGGCCGTACCATTCGGCGGCGGCACGCCGTACGAGCGTGAGGTAGTGCAGGCTGTGGCGGCGGACCATCATGTCCTCTTCGCCGAGCCTGCGCAGCCATTCGCGCCCGTAGTCGCGGACGGCGCCGTGCATGCGGTAGCGCCCGCCCTCGCTGATGAGCAGCGACTTGTCGACGAGGCGGCGGATCAGGCCGCTCACCTCGTCGACCCATTCGTCGCCGCAGATCGCGGTGGCCGTTTCGACGTCGAAGGACCCCGCGAACACCGTCAGGCGCGCCCACAGCAGTCGCTCGTCCGGCGTACACAGCTCATGGCTCCACCCGACCGCGGTCCGCAGCGTCCGGTGCCGCCCCAGTGGCGTACGGCGGCCGCCGGCGAGAAGTGCGAACCTGTCGTCGAGCCGTTCGGCGATCTGCTCGACGGTCAGGGCGCGGAGGTGGCACACGGCCAGTTCGACGGCCAGGGGGATCCCGTCCAGGAGGCGGCACAGGCGGGCGACCATGTTGGGGTCGGGCGCGGTATCGGGCATGAGCGCGCGTGCCCGTTCGGCGAAAAGGACGACCGCGTCGTGGCTCGCGGGGTCGGTGTCACCGGGTTCGGGGACGGGAAGCGGTTCGACGGCCATCACCTGTTCGCCCGCCACGCCCACGGGTTGACGGCTTGTGGCGATGACCCGCACGCGGGGGCACTCGGCGAGGAGCCGGTTGATCAGTTGCCTGCAGGCGCCGAGCAGGTGCTCGCAGGTGTCGAGCACGAGCAGCATGTCCTTGTCCTTGGTGAACTCTGCGAGCACCTCGGTCTGCGGCCGCGTGGACTGCTCGCGCAGTCCGAGGACGCCCGCGACGGCGTGGGGCACCAGGTCGCCGTCGCGTTCGGCGGACAGGTCGACGACCCACACGCCGTCGGGGTAGGAGCTCCGCGCGTCCCCCGCGACCTTGAGGGCGATCCGGGTTTTTCCCACGCCGGGGAGACCGGTGAGCGTGACGGCTCTCGACCGCAGCAGCAGTTCCCGGACTTCATCGCATTCACGCTGCCGTCCCACGAAACTGCTTGTCTCCGCCGGGACCGCACCCGGGCGCCATAGTGGTGTCTCAGTCACCGATTCCCGCCTCTCGCGTGAAACGGCTAGTAGCTAACCATGGAGAACTTCATAGAAATGGCCGCATACACAGGTTGGGTGAAGAGTTCTTCTTCCGGAGCGAACGTTTCACCGTCGCGGTGAGGTCCGGGCACCGCACGCGCGGAATCGAGGCATGGGGACTCTTACCTCGGGGTGACTTGCCGACCGGTGTCCCACCGTGCAGGTGGGGGAACGTGCGTGCCCACGAGCTGTACGGCACCGCCGACGATCGACCGCCCTGCACCCTTCGTCCGGCTCCCCCGCCCTGCCGTTCTCCACACATCCCTCCCGGCATCCCTCCACACATCCCTCCCGGCATCCCTCCGGACATCCCCCCGCGCACCCCTCCGGACACCTCTCGGAAGGTCGCGCCCCAGCCCTTTAAAAGAATGGACGTGGAATCCGTGGACGATCGGGGTGCGCGTTCAAGATATTGCCGCCCTTCACCGAAGCCCTTCACTGAGGCCCTTCACCGAAGCCCTTCGCTGAGGCGCGCGGCGAATCGGAGGCGCCGGAGCGAGCCGGTGAGTTCGAGCCCGGTTTCAAAGGCACCTGACTCGTTGACGAAAAACTCGGTCGCCCGGCTGATATTTTCGTGTTCAATCCTCAATCGCACATATAGGCCACACGCACATATAGGCCACGGCGGTCTCTCCGGCGGCGCGCACGACTCGCGGTCCACCCCGGCGGGTCGCGGAGCGGCACATGGCGGGCAGGCCCGTTCGGCGCCGCCGTGCCGGCGACTCGGCGTTGAACACTTGACTCGACGGGGTGACTCGGTCTTCGGGAAGCGGAGTGGCTGAAGTATGCAGACACTAGACTCGCCCCGACCGGTCCGTGGCCCGTGGGCCACGGTTTTGTATGAATGAGCTGGACGGAACCGCATGTCTGGTTATGACCGTGTAGTACAACCGGCGGCCGGAGACGGGGCGCTGGAAAACCACCTCGGAGGAGACGAGGGGAAGAACTACCGGAAATACGAGTTCGATACGGTCGCGCCGCATGTGGGCAAGTCGATGCTGGAGATCGGCTCGGGGCTCGGGCACTTCGCCGAGTTGTTCCTGCCGCGTCTCGATCGCCTCGTGGTGAGTGACTTCGACCCCTACTGCGTCGAACAGCTCCGCAAGCGTTTCGGCCCGCGTGACGACGTTGATGTGCTCCAGTTCGGCCTGCCGACCGACATCCCCCTCGCGGACAAGGTGGACACGGTCGTACTGATGAACGTGCTTGAGCACATCGAGGAGGATGTCGAGGCGCTGCGTTCCCTGGCACGTGTCACCGCGCCGGGCGGTCGCATCATCATCTGGGTGCCCGGCTACATGCAGCTTTACGGTGACTTCGACCGCAAGGTCGGCCATGTCACCCGTTACACCCCGAAGACGCTGGCCAGGACCGTCGTGGCCGCCGGTCTCCACGCCGAGGTGCTCAAGCCCATCAACTTCCTCGGCGGCATCGCGTGGTGGCTGGCCGTCCGCCGCGGCGGCGTCGGCTATCCCGACCCCCGCCTCGTGAAGATCTACGACCGCACGGTCGTGCCGGCGACGCGACTGATCGAGCGTTTCGTGCGCCCGCCGTTCGGCCAGACCGTCCTCTGCGTGGCGCGCGTTCCCGGCTGACCCACCACCGCTTCCCCGCCCACGCGATCTGAGTACGGCGCGGCCCCCGGACCACGGGGGCCGCGCCGTACTCGTATGCGCCGTACTCGTATGCGCCGTACTCGTATGCGCCGGATTCGTTGATGAATGCGGGCTGAGTTTGGCGTGCGTCGCAATGAATCGCCGCGTTCGGTGATGCGGGCCGCCCAGAGATCCGGACCGGTCTCCCCAGCTCAGGCCCCCAATATCGCTGAATTTCTCCCTCAGCGGTCTAGACCGATTCGTCAGATTCGATGTGCCGTTGTCAAAACGATATCAACCGGTATAGACCAGATCGCAAAATCGCGCCTACTGTGAGGGCACCGATCTGAGCTACGGCATCGCAGATGGGCCTGCTCAGGCGGTTTCGACCCCCCTGGGACGGCGGATCCCACTGGTACGGACCGGCTACCGGCCTCCGTTGATCCAACGTCCGACGTCCGACGACCAAGGCGGTAGCAACGGTGAACAAGAAGCTCGTGGGCGCGGCCACGCTGGGTGTGGCCGCAGCACTGGTACTGACTAGCTGCGGAAGCGGCGGCGAGAGCGGGACCGGCTCCGGCGACAAGGGCTCGGGCGGCGGCACGGTGACGCTCAAGATGGTGGCAGCCGACTATGGAGGCGGCCCGACCGCGGAGGACTCCGGCGCCAAGTTCTGGAAGGGCGTGACCGACGAGTTCACCGCGGCGAACCCCAACATCAAGGTCGACGTTCAGGTCATCAACTGGAACGACATCGACAAGCAGGTCGCCACGATGGTGCAAAACGGGCAGTTCCCCGACATTCTGCAGACCGGTGACTACTCCGGATTCGTCAAGGAAGGTCTGCTGCACAAGGTCGACGAGATCCTGTCTCCGCAGACCCAGGCCGACCTGCTGCCGAAGTTCGCCGAGTTCGGCAAGGTCGACGGCGCCGCCTACGGCATCCCGTTCGTGTCCTCCGCGCGCGGCCTCTTCTACAACAAGGACCTGTTCAGCAAGGCCGGCATCGCCGAACCCCCCAAGACCTGGGACGAGCTCAAGGCCGCCGCCGAGAAACTGAAGAAGGCCGACGTCGCCCAGCCGTTCGGTCTTCCCCTCGGCAACGAGGAGGCCCAGGGCGAGTCGTTCCTGTGGTTCATGGGCGCCGGCGGCGGATACAAGGACGCCTCGGGCAACTGGGCGATCAACTCGCCGCAGAACATCGAGGCGTTCAAGTATCTCAAGGGCCTGCACGACGCCGGGCTGACCACGCCGAACCCCGGCACCAAGAACCGCAAGGACGTCTGGGAGGACTTCGGCGCCGGCAAGGTCGGCATGGCCTTCGGCGGCCCCATGTCGATCCCGCAGTTCGAGAAGGCCGGGCTCACCAACTTCGGCGTCGCCCCGATCCCCGGTAAGAGCGCCGTGCTGGAGACGACGCTGGGCGTCCAGGACTGGATCATGGCCTTCAACAAGAACGGCCGCGCGGCGGAGATCAAGAAGTTCTTCGACTTCTTCTACTCCGGCACCGCTGCCCAGAAGATCAGCGACACCTACAAGCTGCTCCCGGTGACCACCTCCGGCATCCAGAAGCTGAGCAGCGACGAGAAGCTCAAGCCGTTCCTCGACGCGCTCCCCAACGCCACCTTCTACCCGTTCACCGACCCCAAGTGGACCGAGGTGAACACCGAGGTCAAGCAGTCCATCGGCGGCGCAATCACAGGGGACGCCGCCGAGGTCCTCGGCAAGATCCAGAAGATCGCGACGGGGAGCTGAACCCGTACGGCTTGCGCCGCCTTCGCTCGGGCGGCGCAAGCCGTACGACTATCCATAAGGACTCGCAGTCATGCATCAGAAATCCCAGAGCCGGATGAGCCGGGCGTTGACGCCGCTCATCTGGATCGGGCCTGCGGTGATCCTGATCGCCGTGGTCGTCATCTGGCCCGTCGTGGTGATGATCCAGTCCTCCTTCCAGAAGATCAGCCGGTTCGGCGTGGTCCAAGGGGGCAATGGGTTCGACAACTACACCAAGTTGTTCGACGAGCCCGACTTCGGCGGCGTGATGTTCCGCAGCCTGATCTGGGTCGTCGCGGTCGTGGTGCTCACCGTCGTGCTGTCGCTGGCCCTGGCGCAGCTCTTCAATCAGAAGTTTCCCCTCAAACGGGTCGCGCGGTGGGCGCTCATCGCCCCCTGGGCCGCCTCGGTCCTGATGACGGCGATCATCTTCAAGTGGATGCTCGACCCCGAGGCCGGGCTCGTCAACATGATCCTCGTCGACCTCGGCCTGCTCGACGCGCTCGGCGGGGCCGAGGCCGACCCCCTCGGCAAGGCGAGTACGGCGATGCCGTGGCTGGTTTTCGTCGCGGTCTTCGTATCCCTGCCGTTCACCACATATGCCCTGCTCGCGGGGCTCGCCACCATCCCCTCTGACGTCTACGAGGCGGCCAAGATGGACGGCGCGCGCAAACTGCGGGTGTACTGGTCGATCACGCTGCCGCTGCTGCGGCCGGCCCTCACCGTCGCGGCGCTGATCAACGTGATGAACGTCTTCAACAACTTCCCGATCATCTGGGCGATGACCCACGGGCAGCCCGGCTACTCGACCGCCACATCGACGATCTTCATGTTCATCCTCAAGGGCACCGACATCGGCGAGTCCGCCGCCATGTCCGTGGTCAACTTCGGCATGGTGATCGTGCTGACGGCCGTATTCCTGAAGGTCAGCCGCTGGAACACCGAGGTGGCCCGATGACGACGACAACAACACCCACCGTGTCCCGCCCCCGCGCGAGCGGTCAGGTCTCCCGCCACGGCGGTAGGCCCCGACCCAACCGGGTTCTGCCCAAGATCAAGACTGTGATCATCGCGGCGAGCGCATATCTGGTCGCGTTCATCTTCCTGTTCCCGTACCTGGTGATGATCCTCACCGCGCTCCGGCCGCAGGACGAACTCCAGGACGCGACCTACCTCCCCAGCACCTTCGCCTGGTCGAACTTCACCAACTTCTGGACCAGCGGCCTGGCCGGCAACCTGTGGGTCACCCTGCAGGTCGCCGCCGGCTCGACCATCCTGGTGCTGATCGTGGCCCTCCCGGCCGCCTACTACACCGCCCGGCACAACTTCCGGGGCCGCACGGCGTTCCTCATCGTCGTGCTGATCACCCAGATGTTCCAGCCGACCGCGATGCTCGTGGGCATCTACCGGGAGTTCTACCAGTTCGGTCTGATCGACACGATCTGGTCGCTGATCCTGGTGAACGGCGGGTTCAACCTGGCGTTCGCCGTATGGATCCTCAACGCCTACTTCAGCTCGATCCCGCGGGAGCTGGAGGAGGCGGCTTTCATAGACGGCAACGGCCGCTGGGGCGCCCTGTTCAGGGTGACGCTGCCCTTGGCCCTGCCAGGTGTCATCACCGCGTTGATCTTCACCTTCATCGCGGCGTGGAATGAGTTCGTCGTCGCACTGACCCTGACGACCTCCCCGGAGAATCAGCCACTCACCGTGGCGCTGAACTCCTTCATCGGGCAGTACGAAGTGGACTGGCAGAACCTGTTCGCCGGATCGGTCATCGCCACCATCCCGGTGATCATCCTGTTCGCGTTGATCGAGCGGAAGGTCGTGGGCGGCCTCACCGCGGGATCGATCAAGTAACGCGCGCAGCCCGCCACCCCCGGGGCTCCGTACCCGGCCGCCCCGGCCCCCACCTCGCAGGCCACAACCCCGCGAGAGTCCCATCCCACGCGATCCGACCGATCGAACGTCGGACGCGCGGCGGCCCGGTCTCCGAGATCTCGGGGACCGGGCCGCCGCGCGTTCAGAGCCGTCAGAGGCGCTCGATGATGGTGACGTTGGCCTGACCGCCGCCCTCGCACATGGTCTGCAGGCCGTAGCGTCCGCCGGTGCGCTCCAACTCGTGCAGGAGCTTGGTCATGAGGACGGCCCCCGTCGCGCCGAGCGGGTGGCCGAGGGCGATGGCGCCGCCGTTCGGGTTGGTCTTGGCGGGGTCGGCGTCGAGCTCCTTCAGCCAGGCCAGCGGCACGGGCGCAAACGCCTCGTTGATCTCGACGACGTCGATGTCGTCGATGGTCAGCCCGGCCCGCTTGAGTGCCTTGCGGGTCGCGGGGATGGGCGCGGTGAGCATGTAGACGGGGTCGTCGCCGGCGAGGGTGAGGGTGACGACGCGGGCACGCGGCGCGAGGCCGTGATCGCGTACGGCCTGGCCTGACGCGATCAGCACCGCGGCGGCTCCATCGGACACCTGCGACGACGTGGCCGCGGTCAGCCTGCCGTCCTCCCGCAGAAGCTTGAGCCCCGCCATCTTCTCCAGGGTGGTGTCGGAGCGCGGCCCCTCATCGTCGGTCACACCGGCGAGCGGGGCGATCTGGTCGGCGAAATGGCCGCCCGCCACCGCCTTGGCGGCGCGCTGGTGGCTCTCGTAGGCGTACCGCTCCAGCTCATCGCGGGAGAAACCCCACTTCTCACACATCAGCTCGGCGCCCCGGAACTGCGAGATCTCCTGGGTGCCGTAGCGCTCGGCCCAGCCTTCGCCGTACGGCAGCGGCAAACCGGCCTCCAGCGCGGCCGTGACCGTCGAACCCATCGGGACGACGCTCATCGACTCCACGCCGGCGGCCAGGACAAGGTCCTGGGTGCCGGAGAGCACGCCTTGGGCGGCGAAGTGAATCGCCTGCTGCGAGGAGCCGCATTGCCGGTCGATGGTGACGCCGGGCACGCTTTCCGGCAGCCCCGCCGAAAGCCATGCCGTACGGGCGATATCCATGGTCTGGGGGCCGAACTGCGAAACGCACCCCATGATCACGTCATCGACGGCCGCCGGGTCGACCCCGGTGCGCTCGATCAGTGCCTTCAGCGGATGCGCGGCCAGATCCGCGGGATGAACGGTGGACAGTCCGCCCTTTCTCCGTCCGACGGGGGTGCGGACCGCTCCGACGATGTACGCCTCTGTCACGATGCCTCCAGGATCCGATCCCGCACATAGCCACATCAAACCGAGTAGCGTTCGGTATTTTCGAGGCTACAACAGAATCTTTTTCCGGCGGGAGCCCCGCCCTCAGCGCCGGTACGACGAGGTCATCGTGGCGTACACGATGATGTTGTCCGTGTAGTGCCCGGTGGAATGGTTGTAGGTGCCGCCGCAGGAGACCAGGTGAAGCTGCGGATTGTCATACTTCCCATAGACCCGCTCGGTCGGGAACAGCCTCTTGTCCGCCTGCTCGACCCCGCCCACGGTGAACACCGCCACCGTGCCGCCCTGCCGCTCCACCTCGATCACGTCGCCGTGGCGCAGCTCCCCCAGCCGCCGGAACACCGCGGGCGTGGTCCGCGTGTCCTTGTGCCCGAGCAGCACCGCCGGCCCCGCCTGGCCCGGCGTCGACATGTTGCGGTACCACCCGACCAGGTTGGCGTTCGACACCGGCGGCACCTCCACCGCGCCGCGCTTGTTCAACCCGACCGACGTGATCGGGGCGTTCACACCGAGCTTCTTGATGGTGATGCGCTTCGGCGTGGCGGGCATCATCGGAGGGGCCGCCACAATGTCCGGCAGCGGCGCGGCGGCCTCGGGCGGCCCAGTGAAATAGTGCGCCGTTCCGGAATCGGCGGGGCTCCCGCTCGGCTGCACCTGCAGTTCCAGCGCCGTCCGCTCGTCCGCCAGACCGTACTCCTCCGGATTGCCGAACACCATGAGCAGACCCGCGATCACGGTGACGACCCCCACCAGGGCGGCGATCAGCAGCGTCGACCGCAGGATCCTGCCGCCGCGATCCGGCTCCGGCTGCGGTTCCTCCCACGGAGGCCCATAGCCGTACGGCGGGGGCCCGCCAGCGTAGCCGCCCGGAGGCCCCTGCATCGTCACCGCGACGCCCGATCAGCGCCCGATGGCACGTCGGCGCAGGAAAAGGCCACCGATCGCCGCGGCACCCACCATCAGCGACCCGACCAGGACGAACATCCTGCCGTCCGGACCCGCCGCGCCACCGCCGCCGGTGTCGGCACCACCCTTGGGCGTGGTGCTCTCCTCGTCCGCGTCCTGGTCCTGCTCCGGGGTGACGTACTTGGTCTTGGTCTCGGTGATGGTCGGCTTCGGTGTCGTGGGGGTGGACGTCGGCGTGGTCGGCGACGACGAGGGGGTGGTAGGCGACGCGGAGGCCCCGATCACCAACTGCACGGAGGCGGGCTGGATGTTGGTGCCGGCGGTCGCGATCGTGCATTTGTAGATCTCCGTCGGCTGCGCGACACCCGACCCGACCTTCAGCCAGAAGCTGCCGACCTTCGCCAACGTCGTGCCCGAGGCGGTGGGCGTCACGGTGGCCAGCATGGTGGGCATGGGAAGAGGGTTGTTCTGAGCAAGACCGACGGCGGGAATCGTCGCGACGCCGGAGGCCTTGACCGTCACCGTGGCGGTGGGGTTGGGCCCGGTCACGATGATCTCGCCTTCCAACACCACCCTGTCCCCCGACACCATGGCCGTCGGAGCCACCAGCGGCGACTGCGCAGGTGTGCCGTTGACCCAGGTGAGCGGCACTCCCTGGTTGATCGTCGGAGTCTGGGCCGGGGCGGTCAGGGTGACCCCGATCTGCGGCGTGGAGGTAGTGCTTCCTGCCGCGGGAGGCGCGCAGGCGTAGCTGACGGTCTTGGTGTCGGCACCCGCCACGTTGGCCATAACCGAGACGGCGAGAAAAGCGCCCGCGCCCAGTGCTCCCGCCATGGCTGATTTAGCGGCTATCGCACGCCGTCGCGCCTTGGACTTGAGCACTATCAATCTCCGTTTCGGGGCGGGGACCGGTTCTCGATGGCATACCAGGGTTACAGGCTCTGATCACGGTTTGGTAGCGATCCTACGGAGAGATCCCCACCAATGCGAGAAAGACCGAAAAACCACCCCAAAATTCACTTAAGCCACTCGACTACCGCGCGCGTTTAGCCGAGAGCGTGGCGTAGACGATGATGTTGTCGCTGTAGGAGTGGTCCTTGGCATTGAGCACCCCGCCGCACGTGACAAGCCGCAGCTCAGCCCGGTTGACGTTGCCGTAGACCCGCTGCGTCGGGAACGCGTCCTTGCGCACCTGCTCGATGCCGCTGACGGTGAACTCGGCCACGGTGCCGTTCGACCGTACGACCCGGATCTTGCGCCCCTTCTGCAGATCCTTCACCCGGTTGAACACCGCGGCGCCGCGCTTGGTGCTGACGTGACCGAGGATCACCGCCGGGCCGGTCTCACCGGGTTCAGGGCCGTGCTTGTACCACCCGGCCAGGTTGGGGCGGCTCTTCGAGGGCGCCTGGACCGCGCCGGAAGGCTGGAGCCCCAGCGATGTCAGCGGAGCCGAGACGCCGATCGACGGGATGACGATGCGCGACGGCCGCACCTTGGAGTTCTTGGCGAACCCGGCGACGGGCCGTACGGCGGGCGCCGGCGGCGGCGCGCTGGGCTGCGCGGCGGTGAGGAGCACGCCGGGGCCGCCGGGCCCCACCACGGGGGCGAAGTACCCGGCTTCGGCCATGTTCGTCAGCGACAGCTCCGCGCCGTCGGCCTGAACGTCGGGCTGCGGCGCGGGCGGCGCGAGGTAGGTGAGCAGCGCGGCCATGATGACGGCGATCGTGCCGAGCGAACCCGCCACGAGCAGCGCGGCGATCAGCCGGCCGCGGGGGGTTTTGTCGGGGCCGGCGCTCCTGAAAGCCGACCCGGAGTCGATCCCGCTCATCCGCCGTGTCCTTCCCCGGTGTCGGCGCCGCCCTTCGGCGTCACGGTGACCTGCGGACGCGCCGTCACGGTGGCCGTCACCGTCGTCGTCGGGCGCGGAGTGCTGGAGCTGTAGACGCTCACGCTCGTGTGGGTGCCCCACGGCACCGGAGCCGCGGCACCGGACGGCGGCTTAGTGCCCGTGCCCGTGGGAGTCGGCGTCGGCGTTTTCGTCGGCCGCGGTGTGGGTGTCGCCGGGGGCGTGGGCGTAGGCGTGGAGTCCGGGCCCTTCACCGTGATCTGGATCTTCGGCAGGGTGCCCGTCGGCTCGCACACCGTCCGGTACGGCGACACCGCGTGATTGTTGGCCGTCCCCGCACGCACGCGGAAGGCATCGATGCGGGCGTGCTTGTCCTGGGTCTTGTTGGTGACGGTCAGCCGGTACTTCCCATACGGCAGGTCGCTCGCCACCGTGAACTTCTGCTGGACCTTCCGGGGCACCTCGGGCGCCTGATAGGCGTCCAGGGTCTGCACCTCGGTGACCGGCCGGTTCAGGTCGTCCACGACCAGTTCCATCTTGCCCATGTCCACGTGCCGGTCGGTGATCAGGTCCACGCCCGTCCCGACGAAGGTGAACTCAGCCTTGTCACCGTCGGTAGTGCTCTCCTGGACGTCCCCGTTGTAGTGCCCGAGACCACTGGAATCCGTCGATGGCGACCACGTGCCCGGATAGTTCGCCGAGAAATCACCGACCGATGTGAACATGTCGTTGTAGGTCGACTCGACAGGCGCGAGGTCGAGAATGAGCGACCCCACGGACACCGTTCCCGTTCCGACCTTGTCGGCCACGACCCGCCCGGTGTTGAGGGTGCCGAACTCCAAAGGCTTGTCGTCCCGGAGCCGGGCGGCGTCCACGACGCGGGTGCCGGTCGCGTCGATCGTGCCGCCGCCCGTCCACAGGTCGTGCACACCCACCCGGCCGGTGACGGCGAGGTGGGCGCCCTGGTCGAGGTTGGGGTCGTTCGGGTTCGGCACCCCCAGCGGGGACTGCGGCTCGCCGAGCCGCCAGGTCACCTGCAACGGCTCCCCGAGCGACAGCTCTCGTGAGGACAGCGCGATGTCGACGGCCACCTTCCCGCCCTGGGCGAGCGGGCCGCTGCACTCGAACCAGTACGGCCCGGCCGCATGGCTCGCGCTCCCCGGGATCACCACGACGGCGGCCGTCGTCAGCCCTACGGAGGCGGCCAGGGCCGCTCTTCGGAGCCCAGTTCCCCACCGGTCCACGACAACGCTCCGTTCACGACGTCTTTTCGGCTGTGCCGTACTGGATCAACTTCCGTTGCGCACATAAAGTGCAAGCAAACGAAAGTAGATCATAAGACTTTCAACTTTCAGGGGAATGCCTGTGAACAGCGTTGACCGTGGCGGAGTTGTGATCTGGTCGCGCGACACACCCCCCATGGGGGCGATCGTCACCGCATACTGGGAACGGACGTTCCTCCCGGAGGCGGTGAACGATTGAACAGCGGCCTGATCCTGCTCTTCTTCCTGGCGTTCCTGTTCGCCTGGCTGCTCAACCGGGTGCGCAGACGGCTCGGGTTCGGCCCGGCCGCCTACTCGGCCGTCATGATCGCCTTCATCGTCTTCATGGGCCTGGTCTGGGCCCAGTCACACGGCTGACGTCGCGCGTCCGCCGCCCCAGCCGCCGACAGGGTCGGCGGGGCGGCCGACCGACCGACCGACGGTCTCAGCGGCTCCTCATCGGGATCTCGAACCAGACCGCCTTGCCCTCCCGCGTCGGACGCGAGCCCCAGCGCCGGGCGAGCTGGTCGACGAGGTAGAGGCCGCGGCCCCCCTCGTCGTTCTCCCCCGCGCTGCGGATGCGCGGCAGGCGCAGATCCTGGTCGAAGACCTCGACCCAGACCGCCTTGGCGCCGCGCCGCAGTCTCAGCGTGAACTCCTTGTCGCCGTTCACCTCGTCCTCGAACCCCGGCACGTCCCAGGACTCGTCGAACGGCAGTGGCGGACCGTCCATGGACAGCTCACGGCGCGGCACCCCCGCTCCGGCGGCGTGCAGCACCACGTTGGTAACCACCTCGGAGACGAGCAGGCAGGCGAGCTCCGCCCGCTCCTCGGGGACATCCCATCCCGCGAACGCCTCGGCCGCCATGCGCCGCGCCTCACCGACCATGATCGGCTGGGCGGGGAACACCCGCTCCTCGACATCGAGGTCGACGGCGCTGGAGCGCACCACCAGCACGGCCATGTCGTCGTCGATGTCGCCGGGCACCGCCTGGGTGGCGCTGTCTGCGATCGCCTCGACCGAGGCGCCCGACATCCTGCCCAGCTTCTCGCACAGCGTCGTGAGGACGATGTCCTCCTCCTGTGCTCTGCCATCCGCGTCCCGGAGAGGACGCCGGTCCACCAGCCCGTCGGTGTAGAGCAGCAGAGCCGCCCCCGGCGCGAGGGTGATGCACTCCTCCTTGTAGACAAGGTCCACCGGCATGCCCTTGGCCCTCACGCCGAGCGGCTGGCCGACCTCGCTGAGCGCCAGCTCGCCGCATGCGCCGTCGGCCAGGAGCAGCGGTGGGGCGTGCCCGGCGTTGGCGAGCGACAGCTCCCGCGACCACGCGTCGTAGACCATGTACTGGCAGGTGACGATGGGCGGGACACCGATGTCGGCCCCCGTCTCGTCGCGCTCGGGGGTGGCGAGGATGCGCGTCCACTCGTCGAGCCTGGCGAGGATCTCCGCGGGCGGCTTGTCGTCCTGGGCGAACGCCCGCAGCGCCGCGCGGAGCTGCCCCATGATGGCCGCCGCCTTGGGGCCCCGGCCCTCCACATCGCCGATGACGATGCCGACCCTGCCCGCCGACAGAGGGATCACGTCGTACCAGTCGCCACCGACCTGCGTCTGGATGCCCTGCCCGTGGCTCGCCAGCGGCGCCGCCGGCTCGTAGCGCACCGCGATCTCCATGCCGTCGAGCTGGGGAAGCTCGCGCGGCAGGAGGTGCTTTTGGAATGACTCGGCAGTGTGGCGCTCCTCCTCGAACAGGAGCGCGTTGTCGACGGCGAGGGCGACCCGGGTGGCGATGGCTCCGACGAAGTCGCGGTCGAAGGCGTCGTAGTGGGGGCTGCGCCGGTCGGTCAGGTTGGACAGGCCGAGATACATCAGCCCGAGGGTCTGGCCGCGCACGCACAGCGGCGCCACGATGGCCGAGGTCAGACCGATCTCGCCGGCGAGGCGCGCGCTGCCGGGGCTCGGAGCGGGGTAGCTCACCTGTGAGAAGTCCTCGACGAGGATGGTCTCCTGGCGGCGCACGGCGGTGTCGGCGTAATGCCCGGCCGGATAGCGGATGTCGCCGCCGATGGGGGTCCAGGTGCCGGGCGGGGGCGTCCAGCCCTGCACGTGCTGGGAGACCCGGCGGATCATCCGGTCGCCCTCCACCAGCTCGATGAAGCAGTGGTCGGCGAACTGCGGGACAAGCATCTCCGCGACGCGCTTGAGCGTCTCCTCGACGTACAGGGAGCCTGCGAGGCGCTCTCCGATGCGCTCAAGCAGGCCGAAGCGGTCTTTCTCCCGCTCGTTGCTGCGCATCGCCTCGCGGGCGGTGATCACGATGCCCGACACCGAACCCGACGGATGCCGCAGTGGCACGGCCTGGGCACGCACGTAGATCATCGTGCCGTCGCCGCGCTTGACGTCGAAGGTGCCCTCCCAGACCCCGCCCTTCAGGACGTATTTGGCGAGCTCCACCGCGAGCGGGTGGTCCTTCTCCGTGATTCCGGCGCCCAGCAGCGACTGGTCGCGACCGCCGGAGGTGCCCGGCCGTCCGAAGAGCGTCTCGGCGTAGGGGTTCCAGTAGAGCAGATTGCTGAACCTGTCGGTGACGACCACCGCCATCTCGGCGTGGTCGAGCACGGCATCAGCCTCAAGGTGCTCAGCCACGTCCTTCGACAGGTCCCCCCATCTCTTCATCGGGGGACCACTCCTCGGGGAGGCATGTGCGCAAAGGGGGCCACGGGCGCTCCTGCAGTCTTGGCCTGAAGGGAGAGGAGGGTCTCCCGGCGGGGATTCAACCAAGCAGGACCGGGTTCAGCGCTTGGAGACGAAGACGTGTACGGCGACGTCGCGCGGGAGGTCCGCAGGAGTGCCATCCGCCTTCTCGTCACCTGTCACCCGCACACCGTCGTCGCTCGCCGCGAGCGTGACCTCGCGTCCGGGTTGTATCCCAACTTGCTTGAGTTTAAGCATCACAGCAGGATCACTTTGCACTTGTTCGCTAATTCGACGCACCACAACGGGCACGTCTTTCGGGCCCGCGGCCTCGACCATCGTCAGGATGGCGTCCTCACCGGCGTCCGGCCCGGTCTTCATGCCCAGTTCCTCAAGGCCGGGGATCGGGTTGCCGTGAGGACACATCACAGGGTTGTCGAGGAGCACGATGAGGCGCGCCTCCACGGACTCGGACATGACGTGCTCCCAGCGGCACGCCTCCACGTGGACCTCTTCCCATGGAAGGCCGATCACCTGGGTCAGCAGGAGCTCCGCGAGACGGTGCTTGCGCATGACACGCGTGGCAAGCGTGCGCCCGAGCTCGGTCATCGCAAGGTGACGGTCCCCTTCGACCCTCACCAGGCCATCTCGCTCCATACGGGCGACGGTCTGGCTGACGGTAGGGCCGCTCTGCTGCAGGCGCTCGGCGATACGCGCACGCAGCGGGACAATCCCCTCTTCCTCCAACTCATAGATCGTCCGGAGATACATCTCCGTCGTGTCGATCAAGCCATGTGCGGTCAAGGTTCCTCCCGTCCTACCTCGATGCTACGTCCGTCGCACCGTGTGTTCCCCGTGGCCATGGCAGCGTTCCAAGCTCGTTTCCCTTAACGCTGCTGCCGACCCTATTGGCAGAACGGTGCACGGTGGCAAAGGACAGCAACACCGGAGGGGCCATCTTGCTTCCCTAAACACTCACCGCACACATTTGGGACAACAAGTCACTGTGCGTGACGGCGACTCAGGGCTGAGTCAAGGCCTCCGCCGCAAGGCTTCCGCCTCAGGGCTTCCGCCTCAGGTCCCAGTGTCTCAGGGCCTCTCAGGGCGCGAGACGCTCCAGAACCCATCCGACGGCGGTACGGCGGTAGCGCAGCCGGTCATGCATCCGGTCGGTCTGGCCCTGCCAGAACTCCACCTCCGTGGGAATCACCCGGAAACCACCCCAGAAGTCTGGCATGGGTGGATCTTCGGGCCACCGGTCCGCCAGCTCCACGTAACGAGCGTCGAGCTCCTCCCGCGAGGCGACCACCGCCGACTGGCGGGAGGCCCAGGCCCCGATGCGGGAGCCGTACGGGCGGGAGTGGAAGTAGGCGGCCGAGTCCTCGCGCGGCAGCCGTACGACCTGGCCCTCGACCCGGACCTGCCGGCGGATCTGATGCCACGGGAACATCAGGCAGGCGCGGGGATTCTCGGCCAGATCACGGCCCTTGCGTGACTCGTAGTTGGTGTAGAAAACGAAGCCTCGCTGGTCGAACCCCTTGAGCAGCACGGTCCTGGCCGAGGGGCGCCCCCCGGCGGAGCTGGTGGCCAGCACGACGGCGTTGGGTTCGGGCAGCCCGGCGGCGACCGCATCGGCGAACCACAAGGTGAATTGCGTCACAGGGTCGGCCGCGAGGTCTCCCTCGATCAACGGCTCACCCTCATAGGTACGGCGGAGCCCCGCCAAGGAGGGCGGGCGGGAAGTGGCGTTCACAGTTAGGCATTCTTCCTCGCCTGACCGGGCAAGCGGTGCCCACCCATCAAAAACAGGGCTCCTACCAGCGAGGATGGCCTTTGGGCGGGTCCGGGGGCGGAGCAGAGCAAGGCAGGGGGTTGAATATGAGCGCCGGTATCTCGACATCAAGGCTTTGCCCGTTTGGATCAAGAACCGCTATGAAAGGGAGGCAGCCGAGAATGTCCGACTTCAAACCCGGGCTCGAAGGCGTCGTAGCTTTCGAGACCGAGATCGCGGAACCGGACAAAGAAGGGGGCGCTCTTCGTTACAGGGGCGTCGACATCGAAGAGCTGGTCGGCCATGTCTCCTATGGACATGTGTGGGGCCTGCTCGTCGACAACGAGTTCCAGCCGGGTCTTTCCCCTGCGGAGCAGTACCCCGTTCCCGTCCACTCCGGTGACATCCGCGTCGATGTGCAGAGCGCACTCGCCATGCTCGCCCCGGCCTACGGCTTCAAGCCGCTGCTCGACATCTCCGACGAGCAGGCAAGGGCAGATCTGGCGCGCGCCTCCGTCCTGGCGCTGTCGTTCGTGGCTCAGTCCGCGCGCGGCCTCGACCTGCCCATGGTTCCCCAGAGCCGGGTGGACGAGGCCACGTCGATCGTCGAGCGCTTCATGATCCGCTGGCGCGGTGAGCCCGACCCCAGGCACGTCAAGGCCATCGACGCCTACTGGACCTCCGCCGCCGAACATGGCATGAACGCCTCGACGTTCACCGCCCGCGTCATCGCCTCCACCGGCGCCGACGTCGCCGCCGCCATGTCGGGTGCGGTGGGCGCCATGTCAGGCCCGCTGCACGGCGGCGCCCCCGCCCGTGTGCTCCACATGATCGAAGAGGTGGAGCGCATCGGCAACGCCGAGGTCTACGTCAAGCAGGCCCTCGACCAGGGCGAACGGCTCATGGGCTTCGGCCACCGCGTCTACCGCGCGGAGGACCCGCGGGCCCGCGTGCTCCGCCGTACCGCCAGGGAGCTCAACGCACCGCGCTACGAGGTCGCGGTCGCGCTGGAGAACGCCGCTCTCGCCGAACTCCAGTCCAGGAAGCCCGACCGGACCCTCGCCACGAACGTGGAATTCTGGGCGGCCATCGTGCTGGACTTCGCCGACGTCCCCGCGAACATGTTCACGTCGATGTTCACGTGCGCGCGCACGGCCGGCTGGGCGGCGCACATCCTTGAGCAGAAGCGCACCGGTCGGCTGGTCCGCCCGAGTGCGAACTACGTCGGACCTCCGCAGCGGTCGATCGACGAGGTCCCCGGTGCCTCCGAGGTCGTCGGCAAGGTCTGAGGAACACCGAGTGCCCTCCCCGCCGGCGGATGCCTGAGGACCGCGAAACCGGCCTGACCGGTTCAGGGGTCCGTTCAGACCGGTCGGTTCAAGGGCGCTGATGCCGAGGGCGACGGCATCTCACGTCAAGGCCCGCGATCACGAAGATCGTGGGCCTTTGTCGTGCCTCCGTCAGGCCGCCGTCAGGCCGCCGCCGTGCATCCGCCAGGCTGCCGCCGTGCATCCGTCAGACCGCCGTCGCGCCGCCGCCGAGCGGCCGCGGTTCGCCCGTCGTCCGGCCATTGTTCGGTTGTTGTTCGGCCGTCGTCGGGCATCGGGGCCTAACAGGTGAGCCCATGGTCTGGACCATCTCGGCACTCAGTAGGCTTGGCGGGTGGCTGACATCGTGATTCCCGCTGACATCAAGCCCGCGGACGGCCGTTTCGGCTGCGGGCCCTCCAAGGTTCGACCCGAGCAGCTCGCGGCGCTCGCCTCCACCGGAGCCTCCCTGATGGGCACCTCCCACCGGCAGAAGCCGGTCAAGGGCCTCGTCAACCGGGTCCGCAGCGGGGTGCGGAGCCTGTTCGACCTCCCCGAGGGCTACGAGGTCGTGCTCGGCAACGGCGGCACGACCGCGTTCTGGGACATCGCCGCCTTCGGGCTGATCCGCGAGCGCTCCCAGCACCTGACCTTCGGCGAGTTCTCCTCCAAGTTCGCCGCCGTGACGAAGAAGGCCCCCTGGCTGGCCGACCCGAGCGTCATCAAGTCCGAGGTGGGCACGCACCCGACGGCCCGCGCCGAGGCCGGTGTCGACGCCTACGCGCTGACCCACAACGAGACCTCGACCGGTGTCGCCATGCCGATCGCGCGGGTCGGCGACGACGACTCGCTGGTGCTCGTCGACGCGACCTCCGGCGCCGGCGGCCTGCCCGTCCAGGCGAGCGAATACGACGTCTACTACTTCGCACCGCAGAAGAGCTTCGCCTCCGACGGCGGCCTGTGGATCGCGATCATGTCGCCCCGGGCCCTCGCCCGCGTCTCCGAGATCGCGGCCACCGACCGCTACGTGCCCGAGTTCTTCAGCCTGCCGGTCGCGGTCGACAACTCGGTCAAGGACCAGACCTACAACACGCCCGCGGTCGCCACGCTGTTCCTGCTGGCCGAGCAGCTCGACTGGATGAACGGCAACGGCGGCCTCGCGTGGAGCGCCGCACGCTCCGCCGACTCCGCGCAGCGGCTCTACACCTGGGCGGAGAAGTCGGAGTTCGCGACCCCGTTCGTCGCCGACCCGGCCCAGCGGTCCAACGTCGTCGCCACGATCGACTTCGCCGACTCCGTCGACGCCGCCGCGGTCGCCAAGACGCTGCGCGCCAACGGCATCGTCGACACCGAGCCCTACCGCAAGCTGGGCCGCAACCAGCTGCGCATCGCGATGTTCCCCGCGGTGGACCCGGCCGACGTCGAGGCCCTCACCGTGTGCATCGACCACGTGGTCGAGCGCCTCTGACCGCGCGTCGCCGACCGGCCCGTGAGGGGCGCCGTTCCGGCGCCCCTCCACGCCTTCCAAGGGCTTGTAGGGCACAGCCCCCGCCACCGGGCACCCCGCACGCCGAGGCGGTCCCTGTCGGCCGGGCGCAGGCCGTACACCGGCGACGCGCAGGCGGCACGGCAGTGCGGCGACGGCGCCTCAAAGATCACAGAGCCTCAGTGATGGGGGCTCCTCCAAGGCCGCGGCGCCTCAGAGGTAAGGCGACGGCACCGGGGTGACGGCGGGGCGCTTGCGGCGCAGGACCCAGGCCGCGATCACGCCTCCGATCAGGCCGAACAGGTGCCCCTGCCAGGAGATGCCCTGTTCGCTCGGGAGCACGCCCCACAGCAGCGAGTAGTAGACCGCCGCGACCACGATCCCCACGACGATGTCGAACGCCCGCCTGTCGAACAGCCCCCGGGCCACCACAAACCCGAAATACCCGAACACCAGGCCGCTTGCCCCCACCGTGATGTAGAACGGCGGCGTCGTCAGCCACACCCCGATGCCGCTCACCAGCACGATGATGGCGCTGGCCCCGACGAACCTGCCGACCCCCCTGAGCGCCGCAAGGAAGCCGAGGACCAGCAGCGGCAGTGAGTTGGCCATCAGATGGCCGAAGCCGGCGTGGAGGAACGGCGCGAACAGGATGCCGGGCAGGCCGTCCGGGTCCCAGGAGCGGATGCCGAACCGGTCGAGGTCGCCCGGGAGGAGATAGTCCGCGATCTCCACCGCCCACATGGCGGCGACGATCAGGACCATGAGGATCGCACTGCCCGCCGCCCCGGCCAGCAGACTGACGGAACGGCTCCGGGCGTCGTCATACGGGGATCGGCCTGCGGGGGGAAGTCCAGTCATGCGCACTCCTGGCCTGTGGAACCGGCGTTATGCGGGGTCGGCCGCACAACTGCTCTTGTGGACCATTCTGCCTCGCATACGAAAAATCGCGCCTCGCACACACTTGAGCCCGCCGTACGGCGAAACGGCCCCATCACGCGCGGTCCCCGGCCCGTTCGCCGGACCGGGGACCACGAGAGGAGCCTGGGACCACGAGAGGGGCCTGGGACCGCGGGACCACGGGACCATGAGAGGACCGCGGAACCGGGGACCACGGGACCGCGGGAAGGAAGAAGGCCGGCCTATTCGCCCTTCCAGCGCGGAGCGCGCTTCTCGGTGAAGGCCGCCGCGCCCTCCAGGGCGTCCTTGGACGTGAACACCGGGTCGGTGATCTCCCTCTGCCGGGCGAACATCTCACCAAGGGGCCAGTCACGCGACTCGACGATCAGCCGCTTGGTCCCCGCGAGCGCCAGCGGCGCGTTGGCGGCGATCCGCGCGGCGAGCTCCTTGGCCGTCGCGAGCGCCTCCCCGACGGGGGTAACCCGGTTGACCAGGCCGATCTCGTAGAGCCTGGCGGCCGGGTAGTGGTCACCGGTCAAAGCCATCTCCATCGCGACGTGGTACGGCACGCGCCTCGGCAGCCGCAGCACCCCGCCCGCCGAGGCGATCAGCCCGCGCTTGGGCTCGGGCAGCCCGAAGACGGCCTGCTCCGAGGCGACGATGAGGTCGCAGGACAGCGCCAGCTCGAACCCGCCCGCCAGCGCGTAGCCCTCGACCGCCGCGATGATCGGCTTGCGCGGCGGGGCCTCGGCGATGCCGGCGAAGCCGCGCCCCTCGACGCGCGGGATGTCACCGGCCTGGAAACCCTTGAGGTCCATCCCTGAGCAGAAGGTGCCGCCGGCGCCCGTCAGCACGTAGACGGAGACGTCGGACCGCTCCTCCAGCTCGTCGAGCGCCGCGGCGATGCCTCTGGCCACCGCGCCGTTGACGGCGTTCCTGACCCGAGGCCGGTTGATCGTGATGACGGCGATGCCGTCCGCGGACTCTACGAGTACCTCGTCTACCTCGTCAGACACTGGCCCCTCACTTCGGCTGGAATCGGATGCCGCCGTCGAAACGGATGACCTCGCCGTTCATGTAGTCGTTCTCGATCAGCGCGCGCACGAGGTGGGCGAACTCCGCCGGCTGCCCCATCCGCTTGGGGAACACGACCGGCGCGACCAGCTTGGCCTTGAACTCCTCGGCGTTGGGGTTGAACCCGTAGATCGGCGTGTCGATGATGCCGGGGCAGACGGTGTTGACGCGCACGCCGATCGCCGCGAGGTCGCGGGCGGCGGGCAGCGTCATACCGACGATGCCGCCCTTGGACGCGGAGTAGGCGATCTGCCCGGTCTGGCCTTCGAGGGCGGCGACCGACGCCGTGTTGACGATCACGCCGCGCTGGCCGTCGGCGTCGGTGGGCTCGGTCTTGGCGATGGCCGCCGCGCCGATGCGCATCACGTTGAACGTGCCGACGAGGTTGACCTCGATGACCTTGCGGTAGTCGGCGAGGGCGTGCGGGGAACCGTCGCGGTTCACCGTACGGCCGGCCCAGCCGATGCCCGCGCTGTTGACGACGACGCGCAGCGGGGCGCCGGAGGCGACCGCGGCGTCCACGAGCGCCTGCACCTGGTCTTCGTCGGAGACGTCGCACTTGACGAAGACGCCGCCGATCTCGTCGGCGAGAGCCTTGCCCTTCTCCTCGCCGAGGTCGGCGATGACGACTTTCGCACCGTGGCCTGCGAGTTCACGGGCCGTGGCGGCGCCGAGACCGCTGGCGCCGCCGGTGACGATTGCTCCTGCTCCATTGAGGTCCATGACGGGACCATAACGCGGGCACCGAAGAAAGTTCTCCACGGGGTGCCGGTTGCCGAGGGCGGGTCCTCAGGCCCGCCGTCAGACGCCGTCGACGGCGGCCTGCACGTCCGGATAGACCTTGATGCGCCGGTCGAGCCCTGTCGTGGCGAGGATGCGGGCCACCGGCGACTGCGGCCTCGCCAGGCACACGCCGCCCCCGTCGCCCGTGGCGAGGCGCCACGCCTCGATGAGGACGGATAGGCCGCTGGAGTCCATGAACGAGAGGGATTCGAGGTCGAGCACCAGTCGCGGACCGTCTTGGCGGATCGCCTCCCGCACCTCATCCCGCAGAACGGGGGCCGTATACAGATCGAGCTCGCCTTCGACGGCCACCACTACGGCGCCGTCGATGACGCGCCGCGCTAGCCGAAGCTTCATCCAGTCCTCCTCATGGCGGATATCGCGGCGATGAGGCAGCCCCACTTTACTCGGCCATCACCGGAGGCGACGGCACGCAACTCTAGGATCATCTACATGAAGGGGGACAAGAGAACCGCCGTCCGCCTGCCGTCTATTGCGGTGAGCCCGTTCGGTGCGGTCATGTTCCGCGTGCTTTACGCGGCAGTCGCGCTGTCCGTGGTGTTCTTGCTGGTCGCGATCGATCTTGATGGCTACAAGGACAACTACGACGGGGACGTGTCGCTCCTGGACGCGCTTTACTACGCCACGGTCACCGTTTCGACGACAGGTTACGGTGATATCACCCCGGTCACACCGACGGCCCGATTAGTGAACATCGTGGCGATCACTCCCCTACGGGTCGTCTTCCTGGTCATCCTCGTGGGCACCACCCTTGAAGTGCTGACCAGGCGCACGCGGGAAGAGATGGCTGCCAAACGCTGGAGGTCACGCTTGCGCAACCACACCATCGTGGTGGGATACGGCACCAAGGGCCGGGCCGCGATCCGCACCCTGCTGGAGAACGAGCGGACCAAAGAGACCATCGTCGTCGTCGACCCCCGCCCCGAATCCGTGGAGGAGGCCAACCGCGACGGCCTGGCCGGGGTGGTCGGCGACGGCACACGCAGCGACGTGCTCAACCGCGCCGGCATCGCCGAGGCCAGGCAGGTGATCATCGCGACCCAGCGCGACGACACCAGCGCGCTGGTCACCCTCACCGCCCGCCAGCTCAACCCGGCCGCCACGATCGTGGCCGCCGTCCGCGAGGCCGAGAACGACCCCCTGGTACGGCAGAGCGGCGCCGACGTCGTCATCACCTCCTCCGAGGCCGCGGGCCGCATGCTGGGCATCGCCACGCAGAGCCCGGCCGTCAGCTCCATGATCGAGGACTTCCTGGTCTACGGGAGCGGCCTGGACCTCTGCGAGCGGACCGTCAGGGCGGAGGAGATCGGCGGATCCCCGCGCGACTCCGTCGACATCATCGTCGCCGTCGTGCGCGACGGGACCGTGATGACCTTTGCCGACCCGCGCGCCGCCACGCTCAAGATCGGGGACCGGCTCGTCGTGATCCACGCGCCGGACACCGGCCAGACCCACAGTTGATCAGGTGGGGGGCGCGAAGCCGTACGGCAGTTCCAGCCGGTGCGCCGCGAGCAGTTCGGCGTCGGCGAGGACGCCCCTCGTCGGGCCGTCCGCCGCGATCACCCCGCCCGACAGGATCAGCGACCGCTCGCACAGCTCCAGGGCGTACGGCAGGTCGTGGGTGACCATGAGCAGGGTGATGTCCAGCCCCCGCAGGATCTCGCCCAGCTCTCGGCGTGAGAACGGGTCGAGGTTCGACGACGGCTCGTCCAGCACGAGGATCTCCGGCTCCATCGCGAGGACCGTGGCCACGGCCACCCGCCGCCGCTGCCCGAACGACAGGTGGTGCGGCGCCCGGTCGATGACGTCCAGCATGCCCACCCGGTCGAGCGCGTGCTTGACCCGGTGGTCCAGCGCTTCGCCGCGCAGGCCCATGTTGGCCGGTCCGAAGGCGACGTCGTCTCTGACCGTGGGCATGAAAAGCTGATCGTCGGGGTCCTGGAACACCAGGCCGACCCGGCGTCTGATCTCCTTGACCGTGTCGGGCCGCACCGGCAGGCCCGCGACGCTCACCGAGCCGTGCCCGGCGGTCAGGATGCCGTTGAGGTGCATCACGAGCGTGGTCTTGCCCGCGCCGTTCGGCCCGAGCAGGGCGACGCGTTCCCCGCGCGCGATCGTGAGGTCCACGCCGTACAGCGCCTGGGTGCCGTCCGGGTAGGCGTAGGCGAGCGATCGGACCGCGAGCGACGGCGGCGACGGGGACGGCGACCGCGACGGGGACGGGGATGGGGACGGGGACGGCGGTGCGTTCACCACAGGCTCCCCGCGACGGCCACGACCAGCGCCGCCGCCGGCAGCGCCGCCGCGGTCGCCCACTGCCGCCATGAGGCGCCCGGCCCGTCGGCCATCGGCATCGCGCCCGCGTATCCCCTGCTCATCATGGCCAGGTGCACGCGCTCCCCCCGTTCGTAGGACCTGATGAACAACGCCCCCGCCGAGCGGGCCACCACGGGCAGGTGCCTGATGTCCCTGGGGGTGAACCCGCGCGACTCGCGGGCGACGCGCATGCGGCGCATCTCATCGACGATCACGTCCATGTAGCGCAGCATGAACATCGCGATCTGCACGAGCAGGGGCGGCACCTTGAGCCGCCGCGCCCCCAGGAGCATCGCACGCGGCTCTGTGGTGGCCGCCAGCAGAATGCCGGCCACCACGCCGAGCGTTGCCTTGGCGAGGATGTTCCACGCCGCCCAGAGGCCCTCGACGCTCAGCGACAGCCCCGCCACCTCGACCCGCTCACCCAGCCCGATGAACGGGATGATCACGGCGAACAGCACGAACGGGGTCTCGATCACCATGCGCTTGAGAACGAACCCGGCGGGTACGCGCGCCGCGACCGCCACACCGGCCAGCAGCAGGGCGTAGACGCCGAACGCCCACATGCACTCGCGCGAAGTGGCCACAACGACCAGGACGAACCCGGCCAGCGCCGGGATCTTGCATTCCGGCGGCAGCCGGTGGACGACCGAATCCCCTGGCCGGAAGATCCGGTGGTGGTGCCCCGCTCCCACAGGTCAGACCTGGGCCTTCGGGCGCCTGCGCCGTACGGCGAGGAACAGGCCGCCGCCGACGCCGAGCGTCACGCCCGCGCCGATCACCCCGGCGACGCCGACCGGGACGCCGCCCGCCTCACCGTAGTCGGCGAATGGTTGACTCCCCAGGGCGTGATCGACCGCAGCACTGCCGAACCCCTGGTCCTGCGCCACACGCTCAAGCCCGTCGGGAGAGGCCGAGGCGAAGAAGCTGAGCACCCCGGCGAGCAGCGCGGTGACGACGATGCCGGCGACCATGAAACCGCCCGGCCGGGCCGGGCGCGGCGCCCCGCCCGCCGCGGCACCCGCCACCGGCACCTCGCCGTCGGCCGTCCTCAAGGTGAGGGCGGGGGCCAGGCGGCGGGCGCCGTACACGAGATCGGGGCGCACCGCGAGCACCGCCCCCACGGTGAGCGCGGTGATCGCGCCCTCGCCCAGACCGATGAGCACGTGAACGCCGCCCATGGCCGCGGCGACCGTGGAAACCTCGATCGGGGCATTGCCTCCGATCCAGAACAGAAGCGTGAAGACCAGTGCGGAGACCGGCACCGACACCAGAGCCGCCACGAACGACGCTGCCACCACCGCGGGCGGCCTACGCGGGGCGATAAGCTTGAACACTCCCCAGCCCACCAGCACCGTGACGATGCCCATCAGGGTGATGTTGACGCCCAGCGCGGTGAGCCCTCCGTCGGCGAAGAAGAACGCCTGTACGGCGAGCACGACGGTGATGCACAGCACCGCGGTGTAGGGGCCGACGAGGATCGCGGCCAGCGCCCCGCCGAGGAGGTGACCGCTGGTCCCCGCCGCCACGGGGAAGTTGAGCATCTGAACCGCGAAGATGAAGGCGGCGACGAGCCCGGCCATCGGGGCGGCGCGATCGTCGAGCTCCCTCCGGGCGCCGCGCAGGCACACCGCCACACCGGCTGCTGCGACCACACCCGCCGAGAGGGAAACGGCGAGGTTGAAGAAGCCATCGGGAACATGCAAAGTGGCCTCCGTGGTGCTGGATCGCCCACCACGTTACGCCGTCTATTCGCACCTGCAAGAGGGTGGCATCAACTTATGAACCGCCTGAGGGCGGCGGTCGGCCTCATGACCCTCACCGTCGCGCTCAGCCTGCCCTTGCCGTTCGTCACATAGGGCCGCACCGTGCGCCGCACCGGCCCTCGCCACCAGCTCCTCGGCCTCGTCACTGCCTCGGGCTCGGCCTCGATCCTGAACCTCGCGGGCGGGCCGCCGAGCCGGACCTCCAGATAAGCGTCCCACGTGCCCGGACCGAGCCGACCGGCGGCGGTCCGCGCGGCGAACAGGTTACCCGGGTGCGCGACCACCCGCTCAAGGTGCTCCTGCCCCGAAGTGCGCTCACGCCAGACCAGATGCCGCAGACCGCCGCCTCCGATCTCGCCCTCCCCCACCTTGACCTCGCCGTCCACCACGAGCCTGTGCCCGAACGCCCACCGCGTGCCGCGCAGGCGCACCCGCCCCGGCACCGACGTCACATGCCCGCCGACGTCGATGCTGAGGTTGCCGTGCGTGCGCGTGAAGTACGGCATGAGCACGATGTCGTCGTGTACGCGGGCCGACGGCCGTACGACCTTCTCGTCGCGGTCCGCGCCGAGCCGGCCGAGCCGTGTCACGCCCTCACAGGTGACCGCCGCGTAGATGTCCCACACGCCCGACGCCAACCCGGCGACCTCCACGGAGGCGGTGAACCCGCGCGGCCCCCCGGACACCGGCACCGTGACATCGTGAAGCCCTCCCCGGCGGAGGCGCAGCACCAGGGCGACCTCGTAATCGCCGGGGGGTTCCAGCCCTTCGAGCGTCGCCGTGCCGGCGACCGCGAGGCTGCCCTCCTGCCACCACAGCCCGGTGAGCCTGCTGTCCACGGAGGCGGCCTCGATCTGCGCCAGCCGTACGAGCCTGTCGATGTCGGCGAGGGATTCGAGGCGCTGGCGGTCGATCGAAGGCAGCCGCTTGCGCACGCCCTCGGTCATCCACTCGTCGCACAGCTCGGCCACCTCCTCGGCGATCTGCTTGCGCTCGACCTCCTCGGCCACGAGGAACGGCCGTCCGAGCTGCGCGAGCGCGTCGAGCCGGAAATGCCTCCGCAGCAGGTGGTCGCGGAGCGGCCCGGGCCGGACATGTTTGGTCATGAGCTCGATCGGCCCCTTGATCATGCGCAGCCACGCCACGGGGTCTCGGCTTCCGGGCTGCTGCATGACACTGCTGCCGTCGGGACGGTCCACGAGGTGGTAGCAGTCGTAGTCCGCGAGCACCGAGATGACGTCGGCGTGGCAGTAGGCGTGGGTGGTGAACACGATGTCCTCCCCCACGAGAAGCCTCTCGTCGAAGCGGACGCCGTATTTGACGAGCATCTCCCGCCTGAACAGCTTGAAGCAGCTCAGACTGTTGTAGACGGGGCTGTCGCCCAGATCGGCCCGGTCGAGGTTCTGGTGGAACATCGACTCGGGCGCCCGACGGCCGTGCCCCACGATGCGGCCCAGCACGATGTCCGAGCCGTTGCCGTCGGCCATGGCGAGCATGCGCTCCAACGCCTCCGGCCCCATGTGGTCGTCGGCATCGCAGAAGAACACATAGCGCCCGCGGGCGTGCGCCAGCCCCGTGTTGCGCGGTCCGCCGGCGCCCCCGGAGTGCTCGTGCCGCACGACCTTGACCACTCCGCGGTGGTAGCTCGCGTAGAGGTCGAGCAGCTCGCGCGACCCGTCGGTCGAGCCGTCGTCCACGACGACGATCTCCTTGGCGACCCGCTGGACCAGGATGGACGTCAGGCAGGTGTCGAGGTAGGGGCGGCAGTTGCGCACGGGCACGATCACGGTGACGTCGATATCGCCCTCGTCGATGCGGTGAGGGCCCCCGCCCGCCTCTGGAGGTCTCGACTGCCTCGCCATACGGCTGATCAGACTCGCCACCGTCGCCCCCTGCGGTTACGTAACGCTTCTCTTACGCTTCAGTATGTGATGAAGGTGCCTCCGTGCGTGGGCGATCCCCCCTGTTCGTTGGGCGACTGCTGGGGGCACTGCCAGCGATAACGCCATATTTCGGGGCATGTTTCGGGCGCGGCGCCTTCAGCCGTACGGCTTCCGCCCGGGCCGCACGGCCTCGCCGGGGCCGTACGGCACCCGCCGCACGGCACCCGCCGTACGGCACCCGCCGCACGGCACCCGCCAGGCGCGCACGGGGCGGACGTTCGACGGGGTGGGCATCGACAGGCGGGCGTTCAACGGGGCAGCGGCCCGGCAGTGGACGCCGGAAGCGCGTGGCCACCTTCACGGGCGGCGGACCGGACCGGCTGTTCCTCTGGAATGGCGTGACAAATCCGAGTTTCAAGTAACTCAGGAACCGAAAGGGAGTCTAGGAGATTCCTCACATCTCCCGTCCCCCACTCCCGAAATTGAGGTGATTTTTCCGCCTCTGCCATGAGACACACCCTCGGAGTTCTCCCCGTGGATGTTCGGCTCGGCCTAATAGAGCAAGATACTGTTGTGCGCGACCCGACAGGCACCCGAAAAAATTACACCGACGGCATCGACGGCCTGCCGCCTGCCCAGCACTCTTCAGTCAAGCCATAACAATTTCTTTCGGCCTGCCATCCGTGATTCATTCGCCGATTCGCCGATTCGCCGATCGCACTGCCTATGAGCACCGAAGCAAGCGCAAACCGAATTCACCGCCTTCCACCGCCGTCGCCTTCTCCGTCCTCGACCCGACCGCAATACGCCTATTCAGAGAACACCGCTCATCCAGATGTCCGCCACCGACCCCGAACGGGATCGGGCCCAGGCGGATCACACGGCCCGGGGAACACCCGTGCCGCCCCCATCGCCACGATAAATCCGGCATTTGAGGAGACGAAGAACCAGGCCCCCTCGCGATCCGCGGAACACGTCTTGCGACTCACGGATCTGACCAAGGAGGCCGATGAGCAGCCCGAGATATTTCCACCGATCGGAAAGAGGAACATCGTGAAGCGATACCTGCTGTTCGACGACGGGTGTCACGTCTGCACCTCGACGGCCAAGGGCATCGACGAGGAGGCCGGGCAGTGGCTCGAAACCCGCAGCCTCCACGATCCCGAAATGAAGGCCCTGCTCGACACCCACAAGCCGGGCTGGAAACACCGGCCCACCCTCGTCATCGACGACGGCACCACCGTCCACATCGCCACCGGCCTGGCCATGTCCGCCCGCCTCACCGCCGGAGTCGGCATCCGCCGCGCCGCCCGCATCGCCCGCCGCATCACCCGCGAAACCGCCACCGCCGCCGCCGGCGGCGGCACCAGCCGCCGCGCCATGCTCCGCGCCACCGGCACCGGCGCACTCGCCCTCCTCGGCCTCACCCTCGGCACCGGCACCTCCGCCGCGCGATCTTCGGCCGACGACCCGTCCGGTCTCCTCAAGGGCACGGACCTCAAGCGGGCCGTCCGGACCGCCACTTCGACCGATCAGGTGAAGGACGCCATCGCCCGGCTTCCGCAAAGCGGGTTCGGCGGTGAGATCAAGGAGACCGTGGCCTTCGCCACCGACGCCGGCTCGACACTCGTCATGCTCTTCTTCGCTCCGGAGGACAGGAGGGAGGCAAGGGTTCGGGCCGCCGTGCTCTCCCACGAGTTCGGCGGTGACCTCGATCGCCCGAAGACCATTGTGGAACATGTGGCCGCCGACCTTGACGTCATCAAGAAGAAGAACACTGTCGACCGCAACGATTTCACGATCAGCGCGGCCGAGCCGAGTGCCCTGGCGGCCCCCGCCGGGTCGCGGCAGTATTTCAGTTGCATGTTGGCCTGTGTCGGAGCCAATTGCGCCGCGCCCGCCATGCGGTGCAGGGGACTGATATTCATGTCGGCTGTTCTCGCGTGCATGGTGGCCGTGTGCGGTTCCAAGGCGCGGAGCTGTCACGGGGGCTGCAGACGCTTCTGGTGACACCGGGGGCGCGTTCGCCCGTCAGCCGGTCCATGCCGGAGCCGACGGGCGAAAGTGGGAGCGAAAGCCCTTCCCCGCACCGCACCCGTAAGCCGATCCCGGTGGCATTGTCCGATGATGTGGCCTGGCCGTGGCAGCGTTTTCGCGACCACGACCAGGCCACTCGTCGTTTGCGGCCCGCGCCCTCCGGGGCTCGTCCGGCGAGCTCTTCTTTCGCTCCAGACCAGAGCCCTACGGGTATTCATCCCCATCCGATCACCACCATTCCCGGCTTCCAACCCTTAACCGAGAAAAGGCAGAAAACACGGCACCGTCTCCAATGGGGGTCGAGGAGAGAAATTTCTGATCGACTACCCGTCGATCAGCGGTCGATAGTGCGGGTAAACTTCCTTAGCGCCAGGCCCCGACCATTAATGGGCCCCCGATCGACCTGTAAATCTCGCCTATCAGGGAACCGGGAATGACACACGCACCACCAGGAGACAGCAGTGACAACCAACCAAATCGGAAAAATCCAGACAGCGCTGGGAAAGACCCTCAAGCATGGAACATTTAACTTCGACTGGTTCGTCGGCACCCGCGAGGGGGTCTCGCTCGGCGGCAGCGGCAACGGCTACATGGACCTCGCCATCCCCGCCGTCGCGACCAGCATGGTGCTCGACGTGCTGTCCGAGGAGGGCGGTGACATCGTCACGATGCCCGGCTTCTTCTCACACCAGTCGGTCTTCCAGCGCGTCAGCGAAGAGCCCGTCCAGTGGGTCGAGATCGAGGTCCACGGCATCGGCGTCACCCCCGTCGCCCCCCTCTACTGGCTCTACGGCGTGACCTCGGCCACCGAGCGCACCGCCGGGCCCGCCACCCGCTCCATCGAGATCGACGTCGACTTCGCCAAGGTCGTGCACGACTCCCCTCCCAGCCTCGGCACCACCCTGAAGGAGGGCTTGGAGGAAAACCACCCCGGCCTCTCCCGGCAGCGCGCCACCGGCAAAGTGACCATCTCCCCCGACGGCTTCGTCAACACCGTCGAGGTAGAGATCCCCGGCCTTGACGCCCCCGACCCCGAGCTTTCACTCCCGCCCCGCCTGGTGACACTCGACCTGCGTCCCACCACACGCCGTCCGATCAAACTCCCCGAGACCGACGTCCACCTGAGCGTCCAGGAATTCATCGACACCCTGCTCGGCGACACCCCCTGACCCACCCGACCGGAGCCCCGGCGCCTTCCCTCCACCCGGTCGCCCTCTGATTGAGCCGCCACACCCCCGCGTTCAAGGCCGCAGCGAAGTCACCCCCGGCACATACGGCACAAGCAGCACCCCAGCCGACCGCCTGATCCGCCCTCATCGCGCCGACCGCGATCAATCCCGGACAGCGCGACGATCAGCGCGAGGCCATGCCGTGTGCCGCACGACAGAAAAGCGCCAAGCCCACAAAGCACCGGTGCCCACGGCATGTTGCACACGAGCCGCAGCGCATAGACCGACCACCGTGGCGGAGCGCGACGCCCTCACCTCGCCGACCCGGCCACGCCCTCGCCGGCCAGGCCGGCCGACCGGCCACGGCGATCAGCGGACGCAGCACCGCCTACGCCCCACCGCCCATGCAGCACCGCCCATGCCCCACCGCCCATGCCCCACCGGACAACCACATCGGGTGCCCACACCGGTCGCGGCAGCATCTCGAATACACGGTCCGCGTCGACCGCCGACCGCCCTCCGATGGTGCCGATCATTCCCACGGCCGGCACGAAGAGCGGCACGTCCGCCTGGCGAAGCCTCGATGCCTCCGGCAATTCCACCACCTCGCCAGAGACTTCGAGCACGCGATTGAAACAGTTGCTTTCACCACAGACACTCTCAGCAGCCCGCCGAGGCCCGATTCCCCCTCCTGACACGCAAGCACCACGCAGCCAGCAGATCGCGGAGACACCACATCTCTCTACGACGATGCGACCATAGGAGAAGAACCCCGTAACCATCCTTATGGTGAAAGGACGGACAGTTGCCGGATATGACCGTCGTCGAGGTGCCCCAGTGGCAGGGGTCGTCCTCCGCCACAGCCGAAAGGTTGCGGGAAGGCGCGGCGATCCTGGCCGACCTCACCCACGGCACCGAGCGCATAACCGTCGAGGCCGGCCCCGCGCTCGCCCAAACGGCAGCTCGCGCCCACGCCGTGTTCACCGACGCGGCCAAGCGATTCACGGTCACGGTCGGCGGCGACTGCGGCGTCGAGCTGGCGCCGGTCTCGGCGGCCGTGCGCGAGCACGGCGACGACCTCGCCGTGGTGTGGTTCGACGCCCACGCCGACCTCAACACCCCCGACACCTCCCCCTCCGGCGCCTTCCACGGCATGGTGCTGCGCACCCTCCTCGGCGAAGGCCCGCCGGACCTCCTGCCCCCGCACCGGCTCCGCCCACAACAAGTGATCTTGGCGGGAGCACGCGCCCTGGACCCCGCCGAGCAGGACTACGTCAACACCTCGGGCATCACCCACATCAGCAAACCCGACATGTCAGCCCTCATCGAGGCAGTCCGGCACACCGGCGCACGCGCGGTCTATATCCACATCGACCTTGATGTCCTCGACCCCGACACCTTCGCCTCCGTCGGCGTCCCCGAACCCTCCGGCTTCCTTCCCTACGAGCTGATCACGCATGTCTCGGCCCTCGCCGAGCGCTTCGAGATCATCGGTCTGGGCATCACCGAATACGAACCCGCGCGTCCCGAAGACCACGTCCTGCTCACCAAACTCATCCCCGAGCTCGTACGGCACTGCCGCGCCTCCACCCCCTGGCAGATCGAACAGCGCGCCGCCCTCGCCTGGCCGGCCCCCATCATCGAAAAACTGCACGGATGGCTTCTCAGGCACACCCCCGGCGTCACCAGGAAACGGACCAACTCCGCGCTCCCGCCGTACCAGATCTCCGCGGACGTCGATCGGGAGCTTCAACACATCGTGAGCTTCTACGAGGAGCGTGACCTTTCCGCCCTCATCCAAGTAAGCCCCGCCGAACACCACACCCAGCTCGACGAGCTTCTCGCACACCGGGGCTACCGCCGCGCCGCCCCGACCCTTGCGCTCACAGCCGCCGCCCACGACGTCATCACCGCCACCACCCCCACCGTCGAGGTCCGGGCGACCGACGATCCCGCCACCATGGCCAAGGTCTTCACCCAACTCGACGGCAACCCCGGCAGCACCGCTGTGGCCACCGACATCGTCGGCCACGCCCCTCCCCCCGCAGCCATGCTCACCGCCGTCAAGGACGCCCAGCTCATCGGCATGGCCCTCCTCGTCGCCAACACCGGCTGGACCGGCATCTTCAGCATGACCACCAGCTCCGACCACCGCCGCACCGGCGTCGGCGGCAGCCTCCTCCACGCCGCCGCCCAGTGGGCCATCGCCCACGCGGCCCCCCGCCTCTACCTCCAGGTCGAAGAGGACAACACCGCCGCCCACCGCCTCTACACCCGCAGCGGTTTCACCCACTCGCACAGCTACCACTACCGCGTCTTCCCCTAACGCCAAGCCCTTCGCGCGGAGGCGACCTCGGGCCCGACCTCTCCCGACAAGGCCGCTGCAGTGGGACCTCCCCTCCCCAGAGGCGACCGCCAACCCGGCCCGGACCAGCGTCGGCGCAGGCCGCGAAATGAGCGTTCGCGCAACGCCACGTCGCTGCCCAGGGAGCGCTCATCCTTGAGCGCTCGCGGGCGTGACCTCTCAAGCCCGCAGGCGTCAAGGACGACGACGTCGCCGAAGGCGTGGCCGCGCAGGGGCGCCGGCCACGGGGACGCTGATCCGGTCGCTCTCGGAGAGAGCGGCCCGCGTCGTGGACGCCGCTCATCCGCGGTCGTCCATTCCTACCGGGTCCTACCGGGCCCTATCGGGCGGCACGGCTCTGGGTGGTGGCCGCGAGGTGGGCTACCGCGTCGGCGACCGGGGTGGCGCCGGATGTGAGTTCGACGATGACGCGGTTCAGCCTCGGCTCATGGAGGGCGGCGGCGAGGAAGGCGGCCACGTCGTCGCGGTGCACACTGCCGTATTCGAGTGCGAGGCCGGCGGTGACACGACCGGTGCCGGGGTCGTCGAGAAGAGTGCCCGGGCGAACGATGAGCCAGTCGAGGTCGGTACGGGCGAGGTGGGCGTCGGCGGCCTTCTTCACCCGGATGTAGTGCTCGAAGCCCTCGGTGGTCTGGCGTCCGCGGCCCGCGTCTGGGAAAGCCGACACGAGCACGAACCGCGACACCCCAGCCCGGTCGGCCGCCGCGGCGGCCTTCTCCAACCCTGCGCCATCGATCGCGCTGGTCTTGTCCACTCCTGTGCCGTGCGCCCCGGCGGAGAACACGACCGCGTCGTGCCCGCCGATCTTCGCCGCGAGTTCCTCCACCGAGTCGTGGATGAGGTCCCCGGCGAGCGGTGCCGCCCCGGAGGCGCGCACGATCTCGGCCTGGGCGGGGTCGCGGTGCATGCCGGTCACCTGGTCACCGAGGGTGGCGAGCAGGCGGGCGAGCCGACGTCCCACGCCGCCGGCGGCGCCGATCTGGAACACCTTCATGATCGTGATCGACCTCTCTGTCAAGCGACGACCTTGCCCAGGAACCCGGCCAGGTACTCCGCGGTCCTCTGGATCTTCTCCTCCAGAGAGAGCGTCTCATGCGGCCGCCCGCCGGGGCCGACCTGCTTCTTGCCTCTGAGGTAGAGGGAGCAGGCCAGATCACTGCAGAAATACGCGCCGACCGAATTACCCTGCTGCCCGTTCCGGCCACTGCGGGCGGCGGTCATCAGCGAAACCCCGTCGCGCGAGTGCGTGGTCAGGCACAGCGAACACATGCTGCGCCGTACATGCCCGGCATGCGGCGCGGCGCGCCGCAGCGCCACCCCCACGAGACCGTCACCCACCTCGGCGACCAGGTAGGCACGTTCCGGCGCGGCCGGGTCCTGCCAGCCCAGAAAGTCCAGGTCCTCCCACGGCCACGTGGACAGATTCCGAGGTACGGCAAGGCGCTTCGCCTCACCTTTGGTGCAGTTCACGAAGGACGCGCGGACCTCGCGCTCGGTCACCGGTCTCATAAGAAGAGACGCTAGTTTTCCTAGAGGTCCTAGGCAAACCATTAAAAGCCCTAGGTGGAGTGAGGTAAGGCAACGCATGGCGCGCGCGGAAGTGACCATCGAGCGCCTACGCCCGCAAGTGCCACGACCAGCGGAAACCGCGACACCAGCACCATCCGATCAGACCTATCCTCTCCTTATGCATCGTAGAAGTGGGTGATCTGGGTGACGGGGTCGAGCGCAACCATTTCGTACAGCGACGGCGACTCCGGGAGATGCTCAGTCATCCGCCCCAAGCCTCAAGGTCGCATGGGGAGACCGCTCGGCATGCTCATGGGAACCTCCGAGAGAAGACGATTCACTCTGACGGTAGGTCCGAGTTCCGGGTCAGGCCAGATGCAGCGCCAGTCTGGCGTATTGAGACGTGGCCACGTAAGTCAATGTGAAGGCCCCGGGACAGGGCCTTCACATTGGGCTCGATGAGGCTAGAAGTCGAACTCACCGTTCTTCGCGCCATCGATGAACGCATCCCAGACTCCGGCACTCACCACGAACGGCGCCTGCCCAGGACTCTCCGTATCACGCAGAGCCACACGCCCACCCGACAGAGCGGCCACCTCCAAACAGTCTCCTCCGCTGGGGCCGCTCTTCGTGGCTTTGCGCCAAGCAGCATTCCGAAGCTCGTCAGTCAGGTCCACGCCTGCACCGCCTCTCTGATCATCGCGACCGATACGTGAGCGGGATTAGCCTCAACGCGTATGGAGTCGTATCGGAACTTGATCTCTTTGACGTCTTCGACCCGGTTCGTAACTTGAGCGTGCCCATTAGGCGATTCCAAGTACACGATATCTCCACCACTCGCGAGTTGGGCGATCATGAACCCTCCCAGCAGACCCGTTGCGACTCCCAGCGACAAGGGAACCACCTGAATGGACACGCGGCGAGAATCGACCGCCCGGATAAGATGCTCCAACTCCAGCCGGAGGACCTCTCTGCCTCCGATCGGCCGATGCAGCACCCCTTCGTCGAGCACAACCCAGAACGTCGGAGGGTTCGAGCGCGTAAGTATCTTCTGCCTCTCCATCCGTGCTTGGACCAGCTGTTCTATCTCCTCCTCCGTCGCGCCGGGTATGCCCCGCAGTACGGCTCGCGCATAGTCCTCGGTCTGCAGCAGTCCCGGAACAAGGAGCGGCTGCCACGGGTTGCGTCCACGGAAGTGGTGTACGAGTTTGACCTGGCCACAAGCGTGGCGACCGTGAAATGAACACGGCCATCGCGTGATCCTTCAGGTTGCTGAAACCATGATCGAAGGAGAACAGGCGATGGCCGCGAACAACAGTGTGAACCCTGCCGCCTGGCTGGCGAAGCAGATCGAGACCGGCGACCCCGACATGTTGCGATCCATGGTGAAGACCATGGCCGACGCGTTGATGTCGGCCGAGGCCGACACCCTGTGCGGCGCCGGCTACGGCGAGCGCAGCGACGACCGCGTCAACCACCGCAACGGCTACCGGCCACGTGAATGGGACACCAGAGCCGGAACAGTCGA
>NZ_FNCN01000039.1 GCF_900100605.1 Sinosporangium album | reverse complement strand
ATGAAGGTCACCCAGCGGTTCTCGACGGCCGGCAGGAGCGCGTCCTGCTGGGCCTTGTTGAATCGGTGGACCTCGTCCACGAACAGCACGGTCTGCCGCCCGCTCATGCCGAGCTCGCGCCGCGCCAGGTCGATCGCGGCCCTGACCTCCTTGACCCCGGCCGACACCGCCGACACCTCGACGAAGCGTCGCTTGGTCGCGCCGGAGACGACGTAGGCCAGGGTGGTCTTGCCGGTGCCCGGCGGCCCCCACAGGAACAGCGACATGGGGGCGTCGCCCTCGACCAGCCGGCGCAGCGGCGTTCCGGAGCCGAGCAGGTGGCGCTGGCCGACCACCTCGTCGAGCCCTCGGGGGCGCATGCGCACGGCGAGCGGTTCCTGCCCCTTATGGGCCTCCTCGGCTGCGGCATCGAAGAGACTGTTCACACGCCGACAGTACCGCCCGCCGGGGACCGCCGATCACGCCGGAGCCGCGCGGGGCCGGGGCCGGGCGGGAGCCGTACGGCACGAGCCCGGGTCACCCTCCGCCTCGCCCGTGGCTGCTCACCCCTGGAACCACACCGCCGCCGAGCCCGAGTGGCCGGCGCGGATGACGTAGTAGGTCACGGCCGCCGACAGCAGCACGACGAGGAGCGTGAGCGGGCGGAGCAGGGCGGAGCCGAACCGGGGGCCGGCGTGGGCGAGCAGCAGGGAGGACGCACTCAGGCCGAGTGTGGTGAGGAGCAGCGGCACCGCGAAGCCCTCATGGGCGGCCACGAGCTCGCCGAGCCGCCCCGAGGGCTCCTGCCCGCCGAAGACGCGGTCCCGCAGGGCCGGTCCGCTGAGCTGGGCGGCGAGGACGGCGAGCGGGGTCGCGACGGCGAGCACGGTCACGAGCCAGGCGAGGCGCTCACGTAAGCGAGGCGCGAGGGCGAACATGAGTGAGACCAGGGAGAACAGAGGCGCGAACACCACGGCCGCGTGCACGACGAGGGGGTGGACGGGCAGGCCGAACAACTCGTCAACCATGAGGAGGCTCCTGGGGTCTCGGGGGGCGCCGGACTCGAGGAGCCGGGGGCGGGGTGGGATCACCATAGGTGCCGCCGCGTAACGAAGGCATCAAGGCGCGCTCCCGCCGGCGGGCTTAACGGGGCGTGCGGGCTCCTGGGGGGTCCATCGGCGCTCCGGGCGGGTGGCGGGGTCCGGCGGGGCGGCGGCGGGGCGCTCGTCGAGGGCCGCGAGCGCCAGCCGTACGGCGGTGCGCAGCTGCGTGTCGATCCCGGCGGCCCAGTCGCGGGGCGTGATCGGCACCTCGACGTCGGGGACGGCCCCGCCGTTCTCCAGGTCCCAGCCGTAGGCGGTGGACCAGTGGGCGTATCCGGGCACCGTGATGGATGTCCCGTCGCCGAGCCTGTGCGTGCCCCGGTAGCCGATGACGCCGCCCCAGGTGCGGGTGCCGACGACCGGCCCGAGGCCCAGCGACTGGACGGCGCCGATGATGATGTCGCCGTCGGAGCACGTCTCCTCGTCGCAGACCACCACGACGGGGCCGCGCGGCGCGTCGCGCGGCCAGCTCCTCGGGGAGGTGTGGCGGTTGACGCTCCAGCCGACGATCCTCCTGGTGAGCTTCTCGACCACGAGTTCGGAGGTGTGCCCGCCCCGGTTGCCGCGCACGTCCACGATGAGGGTGTCGCGGGTGAGTTCGCGGCCGAGGTCGCGGTGGAGCTGCGACCAGCCTCCGGCGGTCATGTCGGGCACGTGCAGGTACCCGGCCCGCCCGCCGCTGAGCCGCCTGACCTCGGCCCGCCGGTCCTGCACCCAGGCGTGGTAGCGCAGCACCGCGTCGTCGTACACGGGCACCACGGCGGCGCGGTGGACGCGGTCCCCCGATTCCACGGTCAGCTCGACCGGCCGTTCGGCCGCGTCGACCAGCAGGGGCGCGGGTCCGGTCGCGGGGTCGACGGGTCGGCCGTCCACCGCGAGGATCGCGTCGCCGGGCCGTATCCCGCTGCCCGCCAGCGGGGACCGCGCGCGGGGGTCGGAGGACTCGGCCGCGTAGACGCGGCTCACGCGCCACAGCCCGTCGGTGTCGCGGACGAGGTCGGCGCCGAGCATGCCGACGAAGCGGTAGGACCCGTAGCCCTGGTGGGAGGTGACGTAGGTGTGCGACGCGCCGAGTTCGCCCACCACCTCGCGCAGCAGGTCGGCGAAGTCGTCGGGGCCGCCGAGGCGGTCCAGCCACGGCCGGTAGGTGTCCAGTGCCGCCGCCCAGTCGACCCCTCCCATGTCGGCCACCCAGAACAGGTCCCGCATGATCCGCCCCGCTTCGGCGTACGCCTGCCGCCAGCGGGCCGCGGGGTCCACGTCGAGCCGGACGCGCTGCAGGTCGATCGCGGTGGCGTCGCTCTTCTTGCCCGACACCGGCATCACCCGCAGGTCTCCGCCGTCCATCACCACGACGCGGAGTCCATCGCCGCTGACCGCGAAGCCGTTCGCCTCGTCGTCGAGTTCCTCGACGGTGCGCTTGGCGAAGTCGAAGCGTTCGAGCGCGTACCGGTGCCTGTGGCCGTGCGCGCCGCCGGGCGCGGGGTCGCGCTGCGGCTGCCGCAGCCAGAGCAGGCCGTCCTTGACCGCCAGGAGCCCCAGGTAGCGCCCCTCCCCCACCGGCAGCGGCACGACCCTCTCCTGGAGGCCCTCGACGTCGACGACGACCTCTCCCGCCTCTCCGGACTCCTCGGGCTCGACGGGCCGCCCGTCAAGGCGGGGGGCGAACGGCGAGGGCGTCCCCACGGCCAGGGTGAGCAGGTACGGCCGGTGGCCCAGGGGGAAGACCAGGTCCAGGGAGTGGGCGTCGTAGATCGTGTCGAAGCCGCGCCGTGACAGGAAGGCGAGATATTTCCCGTCCAGGGTGAACACCGGGTCGCTGTCGGCGAAGCGCCCGTCGGTGGCCTCGACGACGGTCCGGTCGGCCAGGCGCATGAGGCGGATGCCGCGCAGCGGCCCCTGTTCGGGATGCGACCAGGCGATCCAGGCCGAATCCGGGGAGAAGGCGAGGTCGCCGACCGCGCCGTCGGTGGAGCGGGCCAGTTCGGTCACCTGGCCGCTCGCGACGTCCACGAGCAGCAGCCGCCCGTCGTGGGAGGCCACGGCCACCGCGCCGCCGTCGGGTGCGCCGGCGATCTCCTCGACGCGGCCTAGGCGGCCCGCGGCGAGCAGGCGCGGCCTGCGGCCGGGTTCCACGACGGCGAGGCCGTCCTCGCCGTCGGCGTCGTCGACCCAGGCGACGGGCCCGTTGCGCGGTTTGGCCTGCCCGGCCACCTCGACCTGCCCGACCTGCCCGACCTGCCCGACCTGCCCGACCTGCCCGGTCTCCTCGGTCTCCTCGGTCTGCTCGGACTCCTCGGCCTGCTCCTCGTCGCCGTCCGGACGGGGGCGGCCGAGCACCAGGGGGAGCCGGGCACGCACGCCGGGCCGTACGTCCAACGCGCGCACCGGGCCGTCCTCGTGCGGCACCCAGTGGACCGTGCCGCCGATCTCCACCGCGCTGGCCCGCCCGGTGGCGTCGCAGGCGACGTCGTCGGCGCGGCGGGAGGCGGGGTACGGCCTGCGCCCCAGGCCCGCGCCCGCGAGCCTGACCCGCAGCGGCCTGGGTTCGGCCGACAGGTCGTCGAGCATCCACAGCTCCCCGGCGCGGACGTAGACCACGCGGCGGCCGTCGGTGGACGCCTGCCTGGCGTAGAAGCCCTCGTGGGAGCTGTGCCGGGTCAGGTCCGAGCCGTCACGGGCGCAGGAGTACAGGTTTCCCGTGCCCTCGTGGTCGGACAGGAACGCCACGCGGTCGCCGACGAGCATCGGGCAGGCGAGCTGCCCGGGCGCCGCCAGCGGCAGCCATCCCCGGTCCAGCCACAGCCGTCCGGTGCCGCCTCCCCGGTATCTCTTCCAGTGCGCCGGTTCGTGCGAGGCGGCTCCGGTGAGCAGCAGCGTGCTCTCCCCCGCCAGGCCGAGGTCCGACACCGGGCCGTACGGCTGCCGCTCGGCCGGCCCGCCGTCCACCGGCACGGCGTAGGCCCATGTGAGGAAGCCGAACGGCTGGCTGTGGGCGCTGGTGGCCATGAGGGCGGCGGTGCCGTACCAGCCGCGCAGGCGGGTGCTGTGGTGGGCCCAGTAGGTCAGCCGGCGCGCGGGCCCGCCGTCCACCGGCGCCATGTGGAGTTCGGCGTCGGTGTCCCTCCAGCTCGTCCAGGCGACGCGGGTGCCGTCGGGGGAGATTCTCGGATGGCTGACGCGCACGCGGTCCACCGTCAGCCGGTAGGCGCGCCCGCCGCCGACCCCGTCCAGGGGGGCGATCCAGACGTCGTCCTCGGCGGTAAAGGTCAGAAGCTCATGGTGAATGTGTGGAAACCTGAGGTACGACCCACTCGTCACTCCGGCCATGTTAAGCCGGGGGTGTAGGGCTCTCAATAGCGTTGATCGATTTCTCGGCTTATGTGAAGCACACCCGAAGGCCGATACGATGCGCCAGGTTGCAATATCAAGGATCAGTACACCCGGAGGACACAGCGTGAGCGGCGACGACCGCCAGAGCCGACTGGCTCGGGAGCACAGGGAGAGGCAGGCGCAGCGCGCGCAGCAGACCCCCGAGAAGAGCAAGCGCAGCGCGATCCTCGGGGTCGGCATCGGTGCCGTCGTGGTGGTCGGAGGCATCATCGCCGGTGCCGTGTTCATGGGCGGAGGGGACGAGCCCAAGCCCGCCGCCGCCGGATCGCCCTCGCCCTCCGCTCCCTCCGAGACCCCGTCGGAGCTGCCCACGACGATGCCGAGCCCGACGGTCAAGCCCGGATCGGTGACCTGCGAGTACCGCAAGGACGACACCGGGGTGCCGACGAAGTTCGTGGGCTACCCGCCGAAGAAGCCGAGTCTGCGCTGGAAGAACATGACGCTCGAGACCAACCACGGGAACATCGTCATCGAGCTGGCCACCTCGGCGGCGCCGTGCGCCGTCAACTCGTTCGCGTTCCTGGCGAAGAAGAACTTCTACGACGGCAACAAGTGCCACCGTCTGGCGACCATGGACAACTCGGGTCTGAAGTTGATCCAGTGCGGCGACCCGCGGGCCAAGGCGGACGGCAAGTCCGACACCGACGGCCTCGGCACCTCCGGCTACCTGTTCAACGACGAGAACACCGGCATCCTGCCGACCCGAGGCGTGGTCATCCTCCCGCAGCCCGCCGACGGCTCGAACATGAACAACAGCCAGTTCGCCATCTCCTACGGGGAGGAGACCAGCCAGATCGGCGGCGACCTGAGCACGCTCGGCGTCGTCACCACGGGGCTGGAGATCCTCGACAAGATCGCGGCGGGCGGCTATCTCGCCCACGACGGCGACGTCAACGGGGACGGCGGGTCCAGCGCGCCCAAGATCCCGCTGACGATCAAGGACGTCAAGCTGTCGATGTGACGACCGGCGGAACGAGACGGCCCCGGCGAGCCTCCCGCTCGCCGGGGCCGTCCTCGTTCGGCACGCCGGTTACTGGCCGGCGGCCTTCGGCTTGGCGTCGACGCCGGCCTCCTTGCGCTGCTCCGCGGTGATGGCCGTCGGAGCGCCCGTCAGCGGGTCGAAGCCCGAGGCGGTCTTGGGGAAGGCGATGACGTCGCGGATCGACTCGCCGCCCGACAGCAGCATGCAGACGCGGTCCCAGCCGTAGGCGATGCCGCCGTGCGGGGGCGGGCCGTACTTGAACGCCTCAAGCAGGAAGCCGAACTTGGACTCGGCCTCCTCCTTCTCGATGCCGAGCACGTCGAACACGCGCTGCTGCATCTCGGCGCGGTGGATACGGATCGAGCCGCCGCCGATCTCCATGCCGTTGCAGACCATGTCGTAGGCGTAGGCCAGCGCCTGCTCCGGGTGCTCCTGGAAGTTGTCGGCCCACTCGGGCTTGGGACCGGTGAAGGGGTGGTGCACGACGGTCCAGCCGACCTGCACGCCCTTGTCGTCGATCGCGGGCTCGAACATCGGCGCGTCCACGATCCACAGGAACGACCACTGCGACTCGTCGATCAGGCCGCACCGGCGGCCGATCTCCAGCCGCGCGGCGCCGAGCAGCTCGCGGGAGGCGGCCCTGACCCCGGCGGCGAAGAAGACCGCGTCGCCGGGCGCGGCGCCGACCTTGCCGGCCAGTCCGGCGCGCTCGGCCTCGGAGAGGTTCTTGGCCACCGGCCCGCCGAGCTCGCCGTCCTCCTGGACCAGCACGTAGGCGAGGCCGCGCGCCCCCCGGGACTTGGCCCACTCCTGCCAGCCGTCGAGCTCCTTGCGCGTCTGCGAGGCGCCGCCCGGCATCACGACCGCGCCCACGTAGGGCGCCTGGAAGACGCGGAACGAGGTGTCGGCGAAGAAGTCGGTCATCTCCACCAGTTCGCAGCCGAAGCGCATGTCGGGCTTGTCCGACCCGAAGCGGGCCATGGCCTCGGCGTAGGTGAGGCGCGGCAGCGGCGAGGGCAGCTCGTAACCGAGGATCTCCTTCCACAGGCGGCCGATCAGCGCCTCGCCGAGGGCCATCACGTCGTCCTGGTCGACGAAGGACATCTCGATGTCGATCTGGGTGAACTCCGGCTGGCGGTCGGCGCGGAGGTCCTCGTCGCGGAAGCAGCGGGCGAGCTGGTAGTAGCGCTCCAGCCCGGAGACCATCAGGAGCTGCTTGAAGAGCTGGGGCGACTGCGGCAGGGCATACCAGCTACCGGGCTGCAGGCGGACCGGCACCAGGAAGTCGCGCGCGCCCTCGGGGGTCGAGCGGGTGAGCTGCGGCGTCTCCACATAGACGAAGCCCTGCTCGTTCATGACCTCGTTGGCGAGGTAGGTGGCCTTGGAGCGGATGCGCATCGCCTCGGCGACCTGCGGACGCCGGATGTCGAGGTAGCGGTACTTCAGCCGCGCCTCCTCCGAGACCCCGGCCGACCCCTCGATGGGGAAGGGCAGCGGCGCGGAGTCGCTCAGCACCTCGACCTGGGAGGCGACGACCTCGATGTCACCGGTCGGCAGATCGGGGTTCTCGTTGCCCTCGGGGCGCACGCGGACCTCGCCGACGACCTTGACGCAGTATTCCGAGCGCAGGTCGTGGGCGTGCTCCTCCTCGCGGAAGACCACCTGGGCCGAGCCGGAGGCGTCGCGCAGGTCGATGAAGACGACGCCGCCGTGGTCGCGGCGGCGCGCCACCCATCCGGCCAGGACGACCTGGGTCCCGGCGTGCTCCCTGCGGAGCGATCCGGCCTCGTGCGTGCGGATCATTTGACCAGCTTCTCCTTAAACATGGTGACGATCTCGGCGAGCGGGACGGCGGTCTGCTCGCCACTGGCGAGGTGCTTCACCTGGGCGGCCCCGGCGGCGATGTCGCGCTCGCCGAGGATCAGCGCGTAGGCCGCTCCCGAACGGTCGGCGCCCTTCATGGCCCCCTTGACCCCCTTGCCGCCGAAGGCGAGGTCGGCCGAGACACCGGCGCCCCGCAGCTCAAGGACGAGGTCGAACAGCACCCGGCGGGCCTCGTCGCCGAGCGGTACGGCGTAGACCTCGACGCCGGCGCGCGGCGTGTTCGCCTCGACCAGGCCCTCGGTCTCCAGCGCGAGGACCGTGCGGTCGACGCCGAGGGCCCACCCGACGCCGGGCAGCGGCGGACCGCCGATCATCTCGCTCAACCCGTCGTAACGGCCCCCGCCGCCGACGGCGGTCTGCGCCCCGATGCCCTCGTAGACGTACTCGAAGGTCGTGCGCGTGTAGTAGTCGAGGCCGCGTACGAGCCTCGGGTCGTCGGTGAAGGCGACGCCGGCGGTCCGCAGAAGGGACCTGACCTCCTCGTGATACCCCTTGCACGCCTCGCACAGGTGGTCGGAGACCAGGGGCGCCTCCGCCAGTTGCGCGCGCACCTCGGGCCGCTTGTCGTCGAGGACCCGCAGGGGGTTGATCTCGACCCTGGCCCGTGTGGCGTCGTCGAGGTCGAGGCCGCGCAGGAAGTCCTGGAGGGCGGACCGGTAGGCGGGCCGGCAGGCGGCGCAGCCGAGGGAGTTGAGCAGGAGCTCCACGCCGGTCAGGCCGAGCGAGGCGAACGCCTCGGCGGCGAGCTGGATCATCTCGGCGTCGAGCGCCGGGTCCTCCACGCCGAGCGCCTCGGCCCCCACCTGCGAGAAGTGGCGGTAGCGGCCCTTCTGGGCGCGCTCATAGCGGTAGAAGCTCCCTGAATACCACACCTTGACGGGCAGCGGCCCGTGGTGGAGGCCGTGCTGGAGCACCGCCCGCACGACCGCCGCGGTGCCCTCGGGGCGCAGCGTGATCGAACGGCCGCCCTTGTCCTCGAAGGTGTACATCTCCTTGGACACGATGTCGGTGGACTCGCCCACACCCCGGGCGAACAGGGCCGTGTCCTCGAACGCCGGCGTCTCGACGTAGCGATAGCCGGCGAGGCGGAGCGGCGCGGACATCTGCTCGCGGACGGAGAGCGCCAGCTCGGAACGCGGCGGCATCCAGTCGAAGGTGCCCTTGGGCGCCTGGAAGGTCATTAGATCCCCCTGGTAGGACCGGTCCGGGGCGCGAGATCCTTGAGGTAGGGATTCGCCGCGCGCTCACGACCGATCGTGGTCTGCGGTCCGTGGCCGGGCAGCACGACCGTCTCGTCAGGCAGAGGCAGGCACTTGGCCGCCAGGCTGGCGAGGATGGTCGGATAGTCGCCGCCCGGGAGATCGGTGCGTCCGATCGAGCCGGCGAACAGCAGGTCGCCCGAGAACATCACCTCGGGCTGGGGGAGCCTGAAGGTCACCGACCCTCGGGTGTGGCCGGGAGCGTGGTCGACGGCGATCTGCAACCCGGCGAGCTCGAGCACCTCGCCGTCGGCGAGCTCCCGCACGTCGTCCGGCTCGGTGAAGGTCGACCCGCCGAACAGCGACTGCGTCATCGCGAGAGGCAGGCCCTTGCCCGGGTCCGACAGGAGGTCCCTGTCCTCGGGATGGATCCAGGCCGGCACGTCGCGCGCACCGCACACCGGCACCACCGACCACATGTGGTCGAGGTGTCCGTGGGTCAGCAGGACGGCGACAGGCTTGAGCCGATGCTCGCGCAGCAACTCGTCGAGCGGGCCCACCGCGTCCTGCCCAGGGTCGACGACGACGCATTCCTCCCCCGCCTCGGGGGCGACGACGTAACAGTTGGTCTGGAGCGACCCTGCGGGAAAGCCGGCGATGAGCATCTGCCTCAGGTGATCTCGTCAAGAATGCGGATGGGAATGTAACCGAAGGGTACCGGTGCGGGTCGCCGGGCTGCGAACCATTGCCCGATGGCCGATACGATTCGCCCACCTCAGTTAGTTCATACACGGACACGCGGGAGGCGAGGGACAGTGGCCACCGGCAAGGATCGCCAGCGGGTGCTCGCACGTGAGCACTACGAGCGGCAGATGAAGAAGCGCGCCGAACGTGCGGCCAGAGCGAGGCGGAACACCGTCATCGGCTCGTCCGTCGGCGTGGTGGTCGTCATCGGCGGTGTGGTGGCGGCGTTCGCGCTGATCGGCGGGCAGAACGACAGCACGAGCGCGCAGGCGTCCCCTGCGGCGTCGGACAACGCTTCGGAGCAGAGCGCGGCCGAGCCCACGGCGTACGATAAGAACTCCGGCACCTGCGGATATGTCGCCGCGCCCGAAGGAGGCACGAGCAAGAACGTGGGACTGCCTCCCGCCAAGGTCTCCGCCCAGCCGAAGACCATGACCGTGCAGACCAACCTGGGCACGATCGAGTTCGCGCTCGCCGGGGACAAGGCGCCCTGCACGGTCGGCTCGTTCGAGTTCCTCGCCTCGAAGAAATATTTCGACAACACGGTCTGCCACCGCCTGACCACCCAGGGCATCAAGGTCCTCCAGTGCGGCGACCCGCAGGCCTCGGGGAAGGGCGGCCCGACGGACGGCCAGGGCAACCCCGGTTACCGTTTCGTGGACGAGAACCTCCAGGGCGCCGAGTACGGCAGGGGGGTGCTCGCCATGGCCAACAGCGGTCCCGGCACCAACGGCAGCCAGTTCTTCATCGTCTACGGCGATGAGACCAAGTCGTTGCCCCCGCAGTACACCCCATTCGGTACGGTCACCAAGGGAATGGAGATCGTCGACAAGGTGGCAAAAGCCGGGGTCGAGAGCAAGACTGGGGATGGTCCCCCGAAGGAACGCGTCGAACTCAAAAGCGTGACAATCTCTGGCAAGAGCTGACGTAATACAACAAGGGACGACCAACGTAGTCCCGGAGGGTCTGATTTCAAGTGCGGGAGGACACGGTGAGCACCGACCCGTGGGGCCGGGTAGACGACGACGGCACCGTCTACGTGCGTACGGCTGAGGGAGAACGGGCCGTCGGGTCCTGGCAGGCAGGCAAGCCGGAAGAAGGACTGGCCTTCTACCGCCGCAAGTTCGATGAACTGGCCACCCAGGTCGAGTTGCTCGAACAGCGCATGCGCGGCACAGACCTGCCGCCCGCCCAGGCCGAGGCCAACATCGTCAAACTACGCGAAGCTGTCGCGGACGCCCACGCCGTCGGCGACCTGGGCGCCCTGGCCGGCCGCCTCGACTCGCTGACGGAGCTGGTCGCCAGGCGGCGCGAGGAGGTCAAGGCCGCCCGCGACCACGCCAGGGCCGAGGCCAAGAGCGTCAAAGAGCGCATCGTCGCCGAGGCCGAGCGGATCGCCGACGACACCACCCATTGGAAGTCCGGCGGCGAACGGCTCCGCCAGCTCGTCGAGGAGTGGAAGGCCGCGGAGCGCATCGACAGGGCCACCGAGGCGACCCTGTGGAAGCGCCTGTCCGCGGCCCGTACGGCTTTCGCCAAGCGGCGCAAGGCCTACTTCGCGGGCCTCGACGAGCAGCGCGAGGGCGTGCGGGCGGCCAAGGAGCGCATCGTCGCCGAGGCCGAGGCGCTCGCGGACTCGACCGACTGGGCCAACACCGCGGCGGTCTACCGCGACCTCATGCGGCAGTGGAAGAGCGCCGGCCGGGCCTCCCGAGAGGCCGAGGACGAGCTGTGGACCCGCTTCAAGAGCGCCCAGGACCAGTTCTTCCAGGCCCGCTCCGCCGTCTTCGCCGAGCGCGACGCGTCCCTCGCCGCCAACGCCGAGGTGAAGGAGCAGCTCCTCATCGAGGCCGAGAAGATCATGCCGGTGACCGACGCGAGGGGTGCCCGCTCCACCCTGCGCGGCATCCTGGAGCGCTGGGAGGCCGCGGGCCCCGTCCCCCGCGATATGCGCGACCGCCTCGAAGGCGGCCTGCGCAAGGTGGACGAGGCCGTCCGCAGGGCCGAGGAAGCCGAGTGGAAGCGTTCCAACCCCGAGGCCCGCGCCCGCGCCCAGGACACCGTCAACCAGCTCAGGCGCTCCATCGAGCAGCTGGAGGCCCGCCTCGCAAAGGCGGGCGCCGCCGGGCGCGAGAAGGACGTGAAGGAGGCCGAGGAGGCCCTGGCGGCCCGCCGTTCCTGGCTGCAGGAGGCCGAGCGGACGCTGGCGGAGTTCTCCTGACGCCTGCCCAGGCACACCCCGCGGGGGCGGAGACCGATCGGTCTCCGCCCCCGCGGCGCTTTCCGGGCGCTCCCCCCCGGCGGGCGAGCCGACCGCGGCGCGCCGCCGGATGCCCGGCGGCGCCGTACGGCGTGGCTCGGGAGGGTCAGACGCCCGCGCCGCTGACGCGGTAGACGTCGTAGACGCCCTGGACGTTGCGGACGCCCTTGAGGACGTGGCCGAGGTGCTTGGGGTCGCCCATCTCGAAGGTGAAACGGCTGACGGCAACGCGGTCGCGCGAAGTGGCGACGGAGGCCGACAGGATGTTGACGTGATGGTCGGACAGGGCCCGCGTCACGTCCGACAGCAGGCGCGGCCGGTCGAGCGCCTCGACCTGGATGGCGACGAGGAAGACCGAGTCGTCGCTCGGCGACCAGCTCACCTCGACGAGGCGGTCGGGCTCCTCCTTGAGCTGATCGACGTTCGGGCAGTTGACGCGGTGGACCGACACGCCGTGGCCCCTGGTCACAAAACCGATGATCTCGTCGCCGGGGACGGGGGTGCAGCAGCGCGACAGCCGGACCCACACATCGGGGTCGCCCGCGACCACGACACCGGCGTTGGAGCCGCTGCGGGGCCGCCCCCGCAGCCGGGTCGGCACGGACGCCTCGGCGATGTCCTCCTCCGCGCCGTCCACCCCGCCGAACGACTGCACGAGCTTCTGCACCACGGACTGGGCGGCGACGTGGCCCTCGCCGACGGCGGCGTAGAGCGCCGACACGTCGGGGTAGCGCAGGTCCCGGGCCAGGGCGAGGAGCGCCTCGCCGGACATGAGCCGCTGGAGCGGCAGCCCCTGCTTGCGCATGGCGCGGCCGATGGCCTCCTTGCCCGCCTCGATGGCGGTCTCCCTGCGCTCCTTGGAGAACCACTGGCGGATCTTGTTGCGGGCCCGGCCGCTCTTGACGAACTTCAGCCAGTCGCGCGAGGGGCCGGCGTCGGGCGACTTCGAGGTGAAGATCTCGACGGTGTCGCCGTTGCCCAGCCTCGACTCCAGCGGTACGAGCCTGCCGTTGACGCGGGCGCCGATGCACCGGTGCCCGACCTCGGTGTGCACGGCGTAGGCGAAGTCGACCGGGGTCGCCCCCTCGGGCAGCGCGATGACCTGGCCGCGGGGGGTGAAGACGTAGACCTCCGACACCGACAGGTCGAAGCGGAGCGACTCCAAGAACTCGCCCGGGTCGGCGGTCTCCTTCTGCCAGTCGAGGAGCTGGCGCAGCCACGCCATGTCGCTCATCGGCTTGATCTTGGCCCCGCCGCCGGCGGCGCCCGTCGTCTCGTCCTTGTACTTCCAGTGCGCGGCCACGCCGTATTCGGCCCGGTGGTGCATGGCGTGGGTGCGGATCTGGAGCTCGACCGGCTTGCCCTCGGGCCCGATGACCGTCGTGTGGAGCGACTGGTACATGTTGAACTTGGGCATCGCGATGTAGTCCTTGAACCGGCCGGGCACGGGATTCCACCGCGCGTGGACCGTTCCGAGGGCCGCATAGCAGTCGCGCACCGTGTCGACGAGCACTCTGATGCCGACCAGGTCGTAGATGTCGTCGAAGGCCACGTCCTTGGCGATCATCTTCTGGTAGATCGAGTAGTAGTGCTTGGGTCGGCCCTTGACCGTCGCTCGGATCTTGGCCTGCCGCAGGTCGGTCGAGACCTCCTCGATGACCTCCTGGAGGAACAGGTCGCGGCGCGGCGCGCGCTTGGACACCATGCGCGCGATCTCGTCGTAGCGCTTGGGATACAGCAGCGCGAAGGCGAGGTCCTCAAGCTCCCACTTGATGGTGTTCATGCCGAGGCGGTGGGCCAGCGGAGCGAAGATCTCCAGCGTCTCGCGCGACTTCTGCTGGCGCTTGTGCTCGGGGAGGTAGCGCATCGTGCGCATGTTGTGCAGACGGTCCGCGAGCTTGATCACCAGCACGCGGATGTCGCGGGACATCGCGACGACCATCTTGCGCACGGTCTCCGCCTGGGCGGCGTCGCCGAACTTGACCTTGTCGAGCTTGGTGACGCCGTCGACCAGCAGCGCGATGTTGTCGCCGAAGTCCGCGCGCAGCTCGTCGAGGCCATAGGCGGTGTCCTCGACGGTGTCGTGGAGCAGCGCCGCGCAGAGCGTCTCGTCGTCGGTGCCGAGCTCCGCCAGGATCGTCGTGACCGCCAGCGGGTGCGTGATGTAGGGGTCACCGCTCTTACGCTTCTGGTCGCGGTGGTGGTAGGCCGCCATCTCATAGGCGCGCTCGATCAGCCTCAGGTCGGCCTTGGGATGGGTCGCACGGACCGTCCTGAAGAGCGGTTCGAGCACTGGGTTCATGCCCCCACCCCCAAAGAGTCTGCGTCGGACACCCGTGCCCCCGGATGTGGACGAACTCTGTTCGCCTGCAGGCGCGAGTGTCTCAGGACCGTCATTCCCGGCGGTCAGGTCAGGCACGACCACATCACGCGACACACAGACTCCTTACGTTCGAGTCAGATCCCTCAGTGTATCCACGTCGGTGGTGAGGGTGCCGTCCCCAGGCCGGTCAGACGATCACCAAAGAACGCAGGTCAACGCCTTCCAACCGGTCCCGGCCCTTGAGGAAGGCCAGTTCCATGAGCACGGCGACACCGACGACCTCGGCGCCCGCCCTGCCGACCAGCTCCACCGTCGCCTGCGCCGTGCCGCCGGTGGCGAGCACGTCGTCGACGATGAGCACGCGGTCTCCAGGGGCGAAGGCGTCGCGATGGACCTCGACGGTCGCGGAGCCGTACTCCAGATCGTAGGCCGCCGAGAGGGTTTCAGCGGGCAGTTTGCCCTTCTTTCGTACTGGAACAAACCCCACGCCCGCCTGACAGGCCACCGGGGCCGCCAGGATGAAGCCCCGCGCCTCGATCCCGACCACCTTGTCCACCATGCCCACCGTGTCCGCGGAGTCCGCCGTGGCCCATCTGGCGAGCTCGTCCACCACCGCGGCGAAGGCCACGGGGTCTGCGAGCAGCGGTGTGATGTCCTTGAACAGCACACCAGGCTGAGGATAGTCGTAAACATCCCTGATCCTGCTGAGAATCAGCGACGTCAGCTCGGTCATGTCACACCTCGGGGTCGCGGAGGGCCTGTCCCTGGGAAGGATTGTGCCGGAAAACGAGCGAGGGCTCCGCGTGTCCGGCGAACTCGCCGGACACGCGGAGCCCTCGGCACGACCCTGGGAGGCCGGCCCTCGCGGGCCGACCGCCCGATCAACGCTTCTTGCGCTTGTCGGAGGGCGGCTCGGGCGCGGCGGCGGATGTCGCCGCCCCCGCCGCGCCGGCGGCGACCGGCTCCCGGCCCCCCGCGCTCACTCGCGGGGTCTTGTTGCTTTTCGTACTCCCGAGGCGCCTCGCGATCGCCTGGTACTTGGGCTCGCGCTCCTTGAGCTGGACCAGCAGAGGCGTCGCCACGCAGAGCGACGAGTAGGTGCCGACGATCATGCCGACGAACAGCGCCAGGGACAGGTCCTTCAGGGTGCCCGCTCCGAGCAGCGTCGTGCCGATGAACAGGATCGCCGCGACCGGCAGGATGGCGACCAGCGTGGTGTTCAGCGAGCGGATCAGGGTGTGGTTGAGCGCGTTGTTGGCCGCCTGCGTGTAGGTCATCTTGGAGGTCGTGCCGAGCTTGGCCGTGACCTCCTTGATCATGTCGAACACGACCACGGCGTCATAGAGCGAGTAGCCGAGAATCGTCAGGAAGCCCAGCATCGTCGCCGGGGTGACCTCGAATCCCGACCAGGCGTAGACGCCCGCGGTGATGACCAGGTCGTGGAGGAGGGCGACCACCGCGGACATCGCCATCTTCCACTCGAAGGCCATGGTCAGATACAAGATGATCGCCAGCATGAAGACGATCAGGCCGATGACCGCCTTCTCGGAGACCTCCCCGCCCCAGGAGGCGCCGATGACGTCGACGCTCACCTGGTCGCGCTTGACCTTGAACTCGTCGCTGACGGTCTGCTGGACCTTGGTGACCGCCTCGGGCTTCAGGCTCTCGGTCGTCACGCGCCAGCGCTCACCCGCCGTCTGCACGATGACCTGGTGCGCCCCGGCGTCCTGCATGGTGGAGCGCACCTGCTCGATGGAGGCCGCCGGCGCGCTGAAGGTGAAGACCGAGCCTCCCCGGAACTCCACACCCAGGTTGAGGCCCTTGAACAGCAGTCCGGCCAGGGAAACGATCAGCAGGAAGGCCGACAGGCCGTACCACAGCTTGTGGCGCCCGACGAAGTCGACGTTGATCTCGCCCCGGTAGAGGCGGCGGACGAGAGTGCCGAAGCCGGACATCATGCCTCCTGCGGGGCGCTCGTGCGGACGGTGGTGTCGCTGCTCATGCGCTCGGCGTCAAGCCCGGAGAGCTTGTGCCCCTTGCTGAAGAACTTCAAGCGTGCCAGCAGGGTCACGAGGGGCTTGGTGAACATGAACACCAGGACCACGTCGATGAGCGTGGTGAGGCCCATCGCGAAGGCGAACCCGGCCACGTCTCCGACCGACAGGAAGTAAAGCACGACCGCGGCGATGAACATGACGGCGTCGGCCACCAGGATCGTGCGCCGTGCGCGCACCCAGGCCACCTCGATCGCGGTTCTGAGTGAGCGCCTGCCCTCCTTCATCTCATCTCGGATGCGTTCGAAGAAGACGATGAAGGAGTCGGCGGTGATACCGATCGAGACCACCAGGCCGATGATGTGCGGAAGGGACAGGCGGAATCCGGCATTGTGTCCGAGGAGCACCACGGCCTGGTAGGTCAGCAGGGCCGCGACCGCGAGGCTCAGCACCGACACGCTGCCGAGACCCCGGTAGTAGATCATGGAGTAGATCACCACGAGGATCAGGCCGATGCCGCCCGCGACGAGGCCGCCGGAGAGCTGGTCCTGTCCGAGGGTCGACGACACCGACACGACGGAGCTGTGGACGAACTTCAGTGGCAGAGCACCGTATTTGAGCTGGTTGGCCAGCTCGGTGGCGGACTGCTGGTTGAAGCTGCCGGAGATCTGCGCCCGGCCGCCGGGGATCGGCTCCTGGATGACCGGCGCCGAGATGACCACGCCGTCGAGGACCATGGCCACCTGGTTGCGCGGGGGCTGCGAGTTGAACGCGGTGGTCGTGACCTTGGACCACTCGGTGGCGCCCTTGCTCTTGAAGTCGAGCTGGACGATCCACTCGCCGGTGGTGTCGGCGACGCCGGAACTGGCACTGTTGATCTCGGTGCCGGTCACCGCGGCCTTGTCGAGGATGTAGCGCTCCGCGCCGTCCTTGCTGCAGGCGGCGAGCTGCTTGTTCTGGTCGTCCTGGGCGCCCTGGCCGCGGTCCTGGGCCTGGCACTTGAGGTCGCGGAACTGCTGGAGCACGGCCGGGTCGATGCCGGTGGTGTCCATGCCCGCGAGCGGGTCCTGCTGGTCGGCCGGCGGCGGGGCCGAGGCGGACGGCGAGGGGGTGGACTGCCGGGCCGGCCGTGTGGAACCGGTCGCCCTCGGCGTGGCCTGCGCCGACGGACTCTGGTCCGGGGTGGCGGCCGCGGCCGGGGGCGAGGGGGCGGAGGCCGGGCCGACCAGAGCCGACGACAGCGCCCGTCCGGCGGGCGAGACGCTCACGCCGGGCCGGGCCGTGTCCGAGGGGGCGGCCGTCGGCTCCGTCGCGCGCGACTTCGGCGTGGCGGCGGGGCTGCCACTCGGCGACGCCGAACCGCTCGCCGAGGGGCTCGGGGCGGTCGTCGGGATCTCGGCCGGCGGAATCACCGCCGGAGCCGCGGCCAGCACCTGGCGGAACCGCAGCTCCGCCGTGGTGCCGACGAGTTTGATGACCTCTTCCTGGCCCACGCCCGGCACCGAGATGACGATGTTGTCGCCCGACTTGGCCACCTGGGCATCGGAGATGCCGCTGCCGTTCACCCGGTCGCGGATGATGTTGACTGCGAGGTCGAGGCTCTCCTGCGACGGAGGGCGGTTGTCCGGAGTGAGGGGCGAGAGCGTGAGGGTCGTGCCGCCCGCAAGGTCAAGACCGAGCTTGGGGGTGAACGCCTTCTGCAGGATCATTGCCCCGCCCATGGCGAGGATGAGCGCCAGTAGCAGGAGGAGCGTGCGTCCCGGTCTGCTCTGGCCGCTGGTCGGTCGGGCCACTGGTCGTCGATTCTTTCGCGTGTCGAGTGCGTCGGATGAGATTGCCGTGCAATAGCTGAGCCTATTGAGCCCTGAGCCTGGTGAGGACCGAGTCCTCCTCATCCGCCCCCGCGGGGTGGCGATTGGCCGGGTGGTGGGCCCGACCCTGCCGTGCCCCGCGAACGGGGGCCCGCGAACGCCGACGAGGACCGCTCACCGCGCCTCGTCGGCGCCGGTCAGGGTTGCTTTCCGGGCGAGTCCGACCCGTTGCCGGCGGACCCGTCCTTGTCCTTGACGTCCTTCTCCTCGGCGTCGTCGAGACCCGTCACGTCGTCCACGGGGTCGATCGTGGTCTTCGCGTCGCTGTAGGGCTCGATCACCCGGCCCACAGCCGCCTTCACCCAGCGCGTCTCCACACCGGGCGCGAGCTCGAGAATGACGTCCTCGTTGTCCACGGCGACCACCGTGCCGAACAGTCCCGTCGTGGTCATCACCCTCGTTCCGGGGGCCAGGCTGTTCTGCATCTCCAGCTGCTCGCGCTGCCGTTTGCGCTGCGGGCGGATGAGCAGGAAGTAGAACACCACGACCAGAAGGATCAGCGGCAAGAACGAGGTAATGTCGCCCACAAGGGCCACCTTCCATGAGAACACCGGCGGTCGCCGGAGATATCAACTGCAGTGAGTGCGGCCGCGCCGCTAAGCACGTCAGCCTACACAGCCAGCCAAGCCACGGAGTGTAGGCGAGCGTTTGTCAACCCGGCAACGAACCCACGATCCGCCGCGCGGGGAAGTTCCCATTTCGCAACGGTTGTCACCATTCTGTGATCAAGCTCCGTACGGCTCCCGCGCTCGAATCCCCGTGCGCTCCGGGCTTGGGGACAACGCCGCGGCGGTGGAGTACGGCCTGCTCGGGGGGCATCTCTTAGTGAACCACCTCCTGAGGGAGGGAAGCACATCAGCCCACTGCGCGAGCCCACCGCACAGGCCCACCGCGCGAGTGCGTGCGGCAAGTCCGTCGAACGAGTCCGCACATCGGAACCGCGCTCCTGGAACCTCGCGCCCCGGACCTGATGCGGCCCCGCGTCTGTCGCTGCGTCAGGGCTCCGCGGGCCGGGGGTCGGCGCCGAAGGCATCCGGTGGCGGGACGAGCCCCAGGTGGATCCAGGCGGCGGCCGTGGCCACCCGCCCGCGGGGAGTGCGGGCCAGAAGGCCCTGGCGCACGAGGAAGGGCTCGGCCACCACCTCGACCGTCTCGGGCTCCTCCCCCACCGCGACCGCCAGGGTGGACAGGCCCACGGGACCGCCGCCGAACTTGCCGAGCAGCGCACCGAGCACGGCCCGGTCGAGCCGGTCGAGGCCCTCGGCGTCGACCTCGTAGAGGTCGAGAGCGGCCGAGGCCAGGTCGCGGGTGACCAGGCCGTCGGCGCGGACCTCGGCGAAGTCGCGGACGCGGCGCAGCAGGCGGTTGGCGATGCGGGGCGTGCCCCGGGAGCGCCGCGCGATCTCGCGCGCCCCGTCGTCGGGGAGCACGATGCCGAGGAGCCGCGAGGAGCGGTGCAGCACCCGCTCCAGCTCGCCGACGTCGTAGAAGTCCATGTGCGCGGTGAAGCCGAATCGGTCGCGCAGCGGAGCCGGCAGCAACCCGGCGCGCGTGGTGGCCCCGACGAGGGTGAAGGGCGCGATGTCGAGGGGGATCGCGGTGGCGCCGGGGCCCTTGCCGACGACGATGTCGACGCGGAAGTCCTCCATCGCGAGATAGAGCATCTCCTCCGCGGGGCGCGCCATGCGGTGGATCTCGTCGATGAACAGCACCTCGCCCTCGGACAGGGTGGAGAGGATCGCCGCGAGGTCTCCGGCGCGCTCCAGCGCGGGACCCGAGGTGACGCGGAGGGGCGCGCCGAGCTCGGCCGCGATGATCATCGCCAGCGTGGTCTTGCCGAGGCCCGGCGCCCCGCTCATGAGCACGTGGTCGGGCGGGCGGTTGCGGCGCAGGGCACTGTGAAGCACCAGGGATAGCTGCTCGCGGACGCGGGCCTGGCCGATGAACTCGTCAAGCCGCTTGGGCCGCAGCGCGGCCTCGATCGTGTGCTCGTCGCCCTCGGCGTCGGGGGACACGAGCTCGCGCCCGGCGCTCACCGCCGCCCTCCGGCCGGCCCGCTGAGGACGCGCAGCGCCGACTTGAGCAGCGCGGCCACCTGCGGCGTGCGGCCGAGGGCGATCTCGGCCTCCGCCTCGCGGGCGACCAGCTCCACCGCCTCGTCGGCGTCGCGCGCGGTGTAGCCGAGGCCGACGAGGCCCGTGTGGACCTGGTCGCGCCACGGCGGGGCCGGCGCGTGCCCGTTGGCGGAGGGGGCGGCGGCGTCGCCGGGGACGCCGAGTCTGTCCTTGAGTTCGAGGACGATGCGCTGCGCCCCCTTCTGGCCGATGCCGGGAACGCGGGTCAGCGCCTTGAGGTCGCCGGAGGCCACGGCCAGGCGCAGCGCGTCGGGGGTGTGCACGGCCAGCATCGACAGCGCGAGCCTCGGGCCGACCCCGCTCGCGGTCTGCAGCAGCTCGAACACCGCGCGCTCGTCGTCGTCGGCGAAGCCGTAGAGCGTCAGCGACTCCTCGCGCACGACCAGCGAGGTGGCCAGCCGGGCCGCCTCTCCCGTGCGCAGCCCGGCCAGAGTGCCGGGGGTGCAGTGGAGCAGAACGCCCACTCCCCCGACATCGACGACAGCCGTGCCGGGGGTGACCGACACCACCCGCCCCGAGACCGACGCAATCACAACGCTGTCCCTCTCCCATCCCGTCGCACGGCCCCGCTCGCCTTGACGCGGGCCAGCGCCTCGGCCACCCGCCCCGCGCTGCCGCCGCGCCACACGTGGCAGATGGCGAGCGCCAGTGCGTCCGCCGCGTCGGCTGGCTTGGGCATCGCGGTCAGCCTGAGCAACCGGGTCACCATCAGGCCGACCTGCTTCTTATCGGCGGTGCCGCTGCCCGTGACGGCCGCCTTGACCTCGCTCGGGGTGTGCAGCGCCACCGGCAGGCCCCGGCGGGCGGCACAGGTGATCGCCACGGCCGACGCCTGGGCGGTGCCCATCACCGTGCGGAGGTTGTGCTGGGCGAACACCCGCTCGACCGCGAGCACATCGGGCCGGTGCTCGTCGAGCCACCGCTCGATCTCCCGCTCGATGGCGACCAGCCTGGCCCCGATGTCGTCACCCGCGGGAGTGCGCACCACCCCCACGTCGACCAGGGACAGCGGGGCCCCCGGGCGGCCCTGGACCGCTCCGAGCCCGCACCGCGTCAACCCGGGATCGACCCCGAGGACGCGCAGCTCGGGCAGACGCATCGCCACCGCCTCCCCCGTCAACGCATCGGACCGAACATCTGTTCGGCCCGAACTCTACCCCTCCCGAAGCCCGCACGCACCACGAACACGCCGCACACCGGCATCCGCGCGCGAGGCGAGCCGCGGGCCTAGTCGAGCTTGGCGAGGATCTCGTCGGAGACGTCGAAGTTGGCGTAGACGTTCTGAACGTCGTCGCTGTCCTCCAGGGCCTCGATGAGCCGGAAGACCTTCTTCGCGCCCTCTTCGTCGAGCGGGACGGAGAGCGAGGGCATGAACGCCGCCTCGGCCGACTCGTAGTCGATGCCGGCGCCCTGAAGGGCGGTGCGAACGGGGATGAGGTCGCCCGCCTCGGAGACGACCTCGAAGGATTCGCCGAGGTCGTTGACCTCTTCGGCGCCCGCTTCGAGGACCGCGGTGAGCACGTCGTCCTCGCTCAGCCCGCCTTTGGGCACGATCACGACGCCCTTGCGGTTGAACATGTAGGAGACCGAGCCCGGGTCTGCCATGGAGCCGCCGTTGCGGGTCATGGCGACGCGCACCTCGGAGGCGGCGCGGTTGCGGTTGTCGGTGAGGCACTCGATGAGTACGGCGACGCCTCCCGGCGCGTATCCCTCATACGTGATCGTCTGCCACTCGGCGCCGCCGGCTTCGAGGCCGCCGCCGCGCTTGCGGGCGCGCTCGATGTTGTCGAGGGGCACGGAGTTCTTGCGCGCCTTGGTGATGGCGTCGTAGAGGGTGGGGTTGCCGTCAGGGTCGGGACCACCCGTGCGCGCCGCCACCTCGATGTTCTTGATGAGCTTCGCGAACAACTTGCCGCGCTTGGCGTCGAGCGCGGCCTTCTTGTGCTTGGTCGTCGCCCATTTGGAGTGGCCGGACATTGCCTAGGACTCCCTCACCATCTCAGCAAAGTATGAGTGCACGCGGCCCTCACCGGTCAACTCGGGATGGAAGGACGTCGCGAGCAGCGGCCCCTGACGGACCGCCACGATCCTATCCCCAGCGTCGGCCTGAGCCAGCACCTCAACGCCCGCTCCCACCGACTCGACCCAGGGCGCTCGTATGAAGACCGCTCTGACCTGGCCGAGTCCGGCGAATTCCAGGTCTGATTCGAAGGAGTCGACTTGGCGGCCGAAGGCGTTGCGCCGCACTACCATGTCGATACCGCCGAAGGTCTGCTGGCCTTCCATGCCGCCCTCGAGGCGGTCGGCGAGCATGATCATGCCTGCGCACGAGCCGTAGGCGGGCATGCCCTCCTTGATGCGCATGCGCACGGGTTCGAGCATGCCGAAGGCCTCGGCGAGCTTCCACATGGTGGTGGACTCCCCTCCGGGGATCACCAGCGCGTCGACGGCGTCGAGCTCGCTCTGGCGGCGCACACCGACCGCCCGCAGACCTGTGGCCGCCAGTGAGTGCAGATGCTCGCGCACGTCGCCTTGGAGGGCGAGCACGCCGACGGTGGGTGCGGCGGTCACAGTGGTCCTTCCCGAGGGGGCTGATTTCCTCCTTAGCGTATGGCCACTCTTCAAATCCCCTCAAACCACCCCTGCCCCAGGAGACGGCGGCGCGTCATCGCAACGGGCCGCCGACCGGCACCTCGCGCATCCCCGGCACCCTGTCCTTGATCACGAACCGGGCGCGGGTGTGGACGGGCGCACCGGCCGTGGTGACGTACGGCAGGACCTTGTAGTCCACGGTCACCGCGTCGGGCGCGATTCGCAGCATCGCGTAACCGCGCTGCCCGTTGTAGAACTTCAGGTGGGGATTGTCCCAGAACAGCGGATGCACCGAGGGCACGTTGTCGGCCCCGTCTCCGCCGCTGCTGATGGAGGTCGTCACCACCTCCGAGCCGATGACGGGCGAGTCCGGGTCGTCGTAGTCGAGCCGGATGTCGGACGCCCAGTGCGAATGCGCGTCGCCCGTGAGCACGATCGTGTTGCGCACACCCGCCTCGATCCACCCCCGTGCCACTCTCAGGCGGGAGGCGGGATAGCCGTCCCAGGCGTCCCTGCGGACCTTGCGGCGCGGCCCCGGATCGCGGTCGCGCTGGCTGAAGAACACCTGCTGGCCGATGATGTCCCAGCGCGCGCGCGAGGTGCGGAACCCGTCGAGGAGCCAGCGCTCCTGCTCCCGCCCGATGATCGTGCGGGCCGGGTCGTCGCCCACGCAGTGGACGGCGTCGCCGAAGCAGGTCTGGTCGTCGCGGTACTGCCTGGTGTCGATCAGGTGGAAGCAGACCAGCTCCCCCCAGGGGAGACGGCGGTAGAGCCGCAGGTCGGGGCCGCGCGGCACCGAGCTCGACCGCAGCGGCATGTTCTCGTAGTACGCCTGGAAGGCGTCCTCCCGCCGCTCGGCGATCCCGGGCCTGGAGTACCACCGCTGGCCGGCGCCCGCCCAGTTGTTCTCCAGTTCGTGGTCGTCCCACACCACGGCCCAGGGGGCGGCGGCGTGCGCGGCGCGCAAGTCGGGGTCGGTGCGGTACTGCGCGTAGCGCAGCCGGTATTCCGCCAGCGTCCAGGTCTCGCCGCCCAGGTGCCGGCGCACCCCGTGGGTGGTCCGCGGGTGCTCGTAGATGTAGTCGCCGAGATGCAGCACCAGGTCGGGCCCTTCCTCGGCGAGCCTGCGGTAGCCGGTGAAGTAGCCCTCCTCGTAGTGCGCGCACGAGGCGACTCCGACGAGGAGGGGTGCGCCGGTCTCGCCCGGGGCGGGCGCGGTACGGGTGCGCCCCACCGGGGAGAGGTGCGCGCCGGATTTGAACTGGTACCAGTAGTCTCGGTTGGGCTGGAGCCCGGACACCTCCACGTGAACGCTGTGCGCCCACGCGGGGTAGGCGTCGACGACGCCGCGCCGTACCTCCGCGGCGCGTTTCTCATCGCCGTAGATACGCCATTCGACCTGCACGGGCCGGTCTCCGGCGCCGCCCTTGCCGTCGGCGGCGAGCGGGGTCGGCGCGAGGCGCGTCCAGAGCACGAAGCCGTCGGGTGAGGGGTCGCCGGAGGCCACGCCGAGGGTGAAGGGGTCGGGCGCGGTATGTCGGGCGGAGGCCCCCGCCGTGCCCGGCAGCCCCACGGCCGCCCCGGCCGCGGATGCCGCGGTGAGGAACGAGCGCCTGGTCGACACGGGCATGGACGGCCTCCGGGAAGATCGGAACGGATTCCCGCAGCTTCCCGTACGGCTCCCGCCCCCGCGGCCCGGTGCGATGGCGGATGCGCTAAATGGACCGGATCTTTGGACGCACGAAAACGGCGGCCCCCCACATAGGGGGCCGCCGTGGGCGGAAGACGGGTCAACCGCCGTGAAGGACCTACCAGCCGCGGTCGGCCAGGCGGTGCGGCACGGGGATGTCGTCGACGTTGATACCGACCATGGCCTCGCCGAGACCGCGCGACACCTTGGCCAGGACGTCGGGGTCGTCGAAGAACGTGGTGGCCTTGACGATCGCGGCGGCGCGCTTGGCCGGGTCCCCGGACTTGAAGATGCCCGAGCCCACGAACACGCCCTCCGCGCCCAGCTGCATCATCATCGCGGCGTCGGCCGGCGTGGCGATGCCGCCGGCGGTGAACATCACGACGGGCAGCTTGCCGGTCTTGGCGACCTCGGCGACCAGCTCGTACGGCGCCTGCAGCTCCTTGGCCGCGACGTAGAGCTCGTCTTCGGCCATGGAGGACAGCCGCTTGATCTCACCGAGGATCTTGCGCATGTGGGTGGTGGCGTTGGAGACGTCCCCGGTGCCGGCCTCGCCCTTGGAGCGGATCATGGCCGCCCCCTCGGAGATGCGGCGCAGCGCCTCGCCGAGGTTGGTCGCGCCGCACACGAAGGGGACGGTGAAGCGCCACTTGTCGATGTGGTTGGCGTAGTCGGCGGGGGTGAGCACTTCGGACTCGTCGATGTAGTCCACGCCGAGGGCCTGGAGGACCTGGGCCTCGACGAAGTGCCCGATACGGGCCTTGGCCATGACCGGGATGGACACGGCGGAGATGATGCCCTCGATCATGTCGGGGTCGCTCATCCGGGAGACTCCCCCCTGTGCCCGGATGTCGGCGGGAACGCGCTCCAGAGCCATGACGGCGACCGCGCCGGCGTCTTCGGCGATCTTGGCCTGGTCAGGGGTGACGACGTCCATGATGACGCCGCCCTTGAGCATCTCGGCCATTCCACGCTTGACCCGGGCGGTTCCGGTGACGGGGGTCTCGGGGACTTCGGGACTGCTGCTGGACACGATCTTTCCTCACGACGGCTGGACCAGAGATCATCGGCCGCCCGATGGGGGGTACCGACTCATGTCCATCGTAGGTGCTGATCAGGACAAGCCCCTACCCACCCTCTTGTCAGGTTTTGTCCTTCGGTTTCGACATTCAGGCAATACCCCCGTGAGGCGGACCGCTGAAGTCAGGGCTGGACCGGCTTGGGCGCGGCGAGCACCACCCAGACCTGCCCGGGAGCGAACGGCATCGGCTCGCCCGCCTCGCTGGTGAACTCGGTGCCCGACTTCTCGCTCTTCCGGCTCCAACGCGCTTCGTACGCCTTCCCGTCCCGCAGCACGACCGCGCGCCCCTTGCCCACGGTCTGGATCAGCGGCGTGTAGCTGTCGTTCACGTCGTGGAACTGCGACCGCGTCGTCGTGGCGTACTGCACGACGATGGTCGGCGCCCCCTGCTGCCCGCCCTCGGCGGCAACGTCCTTCTTGCCGTCCTGCCAGACCAGCCAGCGCTTCTGCTTCTCCGACCAGCCGAAGGTGAAGCGGGCGGCCGGGTAGCGCACCGAGAACGACTTCTTCGGCGTGCCCCCTTCCGGCGCGTCGCCGAAGACGAAGCCGATGTCCTTGGCCTTCGCCGCCTTGGAGGCGTTGTCGAGCAGCTTGTCCGGCGTGGCGAACAGGTTGTAGGGCGCGTAGCGGCCCGGTTCGCGGAAGTAGGCCCCGGGGGCGGAACTGTCGGACACGTCGATCAGCGATGCCTGCTGGACGAACGGGATCATCTTCGTCTGAACGCCCGAGTAGGAGAAGGCGGGTTTGCCGTACTGCGCCATGATGTGCAGGTCGGAGATGCGGGCGCTGCGCACCGGGCCGATCTTCTTGGGCAGTTTCGAGGAGAACACCGCCATGAGCCGGGTGAGCCCGCCCTCCACCTGGGTGACGTAGATGATGTCGGCGCTGCGCAGGCCCATCTGGGGTTTGCCGGCCGCCGTGTTCTCGATCTTGGCGGTGAGCACGGGCCCGGGCTCGCCGGAGTACGGCATGCCGGTGAAGGGGTGGGCGGGCCGGGCCTCCACAGTGGGCGCGGGGGTGGCGGGAGCCGCCTGTGGGATCTTCCCGGGGGCGGTGGGCTCGGAGGAGGAGCAGGCCGCGACGGGCGCGAGTACGGCAGCGCCGGTGAGAGCGATGGCGATGATCCGGGGTACCCGCACGAGACGACTCCTCAACTTTGCCCAGGAAACGGGCCAAAGCCTACCCATGTCGCAAGAGGCAAGTTTCCCGTTTGATGAGGGAGATCGTCGACAAATCGAATGATCGACGTATTTCGGCAGCACAAAAGGGGATTTTTCGCCCACATGCGTACGCGGCCGAGCGGGGACCCGCGGTGTTGTCGGCGGTGCCGGCGGTGCCGGGCCTCCGCGGCCTACTCGGCGCGTCTCACTCGGCGCGTCTCACTCGGCGGCCATCGCCTGCGGCGGCTCGTCGTCGATCTCGAAGAACCTCGGATACTCGGTGTGCCCCGCCAGCCGCAGCGTCCTGGCCAGCCACCGGCGCTGCGCCGTACGGGTGACCCCCACGGAGTTGTTGTAGAAGCGCCGCGAGTAGACCACCTTGGCCACGGCGGCGTGCAGCTCCTCCACCAGTGCCGGCCCGTCGGGCGCCTCGGCCAGGCGCTCCCGGAAGCGCTCCTGGTCCACCACGGCCCTCACGGTGCGCGACAGGTCGCTCTCGGCGTGTTCGCGCTCCTCCAGCCCGGCCGTACGCGCCTCGTGCGCCGCCGCGGCCAGCACGAGACTGGTGGCGGGGTCGAGGACACGCGACCCGGCGAGCTCCAGGCAGACCGCGGCGCGGCGGATCAGTGCCGCGTCCAGCGACTCGCGCGCGAGTTCCAGCCGGATGTGCATGCGGTCGAGGCGCCCCGCCCGCCAGGAGATGTAGACGGCGGTGAGCACCACGACGACGCCCACCACCAGCAGGACCGTGGCCGCGTTCACCGCGCCCGCCCCTCCGGCCGCTCGTCCTCGACCCGCACAGGCGCCCCGCCCACCACGGTCTCGTACACGCGGACCACATCGCGCGCCACCGTCGACCAGTCGTACTTCCGTACGGCGTGCCGCGCCTCGTCCGACAGCTTCGCGCGGCGTCCGGGGTCGTCGAGGAGCGCGCCCGCGGCCCGCGCCAGCGCGGGGGCGTCGCCCGTGGCGAACAGCATGCCCGCCTGGCCGTCGCCGAGGACGCGGCGGAACGCCGGGATGTCGCTCGCGAGAATGGGCGCCCCCGCCGACATCGCCTCCGTCAGCACGATGCCGAAGCTCTCCCCGCCGAGGTTCGGGGCGCAGAAGACGTCGACCGAGTGGTAGGCCCTGACCTTGTCCTCCTCGCTCACCATGCCGAGCACGCCCACGCGGTCCCTGAACTCGCGCGGCACCTGGTCGTAGACCTCGTCCGCGTCGCCGGGGCCCGCGATCAGCAAGCGCACCTCCGGCCGCTCGGGAGCCAGCAGGCGGAACGCCGACAGCAGCGTGGGAAGCCCCTTGCGGGGCTCGTCCATCCGCCCGAGGAATCCGATGACGCCGCCGTCGGGACCCCACCCCGGCAGGGGCTCGGCCCTCTCGTAGCGCCCGACCGCGACGCCGTTCGGGATGAGTACGGCATCGCCCCCGACATGCTCGACGAGCGTCTTGCGCGCCGCGTCGGACACCGCGATACGGCCGGTGATCTTCTCCAGGGCGCTCTGCAGCATGGGGCCGGCCACCGACATCGCCCGCGAGCGGCGGTAGGAGGCGTGGAAGGTCGCCACGATGGGCCCGCGCGCCACCCAGCAGGCCAGCAGGCCGACGGAGGGCACCGCGGGCTCGTGTACGTGCAGCACGTCGAAGGCGCCCTCCTTGATCCATCGGCGCACCCGGGCCGCCGACAGGAACCCGAACGCGAGCCGCGCCACCGACCCGTTGTACGGCACGGGCACGGCCCGCCCCGCCGAGGTGACGTAGGGCGGGAGGTCGGCGTCGTCCCCCGCCGGGGCCATCACCGACACGTGGTGGCCCTCGCGGGCCAGGGCCTCGGCCAGGTCGCGGATGTGCGCCTGGACTCCGCCCGGCACCTCCCAGGTGTAGGGGCAGACGATGCCGATCCTCATGCGCTGATCCTCATGCGCTGATCCTCATGCGCTGATCCTCATGTCCTCACGCCCGCGGTCGGAGGTCGTCCAGCCACAGGCGCTGGAGCATGTGCCAATCGTCGGGGTGCTCGGCGATCCCCTCGGCGAACACGTCGGCCATCGCCTGCACCATCACCGCCAGTTTCTCCTGGCGTGTGCCGTACTCGGGCACGGGGATCTCCGGGTGGATGTGCAGCCCCCAGTCGTCGCCCTCGAACCACAGCGTCGCCGGGTGCATCGACGCCCCGGTCTGGATCGCCAGCAGGGCGGGCCCGGCGACCATACGGGTGCGCGACCCGAAGAAATCGACCTCGATGCCGCTGTCGGTGAGGTCGCGGTCGGCCGGTAAGCACACCACCCCGCCCTCGCGCAGGCGCCGCGCGAGCGTGCCGAAGGCGTGGGCGGTGCCGCCGCCCTGGGCGGTCAGCGGCAGGACCTCCATGCCGAGGCTCCGCCGGAAGGCCAGCCACCGCTCGAACAGCGACTCGGGCTTGAGCCGTTCGGCCACCGTCGTGAAGGGATGGCCGAAGTGCACCAGCCACGCCCCGGCCTGGTCCCAGTTGCCCATGTGCGGCAGCGCGAGGACGATGCCGCGGCCGGAGGCGACAGCCTTCACGATGTGGTCCTCGCCCTGGACGTGCATGCCCGTCAGGATGCGTTCGCGGGACATGGCCGGCAGGCGGAACACCTCCATCCAGTACCGGAAGTACGACCGCAGTCCCGCCCTGCTCAGTCGGCGCACCGCCGGGTCGCCCGGGTCCTTGCCCAGCACCCGCGCGAGGTTGCGCTCCAGTTGCCGCACCGGCTTGCCGCGCCGCCGCCAGATCTCATCGGCGATCACGCGGAACACCGCGGCGGCGAGCCGCTCGGGCACGCGCGGCACGAGGAACCACGCGACCGCGTAGAGCGACGCCACCAACCGGTCTTGCAGTTTCACCGGGTCACCGCCTGACGGTAGACGTGGTGCAGGCGCTGGCACACCGTGACCGCGCTGGCCGCGGCGAGCAGCCAGAGGCCCGCGGGGAGGATGTACGGCACGCCGAGGCCGGACAGCCCCGTCGCGACGAGGATCACGACGAGCCGCTCGGGGCGCTCGGCGAGGCCGACGTCGGCGGACATGCCGAGCCCCTCGGCCCGCGCCTTGGCGTAGGAGACGAGCGCCCCGGCGACCAGGCAGAACAGCGCGAGAGCGGCGAGAAGCAGGTCGTCGCGCAGGACGAAGTAGAAGATGAGCCCCGAGAAGATCGCCGCGTCGCCGAGCCGGTCCAGTGTCGAGTCGAGGAAGGCCCCCCAGGTGCTGCCGTCCGTGCCCGTCATGCGGGCGAGCACGCCGTCGAGCAGGTCGGCCAGGACGAACACCGTGATGACCACCGTGCCCCAGAAGAGGTGCCCCCGCGGATAGAAGAAGAGCGCGGACGCGACGGTGCCCAGGGTGCCGACGGTGGTGACCACGTTCGGGCTGATCCCCCACCGCGCGAGAGCCCTGCCCAGGGGGGTCAGGACCCGGGTCACGGCGGGGCGTAGAAGTTTGAGCATCGCTGTTTGATCGTAGCCACCGCAGGGCCCGGGTGGCGTCCGGTGGCATGTGATGAGGGCGGGGAATACGCGGGAAGGGGTGAGGATGCGGCGGGAAAACGGCCGCGCCCGGGCCGGCGGGACCCGGCCGGGACCGCCGAACCCCGACGGGAAACGGCGGCACGGCCCGCCAGGGCCGGACAAACCCCCGCAAGCACTTTGCCTCTCCCCCCTTGTGATATTCGCCACATAGGTATTTGGTGAACACACCGCGTCTTTGCGGTTCGTGTGCGCAGCGACGCGGCAGCGGACCAGGTTGCGGCCGGCGGCGGCCGTACGAGAGACGCGGGAGGCGACGTGGCGGACAGGACAAACGGTGGACCTTCGGGAGCCGCCGGCAGGGCACCTGCGGCCGACCGGCCCGACAAGGTGCGCAATGTCGTGCTGGTTGGCCACTCCGGAGCGGGAAAGACCACACTTGTCGAGGCCCTGCTGGCCTCGACCGGCACGATCCAGCGCACGGGTCGCGTCGAGGACGGAACCACGGTGAGCGACTTCGACGAGGTCGAAGTACGCCAGCAGCGCTCGGTGAACCTGGCGCTCGCGCCCGTGGTCCACAACGGCATCAAGATCAACCTTCTGGACACCCCCGGATACGCGGACTTCGTCGGCGATCTGCGGGCCGGCCTGCGTGCCGCCGACGCCGCCCTGTTCGTGGTCTCGGCGACCGAGGGCGTGGACGGGCTCAGCCGGATGCTCTGGGACGAGTGCGCCGCCGTGGGCATGCCCCGGGCGGTCGTCATCACCAAGATCGACCACCATCGGGCCGAGTTCGACGACGTGCTGGCCTCATGCCAGGACGCCTTCGGCGGCGGCGTCGCCGCGCTCTACCTGCCGTACGGCGGGGGCCTGGCCGGGCTGCTCTCGCAGCGCTTCTTCGACTACGCGGGCGGCAGCCGTACGGAGAAGGCGCCGGGCGCGGAGCTGGCGGAGCTGATCGAGCAGTACCGGGGGGAGCTGATCGAGGGCATCATCCAGGAGAGCGAGGACGAGTCGCTCATGGACCGCTACCTCTCCGGGGAGGAGATCGACAGGAAGGTCCTGATCGAGGACCTGGAGAAGGCCGTCGCCCGAGGCGGTTTCCATCCGGTGCTCGCGACGGGAGCGGGCATCGGCACGCGTGAGGTGCTCGATCTCATCACCCAGGGCTTCCCGTCGCCGCTCGAACACCCCCTCCCCGAGATCACCACGATCGACGGGAGGCCGGTCGACGGCATCGCCTGCGACCCGGAGGGGACGCTGGTGGCCGAGATCGTCAAGACCACCAGCGACCCGTATGTCGGGCGCGTGAGCCTGGTGCGGGTGTTCTCCGGGACGCTGCGGCCCGACCAGACCGTCCACGTCTCCGGGCACGGCCTGACGGACCGGGGCCACGAGGACCACGACCTGGACGCCCGCATCGGCGCGCTGTCCTCGCCGCTCGGCAAGAACCAGCGCACCGCCGCCACGTGCGTGGCCGGCGACATCGTCGCCGTCGCCAAGCTCTCCCGGGCCGAGACCGGCGACACGCTGTCCGACAGGGACGCGCCGCTGCTGATGAGGCCGTGGAGCATGCCGGACCCGCTGCTGCCCGTGGCGATCCAGGTGAAGTCCAAGGCCGACGAGGACAAGCTGTCCCAGGCCCTGGCACGGCTGGTGGCCGAGGACCCGACCCTGCGCCTGGAGAACAACGCCGAGACGCACCAGCTCGTGCTGTGGTGCATGGGCGAGGCCCATGCTGACGTGCTGCTGGACCGGCTGGCCAAGAGGCATGGCGTCGAGGTCGAGCAGGTCCCGCTCCGGGTGCCGCTGCGCGAGACCTTCGGCGGCCGGTGCCAGGCCATGGGGCGCAACGTCAAGCAGACCGGCGGGCACGGGCAGTACGCCATCTGCCACCTGGAGGTGGAGCCGCTCCCCTCCGGAGGCGGGTTCGAGTTCGTGGACAAGATCGTCGGCGGTGTCGTGCCCCGGCAGTTCATCCCCTCCGTGGAGAAGGGGGTGCGGGCCCAGATGGAGCGGGGGGTCGTCGCCGGCTTCCCCATGGTGGACATCAGGGTCACCCTGTACGACGGCAAGGCCCACTCGGTCGACTCCTCCGACATGGCGTTCCAGATCGCCGGGCAGCTCGCGCTGAAGGAGGCGTCGAACAAGGTGCCGACGCTGCTGCTGGAGCCCGTCGACGAGGTGGCGGTGCTGGTGTCGGACGAATACGTCGGCCCGGTGATGTCCGATCTCTCCTCGCGTCGCGGCCGAGTGCTCGGCAACGAGCCGGTCGGCCGGGGGCGCACCCTGGTCAAGGCCGAGGTGCCGGAACTGGAGATCACGAGGTATTCGATCGATCTGAGGTCGATGTCCCACGGGACGGGCACGTTCACGCGGTTGTTCCTGCGCTATGAACCGCTGCCCGCCCATCTGGCCGGCAAGGTGGCCGACTCGGCCTCCACCTGACCGCCCACCTGACCACCCACCCGGCACCCTCCCGACGGCCGTCCGGCGGCACCGCCCGCGGCCGGCACCGCGGCGGGTCGACGGGCGCCCGAGCCCGGACGAGCCGTTCCGGGCCCGGGCATGGGTGTGACATGACCCGGCCTTTGCCTTGCCCGGGGCCGGGACGACCGGAAATCCCGGGGGTAGGCACCGGTGGGAACGTTCCGCGCGGAGACCCTGCGGGACATCGGTGAGACCACCCCTTGTTACCCGGTCATCACACCTGGGATTCCTTCTTCGGGTGAAAGCATGCCGGTCGCGGTGTAAGACTGGGGATTTATGCGAACCGGACGCCCACTGCTCGTCGTGGCCGCTCTCACCATCGCCACCACCGGCGCGGCTTACGCCTTCGGCCCCAGCGGCAAGACCGAGTCCAAGCCCAAGGCCCTGCCGGCGGTGGCCGCCGCGGGCGTGGAGCTGGCGTCGGCGGGCGCCGCATGCGAGACCGACCCGAACCGGCCGAAGCGCGAGTTGCGGGGCGTGTGGATCGCCACCGTGAAGAACATCGACTGGCCTTCGCGCCCCGGTCTGCCGCAGGCCCAGCAGAAATCGGAATACATCCGCCTTTTGGATAGCGCAGTGAAGAGGCGGCTCAACGCGGTCTTCGTCCAAGTACGACCCGCTTCTGATGCGTTCTACAAGTCGCCGTATGAGCCGTGGTCGCAGTGGCTGACCGGCACGCCGGGCAAGGACCCCGGATGGGACCCGCTGCCCTTCCTCATCGCCGAGGCCCACAAACGCGGCCTGGAGTTCCACGCGTGGTTCAACCCCTACCGCGCCGCCGACACCGCCACCACCCCGCTGCCGCCCGGCCACCCCGCGCGGCTCCACCCCGGATGGACCGTCAAGCACGAGGGCAAGCTCTACTACAACCCGGGCCTCCCCGAGGTGCGCGACCACGTCACCAAGGTGATCACCGACGTCGTCAGGCGCTACGACGTCGACGGCGTCCACTTCGACGACTACTTCTATCCCTATCCCGGGAAGGGCACCCGGTTCGCCGACCAGGCCGCCTACGTGAAGTACGGCGACGGCAAGAGCCTGGCCGCCTGGCGGCGATCCAACGTCAACAAGCTGGTGGCCCAGGTGGACAAGGCCGTCCACGAGACCAAGAACCACGTCAAGTTCGGGATCAGCCCGTTCGGCATCTGGCGCAACAAGAGCAACGACCCGACCGGGTCGGCCACCTCGGGCATGTCCGCCTACGACTCGATCTACGCGGACTCCCGCACCTGGATCCGCAAGGGCACCGTCGACTACGTCATGCCCCAGCTCTACTGGCAGCGGGGCTTCCGCGCGGCCGACTACAACGTCCTGGCACCCTGGTGGGCCAACGAGGTCAAGGGCAGCGACGTCCAGCTCTACATCGGCATGGGGCTCTACCGCGTCGGCGAGGCCGGATGGACCAACCCCAACGAGCTCGGCGCTCAGATCAACCTCAACCGGAAGTACAGCACCATCAGGGGCGAGGTCTTCTTCAACGCGAAGAAGCTCTTGACCAACCCGCTGCGGGCCATGGACCGGGTCGCCGCGACGCAGTACGCCCGGCCGGCCCTGCTGCCCCTGATGAAAGACCGCGACGGGGAGGCCCCGCCCTCCCCGACCGGGCTCAAGCAGGAGGACGAGACGCTCACCTGGTCCTCCGCGGGCGGCGCGACCGGCTACGCGGTCTACCGGGTGAAGGGCGAGCCGGACAAGTGCAGCACCGCCGACGCCCGCAACCTCGTCGCCGTCGTGCCCGCCGCCGCGGGCGACCGGCAGAAGTACACCATCCCCGGAGCCGGCACCTACATCGTCACCTCACTCAACCGCCACACCCGGGAGAGTCCCCCCGCCACGCTCACCGCGACGGGCTTCTGACGGCTCGCCGAGGGGCGGCGCTCCGCTCCGCCCCTCGGCCGCTCCGCTCCGCCCCTCGGCCGCTCCGCTCCGCCCCTCCGCCTCGGCGCTCGGCCGCTCATGCGACCAGCGGGTGAGGGCCAACGCCACACAGAACATCGGAACGGCCGGCAGCCAGTATCTGCTGTCGTAGGCCGTCACGGCGGCCGGCGCCGCGATGAGGACCACTCCCACGGCCAGCGGAAGAGCCGCCGCCTTCAGCGCCTTCACATCCGCCGGCCTCTTCACCTGCTTCACCTGCTTCACCTGCTTTCCGCGGACGCGCGAGAGGCACGCCCTGCCGTACAGCAGCGTGACCAGCACGGCGAAACCGCCGAACACCGCTCCGGGCACATAGACGAATGCCTGGTAAGCCCGCATGATGGAGGCGAAAGGCTCGGTGAAACCGATGGCGACGGGCCCCCCTTCGTAGGCCTCCAGATCCTGCCGTACGGTCGCCCCCGCTATTCGCACGTCGTCCGGCAATGGGCCGCGGACATTGGGAAATCCATATCTGTTGTAGGTGATCCGGGTCGACAGCGGATTGGGCCCTCTTCTCCAGCCGAACGTCCGGCTGAGGTCGAACGCGACGGTCGCGGCGTAGTCGAGGGGCTGTTCCAGGATCGCCCGCCGCGCAAGGCGGCCGGCGAGCCGGTCGATTCCCGGGTGGAAAAGGTCGGCCCGGGTAGTGATCGGGTATTCCGGTATCCCTCTGAGCGGCGACCAGTCCGACCATATGAAATATGGAGAGGCCGGACGCAGGTGGCGAGGCTGCGCCGGGCATAGGGCCGCCTCGTCGGCGGGTGGCCGAATCCGTTCGCAGTGGATGAAGGGCATCGTGCGGGCCCAGAGCCACACGCCGCTTCCCCCGTTGAGCCCCGGAATGCCGTGGTGGGCCTGATACCACGCGGCGTAGCCGGCCAAGGGCAGCACGACGGCCGTCGCAGCGGCCAGCAGGTTTCTCAGGCGGCAGCGTAGAAGCAGAAGAAAGCCCAGTACGAGCGGGATCAACGCTAGTCCGATCGAACGCGTGAGCACGGCGAAGGCGAGGAGCACTCCCGCCGCGCACACCTGGACGATGGAGGGCTTCCCATTCCAGAGCAGGAGCGTCACGGCACTCATGACCAGGAACGCGAAGAGGACGTCGCTCAGAATCGCGTGCTCGAAGAAGATCAGATATGCGTCCAGGAGAACCGGCGCCGCGATCAGGGCCGCACCCAGACGAGGCAGCAGCGCCGCCCGTCGGCGGGCGAGCAGGTAGACCATCACCCCGATCGCCAGGCCCATCAAGTGCTGCACGAGCGCGACGGCGGCGAAGGCACGCAGGGGCTCCAGGGACCGCAGGAAGATCGAGTAGCCGCTGGGACGCACAGCGTACGGCTGCATGCGCCGCGCGACGCCCACGTATTCGAATGCGTCATCGAACCACAGTGGAGCGTAACCCGCCATGGTGAGCGCGCGGAGGACGATGGCCATCAGAAGAACCGCACCGAAAGACCGGTGCCGTGCCAGGAGGCGCATGAGCAGGTCAGCCTTCCCGCTTCACGCCATTTGATTTATCTTTCAATTGAATGGGGACTTCGGCCACCTTCCACGCTTCTCCGCCCCCGACGCGGCTTCTGCTCGCGTTGTACCGCTCCATAAAGACCGGCCCTAGCATTTGCCACCCAACCCCCCGATAAGAGACCTACATGACTTCCTGGCGAGATGCCAATCGCCAAATATAGATCCTTTTTGCGGAGTTTTTACGGCCTTCCCCTGTCGCAGGCAGATTCGCCTATGCGCCAAACAAACCCACCGCCTGCGGCATGCTTCATGCCGGCCCTCCGGGAAGTCCCATCACCCCCGCACACGGGCGAAATCCTACACACCGGGCATGGCCGCCGCGGCACCCGGACCGGTGAGTTCATCAGGCACGACGTGGCGAATTCGAAACGGCCGCGGCTCTCCGCGGCTTTCGCTGGACCCGGAGCGTGACCTTGCCCTACCGTGCGTGCTGGGCCTTCGGCCGTGATCGCGAGGGCCTCTGCCGCCCGGGGCGTGAACGCAGACCTGGGCCATGCCGCTCGCGACCCGCCGTGGCCGGTCGCCGGGGCGCGAAGACCGCGTCGGTCCCGCCCGCAGGGCCGGGACACCAGGGAGGTTTCAGGTGGGGCACCCATTGACCCGGCGGCTCGCACACGTGGTGGCCGGAACGGCGCTGGTGGTCGTGTCGCTGTGCGCCGCGCCGGGCCCTGCGTCGGCGTCCGCGCCGGAGGGGCACTTTCCCGCGCCACCGCGCGCCGACCCCCGCGGCGGCGCCATCGCGCTGATCGGCGTGCCGGCGCTCCAGTGGAGCGATCTATCTCCGCGGGCCACCCCTCACCTGTGGCGCCTTGCGGAGAGCAGCGCTCTCGGGTCCCTGTCGGTGCGCACCGTCGGCACGGTCTCCTGCCCCTACGACTCCTGGCTGACGCTGTCGGCCGGTGTCAGGACGGCGTCCGGGGGACGCTGCGGAGCCCCTCCCGCCCCGGAGCCGCGAGGAGAGGGGGCCGTGGTGCCCGGCTTCACCTCCACGTTCCAGGGAAGCGGCCAGAAGGCGGCGGGCGCCCTCGGCCAGGCGCTCAAGACCGCCGGGCAGTGCGCGACGGCCATCGGGCCCGGCGCGGCCGTCGCGCTCGCCGACCCGGCGGGCGAGGTCGGCGTCTACGCCGCCTCCCCCGCCGAGGTGAGGCCCGAGGCGATGTCCCGCTGCCGTGTCACGGTCGCCGACGTGGACGATCTCATGCGCCCCTACCTGGCGTCGGGGGCCATGCCGAGGGAGCCGGAGCCCCTCTCCGCCGCCGAGCGGCTCTCGGCCCTGCATGCGGCCGATGCGCGCGTCGGCGAGGTGCTCGCCCTGCTCCCGGCGGACGCCACCGTGCTCGTGGCCGGCCTGTCGGACCACGACTCGGTCCCCCACCTGCGGGTCGCCGCGATGAAGGCATCCGACACGCGGGGCCGCACGCTCGGCGCGCGTTCCACCCACCGCGACGACATGGTGATCCTGCCCGACATCTCGGTCACCCTCCTCACCGCGGTGGAGGCCGAGGTCCCCGCACACTCCGTGGGGGCCGCCTGGGAGGCCGGCGAGCGCCGCCTCGCCTCGGTGGAGCAGGCGCGGGACGAGCTCATGGCCGCCGAGACCGCGGGGCAGTCCATCCGCCGTCTCGGCGGCGGCTTCTACTGGACCCTGGCCGGTTCCCAGCTGCTGTTCTACGCCGCGGCGCTTCTGCTGCTGCGCCGCCGCGGCGGGCTGCGCGGGGTGCGCGTCACCGCGGTCGTCCTCGCCTCACTGCCCGTCTCGACCTACCTCGTGAACCTCGTCCCCTGGCACAGGTCGGAGGCGCCTGTGGCGGTGCTCGCGGGCGGCATCGCCGGCTGCGGGCTGCTGATCGCCTCCGCGGCGCTCCTCGGCCCGTGGGGCAGGAGGCCGCTCGGCCCGCTCGCCGTCGTCACCGGCGTGACCGCGGCGACACTTCTCGGCGACCTGCTCACCGGCACCACTCTGCAGTTCAACAGCGTCATGGGGTTCAACGGCATTAACGGCGCCCGCTACCACGGCCTGGGCAACATCCCGTTCGCCCTGCTCGCCACGTCGGTCCTGCTGGGGTCGGTCGTGGTCGCCCACCGGCTCTCGGCCGGCGGGAGGCGGACGCTCGGCGCCGCCGTCGTGGCCGTGGCCGGAGGCGCCGCGATGGCTCTCGGCGGAATGCCGGGGATCGGCAGCGACTTCGGCGGTGTGATCGCCTTCCTCCCCGGCATCGCGGTCACGGCCCTGCTGATCAGCGGGCGGAAGGTGTCGGTGGTCAAGCTCGGCGCGTTCTGCGTCGCGGGCGCGGTGGCCGTCATGTCGATCGCCTTCCTCGACCACATGCGGCCCACCGCGTCCCAGTCCCACCTCGGCCGTTTCGCCGGGCAGCTCCTGGCCGGCGAGGCGCTGCCCGTCGTCATGCGCAAGTTCGACGCGATGATCCGCACGCTGGTCAACCCGAACCTCATGCCGATCGTGCTGGCCGCCCTCGCCTTCCTCGTCTTCGCCGTCCTCCGGCCCGGAGCGGCGAGCGCCGGCGTGCTGCCCGCGGCCTTCGCCCACTCGCCCGCGCTGCGCGCCGGCCTCATCGGCACGCTGGTGAGCGGCGGCGTCGGCACCCTGGTCAACGACTCGGGCGCGGCGGTGCTGTCGATGGCGCTGGCACTCGCCGTCCCCCTCGTCCTGTCGGTCGGCATCGCCGCTCTCCGGCCCGCCGCCTCCCCCGCCGCACCCGGAACGCCGCCCCGACCGGCCGGCGCCGGTGGGAGCGCCGCCTCCCCCACGTCCCACGGCCGCCTCTGACCGGCACCGCCGGCGGCGTGTACGCCCACCCGGCCCGAGCGGAGCGGGCCGGGCCCCCCTATGCTGCAAAGCATGCAGGAGAGCGAGCCGATCGAGCAGGCCGGCGCGGGCATTCCCGACACCTTCCAGCGCTTGTGGACCCCCCATCGGATGGCCTACATCAAGGGTGAGAACAAACCCACCGGGTCGGGCCCCGGAGACGGCTGCCCGTTCTGCGAGATCCCCAAGATGCGCGATGAGGACGGCCTGATCATCGCGAGGGGATCCGCCGTGTTCGCCGTGCTCAACCTCTATCCCTACAACTCCGGCCATCTGATGGTGTGCCCCTACCGGCACGTGGCCGACTACACCGAACTGGACACGGCCGAGACCAGCGAACTCGCCGAGTTCACCAAACGCTCACTGCAGGCCCTCCGCAAATCCGGAGGCGCCCAGGGCTTCAACGTCGGCCTCAACCTCGGCGGCGTCGCCGGGGCCGGCATCGCCGCCCACCTCCACCAGCACGTCGTGCCCCGATGGGGCGGCGACACCAACTTCATGCCGGTGGTCGGCCACACCAAGGTCCTCCCCCAGCTCCTCCGCGACACCCGCGACCTCCTCGCCGACGCCTGGCCCTCCCCCTGACCCGTTCCCGTACGGCACAGGCCCCGCCGCCGCAGAGTGCGGGAATGACGACCAATCCGGACGTCAACGTCTCGCGTGTCCGCGCGGACCATCTGGAGCTCGCCGACCGGCACGCGCCTGGCCTGGTGGAGGGCCTCTACCCGCAGGGTTCGATCGCCCTCGGCGACTACCGGCCCGGCGCGAGCGACATCGACGTCGTCGCGGTGGCCGGTAAGGCTCCCGGCGCGGAGGTCCTCCGGCGCATTCATCGCGCAATGAGTGCCCGTCACGCGAAGCCGCACTCCGACGGCCTCGACCGGCGGTGACCGCAGGTCCGCCACGCCAGGTGGCGTGGCGGACGGAAGCGCCGGCGAGGACCCGGGCCGGACCTGTGTCAGACCTGGATGCGGCGTTCGACGGCGTTGACGATCTCGGCGATGGCGTCGTCGACCGGCACGCCGTTCTTCTGCTCGCCGCTGCGGTAGCGGAAGGAGACCGCTCCGGCCGCGATGTCGTCGTCACCGGCGAGGAGCATGAAGGGGACCTTGGCGCGCTGGGCGTTGCGGATCTTCTTCTGCATGCGGTCGTCGGAGCCGTCGACCTCGACGCGGATGCCGCGCTCACGGAGCTTCTTGGCGACGTCGCGCAGGTAGGCGATGTGGGCGTCGGCGATCGGGATGCCGACGACCTGCACCGGGGCGAGCCACGGAGGGAATGCGCCGGCGTAGTGCTCGGTGAGCACGCCGAAGAAGCGCTCGATGGAGCCGAACAGCGCCCGGTGGATCATGACGGGACGCTGGCGGGAGCCATCGGCCGCCTGGTATTCGAGCTCGAACAGCTCGGGCAGGTTGAAGTCGAGCTGGATCGTCGACATCTGCCAGGTGCGCCCGATGGCGTCGCGGGCCTGAACGGAGATCTTGGGGCCGTAGAAGGCGGCTCCGCCCGGGTCGAGGACGAGGTCGAGACCTTCGGCGAGGGCCACCTCGCGCAGCGTCTCGGTGGCCTCCTCCCAGTTCTCCAGGCTGCCCACGGACTTCTCCTCGTCCCGGGTGGACAGTTCGAGGTAGAAATCGTCGAGGCCGTAGTCGCGCAGCAGGGCGAGCACGAAGCGCAGCAGCGAGGTGAGCTCGTCGCGCATCTGCTCGCGGGTGCAGTAGATGTGGGCGTCGTCCTGGGTCATGCCGCGCACGCGGGTCAGGCCGTGGACGACTCCGGACTTCTCATAGCGGTAGACCGCGCCGAACTCGAACATCCGCAGCGGGAGCTCGCGATAGGACCGCCCCCGCGACCTGAAGATCAGGTTGTGCATGGGGCAGTTCATCGGCTTGAGGTAGTAGCGTGCGCCCTCCAGCTCCATGGGGGGGAACATGCCGTCGGCATACCAGTCGAGGTGCTGGGAGATCTGGTAGAGGTTCTCCTTGGTGATGTGCGGCGTGTTGACGAAGGAGTAGCTCGCCTCCTCGTGCCTGCGCCGCGAGTAGTCCTCCATGACCCGGCGGATGGTGCCGCCCTTGGGGTGGAAGACCGGCAGCCCGGAGCCCAGCTCGTCGGGGAAGGAGAACAGGTCGAGCTCGGCGCCCAGCTTGCGGTGGTCGCGCTTCTCCGCCTCCTCAAGGAAGCGCAGGTATTCGTCTTGCTTGTCGCGGCTCTCCCAGGCGGTGCCGTAGATCCGCTGGAGCTGCGGGTTCTTCTCGCTGCCGCGCCAGTAGGCCCCGCCCGAGCGCATGAGCTTGAACGCCGGGATGCCCCGCGTGCTGGGCAGGTGCGGCCCGCGGCAGAGGTCCTTCCAGCACAGCTCGCCGGTCTTGGCGTCGACGTTGTCGTAGATCGTCAGCTCGCCCGCGCCGACCTCGACGCTCTCCTCGGCGGCGGCGCCGCCCTTGAGGCCGATCAGCTCCAGCTTGTAAGGCTCCGCGGCGAGCTCCTGGCGCGCCTCCTCGTCGCTGACCGGGCGGCGGCGGAAGAGCTGCCCCTGCTTGACGATCTCGCGCATACGCTTCTCGATGCGCTTGAGGTCGTCGGGGTGGAAGGGCTGCTCGACGTCGAAGTCGTAGTAGAAGCCGTTGTGGACGGGCGGGCCGATGCCGAGCCTGGCCTCGGGGAAGAGCTCCTGGACGGCCTGGGCCATAACGTGGGCGGTCGAGTGCCGCAGGATGGCCCTGCCGTCCTCGCTGTCGATGGCGACGGGCTCGACGGAGTCGCCGTCGCGGAGGACGGTGGCGAGGTCGGCGAGCCGCCCGTTGACGCGGGCGGCGACCGTGGCGCGGTCGCCGCCGAGGACCTCGTCGGCCGTCGTGCCGACCGCCACCGCACGCTCGGCTCCGGCGAGGGTGATGTGCAGTTCGGGCACGGCAGACACGGGAACTCCTCAGTGGTGTGATCGTGGGAGCGGGGCGCGCGGGACGCCGGAACCCGCTCGAAGACCGATGCTACCGGAACCCGGGTGGCCGCCCCCGCCTTTAAGTGCCCGGGCGCCCGGGCACGCCCGCCCTCCGCCGCACGGCCGCGCCGCGCGCCTCGCGTCAGCGGCGGTCGCGGCGGCCGGCGCGGGGAGCGTCGAAGCCGAGGGACATGAGCTCGCGGCGGCTGCCGAGGAAGATGTTCCGGTCGATCGGGCGCTGGGCGTATTGGTGGATCGTCCAGTCGCGCCACGGGCCGGGCACGAGCGGGCGGCCCCTGGGTCGTCCCGGGCCGGCGATCCAGAGCGGGTAGCGGCCCAGCCCTTCGCAGTGGCCGCGCCGGGCGAAGGTGTGGAAGGTGTAGATCATGGGGCGCATCCGGCAGCGGCGCTCGATGTAGGCACACCATTGGAGGGCGAAGCGGCTGACCTTCTCGGGAGGCTGATCGTCGCTGGTCTCCAGATCGAGGGCGACGAGGTCGCCGCGGCGCAGCCCGCCCGCCGCGCGCAGGACGCGCAGGAAGTGGCGGGCCTGGTCGACGGGGTCGCCGGCGGGTCTGCCGAAGTGGTAGGCGCCGCAGAGGATGCGGTTGGCCCGCATGCCCCTCCAGTTGCGGCCGAACCAGCGGTCGACGTAGGTGGTTCCTTCGCTGGCCTTGGCGAAGGCGAAGGAGACCCCTGCGGCGGCGTGGGCCCCCCAGTCGACCGCCCCCTGCCAGTTGGACACGTCCACACCATGGAGCAATCGCTTCACAGTGCCGGACATTAAGGAAAGATCAATGCCCGAATCTCTGTGACGCGCCGCAATTGACCTAACACTGACCGTGACGGCGGCGCGCCGGGGTCCGGGGTCCGCGAAGGGCGCGGAGCGCGGACCCCGGCGGGGCGGGGGCCGGCGGGGCGGAGGCCGTCAGATGTCGGCGGCCAGGTCGAGGAGGAAGTCACGCGACTCCTCCACCGAGGACGCCTCGATGCAGAGCCGCTCCATCACCGCGAGATAGCTGTCGGAGTCCTCCTGCTTGTCGAGGTAGACCGAGCTGGTGAGCTGCTCCAGGTAGATCACGTCGGGCAGATCGGGCTCGTCGAAGCGCAGGACGCTGAACGGCCCCCCGGCCGCAGAGTGCCCTCCGACGCTGAACGGGATGACCTGGACCGTGACATTGGGCCGGTTGGCGTCCTCGACAAGGCGACGGACCTGCTTCCGCATCACCTCGGGGCCGCCGAGCGGACGCCTCAGCACGGCCTCGTCGATCAGCACCCACAGGTGCGGGGCGTCGGGTCTGTCGAGGATCTGCCGGCGGGCCATGCGGAGCCTCACGCGGCGCTCGACCTCGTCGGCGGGCCCGTCGGGGAAGCCGAGGCCCACCACGGCGCGGGCGTAGTCCTCGGTCTGGAGCAGACCCGGAACGAACTGGACCTCGTAGTTGCGGATGGACGTCGCCGCCCCCTCAAGACCGACGTAGGTCTCGAACCAGCTCGGGAGGACGTCGCTGTAGTTGTGCCACCATCCCGGCGCGTTGGCCTGGGCGACCAGGGTGAGCAGGCCGTCGCGGTCGGCCTCGTCGGTCACACCGTAAAGCGACAGGAGGTCGGCGACATCCCTGGGCCGGAAGCCGACTCTTCCGAGTTCCATGCGGCTGATCTTGGAGTGGGAGGCGCGGATGGCGTGCCCGGCGTCTTCAAGGGTGATCTGCCTGGCCTCCCTCAGCCGGCGCAATTGCGCACCCAGCAGAATCCGCAGAACCGTGGAGCTCTGCTGGGGGCGGGGTCGGAGTGAGTGTGGACGTGGTTCATTGTCTGCATGAGCTGTGATCATGTGCGGCGTTCCTTCGGGGCCGTGGCGAGCCGGAGCTCCACTAATGGTTACCGTGAGAATCCTTTACGTTACTCCCGGAGCGCACTATCGGCTACACGATGCTTTCTGCCGATCCAATCGCGGAAATGGCTTGCTTGCACCCACCCCGGGAAGGTTCGCCTAAGAAGTCACCATTCAGATAGCCGCCCGATGCATATGCACGTGCATTGCGCTCTTGCATATGCACGCGCCGGCCGTGAGGGCCCCTCACAGTGCGGGAACGCCTGCCTACCGAGGCCTGGACCCTCCCGAGGCGCGAAGGCGCGGGGGGTGCACAGCCCACGCCGGGGCCGCCGCCGAATTCTTTCTCCGTACTCCGCGGGCCACTTCATAATATGGTTCTGCCAGAAACAGACACCAATCGTTCAAGTATCGCTAATATCAGCAATCTGCTGAACGGAGGGCCATGGCGGACTTTTCACGGCTCACTCGCTTCGATCCGACAACGCCGAACGAGGCCCGGATCTACGACTACCTCTTGGGCGGCAAGGACAACTTCGCCGTCGACAGGGTAGCGGCACAGGCGGCGCTGGATATCGCGCCGGAACTACCGCTCATGTGCCGAGAGGGACGCCGCTGCATGGAGCGAGTCGTGACATTTCTAGCCAAGTCCGGCATCAAGCAATTCATTGATCTCGGCTGCGGCCTGCCCATCCCGCGGAGCAACGTCCACGACATCGCCCAGCGGGTCGTCCCCGACGCCCGCGTGGTCTACGTGGACCGCGACCCCATGGTGGTGGTCCACGCCCACGCCCTCATGGAGGACGGCGTCCGCACCGCCGCCGTCGAGGCCGACGTCCGCGACCCCGGCCTCGTGCTGGAGCACCCGGCGCTACGGCGCCTGATCGACCTGGACCAGCCGGTCGGGGTGCTCATGATGTCGCTGCTCACCTCGATCCCCGACGACGGTGAGGCCGCCGGCGTCGTCGAGCGCTTCCGCAAGGAGACGGCCCCAGGCAGCCATATCGCGATCACCCACGCGGTCTCCGACGTACGGCCCGCCACCGTGGCCAGGCTGATGCCCCTCCTGCCGTGGCGGCACCGGCGCCTGCGCTCCAAGGCCGAGGTGGAACGCCTCCTCGAAGGGCTGGAACCCGTCGAACCCGGCGTGGTCTACCTGCCCGAATGGCGGCCCGCGCCCGGGATCGTGCGCCCGAGGCCCGAGTCGATCTGGGCCGTCTGCGGGGTGGGCCGCCGCCCCTGACCGGCCGCGCCGGCGGCCGGCCTGCCGGGGTGCTGCTCGCCCTGCGCCTGCTGCTGCGTACGGCCTCAGCCCTGCCGCTGTGACGGGTCGGCCTCATTTGCGTGCATCCGCAGGTGCAGCGCCTGCACGCCGCGCACGATGTTGCCGACCGTGAAGCGCCGGGGCGGCTCCTCGTCCGGCTTGACCAGCTCGATCACAGGGAAGCGCCGCAGCACCGTGCCGAGGGCGATCTGCCCCTCCAGCCGTGCCAGCGGCGCCCCCAGGCAGTGGTGGATGCCGTGCCCGAAGGCCACGTGCGGGTTGTCCTCCCGGGTGATGTCGAACACGTCCGCGTCGGGGAAGCGCCCCGGGTCGCGGCCGGCGGCCCCGATCACCACGGTGACCAGCGCGCCCTTCGGGACGGTCAGCCCTCCGATCTCGACGTCCGCAAGAGCGATCCGCATCGTCGCGCGCTCCACCGGCCCGTCGTAGCGGAGCACTTCCTCCACCGCGCCCGGCAGCAGGTCCGGCCGTTCGCGCAGCAGGGCGAGCTGCTCGGGGTTGCGCAGGAGGGCGAGCATCCCGTTGCCGATCAGGTTGACGGTCGTCTCGTGGCCGGCGACCAGGATGAGCGTGAGCATGCCGATCAGCTCGTGGTGGTCGAGGCTGCCCTCCTGGTCGTAGGCGGCGATCAGAGCCCGCACCAGGTCGGGCTGGGAGCCGGGCGGGACCGACGGGTCGACCTGCGCCCGGCGCTCTTCGACAAGCTCCCCGAAGTAGCGGGGCAGCTCCTCGACGCCCTCCTGCCGCACCCGTTTGGCCTCCTCGCTGAAGGGCGGCGTGATGATCCCGGCCGACCACCTGCGGAAGTCGTCCATGCGTTCGGCGGGCACGCCGAGCAGCTCGGAGATGACGGTGACCGGGAGGGGGAAGGCGAACGCCCCGATGAAGTCGACCTCCTCACCGCTCGCGATCCCGTCGAGCAGGTCGTCGGTGATCCTCTGGATCCTGGGGCGCAGCGCCTCCATGCGGCGGCGGGTGAACGCCTTGGTGACGAGGCCGCGCAGGCGGGTGTGGTCGGGCGGGTCGGCGTTGAGCATCGACCGCTGTATCAGCCCTTCGCCCTCGGGCACGCCGAACTTGCGCATGATGTCGGGCGCCTTCCTCGGGTCCTTGGTGAAGCGCGGATCGTTCAGCACGGCCCGGGCGTCCTCGTAGCGGGTGACCATCCAGGTGTCCACCCCGATCGGCGTCTCCACCCGGTGCACGGGCGCCTCCGCCCGCAGTCTGCCGTACACGGGATAGGGATCGGCCTGGAACTCCGGGCTCGACAACTCCTCGCGCACGGAATCCGGGACCGGAACGGGTACAGGGCTGCTCGGGACGCTCATCTGCGTCTCCTCTCCGCGGCGTCTCAAGGGCAACAGCAGGAGGTGCACGCGAGCCGTACTCGTGGCCTCGCCGAGGCGGCCGCGGGTGCGTCCGGCGACGCCCGTCGACTCGACCGCCTCTCTTGGCAGCATAAGCGCTGAAGATCCGTTGTGGTTCAGCCCGGTTTCCGATTCCCGGTACTGCGTGCGCCGGGGCCGTGCCGTACCGGGGGACGACGTCGCGGCGGGATCCGCGTGCCCCTCTATGCTTGGGGGGTGCGTGAGATCTTCACTCTGGCCACCGACCACATCGCCCTGTGCGACCTGCTGAAATACTGCGGCGTCACCGACACGGGAGGCGAGGCCAAGCGCCTGGTGGCCGAAGGCCACGTCATGGTGGACGGGCAGGTGGAGCTGCGCAAGGCGTGCAAGATCCGCGCCGGCCAGGTCGTCACGGGCGACGGCTTCGAGATCCTTGTCGAGGGCTGACCGCGGTCGGCGTGCCGCCGGTCCGAGTCATACTTCGGTCGGATTCGGCGCTCCTCATGACCGATGACCCGCGGCGGGCGCGCCTCTAGCGTCGTCGGCATGCGGAATCCCCTGACTTTCGCCGGTTTCCTCCTCGTCGTAGTGGGGGTGAGCGGGGCCCTCGACCATGTGGCCGCCCAGCCCCTGATGGGCCTGGTGCTCAACGCGCTCAACCGCCACGTCATCGAACCGGCGCCGGTCTTCGACGGCTACGAGCTCTACGCCAACCTGGGCGTGGCCGGCCTGGGAGCCCTTATGCTGCTGGCCTCCCGGCGGGCCCGAGAATGATCAGGCTCCTTGGGCGAACCCCATCATCACCCCCAGGGCTCTCTGGGCGAGGAGACGAGCTTCCCGTGACGAGCACGCCGCCGCGCCGGAGAGGACTGCGTGACTGGGCGGTCGACACCGGCCTGTTCGCATTCGCCGTACTCGTGGGCTTACTCGCCGCCGCCGAACGCGCCGATGCCCCCATGCCGCCGCATCAGGAGGTGATCCTTGCCGTGGACCAGCTCACGGGCGTCCTCGGCTGTGCGGCGGTGTGGGTGCGGCGGCGCCGACCGGTCACGCTCGCGATCGTGCTGATCGCGGTCTCGACGTATTCCGAGTTCGTCAGCGGGGCGGCGCTCGTGGCCGTGTTCACGGTCGCGGTGCACCGGCCGCCCCTCGTCAGCGTCCGCGTGTTCGGACTCACCCAGCTCAGTGGGGTCGTTTTTGTCGCGTTCCGTCTCTACCCGGGGGACTCCGCCCTGACCACCTGGCTCATCGGGGTGTCGGCCTACAGCGCAGCCGTCGGCTGGGGCCTGTTCATCCATCACCGCCGTCAGCTCATCCTGTCGCTGCGCGACCGTGCCGCGCGGGCCGAGACCGAGGCGCGGCTCCGCGCCGAGCAGGCGCAGCACGCCGTCCGCGACACGCTCGCCCGGGAGATCCACGACGTCCTCGGGCACCGGCTGTCCCTGCTGAGCGTCCACGCCGGGGCGCTGGGCTACAACCGTGACGCCTCGCCTGAGGAGGTCGCACGCGCCGCCGAGGTGATCCGCGAGAACGCGCACCGGGCCCTGCAGGACCTGCGCGAGGTCATCGGCATCCTGCGCGCCCCCGTCGGCGAGCTGCCCCAGCCGACTCTGGCCGATGTCCGCGAACTCGCCGCCGAGGCCGCCGAGGCCGGGACGCGGGTGTCGGTGGACGAGGACCTGGCGGACGCCATCCCCGAGGTCGCGGGGCGCACGGTCTACCGGATCGTCCAGGAGTCGCTGACGAACGTCCGCAAGCACGCGCCGGGCGCGGCGGCGCACGTCCTGGTGCGCGGCGCTCCCGGTGAGGGGCTTACCGTCGAGGTCCGCAGCACTCTCCCGGCCACGGCCCCCGAGAGCCGTACGGCGACCGCCCGGAAGCCGGGCCCCGGAGCGGATGCGGCCGACCCCGGCGCGGCGGGCCCGGTCGGTGCCGTCGCGGCGCGTGGGGCCGAGCCCGTCGATCGGGCGTCCGGCCCCTCCGAGGGGGGCGGCGTCGGCCTGGTCGGACTCGGCGAGCGGGTCGCCCTCCTGGGGGGCCGCCTGGCGTACGGTCCCACCTCGGCGGGTGGCTGGCAGGTGTCGGCATGGCTACCCTGGCATTCGTGACCGCCGCAGAGGCCGACCAGGTGGACCTCCTCATCGTCGACGACGACCCGCTGGTGCGGGCCGGGCTCGCGATGATGCTGGCCCCGGCCGCCGACATCCGCATCGTGGGCGAGGCCGGCGACGGCTCGCAGGCGCTGCCTCTGGTGGAGGCCCGCCGGCCCGACGTGGTGCTCATGGACATCCGGATGCCGGTGATGGGCGGTCTGACGGCCACCGAGCGGCTCCGCGCCCTCACGCCGGCGCCGGAGGTCATCATCCTCACCACGTTCGACGCCGACGAGCATGTGCTGCGCGCGCTGCGCGCCGGGGCCGCCGGATTCCTGTTGAAGGACACCCCGCCGGGTGAGATCGTGGCCGCCGTGCGCCAGGTCGCACGGGGCCGCCCGGCGCTCTCCCCTTCGGTGATGCGCCGTCTCATCGCTCGCGTCGCCGAACCCGGCGTGGACCTGCGCCGGACCCGGGCCCGGCGGCGCCTCGACGGCCTCGGCGACAGGGAGCGCGAGGTGGCCGTCGCGGTCGGCCAGGGCCGGTCGAACGCCGAGATCGGGGCGATGCTGCACGTCAGCCTGCCCACGGTCAAGACGCACGTATCGAGCATCCTGGCCAAGCTCGGCCTCAACAACCGGGTGCAGATCGCCCTTCTCGTCCACGACGCCGGCCTCCTCGACGGCAACGGCTGACCCGGGGGAACACGTCGGAACCGCGGTGGGAACACGTCGGGACCGCAGCGGGACCGCGGCCGTTCCGACCTCCCGCCACCTGGGAATTTCCTTAGATTTCCAACTCAGAGCACATATTTCTGTATTCGGGCTAGAAGCGAGAAAGGCATTCCCACGACGGGTTCCGCCTCCTTACCGTCGCCGGAAAGGAGGCCCGCCCGACGCATCCCGCGGATAGTGTGCTAGAGGAGAACGCGTTTCCCCTTACCCCTGAAACAATGAGGAAGGGCAACACCATGACCTGGAAAGAGGCTGCCTCCACAGCGACGTCCCGACTCTGCGTCCTCGCACTCGCGGCCCTGGCAACGGTCTCCTGCGGGAGCACTCCGCCGGCGCAGTCCGCCCCCGCCGTCACCGTGTTCGCCACGGTGACCGCCACTCCCCCGCCGGCTCCGGCCCAGGCGGCGCCCGCCGCACCCGCGGCGCCGGACGCCGCCGAGGCCCACGCCCCGGCCGCGCCCGCCGCGCCCGCCGCGCCGGAGGCGCCCGAGGCTCCGGCGAAGGCGGACAAAGTCAAGGTCATCCCCAATGTGGTGGGCATGAACCACCAGCGCGCACAGGACAGGCTCCAGGCCGCCGGTTTCTACCGCCTGAGGGAGGTGGACGCGACCGGCCAGAAACGGCTTATGGTGTGGGACCGAAATTGGGTGGTCCAGTCGCAGAGCCCGAAAGCGGGATCACGCGCCTCTTCCGAAACCGTGATCACGTTGTATTCCAAGAAAAAGACCGACCCCTGACAGGCGCCGGCCGGGGATCTCCGGGAACGCCGCCCGCCGGGCCTCGCGAGGCCCGGCGGGCACGATTCCCTTCCCCGGCCGTGATCAGCGGTCGCGGATGAGACGGCGTCTCAGCGCGCCCACGGCGGGCGGACCGTATGGTGCTCGGTCGCGCCCTCGTAGGCCGCGGCGACGAAGCACACGAGGTCGTCCCTGGCCGGCGGGGCGGTGACCTGCAACCCGATCGGCAAACCCTGGTGATCGAACCCGCAGGGCACGCTGATCGCCGGCCAACCGGTGACGTTCAACGCCGCGTTCATGTAGACCATCTGCGTGGCCGCCGGGTATCGGGTGTCCCCGACCACGACTTCCGTCGCGCCGACCGGCGGAGCCGTATAGGCCAGGGTGGGCCAGGCGAGGACGTCCGCCTGCCGCCAGACCTCACCGGCGCGACGGGTCAGCTCGATGCGTTCCCGCTGCGCCGTGCGGTATCGCGCCACCGTGACCGGCCGTCCGCGGTCGGTGTACTTCCGCAGCCCGTCCGAGTAGCCCGGCAGCATGCGCAGGGGGTCATGTATCCTCGCCTGCTCACCATGGGCGAACGTGCGGTTGACCTCGATGAGCCCTTCCATTTCGGGCAGGTCGACGTCGAAGACCTCCGCTCCGAGCTCTTCCAGCTGACTCAGCGCCTCCTCGAACGCGGCGGAGACCGCCGGCTGCAACACCGGCAGCCAGCTCCGGGGAACCCCCACCCGCAGGCCGCGCAGGTCGGCGCCCTCACCGCTGAGGGCCGCGCGTTCGAGCTGCGAGCCCGTCATGAGATCGACGGCCAGCGCGCAGTCACGCACACTGCGCGCGATGGGCCCGACCTGGTCCAGGCTGGGGGACATCGGGAACACCCCGTCCGTGGACACCGTGCCGAACGTCGGCTTGAAGCCGACGACACCGCAGCACGCGGCCGGGATCCGGACCGACCCTCCGGTGTCGGTGCCCAGCGCGATCGTGCACAGTCCGGCCGCGACGGCCGCCCCCGATCCACTACTCGAACCGCCCGAGTCATGCTGGAGGGTCCAGGGGTTCACGACCGGTCCATTGAACTCGTTCGTGGACATCGCCCCGGAGAACTGCGGCATGCCGGTCTTGCCGGCCAGCAGCGCGCCGGCTTTCCGGAGACGCCCCCAGGCAGGGGCGTCCTCGTCGGGGATCCTGTCCTTGAAGACGGGCGAACTGCACATCGACGGGACCCGCGCCGCGTCGATCGCGTCCTTCAGGCCGACGGGGACCCCCGCGAGCCTGCCGTCGGGCTCTCCAGCGAGGTCGGCGTGGGCCAAGGTCTCGGTGACGAAGGCGTTGATCACCGAGGGGGCCGCGGCGGCGTGGTCGAGGAACGCTCGTATGACGGCCGCCGTGTCGATCCGACCCGCGGCATGCCAACGCGCGATGTCGGCGGCTCCGGCCCATACCAGGTCGTCCGGCTCTCCGCGCGGCGCACGGACCGCCCTCGCATCGGGGATCACGAACTGGCGCCACGTCGGATCCCCGGCCAAGATGATCGGGTCGAACGGCTGGATGGGTTCGGCGCTGTCGAAGAACGAGGCACCCGCCTCCACCGGCGCCCCCATCAGATGACCGCCACGTCGAGCGTCTCGGGAGCGAACAGCTCCTCCGGCGCGAGGCGGCGTTCCGACAATCCCTGCTCGAACGAGTAGCGCAGGAATGTATCCAGGACCTTCTCGTTCTCGCGCAGGCCGTATGGCCAGAACTGACCGCCGAGCAGGGCGCGCGACTGCTCGGCCCAGAGAGGCTGCCAGGGCAGCATCGTTTTCAGCGCCGTCGACTCGAACAACTCGGCCCGTGCGATGTCGCGCGCCTCCTCGAAGGCCTTCATGAGGGATCGCGCCACCCAGCGGTGTGCCTCGTAGACGTCCTGGCGGATCACGATGACGTGCATGATCGGGAAGATGCCCGTCTCGGCGAAGTAGTGCTGTTCGACCGCGATGGGGTCGGACCAGAGCCGCCGCACCGGCCCTTCGCCGTCTCCGGTGAACGACGACGGGGCGTGGGCGGTGTACAGCGCGTCGATCTCTCCCGAGGCCAGCATGGCGGAGAGGGTCTGGTCGGGGCCGATGGCCTCGATCCGGATGTCGGCGGGCAGGTTCATCGGCGTCTCGGTACGGCCGGACTGCTCAAGCCCGCCGGTGAGGTAGCCGACGCTGTTCACCGGGACGCCGTGCCGGTCGGCGAGGATGCCCTTCAGCCACACCGCGGCGGTCATCTGGTATTCCGGGCACCCGACGCGCTTGCCCTTGAGGTCCTCCGGCTCCTTGATGCCCGAGTCGGCGTTCACATAGACGCAGGAGTGGCGGAACATCCGCGAGGGGAAGACCGGGATCGCGATGAACGGCCGGGACGTCTGGGTCACGGTGCGCGCATACCAGGACAGGGACATCTCGGCGATGTCGAACTCACCGTGGCGCAGCATCCGGAACGCGGGCTCCGGCATCATCATCGGCAGGTAGTTGAGCTCGATCCCCTCCGCGCGGACGCGTCCGGTCAACAGGGCGTTGGTCCGGTCGTAGTCCCAGCAGGCCAAGGTCAGCGGCAATTTCGATGGCACAGGTAGAAGCTCCCTTCTCGTCGTGGCGAACTGCTCCAGACGGCAGGCCTGAAGCCCCGACGAGGCTTGTTACATCCTAGACACACTTGATGTGAATTTGCTATACGGTTACCTTGCCGGGTTGCCGGCGCATATGACGCCCCGGGAGGTAACGGGAGTGAGTGAGTCAACGGGCAAGCTGCACGTGCGGTCGGCCGACGGTGTCCAGACATGGCTAATGGAGTTCCCGCCTGTCAACGCCATCGATCCGGCGTTCCTCGACAGTCTGGAGTCCGCCCTGGACGAGGCGGAACGCGATGAGTCGGTGTCGGCCGTGGTGCTGGGCAGCGCCCTGCGGGTGTTCTCCGCCGGCGCCGACGCGACATGGATGAGCGAAACGGTCGGCGAGATCGGTACGGCGGGGCTGGTCGAGGTCTTCAACCGCACGATGGACCGGTTCCGCCGCCTGTGCGTCCGGATCCGCCGCAGCGACCTGCTGGTGGTCGCCGCGATGGACGGGCACACCCTGGCGGGCGGGCTGGAACTCGCCGCCGCGTGCGATCTGCGCGTCGCCGCCGACGACGACCGGATCAAGATCGGGGTCCCGGAGATGGACCTGTTCGGCGCTCTGCCGAGCGGCGGAGGGGGCAGCCAGTTCCTCGCCCGCCTCATGGGACCCGCGCGGGCGCTCAGGTTCATCCTGGAAGCCAAGCCGGTGACGCCGTCCCAGGCCCGCGACCTGGGGATCGTCGAGGAACTGTGCGACTCCGGCGGCGCCCTGGAGCGCGCCGAGACCTTCGCGGGGCAGGTGGCCGCCAAGGCGGGCCGGATCGGCGTGGCCGCCGCCAAGCGCTCCATCCTCGACGGCGCGGACCTGCCTCTGAGCGACGCCATGCTGCTCGACAGGGCGGTGCACTGGGACGCGATGCGACGGGGCAACTTCCCTGCGGGAGTCGAGGCGTTCACCCGCACCTACGGGCGGCGCGGATGACCGAGGTCGTGATCGCCGGTGTCGGCATGACCGCCTTCGGCAGGCACCTGGGCAGATCCCTCAAGCAGCTGGGCAGTGAAGCGGTCGAGCTGGCCCTGGCCGACAGCGGTGTCGACCTCGCCGACATCGACATCGCCTTCGCCTCGAACGTGGCCGGATCCCTGACCACGGGGCAGGTCAGCGTGGTGGGCCAGACCGTGTTCCGGGAGCTGGGCATGTCCCGCACGCCGGTGTTCAACGTCGACAACGCCTGCGCCTCCTCAAGCAGCGCCTTCCACCTCGCGGTGATGGCACTGCGAGCGGGCCAGGCGGACACCGCGCTGGTCATGGGCGTGGAGAAGCTGTTCGCGGAGGACCGTACGGCGGCCTATCGGGCGCTGAACGGCTGCGCGGACGTCGACCGCGTCGCCGAGGCGGGCATCGACGTGGGACGGCAGAGCGTGTTCGTCGCGTCGATCTATCCCGAGCGCATCAAGCGCTACGCCGACAGGTTCCGCCTGGATCCCCGCTCCCTGGCCGAGATCGCGGTGAAGAACCGGCAGCACGCCGGCCTGAACCCGATGGCGCAGAACCGCAAACCGCTGTCCGTGGAGGACGTGCTGGAATCGCGTGTGATCGTCTCTCCGATCACGGCGCTGATGTGCTCTCCGATCAGCGACGGCGCGACCGCCGTGGTCCTCACCACCCGGAAGCGCCGCCCCGGCGCGAGCCGTCCCGTCCACGTGCGCGGGACCGCCATCGGCATGGGCGGCCTGGGCTCCCCGGGGCAGTCCAGCATCGAGGCGGTGGCCCGCCGGGCCTACGCCCAGGCCGGGATCGGCCCTGAGGACATCGGCGTCGCGGAGGTCCACGATTCGACCTCGTTCAACGAGCTCCTGGCGTACGAGGAGCTCGGGTTCGCCGAGCCGGGGCGCGGAGCCGACCTGGTGGCGGCCGGCGACACGCGGCTGGGCGGACGGCTTCCGGTCAACCCGAGCGGGGGCCTCCAGTCGCGGGGGCACCCGATCGCGGCGACGGGCCTCGCCCAGCTCATCGAACTGACCCAGCAGCTGCGCGGCGAGTCGGGACAGCGGCAGGTGGACGACCCGCGCTTCGCGGTGGCGGAGAACGCGGGCGGGTTCGCGGGCGACGACACCGCGGCGATCGCCGTGACCGTGCTCTCCGACCGAGCCGACTGAGCCGACTGAGGCGACTCAGGCGACTCAACGCCGGAGGCGGTCCTCCGGGCGACGCGCGCTCGCCCGGAGGACTAGTCGGCCTCGTCCTCGAACCACTCCCGCAGCACGCTCTTCCACATCCCGTCGAACCTCTCCCAGTCATCCCGCAGAAGGCCCCCCGGCCACCTCGCAGGA
>NZ_FNCN01000098.1 GCF_900100605.1 Sinosporangium album | reverse complement strand
ACGTGGTGGCTGAGGTAGGAGCCGCCGAGCGAGTCGACTACCTGGGCCGCGTAACGCATGCCCTCGTCGATCCCGTTCCGAGCCACCATGCACAGCGCCTGGTGAAGCATGACGTTGGTGCTGCGGCAGTGGTCACGTGTCCTGGCGAGTACTTCATTCCGGGCCGTACCGGCCCGGTCCTCATAGCCTGCCCCGGCGTATACCCAGCTCTCGGTGAAGTGGATTTGGTTAGCACTCCAGAACCCGAACCGATCGGCGGTGACGCCTTGATCCGTAAGAGAGTGCATCGCGGCCACTATGCGGTGGGCATCGTCATGCCTGCCGAGCAGGGACAGTGCCTTCGCCCGCGTGCTCAACAAGTCGACGGTGGGCCCACCTGCGATCCGTTCCGCGGAATCCACAAGGCACAGAACCGTCTGGAGGTCGCGCTGCCCGTACAGGCCGTTCCCGGCCTCCATATCGCGCACCAGGACACGCGTCGCCTGCTCTCCGGAGGCGTCAGCCGCGGCACGCGCCGTACGCCACCACCGGATCGCCGAGCCGTGCTCGCCCAAGCGCGTGAGCACATTCGCCTGGATGGAGGACAGCGCCGCGGCGACGCGCTGGAGCTCGGGCACTTCGTCTGCACGGGCGATGTCCATCTGCCGGTGCAGCAAGAACAGGTCGGCCACAAGATCGATGGCGACCTGGGCGGAGGGACGGGTGCGCATCGCATACAGATGGTCGGAGCAGGTCAGCTCCCAATCGTCCAGGTCGCGTTCCTCTTGCTGGACGGCCATGTCGAGGAGCTGGCGGACCGGTTCACCGGTGAGACCGATGACACTGGAGCCGAGACCTGCGGCAGCGAATTGCAGAAGGCGGCGGCGTTCCGTGGCATTCTCCTTATCACTATCTTTTCTTCCCAGAGTACGCAATTGGTCGACTTCCGCAACTACGGAGTAAAGCTCCGCAAGCCGGTCGCCCGCGCCGTACAGGTCGTCCAGACGGCGCATTGTCTCCGACCCGGGACGAGCGAGGCCGCGCTCCCACTTGGAAAGATCG